>CAVXNT010000003.1:0-513757 GCA_963763225.1 uncultured Actinomycetota bacterium | reverse complement strand
CCGCTTGCTCTCTTCACGACGTGACCTGTGTACGGCGAGGTGTGCGACCTCGTCGCTTCGTGGCTTCGTCGTCCCCGCCGCGATCCTCGTCCCGAGCCACGCCAGCGTGACCGCCAGTGCCAGCATCCCGATGCCGGCCGCGGCGCGTGAGCTGCCCTCCGCGCCGTTCACCACGACGACACCTAGGAACCACAGCGGCGCCGGCCAGATCGGGGCAACACCGGCCCGCCAGAGACCGACCGACAGCACGATCGGACCGAGCACGAATGCCACCAGGGTGACCAGCAGGACAGCAAGCGCACCGCTGCCGTCGATGGCTCGCGCCGCGTCGGCCGCCGCGCCGCGCTCCGCGCCGGCCAGCGCGACCATGACCAGGTCGTACGCCGCCCGGCCGCCCACCGGCCACAACGCACCGGTCGCGGTGAGGACCATGCCGACGGTGACCAGACGACGTGCCCGGGCAACGGGGGCGGTGTTGAGCGCGACCACGCCCATAACCAGGAGGATGCCGGAGAGCAGGAATGCGACGGCGGAGACCGTCACGGCTGCCCGGTCGGAGGCCACCGTCGCGACCTTCGCGGCCTCGCCGTCAGGCATCGCCGGGAGGGTGACCTGTGCCAGGAACAGTGCGGCGCCCGCGCCGGTGAACAGCCATCGAGCCTTGCGGTGATCGACCAGGGGAGAAATCATCACGAACCTTCTTCCGCTCGGGTTGTGGGCGGCCCGATGGCCTGCCGTGGGCGACGCTAGGAGGGTGAACGTGTCCCGCACATCGGTCCGCGAGCACAGTCTCGAGGGCCGGGCGAGGGGCGTCGCCTCGGCCGCGCGACCGAGGGACGGGTCCGCCGGCAGACCGATGCGACGGCCGGAGACGGTGGGTACCGTCATGCCATGGTGATGTGGCGGCGATCGGTGCGCGGCGTTCCCGTCGCCGATGTCGCGCTGGCTGCGGTTCTCGTGGTCGCCGCGGCAGCCACCGTGCTGTCCCTGCCCTGGTCTTTGCGCACGGGACTCGATCTCGTCGTCTCCTGCTCCATGGCCGCCGTGGTCGCATTGCGTCGGCGTGCCCCGCTGGTGATGGCAGGCGGGTTCGTCGCCGGCCTCGTCGCACTCGCCCTCCTGCACCAGGGCAGCACCACGATGTGGGCATTCATCGCACTCCTCGTCGTCGCGTTCTCGATCACCTCCGAGCTGCCGCGCCCTACGTCGCTCTGGGCGACCGCGCTGCTCTTCCTGGCCGCGGTCGCGTACGACGCAGCCACCGATCGCAACGGGCTGGGATCGGTGCTGTCACCCCTCGTGATTGTCGGAGCACCGGCAAGCGCCGGGCTCTTGTTGCGGCACTCCCGCACACAGGCCGCCCACCTCGCGGAGCTGGCCCGAGAGCTGGCTGCGCAGCGCGACCTCGTCCGCGACGCCGCCGTACTGGCCGAGCGCAACCGCATTGCGCGCGAGATGCACGACGTGATCGCGCATACCGTCGGCGTGATGGTCGTCCAGGCAGGGGCCGCGGAGAAGCGGCTGCCGCCCGAGCACCCGGCCTCGGACTCGGTGCGGGCGATCCGGCAGACCGGGAAGGAAGCCATGCAGGAGCTGCGCCGCATGGTCGGAGTCCTTCGCACGTCTGAGGAGGATGCCGGCGTGCCCCAGCCAGACCTCGGAGCGCTGGCCGGTCTGCTCGAGGCGGCCCGACGCTCCTGCGACGTGGACTCCGACATCGACGAGGACCTGGTGCTACCGGCCGGGCTGGCGCTCACCGTCTACCGCACGGTCCAAGAGGCACTGACCAACGTTCAGCGCCATGCAGCGGGAGCGGACGTCCGGGTGAGGGTACGGCGATCGGGCCATGCGGTCGAGGTCACCGTCGACGACAGCGGCGGGGTGATCGCGGTCGCGCGGCACGAACCCGGATTCGGCCTCCTCGGCCTTGCCGAGCGCGCGGCGCTCTACGGCGGTCTGCTCGAGACCGGCCCCCGCTCAGGCCGACCCGGATGGCGAGTGCGAATGACCCTCCCCCTCGAGGCCCCCAGCCTCACCAACACGGTGCGGACACCATGATCCGGGTCGTGCTCGCCGACGACCAGGCTCTGGTGCGGGCAGGCTTTCGCGCAATCATCGAATCCGATCCCGACATCGAGATCGTCGGCGAGGCGGCCAATGGGGTCGAGGCCGTCGATGTCACCGGCCAGACCAGACCCGACGTCGTCCTCCTCGACATCCGGATGCCGCAGATGGACGGACTCCAGGCTGCGCAGGCGATCCTCGCCCTCGACAATGAACCCAAGGTGATCCTCCTGACGACCTTCGACCTCGACGAATACGTCAGCGAGGGACTACTGGCCGGGGCCTCGGGCTACCTGCTCAAGGACATCGAGCCGGACGACATGGTGGCGGCGATCCGCGCCGCCCACGCGGGTGACCTGCAGCTGGCGCCCTCCGTCACGCGCCGGCTGGTGCAGCACTATGTACGCCGCCGGCGGAACTCCTTCGACGACCGGCTCGAACGACTCACGCCGCGCGAACGCGAAGTGCTGGCCGTCCTCGGCCGCGGCCTGACCAACGCCGAAATCGTGTCCGAACTCCACCTCAGCCTGTCGACGGTCAAGACCCATGTCGCTTCGATCCTGGCCAAGCTGCAGCTGCGCGACCGAGTGCAAGCCGCCATCGCCGCCAACGAGCTCGGGCTGACCGATCCGGGCGGCGATCCGCACATGAACACCTGGACGGCTCGTTCTCCCCGCAAGCGTTCGTGACGAAGTTCATCTGCCGATTCGGTGGATGCCGTTCGGGTCGTCTCCTGGAGTGTCGACGCGCAAGCCCATTCCGACCTGCGTCTTTCCGCCGCTTGTCGGGACCGCACCAGCATCCGGCGGTGCGCTGCTCGTGCGCGCCAGTTGTCGATGCGTGGAAAGCGGGTACTCAGCTCGCAGGGTCACCGAAAGTGGGGCCGAACCGCGACCCATACTTGCCTGAGGGAACCGTCCGGCCAGTCGTTGCGTCCACCCCACATGACGTTCCTCCACACTGACGTGGTGCAGAGACGTCGCGCAGTCGCCGTCGCCGGCCTCGCGGCCGGCGTCCTCGTCGTCGGCGCCGTGGCCAGCCTCGCCCTGGTCGGCAGCGATGGGGAGGGCCCGAGCGGGACTGGGTTCACCTATCGAGGCGACTTCTACGGGATGTCGGGAGCGGAGGTCCGTCCAGATCGGTTGGGGCCCGTGACCGATCGGGACGTGCCCATCATGGACACCACGACGGATGTGCGCGAGGTCCTCGGCATCGACGCGGAGACCGCCGTAGCCGCTCGCATCGTCAACGCCGCGGGAACCGCCGCGGAGGACGGCGTCGCGTGGTTGCTGATGAGCCCCGACCCGGATGTGGCCGCAAACCCATGGACTCACGCCGAGGTGGCCGGCGCGATCATCCCGAGGTGAGCCACCTGCTCTCAGTCGCCAACAGTCGGACGACCCGCCAAGTGGTCACTCCGGCTCGGCTCCGGCTCGGCTCCGGCCCAGACTCAGAAGACCGTCCAGTCGGAGTACGTCGTGAACGCGTCCAGCGCCGCCAGCCCGGCTGCCGAGCTGCCGGTGGGCCCCAGCGCGGGACTCCACACGCAGGCGACACCCCGGTCGGGGATCACGGCCAGGATGCCGCCACCGACGCCGCTCTTGGCCGGCAGTCCCACCCGGTAGGCGAACTCGCCCGCGGAGTCATAGGTGCCGCAGGTGAGCATCACCGCGTTGACTCGCTTCGTCTGCCGCGCGGTGAGCAACGGCGTCGCGTCCGAGAGAACTCCATCGCGGGCGAGGAACAGCCCGGCCAGCGCCAGCTCGCGGCAGCTCATCGACAGAGCACATTGCGCGACGTACTGGTTGATCACCTGGTCAACCGGACACTCCAGGTTCCCGTAGCTGGCGAGCAGGTGCGCGAGTGCAGAGTTCCGGTGGCCGGCCTCGAGCTCCGAACGGGCAACGTCCGGGTCGCTGTCCACGTCGGCGCGCCCGCTCTCCCTGCGCATCAGGTCGCGAACGGTGCCGAACGCGTTCCCGGTCAGCGAGTGCAGCCGGTCGATGACGACGAGTGCACCCGCGTTGATGAACGGGTTGCGCGGCCGCCCCGCCTCCTGGTCGAGCTGGAGCAGCGAGTTGAACGGGTTGCCCGACGGTTCACGGGACACCCGTGTCCAGATGTCCTCTCCCTCGGCGGCGACCACGAGAGCGAGCGTGAAGACCTTGCTGATGCTCTGCACGGAGAACTGCACGTCGGCGTCACCGATGACGTGCACCTCACCGTCGCACGAGGCGATCGCCATCCCGAACTGGCGCGGATCCACGGCAGCCAGGCTGGGGATGTACTCCGCCAGGCGGCCGCGACCCACTTCCGGAGCGGCGGCCTCCTGCGCGCGCAGTAGGGCATCCTCGATGTGCACCACACCATCCTTGCGGAAACGACGGCCGAGCGGTCGCGAGGACCCAGATGCCCGGCCTGCCAACGAGCGACATCCGTTGCAGAAACCCTTGTGATCGAACTGGTGTTCGAGTAGGGTAGAGCCATGCTCTCCTCGCTCACCGACCTCGGACCGGCCGACGTGCTGGCCGCGGCCGAGGACGCGCTGAGGAAGCGCCGCGAGGCCCAGGTCACCGACCTGCTCGCGGTCCTGCAGTGGGCCGACCTGCACTGCGGCGACCCGCAGGCCGAGCCCGGCGCGGTCCCGGTCAGGTACGGCGGGGACCGGCTGGTCCAGGTCGGCGGCGACGGCACCCCGCAGGTCCCCGAGCTGTGCGTGCACGAGCTGGCCATCGCCCGCCAGACCCACCCCGACGCCACCCGCGCCACGATGGCCGACGCCCTCGACCTGCGCCACCGCCTCCCCCGCACCTGGGGCCAGGTCCTCGAGCTGGCCTGCGAGCCCTGGGTCGCGGCCAAGGTCGCCCGGATCACCCGCCGGCTGGACCGCCGAGGCCTGCGAGCTGGTCGACCTCGCCGTCGCCGAGGCCATCGCCGGCCAGGCCCCGGGCCGGGTCCTCGCGATCGCCGAGGCCAAGACCATCGAGGCCGACACCGCCGCCCACGCCGCCCGGCTCGACGCCGAACGCCGCCGCCGCGGCGTCTGGGTCTCGCCGCACCGACACCCGAGACCGGCACCCGCACCGTGTTCTCCCGCATCGAACCCGGCGACGCCACCTGGATCGACGCCACCCTCGAACGCATCGTCACCGCCCTGCTCGCGCGCCCCGACATCCTGCGCGCCCACCACCCCGACCTGCCCGCCGCCCTCGACGACCTGACCCACGACGAGCTGCGCGCCATCGCCTTCGGCTGGCTCGCCCGCCCCGACGACATCCGCGAGCTCCTCGGCCGCTGAAACCGCCGGCGACGCCAGGTCGGCCCCGCAAGCCGCACCACCAGGCCGTGGTCCACCTGCACCTCCACGAAGCCGCCCTCGACCGGCACCGGGATCGCCCGCGCCGAGGGCCTCGGCCCGATGCTCCTCGAGCAGGTCATCACCCTGCTCGGCCACGCCCACGTCACCATCAACCCCGTCATCGACCTCGACGACCACACCCGCGTCAACGCCTACGAGGTCCCCACCCGCGTCGCCGAACGCGTCCGGCTGCGCTGCACCGGCGACGTCTTCCCCCACGCCACCAGCACCGCCACGATGACCGGCCGCTACGACAACGACCACCCCGTCCCCTACGACCCCGACGGACCACCCGGACAGACCGGCGACCACAACACCGCACCCCTGACCCGCACCAACCACCGCGCCAAGACCCACCGCGGCTACCGGGTCAGACAGATCGACGACGCCACCTACCTGTGGACCACCCCCCACGGCCTGACCCGACTCGTCGACCCCACCGGCACCCACGAACTCACCGCCACCGACGCCTGGGTCCTCGCCCACCCCGACTTCCTCGGCAAGGCCCTCGACCGGCTCGAACGCGACCTCAGGAACGGGCCAGACGGGTAGCCGCGTTGATCACCGCCAGGTGGCTCAACGCCTGCGGGATGTTGCCCAGCAGCTCGCCGGTCTCCGGATCGATCTCCTCGGTCATCAGGCCCGTGGTCCCGCTATGCCCGACGACCTCGTCCAACAGCCGGGCCGCCTCGTCCCGCCGTCCGATGGCGTCGAGGGCCTCGACCAGCCAGCAGCTGCACGCGAGGAACGCGCCCTCCTGCTCCGACATCCCGGTGTAGCGGTAGAGCAGCGCCCCGCCGGCCCCCAGCTCGGTGCGGATCGCGTCCACCGTGGTGGCCAGTCGCGGGTCGTCCCCGGCGAGGAACCCGGTGCGGGCCGACAGCAGGACGGCGGCGTCCAGCTCGTCGGTGCCGGCGTAGAACGTGTAGCTCTGCTTGGTCGGCGACCAGCAGTTCTCGTCGACCCACGCGTGCACGGCGTCGCGCTCGGCGCGCCACCGCTCGACCCGCAGCGCCGGCACCTGACCGGCCTCGGCCAGCTTGACACCGCGGTCGAGCGCCACCCAGCAACCGATCTTCGAGCTCGTGTAGTGCTCGTAGCTCCCGAGCTCCCAGAGGCCGGCGTCCTTGCGCTGCCACAGGTCGCACAGCTCGTCGAGCATGCCGGCGACCGCGCCGGCGCTCTCTGGGTCGAGGGACCCGTGGTTGCGGACGTACTTCCACAGCGCGTCCAGCAGGTCGCCGTAGGCCCCGAGCTGCAGCTGCTCGGCCGCGGAGTTGCCCACGTTGACCGGGGTGGAACCGCGGTAGCCGGGTACGTGCTCGATCTGGGTCATCTCCGCCGACGCCGGCCGGCCGTCCAGGTCGTACATCGCGCGCACGCGCGGGGCGGTGTGCCGCACGCCCCGCAGCAGCCAGGACAGCGACCCGTGCACCTCCTCGAGCAGCCCGAGGCGCGACTGGGCGTCGATGGCGAACGACGCGTCGCGGGTCCAGCCGAACCGGTAGTCGAAGTTCCGCTTGCCGCCGATCCGCTCGGGCAGCGAGGTCGTGCCCGCGGCGGCCATGCCGTCCGACGGCAGCACCGTGAGCGCCTTCAGCGCCAGCGCGGATCGGCACACCGCCTCCCGGTGCGGGCCGTCGTAGTCGATGCCGTCCGACCAGCCCTCCCAGAGCCGGACCGTGGCGTCGATCCGCTCGTCGATGTCCGTGACCGCCGGCACCGGCAGCGGCTCCCCCGTCGTCACCACCACGCCCAGCAGCGCCCGCTCCCCAGGATGCGCGGTGAGCTCGCCGCAGACGAACGCTCCCGTCGGCCCGTCCGCGACGGTCGGCTCGCCCGCGTCCTCGGACACGACGCCGAGCAGGACCGGACCGTCGTGGATCACGGGATGGTGGTGGGCCCACTGGACCCAGGAGCGCCGGGAGCCCAGCCGGCGCCCGGGGCGGATCTCCCAGCGCAGCTGGACCGGCTCACCGGTCACCTCGATGCGGCGCGCGAGCTCCATCCACGGCAGCGGCCCGGTCGGCGACCGGTTCAGCGAGTCGGTGACGCGGACGATCGAGTCGGCGCAGCGGTAGGTCGTCTCGAGCACCATGGTCCCCGGCAGGTAGCGCTGGGAGACCTCGTGGTCGACCGTCGGCGCCAGGGTGATGGCGCCGCCCTTCTCGGGGTCGAGGAGCGCCGAGCACACCGGCGCCGCGTCGAGCCGCGGCGCGGCGAGCCAGTCGATCGAGCCGTCCCCCGCCACGAGGGCGACCGCCCGGCAGTCGCCGAGCAGGGAGTACGACGCCAGCGGGGCGAACCCGTCGGTCCGCTGCATCAACGGGCTCGTGCCGCCAGGAACCCGACGCCGGCCAACGCGGCCGCGCCGGCGGAGACCAACGCGCGTCGGTGCATCGACGCCCACAGGAGCGGGTCCCGCCCGTGGGCCTGGTCGTCGAACGGCCCGTGCGCGCCGGCGTCTTCGGTCTCGTCGGACGGCTCGAAGACGTTGCTGCCGCGACGCGGCAGGTCCGCCTGGCTCTGCTGCGACTTCACCCCGCTCATCCCGAGGTACAGGTCGAGGACCTTGGGGGCCAGCCGTTCACCGAGGATGGTGTACGCCGTCGACAGGCCGACCCACATGTTGCGCCGTGGGTGCTCGATCAGGAACCGCACGGCGCGGGCCGGCAGCTCGGGCTGGAAGATCGGCGGCACCGGCATCGGGTGCTTCGGCATCTTGTTCAGGTTCCAGGTGAACTGGGGCGTGTTGAGCCCCGGCAGCTGGATCATGCAGAGCTTCACGTTGCTCTTCTCGTGCGCCAGCTCGGTCATCACCGACTCGGTGAAGCCCTTCACCGCGTGCTTCGCGCCGCAGTACGCCGACTGCAGCGGGATCGAGCGGTACGCCATCGCCGACCCGACGTTGACGATCACGCCACGGTCGCGCGGGCGCATGTGCCGCAGCGCGGCCTGCGTCCCGTAGACCTGGCCGTAGTAGGTGACCTCGGTCATCCGCCGGAACTCGTCCATGCTGGTGTCCCAGAAGTACGCCAGCGACCCGGCGAACGCGACGTTGACCCAGGCGTCGATCTCGCCGAGCTCCCGCTCGACGCGCTCGGCCGCCTCCTCGACGGCCGCGTGGTCGGCGACGTCGGTCGGGATCGCGAGCCCGCGGCTCCCCCGCTCCTCGATGTCGCGGACGGCTCCGTCCAGGCCGGCCCGCCCGCGGGCCAGCACGGCGACGTCATACCCGGCGCCGGCGAGCTCGCGCACGACCGCGCGCCCCACGCCGGCGGTACCCCCGGTGACCACCGCAACCTTGCGTCCCACTGACATGACCCTCCTCGCTCGACCGGACAGTGCTACGGAACCGGTGTCCATTCGAGCCGGGCAACAAACGCGGTCCCGGTGCCCCCAAGAGGGAGGTCGCCATGATCGTGTGGAGTCAGCGCACCGGGTGGCCCGCGGCGGCGAGCGCCTGCTTGACGTCGGCGATCCGCAGCGTCCCGAAGTGGAACACCGTCGCGGCGAGGACCGCGTCCGCGCCCGCGTCGACCGCGGGCGGGAAGTGCTCGACCGCACCGGCACCACCGGAGGCGATCACCGGGATCGTGACCTCGCGGCGGACGGCGCGGATCAGCTCGAGGTCGAAGCCGTCCTCGGTGCCGTCGGCGTCCATGGCGTTGAGCAGGATCTCCCCGGCGCCGAGCTCGGCGGCACGCGCCGCCCACGCGACCGCGTCCAGGCCGGCCGACTTCCGCCCGCCGTGCGTGGTCACCTCGAACCCGGAGTCCGTGCCGGCCGCCCGGCGGGCGTCGACGGACAGCACGAGGACCTGGTTGCCGAACCGGTCCGCCACCTCGGCCACCAGCTCGGGCCGGGTGATGGCCGCGGTGTTGATCGCGACCTTGTCGGCGCCCGCGCGCAGCAGCCGGTCGACGTCCGCGACCGACGACACTCCCCCACCGACCGTGAGCGGGATGAACACCTCCTCGGCGGTGCGCGAGACGATCTCCATCGTCGTCGCGCGCCCCTCGTGGGATGCGGAGATGTCGAGGAAGGTCAGCTCGTCGGCCCCCTCCGCGTCGTAGGTGCGGGCCAGCTCGACCGGGTCACCGGCGTCGCGGAGCTCCTTGAAGTTGATCCCCTTGACGACCCGCCCGGCGTCGACGTCGAGGCACGGGATCACCCGGACCGCAAGGGTCATGCCGCACCCCGGGTCAGCGCGAGCGCGTCCTCGAGGCTGAACCGACCCTCGTACAGCGCCGTCCCCGCGATCGCGCCCTCGACCCCGTCCGGGACCAGCGACATCAGCGCCCGGATGTCGTCGAGCGTCGTGACGCCGCCCGAGGCGACGACCGGCGCCGGGGTCGCGGCGCAGACGTCGCGCAGCAGGTCCAGGTTCGGCCCCTGCAGCATGCCGTCCTTGTTCACGTCGGTGACCACGTAGCGGGCACAGCCCTCGGAGTCCAGGCGCGCCAACGTCTCGAAGAGGTCGCCGCCCTCCTTCGTCCAGCCGCGGGCGGCCAGCGTGCGGCCGCGTACGTCGAGGCCGATCGCGATCCGGTCGCCGTGCTCGGCGATGACCTTCGCGCACCACTCCGGCTGCTCGAGCGCGGCGGTGCCGATGTTCACCCGGCGGCAGCCGGTGGCCAGCGCCGCCTCCAGCGACTCGTCGTCGCGGATACCGCCGCTCATCTCGACCCGGATGTCCAGCGCGCCGACGATCTGCGCCTGCAGCTCGCGGTTCGAGCCGCGCCCGAACGCCGCGTCGAGGTCGACCAGGTGGATCCACTCCGCGCCGGCCTCCTGCCAGCGCAGCGCGGCCGCGACAGGATCGCCGTACACGCGCTCGGAGCCCGCCACCCCCTGGGCCAGCTGGACGGCGCGGCCCTCGGTGATGTCGACGGCGGGAAGCAGCTCGAGGTAGTCAGGCATGGTGTCCTTCAGCTTCGGCGGAACAGGAGGGTGTGCAGGACGGGGGCGGCCAGCAGGCTCACCACGACGCCGGCCAGGCGGAGCGCCCAGTCGTCGCTGAAGACCCAGAGCAGCACGTTCAGCGCGACGAGGACGGCGACCAGCGCGCCGTTCTGCTTGCGGCGCCGCTCGGCCAGGATGCCGGCCGGTCCGCGGCGGCGCTTCGGCAGCCGCGACGTCAGGGCGCGGACCCGGGCGTCGCGACGCTCCCTGCGCTCGGCCTCGGCGGCCCGTGCCGCCGCCAGCACCGCGGCCTCCCGCTCGCGCTCGGCCCGGCGCTGCGCGCGCTCCTTGCTCACGAGCCGGCCCTCACAGCGCCTCCACCCAGTTGCGCAGCAGCGCGGCACCCGCGTCGCCGGACTTCTCGGGGTGGAACTGGGTGGCGCTGAGCGGGCCGTTCTCGACCGCCGCGACGAACCGGTCGCCGCCGTGCTCGGCCCAGTGCACCAGCGGCGCGCGGGTGCGGTCGTTGGTGACCAGGGTCCAGTCGCGGACGCCGTAGGAGTGCACGAAGTAGAACCGCTCCCCCTCGATGCCGCGGAACAGCGTGCTGCCCCGGTCGTCCTGGGCGACCTCGACGGTGTTCCAGCCCATGTGCGGCACGACCGGGGCCTGCAGCCGCTCGACCACGCCGGGCCACTCGTCGCAGCCCTCGGTCTCGACGCCGTGCTCGACACCGCGCTCGAACAGGATCTGCATGCCGACGCAGATCCCCAGCACCGGCCGGCCCCCGGCCAGCCGCCGGCCGATCACCTCGTGGCCGCGGATCGCGCGCAAGCCCTGCATGCAGGCGGCGAAGGCGCCGACGCCGGGTACGACGAGTCCGTCGGCGTCCTGCGCCAGGCGCCCGGTCCGGGGTCAGCGTGACGTCGGCGCCGGCGCGCTCGAGGGCGCGCACGGCGGAGCGGAGGTTCCCCGACCCGTAGTCGAGGACGACCACGCGGGGCTTGCCGGTCAGAGCGCACCCTTCGTGCTGGGCACGCCGGTCTCGCGCGGGTCGAGCGCGACCGCGTCGCGGAACGCCCGGGCGAACGCCTTGAACTGGGTCTCGACGATGTGGTGCGGCTCGCGGCCGGCCAGCACCCGCACGTGCAGCGCGACGTGGGCGTGGAAGGCGATCGTCTCGAACACGTGCCGCGTCAGGGATCCCAGGTAGTCGCCCCCCGAGCACGACGTACTGCTGGCCCTCGGGCTCGCCGGTGTGCACGCAGTACGGGCGTCCGGAGACGTCGACGACCGCCTGCACCAGCGCCTCGTCCAGCGGCACCGTCGCGTCGCCGAACCGGCGGATGCCCTGCTTGTCGCCGAGCGCCTCGCGCAGCGCCTGGCCGAGCACGATCGCGGTGTCCTCCACCGTGTGGTGGGCGTCGATGTGGGTGTCGCCCTCGGTCTGGACCGTGAGGTCGACCAGCGCGTGCCGCCCGAACGCGTCGAGCATGTGGTCGTAGAAGCCGACCCCGGTGGAGATGTCGGTGCGGCCGCTGCCGTCGAGGTCCACCTCGACGAGGACCTTCGACTCCTTGGTCTGGCGCTCGACGCGCGCGGTCCTGCTCATCGCCCATCCTCCATCTGTAGAGCCATGACCTGGCTCAGTGCTTCGCGGAACGAGTCCATCTCGGCGGGGGTGCCGATCGACACCCGCAGCCACCCGTCGGGACCGACCTCGCGGATCAGCACGCCCCGGTCGAGCAGCCCCTGCCACACAGCATGCCGGTCCGGGAACGTCCCGAACAACGCGAAGTTGGCGTCACTGTCGGCGACGGCCAGCCCCCGGGCCCGCAGCCAGTCGACGGTGCGGTCGCGCTCGGCGCGCAGCTCGTCGACCTTCCCGAGCAGCTCGGGCTCGTGCCGCAGCGCCGCCAGCGCGGTCGCCTGGGTGACCGCGGACAGGTGGTAGGGCAGCCGCACGACGCGGATCGCGTCGACGATCGCCGGGTCCGCGGCCAGGTAGCCCAGCCGCAGCCCGGCGGCCGCGAACGCCTTGCTCATGGTGCGGGTGACGACCAGGTTGCGGTACGCCGGCAGCAGCTCGACCGCGCTCGGCACGCCCGGCGCGGCGGAACTCGCCGTACGCCTCGTCGACCACGACGATCCCGCTCGTCGCCGGCCGCCTTGCAGAGCAGCCCGACCGCCTCGGGCGGCAGCGCCGTGCCGGTCGGGTTGTTCGGGCTCGGCAGCAGCACCACGCTGGGCTGCTCACGCTCGACCGCGGCACGCGCGGCGTCGAGGTCGAGGCTGAAGTCGTCGGCCCGCCGGCCCTGCACCCACCGGGTGGCGGTGTCGCGGGCGTACTCGGGATACATCGAGTACGTCGGCGCGAAGCTCATCGCGGTGCGCCCCGGCCCGCCGAAGGCCTGCAGCAGCTGGAGCATCACCTCGTTGGAGCCGTTCGCCGCCCACACCTGCTCCGGCGCGACGCCGTGCGGCGTGTCCCGCGACAGGTACGCCGCGAGCGCGGTGCGCAGCTCGACGTGCTCGCGGTCGGGGTACCGGTTGAGGGTCAGCGCGGCGGCACGGACCGCGGCCGCGATGTCGTCGGCGCACGCCTCGGACGGGCCGTAGGGGTTCTCGTTGGCGTTGAGCTGCACCGGCACGTCCAGCTGGGGCGCGCCGTAGGGCTCGAGGCCCCGCAGCTCCTCGCGCAGGGGTGGCCAGGTCACGGCGTCATCCCTCGAAGCGGACGCGCACCGCGGAGCCGTGGCCGGGCAGGTCCTCGGCCTCGGCCAGCGTGACCACGTGCCCGGCGACCTCCTCGAGCGCCGACCGGGAGTAGTCGACCACGTGCACCGACTTGGTGAACGCCCGCACCGACAGCCCGCTGCTGTGGCAGGCGCAGCCGCCGGTGGGCAGCACGTGGTTGGACCCGGCGCAGTAGTCGCCGAGGCTGACCGGCGCGTAGGGGCCGACGAAGATGGCGCCGGCGTTGCGCACCCGGGCGGCCCACGCCGCGGCGTCGTCGGTGTGGATCTCGAGGTGCTCGGCGGCGTAGGCGTTGACCACCTCCAGGCCCTGCTCGAGGTCGTCGACCAGCACGATGCCGGACTGGCTGCCGGACAGGCTGGTGCGGATCCGCTCGACGTGCTTGGTGGCCGCCACCTGCTCGCTCCAGCTCGGCCTCGACGGCGTCGGCCAGCCGCAGTGACGGGGTCACGAGCACGGCGGCCGCCAGCGGGTCGTGCTCGGCCTGGCTGACCAGGTCGGCGGCGACGTACGCCGGGTGCGCGGTGTCGTCGGCCAGGATCGCGATCTCGCGTCGGACCGGCCTCGGAGTCGATGCCGACCTGGCCCTTGAGCAGCCGCTTGGCCGTGACCGTCCAGATGTTGCCGGGCCCGGTCACCAGGTCGACCTTGGCGCACGGGCCGACGCCGTAGGCGAACATCGCGATCGCCTGGGCGCCGCCGACGGCGTACACCTCCTCGACCCCGAGCAGCGCGCAGGCCGCGAGGATCGTGGGGTGCGACCGACCCGCCGAACTCCTTCTGCGGCGGGCTGGCGAGCGCGATGGAGCCGACGCCGGCGGTCTGGGCGGGCACGGCGTTCATCAGCACGCTGGACACCAGCGGGGCGAGCCCGCCGGGCACGTAGAGGCCGACCCGGTCGACCGGCACCTTGCGGTGCGTCACGCGGGCGCCGTCGCCGAGGTCGGTGACCGCGTCCTGCTCGAGCTCGTTCGCGCAGGTGGCGCGCAGCCGGCGGATCGACTCCTCCAGCCCGGCCCGGATGTCCGGGTCGAGCCGCTCGAGGCGGCCCGCATCGCCTCGGCGGGCGACGCGGATGTCGTCGACCGCGACCCCGTCGAACCGCTCGGCGAGCTCGCGGATCGCGTCGAGTCCGCGGGTGCGCACGTCCTCGCAGATCGCATGCACCGCCGGCACCGCCGCCTCGACGTCGAAGTCGGCGCGGGGCACGGCTGCGCGGTAGTCGACGGCGTCGACGGTCGGCCCCGCGCAGGTCGATGCGGCGAATCATGGACCCGATTCTACGAGCGCCGCGCCGACGAGCCCGAACCGCGACGGTGCTCGGACACGCGCTAGGTTGGTCTCGTGGCCGACACGCTGCCGATGTTCCCGCTCAACGCGGTGCTCTTTCCCGGCGTGACCGTGCCGTTGACGGTCTTCGAGGACCGGTACCGGGCGATGGTCCACCACCTGCTCCGGGTCGAGGACCCCGCCGAGCGGCTCTTCGGCTCGGTCGGGATCCGCGAGGGCTACGAGATCGGCGACCACGGCGCCCAGTCGCTGTACCGCGTCGGCGTGCGGATGCAGCTCACCGACGTCGAGGCCAACGCCGACGGCACCTTCGAGATCGTCGCGGTCGGCCAGGAACGCATCCAGCTCGACCGCCTCGACACCAGCGGGCCGTTCCCGGTCGGCCACATCACCGAGCGCCCCGACCCGGAGGCACCGGTCGCGGAGTCGATCCTCGAGCAGGCCCGGGCGGCGTTCACGGCGTACCGCGCGGCGCTCGCCGAACTGCGCGGCGACCCGTACTCCGGCGCGCTCCCCCGCGACCCGACGTACCTCTCCTGGACGCTGGCCGCGGTCGCCCCGCTGCCGATGCCCGAGCGGCAGGCGCTGCTGGAGGCCGAGGACGCCGCGGTGCGGCTGGTGATGGTCACCGACCTGCTGCGCTCCGAGCTGCGCGCGATGAACGTCATCCCCTCCCTGCCGGCGACCGAGGTCGCACGCACCCGGTGGTCGCCCAACTGATCAAGCGAGCAGCGGCGTGCGAGGCACGAGCACGGCGCGTCGCGAGACGAGGTCGAGCAAGCCCCGCGACCGAGGGACGAGGTCGCGACGGGCGCGTCGAGACCCAGTGAGACGAAAGGCAACCTGTGCCCAAGAAGAAGTCCGCCGGCGGCACGCCGGCCACCGTGGCGCTCACCCGCGCGGGCATCGCGTTCACCGTCCACGAGTACGAGCACGACCCGCGCGCGCAGTCCTTCGGGCTCGAGGCGGCCGCGGCGCTGGGCCTCGACCCGGCGTGCGTGTTCAAGACGCTGATGGCGACCGTGGACGGCACGCTGACCGTCGGGATCGTCCCGGTGTCCGGCCAGCTCGACCTCAAGGCGCTGGCCCGGGCGGTCGGCGGGAGCAGGGCCGCGATGGCCGACGTGGCCGCCGCCGAGCGGGCGACCGGGTACGTCGCCGGCGGGATCTCCCCGATCGGGCAGAAGCGGGCGCACCCGACCGTGGTCGACGCGACCGCGCTCGAGCTCGACGTGTCTACGTGTCCGGTGGCCGGCGCGGCCTGGACCTCGGGCTCGCGCCGGACGACCTGGTGCGCGCGACGGGCGCACGGGTCGCGCCGATCAGCCGCGGCGACGAGCTCGTCGTCGGCGCCGCGGTGGGCGGCGGACAGGCCGAGGAACACCATCGCCAGGGCGACCAGGGCGCCCGCCGGCAGCGCCGTCCACGCACTCTTGTGGTCGACCTGGAGCTGCCCGGGCAGGTGGGTGCCGTCCTTGGCCGCGTGGGCGAGCGTCTGCGGGTCACCGGGCCCGAGCCAGACGCCCACCCGGTACATCAGCCAGGCCGCGAGCACCGAGCCGAGCACCACCCCGAGCAGGGTGACCAGCGGGAACCGGTCGACGAACAGCGCGACCACCGCGCCGCCGAGCAGGCCCGCGGCCGACGCGACGACGACGTACCAGCCGGTGCCGGAGAACTGCGCCCGCAGGCTCGCCTCGTCGGTGGCCACCCACGTGTGGTCCATGACCACGCCCTTCGGGGCGCTCCACACCCACTCCCAGACCACGCCGGCCACCGCGCCGATGACGGCGAGCACGGCGACCGCCAGCACCAGTTGGACGAGCGCGGGACGGAGCGAGGCGCGGTCGCGCGTCACCCGGTCAGGCATCCGGGCCCCAGCAGGTGCTTGAGGTCGGCGAAGAGCGCCGGGCTCGGGCGTGACCCGCAGGCGGTCGTCGAGGCGCATGACCATGGTCTGCTCACGGGTCAAGAGTCGCAGGCGCACCTCGGTCAGGCCCCGGTGGGTGCCCAGCACCTCCTTGAGCTGCTCCACCACCGGCGGGGTGCAGCGCGTCGACGGCAGGCTGATCACGACCGGCCCGGACGGCCCGTCGGACAGGTCCGGGACGCGTCACCTCCTGGCCGTGGATCTCCGGCTGGTCCTTCTGCCGCGACAGCCGGCCGCTGACGGTGATGATCGCGTCCTCGACGACCGCGTGGCCGCACAGCTGCCAGGCGCTCGGGAAGAGCAGCACGTCGATGGCACCGTCGAGGTCCTCGACGGTGACCATGGCCCACGGGTCGCCGCGCTTGGTGATCTTGCGCTGCACCGAGGTGACCAGCCCGCAGACGGTGATCGGCGAGCCGTCCTGGCGCTCCTCGTCGAGCATCAGCTGCCCGATCGTGCAGTCGGTGCCCGAGGAGAGCACGTGCTCCAGGCCGAGCAGCGGGTGGTCGGAGACGTAGAGGCCGAGCATCTCCCGCTCGTGGCCGAGCAGGGTCATCTTGTCCCAGTCGTCGATGTCGGGGATCGCCACCGACACACCGAAGCCCGGACCGTCGTCGTCGAGCCCGCCGAAGAGCGAGTCCTGGCCGATCGCCTCGTTGCGCTTGATGTCGACGTACTGGTCGACCGCGGTCTCGTGGATCGCGACCAGCGCCCGCCGCTTGTGCTTCATGTCGTCGAACGCGCCGGCCTTGATCAGCGACTCGATCACGCGCTTGTTGCAGACCTGGGCGGGGACCTTCTCGAGGAAGTCGTTGAAGTCCTCGTAGCGGCCCTTCTCCTCCCGGCCCGCGACGATGCCGTCGACGACGTTCGAGCCGACGTTGCGGACGGCGGTGAGGCCGAAGCGGATGTCGTTGCCCACCGGGGTGAAGTCGTGCGAGGACTCGTTGACGTCGGGCGGCAGCACCTGGATCTTCATCCGGCGGCACTCGTTGAGGTAGATCGCCATCTTGTCCTTGTCGTCCTTGACGGACGTCAGGAGCGCGGCCATGTACTCGGCCGGGTAGTTGGCCTTGAGGTAGGCGGTCCAGTAGGTGATGACGCCGTACGCCGCGGAGTGGGACTTGTTGAAGGCGTAGTCGGAGAACGGGAGCAGGATCTCCCACAGCGTGTCGATCGCGTCCTGGGGGTAGCCCCGCTCGAGCATGCCGGCCTGGAAGCCGGCGTACTGCTTGTCGAGCTCCTCCTTCTTCTTCTTGCCCATCGCCCGCCGCAGGTTGTCGGCGGCGCCCAGGCGTGAAGCCCGCCAGCACCTGGGCGATCGCCATCACCTGCTCCTGGTAGACGATCAGGCCGTAGGTCTCGCCCAGGACCGACTCGAGCGCCTCGGCCAGCGCCGGGTGGATCGGCTCGATCGGCTCGCGGCCGTTCTTGCGGCGGGCGTACTTGTTGTGGGAGTCCGCGCCCATCGGGCCGGGGCGGTAGAGCGCGCTGACCGCGGTGATGTCGGCGAACTGGTCGGGCTGCATGCGAGCGCAGCAGCGCGCGCATGCCGCCACCATCGAGCTGGAACACGCCGAGGGTGTCGCCGCGGCCCATCAGCTCGTAGGTGGCGCCGGTCGTCGAACGGCAGGTCCTCCAGGACGACCTCCTCGCCGCGGTTGGCCTCGATGTTGGCGATCGCGTCCTCGAGGATGCGGAGGTTGGACAGGCCGAGGAAGTCCATCTTGACCAGCCCGAGCGACTCACACATCGGGTAGTCGAACTGGGTGATGATCGCGCCGTCCTGCGGGCGGGCCATGATCGGGACGATGTCGATCAGCGGCTCGCTCGACATGATCACGCCGGCCGCGTGCACGCCCCAGTTGCGGATCTGGCCCTCGAGGCCGACCGCGGTCTCGTAGATCGTGCGGACGTCGGGGTCGGAGTCGTGCAGCGCGCGGAACTCGCCGCCCTCGCGCGTAGCGCTTGTGCTCGGGGTTGAAGATCTCCTTGAGCGGGACGCCCTTGCCCATCACGTCGGCCGGGCAGCGCCTTGGTGATCCGGTCGCCGATCGCGAAGCCGTGGTCGAGCACGCGCGCGGCGTCCTTGATCGCGGCCTTGGCCTTGAGCCGGCCGAACGTGGCGATCTGGGCGACCCGGTCGGCGCCGTACTTCTCGCTGACGTACTTGATGACCTCGCCGCGCCGGCGCGTCGTCGAAGTCGATGTCGAAGTCGGGCATCGAGGGGCGCTCGGGGTTGAGGAACCGCTCGAAGAACAGCCCGTGCTCGAGGGGGCAGAGGTCGGTGATGCGCAGGGCGTACGCCGCGATGGAGCCGGCACCCGAGCCACGGCCGGGGCCGACCCGGATGCCGTTGTCCTTGGCCCAGTTGATGAAGTCGGCGACCACGAGGTAGTAGCCGCAGTAGCCCTTCTGGGAGATGATCGCGAGCTCCATCTCGACGCGGTCGCGGACCTCCTGGTTCGAGCCGGTCGCCGGGGTAGCGGCGCCTCGATGCCGCGCCACACCTCCTTGCGGAACCAGCGCTCCTCGGTCTCCCCGGCCGGGCATGTCGGCGCGCGCCATGTAGCCGCCGGTGGACTCGGTGAACTCGACCTCGCAGCGCTCGGCGATCGCGAGGGTGTTGTCGCACGCCTCGGGCGAGGCCGAACTGTCGCCCACAGCTCGCGCATCTCGGCGGCGCGACTTGATGTAGTAGCCGCCGCCGTCGAACTTGAGCCGGTTGGTGTCGGAGAGCCGCTTGCCGGACGCGACGCAGATGCAGGGCGTCGTGGGCGGCGGCGTCCTCGGGGTTGTTGTAGTGGGAGTCGTTGGTGGCGATCGGCGGGATGCCGAGCTCGCTGGCCCAGGCGCAGCAGGTCGTCGCGGACCCGCTTCTCGATGGCGATGCCGTGGTCCATCAGCTCGAGGAAGACGTTGTCGCGGCCGAAGATGTCCTGGAGCTCGCCGGCCTCGCGGACCGCCTCGTCCCACTGGCCCAGCCGCAGCCGGGTCTGGATCGCGCCGCTGGGGCACCCGGTGCTGACGATCAGCCCCTTGCTGTGCTCGGCGAGGATCTCCTTGTCCATCCGGGGCTTGTAGAAGTAGCCCTCCAGGCTGGACCGGGACGAGAGCCGGAACAGGTTGTGCATGCCCTCGGTGGACTCGGCCCACATCGTCATGTGGGTGTAGGCGCCGCCGCCCGCGACGTCGTCGCCGCCCTCCTCCGCGGCGTCACCCTTGCCCCACCGGACCCGCTTGCGCTCGCCGCGCGGGGTGCCCGGGGTGAGGTAGGCCTCGATGCCGATGATCGGCTTCACGCCGTGCTTGCGCGCCTTGGAGTAGAAGTCGTACGCGCCGTGCAGGTTGCCGTGGTCGGTCATCGCGATCGCCGGCATCTCGAGGTCGGCCATGCGCGCGAACAGCCCGTCGAGCAGCGAGGCCCCGTCGAGCATCGAGTACTCGGTGTGGACGTGCAGGTGGACGAAGGAGTCCTGCGAGCCGTTCGCCATCGTCGCGAGCCACTCCTCGAGGCTGTGCGGGCATGCAGAAACAGGGCCACGATCACGTCGCGGCGGCGATCTGGGGGAAGGACGCCAGACTACGCGACCGTTGCGGCCCAACGGTAGAGAGAGCGCACCGACAGTCAGATTCCTCGGTGGCGCGGCGTCCAGGCTCTCGGTGATGATCGCGTGCATGATCCGGGCGAGACGTTCGTGGCCGAGCGCGGGGGCCCGGCGGGCGAGGGCGGCGGCGATCTCCTGCTCCCGCTCCGGGTCGCGGCCGTCGTCCTGCTTGTGCGCCTGGGCGGCGCGCGTGAGCGCGGCGCGGCGGGCCAGGAGGTCGCCGAGCTGCTCGTCGACCTCGTCGATGAGGCCGCGGTAGAACGCGAGCGGGTCGGCGCCGGGCCAGGCCATCCGGACGTCGGGCGCCTTCTCCTCGTTCCCCGAGCCGTCGGTGCGCTCGAGCTCGACCAGCCCGTGGCGCGCGTAGAAGCGGCGCGCGCCGGCGTTGCTCTCGAACACCCAGAGCGAGAACCCGTCCGGCCGCAGGCCCTTGGCGACGTCGAGCAGGGCGGTGCCGATGCCCTGGCCCGCGACCTCGGCGAGCACGTAGAGCGACTCCAGCCAGGCGTCCTGGACCACCATGAACGCAACCGCGGCCCCATCCAGGTCGGCGAGCCAGACCTCGCGCTTCGTGAGGTCCCAGCCCTCGACGTACGCGTGCACCTCCTCGACCGTGTGGATCTGGGGCGGCATCGCAGGAACCGCGGACTCTCGGACGCGGAGGTACACCTCGGCGATCGCCGGCAGGTCCGCGGGCGTCGCCGGACGGAGCAGGAGCTCGTCAGTGGGCATCACGGATCACCTCGAGGGCGTGCGCGAGGTCGTCGGGGTACGCCGACTCGTACTCGACGTACTCCCCCGAGTCCGGGTGCTCGAAGCCGAGGCGTACCGCATGCAGCCACTGGCGCTGCAGTCCCAGCCGTTCGGCGAGTGACGGGTCGGCGCCGTACGTCAGGTCGCCGACGCAGGGGTGCTTGAGCGCCGCCATGTGCACCCGGATCTGGTGCGTGCGACCGGTCTCGAGGTGGATCTCGAGCAGGCTCGCGAAGCGGTGCGCCTCGAGCGTCTCGTAGTGGGTCACGCTGTGCCGGCCGTCGGCCATGACCGCGAACTTGTAGTCGGCCCTGGGGTGTCGCCCGATGGGTGCGTCGATGGTGCCCTCGAGCGGATCCGGGTGCCCCTGGACGAGCGCGTGGTAGGTCTTGTCGACGGTCCGGTGGCGGAAGGCGTTCTTGAGCACGGAGTATGCGCGCTCGGACTTCGCGATCACCATCACGCCCGGAGGTGCCGACGTCGAGCCGCTGCACGATCCCCTGGCGCTCGGAGGCGCCGCTGGTCGAGATCCGGAAGCCGGCGCCGACCAGGTGGCCGACGACGGTCTGACCCGACCACCCGGGCGACGGGTGCACGGCGACGCCCACCGGCTTGTCGATCACGACGATCGCGTCGTCGTCGTGGATGATCTTGATGCCCTCCACGACCTCGGGCACGACCTCGAGCGGGTCGACCGCGGCGGGGATGGCCACGTCGAGGATCGCCCCCGGCACGACGCGCTCGCTCTTCCCGACGACCTTGCCGTCGAGCTCCACGTTGCCCTGGGCGATCAGGTCCGCGGCGCGGGTCCGCGACAGCCCGAACAGCCGGGCCATCGCGGCGTCCACCCGCTCGCCGTCCAGGCCCTCCGGGACCGGGAGGATCCGGTGGTCGGCAGCGGTGGTCACGGCGCCCCCTCCCGCGCGACACGGGTGCCGTCCAGGCGCACGCCCCGGTAGACCTGCACCAGGATCAGGGCGGCCGCCACGTCGATGCAGATGTCGGCGACGTTGAACACCGGCCAGTGCGGCAGCATGAACATGTCCACGACGTGCCCGCGCAGCGGCCCGGGTTCGCGCACCAGCCGGTCGGTCAGGTTGCCGGCGACACCGGCGAGCAGGAGCCCGAGTGCCACCGCCCAGCCGGCGCTGCGCAGCCGCCGCGCGAACCACGCGATGACGAGCACCGCGACGATCGACACGACGCTGAAGACCTCGGTGTACCCCGTTCCCGTGCTGAACGCCGCGCCGGGGTTGCGGACCAGGTGCAGCACCAGCAGGTCCCCGACGACCTTCACGTCCGGGCGCCCGCTGAGATGGTCCACCGCCAGCACCTTGCTGACCACGTCGACGGCGTACGCCGCGGCGGCGACCGCCGCGAACGTCAGGAGGTGGCGGAGCCGGGAGCCACGGGGAGGGGTCGTTCCGCTGTCGTTCTCGTCGCCGGTCAGCGACGCTCCTCGCGCTGCTTGCATGTCATGCACAGTGTCGCACGCGGGAACGCCATGAGCCGCATCTTGCCGATGGGGTTGCCGCAGGACTCGCACACGCCGTAGGTGCCGTCGTCGATGCGCATCAGCGCCCGTTCGATCTGGGCGAGCTTGTCACGCTCGCTGTTGAGCACCGTCAGCTCGTGGTCGCGCTCGAAGCTGGTCGCCCCGAGGTCCGCCTGGTCCTGACCCGCGCCGTCGCCGGCGTCGCGCATCAGGCCGCTGAGCTCGGCCTCCTGGCGCCTCGACGATCTGCGCGGCTGTGGTCGCGCTGCTCGTTCAGCTCACCGAGCACCTCCGCCAGCTCGGCCTTCGTCCACGCGGCCTCGCCCTCCTTGACCACCAGGGCGCTGACCGGAGCCTTGCGGGCCGACGCGGCCCTCTTCGGCGGCGCAGCCTTCGTGGCGGGAACCTTCTTCACGGGAGCAGCCTTCTTCGCGGGCGCGGCCTTCTTCGCGGGAGCGCCTTCTTGGCGGGCGCGGCCTTCTTCGCGGGCGCGGCCTTCTTGGCGGGCGCCGCCTTCTTCGCGGGCGCGGCCTTCTTGGCGGGCGCCGCCTTCTTCGCGGGCGCCGCCTTCTTCGCGGGCGCAGCCTTCTTCGCGGGCGCCGCCTTCTTCGCGGGCGCAGCCTTCTTCGCGGGCGCAGCCTTCTTCGCGGGCAGCCTTCTTGCGGGCGCGCCTTCTTCGCGGGACGCCTTCTTCGCGGGCGCAGCCTTCTTGGCCGGCGCAGCCTTCTTCGCGGGCGCCGCCTTCTTCGCCGGGGCGCCTTCTTCGCGGGCGCGGCCTTCTTCGCCGTGCCGCCTTCGCCGCCACCGTCTTCTTGGTCGGTGTGCTCTTCGCCACGGCGGTCTTGGTGGCACCCGCGGTCTTCGACGCCGAGCCCTTGCGGCCGATCACTTTGCGCGCGGCGGAAGCCGCCTGACCAGCGAGCGACTTCCTCGTGCTGCGAGCCATGGTCCGGCCTCCTCAGGCCTCGGCGGCTGTGGCTTGAGCCACAGGTGTGCGGGGAGGGTAGCCGGTGACCCCCAACGCCTCAAATCAGCCACACCGGGCAGCCCGCCACGGAATTCACCGGACCATGCAGCAGCGGCCGGCCCCGGGCACGGGGCCGGCCGCTCAGCTGCGGCGTGATCGAGCGAGGCTCAGGCCTCGTCCTCGCCGAGGATCGAGCGCAGCCGCTTGGGCGCCGGCGTGTCGTCACCGGAGGTCGACGGCCCTCGGCCACGCCGGTGTTCAGCGCCTCGAGCTGCTGGGTGAAGTAGCTCTTGAGCCGGGAGCGGTACTCGCGCTCGAACGACCGGAGGTTCTCCACCTCGCGCGTTGAGCTTGTCGCGCTCCTTCTCCAGGTCACCGAACATCTGGCGACGGCGCTCGGCGGTCTCGGAGTCGAGCATCTGGGCGCGGGTCCGCGCGTCGGACTCGAGCCGGTCGGCCTTGGTCTTGGACTCCGACTCCAGGCGCTCGGCCTTGGTGCGGGCCTCGCCGACGATCTTGTCGGCGTCGTTCTTGGCCTCCTCGACCAGCTCGTCGGCGTTGCGCGTCGCGATCTCGAGCAGGCGAGCGGCGGCGTTGGACGCCTCGGGGACGGTCTCGACCCGGATCGTCTCCACCGGGCTCGCCGGCCACCACCGGGGCGCCGCGGGCGCGGGCTGCCGGCGTCGGCTCGGGCGCCTTCTCCTCGACCCGCGGCTGCGGCGCCGTCTCGGTCGCGGCGCGCCGGACCCTGGGCCGCGGACGAGCTTCGCCCTGAGGTCGTCGTTCTCCTTCGTGAGCCGGGCCAGCTCGGCCTCCACCTCGTCGAGGAACTGGTCGACCTCGCCCATGTCGTAGCCCTCGCGGAGCCGGACGGGCGTAAAGCGCTTGTTGCTCACGTCCTCAGGCGTCAGCGGCATGACCTCACCCATTCATTGATCGTCACGTAACTGTCGGTCGAACAATAGCGCCTGCGGCGGCGACCGGCGCATCAGCACCTGTGTGCACCCGCCGTCGCTGGTCAGGACAGAAGACTGGCGGTTGACCCGGAGCAGCACGTAGGCCGCGATCATCACGATCAGGAAGCTCAGGTCCAGCGAGACGCTCCCGATCCGCAGCGGCGGGATGACCCGGCGCAGCGCCTTGATCGGCGGGTCGGTGGTCGAGTACACGCCCTCGAGCGCCACCAGCAGCACCCCGTGCGGGCATCCAGGACCGGGCGAACACCTGCACCCAGTCCACGACGAACCGGATCCAGAGCAGCGCGATGAACAACCACAGGACGGCCTCGATGACCCCTCCGGCAACACTCACGTCCGGCGTGTCCTAGCTCTGGTTGAAGAACCCGCCCTCGGCGATCCGCTGCTTGTCCTCGGCGGCCACCGAGACGTTCGGCGGCGAGAGCAGGAACACCTTGTTGGTGACGCGCTCGATGGTGCCACGGGTCGCAAAGACCAGGCCGGCCGCGAAGTCGACGAGGCGCTTGGCGTCGGCGTCGTCCATCTCCGAGAGGTTCATGATCACCGGCGTGCCCTCGCGGAACTTCTCACCGATGGTGCGCGCCTCGTTGTAGGTGCGCGGGTGCAGGGTCGTGATGCGGGACAGCTCGGCCACCACTCCGGTCGGGCCCGAGCGCCGGACGGCGGCGCTCGGACGATGTCGGACACGGGCGCCGGGCGCGGCTCCCGCTTCGGGGCGCGAGCCGCGACCGGAGCCGTCTCCTGGGTCTCGTACTCGTCGTACGTCGCCGTACTCGTCGTCGTACCGGCCGGTGTCCTCGAGCAGGCCGAGGTACTCGCCGATCCTGCGCATCGCGCCGCTCATGACTGTTGCCCTCCGGAACTCCGCACCCCCTGCTGGGATGCACTCTGGTTGATCTGGACCCTACTTGAACCGCGGCCTCGAACCGAGGACCGCGGAGCCTATGCGCACGTGTGTCGCGCCGGCGCGGACGGCGTGCCTCGAGGTCGCCGCTCATCCCGGCCGAGAGCCAGGTCGCGTCGGGGTGGTCGGCGCAGGAACTCCACGGCGGACGTCGGCCAGCCGCTCGAACGCCGCGCCGGGGTCCTCCCCGAGCGGCGCGACGGCCATCAGCCCGCGCAGCCGGAGCGTCCTCGGCCTCGCCCACGGCGGCCGCGAGCGCGGCGCAGGTCGGCCGGGTCCGCGCCGGCGCGGCCCGTCGCGCGCCGGGCGGGTCGAGGCTGACCTGCAGCAGCACGTCGACCGTCGCGACCGCGCCGTGGCGCACCGCGGTCGAGCGGGCGCGACCAGCTTGGCGCGGTCGACCGACTCGACGACGTCGGCGTACGCCGCCACCGCGGCCGCCTTGTTGCTCTGCAGCGCCGCCGATGAAGTGCCAGCGTGAGGCCGAGGTCGGCGCACTCCGCGGCCTTGGCCTGCGCCTCCTGGTGGCGGTTCTCCCCCACGTCGGTGACGCCCGAGGTCGGCGAGGATCCGCACGTCGGAGGCGGGGAAGAACTTGGTCACCACGACCAGCCGGACCTCGTCGGGGTCGCGCCCGCGTCGGCGCAGGCGGCGGCGATCCGGCCGCGGACGGCCTCGAGGCCGGCGGCGATCTCGTCCCGCCGGGTCATGGCGTCCTCCGGACCAGCGCCGGCGAGCCGGCCCGCGGCGGCGCCGTCGCGACGGTAGGAGTAGAGGTCGGGCGACTCGCGGGTGCAGCGCGCCGACGTCGACGACGCGCGACCCCGGCGCGCCGAGCTGGGCGCGGCACGCCGGCGCCGAGGTCGAGCGAGGGGGTGCCCCACGAGGTCGTGGCGTACGCTGGCCGGCACGACGGCGGCCGACCTCGTCGCGCATCGCCTCCGGCACCTCGTAGCAGGCGCCGCACACGTGCGGGCCGATCCAGGCGGTGAGTCCGCCGCGCGCCGAGCTCGCGCATCCGCTCGACCGTCGCGGGCACGACCCCGGCGGCCAGGCCCGGGCGCCCGGCGTGCACGGCCCCGACCACCCCGGCGTCGGGGTCGGCCAGCAGGACGCGGCACGCAGTCGGCGGCGCGGACCATGAGCACGACGCCCGGCGCGGTCGGTGACCAGCGCGTCGGCCGCGGGCGCGGCTCGACGCGGGCCGTCCGCGACGACGTACGTCGCAGCCGTGCACCTGGTGCATCGAGGTGCGGCGTCGGCGCGAAGTCGTCGCCGCGAGCTCGGCGAGGTCTCGCGGCGCGGACGTCGTCCGGTCGCCGTCCTCGAGGGCGAGGTTGAGCGAGTCGATGAAGGCGACACTGACCCCGCCGTACCGGTCGGTGAAGGCCAGGTCGACGGGGCCGTGGGTGCGGAAGGTCACCAGCAGGTCGCGTCACTTCAGGAAGTCGGGGATGTCCAGGTCGTCGTCGTCGAACTGGACCGGGCGCGGCGCGGGCGCGGCGGGCGCCGAGCCGCGGGAGCGCGGCCGGCGTGGCGACGCGCGGCTCCTTCGCCTGCTCGGCGGGCCCCGTCTGCCGGCTGCGCGGCCGGCGCTCCCTGCGCCCGTGCGGCTGCCGCGGCGGGCTGGCCGGCTTGCGTCTCCGCCTGGGCCTGCTGCGGGCTCGGTGTCGCGCCGCAGCACGGCGCCCTCGTCGCGGCGCTTCGGCATGCCGCCGTCGAAGCCGGCGGCGATCACGGTCACCCGCACCTCGTCGCCGAGCGCGTCGTCGATGGTCGCACCGAAGATGATGTTGGCCTCGGCGTGCGACCGCCTCGGCGACCAGCGCCGCCGCCTCGTTGATCTCGAACAGGCCGAGGTCGGAGCCGCCGGCGATCGAGAGCAGCACGCCGTGGGCGCCGTCGATGCTCGCCTCGAGCAGCGGGCTGGAGACCGCCATCTCGGCGGCGGCGACCGACGCGGTCCTCGCCGCGCGCCGAGCCGATGCCCATCAGCGCCGACCCGGCGTTGGACATCACCGACTTCACGTCGGCGAAGTCGAGGTTGATCAGGCCGGGGGTGGTGATCAGGTCGGTGATGCCCGAGACACCCTGGAGCAGCACCTGGTCGGCCTGCTTGAACGCGTCGAGCACCGAGACGTTGCGGTCGCTGATCGAGAGCAGCCGGTCGTTCGGGATGACGATGAGGGTGTCGACCTCCTCGCGCAGCTGCGGCGATGCCCTCCTCGGCGGAGTTGGCGCGGCGACGACCCTCGAAGGCGAACGGCCGGGTCACCACGCCGATGGTCAGCGCGCCCAGCGAGCGGGCGATCCGGGCGACGACCGGAGCGCCGCCGGTGCCGGTGCCGCCGCCCTCGCCGGCGGTCACGAACACCATGTCGGCGCCCTTGATGACCTCTTCGATCTCGTCGGCGTGGTCCTCGGCGGCCCGCGCGCCGACCTCGGGGTTGGCGCCGGCGCCGAGCCCCCGGGTGAGCTCGCGGCCGATGTCGAGCTTGACGTCGGCGTCGCTCATCAGGAGCGCCTGCGCGTCGGTGTTGATCGCGATGAACTCGACGCCCTTGAGTCCGACCTCGATCATCCGGTTGACGGCGTTGACGCCGCCGCCGCCGATGCCCACGACCTTGATGATGGCCAGGTAGTTCTGTGCTGCTGCCACGGCGTTCGCCTCTCGCTGATCGTGTCCGTGTACGGATGGTCTGCGTGCTCTGCTCGGGGAAGTCGGCCGGTGTCCTCAACTCTGACCCTCAGCCTGAGGGTTATAGTTATGTCAACCTCGCCGTGGTGACGACAGTAGGCAGGCGCGCCGACCGGATCGCGGCGACACGCCGCGGACGGACGGTGGCGGCCGCGACGGTGGTGCCCGGCGTCAGCGAGGCAGACGTCGTCGGCTGCGCCGGGACGCTGACGTCGTAGACGCGCGGCCTGGGCGCGGCGGCGAGGAGCTCGGCGAGCACCTCGGCCTTGAGCGTCGGACTCCGTCCGAGCTCCCCCACTCGACGGTGCGGCCGTCGCGCAGCGCGAGCGTAGATCTCGTCGACGGTCTGCACCTCGACGTGGTCGACCTTGGCGTCGAGGTCGGCGGGCAGCGCCGCGACCACGAGCGCCGCCTCGCGCAGCGCGTCGCTGCCGGTGTCGGCGCCGGTCTGGACCCGCGGCAGCCCGGCCGGGGCCGTGGCGTAGTCGCGGAAGACCACGCCGTCGGCGTCCATGCCCTTGCAGGCTGCCCGCCGATCTCGACGACGGCGACCGCCTCCCGCTCCGTCGACGTCGATGCAGCACCGTGGTCGGGCCACTGCGCGGGAGACGTCGGCGGACCGCACCGCGGCCAGCGCCTCGACCCGGGCGCGGATCCGCTCGAGGTCGACGCGCGCCAGCGGCTCGCCCTCGGGCACGGCCGCGGCGGCGCGGACCTGTCGCCGGCGTCGCAGCAGCGTGCACGCCCGCGACGTCGACGCCCTGCACCGACAGGCAGGAGGAGAAGTAGACGAGCCAGACCCGCCGCCGGCGAGCAGCACGAGCAGCAGCACGACCGCGACGACGCGGCTTCCAGGTCAGCCAGCGGCGGGCCCACTGGCGGCGGGCGAACCGGCGACGGCTGCGCACCGCTGCGGGTCGCCGCGGACGGGTCCGGGCTGTCGACCTCAGCCATCGGCGAGCAGCTCCAGCACCCGCGGACCGACCTCGGTGACGGTGCCGGCGCCGAGCGTCAGGACCAGGTCGCCGGGGCGGGCCCGCGCCACCAGCCGGCCGCGGCACGTCGTCGAACGTCGGGCGACGTAGGCGACGTGCTCGGCCGGCAGCGGCACCGCGTCGGCGACCAGGGCCCCGGTCACCGCCGGGTCGGCGTCCTCGCGGGCGAGGTAGACGTCGAGCACCACGACCTCGTCGGCCGCCCCGAGCGCCTCGCCCATGGCGGCGCCGAAGATCCGGGTGCGCGAGACCAGGTGCGGCTGGAACGCGACGACCAGCCGCCCCTCCCCGGCGAGCGCCCGGGCCGCCTGGAGGTCGCCGGCGATCTCGGTCGGGTGGTGGGCGTAGCTGTCGTAGACCCGCACGCCGCCGGCCTCGCCCTTGCGCTCCATGCGGCGCCTGGTCCCGGTGTACGACGCGATGCCCGCGCGCAGGTCGCCGGCGTCGAAGCCGAGCGCGGCACCGGCGGCGTAGCGCCGCCAGCGCGTCGGCCAGGTAGTGCTCCCCCGGCGACCACAGCGTGACCCGCCAGGCGTCGAGCCCGACTCGGCGCGCACCGGCGCGCGAGACGGTGAGCACCCGGCGACCGGCCGCGCGCTGCCGCTCGGCCAGCGCGGCGGCGCCCGGGTCGTCGACGCAGCAGACCAGGAAGCCGTCGGGGTCGACGGTGTCGGCGAACTCGTCGAACGCCGCGCGGTACGCCTCCTCGGTCCCCCAGTTGTCGAGGTGGTCGGCCTCGACGTTGGTGACGACCGCGGCGTACGGCGCGTAGCGCAGGAACGCGCCGTCGCTCTCGTCGGCCTCCGCGACGAACAGGTCGCCGGTGCCGTCGGCGGCGTTCACGCCGGTCGCGGTGAGGTCGCCGCCGATCGCGTACGCCGGGTCCGCACCGGCCGCCTGCAGGGCGACCGTGAGCAGCGAGGTCGTGGTCGTCTTGCCGTGGGTGCCGGCGACCGCGACGACCCGCCGGCCGGCCATCACCGCCGCCAGCGCGGCCGAGCGGGGCAGGACGCGCAGGCCGCGCGCGCACCGCCTCGGCGTACTCCGGGTTGTCCTCGCGCACCGCGGTCGAGACGACGACGGTGTCGGCGCCGCGCACGTGGCCGGCGTCGTGGCCGACGTGCACCGTGGCACCGAGCGCGCGGAGCGCGTCGAGGGTCGGCGAGGCGGTGCCGTCGCTGCCGCTGACGGCGATGCCGCGGGCCAGCATGATGCGCGCGATGCCCGAGAGGCCGGCGCCACCGATGCCGACGAAGTGGACGCGACCCAACCGGTCCGCCGGGAGGACCTCGTCCGGGACCGGCACCCTCACCGGGTCGCCCCTCGCGCCGTCTCGAGCACGATCCGCGCCAGCTTCTCGTCGGCGTCGCGCGGGATCAGCGCGGCGGCCGCGGAGCCCATCGTGGCCAGCCGGTCGGTGTCGGCCGCCAGGCGCGGGACGGTGCCGACCACCCAGTCGGTGGTGAGGTCGGCGTCCCTGACCAGGATGCCGCCGCCGACCTCGACGACGGGAGCGGCGTTCTTCTCCTGCTCGCCGTTGCCGATCGGCAGGGGCACGAACACCGCCGGCAGCCCGACCGCCGCGGCCTCGGTGACGCTGCTGGCGCCGGCCCGGCACACGACGAGGTCGGCGGCTGCGTAGGCGAGGTCCATCCGGTCGATGAACTCGACGACGACGTACGGCACGTCCGTGGGCTCCGGCTCGGCCCCGCCGTGCTTGCCCTGGGCGTGCAGCACCTGCACGCCGGCCGCGGCCAGGGCGCTCGCGGCACCGGACACGGCCTGGTTCAGCCGGCGGGCGCCCTGCGACCCGCCGGTGACCAGCAGGGTGGGGCGGTCCGGGTCGAGACCGAAGAACGCTCGCGCCTCGGCGCGCAGCGCGGCCCGGTCCAGGCCCGAGATCATCGGGCGGATCGGGAGGCCGACGTACTCCGCCTTCCGCAGCGGCGTGTCGGGGAAGCTCACCGCCACGCGCCGGGCGAAGCGGGCGCCGGCCCGGTTCGCGAGGCCGGGCACGGCGTTCTGCTCGTGGATCACCAGGGGCAGCTTGCGCCTGCGCGCCGCGAGGTACGCCGGCATCGAGACGTACCCGCCGTAGCCGACGACCACGTCCGGGCGCACCCGGTCCAGGACGGCGTACGTCTCCCGGACCGCGGCCCGCAGCCGGAACGGGACCTTGACCAGGTCCGCGTTCGGCCGGCGCGGCAGCGGGACCGGGGGGATCAGCTCGAGGGGGTAGCCCGCGTCGGGGACCACCCGGGTCTCCAGCCCCCGCGGGGTGCCGAGGCAGGTGACCTCGACGTCCGGCTCCAGTCGCCGGAGGGCGTCGGCGGTGGCGAGCAGGGGCGAGGTGTGGCCGGCGGTGCCGCCGCCGGCGAGAAGAACGCGCATCGGCGACAACCCTAGGAGATGCGGCCCGCCGACAGCCCGGCGGAACGGGCCTTGCGGCGCTGGGCCAGGGCGCGCGCGGCCTCCGGCTCGCGGCGCGCGAACCCGATCAGCAGCCCGAGGGCCACCAGTGAGGGCACGAGCGCGGATCCGCCGTAGGACACCAGCGGCAGCGGGATGCCGATGACCGGGAACAGCGCGAGCACCATCCCGATGTTGATGATCATCTGGCCGAGCAGCCAGACCACGATGCCGAAGGTGGTGTACCGGACGAACGGGTCCTTGGTGTGCATCGCGACCCGGATGGCCGCGTAGGCGATGGTCAGGAACAGGGCGATGACCAGCAGCGTGCCGATCAGCCCGAGCTCCTCGCCCAGCACCGCGAAGATGAAGTCGGTGTGCGCCTCGGGCAGGTCGCCCCACTTCTGCCGGCTCGCGCCGATGCCCTCGCCGAAGATGCCGCCGCTGGCCAGCGCGAAGAGCCCGTGCGCGGGCTGCCAACCGGCGTTGTGGAAGTCCTTGAACGGATCGGCGAAGTTCGTGAGCCGCTGCCGGCGCTCGGGGCTGGTCGACGCCAGCCAGATCGCGACCGCGCCGATGACGGTGAGCGAGATCGTGAACAGCCGCGCCGGTGCGCCGACGACCCACAGCAGCGCGAGCAGGATCGCGAACAGGACCAGCGCGGTGCCGAGGTCGTGGCCGAGGATGACCAGCGCGATCACCGCGAGCAGCCCGGGCACCACCGGCATGAACACCTCGTGGAAGCTGCCCAGCCGCTTGTCCTTGCGCGCGTAGATGTGCGCGGCCCACAGGACGATCGCCAGCTTGGCGATCTCCGCCGGCTGGATCACGAACGGGCCCACACCGAGCCAGTTGGTGTTGCCGTTGACCGTGCGCCCCAGCCCGGTCTGGGTGAGGCCGAGCAGGACCACCGAGACGATCAGGCCCAGCCAGGCGACCCGGCGCAGGAACGAGTGCGGCAGCCGGGACGCGACGAACGCGCACGGCACCCCGATCGCCACCCACAGCAGCTGGCGCTCGACGATCGCGTACGAGTTGCCGCCGTTCTGCTCGTAGGAGTACACGCTGGACGCGCTCAGCACCATGATCAGCCCGATGGTGAGCAGCAGCGCCGAGGCACCGAGCAGGAGGTAGTACGCCGTCAGCGGCCGGTCGAGCGCGGCGCGAGCCGCGGCGTACCCGAGCCGGCCACCGCCGATCGCCGCGTCATCGCGCGCCCCACTCGGGTCCATCCGCGGTGGTACATCGGCAACGTCCCCTCCTCACGATCAGTCGGTAACATGTCCATGGAGCGCATCCCAGCCAGCAGCACCGCGTCGCCGCCGGCCGCCCGTTGGCGTCCGCGGACCAGTCTCGTCGGCGGTCGCGACGATCACGGGCACATCCGGCGCGTGTCGCGAAATCGCGCTGTCTCGCTGTCTATTCCTATTATCACTATCCTCTCATCTCTTTCTTCTCACGGTCATAGAAGATGCGCTCTTCTCGAGCTGCTCGCCACTCACCACGGGTCGTAGGCCTGCAGGGACTGCGCCATTTCGACCAGTAGCGCCCGGGCCGCTACTGGGCCCGGTAGGAGCGCAGGCCGTCCCGGACCGCGACCTGCGAGACCCCGTGGGCACGGGCGAGCGCGGCCGCGACGAGCGCGTCGCGGACGATCCCCGGGTCCGCGGAGGGGAGGTCGGAGATCGTGCAGAGCTCGGCGGCGCTGCTCTCGCGCTGCTCGATGAAGGCCCGGTCGGCGAGGATGTCCTCGACCACGCCGAGCATCCCGACGCCGGGTACGCCGAGGGTGACCCCGATCGCGCGGGCGCCCTCGGTCACGTCGGCCTCCCGGACCAGCTGCTCGGTCCCGGGGTCGGCGAGGTCGTAGACGCAGGCGCGCTCGACCCGCTCGTAGACGCGGCCCAGGTCGGCGGCGTCCCGGCCGTCGCGCCCCCCTCCGACGTCGAGGACCGCGGCGGACTCGGCGCTCATCGAGTGCGTGTCGTGGAGCTGGGCGCCGGTGAGCGCGACCGCGAGCACGTCGTACGGCTCGGGGTCCATGACCACCTCGACGATCGGCAGGCCTGCCTCACCGGCGACGATGGTGCGCAGGCCGGCGGCGCCCAGCACCGCCTCGAGCATCCGCACGGTCGTCGTCGTCCCAGGCTCCCGGTCACGCACAGCCACGGCGTGCGGTGGGCCGGGTCACGCAGCCGCCAGGCGAGCTCGACCTCGCCGAAGACCGGGATGGCCCGGTCGCGGGCCTGGGCCAGGAGCGGTTGGTCGGGTCCCACCCCGGCGAGACGACCAGGAGCTCGGCCTCCGCGGGCAGGTCCGCGGTGGTCCCCGGCCCGAGCCGCACCTCGGCACCGAGGACCCCGAGCAGCTCGGCCTTCTCGCGACGGTCCCCGGCGTCGGACTCGTCGAGGGCGACGACCCGGGCGCCGAGGTGGGTGAGGTTGTCGGCCGCGGCGAAGCCGGCCGCGCCGAACCCGGCGACGACGACGCGGACGCCCGCCCAGGATGCCCGGTCCCCGGGTCCCTGGGGCGTCATCCGATCCCCGCCACCCACTCGGCGTAGAAGATGCCGAGGCCGGCGGCGACGCAGATGCCGGTGATGATCCAGAACCGGATCGTGACCGTGATCTGCTCCCAGCCCAGCATCTCGAAGTGGTGGTGGATCGGCGCGATCCGGAAGACCCGGCGCCCGGTGCCCGTCAGCCGCTTGGTGACCTTGAACGTGGTGACCTGGAGCATCACCGACACGGTCTCCAGCACGAACAGGCCGCCGAGGATGATCAGCAGGAGCTCGGTCCGGGTGAGGATCGCCAGGCCGGCCAGGGCGCCGCCGAGGGCGAGCGAACCGGTGTCGCCCATGAAGATCGCGGCCGGCGACGCGTTCCACCACAGGAACCCGAAGCACGCGCCGGTGATCGCGGCCGCCACCACCGCGAGGTCGAGCGGATCCCGCACCTCGTAGCAGAGGTTGGGCTGGTCGAGGCCGGTCTGCCCGCACCACTGGTTGTTCTGCCAGATGTTGACGAACATGTAGGCGCCGAAGACCATCACGCTGGCCCCGGTCGCGAGCCCGTCGAGGCCGTCGGTGAGGTTCACGCCGTTGGTCGTACCGGCGATGATCAGCCAGATCAGCAGCACCGCCAGGATCGTCGGCAGCGCGATCCACCCGATGTCCCGGATGAAGGACAGGTGCTTCGAGGCGGGCGTCTGGCCGCGGTCGTCCTCGAGCCACGGTGACAGCGCCAGGATGCCGAAGACCAGGGCCACGACGGTGAGCCCGACCATCTTGGCCTTGCTGCGCAGGCCGAGGCTGCGCTGCTTGGAGATCTTGATGAAGTCGTCGAGGAAGCCGACGATGCCGGTGCCGACGAAGAGGAACAGCAGCAGCAGCGACGACGCCGTCGGCATGTTGCCGGTGATCAGGTTCGCGCCGAAGTACCCGATGACCGTCGCGAGGATGATGACGACGCCGCCCATCGTGGGCGTGCCCCGCTTGGTGTGGTGGCTGGTCGGGCCGTCGTCGCGGATCTCCTGGCCGTAGCCCAGCCGGGTGAACTGGGTGATCGCGATCCGGGTGCCGAGCAGCGAGACGAGCAGGGCCAGGCCGCCGCCGAACAGGATGGCTCTCATGGCGCGGTCCGGTCTCCCTCCAGCAGAACGTCTGCGATCACCCACAGGGCGACGCCGTTGGATGCCTTGACGAGGACCACGTCCTCCGCCGCGACATTCTTCCGTACCCAGGCGAGCGCCTCGTCGCGCCCCGCCGTGAGGATCGCCTCACCCTGCCAGTCCGGGTCCGCCTGCGCGGCCGCCGCGATGCCGGCCGCCGGCTCGCCGACGACCACCACGACGTCGATGCCCAGGCCGGCGGCGACGGACCCGACCTCCTCGTGGCCGGCGCGAGCGGTGTCACCGAGCTCGCGCATCTCGCCGAGCACCGCGACGGTACGTCGGCCCTGCCGCTGTCCCATCGCCCACAGCGCCTGCACGGCCGCGATCGTCGACGCGGGGTTGGCGTTGTAGGCGTCGTTGATGACCACGAGCCCGTCCGCGCGCTCGTGGACCTCCATGCGCATCGGCGACGACCCGGCAGCCTCCCCGAGCGCGTCGGCGACCTGCTCGAGCGGCAGGCCGGCGGCGAGCGCCATGGCGGCCGCCGCGGCGGCGTTGTCGACCTGGTGCAGCCCGGACTGCTGCAGCCGCACCGGGTGCCACTCGCCGGCGTGGCCGAGGCCGAACGACGGGCGGACGCGGTCGTCGACCTCGACGTCGCGGGCCTGCACGTCGGCGTCCCGGCCGACACCGAAGGTGAGCACCCGCCCGCGGGTGCGGGTCGCCATCGCCGCGACCAGGTCGTCACCCGCGTTCAGGACCGCGGTGCCCCCGGGGGCGAGCGCCTCCACGATCTCGCCCTTGGCCTGCGCGATCGCCTCGCGGGAGCCGAACTCACCCAGGTGGGCGGTGCCGACGTTGAGCACCGCGGCCACGTCGGGCGGCGCGATCTCGCACAGGTAGCCGATGTGGCCGATGCCCCGCGCACCCATCTCCACGACGAGGAAGCGGGTGTCGCGGGTGGCGCGGAGCACCGTGAGCGGGACGCCGATCTCGTTGTTGTTGTTGCCGGCGGTCGCCACCGTCGGCCCCGCGGTGGCGAGCACCTGGGCCAGGTAGTCCTTGGTGCCGGTCTTGCCCTGCGACCCGGTCAGGGCGAGGACCGTGACGTCGAGCCGGTCGACCACGTGCCGGGCGAGGCGGCCCAGGGCGGCGACGGGGTCGTCGACCACCACCGTCGGCGCGGCGGTCGGGCGGCTGCCGAGCACGGCGTGCGCGCCCTCGGCGTACTCGTGGCCGTCGACCCGCTCACCGACCACCGCCACGAACAGTCCGTCCGGCTCGGCCAGCCGGCTGTCGACGTACGCGGGTCCGCGGACCACCAGGTCGGCGACGTCGTCGGGCACGGAGCCCCCGACGATCCCGGCGATCTCCCCCAGCGTCAGCGCAAGCATGCGAGCTCCTCCCGAGCCACCTCACGGTCGTCGAACGGGTGCACCACTCCCCCGACCTCCTGGCCGGTCTCGTGCCCCTTGCCGGCGATGATCACGATGTCCCCGGTCCGGGCGCCGCGCACCGCCTCGCGGATCGCCGCCCGCCGGTCGCCGACCTCGATCGCCGCACCGTCCTCGACCCCGGCGAGGAGCGCGGCGCGGATCGCCGACGGGTCCTCGGAGCGCGGGTTGTCGTCGGTGACGATCAGCAGGTCCGCGAGCCGGGCGGCGATGCCGGCCATGATCGGCCGCTTGCCCGGGTCCCGGTCGCCCCCGGCGCCGAGCACCACGATCACCCGGCCGGTGGTCAGGGGCCGCAGCGTGCGGATGGCCGCCTCGACGGCGTCCGGCTTGTGCGCGTAGTCGACCACGACCAGGAAGTCCTGGCCGGCCTCGATCCGCTCGAGCCGGCCGGGGACGCCCGTGGTCACCGCGATGCCGGCGGCCACCGCGGGCGCGTCGAGGCCGGCCTCGGCCGCGGCGGCGACGGCGGCCAGCGCGTTGGCGACGTTGAAGTCGCCGGGCAGCAGGCAGCCGGCCGGGATGCGCACGCCGTCGGGCCCGACGACCGTGAACGACGAGCCGTCGGGGCGCAGGTCGACGTCCGCGGCCCGCCAGTCGGCGTCCGCCCCGGTCGCCGAGAACGTCCGCACCGGGACGCCCGCCTCGCCGGCCAGGCGGCGGCCGTACTCGTCGTCGACGTTGACCAGCCCGAGCCGCGCCCGCTCCGGGGTGAACAGCGACGCCTTCGCCCGGAAGTAGTCCTCGATGCCGTCATGGAAGTCGAGGTGGTCGCGCCCCAGGTTCAAGAACACCGCCACGTCGAAGACGACCCCGTCCACCCGGCCCATCACCAGGGCGTGGCTGGAGACCTCCATCGCGCAGGCCTCGACCCCGCGCTCGCGCATCATCGCGAACAACCCGTGCAGGTCCGGGGCCTCCGGCGTGGTCAGTGTGGTCCGGACGTCCTCGCCCAGGACGCGGGTGCCGATGGTGCCGACCACGGCGGCCCGGACACCGGCCCGGCCGAGCCCGTCCTCGAGCAGCCGGGTGGTCGTGGTCTTGCCCTGGGTGCCGGTCACGCCGACCATCCGCATCGCGGCGGCCGGCTCGCCGTACACCCGGGCGGCCAGCCGGCCCAGCACGGACCGGGGCTGCTCGACGACGAGCACGGGTACGCCGTCCGCCGCGGCCGCCCCGGCGGGGTCGGTCAGCACGGCGACCGCGCCCGCCTCGAGCGCGGCGTCCAGGAAGTCGATGCCGTGCGCGCGGGCGCCGGGCAGCGCGGCGTACAGGTCGCCGGGGCGGATCCGCTGCGACGACAGGGAGACCCCGGTCACCTCGACGCCGTCCGCCGTCCCACGGACCTCGGCGCCGAGCCACGCCGCGAGGGTCGCGAGCGACGTCCGCGGCGGCTGCGTCGGGCGGGCGGGGTCACTCACCACGCGAACCTATCGCTGCGTCCGCCCTCACCACTCCACAGGGAGCCGCGAGGGCTTCGCTCCGGTCGGCGGGACGGCGTAGCGCTTGAGCGCGTAGCTCATGATCTTCGAGAACGCCGGTCCGCCGACCGAGCCGCCGCCCCCGCCGTTGCGCGGGTTCTTGACCACGACGTAGACGGTGAACCGCGGGTCGTCGGCGGGCGCGAACCCCGCGAACGAGACCGTGAACGTGCCGTCGTAGCAGCCGCACTCGGCGCCGACGGCCTGCGCCGTACCGGTCTTGCCCGCGACCACGTAGCCGGGCACCTGCGCCGCCGGCGCGACCCCGGCCTCGGGGTCGACGACGCGCTCCATCATGTGGGTCATCTCGGTGGCCGCCTGCTTGGTGATCACCCGGCGCTCCGTGGTGTGGTCGGTGCCGACCTGCCGGCCGTTGTCGGTGGTCGCCGAGCCCTGGATCAGGCTCGGCGAGACCCGGACGCCGCCGTTGGCGATGGTGTTGATCGCGGCCGCCAGCTGCACGCCGTTGACCGACAGCGACTGGCCGAACGCGATGCGGTCCTGCATCTGGTGGGTCCACTGGTTCCGCGCGGGCAGGAGCCCCTTGGTCTCGCCGCGCACCCCGACACCGGTGCGCTGACCGAGCCCGAACCGGCGCAGGTAGTCGTAGAGCTGGCCCTTCTTGAACCGGTCGGCCGCGAGGACGGTCGCGATGTTGGACGACTTGGCGATGGCCCCGGTCATGGTCAGGTGGATGGTGCCGTGGGTGAACCAGTCGTGGATCGGCCGGTCCTCGCGCATCAGCATCGGCGGCACCACGATCTTCGTGCGCGGCGTGACGAGCCCCTCGTTGAGCAGCGAGCTGACGGTGAGCACCTTCTCGACCGAGCCCGGCTCGTAGACGTCCTGCATGGAGCGGGCGCCGAGGTCGTCCTCCGGCGAGCTGGTCGGGTCGTTGGCGTCGAACGTCGGGTCGTCGGCCAGCGCCAGCACCTCGCCGGTCCGCGAGTCCATGACGACCGCGAATCCCGAGTCCGCCCGCGCGTCCTCGACGGTCTGGCGCAGCACTCGCTGGGCGTACCACTGCAGGTCGATGTCGATGGTGGTGCGCAGGTCCTGGCCGTCGACCGGCTCGGTGACGGTGTTCTCGCCGAGCGGGATCCGGTTGCCGCCCCCCACCTCGTAGCGGGCGGACCCGTCGGTGCCGGCGAGCTGCCGGTTGAAGGTCCGCTCCAGGCCCGCCAGCGGCTCGTCGGTGCCCATGAAGCCGACCAGGTTGGCGGCGACGTCGCCGGCCGGGTAGTCGCGCAGCGGGTCGCGCCGGGTGTCGAGGCCCTGGAAGCCGCGGCGCTCCGCGGCGTCGAGCACGGCGGTGGCGACCGTCGACGGCACCCGGCGCGCGACGTACTCGAACCGGCTGCCCGGCGTGCGCAGCTTCGTCAGCGTCGTCGCGTAGTCGATGTCGAGGCGGTGGTAGAGGAAGCGGGCCAGCTGCGGGGCCTTCGGGGCGGTCAGCTCCGGGTCCGCGACGATCATCTTCCCGTCGACGGAGTCGGCGAGCGGGTCGCCGTTGCGGTCCAGGATGTCGCCGCGCGCCGCGGGGAGGTCGACGCGGACGAGCCCCTCGGCGGCCGCCATCGCGGCGTACGAGTTCGGGTCCACCCCCTGCAGCTGGACCAGGCGGGCGCCGAACACCGACAGCGTCATCGCGATCACGACGAACCCGATCCGGAGCCGCAGCTGCGGCGATCCCCGTCGGGTGCCGCGGGGCGGGCGGGTCTGGCGCACGGGTGCTCCGCTCTACTGCTGCGTCGTGTGGGACTGCTGGTTCTGCTGTGCCTCGTGGGACATCCTGTCCCGGCCGCGGTGCTTTCCGGCGTTGCCGCCGCTCGTGTCGCCGGATTCGTCGGCCGGCACCGTCACGACGTGCGGCGCGGGGGTGAGCTCCGCGGGCTTCTTGGGCGGCAGCGGCCAGATGCGGAACGGCGTGGCCTGGGAGCCCGGTGTCGGGACGCCGACGATCTTGCCGGTCCGCAGCTCGAGGAAGGCGGGGCTGCCGGCCGGGACCATGCCGAGCTTCTGCGCGGCCGCGGCGATCCGCTGGGGGTTCCGCAACCGGTCGAGGTCCATCTGGAGCGTCTGCTGGCGGGCCGCGAGGGTGTTGGCCTGCTGCTGCAGCGCGGTGGCCGCGAACGACGCCTGCTGCATCGAGGTGTTGAAGAGCAGCAGTCCGACCACCCCCGTGAGCAGCATCATCGAGACCAGCGCGACGAACGGCATCCGGGCGGCACGGGTGCGCCGGCGCGGCACCACCGTGAGCCGGGCCCGCTCGACCGCCACCTCGGCGATCCGGGGAATCCTGTTGCGGACGACGGCGACCGGACTGCTCATGCTGCGACCCCTCCCTGGGCGACACGTTCGATCGCGCGCAGCCGGACCGAGGCGGCGCGCGGGTTCTCCGCGATCTCCTCCGGGGTCGCCTTCTCGGCGCCCCGGGTGACGAGGCGGAGGGCGGGCTCCCGGCCCTCCGGGATGAACGGCAGGTCCTCCGGCACGTCCAGCCGGGTGGCGGCGGCGAAGGCCTGCTTGACCAGGCGGTCCTCCAGCGAGTGGTAGGACTCCACGACGACGCGGCCGCCGACGCGGATCGCGTCGATCGACGCCGGGATCGCCCGCCGCAGCACGGCGAGCTCGTCGTTGACCTCCATCCGCAGCGCCTGGAAGGTCCGCTTGGCGGGGTGTCCACCGGTGCGGCGCGCCGGCGCCGGGATCTCGGCGTAGAGCAGCTCGACGAGCCGGGCCGAGGTGCTGAACGGCTGGGTGGCCCGCTCCCGCACGATCGCCCTGGCGATCTTGCGCGCGAACCTCTCCTCGCCGTAGTCGCGCAGCACCCGGGCGAGCTCGTCGGCGTCGTAGGTGTTGAGGACGTCGGCGGCGGTGATCCCGCGGCTGCCGTCCATGCGCATGTCCAGCGGGGCGTCCTCGGCGTAGGCGAAGCCGCGCTCGCGGACGTCGAGCTGCATCGACGAGACTCCGAGGTCGAACAGCACCGCGTCGACACCGGGCAGCCCCTGGGCCGCGACCACGTCGGGGAGCTCGTCGTAGACCGCGTGGACGCCGGTGAACCGGTCGCCGAACGGCGCGAGCCGGCGGCCGGCCAGCGCCAGGGCGTCGGGGTCGCGGTCGATGCCGATCACCCGCACCGCCGCGAACCGGGACAGCACGGCCTCGCTGTGGCCGCCGAGCCCCAGGGTGGCGTCGACCAGGACCGCTCCGTCGCGTTCGAGCGCGGGCGCCAGGAGGGCGACGACCCGGTCGAGCAGGACCGGGACGTGGGCGGGGGTGCTCATCCTCAGGCCCGACGCGCCAGCAGGGCCAGCAGCAGGAACGCCACGGCCACCGCGACGGAGGTGGCCGCCGAGAAGGCCATCAGCGCCGCGGCGTCGCGCGCCTGGTGGCGGACCCGGCGAACCGGGGCCTCCACCTCGGCCCGGAGCGGCGTGACCGCCGCTTCAGCGATGCTCATTCGACCCTGCCTCGACCCTCGTGTGCCCGGAGCCGGAGCCGGAGCGGCCCGGGATCCGGCGAAATGTGACGATCCGCCTGACCAGGTCCCTGCCCGCTCCCAGCCGGGAAGGGCCATCTGGAACCGGGGAAGGTGCCCCAGATGACATACGGGAGCGGGCTCGAGACCTCGTCCTGCGGATCGCTGTTGAGTTCTGCTGCTGGTGCTGGTGCTGGTGCTGCTAGTTGTGCTGCGGGTTCGGCTGCTCGTCGAGCTCGGCGAACTTGGCCTGGGCACCACCGGCGTACTCACGCCAGCGGTCGGGGTTCCAGATCTCGATCCGGTCCATGACGCCGATCACGACCACGTCGCGGTCGAGGCCGGCGTACTCGCGCAGGTTGGCCTGGATGCCGATGCGCCCCTGCTTGTCCAGCGCGCCCTCGTCGGCGCCGGCGAAGAGGATGCGGGCGTAGTCGCGCGCGCCCCGCACCGTCATCGGCGTCGCCTGCGCCCGGCGTGCCTCCTCCATGAAGACGTCCGTGGGCCACACGACCAGGCAGTTCTCCTGACCCTGCGTCACCACGAGCCCCTCCGACAGTCGGTCCCTGAACTTGGCCGGAAGGAAGAGCCGCCCCTTGTCATCGAGCTTCGGGGTGTACGTGCCCATGAAGAACATCGGGCACCTCCCCTCGCTCCCCGATCAACGGAAGCTTCCTCCACTGCGCTCCACTTTACGCCACTTTCCCCCACCGTCAACCATTCCACGCGTGTCGAGCGGGCGATTTCGGCACCGCCCGCCCTGCGACGGCCGCCGCCGGAACCGCATCTGCGCAGGTCAACGGCCTGCCGATGCCCCGGTGGGGGTCCGGTGGGGCGTGGTGGAGCGCCAGGTGGGGGATGGTGGGGCGCCGGCCCGACGGGTGTCCCCCGCGGTGCACTGCAACCAATTCGTGACCACCCGAGTCGAACGCGGTGACGGTCGGGGGACGTAGGTTTCTGCGGCACGACTACGGTTGGAGCCGGGAGTGGCGTGGACCACACCGGACGGGGAAGGGACGGCAGTGGGAACTGAGACGGACGCGGCCCGCGGCGGCGCGGACCTGCAGACCTTGGCGCGGGTGGTCGGCCGCGTGCGGTCGAACATCGAGCGCGTGATCGAGGGCAAGCCCGACGTCGTCAACGCGGCGCTGATCGTGCTCCTCGCCGAGGGTCACCTGCTGATCGAGGACGTCCCGGGCGTCGGCAAGACCCAGCTGAGCAAGGCGCTGGCGCGCAGCATCGACTGCTCGGTGCGGCGCATCCAGTTCACCCCGGACCTGCTGCCCTCGGACGTCACGGGCGTGTCGGTGTTCAACCAGCACAGCCGGGAGTTCGAGTTCCGGCCCGGCGGGATCTTCGCCAACATCGTGGTCGGCGACGAGATCAACCGCGCCTCCCCCAAGACCCAGTCGGCGCTCCTGGAGTGCATGGAGGAGCGTCAGGTCACCGTCGACAACAAGACCTACCAGCTCGAGCAGCCGTTCATGGTGATCGCGACGCAGAACCCGATCGAGATGGAGGGCACCTACGCGCTGCCCGAGGCGCAGCGCGACCGCTTCATGGCCCGCGTCTCGGTCGGCTACCCGGTCGAGGGCGCGGAGGTCGCGATGCTCACCTCCCACACCGGCGCGAACCCGCTCGACGACCTCGAGGCGGTGACCGACGCCGGGGAGGTGCGCAAGCTGGTGGGCATCGTCGGCCAGGTGCACGTCTCGAACGCCGTCCAGCGCTACACCGTCGCGATCACCTCGGCCACCCGCCGCTCCGACGAGCTCACCCTGGGCGCATCGCCGCGCGCGTCGCTCCACCTGGTCCGGGCCGCGAAGGCGGCGGCCGCGATGGACGGCCGCGACTACGTGCTGCCCGACGACGTGCTGCGACTCGCCCGGCCCGTGCTCGCCCACCGGCTGCTGCCGAGCGTGGAGGCCGCGATGAGCGGGCGGTCGACCACGTCGATCCTGGACGCAGTCGTGCGCGCCGTACCGGTCCCCCAGTCCTGAGGCCGTCGTGAGAGAGGCGCTTGCAGGTCTCACCGTCCGCGGGCGGGCGTTCCTCGCCGCCGGCGTGACGGCGGTCGTGTGCGCCATCGTCCTCGACCAGTCCGCACTGGCGCGGGTCGGGATCCTCGTCCTCGTGCTGCCCCTGCTGACCGCCTGGGTGGTGGGCCGGAACCGCTACCGGCTGGCACTGGTCCGCACCGTCACGCCGCAACTGGTCGCGGCGGGGCAGCCGGCCCGCGTCACGTTGTCGCTCACCAACGAGGGGCGGATGCCCAACGGGGTGCTGCTGCTCGAGGACCAGGTCCCCTACGTGCTCGGCACACGTCCCCGGTTCGTGGTCGAGGGCATCGGCGCCGGGTGGAAGCAGACGGTCACCTACCAGGTGCGCTCGGACGTGCGCGGGCACTTCGAGATCGGTCCCATGTCGGTGCGCGTGACCGACCCGTTCGGCCTCGTCGAGCTCGGGCGCGCGTTCCGCACCACGGTGCCGCTGACGGTCACACCCCGGACCGTCATCCTGCCCCAGATCCCCCTGGGAGGCGCCCTCACCGGCTCCGGCGACAACCGTCCCCGCGCCTTCGCGACCGGCAGCGCCGAGGACGTCACCGTGCGCGAGTACCGCCGCGGGGACGACCTGCGCCGGGTCCACTGGCGCAGCTCGGCCAAGGTCGGGCGAGCTCATGGTGCGCCGCGAGGAGCAGCCCTGGCAGTCTCGCGCCACCCTCGTCCTCGACAACCGGCTCCTCGCCCACCGGGGCCACGGGATCGCGTCCTCGCTCGAGGCGGCCGTCTCGGCCGCGGCCTCGATCGCGGTGCACCTGACCCACCGGGGTTTCGCCGTCCGGCTGGTCACCGCGAGCGGTGAGGACCAGAGCAGGGCGTGGCACGTGCGCGGCGCCGACCTGAACGCCGGGCCCCTGCTCGAGGCGCTCGCCGTCGTCCAGCCCGTCTCCCAGCCACTGCTCGACACCAGCTGGCTGGCCGAGGGGTCGCACGGCGGGCTCACCGTCGCCGTGCTCGGCCGCGTCGACGCGGCCGACCTGCCGACCCTGCGACGGATGCAGCACCGCGCCGGCGCCGCCCTGGCCATCGCCCTCGACGTCGACGCGTGGACGGGCGCGCCGTCCAGCCCCGACGCCATCCACGCCCTCGCGCAGCAGGGCTGGCGTTCGGTGTCGCTCGGTCCGCGCGACCGGCTCGACGCCGTCTGGCAGGAGCTGGGCCACAGCTCGTCCCAGGCGTCCCGCAGCGTGGCCCACCTGCACCAGGAGGTGGCGACATGATCCCCGCCACCAGCCGCTCCCGCGGCACCCTCGCCGGCACCGTGGGCCTGCCCGCCGTGGCCGCCGCCACCACCTGGGTCGCGATGTACGCGTGGCGAGGCTTCACCGAGAGCCCGGGCGGCTTCCTCAACCCGCTGTTCCTGCTCGCACTGCTGGTCGCCGGCACCGGGATCGCGCCGCGGTGGTGGCGCGCGCCCTCCGCGCTGGTGCTGCTCGGCCAGGTGGTCGTCAGCGGCGTGGTCGCCATGCTGCTGCTGATCGGATCGCCGCTGCCTGTCGGCGACGGCTGGGGCGAGCTCCACCGCGCCCTCGCCGACGCCGTGCACAGCTCCCAGCAGTACGCCGCCCCCGTGCCCGCCAACGCGGCGCCGCTCGACCCGCTGCTCATCCTGTGCGGGCTGGTGTGCCTGCTCCTGGTCGACCTGCTCGCCTGCACGCTGCGACGCGTACCGCTGGCCGGCCTGCCGCTGCTGACCATCTACAGCATCCCGGTGAGCATGGTCGGCCACAGCATCAGCTGGTGGGTGTTCGCCATGACCGCGGCCGGGTTCCTCAGCATGCTGTTCCTCCAGGAGAGCGACCAGGTCGCGCGCTGGGGCCGGCCGATCGGCGTCGACCGTGAGACCGGCGACCCGATCTCCTTCGGCGCCGGCGCCGCACGCGGTCCGCAGCACGGCCACCAGGGTCGGCGGCGCGGCCACCGCACTGGCGATCTTCCTGCCCGCACTGCTTCCCGACCGCCGGCGTGCACCTGTTCGACTTCGGACCGGGCAGCGGCAACGGGAACGACATCCGGGTCGACAACCCGACCGCCGACCTGGTCCGCGACCTCAAGCGCGGCGCCGACACGCCGCTGGTGCAGATCACCACGACCGACCCGCAACCCGTCGTACCTGCGGATCCTGACCCTGACCCGGTTCACCGACGTCGAGTGGAGCCCCGGCGACCGCGACGTGCCGAGCGATCAGCGCGCCGACGGCTCGGCGCTGCCGCGGCTGCAGGGCGTGGCGTCCGCGGTCGCGCGGGACGAGGTGCCCTACGACGTCACCATCCTGCCCGCGATTCCAGTCCCGCTGGCTGCCGACCCAGTCACCGATCAGCAAGATCCAGGCCGACGGCGACTGGCGCTACGACACCCAGACGATGGACTTCCTGGCCGTGCCCGACGGCCTGTCGACCGCGAGCCTGCACTACTCGATGAGCGCGGTGCGGCTCGACCTCACCGCCGACCGCCTGGAGAACGCGGGCAGCTCGGCCGGCAAGGTCAGCGAGGCGTTCACCGACGTACCGTCCGACCTCCCGCCGATCGTGCGGCAGCTCGCCGCCGATGTCACCCGCGACGCGACCGACCCCTTCGAGGAGGCGGTCGCCCTCCAGAACTGGTTCCGCGAGGACGGCGGCTTCACCTACTCCCTCGCCACCGCCGAGGGCAACGGATACGACGCGCTGGTCAGCTTCCTCAGCGACGGCCCTGGAGGCCGCACCGGCTACTGCGAGCAGTTCGCCTCCTCGATGGCGGTGATGGCGCGGGTGCTGGGCATCCCGGCCCGGGTCGCGATCGGCTTCCTGCAGCCGCAGCCGGCCGGGACCGAACACCTGGATCTACAGCTCCGACGACATGCACGCCTGGCCCGAGCTGTACTTCGAGGGCGCCGGCTGGGTGCGGTTCGAGCCGACGCCGGCCGGCCGCGCGGAGGACGTCCCGAGCTACACCCGGGTCGACACCGGGGTCGTGACCCCGCCGTCCACCCAGGAGTCGCTGCCGGCCGGCGGCGGCCAGAGCAGCGGCCCACCGCCCGCCCGTCGCAGCAGCGCGAGGACAACTTCGACGCCGAGCGCCCGCGCGCTCCCGCAGCAGCGGTCCTGGCTGCCGTTCGCGATCGGTCTCGGGCTCGTGGTCGTCGCCGGAGCCGGTCTGCTGGTGCCCGGGCTCGTCCGCAGCCGTCGCCGGGACCGGCGGCTCGCGAGCGGGCTGCCCGAGGCAGGCGTGGACGGAGCTGCGCGACGCCGCGGTCGACCTCGGGGTGCCCTGGCCCGCGGCCCGGTCCCCCCGAGCGACCCGCAACGCTGCTCGACGACCACCTCGGCGCACCGCTGGGTCCGGACACACCGGACCGGCCGGCCCACGGCCCGGCGCTCGCGCCCGCGGCCGTCGAGTCGCTGGACCGGCTCGTCCACGCGATCGAGCTGCTGCGCTACGCCCGGCCCGGCACCACCGCGGACCCGGTGCGGGTGCGTGCCGACGTGCGAGGCGGTCATCGCCTCGCTCGCCGGCGGAGCCCCGCGCGCGGCCCGGCGCCGGGCCGCCTGGTGGCCCCGCTCCGTCGTCACCGTCACCCGCCGGTCGACCCGCGTCCTCCCGCCCACGATCGAGGCACGGTACGGCGGGGTCGTCGACCACGTGGGGTGAGTCGGCGCGCGCAGCGCGGCCTCGCAACGTCATACGGACGGAGCAAGGGGTGACACCGTCCGCATGACGTCCTGCGTTGAGCGGCGCTCAGAACCCGCCGCTCTCGCGGCGGCGGCGCCAGCGCTCCTCGACGCGCTCCATGAACGAGTGCGCCCGAGGGGCGGCGCGGCCGACGGGACTTGCCCGTCCGGCCGCCGTCGATGACGGTGAAGCCGTGGCTGGGGTGTGCGGCGCGCGGGTCGGCGGCAGTGGCCTGCCGGCCCCGCAGCGCGGTGAGCGCGACGGTCGCCGAGCCCAGCATGATCACGAACCCGATGACGCCGACCAGGGGCAGTTGTGCGACCGCACCGGTCATCAGGACCGCGACGCCGCCGACGAAGCAGACGCCCGCGATGATCGCCCGTCGGCGGGCCGAGCGGCGGAAGGCCGTGCCGCGCAAGGTCGAGGCGAGCTTCGGGTCCTCCTCGACGAGGGCACGCTCCATCTGCTCGAGCAGTCGGAGCTCCTCTTCGGAGAGTGGCACCGTACCTCCCTGCATTCAGCACCCGGTCACGTCGGCCCGGTTTCTCCAAGTCTAGGCAGCGGCTCGGCAAGTCGGTAGCCGGGTTGGTGAAATTCGTGCCCGAACGGTTCCCGCGGTGCCGCACGGCGAAACGGGTCGGGTGCCGGCGCCGTCGTCGGCCTCCCGGCGAACCCGGGGGAACCTGCAGCGGCCCTCAGCGGGCGACGACGTGCAGCTGGGTGGCGAGGGACCGGAACTCGGGGCGCTCGACGACGGCGCGCTCGAGCTCGAGCAGCGCGGCGGTCGCGCCCGGCTCGAGGTCCAGGAGCGAGCCGGGCACCAGGTCGGCGAAGACCCGGATGCCGTGCACCGTGGCGGCCTCGAGCCCGGCACCGGTCAGCAGCGCGCGCAGCTCGGACTCGGTGTACCGCCGGTTCGGACGACCCGGTCCGCCCCCGGTGTCGTCGAGGAGGGCGAGGGCCTGGCCGAAGTGGCCGGCCATCGCCCGGGCGACGACGGCGGCGTGCCGCTGGGCGACCAGCAGGCTCAGCGTCCCACCCGGGCGCAGCACCTCGCGCATGGTGGCGAGGGCGGCGGCCGGGTCGTCGACCACCTCGAGGACGCCGTGGCACAGCACGACGTCGGCACTGTCCGGCCCGACGGCCGCCAGCAGCGTGGACAGGTCGCCCTGCTGCCCGGTCACGGCCACGCCGGCCTCACGGGCCCGGCGGTCGAGTGACGCCAGCGCGTCGGGGCTGGGGTCGACCACCGTCACCCGGTGGCCGAGCTCGGCGACGCGCACGGCGAAGCCACCGGTGCCACCACCGATGTCGAGCACCTCGACCGCGCCGTCGAGAGCCGGGAGCAGCGCCTCCCACACCACGGACGTGCGCGCCGCGCTGCGTCGTTCGCTGGGCCGCACACTCTCGGGCATGGGTCCACCTTAGGAGACTGGTGCGGCGTCTCCCCCGGACGCCGCGCCAGCAGCGGCTCAGCCGGCGCGCATGACGACCGACCTGCCGGCGACCGGGGGGTGCGGCGCGAGGCCGAGGCAGCGCTCGACCACGGCGAGGAACCGGTCCGCCTCGCGCACGAGGTCGTCGGCCTCGCGTTCGGTGACGGCCCGGACGGAGCCCGCCTCGGCCGCCGCACGCTTGGCGGCTCCCCCGGCGAAGAACTGCGCCCACTCGGTGAGCTCCGGGGCGACCTCGGCGAGCAGGACCCAGGCGTTCTTCTGCCGGCGCCGGCGCTGCGGCTGCGGCCGGGCCCGGGCGGCCAGCAGCGCCGCGGCCGCGCGCAGGGCGGCGACGTGCGCGCAGGCGTACCGGGTGGGGACCTCGGGCGCGGCGATCGCCTCGCTGAGCGACTCGGCCGCACGGGCCAGGTAGGAGTGGGTGGTGGCGGGCAGGGCGTACGGGTTCATCGGCTGATCGGTGACCTTCCTCGACCCCTGGACCGGCGACCCCTCCCACGATCCAGCGACCCGGCGGGGGCGGGGGTCGAGGTCGCCCCCGCCGAGCCACGTTCGAACGGATGTTCGAGCGCGGCTCCACGCTACACCTCCGCGCCGACACTCCGTCAAGGGCGCCGGCGCGGCGGCGCCGAGCAGGTCCGCTCAGCGGTTGTCGGAACCGACCGACGGGCGGCAGAACGTACGGGTCTCCCGGTGCCACAGCGCCACGACGGCCGCGATGTCGACGACGAGCGAGACCGCGGCCACGACCAGGAACAGCGTCGGCGGGCTGGTGCGCAGGATCGCCAGGGTGCCCACGGCGACCAGTGCCACGAGCGCGCTCAGCACCACCCGGGCCCAGTTGTGGCCCTCACGGAAGAAGGAGAGCAGCACGCCCGACAGCAGCGCCACCACGATGAACATGGTCACCGCGACCGGGACGAACGCCGGCGGCCGGACCGCGCCGTCGTCGGAGCGACCGGCGGCCCAGGCGTCGATCAGCTCGCCCTTGAAGACAGCCGCCATCAGCGCGGTCAGGCCGGCCATGGCCACCACGCCCACGACCAGCCACATCGCGCCGGCCACCATGCTCGGCCGCTGCGGTGCCATCGGCTCTCCTCTCGATGCCCGGGGTCGGCGGCGATCCCCGCCCAGGACACCCTAGGGTCTCGCAGTATGACCGCGGAGCACCCCTCGATCGTCCGCTTCCGTGAGGAGCACCTCCGGCGCGGCGGCACCGGCGAGATCGTCGTGCTGCCCGACGCCGTCCACACCGCCGCCCTGGCCGCGGAGGCACTGGGCTGCGAGGTCGGCGCCATCGCCAACAGCCTCCTCTTCGACGCCGACGGATCGCCGGTGCTCGTCCTCACCTCGGGCGCGCACCGGGTCGACACGACCAAGGTCGCCGCGCTGATCGGCGTCGGGAAGCTGCGGCGGGCCGCCCCCGAGTTCGTCCGCGAGCACACCGGCCAGGTGATCGGCGGCGTCTCCCCCATCGCCCACCCGGCGCCGGTGCCGACGTACCTCGACTCCTGGCTGCGCCGGTACGACGTGGTGTGGGCCGCCGCCGGACATCCGTCGGCGGTGTTCGCCACGACGTTCGACGAGCTCGCCACGATGACCGGCGCCGCGGAGATCGAGGTCGAGTGATGGAGATCTGGCTCAACCCGGCGTGCTCGAAGTGCCGGACCGCGGTCGCCGAGCTGGACGCCGCCGGGGTGGCGTACACCGTGCGCCGCTACCTCGAGGACCCGCCGAGCGCGGCCGAGCTCGGCGAGGTCGTCGCCCGCCTCGGGCTCGAGCCGTGGGACGTCGCCCGGGCCGAGGAGGCCGCCGAGGAGGGCATCGACCTGCCGCGCGACGCCGCACACCGCGAGGACTGGCTCGCCGCGCTGGCGGACCATCCGCGCGCGATCCAGCGCCCGATCATCACCGCCGCCGACGGCACGACCGTCGTCGGCCGCGACGAGGACTCGCTGCGCCGGGTGCTCGACGCGGGACGCTGACTCCGGGTTCCGGGCCATGCAGGTAGTCGTGGTGGGCGGAGGTCTCGGTGGCCTCGCGGCGGCCGTCCGGCTCGCCAAGCTCGGCCACGAGGTGACGCTGGTCGAGCGCGCGCCCTCGCTCGGCGGCGCGCTGTCGCCGGTCACCGAGGACGGCTTCACCTGGGACGCCGGCCCGACCTACACCCTGCTGCCGGCCGTGGTCCGGGACCTGTTCCGCAAGTCGGGCCGGCCCCTCGAGCGCGAGCTGGAGCTGGTGCCGCTCGACGTGGTGCGCGAGCACCGGTTCGCCGACGGTACGTCGGTGCGCGTGCCGGTCGGGCGCGCGGCGCAGCTCGCGGCGTTCGACGAGCTCGACGCAGGTCTCGGCCGGCGCTGGGTCGACCACGTCGCGACGTACGCCGACGACTGGGACGTGCTGCGCCGGACCTACCTGGAGAACCCGTGGGACCCGGCCGCGCTGCCGGCCGAGCTCGCCGCCCGGCTGAACAGCCGGGAGACGCTGCACAAGCGCCTGCGCAGGACCGTCAAGGACGAGCGCCTGCGCCTCGTCGCCGGTCACCCGTTCGTCCTCGACGGCCACGACCTGCGCAACGTGCCGGCGTGGTGCGGGGTGACGTCGTACGTCGAGCAGCGGTTCGGGGCTTGGGCGGTCGAGGGCGGGATGGCGCGCCTCGGCGCCGCCCTCGCCGCACGCCTGGAGACCCGTGGCGTGACGGTGATGACCGGCGTCGAGGCGCGCGACCTGGTCCTGCGCGAGGGACGGGCCGTCGCGGTGCGCACCACGACGGGCGACGTCGACGCCGACGCGGTGGTCTGCGCGATCGACCCGCGGCTGCTGCCGGTCCTCGCGCCGTACGTCGAGCGCACGATGCCCGCGATGCCGCCCACGGTCGTGCACGTCGGCCTGGACAGCGACGCCCCCGACCTGCCGCACGAGCTGGTGCTGCACGGCGACCCGATGCTGGTCGTGCGCCGCAACGGTCCGCGGACCCTGACCGTCCTCGGTCGCGGCCGGCTGTCCGAGGACGTGCTGCGCGCCCTGGCCCGGCACCGGATCGACCTGCGCGCCCAGGTCGTCGCTCGCGTCGACCGCAGCCCGCGCGACCAGGTCGAGCAGTGGGGCAGCTCCCCGCTCGGCCTGCTGTGGCAGGGCCGCGGGACCGTGCGCAGGCGCCTCGGCCCGCGCACGCCGGTGCCGGGCGTGTACGCCGCCGGTGCGCACGCCACTCCCGGTGCCGGGGTGCCGTTCGTCGGGCTGTCCGCCGCGCTGGTGGCGGCCGAGCTCGGCCCCGCGTGACTGGGCTCAGACCGGCATGTTGAGCGCCGCGAAGATCTCGCGGGTCGCCTTGGAGCGGTTCAGCGTGTAGAAGTGCAGGCCCGGGGCGCCCCGGTCGAGCAGCTCCTCGCACAGCTCCGCGGCCAGCGCGATGCCGGCGGCCCGCATCGCGACCGGGTCCCCGTCGTGCGCCGAGATGCGGGCGACGACCTCGGGCGGGACCTCGGTGCCGATCAGCTCGCCCTGGCGGCGGATGTTGGCCAGGTTCAGGATCGGCATGATGCCCGGGAGGATCGGCAGGTCGACGCCGCGCGTCCGCACCCGGTCGACGAGCGCGAAGTAGTCGTCGGCGCGGAAGAACATCTGGGTGACCGCGAACTCCGCGCCGGCCCGGGCCTTGGCGGCCAGGACGTCGGCGTCGTGCTCGAGGGACTCGGCCGACGGGTGCCCCTCGGGGAACGCCGCCACGCCGACGCTGAACTGGTCCCGGCGGCGGACCAGCTCCACGAGCTCGCTGGCGTAGGTGAGACCCCCCTCGGTCGGGGTCCACGGCGCCCGGGGCCCCTCCTCGGGGTCGCCGCGCAGGGCCATGACGTTGCGGATGCCGGCCGCGGCGTAGGTGTCGAGGATCTTCTCCAGCTCGACGCGGGTGTGTCCGACACAGGTGAGGTGCGCCATCGCGGTCAGCGACGTCTCGGCCGCGATGCGGGCCGTGACCCGGGCCGTGGTGTCGCGCGTCGACCCGCCCGCGCCGTACGTCACCGAGACGAACGTCGGGCGGTAGGGCTCCAGCTCGCGGATCGCCTGCCAGAGCTGCTCCTCGCCGGCGGCATCCTTGGGAGGGAAGAACTCGAACGAGAACGACCGCTCGCCCTCGCGCACGAGGTCCCCGATCCTGCGGTTCGCCATGCGCAACAGTGTAGGGACGGGGGCGGCCGCTCCCCGGCCCTGTCCACTGGCTAGTCTCGGCGCCGTGGCGAGCGAGGACGGCTGGGACAGCGCGGGCTTCCGCGACCGCGTCCAGACCGCGCTCGACGTGTTCGTCGACGAGCAGGCCACGACGCTCGCGCCTCTCGGCGCCGATGCCGAGCGGCTCGTCCGGGAGGCCCACGCGGCGGTGTCCGGCGGCAAGCGGTTCCGTGCGGCGTTCTGCTACTGGGGCCACCGGGCGGTGCACCCGGCGCCCGACGACGAGGACGCACTGGTCCGCGCGTGCGCCTCGCTGGAGCTGCTGCACGCCAGCGCGCTCGTGCACGACGACTACATGGACGCCTCCGACACGCGCCGCGGCCGGCCGGCGACGCACCGCCAGTTCGAGGGTGAGCACCGTGCCTCGGCCTGGCGCGGCGACCCGGAGCAGTACGGCGCCGCCGCGGCCATCCTGCTCGGCGACCTGCTGCTGAGCTGGTCCGACGAGATGCTGCGCCGCTGCGGCCTGCCGATCGCCCAGGTCGCCCCCGCCCTCGAGGTCTTCGACCGGTGCCGGTCCGAGGTCATCGCCGGCCAGTTCCTCGACGTCTCGGTCCAGGCGCGCGGGCGCGCCGATGTCGAGGCGGCCATGACCGTGCTGCGCTACAAGTCCGCGAAGTACTCCATCGAGCGCCCGCTGCACATCGGCGCCGCGCTCGCCGGCGCCGCGCCGGCCACGATGGCCGAGCTGTCGCGGTTCGGCCTGCCGCTCGGCGAGGCGTTCCAGCTGCGCGACGACCTGCTCGGCGTCTTCGGTGACCCCGCCACCACCGGCAAGCCGGCCGGCGACGACCTGATCGAGGGCAAGCGCACCGTGCTGATCGCGCTCGCCCTGGACGCCGCGTCCCCGGCCGATGCGGCCCGGCTCGACGCCGCCCTCGGCTCGGACCTCACCGAGGACCGGGTCGGCGAGCTGCGCGCGATCATCGACGGCTCCGGGGCCCACGCCCAGGTGGAGTCGGTCATCGGGCAGCTCGCGGACACCGCTGTCGCCGCGCTCGACGCGGCGGACATCGACGAGCGCGCCCGCGGCGTCCTGCGGGGGCTGGCCTCCGCCGCCACCCAGCGCGTCGTCTGACCCCGAGTCGGCGTCAGTTGCCCACCGGGCCCCGCCGAGTCGGCGTGAGTTGCTCGGCGTCGGGGCAACTCACGCCGACTCGGCGGGTCGTGGGGAGCAAGTCACGCCGACTCGGCGTCGGGGACGGTCAGAACATCGCCTGCGCGCGGCGCTTGACCTCGGACCCGCGGTTCTCGCGCAGGGCGTCGATCGGCCGGCCCGGGTAGTCGTCGTCGGTGTAGATCCACGCGATGCACTCGTGGTCGTCGTACCCGGCGTCGTGGAGCAGGGTCAGCAGCCCGGGCAGGCCCTTGACCGGCAGCCCGTCCTGGATGAAGTCCGCCGGCACCTGGGGACCGGCCCCGGGGTCGGCACGGCTGCGGCGAGCTGGTGCTCGCGGATCATGGTCCGCACCTTGGCGACCGTGACGCCGAGCCGCTCGGCGGCTCCGGCCCAGTCCAGCCACTCGGGGACGAGTACGGCGAGATCGGCGTGGGCGAGTTTCTCCATGGCCACAGTGTCCCATCCACCCCACGCGCCACGCCGGGGGCGGCTGAGCGCGGCTCGGAGCCCGGGCGTCCGTACGATGAGAGCCCCGGATCCTTCCCCATCCGGCCACAGGAGGGTCGCTGTGCAGCCTGACCGGCGCTCGGACCGGCACGCCCGCCAGGGCGCGACCGGCGTCGTCGGCGACCCCACCGACCAGCTCACCGGGCGGGTGCTGGACGGCCGGTACCGGATCGGCGCACGGATCGCCCGGGGCGGGATGGCCGCCGTCTACGAGGCCACCGACCTCCGCCTCGACCGCACCGTCGCGGTGAAGGTGATGCACCCCGGGCTCGGCGACGACGCCGAGTTCGCGGCCCGGTTCGTGCGCGAGGCGCGGGCCGCGGCCCGGCTCTCCCACCCCAACGTGGTCGCCGTCTACGACCAGGGCGACGACGACGGCACCGTCTTCCTCGCGATGGAGCTCGATCGACGGCATCACGCTGCGCGACGTGATCCGCGACGAGGCGCCGATGTCCCCGGGGCGGGCGCTCGCGCTGATGGAGCCGGTGCTGTCCGCGCTCGCCGCCGCGCACCGCGCGGGCCTCATCCACCGCGACGTCAAGCCCGAGAACGTCCTCATCGCGGACGATGGCCGGGTCAAGGTCGCCGACTTCGGCCTGGCCCGCGCGGTCAGCGCCGACACCCAGCACACCGCCACGGGCGGCGTGCTCATCGGGACCGTCTCCTACCTCGCCCCCGAGCTCGTCGTCGACGGCCGCGCCGACGCGCGGGCCGACGTGTACGCCGCCGGCGTGGTGCTGTTCGAGCTGCTGACCGGCACGAAGCCGCACGAGGGCGAGACCCCCATCCAGGTCGCGTACAAGCACGTCCACGAGGACGTGCCCGCCCCGTCGACGCTGGCGCCGGGCATCCCGGCGTACGTCGACGCACTCGTCGCGCGCGCCACCGCCCGTGACCGGAGCCTCCGCCCGGCCGACGCGGCGGTGCTGCTGCACCAGGTGCACCGCGTGACGCACGCCCTCGCCGAGGGGGTGGCCGACGACCCCGAGCTGACCGCCGACCTGACGCCCCTGCTCCTGCAGACCCAGCGCGTCGAGGCACCGACACGCCACGACACCGCCCCCGACCCGTTCGACTCCGCCGAGCTGGCGACCCTGCTCTCCCCCGCCGAGGCGGGCGAGGCCGGCGAACGGACCACGCAGCTGCGGACCGGGCCTCCCCCGCCGCCCGCCCGGCCCGCCCGCGGCGGTGGGCGCCCGCGCCCGCGGCGTGGCCTGCTCGCGACGGTGCTCGCGGTGCTCCTCGTCGCCGGGCTGGGCGCCGGGTCGTGGTGGTTCCTCGACGGCCGGTACATCTCCACCCCCGGCGTCCTGGGCCTCACCAAGGCGGCCGCCACCACGAAGCTGCACGACGCGGGCCTCGAGCTGGCGGTCGGTGACCCGGCGTACTCCGAGACCGTGCCGGCCGGACGCGTGCTCTCGACCGACCCGACCCCCGGCTCCCGGGTGCTGCACGGCGGCACGGTCACCGTCGTCCTCTCGCTCGGCAAGGAGCGCTACGACGTCCCGAAGCTCACGGGCATGACCGAGGACCAGGCCCAGAAGGCGCTCGCGAAGACCCACCTGGCGTTCGGCACCACCGACGAGAGGTGGTCCGACAGGGTCCCCGAGGGCCAGGTGATCGGCAGCTCGCCCAAGGCCGGCAAGACCGTGCGGCCCGACACCGCCGTCGACCTCGTCGTCAGCAAGGGCCCGCGCCCGGTCGAGCTCAAGGACTGGGTCGGCAAGGACGCCGGCCAGGCGCTGGCCTGGCTGCAGAAGAAGCGGCTCGACGGCACGATCGTCAGCCGCGAGTACTCCGACACGGTCGCCGAGGGCGACGTCATCTCGATGGACCCGACCGCGGGCACGACCCTGCACCACGGCGACACCGTCCGGCTCGTGGTCTCGAAGGGCCCGGAGCTGGTCGAGGTGCCCAGCGTCCGCGCGCACGGCGTCGCGGCCGCCACCCAGGAGCTGGAGGACCTCGGCTTCCGGGTCGTCACCGAGAAGGCGCCCGGCTACCTGGGTCTGGGTTTCGTGTACTCACAGAACCCCGGCGGCGGCGATCTGGCCCGCAAGGGCTCGACGATCACCCTCGTGATCATCTGACCCTCCGCCCACCGGTAGGTTGTCGCGGTGCGCAACCCGATCGGAACCCACGTGCTGGTCGGCAAGGGGCTGGTCGACGGTGCCGTCGTGAACGCCGACCGGGTCGGGTGCGAGACGTTCCAGGTGTTCGTCGGCAACCCCCGCGGGTGGCGGCTGACCGAGGGCCGGCCGGCCGAGGACGCCCGCTTCCGCGACCTGATGGCCGAGCGCGGCACGCGCACGTTCATCCACGCGCCGTACCTGGTGAACCTCGGCAGCCCGACGGCCGCGACGTACGAGCGTTCGGCGGCGTCGGTGGCACACAACCTCAAGCGGGCCGCCGAGATCGGCGCCGAGGGCGTCGTGGTCCACACGGGGTCGTACGTCGACCCCGGCGACGGTGACTCGGTCGCGCGGCACGAGCGCGCGATGCGGCAGGTGCGCGAGGCGCTGCTGCCGCTGCTGGACACGATCGAGGACGAGGACGCGCCCTGGCTGCTGCTCGAGCCGACGGCCGGGCAGGGCCGGTCGCTGTGCGCCGGCGTCGACGAGCTCGCGGCGTACCTCGAGGCCCTCGACCACCACCCGAAGGCCGGGATCTGCCTGGACACCTGCCACGTGTTCGCGGCCGGCGCACCGCTGGACGAGCCGGGCGGCACCACGGCGACCGTCGACCGGGTCGTCGAGATCGGCGGGCCGGGGCGGCTGCGGCTGATCCACGCCAACGACTCGATGGACGTGCGCGGCGCGTTCAAGGACCGGCACCAGCGGATCGGCGAGGGGCACATCGGGGAGGCGGCGTTCGTCGAGCTGTTCCGCCACCCGGCGACCGAGGGCGTGCCGTTCATCCTGGAGACGCCCGACTCGCGGGACGCGGACACCCGCGACATCCCGCTGTTGAAGAGACTGCGCGGATGAGGCGCACCTCGCTGCTGGCCACCCTCGTCCTGCTCGGCATCACCGCCTGCTGGGGCAGCACGTTCTTCCTCATCCACGACCTGCTGGACCGGGTGCCGGCCGTCGACTTCCTGGCGGTCCGCTTCTCGCTCGCCGGCGTGCTGCTCCTGCTCGTCGCGCCGCGGGCGGTGCTCCGGCTCCCCCGGTCGGCCCGGCGCCAGGCGGTGGTGCTCGGCGGGCTGTACGGCGTGGCGCAGATCCTCCAGACCATGGGGCTCGCCCACACCCCGGCGAGCGTGTCGGGCTTCATCACCGGGATGTACGTCGTCGCGACGCCGCTGTTCGCCGCCGTCCTGCTGCGCAACCGGATCACGGGCATGACGTGGGCCGCCGTGCTGCTCGCCTTCGCGGGCCTGGCGGTGCTGACGCTCGACGGCTTCTCGATCGGGTACGGCGAGGCGCTGACCTTCGTCGCGGCGATGCTGTACGCGCTGCACATCGTCGGGCTCGGCGCCTGGTCGAACGTCCGGGACGCCCTCGGCATGTCGATCCTGCAGGTGGTGATGGTCGCGGTCATCTGCCTGGTCGCCAGCGCCCCGCACGGGATCGTGCTGCCCGACAACGGCCGGGACTGGCTGTCGGTCGTCTACATGGCGGTGTTCCCGGCGGCGTTGGCGCTGCTGGGCCAGACCTGGGCGCAGGCACACCTGTCTGCGACGCGCACCGCGATCGTGATGAGCATGGAGCCGGTCTTCGCTGCCCTGTTCGCGGTCCTGTTCGGCGGCGAGTCGCCGGCGGTGCGGATGATCACCGGCGGGCTGATGGTGCTGACCGCCATGCTGATCGTCGAGCTCGGCCCCCGGCGCAAGGTCGAGGCCGAGGTCCCGCACATCGCCGTGTGACACTCGGTCGGTGCACGAGCTGACCCGCGAGGACGCCCGCCGGGTCGCGGTGCGCGCGCAGCTGCTCGACGCCGACCGGCCGACCGACCTGCTGGCGGTGGTGCGCCACCTCGCGGTGGTGCAGGCCGAGCCGACGAACGCCGTCGCACCCAGCGCCGACCTGGTGCTGTGGAGCCGCCTGGGCCCGACGTACGACCCGCAGGAGCTGCGTGGCGCCCTCGACGAGCAGCGGATCATCGAGCACCAGGGCTACCTGCGTCCGATCGAGGACCTGACGCTGTTCCGCGCCGAGATGGCGGCCTGGCCGGGCACCGGAGAGCTGCGGGAGTGGCAGGTCGCCCGGGCGCAATGGGTCGAGGCGAACGACGCCTGCCGCCGCGACGTCCTCGAGCGGCTGCGCGCGGACGGCCCGCTCCCGGCCGGCGAGCTGCCGGACACCTGCGAGGTGCCATGGCGGTCGTCGGGGTGGAACGACGCCCGCAACCTGCGCATGCTGCTGGCGATGATGGTCGCTCGCGGCGAGGTCGCCGCCGTCGGCCGGCGGGGCCGGGAGACGCTGTGGGACCTGGCCGGGCGGGTCTACCCCGACGAGCCCTGGCCGGACGCGGAGGAGGCCCGCCGGATCCGCGACGAGCGCCGGCTGCGCGCGCTCGGCATCGCCCGGGCCCGGTCGGCCGAGCCGCCCGGTGAGCGGCACGACGTGGGCGCGGCCGGCGAGGAGGCGGTGGTCGACGGCGTCCGCGGCAGGTGGCGGGTCGACCCGGCCGCGCTCGCCGCCGTCCGCGACGGACGGTTCACGGGACGGGCCGCCCTGCTGTCGCCGTTCGACCGGCTGGTCCAGGACCGCAAGCGGATGACCGAGCTGTTCGGCTTCGACTACCAGCTCGAGATGTACAAGCCGGCGGCCACGCGGCGCTGGGGCTACTACGCGCTGCCGGTCCTGTACGCCGACCGCCTGGTCGGCAAGCTCGACGCGACCGCCGACCGTCGCGAGGGTGAGCTCCGGGTCGACGCCGTGCACGAGGACGCGCCGTTCGACGCCGAGACCCACGCCGCGGTCCGCGCCGAGATCCTCGAGCTCGCCGCCTGGCTCGACCTGGAGCCGGTGCTCCCGCCGGGATGGACGCGGACGGCGTGACTAGGCACTCCGCTGCCCTTTGGTCCTAGTACCTGCCAAACGCCCGTCGTGCGCCTCCGCGCGGTCCTAGCCTGAGCCTCGGTCGCACGCAGCACTCGTCCCCACACACGACTCGTTCGACCAGCAGCTCCCGGAGGGTGCCTGTCGTCCTCGTCCGCAGCGCAGCGGCGGATGATGCCGCCGGGCACCCTCTCGGGCGCCGCTCCCCGGCGCCGGCGCCGTGTCCGGATCGTGAATGCGCGCCGCGCGGCCCTGGGAGATCGCCTACGGTGCTCCCGTGCGGCACACCACGTATGCGTTCGGACGCCTGCCGGGAGCTCCCGGGCGGGCTGTCCTGACGTAGGCCAGCACCCACCCACCCCACGCCCCGGCCGAGTTGCGGGGCGGATGAAGCGGTGAGGCCCCGACGACGTGGCCGGATCCCAGAGAGGAACCACCATGGTCGTCGTCATGTCCCCCGATGCCACCGACGAGGACGTCGCCACCGTCGTCGCGAAGGTCGAGAGCGTCGGCGGGGAGGCGTTCGTCAGCAAGGGCGTCGTCCGCACCATCATCGGGCTGGTCGGCGACATCGACTCCTTCCACCACCTCAACCTGCGCACGCTGCGCGGCGTCGCGGACGTGCACCGGATCTCCGATCCCTACAAGCTCGTGAGCCGGCAGCACCACCCCGACCGGTCCACGGTGTGGGTCGGCCGCGAGGGTCACCGGGTGCCCATCGGGCCGGAGACGTTCACGTTCATCGCGGGACCCTGCGCGGTCGAGACGCCGGAGCAGACGCTCGCGGCGGCGCACATGGCCCGCTCGGCCGGCGCGACGCTGTTGCGCGGTGGCGCGTTCAAGCCGCGCACCTCGCCGTACGCCTTCCAGGGCCTCGGCCTGGCCGGGCTCGAGATCCTCGCCGACGTCCGGGCGGCGACCGGACTGCCGATCGTCACCGAGGTGGTCGACGCGCGCGACGTCGCCGTGGTGGCCGAGCACGCCGACATGCTCCAGGTCGGCACCCGCAACATGGCCAACTTCGGCCTCCTGCAGGCGGTCGGCGAGTCCGGGAAGCCGGTGCTCCTCAAGCGCGGCATGACCGCGACGATCGAGGAGTGGCTGATGGCGGCCGAGTACGTCGCCCAGCGGGGCAACCTCGACATCGTGCTGTGCGAGCGCGGGATCCGCACCTTCGAGCCGGCCACCCGCAACACGCTGGACATCTCCGCGGTGCCGGTCGTGCAGGCCACCAGCCACCTGCCCGTCATCGTCGACCCGTCGCACGCCGCCGGGCGCAAGGACCTGGTGGTCCCGCTGTCCCGCGCGGCGATCGCGGTCGGCGCCGACGGGGTGATCGTCGACGTCCACCCCACCCCGGAGACGGCGCTCTGCGACGGGCCGCAGGCCCTGACCGGACCGGAGCTGCGCGAGCTCGCCCAGGCCGTGCGGAGGCTCCCCGAGACCGTGGGCAGGCGCCACGCACTAGTCTGACCCGCGCATCGGGAGCGAGGACGTCGCGCGCGGTGCGAAGGAGAGTGATGGGCTTCTGCACCAACTGCGGTCACGGCCTGGGGGTCGGCCGCTTCTGCACGAACTGCGGCCACCCGGTCGGCGCCGCCGTCCGGGGCACCGACACCGCCGAGCGCCCGGCGGTCGCGGCCGCCCCGCCCGCGGCTCCTCCCCCGCCGTCGGTCCCGCCCCCACCGGCCGCACCACCGCCCCCGGCCCGTTTCCCGCTCTTCGCCGACGAGCTCGGCGCGGCGCCGGACCCGCCGTACGGACCGCCGCCCGCGCCGCCACCGGTCGAGCACCGGCAGGCGCGTCCGGCCTGGCCCTGGCTCGCCGTGGCAGCCGCGGTCGTGCTCGTGGTGGCCCTGGTCGTGGGTCTGGGGCTGCGGTCGGCCGACACCAGCAGCTCCGCGACGCCTGCGTCCCCGGTGCGGCACACCGCCGGCTCGGCCTCGCCGCCCGCCGCGGCCGACCTCATGGCCGGCGCGACCGTCGACGTACCGGCGACCGCGCCGCCCAACCAGGACGTGGCCGGCAACCCGACGACGTACGACGGCGGCAACCTGCTCGACGGCGTGCCCGAGACCTGCTGGCGGATGCCGGGCGACGGCACCGGCGAGCAGATCACGGTCACGCTGCCGCAGGAGACGCACCTGCGGCGGGTCGGCCTGATCAACGGCTACGCCAAGTCGGCGAAGGACGCCCGGGGCCGCACGCTGGACTGGTACCACGGCAACCGGCGGGTGCTGCGGGTCGAGTGGGTCTTCGACGACGGCAGCACCGTCGCGCAGGACCTCGCGGACACCACCGCGGTCCAGTCGGTCGACGTCGACGTGACGACGACGACGGTCGTGCTGCGGCTGGTGGAGGTGTCACCTCCGGGGAAGGGTCGCGCGGCGCGGAACTACACCGCGATCAGCGACCTCTCGTTCGTCGCGTCCTGAGATCCCAGGCGGTCGCACGGCGGGGACGCGCCAGCGGACGCGCGCCGCCTCGCCGCACGTGGGCGCCGGCCACTAGACTGCCGCCGATCGTGCCGTCGTCGTGAGGAAACCCAGGTGCTTGCGCTCGTGCGACGCCGGCCCGAGAGCGTGGACCGCTCGACGAAGGGTTTCCGCGGCGACATCCAGGGCATGCGCGCCCTGGCCGTGCTCGGGATCCTGCTCTTCCACGCCGGGCTGGCCCCCTACTCCGGAGGGTTCGTGACCCTCGACGTCTTCTTCGTGCTCTCGGGCTTCCTGATCACGACGCTGCTGCTGCGCGAGGTGGCCCGCACCGGCACGATCGACCTGCTGGCGTTCTACACCCGCCGGGCGCGCCGCATCCTCCCGGCGGCCACGGTGACGATCGCGGGGACCGTCCTCGCGTCCTGGCTGTGGCTGGACCTCGTCGACGCCCGCGACGCCGCCGTCGACGGGGTCTGGGCCGCGCTGTTCGGGGCGAACATCCGGTTCGCCGTCGAGAACACCGACTACTTCACCCACACGGACCCGCCGTCGCCGCTGCAGCACTTCTGGTCGCTGTCGGTCGAGGAGCAGTTCTACCTGGCCATGCCGGCGCTGCTGCTCGTGGCGGTGCTGGTCGCCGCGCGGCTGCTCCGCCGCCACGGCCCGCGGGCACAGGTGGGTGCCATCGCGGTGGCGCTCGCGGCCGTCACGGCGGGGAGCCTGGCCTGGTCGGTCCACGCGTCGGCGGTCTCCCCGGACAGCGCCTACTTCTCGACCTTCACGCGCACCTGGGAGTTCGCGGCCGGAGCCCTCCTCGCCGTGTCCGCCCGTCCCCTGACCCGCTGGCTCACCCGCGCGCGCCGGAACGCGGTCGCGCTCGCCGGGCTGGCGCTCATCGGCCTCGCGATGGCCTGGGTGACCGAGACGGACCCGTATCCCGGCTGGCGGGCGCTCCTGCCCGTCGTCGGCACGGCGGCGGTCCTCGTCGCCGGCACCGGCCTGCCCGACGACCAGCGGCCCCCGGCACTGCAGCGCCTGCTCGGTCTCGCACCGCTGCGCGCGATCGGCGACGCGTCGTACTCGCTCTACCTCTGGCACTGGCCGGTCCTCACGATCGCCAGCGAGCACGCGGGCCGCCGGCTGCGCCCGGCCGAGCTCGCCGTGGCGCTCGCCGTGACCGCGGTCCTGACCTGGCTGTCCTACCGGTTCGTCGAGACGCCGTTCCGGCGCCGTTCGAAGGCCGCCCGCAAGCCCGTCGGCCTCGTGCTCTACCCGCTCGCCGTGTCGGTCGCGGTCGCCAGCTGCATCGCCTCGGTGGAGGTCATCGACCGCCAGCTCGACACCGGGAATCCCGGCATCTCGGTGGCCGACTACACCCGGGGGCCGGACGGCCGGACGCTGTCGAAGGACCCGGCGATCGCGCTCGTGCAGGCCTCGACCCGGGCGGCCATGGACGGGCGCAAGATCCCGGGGAGGCTGCGCCCCTCGCTCGTCGACCTCAAGAAGGACCGTGCCGACCTCGGTGCGTGCGAGTACGACGGGTCGCCGACCCGGCTCTGCCCGCGCGGCGACGTGCACGCCGACCGGACCCTCGTCGTGCTCGGCAACTCGCACGGACGGCACTGGGTGCCCGCGCTGGACAGGATCGCGGCGAAGGCGGGCTGGAAAGCCTACTACCTGGTGAAGTCCCGGTGCACCTCGGCCCGGGTCAACCTCGTCCAGGCGGGTCACCACAGCGCGTGGAAGGCGTGCCACGACTTCAACAGGTGGACCACCCACCAGGTGGAGCGGCTGCACCCCGACCTCGTGATCGTCTCGACCTCCGGCGCGCCCGCGGTCATGGTCGACGGCCACCTGGTCAACGACGCCGACGGGGTGGTGCGCGAGATGCGGGCGGGCTTCGGCCGGCTCTTCGACGAGATGGAGCCGCTGTCCGAACGGGTCGTCCTCCTGGCCGACGCCCCCCGTCCGGCGATCTCTCCCGGGCGCTGCCTGAGCCGGAAGGGCGCGACGTTGCGGACGTGCCTGAGCCGTACGGCGCCCCGCGCCACCGACGTGACCAGGGTCAGCAAGGAGGCGGCCCGCGACGCCGGCGTCGAGATCGTGCGCACCCACCAGTGGTTCTGCGCCTACGGCCGGTGCCCGGCCGTGATCGGTCGGTACATCCCGATGCGCGACGGCGGCCACATCACCACGCCGTACGCCCGGTCGCTGGCGGGCCCGCTCGGTCGCGCCCTGGGGCTGCTCCCGAAGGGCTGACCGACTGACCGGTCCGGCTCGGCTCAGACCAGCCGGGCCAGGACGGCCGCGGCCCGTTCGGCGTCCGCGCGCGACACGTCGAGGTGGGTGACCAGCCGGACGGCGGCCGGCCCCACCGCGGAGACGAGGACGGCCTGCTCGCGAGCCGCGGCCACGAAGTCCGCGGCGTCGGTGCGGTGGACGACCACGATGTTGGTGTCGACGGTCTGCCGGGTCGACGCCGCACGCCTCGGCGAGCAGCCGCGCGTGGGCGTGGTCGTCGGCGAGCCGCTCGACGTGGTGGTCGAGGGCGTGCAGCCCGGCGGCGGCGAGGATGCCGACCTGGCGCATCCCGCCCCCCATCCGCTTGCGCCAGACCCGCGCCTCGGCGATCGCGTCGCTGCTGCCGACCATGAGCGAGCCGACCGGCGCCCCGAGGCCCTTGGACAGGCAGACGGCCAGCACGTCGGCGACCGCGCCGTACTCGCGCAGCGGCGTACCGGTCGCGACGTGGGCGTTCCAGATGCGGGCACCGTCCATGTGCACCCGTGCGCCGACCCCGGTGGCGTACTCCCGCAGGTCGCGCAGGTCGCCGAGCGGCAGCACGGCCCCGCCCGCGAAGTTGTGGGTGTTCTCGACCGAGATCGCCGCCGTGGGCACGAAGAACGGGCCCATGTCCGGCGCGAACATGGTGCGGATCGTCGTGAGGTCGACCTGGCCGCGCGGGTGGATCCAGGTGCGCATGGTCAGCCCGGTGTAGGCGCCGTGGGCGCCGAGCTCGGCGCGCGCGATGTGTGCGCTCGCCTCGCACAGCACCTCCTGGCCCGGGCCCACCAGCGACCGGACCGCGAGCACGTTGGCCATCGAGCCCGTCGGCGTGAAGAGCGCCGCCTCGTGCCCGAACAGCCCGGCGACGCGCTCCTCGAGGGCGCGGACGGTCGGGTCCTCGCCGTACACGTCGTCGCCGACCTCGGCCGCCGCCATCGCGGCCCGCATCGCCTCCGTCGGCCGGGTGATGGTGTCACTGCGCAGGTCGATCACGGCGCCATCCTGTCAGGCGGCGGTCACCCGCCGATGGGCCCGCCCGCCGAAGTGGAGGTACGACGGGGCTGCCGACTCGTCCGCGGGGTTGAAGAAGACGGCCAGCAGGTCGCTGTCGGCGATCGGCAGCTTGAGCAGGAACGACTGGTCGCGCTCGACCGGCACCAGCGGCAGCTCCTCCATCGGCGGCAGGTGCTGCATCTCGGCCGCGGCGTGGGTGGCCTTGACGCTGGCGACCAGGGACCCGTCCGCGGCCTGCGCGACGTCGAAGGCGAGGCCCTCGCGCTCGTACCGGCCGACGTACCGGTCCGCGTCCGCGACCACCCGCGACGGCAGCGGTGCCGGGTCCTCGCGCGGCGTGACGCCGAGGCGCTCGCCGAAGAGCCGCGCGGCGAGCTCGCGGTACATCGACAGTGCGCTCTCGACGTTGGTCTGCAGGCAGAAGCCGAACCGCTGCTCGGGGGCCACCCGCAGGAAGGCGTTCTGGCCCAGCGAGTTGCCGTCGTGGCCGAGGACCGGGACGTCGCCGAAGTGGTCCAGGATCCACCCCAGGCCCCAGGCCTCGCCGAGCACGGTGTCGTCGACGAGGGCGATCTGCGGCTCCTGCGCGGCGGCCACCAGCTCCGCGGAGAGCAGGCGGGTGCCGTCCGCGGCGACGCCGCCGTCGAGGTGCAGCAGCGCGAACCGCATCACGTCGCCGGCGCTCGCGACCAGGGAGGCGCCCATCGGTCCGCAGGAGCGGTACAGGCCCCACGGGTTGCTGACGACGAGGGATCCGGGCGCTCGGGATCGGGCTCGGGGTCGGGCTCGTGGCCGACGGACAGCGGGTGCGGGATGGCGTCCTCGGGGAAGACCACGGACTGATCCAGCCCGAGCGGGGTGAGCAGCCGGTCGCGGAGCGGCGGTCTCGTAGACCGAGTCGGTGACGACCTCGATGAGGCGGCCGAGCACGGAGTAGCCGCTGTTGCTGTAGCTCCAGATGGCACCGGGCGCGCAGATCTGCGGCAGGTCGGCGATCGCCTCGATGTAGCGCGGGAGGGCGTCGTCGCCGCGGCCGGTGTCGATGAACACGTCGCCGTCGAACCCGCTGGTGTGCCGCAGCAGGTCGCGCACGGTGACGGTGTCCCGCGCGTGGTGGTCGCGGACCTCGAAGTCGGGCAGGTAGCTGCGCACCGGTCGGTCGAGGTCGACCAGGCCCTGGTCGGCGAGCATCAGCACCAGCGTGGCCGTGTAGACCTTGCCGATCGAACCCGGCAGGAACAGGGCGTCGGGCGTGACGGGGGCGCCGGTGCGGATGCTGAGCACCCCTGCGGCCGCCTCGGTGACGGTGTCCCCGTCGAGCACGGCCAGCTGGGCGCCGGGCACGTGGTGACGGTCGATGAGCTCGGCCAGCAATGCCTCGAGCTCGGCACGGGTGAATGACATGATCTCCTCCTCCGGCTGGCCAGCCGGCGCTGACCTACAGTGTAGGTAAGCGTTGACCTACACTGTAGGTTTGTCAAGAGGAGTGAGGTGACCGATGCCGGCGTTGACGCGTGAACGGATCCTGCAGGCGGCGGTACGGCTCGCCGACCGGGACGGTCCGGACGCCGTCACGCTCCGCCGGATCGCCGGCGAGCTCGGCGTCCACGTGACGTCGCTCTACAACCACGTCCCGACCCGCGAGGCGGTCACCGACGGGATCGTCGAGGTGCTGCTCGACGAGGCGAAGCTGCCGACCGGACCGGTGGCCTGGGACGACTGGGTCCGACAGTTCACCGACGCGATCGTCGGCATCGCCGGCACCCACCCGGGCGCCTTCCACGCACTCCAGCAGCGCCCCGTCCAGGGCGCCCGCGCCACCGCGTCGTTCGAGGTGGCGCTGGCCGCGTTCCGCGAGGCGGGCTTCGGGGCCGCCGACGCCTTCGCGGCGGTCAAGACGGTGTCGTTCCTCGCGCTGATGATCGGCACCGAGCGGAGCATGGCCGCGCGCGGCCTCACCCCCGAGACCCAGCTCGACGAGCTGCCGGCCGAGTCGTTCCCGCTGGTGCGGTCGGTCCCCTCCGCCGCGGACGACCACGAGAAGGTGTGGGCGTTCGGCGTCGAGACGGTGATCGCCGGGCTCCGGGCGCAGCTCCCGCCCCGAGGTCAGGCCTGACGGAGCATCTCCGCGACGAGGAACGCCAGCTCGAGCGACTGGACCCGGTTCAGGCGCGGGTCGCAGACCGACTCGTAGCGGTGCGCGAGATCGAGGTCGGTGAGGTCCTCGCCGCCGCCGACGCACTCGGTGACGTCGTCGCCGGTCAGCTCCACGTGCAGGCCGCCGGGCCAGGTGCCCAGCGAGCGGTGCACGTCGAAGAAGCCCTGGACCTCGTCGATCACGTCGCCGAAGCGGCGGGTCTTGTAGCCCGAGGACGCCTCGAAGGTGTTGCCGTGCATCGGGTCGCAGACCCAGGCGACCTCGAGTCCGGCGGCGGTGACCTTCTCGACCAGGTGCGGGAGGCCGTCGCGGATCCGGCCGGCGCCGAACCGGGTGATGAACGTCAGCCGCCCGGGCTCGTTGGTCGGGTTCAGCTTGTCGGCGAGCGCGAGAGCGTCGTCCGGCGTGGTCGTCGGGCCGAGCTTCACGCCGATCGGGTTGCGGATGTGGCTCAGCAGCTCGACGTGGGCGCCGTCGAGCTGCCGGGTGCGCTCCCCGATCCACACGAAGTGGCCGGAGACGTCGTACGGCGTGCCGGTCCGCGAGTCGATCCGCGTCATCGCGTGCTCGTACTCGAGCACCAGCGCCTCGTGGCTGGCGTGGAAGTCGACCCGGTGGAACTCGTCGGGGTCCGCGCCGATCGCCTTCATGAAGGTCAGCGCGCGCTCGATCTCGTTGGCCATCGCCTCGTACTGCTGGCCGACCGACGACTCGCGCACGAAGTCGGTGTTCCAGGTGTGGACCTGGCGCAGGTCGGCGTACCCGCCGGTGACGAACGCGCGGACCAGGTTCAGCGTCGCCGCGCTCGAGTTGTAGACGTCGACGAGCCGCTGCGGGTCCGGCACGCGCGAGGCCTCGGTGAACTCGTAGCCGTTGACGGCGTCGCCGCGGTAGGCCGGCAGCGTGACGCCGTTGCGGGTCTCGAGGTCCGACGAGCGGGGCTTGGCGTACTGGCCGGCGATCCGGCCGACCTTCACGACCGGCACCGAGGCGGCGTACGTGAGCACGACCGCCATCTGCAGCAGCACCCGCAGCTTGTTGCGGACGTTGTCGGCGGTCACGCCGGCGAACGTCTCCGCGCAGTCGCCGCCCTGCAGCAGGAACGCCTCGCCGCGCGCCACCTGCGCGATCTTGCCCTTCAGGTCGTCGCACTCCCCGGCGAAGACCAGCGGCGGTGCGGTGCGCAGCCGCGCCACGGCCGCGTCCACGGTGGCGCGGTCGGGGTACGACGGCTGCTGGGCGGCGCCCATGGCGTGCAGGGTCGCGAGGTCGGGGACGGTGGTGCTCACCCGTCAAGCGTACGGCGGGCCGGCGCCCGACCCCGATTCGGCGGTCGCCGTCGAGACGCCTCCGCTACGCGGCGGCAGCGACCCCCAACCGGTCGAGCAGGAACAGCAGCGCGGCGGCGAACGGGTTGTCGGCCGTGCGGTCTGCCACGACGCGCCAGTCGACCTGCTCGCGCACGGCGCGCGCGACCGGGATCACCCGGCCGAAGTCGCAGGCGTGCTCCTCGAGGGCGCGCAGCTTCTCCACCATGAGCTCGGTCGCGGACAGCACCGGCATGCGCACCGACTCGACCTCGATCTCGTCGACGTCGGCCAGCTGGGGGCGCGTCATCGGCTCGCCGCCGGCACGGAACAGCACGTCGACCATCGCGTCCTCGACGTACACCTTGAACAGCCAGTCCTCGGGCGGTCGCACGACCTCCAGGCCGCGCTCGATCAGCACCTCGGCCACCCGGGCCTGGTCCTCCTCGGCGACCACGAAGTCGACGTCGTGCTCGGGCTCGGGGCCACCGCGGGCCCACAGCGCGTAGCCGCCGGCCAGCGCGAACGGGGCGTCGGCCTCCTTCAGCGCCACCGCCACCAGCTTGAGGGCCTCCCGCAGCCGGGTCTGCACGTCGTCCACGCCGGGGCGTTACCCGCTCCCGGCCGGAGCATGCCGGCGGCGGGGTGGGTACCGTCGCGCCGATGCGCCTGGTGACCTTCAACATCCTGCACGGTCGCGACCCCGCCGACGGGCGGGTCGACCCCGAGCGCCTGGCCGCCGCGGTCCGCGACCTCGACCCCGACGTGCTCGCGCTCCAGGAGGTGGACCGCAACCAGGAACGGTCGCAGCACGCGGACCTGACCGCCGTCGCGGCCGAGGCGATGGGCGCGGTCGACCAGCGGTTCGTGGCCGCGCTGTCGGGCAGTCCCGGCGCGACCTGGACGGCGGCCACCGGCGACGAGCAGCCGGACAGCGCCGGGTACGGCGTCGCGCTCCTCACCCGGCATCCCGTGGCCGCCTGGGAGGTGGTGCGGCTGCCCGGGCTGCCCGGGCCCGCGCCGTGGCGCCACCACGGCCGGCTGCTGCCCGCACTGGTCCGCGACGAGCCCCGGGTCGCCGTCGCCGCCCGGGTCGAGGCGCCCGAGGGGTGCCTCACCGTGGTCAACACGCACCTGTCGTTCCTGACCTACTGGAACCGGGCGCAGCTGCGCCGGCTGATGGCCGCGCTGCGCGACGACCCCGATCCGCTGGTGCTCACCGGTGACCTCAACATGACGCCGGGGCCCGCCGCCCGGACCACGCGGCTGCGCCCGCTCGCGGCGCACCTGACCTTCCCTGCCGAGCGTCCCGAGCGACAGATCGACCACGTGCTCGCGAGGGGCGCGGTGCGCGCGACCGCCTCGGAGGCGCGCCGCCTGGGCCTCTCCGACCACCTCGCGCTGGTCGTCGACCTCGCGCTGGAGTGAGCTCAGCCGAGGACCCGCAGGACGTCATACGGACAGAGCAAGGGGTTGCACCGTCCGTATGACGTCCCGGGGGCGGCCAGGCCTAGCCGAAGAAGACCTGCGCCTCGGCGTACTCCTCGGGGCTGACCACCTTGAGCTCGCCGGTGCCCTCGATGAGCGGGACGCGGATGATCTTCGTGCCGCGCAGCGCCATCATCGTGCCGAAGTCGCCGTCGGCCACCGCGTCGATCGCCTGGAGGCCGAAGCGGGTGGCCAGCCAGCGGTCGAACGCGGTGGGCGTGCCGCCGCGCTGGGTGTGGCCCAGCACGACCGCCCGCGCCTCCTTGCCGGTGCGGTTCTCGATCTCCTGGGCGAGCCGGTCGCCGATGCCGCCGAGGCGGACGTGGCCGAACTCGTCGACCTCACCGGACTGCAGCGTCATGGAGCCGCCCTCGCGGGGCGTGGCGCCCTCGGAGACCACCAGGATCGGGGCGTAGTGGGACTCGAAGCGGCTCTCGACCAGGGCGCAGACCTCGTCGATGTCGAAGGGCTGCTCGGGGATCAGCACGATGTTCGCACCGCCGGCGAGGCCGGAGTGCAGCGCAATCCAGCCGGCGTGCCGGCCCATCACCTCCACGACGAGCACCCGGTGGTGCGACTCCGCGGTGGTGTGCAGGCGGTCGATCGCCTCCGTCGCGATGTTGACCGCGGTGTCGAAGCCGAACGTGAAGTCGGTGCCCGACAGGTCGTTGTCGATGGTCTTGGGCACGCCGACCACGTTCACGCCGAGGTCGGCCAGCTTGGTGGCGACCCCGAGGGTGTCCTCACCGCCGATCGCGATCAGCGCGTCGACGCCGTCGACGGCGAGGTTGTCCTTGATCCGCTCCACGCCGTTGTCCAGCTTGAACGGGTTGGTGCGCGAGGAGCCCAGGATGGTGCCGCCGCGCGGCAGGATGCCGCGGCACTGCTCGATGCCCAGCTCCATCGTCACGCCCTCGAGCGGGCCGCGCCAGCCGTCGCGGTAGCCGACGAACTCGAACCCGTGCTCCTTGACGCCCTTGCGGACCACCGCCCGGATGACGGCGTTCAGGCCGGGGCAGTCCCCGCCTCCGGTGAGCACTCCGACGCGCATGACGACTCCTGTCCGGGGTTGGATCGTTCACATGGCCGGCTCGAGCCTAGTCGCTCCCGTCGTCAGGCGACGACCGTGTCGCCGTCGGTGTCGCCGGAGGTGACCAGGGCCCGGTTGGTGACCGCCTGCGCCGCGTGCGGCAGTACCTGCCCGAGCCGGACGGCCAGCAGCGTGCCGACCAGGCTGAGCCCGCCGAGCGCGAGCCAGATCGGCGCCGCGCCACGGTCCAGGAGCCACGCGAACGCGACCGGCGCGAGCGCGCCGGAGACCGTCCACGCCAGCTGCAGGAGCGAGAGGTACCGGCCGCGCAGGTGCTCGGGCGCGGCCTCCGCGCCGAGCGCGCCCGAGCACCGGGCCACCGAGGAGCTCGCCGCCGGTGTAGACGACCGACCCGACCAGCACCACGACGGTGCCGAGCGCGACGGACAGCGCCGAGGCGCCGAGCATGACCACGAACGACGCCGCGAACACCAGGTTCGTCAGCACCAGGACCCGCCACCGCCGGTGACCGGCCATCCCGCTGACGACCAGCCCCTGGCCGAAGCCGACCAGGACGGTGTTGATGGTGAACACGGCACCGGTGACCCAGCCGGGCAGGCCGAGCACGGTGACCGCGTAGACGGGCATCGCGAAGTTCAGCACCATCATCGCGCTCGAGTAGGTGAACTGGACCAGCCACAGCAGCCGGTACGGCCGGTCCCGCAGCACGGTCGCCCACGCGCCGTCCGGGACCCGGTGGCCACTCGTCGCGGTGGCGGGCACGGCGAGCAGCAGCACGAACGCCACGACGTACGACACCGCGTTGACCAGCACCACCGAGAGGTACGCCGGACGGGTGCCGATCGTGATCGCGACGCCGGCCAGCAGCCCACCCACGGCGAACCCGACGTTGCGCAGCGCGCCGAGGAAGCCGAACCACTTCTCGCGCTCCCCCGGCTGCGAGATCGCGGCGACGATGTTGCCGTAGGACCCCCAGAACGCGGTGCGCCCGACGGCGACCACGACGGTCCACAGCGTCAGCCCGACGAAGGAGTCGGTGACCAGGTACGCGAGGAAGCCGACGCCCTGGGCCAGGTTGCCGCCGAGCAGCACGCGCTTGGCGCCGTACCGGTCGACGAGCGCCGCCGAGCAGCGGCCCCGCCGGGATCGCGGCGGCCGAGGCGATCGAGATCGCGGCGCCGACCTGCACCAGGCTGAGGTCGGTGGTGACCAGGAAGTAGAGCATCGAGACCGGCATGAACACGCCGCTGCCGATCGCGTCGATGGCGATCGCGGTGACGAAGCGGCGGTGGTGGCCGAGCGACGGGAAGCCCAGCCGGTCGGTGATGCGATCGAGCACGGGGTCATCCTCCGACTTCAACCGCGGTTGAGGGCAAGTCGATATCGCTTCGTGACCGGTCGCGCTCGGTAGGGTCGCGGCATGACGTTCTCGATCGTGGCCCGTTCCGCCGACGGCCAGTCCTGGGGCGTGGCCGTCGCCTCCAAGTTCCTCGCCGTGGGCTCCGCGGTCCCCGCGGCCGTCGCCGGCGTCGGCGCGATCGCCACCCAGGCCGACGCCAACGTCGCCTACAAGGGCCAGGCGCTCGCCCACCTCGACGACGGCGCGACCGCGTCGGTGGCGCTGCAGCGGCTGCTCGAGGACGACGAGGGTCGCGACCACCGCCAGGTCGGCATCGTCGACGTCGACGGCAACGCCGCCACGCACACCGGGCACGCGTGCCTGGACTGGGCCGGCGGCGCGACCGGGCACGGGCTACGCGATCCAGGGCAACATCCTCACCGGCGCCGACGTGGTCGAGGCGATGGAGACCGCGTGGCTGGCCTCCCCCGAGGGGGCCCCGCTGGCCCGTCGGCTGCTCGAGGCACTGGTCGCCGGCGACGAGGCCGGGGGCGACTCCCGCGGCCGGCAGTCGGCCGCGCTGCTCGTCGTACGGGAGGGCGCCGGGTACGGCGGTCTCGACGACATCGCCGTCGACCTGCGCGTCGACGACCACGCCGACCCCGATCCCCGAGCTGCTCGGCTGCTGGACCTCAACGACCTGTACCTGACGGCCTCCACCGACGAGGAGAAGGTGCCGGTCACGCCCGAGCTGGCCGCCGAGCTCGAGGAGCTGGCCCACGCCGCCGGCGGCCCGCGACTTCGCGGCCTGGGTCGGCTCGGAGAACTACGAGATGCGCGTCGCCCCCGACGGGTCGTGGATCGACGAGCGGGTCCTCGAGATCATCCGGGCGACGCGGGACGGTTCGGCGTGAGCGTCCTGGCGATCGACGCCGGGACGACCGGGGTCACCGCCGTCGTCGTCGAGCACGACGGCTCGATCTCGGCGCGCGGCTACCAGGAGTTCCCCCAGCACTTCCCGCGGCCCGGCTGGGTCGAGCACGCCCCGGAGGAGATCTGGCAGGCCACGCTCGAGGCGACCCGCGAGGCGCTGGCGGGGTACGACGCCGGCGCCGCTCCAGGCGGTCGGCATCACCAACCAGCGCGAGACCGTCCTGCTGTGGGACCGCGAGACCCTCGGGTCACCGCGGCGCGCGATCGTCTGGCAGGACCGGCGTACCGCCGACCTCTGCGCCCGGCTGCGCGACGAGGGCCACGAGGACCGGGTCAGCGAGCTGACCGGCCTGCGCCTCGACCCGTACTTCTCCGGCACCAAGCTGGCGTGGCTGCGCGAGCACGAGCAGCACACCTGGGCGCTGGTCGAGTCCGGCCGCTACGCGATCGGCACCGTCGACTCCTACCTGGTCGCGCGGATGACGCGCGGCACCTACCACGTCACCGACGTCTCCAACGCCTGCCGCACGCTGCTGTTCGACCTCGCCGCCGGCGACTGGTCCGACGAGCTGTGCGAGCTGTTCGGCGTCCCCCGCGACGCGCTGCCGGAGCTGGTGCCGAACTGGGGCGAGGTCGCCACCACGGACCCCCGGTCGTTCCTGGACCTGTCGCTGCCGATCGCGGGCATGGCGGGCGACCAGCAGTCGGCGCTGTTCGGCCAGACCTGCTTCGACGAGGGCGACTCCAAGTGCACCTACGGCACCGGGTCGTTCGTCCTGACCAACACCGGCGGGTCGATCCAGCGCTCGGACGCCGGACTGCTGGCGACCGCGGCCTGGCGCTCGCCGTCCGGCGAGCTCACCTACGCCAGCGAGGGCGCGATCTTCGTGACCGGCGCCGCCGTGCAGTGGCTGCGTGACGGCCTGCAGATCGTCGGATCGGCTGCGGAGACCGAGGCGATCGCGGGCACCGTCGAGGACTCCGAGGGTGTCGTGTTCGTGCCGGCGCTCACCGGCCTCGGCGCACCGCACTGGGACCCGCACGCGCGCGGCCTGATCATCGGCATCACCCGCGGCACCACGCGCGCGCACGTCGTCCGCGCGACGCTCGAGGCGATCGCGTTCGAGGTGCGCGACGTGCTCGACACGATGCCGGCCCTGTCCGCGCTGCGGGTGGACGGCGGTGCGTCCGCCAACGACCTGCTGTGCCAGATCCAGGCCGACCAGCTCGGCGTACCCGTCGAGCGGCCGAAGGCCGTGGAGACCACCGCACTCGGTGCGGCGTTCCTCGCCGGGCTCGGCGCCGGCGTGTGGTCCTCGACCGACGACCTGCGCGAGACGTGGAGCCTGGACCGCCGCTTCGAGCCGGCGCTGGACCGCCCGGCCGCCGACGCGGCGCACGCGCGCTGGCGCGACGCGGTCGAGCGTGCGAAGGGCTGGGCCTAGGAGCTCCAGTCTAGCCTCAGCCGCTCGAGCGCGAGCGGCGGCCCGGTCCGCGCTCCTCCGTGGCCTCCCGCAGCACCTCCTGCGCCTCGTTGCGCGTGTCGTCGGCATCGGAGAGCTCGTCGTCGACGCTCCTCGGCGTCGGACTCCAGCTGCGCGATCCGGCCGCGCAGCTCGTCGATCTCGGCCTGGATCTGCAGGCTGCGCGCGGCGAGCTCGTCGTACGCCGCCTTCGCCCGGTCGTGCTCCCCGCTGGCGTCGGCGAGTTCCGCCTCGGCGGCGGCCAGCGCCTCCTCGGCGGCCGCGACCGCCTTCCGGCCGGCCTCGGGGTCGGGCACGACCGTCAGCTCGGGGCGGGGCAGCGGCGCAGCCTCGCGGGCGGTCGCGCTGAACCCGAGCGCCTCGGGCACGGCGACGGCACCTGCGACGTCGGCCGGCTCGAGGCCCGTGGTCGCCAGGGCGGCGACCAGCATCCCGCTGCGCACCGCGAGCCCGCACTGCTCGTCGACCATCGCCGCCGTCAGGGTCGCCTCGACCTGCTCGGCGACCGCGTCGGTGACCTTGGCGGCCTCCTCGCGGGCCGTCCGCCGGGCCTGCGTCGTCACCGCGGCCGTGAGCTGGCGCCGCTGCCGGGTCAGCGTCCGGAGCTCGTCGGCCGACATCGACGCCTGCGCCTCCCGCAGGGCCGCCCCGACGGTCAGCACCTGCTCGACCTGCTCGGTCTCGCGGCGCACCAGGAGGTTGACCACCCACGCCGCCATCGACGGCTTCTTGAGCGCCTTGACCCGCTTGCCCAGCTCGGTGCCCTTGAGCTCCTTGGCCCTCGCGTCCCGCGCCGGGGTGAAGTCGGACAGCGGCAGGCCGTAGAGCTCGTCCGCGATGCCCAGGAGATCGGTGGACGGCTCGGCCATGCGGGAGATCCTAGGAGTTCCGCCACTCCAGGTGCGCCGCCCAGGTCTTGTCGTGGAGCTCGCGGAGCTCGTCCTCGTCGACGTCGCCGACCGGCAGGTGCAGGTCGTCGAGCGCGGCCCGCCAGGCCTCCCAGGTCGACAGCTCGGTCTCGACCGCCGCGCCACCACCGGTCCGGCTGAGCAGGCAGCCGCGCAGCGTGGCCATGCCCCCGGCGTACCGCCGCTGGACGACGAGCAGCCTCGAGAACCGGCCGGTCCCCGGCGCGGACAGCTCGGCGTGGGAGGCGAGTACGGCGACCGGGTCGGTCGCCAGGGACGTCACCTCGACCCCGGTGAAGCTGCCGCCGGCGTCGTGGCGGAACGACCAGCCGTCCGGACGGACCTCGTCGATGACGTACCTGAACCCGTCCTGGTGCTGCTCCCCCGCCACCAGTGGCAACGGGTCGCGGAACGCGTCGCCGAGGCCGACGTCGACCCACCACTCACCGCCCGGGTTGGCGTCCGTCGGGAGACCGGCCACATGCAGCACCAGGTGGTTGAGGAAGGTCTCGGACCGGTCCGTCTCGTCGCTCCACACGTGGCCGTGCCGGCGGGTCACGTCGAAGCCGAGCTCGCGCAGCACCAGCTCGAGCGCCCCGTTGTGGTGGAAGCAGTACCCCGCGCGGCCGAGCTCGCCGACCCGCTCCAGGGACGCCGTGGCGTCGACCGACGGCGGCCGGCCGAGCACCGTGAGCAGGTTCTCGTACGGCACCCGCTCGAGGTGGCGCCGGTGGATCAGGAGCAGCGTGTCGAGGGTCGGTGGCGGCGCGACGTCGATGCCGAGGCGGCGGAGGTACGCCGACGTGGCGCTCACGCGCGCGGCCCCGCCGGCCGGGTCGTCACCGGTCGGGCCTGACGTAGCGGCCGCGGCGGTGCACGAGCGGCTCGTCGTCGTCGCCGACCGTGAGCTCCTCGACCACGAGCGTGAGCAGGGTCGACCAGCCGACGCTCGCGGCGGACTCGACGGACACGCTCGCCCAGGTCGGCGCGTCGGCGAGCCGCGGCCCCCAGCCGGTGTCCTCGAAGGCGCCGGTGCGGAACGGGCCGCCCGGTGCCGGCGCGGTGCCGGCGAACGCCTCGGCGAGGTCGCGGTGCGACCACGACAGCAGCTGCACGACGGCCCGGCCGGTGCGCGCCACGGTGTCGGCGAGGTCGCTGTCCGGGTCGACGAGCGCCAGGATCCGGGCCGGTTCGCCGTTCGCGACCATCAGGGAGCTCACCGTGAGTCCGGCGCGACCCGCGGCGTCACCGGCGGTGACGAGCGCGACCGCACCGCCCAGCCGGCCGCGGAAGCGGCGTACCGGATCCGGGTCAGGATCCGCGAACGGGTGCGTCGAGTGGATGGTCAAGAGGCGAGCGGGGCGTCGTCGGCCTCGCGGCCGGCGTCCTTCTCGGCCTTCTTCGCCTCCTCCTTGGCGCGGGAGGCGTACATGTCGACGTACTCCTGGCCGGAGAGGCGCATGATCTCGTACATGATCTCGTCGGTGATCGAGCGCAGGATGTAGCGGTCGTTCTCCATGCCCTCGTAGCGGCGAGAAGTCCAGCGGCTTGCCGAAGCGGACGACGGGCCGGGTGAAGCGGCCGAACTTCTTGCCGGGCGGCGCGACCACGTCGGTGCCGACGACCGCGACCGGGATCACCGGCACCTTGGACTCCAGCGCCAGCCGGGCGACGCCGACCTTGCCGCGGTAGAGCCGGCCGTCGTGGGAGCGGGTGCCCTCCGGGTAGATCCCGAACAGCTCGCCCTCGTCGAGCAGCCGCTTCGCGGAGATGATCGCGCCCTCCGACGCGCTGCCGCCGGACCGGTCGATCGGGACCTGGCCCGAGCCCTTGAAGAACGTGCGCTGCAGCCAGCCCTTGAGGCCGGTGCCGTGAAGTACTCGGCCTTGGCCACGAACGTCACCCGCCGGGGCAGGGTGAGCGGCATGAACAGCCAGTCGGCGTACGACAGGTGGTTGCTGGCCAGGATCGCCGGGCCCTCGAGGGGCACGTTCTCGGCGCCGTACACCCGCGGGCGGAAGACGACCCGCAGCCACGGGCCGAGGGCGATCCACTTCAGGAACCAGTAGAACACCGACACCTCCGCGACGCGATCCCGAGACCAGCCTTCGACGGGGAAGCCTAGACCCTGCGTCCGCAGTTACCCATACCCCAGTCCGAGGATGGCCCGGGGGTGCACAATCGCGCCGCATGACGATCCACCCCCTCGCCGTCGCCGTCTCGCTGCGCCGGCGCGCCCCGACCTCACCGGCGGCCGCTCGATCGGCGTCCTGCTCAGCCACGGCTTCACCGGCCAGCCCGCCTCGATGACGCCGTGGGGCGAGTACCTCGCCGACCGGGGGTACGCCGTGGAGGTGCCGCGCCTGCCCGGCCACGGCACCCCTGGCAGGAGCTGAACCAGCACCGGTGGGCCGACTGGTACGGCGAGGCCGACCGCGGCCTTCGACCGGCTGCCGCGCCACCACCGACGCGGTGGTCGTGGGCGGGCTGTCCATGGGCGGCGCGCTCGTGCTGCGGCTGGCCGCGCGACCGGGCCGCGGACATCGCGGGCGTGATGGTCGTCAACCCGGCCGTGGCGACCAAGCGCCTCGACGTGAAGCTGCTGCCGGTGCTCAAGCACCTCGTCCCGTCGTTCCCGGGCATCGCCAACGACATCAAGAAGCCCGATGTCGAGGAGCACGGCTACACCCGCACGCCGCTGAAGGCCGTCCACTCGATGATGCAGGCGTGGCCGGGCCTCGTCGCGGACCTGCCGAAGGTCACCGCGCCGCTGCTCTACTTCCGCTCGACCGAGGACCACGTCGTCGACGAGGCGTCCGAGCCGCTGATCACCAGCCGGGTGTCCCGGAGAGGTCACGATGGTGCGGCTCGAGTCCAGCTACCACGTCGCGACGCTCGACCACGACGCCGAGCTGATCTTCAGGACCAGAGCGCCGCCTTCGTCGCGCGGGTGACTTCGGCTTCGTAACCCGGCGGGGCATACCCTCGACGTGTGCAGCCCGACCACCACGACGACGAGGCCGAGGACCGGGCCTGGCGCGCCATCGTGGAGAACTACGGCGACCGGCCGGAGCCTCGACGACCCGCCGCCGGCGACGTCGGATGCGCCGTTCGGCGGCCGGTTCGGTGACCTGCGCGCCTTCCCCGCCGAGAGCGAGGACGACCCCTACGTCGCCGACGACGCGGAGGACGCCGTCGAGGACCTCGACGAGCCCGAGGAGGAGGGCTTCGTGCCCCCGCCTCCGCCTCCGCTCCCCCGGGTCGAGCCGGACCGGATGATCGCCTGGGTGGGCGTCCTCGGCTCGCCGGTCGTCCTCCTGTGCGCCCTGATCTTCTCGATCGGCATCCCGACGTGGCTGGGCTACCTGCTGGTCGGGGCCTTCGTCGGCGGGTTCCTGTACCTCGTGGTCAAGATGCCCCGCGAGCCCCGCGACCCCTGGGACGACGGCGCCCAGGTCTGACGCCTGCGTGTCGCGGGGCGACGCGACGGCGTACCTCTCGTGGCCTATCGTGCCCACGTGAGCGCCAACGAGACCGTCGAGATCACCGGGCACCTGATGGACCACGGCATCCTGTCGCGCGTCCTGGACGACATCCGCGAGTACGGCGGTGACTACTCGATCGACCGCTTCGACGTCGGCCGGGAGACCGATGACCCGTCGCACGCGGTGATCACGGTGATCACCGACGACGGCGAGTCGCTCCAGCGGCTGCTGATGCGGCTGCAGACCCGCGGCGTGAACCAGGTCGACCCCGGTGAGGCGACCGTGGCCGCGGCCGACCGCGACGGCGTGTTCCCCGACGCGTTCTACTCGACCACCAACCTCGACACCCGCGTCCGCATCGACGGCACCTGGCTCGAGGTCGAGAACCCCGAGATGGACTGCGGGCTGATCCTCGAGCGCGACGCCGACGGCCGCCCGAGCCGGGTCTACACGCTGCCGATGTCCGACGTCCGCGAGGGCATGCTCGTGATCACCGGCGCCTCCGGCATCAAGGTCACCATCCCGGCGCCGGACGAGACGGCCGGCGCCTTCGGGTTCATGGAGTCCGAGGTCTCCTCCGAGAAGCCGCAGGCGGTGCTGGTCCGCCAGGTCGCCGACGGCATGCGCGAGGCCAAGGCGGCGGGCAAGAAGGTGCTCTGGGTCGGCGGCCCCGGCGTCGTCCACACCGGCGCCGCGCCGGCCATGGTCGCGATGGTGAACGCCGGGTACGTCGACGTGCTGTTCGCCGGCAACGCGCTGGCCACCCACGACATCGAGTCCGCGCTGTACGGCACCAGCCTGGGCATCGACCTGGCGATGGGGCGCGGCGTCGAGCACGGCCACGAGCACCACATCCGGGCCCTGAACACGATCCGCAAGGAGGGCTCGATCCGCGCCGCCGTCGAGAGCGGCGTCCTGACCGGCGGGATCATGCACGCGCTGGTCACCCAGGGCAAGGAGTTCGTCCTCGTCGGGTCCGTCCGTGACGACGGCCCGCTCCCGGACGTCTACACCGACGTGATCGACGGCCAGCGCGCGATGCGCGCCCAGCTCGAGGGCGTCGGCTTCTGCCTGATGGTCGCGACCATGCTGCACTCGGTCGCGACCGGCAACATCCTGCCGGCGTCGATCCCGCTGGTCTGCGTGGACATCAACCCCGCGACGGTCACCAAGCTCGCCGACCGCGGGTCCTCGCAGGCCCGCGGCATCGTCACCGATGTCGGGCTGTTCCTCGAGCAGCTTGCAGTCGAGCTCGTGCCCGAGTACCGGCGTTCCTGAAGGTCTGCCGGGCCAGGTACGCCGCGCCGATCGCGCCGGCCTCGGGGCCGAGCGCGGCGCGGACCACCGGCGGCACGGTGCGGTGGGGCGCGCCGACCAGCGACTGGCGCAGCGCCGCGCGGGCGGGCTCCAGCAGCAGGTCGTCGGCGATCGACGGACCGCCGCCGACCACCACGATCTCGGGGTCGAACGCCGCGACCAGGTTCGCCGTACCCACGCCCAGCCAGGTGCCGACCGACTCGAACGCGGCCAGCGCGAGCGGGTCGCCGGCGTGGGCGGCCTCCATCACCTCGGCGCCGGTCAGGTCCTCGGGGCCGCCCGCCTCGCGGACGAACCGGGCCAGCGCCTTGCCGCTGCAGTACTGCTCCCAGCAGCCGGTCCCACCGCACTCGCACTCCCGGCCGTCCGGTACGACCTGCATGTGGCCGAACTCGCCGGCCATGCCGTTGTAGCCCCGGTGCACGGCACCGTCGAGCACGACCGCGCCGCCGATGCCGGTGCCGAGCGTGATGACCAGCGCGTCCTCGGCGTTCCCCGACGGCGCCGAACACGACCTCGGCGCGCGCCGCGCAGTTCGCGTCGTTGTCCAGCACCACCGGCGAGCTCCAGCGCTCGGCCAGCCGGGCGCGCACCCCCTCGTCGCGCCAGGGCAGGTGCGGCGCGAACCGCACCCGCTCCCCCTGGGCGTCCACGAACCCCGCGGCGGCGATGCCGATCGCCGACGGCCGGCGTACGCCGGCGATCTCCTCGACCGCGTCGGTGAGCGCGTCCTCGACCAGCCGGGCCTCGACCCGCCGCCCGGGCGTGGTCCGACGAGCCGTCCGGAGCACGCGCCCCGTCGACGACACCGCCGCGGCCAGCACCTTGGTCCCGCCGATGTCCACGCCGATGAAGAGAGCCACGGGGCTATTCGACCAGACGCGGTGGTCGAGGAAGGCGCGCCGCCGGCTGTCGGCGGCTTGCGGGCCGTGGACGGTTGCGCGCCGACAGGCAGCGAGGCGGGTACGCCGGGCGGATGGTCGCGGCCGCCTCCCGGCCCACGGCTCCACGGTGGTTGAGGTGCGAGGAGCGCCAGCGACGAGCCTCGAAACCACCCCACCGCCGAGGCCTCCACTTCGGACCGCCGCGCCGCGCCGGAAAATCGGACGCGAAAATTCTTTTGAAAAGCGTCTCGCAGAATGAGACAGACCGGCTCTGAGCAGGGGTGACTGTCGGTGGCCCCTGATTGGGTTGATCCATGGCCCGACCGCGACACCCCCCCGGCACCCGGTGGCTGTCGCGACCGCGCACCTGCACGCCGAGCTGGACCAGGTGGCGGATGCGTCGGTGTGGTCGATGGACGCCACCGAGACCGGCCAGACCCTGGTCGCGCTGGAGCGTGCGGCGTCCCGGCTCGCGGAGCTCGAAGGCCCGGGTGGCTGCGCACGCGGAGTTCGTCGGCGTCGGTGACGACGTCGCCGCGTCCAGCACCGCGGCGTGGCTGGCCCACGCCACCCGGCAGACCCACGGCGCGGCGAAGTCGACCATGGCCCTGGGTCATGACCTCGAGGCCCGTCCGGCGATCCGCGACGCCCTCGCGGCCGGTGACGTCTGCGTGGCTCAGGTCCGGGCGATCATCACGCCCTGGCCAAGCTCCCCGAGACCCTCGACCCCGCGCTGGTAGCGAAGGCCGAACGGCACCTGCTCGACCTCGCCCGCGACCACGACGCCGCCGCCCTGACCCGGTGCGGCAAGCACCTGTTCGAGGTCATCGCCCCCGACGAGGCCGACGCCCGCGAAGCCGCGCTGTTGGAGGCCGAAGAAGCCGCCGCCGCGCGGGCGTGTCACCTGACCATGTACGACGACGGGCACGGCAAGACCCGCGGCACCTTCACCCTGCCCACCGTCCACGGCGCCGCGTTGCGGAAGATGCTGGCCGCGATCGCCGCCCCCAAGCACCAGCACGCCACCAAGGGCGCCGGGAACAGCGAGGGATTCGGCGCGAAGCCGACCCCCGAAGCACTCGGTCGGGCGTTGTGCGAGTTCATCGAGCGGTACCCCGCCGACCAGCTCCCCGACACCGGCGGCGTGTCCGCGACCATGGTGGTCCTCATCGACGTCGACACCCTGATGGGACGCCTCGAGAAGGCCGGCGTGCTCGACACCGGGGAGAAGATCTCCCCCGCCATGGCCCGCCGCCTGGCCTGCGAGGCCGGGCCTGATCCCCGTGGTCCTCGACGGGCCCTCCCAACCCATCGACATCGGCCGCAAAGCCCGCTACTTCACCGAACCCCAGCGCGTCCTGCTGCTGGTCCGCGACAGCGGCTGCAAGGCCGAAGGCTGCGACCGCACCACCGGACTCCACGCCCACCACCAGACCCGCTGGGTCGACGGCGGCCGCACCGACCTGGTCAACGGCATCCTGCTCTGCGGCTGGCACCACCAACGCGCCCACGACGCCCGCTATCAGACGAACTACCACGCCAACGGCGACGTCACCTTCCACCGACGAACCTAGACCGACGCTGGGTCATTGCGGCACCTGCACGGGCCGGATCAATCGTCGCGCAAGGCCCGATGCTGGTCGACGTTGCGCCCCTCCTGCGGGTCCGGAACCGGGTCCGCGTCGACACTGGCGATGGTGTCGTCCAGCCGCACGCTGGGCGGGAGCCTGCGGTAATCCCGCTCGGGCTTCACCTCGCGAGTGCGGTCATCGTGCGCTGGCATCCGCTGATGGTACTCGGGGCCGCGGTCCTCCATGTTCCTTCGTGGCGCGGCCGCAGGACGTCATGCGGACGGAGCGAGGGGTGACACCGTCCGCATGACGTCCCGGCGTGAGTGCTGACCTTCAGGGCGTGGTCACCCGCAGGGTGGCCAGGGTGGGGTCGGCGGCGTAGGCGATCCGGACGCCGGCGCCGGCGGGCCTGCTCGAGCGCGGCGAGCGTCTGCGTCGGTGATCCGCTCGCCGGGGGCGAGCACCGGGATGCCGGGCGGGTAGGGCGCGACCAGCTCGGCGCTGACCCGGCCGACGGCCCGGTCGAGGGGACCGTCTCGGCTGCGGCGAAGAACGCCTGCCGCGGCGGGACGGCGGTGACCGGGTCGACGCGGTAGGCGGCCGGGCCGACGACCGGCCGTGGCGTCGCCGCGGTGGCGCTCGACGGACGCGTGATCGCGGCCTCGGTCAGCGTCGCCGAGCGACTCCGCGGTGTCGGCGAGCGAGACGACGGCGACGAGGACGTCCCGGTCGGCGGACTCGACCGGGAGGCCGGCCGCCAGCAGGTCCTGCTCGACGGCGTTGCCGTCGGCGCCGGTGCCCGCCAGGACGAGGGTGAGCTTGAGCGGGTCCACGGTCGGCCCGTCGAGCACGGTGAGACCGTCGATCGCCGCGCAGTCGTTCGCGCGCCGCGCGGGTCGCGGCGATCGCGTCGCCGAGCAGCTCCTCGCCGTCGCGCTCGAGCAGGGCGCGGGCGGCGTCGGTGCTGGCGAGGATCGCGCCCGCCGGGCTGGTGGTCGCGGTCGCCTCGACGCCGGCGTCGAGCCGGGCCGGGTCGACGCGCTCGGTGCGGGCCAGCACGAGCGCCGCCTGGCTCCAGGCGGGCAGCGTCTTGTGGGCGCTGGTGACCATCACGTCGGCGCCGAGCTGCAGCGGGTGGCGCGGCAGCTCGGGGTGGAAGCCGAAGTGCGCGGCCCACGCGGCGTCGACGACGAGCGGTACGCCGTGCTCGTGCGCGGCGTCGGCCAGCCCCGCGACGTCGCCCACGGTGCCGACGTACGACGGGTCGCCGACGAACACCGCCCGCGCCTCGCGGGTGGTCGGCCAGGGCGCGTCGCGCACCGTCGCCGGGGCGACGCCCAGCGGGGAGCCCGGTGGCCGGGTCGACCTCGGGCCGCACCCAGACCGGGTCAGCCCGGCCAGCACCAGCCCGAGCAGGAGCGAGCGGTGCAGGGTCCGGCTCACGATCACCGTGTCGCCGTCGCCGGCCACCGCGAGCGCGACGGCCTGGTTGGCGTGGGTGGCGCCACCGGTGGAGAAGCGGCAGAAGTCCGCGCCCCACAGTCGCGCGGCGCGCGCCTCGGCGTCGGCCAGCACGCCGGTGGTGAGCTTCATCGTGTCGAGGCCGGCGTAGAGCGGGACGTCACCCGCGACCACGTCACCGACCAGGTCGGTGCGCTGCTTGTGGCCGGGGATGGTGAACGGCGTCGGCGGCTGCTCGCGGAAGCGCAGCCAGGCATCCAGCAGCGGTGCGTCGGCGCGGAGCCCGCGCGGGTCAGTCGGCATCGGGACTCCAGCTGGCTCAGCACGGCTGACGAGGGCGCTCGTCAGGGCGCGGACCTGGCGCAGGTCGACCCACTCGTCGACCGCGTGCAGGCCGCCGCCGGAGGGTCCGCACACCAGGGTCGGGCAGACCGCCTGCCACAGCGGCGCCTCCATCCAGTACGGCGCGTCGAAGGTCGGCCCGGTGCCGAGCGCCGCGCCGAGCCGGCGCGCGAGGTCGGCGGCCGGGCCCTCGTCGTCGAGGCGCCAGCCGTCGCGGTGGACGACCAGCTCGCGCCCGGCGTCCCACGCCGGGTCGAGCAGCGCGGCACCTCGGCGAGCGCGTCGGCGCTGGAGCGGTCCGGGCTGGTGCGCACCTCGACGAGGCACTCGGCGTGGTCGGGAACCACGAACGCCGACTCGCCGCCGCGCGCGACGGTGACCATCAGGTCGCCGCCGGTGGCCCGGACCTCCTGCGCCCGGGCGTCGACCGCGTGCAGCAGCCGCCCGAGGTGGGTGACGGCGTTGACGCCCAGCTCCGCCTGCGAGCTGTGCGCGGCGCGCCCGGCGAACGTCACCCGGACGACCGCGAACCCGCGCAGCGACCGGCCCAACGCCAGGTCGGTCGGCTCGGCGATCAGGCAGGCGTCCGGGTCGGACTCCCGAGCCCGGGCAGCGCGGCGATCACGGCCTCGCTGCCGAGGCTGGCGTCCTCCTCGTCGGCGACCAGGGCGAGCACCGGGCCGCACCGGGGCCCCCGCCGCGACCAGGCGCTCGGCCGCGACGACGAGCGCGGCGACGCCGCCCTTCATGTCGGCCGCGCCGCGCCGAGCAGCCGGTCGCCGTCGACCCGCGCCGTGAACGGCTCCGGCATGCCCGTGACCCCGACCGTGTCCAGGTGCCCGTTCAGCACGACCGTCGGCCGCTCGTCGGCACCGGGCGGCACGGCGACCAGGCTCGGCCGGTCCTCGCGACCGGCCGCCGGGACGACCGTGGTGGCGAACCCGGCACGCCGCCAGCCGGGCACCGCAGCTGCTCGACGATCCCTGACTCCCCGGCGGCCCCGGGCACGAGCCCCGGGTTCACGCTGTCGATGCCGACCAGCTCGGCGAGCAGGTCGACGGCCGCGGCCCCCGGGTCGGACGTCAACGCCGGGACAGGTCCGCGGCGCCGATCAGGCCGGCCAGGTTGCCCAGCTGCGCCTTGCGGATCTCCGGGATCGGCCGGAAGCCGCGCCCGACCAGCTGCCCGGCGAACGCGGCCCGGGTCGGGTCGAGCAGCAGCTCGTCGGCCTCGCTGACGCCGCCGCCGATGACCACCACCTCGGGGTCGAGGATCTCGGTCAGCGACGCGATGCCCTCCCCCAGCCACCGGCCGAGCTCGGCCAGCTGCTGGGTCGCGCCGGCGTCACCGTCGCGGGCGGCCTCGGTGATCAGCGGCCCGGTGATCCTCGTGAGGTCGCCGCCCGCACGCGCGCAGCATGCCCTGGGCGATCTGCGCGCCGCTGAGCGCCAGCGCCCGCGCCTCGCGCACCAGCGCGGAGCCGGAGGCGTACTGCTCGAAGCAGCCGTGCTTGCCGCAGCCGCACAGGATGCCGTTCGGGACGACCCGCATGTGGCCGATCTCCGCGCCGACGCCGTTGGCGCCGCGGTAGACCTCGCCGTCGAGCACCAGCCCGCCGCCGACACCGGTGCCGACGGTGACCAGCAGCAGGTCCTGGGCGTCGGACGCCGCGCCGTACCGGAACTCGCCCCACGCGGCGGCGTTCGCGTCGTTCTCGATCACGACCGGCAGGTCGACGCGCTTCTCCAGCTCGCCCTTGAGGTCCTCGTTGCGCCACGCCACGTTCGGGCGCGAACAGCACGACGGCGCGCGCCTTGTCGACGTAGCCCGGCCGCCCGACGCCCGACGGTCTCGATGTCGTGCCGCGAGCGGAGCTCGGTCACCAGGCCGGCGATGGCCTCCTCGATCGCCTCCGCGTCGGTCGCCGGCGACTCGACGCGCAGCTCCTCGAGGATCGTGCCGTCCTCGTCGACCACGCCGCCGGCGATCTTGGTGCCGCCGACGTCGATCCCGCAGGCCAGGCTCATCTCTCTCGTCCTCGGGGTCCTCGGGTCAGTGTCCTCCGGCCAGCGTCGCTGTCCTCATCGGGCAGGTCCTCGAGGTCGATGTGCTCGACCCCGCCGGCGGCCGGCGTGCTCGGGCACGGCCGTCGCCAGGAGGCCCGCCGCGGCCTGCAGCAAGGAGGTCGCGGCCACGGCCAGGTGGGCGCGCACCTCCGGGCTCGTCTGCGCGCACGCACGTGCACGGTCCGGCAGATCGGGCAGTAGGTGCACTCGGCGCGCGCCGGTCGCCAGGTGCTCGCCGCCCGCAGGCGGCCGCGGCCGCGGTCGGCCACCCGGCAGCCCGGTGCCGAGTCCGAGCCGGTCGCGGGCCCAGTCCGACAGCGCGCCGAGCAGCTTGGCGGCCTCCTCCGACCGACGCTGCCGACCTCGTCGGCGCGCTCGTCGGTCCTGCCGCCGGCTCGTCGTCCGGCGTCCCGGTCCGTCCTGGCTCGACGTCACCTCCCAGCCTCGTCCTCGGGGTCCTCGACGAACCGCACCTGCAGCTCCCCCTCCTCCACCCGGGCGCCGGCCACGCGGTAGCGCGCCAGCCCGGACGGGAGCGTGAGCAGACGACGATACGACCCCACGGTCACGACCAGCTCGTCGCCATTGCGGGCCAGGTCGACCTCGGCCCGGGTGACGAGGGGCAGCGCCAGCCGCAGCACGCCCCCGCCCGGTGCGCCGGATCCGGAACGGCGCCGTCGGGCCCGGGGCTCGCGAGCGGGTCGTCCGCCGGCGTACAGCTCGCGGGCCAGCTCGGCACAGCGTCGACGCCCGACCGGCTCGGCGGGGCGGTACACCGAGCGCCACATCGGCAGGCCGGCGAAGGACTCGTCCACCCGGCTCAGCACCGTCGTCCTGGGCCGCGACCCAGCCGGCGCGCCAGTCGTCGGCGCCGTCGGCGGGGAAGACCCGGTTGGCGACCACCCCGTCGACGCGGTAGCCGAACAGCGACAGCGTGGTGTAGGAGCGCCGGGCCTCGGCGAGCACGACGCTCTCGGGGGTCAGCACCAGCCGCACGCTGGCGTCCGGGCCCGCTCAGCAGGGCGCGGACCTCGTCGAGCTCGGCGTGCAGCCGCTCCACCGCGTCGAAGACGGTGTCCCCGGGCATCGGGACGCCGGCGGCCCGGCTCAGCACCGGCCGCAGCGCCTTGACCACGCCGCGCTCGACCGGGAACACCCGGTTCATGTACCAGCCGAGCGCCTCGGGCAGCGCCAGCAGCCGCAGCGTCTCCGCCGGTCGGGGCGCAGTCGACCACGATCACGTCCCAGCGCACCGGAGAGCGCGTGCAGCCGCAGCTCGAGCAGCGCGAGCACCTCCTCGGCGCCCGGGATCACGGTCAGCTCCTCGGCCGCGACCGGGTCGACGCCCGGCGACGTCGAGCACCGAGAGCAGGTAGCGCTGGATGTCGGCCCAGGACTGCTCGAAGCGGAGCTGGGCGTCGACCTGCTGGACGAAGAGGTGGTCGTCCACCTGGGTCGGCTCGGCGCCGATCGCGCCGGGCGGCAGCCGAACGCGTCGGCGAGGGAGTGGGCCGCGTCGGTGGACAGCACCAGCGTGCGCAGGCCGGCGGCGGCCGCCAGCGCAGCGGTGCCGGCGGCGACGGTCGACTTGCCGACGCCGCCCTTGCCGGTGAACAGGAGGATGCGCACGTGGCGTGCCGGCCGGTCAGGCCAGCGACTCGACGCGCTTCTTCAGGCCCTTGAGCGCGGTGTCGATGAGGATCTTCTCCCCCTTGCGCTTGAGCATGCCGATCAGCGGGATGGAGACGTCGAGGGCCAGCCGGTAGGTCACCTCGGTCGCCCCGTTGCCGAGCTCGCGCAGGAGGTAGGCGCCGTCGAGGGCGCGCAGCATCTTGCCCTCGACCAGCGTCCAGGTGACCGCGAGGTCGCCCTCCCACTCGTAGGCCAGGGTGTACTCGTCCTTGATCGGGCGAGACGTCGAGCGCGAAGAAGACCTGCGGTCGGCCGCGGCCGTCCGGACTCGCGGATGCGACGATGTCGGCTGTGGTGACGCCCTTGGCCCACTGCGGGTAGGCCGCGAAGTCGGCGATCACGCCCATGACCTCGGCGGGCGCCGGCCTCGATGACGATCGAGGACGTGGTCTGCTCGGCCATCGGGCCCGGAGTACGTTGCTCGGATCCACGGCGCTGGTCGACGCGGCGGTAACCGTCACCCGACGACCGCACGGTCTCGCCGGCAGCGCAGCACCCCGCCGTCGCCCGCGACGGCAGGTCGGACCACAGCGCCTTGAGGAGGCATCCGTGCGTGAGTTCTCCACGCCCGCTGACGATCGAGATCCCCGCGCACGGGCAACCTCACCGACGACGTCGTGACCAACGCCCGCGAGGCCGCCGACGGCGGTCGTGTTCAGCCGGCGGGTCGAGCGGCCGGTGGGAGGACGTCACCGCGGCGCAGTTCCTGGCCGAGGTGCAGCGCGGTCGCCAAGGGCCTGATCGCCGCCGGGATCGAGGCCGGCGACCGGGTCGCCCTGATCTCCAAGACCCGCTACGAGTGGACGCTGCTCGACTACGCCATCTGGTTCGCCGGCGCGGTGACCGTGCCGGTCTACGAGACCTCCTCGGCCGAGCAGATCGCCTGGATCCTCGCGCGACTCCGGGGCCCGGGCCGTGGTGGCCGAGACGCCCGACCACCTGGCGCGGGTCACCGAGGTCCGCGGCGACCTCGACCAGCTCAACCACGTCTGGTCGATCGCCGACAACGCGGTCGACGCGCTGACTCGGCTGGGCGACGACATCGCCGACGAGGAGCTCGAGAAGCGGCGTACGTCGGCCGACCCCGCTGGACCTGGCCACCCTGATCTACACCTCGGGCACCACCGGGCGCCCCAAGGGCTGCATGCTCACCCACGGCAACTTCATGTTCGAGCTCGGCGTCGCCGTCGACGAGCTGCACCGAGCTGTTCGAGCACCGAGGACGCCTCGACCCTGCTCTTCCTGCCGCTGGCCCACGTCTTCGCCCGGATCATCCAGGTCGGGCGCCATCAAGTCGCGCACCCGGCTCGGCCACAGCGCCGACATCAAGAACCTGCTCGCCGGACCTGCAGGCGTTCCGGCCGACGTTCATCCTCGCCGTGCCCCGGGTCTTCGAGAAGGTCTTCAACACCGCCTCGCAGCGGGCGACCGCCGACGGCCGCGGCCGGATCTTCGACCGGGCCGCCGAGACCGCGATCGCCTACTCCCGCGGCCTCGACAGGGGCCGGCCCTCGCTGCGCCGTGCGCGCCCGGCACGCCGTCTTCCACCGGCTGGTCTACGGCCAAGCTGCGCGCGGCGCTCGGCGGGCACTGCCTGTACGCCGTCTCCGGCGGCGCGCCGCTCGGCGACCGGCTCGGCCACTTCTACCGCGGCATCGGCCTGACCGTGCTCGAGGGCTACGGCCTCACCGAGACCACCGCCGCGCTCACCGTCAACCTGCCCGGACGCGCACCAAGATCGGCACCGTGGGCCGGCCGCTGCCGCGGCACCGCGGTCCGGGTCGCCGACGACGGCGAGCTGCTGTTCCGCGGCGGCCAGGTCTTCGCCGGCTACTGGCACAACGAGGAGGCCACCGCCGAGGTCGCTGCGAGCGGCGACGGCTGGTTCCACACCGGCGACGTCGGCGAGGTCGACGACGAGGGCTTCGTGCGGATCACCGGCCGCAAGAAGGAGATCCTCGTGACCGCGGGCGGCAAGAACGTCGCCCCGGCGGTCCTCGAGGACCGGCTCCGGGCGCACCCGCTGGTCGAGCCAGTGCATGGTGGTCGGCGACGGCCAGCCGTTCATCGCCGCGCTGGTCACCCTCGACCCCGAGTCGCTCCCGACCTGGGCCGAGCAGCACGGCAAGACCGGCTCGGTCGCCGACCTGGTCGACGACCCGGACCTGCGCGCCGAGATCCAGGCGCGCGGTCGACGACGCCAACAAGGCGGTCTCCAAGGCCGAGTCGATCCGCAAGTTCCGGATCCTCCCCGACGAGTGGACCGAGGAGGGCGGCCAGCTCACCCCGAGCCTGAAGCTCAAGCGCAACGTCGTGATGCGCGAGTTCAGCGACGACGTCGCCGCGCTCTACGGCTCCTGACCGACAGGGCCCCTGACCCCGTTCGACGGGGTCACAGTCGCGACTGGTCTGGTCACGGTCCGGTGTCGTCCGAAATCGCTTCCGATGCGTTTGAAAGTGGCGTTCCTCGCATATGGTCCTGATGGCCGGACTCACGGGGGCGGAGGGTCCGGGCTCGCCATCGGAAGGGGAGGGCCGGTGTGGATCGACGACGTTTGCTGATCGTGGCGGCGGCGGTGGTCGCCGTGCTCGGGGTCGCGCTCGTGCTGGTGTACGCCCGCGGCGCCGACCAGCGCGCCGAGGCCAAGTACGCCGGCGTCGAGGTGCTCGTCGCCACCCAGCCGATCGCGGCCGGGGAGACGGTCGAGCAGGCGGCGGCGGCCGGCAAGGTCGGCACCGCGCCGGTGGCGCGCGACGACGTGCTCGACGGCGCGGCACACGGCGTCGGCGCGCTCGACGGCCAGGTCGCGCTCGTGGCGATCTACCCGGGCGAGCAGCTGATCGCCTCGAAGTTCGGGTCCGCGCGCGACGCCGCCGCGTCGCTGCCGATCCCGCCGGGCAAGATGGCCGTCTCCGTCAACCTCACCGACGCCGCGCGCGTCTCCGGCTTCCTCGAGCCCGGGTCCGAGGTCGCGGTGTTCCTCAACGGCACCAGCCCGACGACCGGGCAGCCCTTCACCCGGCTGCTCCTCCCCCGCGTCACCGTCCTCGGCGTCGGTTCGACCGCGCCGGTGGCACGACGACCACCGACCAGAACGGCGCGGCGACCCCCGAGCAGCTGCCCCGCACGCTGCTGACCCTGGCGGTCGAGCAGAAGGACGCCCAGAAGGTCCTCTACGCGTCGTCGAACGGCGAGCTCGCGTTCGCCCTCCTCAACGGGGACAGCAAGGTCAAGGCCGGCAACCCCGGCGTCACCGCCGACAACCTCTTCCGGTGAGCTGAGATGCCCGTCGTCGTCGACCCCGACCCCGCCACCGTCGCCGAGCTGCTGACGGCGATGCCCGATGCCGCACACGGCGTGGACTCCACCGAGCGGCTCGCCGCCTGGCTCGGCGAGCACACCGAGGAGTACCTCGTGCTGCTCGGCCCGCACCTGGACCTCGAGGCCGCGCTGGCCGTCTGCGAGGAGCTGCGGATCGGGCGGCCCACCACGAGCGTCGTCCTCGCCCGCGACTCGATCGACGCGGGGCTGCTCACCCGCGCCATCAAGGCCGGGGCCCGCGACGTGGTCCCCGAGCACGACCTGGACGCCGTGGCGGCCGCCGCGGGCCGGGCGCACCAGCTGTACGTCGCGCTGCGCGGTCCCGCCGGCGCGACCCATCTCGGCCGGGTGGTGACCGTCTTCTCCCCCAAGGGCGGCGTGGGGAAGACGACGATGGCGGTCAACCTCGCCCTGGCGCTGGCCGACCGCGGCGCCCGCCGCGTGTGCCTGGTCGACCTCGACCTGGGCTTCGGCGACGTCGCGATCACGCTGCAGCTGTTCCCCTCGCACTCGATCGAGCACGCGATCGGCTCGGAGGACTCGCTCGACGCCTCGATGGTCACCCCGCTGCTCACCCGCCACCAGGACTCGCTGATGGTGCTGGCCGCACCGAGCCAGCCCGACGTCCGCGAGCGGGTCACCCCGGCGCTGGTCGCCCGGATCCTGGAGACGCTGCGCGAGTCGTTCGACTACGTGGTGGTCGACACGGCGCCGGCGTTCGACGAGCCCACGCTGGCCGCCCTGGACGCCACCGACGAGTGCGTGGTCGTGGCGACCCTGGACGTCCCGACCCTGAAGAACGTCCGGGTCGCCCTGGAGACCCTGGAGATGCTCGGGATCGCCCGCGGCCACCGGCACCTGCTGCTCAACCGCGCCGACGACGAGGTCGGCATCGGCCCGGAGCGGGTCGAGAGCATCCTCGGCCTCACCGTCGCCGTGCAGGTGGCGACGTCGGTGGAGATCGCGGCCTCGACGAATGCCGGCACCCCGATCGTCAGCGGCAAGCCCGACCACCCGTCGAGCGCGGCGATCCGCGCGCTCGCCGTACGCCTGTCCGGGGAGCCGGTGCGGCCCGCCACCGAGGCGCAGGAATCCGCGCCCCGGCCCGCCCCGAGCCGGCGGTTCAGGATCCGGAGGTGACCCGATGACGCTCGCCGACCGTCTCGCCGCGGCCCGGGCCGCGGCCCCCGTCGAGACCGAGGACTCCCCCGTCCCCGCTCCCGCCAAGGACGACCCGCTGGGCCGCCGCAAGTCGCAGCTGGGCCGGCAGGACCGCATCGAGGAGGTCAAGGGCACGGTGCACGCCGAGCTCCTCGAGCAGCTGGGCCCCCAGCTCTACGACGTGGAGATGGACCACGACGAGCTCGACCAGCGGGTGCGCGCGGTGCTGGCCGAGGTGCTCGGTGCCCAGGAGCGGCCGCTGAGCCACAGCGACCGGGCGCGGGTCACCCAGGAGATCACCGACGACATCCTCGGCTACGGCCCGATCGAGCCGTTCCTGCGCGACCCGACGGTCTCGGAGGTGATGGTCAACGGCGCGGACCGGATCTGGGTGGAGCGCGCCGGTCGGCTCGAGCCGACCGCGGCCCGGTTCGTCGACGAGTCGCACCTGCGGCGCACCATCGACAAGATCGTCTCCCGCATCGGCCGCCGGGTCGACGAGTCCAGCCCGATGGTCGACGCGCGCCTGCCCGACGGCAGCCGGGTCAACGCGATCGTCCCGCCGCTGGCGGTCGACGGATCCGCGCTGACGATCCGCAAGTTCGCCGCCGACCCGCTCGGTGCCGACGACCTGGTCGACAACGGCACGCTGACGCCGGAGACGCGGGACTTCCTGGCCGCCTGCGTCCGGGGGCGGCTGAACATCATCGTGTCCGGCAGCACCGGCGCCGGGAAGACGACCACGCTCAACGTGCTGTCCTCCTTCATCCCCGACGACGAGCGGATCGTCACGATCGAGGACGCCGCCGAGCTCCAGCTCAAGCAGGACCACGTGGTCCGGCTCGAGTCCCGCCCGCCCAACATCGAGGGGCGCGGCGCCGTCGACACCCGCGACCTGGTCCGCAACGCGCTGCGGATGCGGCCCGACCGGATCGTCGTGGGCGAGGTCCGCGACGCCTCCGCGCTCGACATGCTCCAGGCGATGAACACCGGCCACGACGGCTCGATCTGCACGGTGCACTCCAACGGCCCCCGCGACACCCTCGCGCGGATCGAGACCATGGTGCTGATGGCCGGCATGGACCTGCCGATGCGGGCGATCCGCGAGCAGATGGCCTCCGCGCTCGACCTGGTGGTGCACCAGACCCGCTTCAAGGACGGCTCGCGCCGGGTCACCCACGTCACCGAGGTCGAGCGGATGGAGGGCGACGTGGTGACCCTGCAGGACCTCTTCGTGCTCGACCGCGCCGACGGCCGGCTGCGGTCGACCGGCCTGCGACCCAAGCTGCTCGACAAGCTGGCGTACGCCGACGTCGAGGTCGACCCGGCACTGTTCGCGGTGGCTCCGCCGCCGGCCGGGAGGGCGACGGCGGGACGCCGCCGATGAGCCCGCTGCTGGTGGCCGGCGCGGTCGCCGTCGGGCTCGGCGTCCTCGGCCTGCTGGTGCTGCTGGTGCCCTCGTCCGGGGTGCGCTCGGTGTCGCCGGAGGAGCGGATCGCCGCGTACGTCGGGTCCGGCGCCGACACCGCCGCGGTCGTCGACCCCGCCGCCCGGCCCGGCGCCGTCGCGCAGGCGACGGGCGCGGCCGCCCAGGTGCTCGAGAGCAACCGCGGCCTGGAGCAGCGGATCCGCCGGCAGCTGGAGGCCGCCGGCAGCGCACTGCGGTCGGCCGAGTGGCTGCTGCTGCACACCGCCGTGCTCGTGGTCGCCGGGGTGGTCGGCCTGCTCCTGGGCGAGGGCGACCTGCTGCTGTTCCTGCTGTTCCTCGTCGTCGGAGCGCTCGGGCCGTGGCTGTACCTGGCCCTCCGCGCCGGGCGCCGGCGCAAGGCCTTCGCGGCCGCGATCCCCGACACCCTGCAGCTGATCTCCGGCTCGCTGGCCGCGGGCCTGTCCCTCGCCCAGTCCATCGAGACGGTGACCCGGGAGGGCCCGGACCCGGTCGCCGGGGAGTTCCGTCGCGCCCTGGTCGAGACCCGCCTCGGCGTACCGCTCGAGGAGGCGCTGGACGGCGTCGCCGAGCGGTTCGACAGCGAGGACCTGGCCTGGACGGTGATGGCGATCCGCATCCAGCGCGAGGTCGGTGGCAACTTGGCCGAGCTGCTGGACACGGTGGCGGCGACCATGCGCGAGCGCGAGTACCTGCGTCGCCAGGTCGCCGCGCTGTCCGCGGAGGGCCGGCTCTCGGCCTGGGTCCTGGGCTGCCTGCCGGTCGTCTTCATGCTCTACCTGCTGGTGGCCAACCGGGACTACGTCATGCCGCTGTTCTCCGACCCGCGCGGCACTGGTCCTGCTGATCGGCGGGGCAATTTGGCTGGCCGTCGGCGTGTTCTGGATGACCCGCCTGGTCAAGGTGGAGGTCTGACATGCTCCTGCTGCTCGGTGCCCTGCTCGTCGCGGTCGCGATCGGCCTGCTGGCGCTCGCGCTCGGCGCGGAGACCGACCAGCGCGGCGTCGCCCGCTCGCTCGCCCTCATCGAGGCCACGTCGACGACCCCGTCCGCGCTGGTCGAGGAGGCCGAGCCGCCGTTCCGCGAGCGGGTCCTCGACCCGCTCCTGGACCGGGCCAAGGGCCTCGGCCGACGCCTGGCCGGCTCGCGACGCGCCCGAACGCATCCGGCACCGGCTCGACCTGGCGGGCAACCCGCCGGGCTGGACCGTGGACCGGGTGCTGACCTGGACCGTGCTCGGCGGCCTGCTGGGGCTCGGCGGCGGCGCGCTGGTGGCGCTGCTGCTCGGTCTCTCGCTGCCGGTGCTGCTGGTCGTCGCGGCCGGCGGAGCCGTGCTCGGGTTCTACTCCCCCGGCCTGCTGCTCTACCAGCGTGCGTACGACCGGGCCGAACGGGTCGCGCCGCGACCTGCCGGACGCCCTCGACCTGCTGACGATCAGCGTCGAGGCCGGGCTCGGCTTCGACGCCGCGGTGCAGCAGGTCGCGCACAACACCGAGGGCCCGCTGGCCGACGAGCTGTCCCGGATGCTGCGCGAGATGCAGCTCGGCCAGGGCCGGTCGGCCGCACTGCGCGGCCTGGCCGCCCGGTCGAACGTGCCCGAGCTGCGGTCCTTCGTGGGCGCGATGGTGCAGGCCGACTCGCTCGGCATCCCGATCGCCCAGGTGCTGCGGGTGCAGTCCTCGGAGATCCGCGTCAAGCGCCGCCAGAAGGCCGAGGAGCGGGCCCAGCAGGTGCCCGTGAAGATCACGATCCCGCTGATCTTCTGCATCCTGCCGGCGCTCTTCGTGGTGGTGCTCGGACCGGCGGCGCTCAGCATCATGGACGCGTTCTGATGGGCCCGACGCACGGCCGTGGCCGGCGGTCCGCCTCGGCGCGGCGGCACGCGCCTTCGCCCTGGTCGTCGCTGCTCGCGCCGGCGCTGTGGACCCGGGACGTGCCCGCGCTGGTCGGCGCCCTGCTGGCGATCGGCGCCGTCTGGACCGTGGGTGTGGCTGGTCGAGCTCGACCACCGGGTGCCCGCCGGGCCGGCGGTGATCGCGGAGACGCTGGCGGTGGGCATCGCGTGCGGCCTGTCGCTGTCCGACTCGACGGGCGCCGTCGGCGCCCTGGCCGTCGGGCCCTTCGTCGCCGGGCTGCGCCGCGGGCGGCCCGGGGCGGGGGCCGCGCTCGTGTCCGGCTTCGTGGCCGCCCTCGCCACGACCGTGGCCGCGGCCGGCCTGCCGGACCGAGGCCGCCGACCGCGCGCTGGTCAGCAGCGCGTCGCCGGGGTCGGGTTCGGGCTGATCGCGAGCTTCCTGCACACGACCCTGCGCCGCGACCCGGACCCGCTGGCGCCGTACCACGACGCCCGCGACCTGGTCCGCGAGCTGATCGCGGTGTCGGACGGGCTGACCTCGAGCCTCGACCCGACCGTCCTCGGCGGCGGCGCTGCTGGACCGGGTGCGCGACGAGCTGCCGGCCGCGGCGCTCGCGCTCTACGTCCCGAACGACCGCGAGCTGACGCCGCTGGTCACCGCCGTCGCCCGACCCGGCGGCCGACCTGCGCGACGTCGAGGTCCTGGCCCTGCGCTGCCGGATCTTCGAGCGGGCCGTGACCGAGCGCGGCACGTTCGCCTTCCCGGTGACCGTCGGCAGCACCGTGACCGGCATCGTCGCCGGACGGCTCTCGGACGCGGATCGACCCGGTCGGCTTCGGCCTGCTCCGCCGGGTCCGTGACCTCGGACCCGAGCTGGCCCTGCCCGCCCTCCAGCTCGACACCGCCCTGCTCTTCGGGCGGCTGCGCGACCGGGCCACCACGCGTCGAGCGACACCGGCTGGCCCGGGAGATCCACGACGGCCTGGCCCAGGACATCGCGTCGCTGGGCTACCTGGTCGACGCGCTGGCGGCCGTCGCGACGTCGCCCGAGCAGGCGCGTGCGCATCGACGCGCTGCGCGGGCGCATCACCGCCGTGGTTGCCGAGGTGCGCCGCTCGGTCGTCACGCTGCGCACCGGGACCGAGGACGCGGCCAGCCTGGGCGCGGCGCTCGGCACCGTGGCCCGGCGCCTCACCGAGTCCGTCCGGCGTCCCGATCCACGTCACGGTCGACGAGCAGGCGCGCCGGCTGCGGCCCGAGGTCGAGGCCGAGCTCTTCCGGATCGCGCAGCAGGCGGTGACCAACGCCGTGCGCCACGCCGGCGCCGGCACCATCGACGTCCACTGCCACGTCCGTCCGCCGCGCGCGGTGATCACCGTGCGCGACGACGGCCGGGGGCTGCAGCCCGCCCGGGCCGACTCCCAGGGCCTGGCCATCATGCGGGAGCGCGCGGCCCTGATCGGCGCCCAGCTCGAGATCGAGCGCCGGCACCCGCACGGCACCACCGTCACCGTCCATCTCGCCCCGTCCAGCCCGCCGCCGGCCGCCGCGCCGGTCGCGCCCCACAGGAGGCCACCCCGGTATGACGCCGTCCGAGCCGACGACCGTGCTGCTCGTCGACGACCACGAGCTGATCCGCAGCGGCCTGGCGTCGGTCATCGATCTGGAGGCCGACCTGGACGTCGTCGGGACGGCCGGGACCGTCGCCGAGGCGCTGGCCGCGATCGAGGAACTGGCAGCCCGACGTCGTCGTCGCCGACCTCCAGCTCCCCGACGGCACCGGGCCTCGACATCGTCCGCGCCGTGCGCCGGACCGACGACCGGACCGGCCTGGTCGTGCTGACCATGCACTCCGGCGACGACCAGATCTTCGCCGCCATGGAGGCCGGCGCCTCCGGCTTCGTCGGCAAGGACGCGCCCGCCCAGGAGGTCGTGCAGGCGGTCCGCCACGCGGCCGTCTCGCCGCGGTCGTTCATCAGCAGCGGCCTGGCCCAGGCGGTGATGCGGCGCGCCGGGGCCGGACTCCACGCGGCTGTCGGACCGCGAGCACGACGTGCTGCTGCTGCTCGCCGACGGCCTCGGCACCGCCGCGATCGGCGAGCGGCTGTTCATGAGCGAGTCGACCGCGAAGTCGCACATCGCGCGCATCTACCAGAAGCTCGGCGCGACCAACCGCGCCCAGGCGCTGGTCACCGCGATGCGGATCGGGCTGCTCTCGTCGGTCCGACCGGACACCGCACCTAGTCACAAATGACTAGAAGAACTGGTCCGGACCGCTGATTCGACTAGTCCGCCCGTGGGCACACTCTGGTCCGGAGGGGTGAGGGACCCACTGGGGACCTCGCTGTGAAAAATTGTGGGAGGGAGACCCAACAATGCTGCAGTACTTCCGAAACCTGATGAACCTGCGTCCGAGCGCAACGACGCTGGCGCTTCAGCCGTCGAGTATGGCCTGCTGGTTGCTGGCATCGCCGCCGTGATTGCGGTGACTGTCTTCGCGTTCAGCGGCAGCATCACCGGAATGTTTAACAACACGTGCGACGAGCATCGCGAACAACGGAACGCCATCCGGGACGGAACGCTGCCGAACAACTAGATCCCCCGACGTCGGAGGCCGCAGACCACCAGGTCTGCGGCCTCCGGCGCGTCTCAGGGCCGGTCACGCAGCTGCTCGGCGATCGCGATCCGGGTCAGCGCCGTCGGGTGCGAGCCGAACCAGAGCTGCGACCACGCCGCGGGCGTCGGGTCGGCCAGCGAGTGCAGCGCGAGCTGGCGCTGCAGCCCGATGAAGGCGTCCGGCGTCTCCGGTGACCTCCAGGGCCGTCGACGTCGGCGCGGGTCTCGATCTGCCGGCTGATCGAGTTCTCGACCGGGCTAGCACCAGCACGGACCCGATCGCGACCAGGGCGAGCACCAGCGGCACCACCTCCGGCTGCCGCATCCGGACGCCGCGTCGCTCCCCCACGACGCACCGACCAGCAGGCCAAGCAGGCCCACGCCGAACACCGCGCCGGCGGCGCCGAGGAGCGAGCCGACCAGCACGTCGTCGTACCTGGCGTGCGCCAGCTCGTGGGCGACGACCGACAGCGCCTGGTCCTGGGGCACGTCGTTCACCAGGTTGTCGTAGAGCACCACGCGCCGGGTGCCGCCGAAGCCGGAGACGTAGGCGTTCAGGGTGGTGGTACGCCGGGAGGCGTCGGCCACCAGCACGTCGTCGATCGGCACGCCCTCCCGGTCGGCGAGCCGGAAGACCTGGGTGCGCAGCTGCGCCGTCGGGCAGCGAGGTGAACGAGTTGAACAGCGGCTCCACCAGCACCGGGTAGACGAACGAGCCGACCAGCACCAGCACCCCGACCGCCGCGCCGGCGACCGCCGGCCACGCCCGCGGCCAGCGCCGCGCCATCCCCACGAGCACGACGAGCAGGATCGAGGTGGCGACGATCGAGACCGCCTCGGACTTCGCCAGGTCCGCGGCGAACCCCGACCAGGCCTGGTCGCTGAGCCCGTAGGCGAGCACGTGCCGGCGCAGCAGCACGGCGAACGGCAGCGTCACGACCCGGCCGATCAGCGCCACCGCGGCGACGGCGAGCACGACCCGCACCCACCACCAGCCGGGGAACCGGGCGACCATCCGCCGGCCCCAGCTGGTCAGGCCCAGGAGGCACGCGACCAGCAGCGAGACCACCAGCGACGACCGGCTCCACACCCGGGCCAGGTGCGAGAAGTCCTCGGCGCGCGCGATCTGCTCCGGGGTGAAGCACCGATCGACGCCGGCACGGGCGACGGCGTCCCGCCCGGGACGGGGTGCCAGGGCACCAGCAGCGCGGCCAGCACCACGAAGGCGACCCCCCCGACGACGGTCACGGCCACGGCGACGCGGCGGTCGCTGGGGGCGGGGCTCACGCCGCCAAGTGTTGCAGGAGGGTCCGCCACTGCTGCGTGAAGGCCGAGACGGTCAGGCCGAGCTCGGACTGCAGGGCGCGGCCGAGGGGCGTGCCACCGTCGACGTCGCGGTAGAACCGGACCAGCGCCGCCTGGCCGCCGTCCTGGGCCAGCAGGCGGCAGGCCAGCCAGGCGCTCTCGTACGTCGCCCCGAGGCCGGGCGTCCGGGTGCCGAAGTCGCCGGCGCCCGGCAGGTGCCGGGGCGCGCCGTCGCGGCGTACCTCCGCGATGATCTGGGCAGGCCGACCGCGAGACGGGCAGGCGCACGTCGCGCAGCGCGACGTAGTCGGCGAAGCCCTCGAGCAGCCACAGCGGCATCGCGCTGGTGAACGCGCCCGCTGGCGACGTGGGTCGCCTCGTGGCTCATCACCACCTGGGCCCCGGTCGGCTTCAGCCCGTCGAACACGTCGGGGTTCACGAACACGTGCACCGGCGCGTCCGGCGTGAGCTGTCCGTCGGCGGACGTGGTGACCGCCGCGATCTGGTCGTAGGTGCCGCGGTCGGCGTCCAGCACGTGGTTGAGCGCCGTGAGCGACGCCGGGACCTCGACCACCAGGCCGCGCGTGCCACCGGGGCAGCACCGCGCGCACGACCGGCACGCGCCGTGGTCGCCCGGCGCGCGTAGGCGTCGGCCTCGCGGGACGGGCCGTCGACCAGCACCAGCGTCCGCGGCGGTACGCCGCACCTCCAGAGGCCCGGAGAGCCACAGCGGCGACACCCGGTCGCCGCCGCCGAAGCCGGTGATGGCGACCCGGTCGCCGTCGTCCTGGAGCGCCACGAGGACCTCGGCGTGCGCCGGTGCCCGGTCGAACCCGGTGAACCGCCAGGTGGCGTCCGCCGCCGCGTCCAGCTGCCGCGGTCGTCGGCCGCCCTCGGCGTCGACGTAGCGCAGCGAGAAGTGCCGGACGTGCGCCGCCCGGGCGTTGGCGACGATGCCGGCCAGCCGCTCGGCGGCGGCCGTGTCGCCCTCGGGGGCGAGGGCGCGGGCGGCGTCGGCGTCACCGGCGCGGACCGCGCGCACGAACGCCGCGCAGCGCCTCGGCCGCCAGCGCCGGCGACGGCGAGGAGCCGGTCGCGACCGGCGGCGCCGGTGCGACGTACGGCTCGTCACGGACCAGCGCCCAGGCGACCACGCCGGTGGCCACGACCAGGCGACAGCGAAAGGCCGGCCACCCACCAGAGGGGGCGACCGGCCTTCACGCGGACGAGTCTCAGCCAGGGCGGACCGCACCGACGTACGGCATCGAGTGCAGGCCGGTGACCCGGACGCCGGTGCTGGGGTTCTCGGCGTTCACGATCATGCCGTTGCCGATGTACATGCCGACGTGGCTGATCGGGCTGTAGTAGAAGACCAGGTCGCCGGGCCGCAGCTCGCTCTCGGCGACGTGCGGGCCGGAGCTGTACTGGGCGCTCGAGGAGTGCGGCAGCGAGACGCCGGCCTGGGCCCAGGCCATCATCGTGAGGCCGGAGCAGTCGAACGCGTTGGGGCCGGCCGCGCCGTAGACGTAGGCCTCGCCGACCTGCGCCATGGCGTAGGACACGGCCGCGGCGGCGCGCCCGGAGGCCGGGACCGACGGTGGTGCCGGACGGTGCTGCGCGGAGACGACCGCCTCGCGCTGCTCGGCCTCGAGGTCGCCGAGCAGGGTCTTGGCCTCGGCGAGCTTCTTGTCGATGGTGGCCTTCTCCTGGGCCAGCTCGTCCTTGAGCTCGCTGACCCGGGCGGCCTGCTTCGCGGTGGCGTCGCTGCGGATGTCGAGCGCCTTCAGCTCGGTGGCGTAGTCGTCGAAGAGCTGGTCCTGCATGTCGTTGTACGCCGACATGGTGGAGAGCTGGGAGAGGAACTTCGCCGGGTCGTCGGAGACGACGACCTGGCCGACCGCGGCGAGGCTCTGGCCCTCGTACTGGCGGATGATCGAGTCCTGGACCTGACGGCGGACCGTCTCGAGCCGGTCGTCCTGGCGGCCCTGGTCGGCCTTGAGGAGCCCGAGGTCGCGCTTGAGCGAGGTCGAGCTCGAGCCTGGCGTCGTTGTAGCGCTCGGAGGCCTGCTCGGCCTGCGTGGTAGAGCGTGTCGACCCGGGCCTTGACGTCCTTGATGTCGGGCTCGGCGTTGGCCGGCGTCGAGGGCATGAATCCCACGACGGCGACGAGGGCACTACCGGACACCAGGGTGACGAGTCGCTTCCGGCCGTTCAGCACGTGAGGGCGCTCTCCTTGCACGTCGTACGCCTACCGGGTGAGCTGACGGGTTCGGGCACGACGTTTGCCCTACCTCCGCTCTGCGCGGCAGGATTCACCCCGGGTGGATTCGCTCGCGCGACCACCGGTTGGTTCCCCGGCTCCCGGGCCGGCGAACCGGACCGGGATTCAGCGCGGTGGCCGCGCGGATCCGAGTCGATCCACCGTCACGGCCGCCTGAGGCATCACGGTAATGGCGAGGTAACGGCACCGCCAAACTTTCGCGGTATGTCGTGGGGAGTTTCTCAGCCGGTCACGCCGAGATCTTGCAGTCGGCGTCACATCCGTCACTCCAGTCACACGACCACGTCCGGCTCGGCGACTTCCGGCGATCGGCAGCCCCGCGCTCAGGCCGACTCCACGTGCGGAGCCGACACCGGCTGGACCAGCCGCAGCGGCGGCACCAGTCCCCCCGCGGCCAGCACGTCCAGCGCCCGCGCACTCGTCGTCGTCGAAGGTCAGCTCGGGTGGCGGGCCCAGCAGCACCGTCACCACGCAGTCGTGGCAGTGCAGACCCCGCACCAGCAGGTGTCGCAGTCGATTCTGTCGTCATGTCCGGAACGGTGACAGGGACCACCGACAACGGGCCCCGGCGGCGGGGTTCCCCGGCGTGTCGGTGTCCCCGCAGGCGCACCCGGGCCGGGCGTCAGCGGCCGACCAGGGCCAGGAGCGCCTCCGGGTCGACCACCCGGGCGCCGTCGCGCGACGACGTCGCGCGCGATCTCCTGGTCGGCGGTGACCACGACGACGACCCGGCCCGCCGGCTCGGCGGCGACGAGGTCGCGGATCACGTCGTCGGCGATGACCCCGCGCGGGCTGAACAGCACCCGGACCCCGCGCGGCGCGGCCACCGGCGGGCGGTGGTCGGTGTCGGCCGCGTCGAAGACCACGGTCGTCTCCGCACCGGTCCGGGCCACGAGCGGGGCCAGTGCGCCCATCAGCCGCGAGCGCTGGGCCTCCAGCGGAGCCGTCGGCCAGGCCGCCTTGGTGACGTTGTAGCCGTCGACGACCAGGCGCGAACGGGGCATCGCGAGGTCCTGCTCGAGCATGGCCGGGTCCGGGCACCCGGTGCCCGGGACTCGGCGAGGTCGGCCTCGACCCGGTCGGACGGGGAACCGGTGACCGCCGGCAGGGCGAGCTCGCGGCGCAGCCCGGTGGCCGCGTCGATGACGGTCTCGAGCAGCACCCGCGCGCGCAGGGTGACCTCGTCGCGCTCCGCCCGCGCGTCCCGGCGACCCGGCTGACCTCACCCTCGAGCCGCTCCACCTGGGCCCGCAGCCGCCGGTTCTCCTTCTCCCGCGCGGTGTCGCGGCTCCGCGGCCGGCGCGCCTGCTCGGCCCGGGCCGCGTCGGCCTCCGCACGGGCCTCCTTCTGCGCGGCCCGGCTGTCGCCGAGCTTGCGGCGCAGTGCGGCGTTCTCGGCCTTCAGCTCGTCGAGGCGGGCCCGCTGCGTGGCGCGGGCGTCCCGGGCCGCCTGCTCGGCCTCGGCCAGCCGCGTGCGCAGCCGCTCGAGCTCGCGCTCGGCGCGGTCGAGGGCCGGGTCGGGTCGCTCGGCCAGGCGACCGACGGCCGCGGCGAACCCGTCCTCCCAGTCGCCGGTGCGCGTGAGCCACCGGCGGGCCGCCGTCCGTCGCCGGGTCGGGCGCCTCGGGAGCGGGCCGCGCCGCGAGCTGCACGCCGACGCGTTCGCGGAGCTCGTCGTCGGCGAGCGCCTCGGCGATGGCGGTCCCGCCCAGCCGCGCCCGCCGGGCGGGGGCGAACCCGGCGACCCGGCGTACCGCTGCAGGCAGCCGGGGTACGTCGGGCAGCACCTCGGCGGTCAGCGCGACGACCCGCGCGCGGACCGGCTCGGGCAGCTCGGCCAGGGCGGGTGCGGTCACGGCTCCACCGTCTGCGGGGCCGTCTGCGGGGCCGTCTGCGGGGCCGCCTGGTGGCGCGGGACCAGCTCGATCGCGTCGGACCGGCCGCACCACCGGCAGGCGACCTGCTCCACCGACTCGTCGCGTACCTCGGTCTCCTCCACGCGGTGGTCACCGGCCAGGTCGAAGTGCCAGAACTCGGTCGTCCGCCGGCTGCGGGTGACGTCGAAGCGGGTGAGGTTGCCGCAGCCGGAGCAGCGCCAGCGCTGGTCGTCGGGGATCACGGGCGTCATCGCGGCTCCTCTCTCCTCGTGGCCCGTGAGCGTGGCCCTGAGCGTAGACCGCGCGTCGTCCCCGGGAATGTCGGTGCCCCGATCTAGCGTCCCTGACATGGGCAGTGCGGGTTCAGCGTGCGACCTCCCGGTGGGAGTCGCAACGCAGTTTCGACGAGCTGGGCCGCCCGCTGCGCGACATCACGTTCTGCGTGGTCGACCTGGAGACGACCGGCGGCTCGGCCGAGGGCGGCTCGATGATCACCGAGATCGGCGCGGTGAAGGTCCGCGGCGGCGAGGTGCTCGGGCGAGTTCCAGACGCTGGTCAACCCGCACACCGAGATCCCCGCCTTCATCGCGGTGCTCACCGGCATCAGCAACTCGATGGTGGCCGACGCACCGCCGATCGAGTCCGCCCTGCCGGCGTTCCTCGAGTTCGCCGCCGGCTGCGTCCTGGTCGCCCACAACGCGCCGTTCGACGTGGGCTTCCTCCAGCACTTCGCCGAGCAGCAGGGCCGCCCGTGGCCGCGGTTCGAGGTGCTCGACACCGCCAAGCTCGCCCGCCGGGTGATCACCCGCGACGACGCGCCCAACTGCAAGCTCGTCCTCGCTGGCGCAGGCGCTTCGGCTCCTCCACCACGCCCAACCACCGCGCGCTCGTCCGACGCCCGGGCCACCGTCGACGTGCTGCACGGGCTGATGGAGCGGCTCGGCGGGCTCGGCGTGCACACGCTCGAGGAGCTGCAGACCTTCTCCTCCCGGGTCATCCACCGCGCAGCGCCGCAAGCGCCACCTCGCCGAGGCGCTCCCCCACGCCCCCGGCGTCTACCTCTTCCGCGACGACCGCGCCCGGGTCCTCTACGTCGGCACCTCCCGCGACCTGCGCACCCGGGTCCGCTCCTACTTCACCGCCTCCGAGACCCGCTCCCGGATGGGCGAGATGGTCGGGCTCGCCACCGCGGTCGACGGCATCGAGTGCGCGACCGCCCTCGAGGCCGAGGTGCGCGAGCTGCGGCTGATCGCCGAGCACAAGCCGCGCTACAACCGGCGCTCCCGGTTCCCCGAGAAGGTGCACTTCGTCAAGCTCACCCGCGAGCCCTGGCCGCGGCTGTCGCTGGTCCGCCGGGTCCTCGACGACGACGCCGACTACCTCGGCCCGTTCTCCTCGAGGAAGACCGCGGAGAAGTGCCTGGCCGCGCTGCACGACACGTTCCCGGTGCGCCAGTGCTCCGACCGGCTCCCCCGCGACGCCGCCGGCAGCCGCTCGCCGTGCGTGCTCGCCGAGATGGGCCGCTGCCTGTCCCCCTGCGACGGCAGCGTCGACGAGCACGACGTACGCCGCCGTGGTGCGCCAGCTGCGCGACTCGCTGCTGCGCGCGCCCGGACGAGGTCGTCGAGGCGATCAACGCCCGGATGAGCGCCCTGGCCGCGGACGAGCGGTTCGAGGAGGCCGGCGTCCACCGCGACCGGCTCGCGGCGTTCGTGCGCGCCGCGGCCCGCACCCAGCGGCTCTCGGCGCTGACCCGCTGCCCGGAGGTCGTGGCGGCGCGCCGCGAGGACGACGGCCGCTGGGCGGTGCACGTGGTCCGCCACGGCCGGCTCGCCGCCGCCGGGGTCATCCCGTCCGGGCGCCGACGCCCACGACTACGTCGCGAGCCCTGCGCCTGTCGGCCGAGACCGTGGCGCCGGCGCCCGGGCCCGATCCCGGCCGCGACCGCCGAGGAGACCGAGAAGATCCTGCGCTGGCTGGAGTCCCCCGGCATCCGGCTGGTCGACGTCGACGGCGAGTGGACCTGCCCGGTCGCCGGCGCCACCCGGCACCTCGCGGTCCACGACGCCGTCACCCAGTCCCGGCTCTCCCTGGTGCCGTTCGACGACCGTCGCGGGATCTCGCCCCGTGCACCAGCCCGCCCGGTAGCCCGCGGGATAGGGTCGGCCCGTGATCACCGCCATCGTCTTCGTCAAGGCCGACGTCGCCCGGATCCCCGAGGTCGCCGAGCAGATCGCCGCGCTCGACGGGGTCAGCGAGGTCTACTCGGTGACCGGGCAGATCGACCTGATCGCGCTGGTCCGGGTGCGCAACCACGAGGACGTCGCGAGCGTGGTCGCCGACCGGCTGAACAAGGTCCCCGGGGTCACGGCCACCGAGACCCACATCGCGTTCCGCACCTACTCGCGGCACGACCTCGAGTCGGCGTTCTCCCTCGGGCTCGACTAGCCGGAGCCGACGATGACGCTGGCTCGACGCCGTCGGGTGGGCCGGCAGCGCGCTGCTGGTCTTCTCGCTCCTGCAGGCCCGCGTGCTGCGCTTCCGGGTGCTCAACACGATCGCCTGCGTGGTGCTGATCTTCTTCAACGCGATGATCGGCGTGTGGCCGATGGTGGCCATGAACACCGTCCTGGCCGCGATCAACCTGTGGTTCATCGCCCAGCTGCTGCGCCAGCGCCACGACGACGCCGTCTTCTCGGTGCTCCAGGTCGGGCTCGACGACGACTACCTCCAGCACGTCGTCGCCAGCCACCGCGAGGACATCGCGCGCTTCCAGCCCGACTTCTCCTGGCACCCCGACCGCGCCGACCTGGCGTTCATCGTGGCGCGGGGCGACGAGACCGTCGGCGTGGTGGTCGTGCACCGCAACGGCGACGTGGCCCGGGTGGTGCTCGACTACGTGACACCGAAGTACCGCGACTTCACCCCCGGCGAGTTCGTCTGGCGGCGCAGCGGCATGTTCGAGAGCCTCGGGTTCCGCCGGGTCGTCACGTCCCCCACGATGGTCGGCGCCTACTACGACGAGGTCGGCTTCCGCACCGACGGCGACCGCTACGTCCTCGACCTCTGACCACGGTTGAATCGAGACTTCTTCGACGAGCACCCTGCCGTAACTCTCGACTCGAGCGACGGTCAGGCGGTCGCGGCGATCCAGCGGTCGAGGGTGGCCTTGGCGGCGCCGGAGTCGATGGCCTCGCGGGCGCGGTCGAGGCCGGCCGCCAGGGCGGTCATCGGGTCGGCGGCGGGCTCGGCGTGCACGGCGAGCGCCGCGCCGGCGTTCACGAGCACGGCGTCGCGGACCGCGCCGGTCTCGCCGTCGAGCACGCGGCGTACGACGTCGGCGTTGTGCGCCGCGTCCCCACCCCGGAGCGCGTCCGCGGTGGCGCGGGCGATGCCCAGGTCCGCCGGATCGACGGTCGTCCCGGTCACCTCACCGCCGTGGACCTGCCACACCCGCGAGGTGGTGGTGGTCGTCAGCTCGTCCAGCCCGTCGTCACCGCGGAACACCCAGGCGTCCACGCCGCGACCGGCGAAGACACCGGCCATCACCGGCGCGAGCCGCTCGTCGGCGCACCCGATCGCCTGCGCCTGCGCGTGGGCGGGGTTGGTGAGCGGACCGAGCAGGTTGAACGTCGTCCCGATGCCCAGCTCGCGCCGCGCGACCGCCGCATGCCGCATCGCCGGGTGGAACGTCGCCGCGAAGCAGAACGTGATGCCCGCCTCCTCGGCGACCTCGGCCACCCGGGCGGGCGGCAGGTCGAGCCGGATGCCGAGCTTCTCCAGCACGTCGGCGGACCCGGACTGCGAGGACGCCGACCGGTTGCCGTGCTTGACGACCCGCGCGCCGGCGCCGGCGGCGACGATCGCCGACATGGTCGAGATGTTGACCGACATCGACCGGTCGCCGCCGGTGCCGACCACGTCGAGCAGCCGGCCCGGCACGTGCAGCGGCGTCGCGACGGCGTACATCGACTCGACGAGGCCGAGGACCTCCTCGGTGGTCTCGCCCTTGGCGCGCAGCGCGACCGCGAACCCGGCGACCTGGACCGGGGTGGCCTCGCCCGACAGCATCTCGGCCATCGCCCACGAGGTCTGGTCGGCGGTCAGGTCGCGCCCGGCGACCAGGGTGCCGAGGACCTCGGGCCAGGACGTCATCCGGCCGTCACGTGTTCGCGGGCACGCGCGACCTGAGCAGCGAGACCACGGTCTCCGCGAGCTGGATCGGGTCCAGCGGGTGCGGGACGGCGGCCTCGGCGCGCGACCAGGTCGCGAGCCAGGCGTCCTGCGGACGACCGGTGAGCACCAGCACCGGCGGGCACTGGTAGATCTCGTCCTTGAGCTGCTTGGCGATGCCCATGCCACCCGCGGGCACGGCCTCGCCGTCGAGGATCGCGAGGTCGATGCCGCCGGCGTCGATGTTCGAGATGACGACCGGCTCGGTCGCGACCTCGACGTACTCGAGCTCGGGCAGGTCGGGGTGCGGCCGGCGGCCGAGCGCCAGGATGACCTGCTGGCGGGTGTTCACGTCGTCGCTGTAGACCAGCACCCGCAGGGGCCTGGCCGGGGTGGTCGAGTCGCTCACGTCCGCGATGCTACCGCCCGGGCTCCGGGGTCCGGGCGGCTGCCGCGCGTTCTCGCGCCTCGAGCAGGTCCAGCCGCCGGTCCTCACGCCTGGCCTCCTGCAGCGAGGCCCGCACCCACTGGGTGAACAGGACGCCGAACAGCGCCAGCGCCACCAGGTCGCCCGAGCCCCAGAGGATGCCGCCGGCCAGGTGCTGGTCGGCGAGCGGGTCGGGCAGCCAGGCGCCCATCGGGCCCGCGTGGAGGTTGGGGTACCAGTCCCCGCCGATCAGCTCCTGCTCCCCCATGATGGTCACCCCGAGGAACGCGTGGAACGGCAGCGTCAGCACCACCAGCAACATCCGGAACGGGTAGGCGACCTTGCCGGGCACCGGGTCGGTCCCGATGATCGGCCAGAAGAACAGGCACCCGACCAGGACCAGGTGCAGGTGCAGCGTCTCGTGCCAGTACGCCGAGTGCAGGGTCGCCGGGTACCAGCCGGTGAAGTAGAGCGCCCACGGGGACGTGACGTACAGCACGAACGCGAGGGGCGGGAACGCGAGCACCTTCGCCACCCGGGAGTGCAGGACCGCCAGCAGCCAGCGCCGTGGCGCCGCGGGCATCGTGCGCAGCGCGAGCGTGACCGGCGCCCCCAGCGCGAGCGCCATCGGCACCAGCATGGACAGGATCATGTGCTGGACCATGTGCACGCTGAGCAGCGTGAGGTCGTAGGTGCCGAGGCCGGACGCGGTCGCGAGGTAGAACGCGCCCATCCCGACCGGCACGAACGCGATCGTGCGACCGACCGGCCAGCGGTCCCCGCGCCGCCGCAGCACCCACACGCCGTACAGGTAGAGCCCGGTCACCCAGACGGTCAGGACGAAGGCCACCGGCTCGAGGGACCAGCCGGTCAGGACGGTGCCGAGGGTGAAGCGGGGAAGGTCTCCGGAGGCCACGGATCCGGCCCCGGACAGGGCGTGGAGCACGCTTCGAACTGTACGACCCGCGAAACACGGGGCCCCCGGGGTGCCGTCGCCCGCCGGTCACGACATAATGCTCGCGTGGCGACAGCAACCGCGATTCCGGCCTCCCGCCTGCACGGGCACCACGACCGACCGAGCATGGTCAGTGTCGGGACGATCATCTGGCTCTCCAGCGAGCTGATGTTCTTCGCGGCACTCTTCGCGTCGTACTTCACGATCCGTGCGGTCAGCCCCGACCTCTGGGCGCAGAACACCGAGAAGCTGAACGTGCCGTTCGCCTCGGTCAACACCACGATCCTGGTGCTGTCCTCGCTGACCTGCCAGCTCGGCGTGTTCGCCGCCGAGCGCGGCCAGGTCGGCCGCGCCGGCTCGGTCTTCAACGTGGCGGGCTGGGGACTGCGCGAGTGGTTCGTGCTGACCTACGTCATGGGCGCGGTGTTCATCGGCGGCCAGGCCACCGAGTACGCCGCGCTCGTCCGCGAGGGCACCACGATCCAGGACTCGGCGTACGGCACGATGTTCTACCTGACCACCGGCTTCCACGGCCTCCACGTGACCGGTGGACTCATCGCCTTCCTGTTCGTCCTCGGGCGCACGTTCATGGCGCGCAAGTTCACCCACGAGCAGGCGGTCAGCGCGATCGTCGTCTCCTACTACTGGCACTTCGTCGACGTGGTGTGGATCGGCCTGTTCGCGACCATCTATCTCGTCCAGTAGCCCGCACCGGGACCCCATCCGTTCCGCATCTGACACCGAAGGACTGAATGTGCGACTCCTGAACCGCTCGGCGGGTCGGATCTCCAGGCACCGCAGGGGACCCCTGGCGGGGTTCGTCGTGCTGCTGCTCGGGCTGTTGCTGACCGGTGGCCTCTACGCCGCCTTCTCCCCCGCCCAGGCCGAGCAGACGACCTCCAGCGCCGACCAGATCGCCAAGGGCCGGGAGCTGTTCCTGGTCAGCTGCTCGTTCTGCCACGGGCAGAACGGCGAGGGTGTCCGCACCGCCGAGGGTGACAACCACCAGCTCGGCCCGTCGCTGGTCGGCGTCGGCGCGGCGGCTGTCGACTTCCAGGTCGGCACCGGCCGGATGCCGCTGGCCCAGCCGGGCGCCCAGGCGCAGCCCAAGCCCCCGACGTTCAACGACGAGGAGGTGGCCGCGCTCGCGGCGTACGTCGCCTCGCTCGGCCCCGGTCCCGCCATCCCGGACCAGAGCGACTACAGCCTCGCCGGCATGTCGGACGAGGAGCGCCAGGCCGCGATCTCCCGCGGCGGCCAGATCTTCCTGACCAACTGCACCGCCTGCCACAACTTCGAGGGCTCCGGCGGCGCCATGCCGCGCGGCGGCCACGCGCCCAAGATCCGCGACGTGGACCCGAAGTACATCTACGAGGCGCTGCTCACCGGCCCGCAGCAGATGCCGAACTTCTCCAACGGCAACCTGTCTCCCGACGAGAAGCGTGACGTGATCGCGTACCTCGGCTCGCTCAACGAGATGACCGACTACGGCGGCTTCGGGCTCGGCGGCCTCGGCCCGGTGCCCGAGGGCCTCGCCGGCTGGGTGGTCGGCCTCGGCCTCTGCGTCGGTGCCGCCGTCTGGATCGCTGCCCACACCACTCGCTCGACCAAGAAGAAGGTGGACGCGTGAGCGACGAGAGCCACGAGGACCCGACCCACGAGCTCGCCAACGTCCCTGACGAGGAGGTCACCGACGACCTCTACGCCAACCCGGGGCTGCCCGAGCACGAGTGGCGTCCGACGGACGTCGACCCGCACGCGGAGAAGCGCGCCGAGCGCCAGGTCGCGACCCTGTTCGGCCTGTCGGCCATCTGCACGGTGCTGTTCATCGTGTCGTACTTCGCGATCGAGGACACGACCACGTTCGGCACGTTCTCGGCCCAGAACCTGGCCATCGGCCTCTCCCTGGCCGGCGCGCTGCTGTTCATCGGCACCGGCATCATCCAGTGGGCGCGCAAGCTCATGGCCGACGTCGAGATCGTCGAGTACCGCCACCCCGCCGCATCCTCCGAGGAGGACCGGCAGACGACCATCGCGGCCCTGACCACGGGCATCGAGGAGTCCGGTATCGGCCGCCGGCCGCTGGTGCGCAACTCGCTGCTCGGCGCCCTCGGCCTGGTCGGCCTGACCGCCATCATCCCGCTGCGCGACCTCGGCCCGACGCCGGACCAGGTCGCCGAGAACGACCCGTACCCAGGCGCCGGGATCCGGAACACGATCTGGGCCAAGGGCATGCGCGTGGCCCGCGACGTCGTCGGCACCCCGATCCGTCCCGGCGACCTCCAGATCGGCGACCTCGTCAACGCCGAGCCGATGGGCATCTTCCAGAGCCCCGAGGACGGCGAGCCGCTGGAGGGCACCGTCCTCCAGATCGCGAAGTCGAAGGGTGCGGTCGTCGTGGTCCGCATGGAGCCCGACGACATCGTCTCGGAGCAGACCGCGAACTGGTCGATCGACGGCATCGTCTGCTACTCCAAGATCTGCACCCACGTGGGCTGCCCGATCTCGCTCTACGAGCGCACCACCCATCACCTGCTCTGCCCGTGCCACCAGTCGACCTTCGACCTGGCCGACGGGGCCAAGGTGGTCTTCGGACCCGCCGCCCGGCCGCTGCCGCAGCTGCCGCTCGCCGTCGACTCCGAGGGCTACCTCGTCGCGCAGAGCGACTTCACCGAACCCGTGGGACCGAGCTTCTGGGAGCGTGGCTGAGCATGGACACCAGCAAGGTCGCCAACACGAACGGCGCCGTGCCGGCCACGGCCGCGAAGAAGAACCGTGCCGGTGCGATCGCCACCTGGGCCGACGAGCGCCTCGGCCTCGCGACCATGGCGAAGAAGAACCTGCGCAAGGTCTTCCCCGACCACTGGTCGTTCATGCTGGGCGAGATCGCGCTGTGGAGCTTCGTCGTCCTGCTGCTCACCGGCGTCTTCCTGACGCTGTGGTTCACGCCGAGCATGGGCGAGACGACGTACAACGGCACCTACGAGCAGCTGCGCGGCATCCAGATGTCGCAGGCCTACGCGTCGGCGCTGAACATCACCTTCGACGTGCGCGGCGGCCTGCTGATGCGCCAGATGCACCACTGGGCGGCCACCCTGTTCGTCGCCTCGATGATGGTGCACCTGCTGCGCGTGTGGTTCACCGGCGCGTTCCGCAAGCCGCGTGAGCTGAACTGGGTCATCGGTTCGCTCCTGCTGCTGCTCGGCACGCTGGAGGGCTTCACCGGCTACTCGCTGCCCGACGACCTGCTCTCGGGCACGGGTATCCGCGCCGCGGACGGCTTCGTCAAGGCCACCCCCGTGGTCGGCACCTACATGTCGTTCTTCATGTTCGGTGGCGAGTTCCCGGGTGACCAGATCATCCCGCGGCTCTACATCGTCCACGTGCTGTTGATCCCCGGCCTGCTGCTGGCCCTGGTCGCGGCGCACATGCTGCTGCTCGTCTACCACAAGCACACCCAGTGGCCCGGTCCCGGCCGCACCGAGAAGAACGTCGTGGGCTTCCCGATGCTCCCGGTGTACGCCGCGAAGGCCGGCGGGTTCTTCTTCGTCGTGTTCGGCATCATCGCCACGATGGGCGCGCTGCTCACGATCAACCCGATCTGGAAGTACGGGCCCTACGACCCGTCGAAGGTGACCGCCGGCTCCCAGCCCGACTGGTACATGGGCTGGCCCGACGGCGCGCTGCGGATCATGCCCGGGCTCGAGACCCACATCTGGGGCGTCACGATCAGCTGGAACGTGATGCTGCCGATCCTCGTGCTGCCGGTGCTGATGTTCACCATCTTGATGCTGCTGCCGTTCATCGACGCCTGGATCACCGGCGACAAGCGCGACCACCACCTGCTCTACCGGCCGCGCAACGCCCCGACCCGCACCGCGCTGATGGTCGCCCTGATGACGATGTACGGCCTGTTCTGGACGGCCGGCGGCAACGACATCATCGCGATCAGGCTGAACGCCTCGATCAACCAGATCACCTACTTCCTGCGTGGCGCGGTGATCATCGGCCCGATCCTGGCGTTCGTGATCACGCGCCGCTGGTGCATCTCGCTGCAGCGCAAGGACAACGAGACGCTGCTGCACGGCTACGAGACCGGCGTCATCATGCGCTCCCCCGAGGGCGGCTACTCCGAGAAGCACCTGCCGCTCCCGGCGTCGCGGGCCTACACGCTGGCCGCACGAGACCGGGACCCGGTCTCCGACCAGGAGGTGCTGCCGGAGGTGACGCCAACGGCGTACCGGTGCCGCAGAAGGGCCGGCTCTCCGGCCTGCGCAACCGCGCGCGCACGCTGATGTAGTCCGACAACGTGCAGAAGCCGACCAGGCGGAGCTCGAGGAGGGCCACCACCACGCCGACCACGAGCACGAGCTCCAGGCGGCGATGGACGGCACGCCGCCGACGGCCACCAGTTCGACGGCCACCACCTCGTCGACGACGAGAGCCTGCGCCCGCACTGAGCGAGCCGCCTCCGGCACGTCGATCACGAAGGCCGCCCACTCCCCCGGGAGCGGGCGGCCTTCGTGCGCAGGGCGCCGGTCAGCTCGCGTGACGCACCCCGCACCGGTGCCGGCAGCGATCCCGATGGGAGCATCGCCTGATGAGAGCACGTGCGCTGGCCGCCGGCCTCCCCAGCCTGATCGCCTGGCTGGTGGTTGCCGGCTGCGGCACCTCCACCGGCGACACCGGCGCCACACCATTCTCGCTGCCGGTCGGACCCACCCGATGGGACACCAGCACACCGGCCTGGGTCTACGACGGCACCCTCCACGTGGGCGACCGCACCTTGCGCCTGGGCCCACGCGTCGACCAGTTCGTCCTCGGCGCGACCGGCGTGTACTGGATCCGCACCGACACGCTCATGTTCACCAGCGCTGATGGCGACACCCAGACGGTGGCCGACGTCGGCTGGGCCAACATCGCCGCCTCCGCGGACCACTCGGTGTTCGCGACCGTCGACCAGTCACGCGGCCCGGCCGACAGGTACGGCGCCCACGTCATGCAGGTCGCCGCGTTCGACACCCGGACCGGCAAGCAGCTCTACCGCACCCCCGACGCCGAACCACGAGGCGGGGACGACCTGGACGCCCTGTACCCGGAGATCATGCCGCTGCTTCACGGAGTGAGCGATGAGCGCATCTTCTACGACGACACCACCATCCACCTCGACGACGGCTCGACCGAACCAGCCGCCGACGACTCCGGCGGCGTCAAGATCTACGAGGGCTACGACGAGACGCTGTTCCTCGACGGCTACCACGTCGGTATCCGCGGCGAAGGCACACACCGTGAGCTCGACGGCTCATCGGCGTTCGGGAGCGGACTGCTCTCCCCGGACCGGTCAACGCTCTTCGACGTCACCCAGTGGCCCACCGAGGCGGTCGTCTACGACGCCGCCACCGGCCACCAGAGGCGCATCGACGCGCCGTGGGACCACTTCTCCCTGGGCGGGTGGAGCGACCAGGACACCTTCTACGGTGTCGCCGAGCGCATCGACTACGAGGCCGAGGTCGATGTGGTGCGCGCCCGGCAGGTCGTCACCTGCAGGCTGTCCACCCTGGCGTGCACGCCCGCCGGCTCCGTGATCCCCACCGAGGACCAGCCGACCGAGCAGGCACCGACCTTCCTGTTCGAGGGTCGGCCGAACGCCTACTGACCTCCTCGCCGGGGAAACAGGGACGCACAGCCTGAGACTGCGCCGACTCGGCAGTTGGGTCAGTCGAGCGCGGAGCCCTGCGGTACTGCTTGAACGACTCGTTCCAGTCGCCGTAGCCGTTGGTGAGGGTCATCGGACGGTCGGTGCCGGTGTACTCGACGACGTCACCGCGGCGGGACATCTCGTAGAGCCACCCGGCGTTGTCGGTGCTCATGCCGGTGCAGCCGTGGGAGACGTTGGCATGGCCCTGGGAGCCCACCGACCACGGCGCGGCGTGCAGGAACTCACCGGAGTAGGTGAGCCGCATCGCGCACTTGACGTCGTCGATGTTGTAGGCCTCGGTCGCCGGTGATGCCGACGGTCTCGGAGTTCATCCCCTTGGACGCGAACTTCTCGATGATCACCTTGGTGCCCGAGCGGGTGGTGTACGCCGGCGCTTGCCCGGTCGTGATCGGGATGGTGCGCAGCAGCTTGCCGTTGCTGAAGACCTGCATCTGGTCGGTCACGGTGTTGACCTTGTAGACGTGCGCGTCGCCGACGTGGAAGTCGACGTCGCGGTTCTCCTGGCCGTAGATGCCGTTGCCGGCGGGCACGCTGTTGACGTCGACGTCGACGTGACGTCGGTGCCGGCCTTCCAGTAGGTCTTCGGCCGCCAGTGCGCCTCGGTGTCGCTGATCCAGTGCCACGTGCCGGGCTGGCTGCGGCTTCGAGGTGACCGACATGTGCTTCTCGATCGACGCCTTGTCGGTCACCGGCACGTCGAAGGTGACGATCACCGGCATGCCGACGCCGACGGTCTCGCCCTGCGAGCGGCGCGACCGAGGCGTAGGTCTGCTGGTCGAGCGTCAGGTCCTGGGTGCGGAACCGGTGGTCCGGTGACCGTCTGGCCGTCGGCCTTCGCCGCCGTCGTTCAAGGTGTACGACGTGCCCGGCTCGAGCCGGGCGCTGGCCTTCCAGGGCGTGCCGTCCTCGGAGAGCTCGCCGGCGAGCTGCGCGCCGTCGGCCGAGGCGAGCTGCACCGAGTCGAGGCGTGCCGCCTGGTCGCGGACACGCTCGACGATCCGGTCGACCGGGACGTCCGCGGCGCCCTTGCTTGACGTTGGTCGGCCAGGCGCAGCGGCGCGGACGCTCGGCGTCGGTGGCGCCGACGTCGTGGGGTCGCTCGGCGGAGCCGGCCGGCGTCGAGTCGCCGGACTGGCAGGCCGACGAGCCGCCAGGGCAGGACGGCCGACGGCCAGGCGCGGCGGCCGCCGACCGCCGCAGGCGCGGTGCGACTCTCGGACATGCAACTGAACTCCCCGTGACGAACGTGCAAACGTGCCCTCTCCAGCGTAACGGCGGCACACCCAGCACGCCGATTCGGCGCGTCGCGGTGAACCCGGCGCACGCGAGGGCCGTGCAGGGCCGGTGAGCGGCGATCAGTGCGCGTGGATGCCCCGGTAGTACTCGAAGATCCAGCCCGACAGCGCCAGCGCGCCCGAGCGCGACCGCCGATGATGAACAGCCACCAGCGCCCGAGGCGACGCCGAAGACGCACACGCCCAGCGTCGCGGCGCACCACAGCGGCCACCAGGAGTACGGCGGGAAGAAGCCCAGCTCGCCGGCGCCGTCGGCGATCTCGCCGTCCTTGCGGTCCTCCGGACGCGGGTCCATCTTCGTTCGCGTGGAAGCCGAGGTACAGCGTGACCATGGCGGCCAGCAGCATGGTCATGGTCAGCGCCGAGGTGCCGGTCCAGTCACCGGTGATGAACCAGTACGCCGGGCTCACCAGCAGGAAGAAGACCGTGCAGATCGCCGAAGATCCAGGCCTCGGACTTCATCAGGCGTTCCCCTCCGGGTTGTCGTTGCGCTGCTCGGTGACGTGCTCGCTCACGGCCGGCCATGTCGGGCGCGTCGGCCAGGCCGCCGTCACGGGCGGCCTCGTTCTCCTCCAGCTCGATCGCCGCGACCTCGGGGTGGTGCAGGTCGAACGCCGGCGACTCCGAGCGGATCCGCGGGATCGTCACGAAGTTGTGCCGCGGCGGCGGGCAGGTGGTCGCCCACTCCAGCGAGCGGCCCCAGCCCCACGGGTCGTCGGTGTCGACCAGCGGCGCGCGGCGGGAGATGTAGACGTTGTAGAAGAACGGCAGCGTCGAGGCGCCCAGCAGGAACGCACCGATGGTCGAGACCTGGTTCAGCGTGGTGAAGCCGTCGCCGGGCAGGTAGTCGGCGTAGCGGCGCGGCATGCCCTCGACACCCAGCCAGTGCTGGACCAGGAACGTCGTGTGGAAGCCGACGAACAGCAGCCAGAAGTGCAGCTTGCCGAGCCGCTCGTCGAGCATCCGGCCGGTCATCTTCGGCCACCAGAAGTAGAAGCCGGCGAACATCGCGAACACCACGGTGCCGAACACCACGTAGTGGAAGTGCGCCACCACGAAGTAGGAGTCGGAGACGTGGAAGTCCAGCGGCGGGCTGGCCAGGATGACGCCGGTCAGGCCACCGAACAGGAAGGTCGTCAGGAAGCCGATCGACCACAGCATGGGGGTGTCGAAGGACAGGGATCCGCCCCACATCGTGCCGATCCAGTTGAAGAACTTCACTCCTGTCGGCACCGCGATCAGGAAGGTCATGCCGGAGAAGAACGGCAGGTCGACCGCGCCGGTGACGAACATGTGGTGCGCCCACACCGCGACCGAGAGGATCGCGATGCCGAGCGTCGCGCCGACCAGGCCGACGTAGCCGAAGATCGGCTTGCGGCTGAAGACCGGGAGGATCTCGGTCACGATGCCGAAGAACGGCAGCGCGATGATGTAGACCTCCGGGTGGCCGAAGAACCAGAACAGGTGCTGCCACAGGATCGCGCCGCCGTGGGCGGCGTCGAAGACGTGCGCGCCGAGCTGGCGGTCGGCCTCGAGCGAGAGCAGCGCGCCGGCCAGCACCGGGAACGCGATCAGCACCAGCAGGCTGGTGACCAGCGTGTTCCAGACGAAGATCGGCATCCGGAACATCGTCATGCCGGGGGCGCGCATGCAGATGATCGTGGTGATGAAGTTGACCGCGCCGAGGATGGTGCCGAGACCGGCCATCCACAGGCCCATGATCCACAGGTCGCCGCCGACGCCGGGCGAGCGCACGGCGTCCGAGAGCGGCGTGTAGGCGAACCAGCCGAAGTCGGCGGCGCCCTGCGGGGTCAGGAAGCCGGAGGCGGCGATCAGGCCGCCGAACAGGAACAGCCAGTAGCTGAACATGTTCAGCCGCGGGAACGCGACGTCGGGCGAGCCGATCTGCAGCGGCATGATCACGTTGCCGAAGCCGAAGAACAGCGGGCGTCGCGAACAGCAGCAGCATGATCGTGCCGTGCATCGTGAAGAGCTGGTTGTACAGCTCGTCGTTGACGATCTGCATGCCCGGGTAGGCCAGCTCGGACCGGATCAGCATGCGCCATCAGGCCGCCGATCAGGAACCAGCGCGAACGACGTGCCGAGGTAGAGCTTGCCGATCAGCTTGTGGTCGGTGGTCGTGAGGACCCGCGACGACCTGCTGGCCGAGGGCCTGGCGGCCGGTGACTGTCGGTCGGGTGTGGCGGCTGTGGCGGTCACTCCGCGCCTCCGTCGGACTTCGTCGCCGGACCGAGTCCGGCCTGCGTGCGTGCGTACTCAGCCGCCGAGCAGCGGGCGTCGTCGCGTCTGGCGCCGGCCTGCGGAGGTCTGCACGTACTGCTCGTAGTCGGCCTGGCTGACGACATGGACCTTGAAGAGCATCCGCGAGTGGTAGACGCCGCAGAGCTCGTAGCACTTGCCCTTGTAGTCGCCCTCCACGGTGGGCGTGACCTCGTAGTGGTTCACGCGGCCCGGGACGACGTCCATCTTCATCAGGAAGCCGGGACGCCGAAGTCGTGGATGACGTCGGGCGAGTGCAGGTTGAACCGGGTGGTCTCGTCGACCGGCAGCAACAGCGTCGGGATGTGCGAGCCCGTGCCGGAGTCGTGGACGTACGACGAGTACGGGTAGTTGTCGTCCGTCGGGTCGTCGTTCGCCGACGCGTCCAGCTGGCCGACGCCGTAGTTGAAGGTCCACGACCACTGCTGGCCGACGACCTCGACGGTGTTGTCGACCGGCAGGCTGTCGTCGAGGACGATGTTCTGGACGCTGACGGTGTGCGCGAAGAACACGATCACCATGATGATCGGCGCGATCGTGTAGAAGATCTCCAGCGGCAGGTTGTAGCGCGTCTGGACCGGGATCTCGTCGTCGCTGCGGCGCCGGAAGCGCCAGACGCGTAGAAGATCAGGCCCCACACGATGACGCCGGTGATGAGCGCCGCGATCCAGGCGCCCTGCCACAGGTTGAGGGTGTGCTCGCCCTGCGTGGACGCGGGGTCCGGCATGGCGAAGCGCTCCCACTCGCCCTGCGGTGTCGGACGAGCAGCCGCCCAACAGCAAGGACACCGATGCCCAGCGGCGGCCACCCGGCTGCCGGCCGCACGCTTGGGGAGTTGCAGACCCACGGACGAGCCTCTCTCTCAGCACGATCACGGATAGGCCGAACACTATGCGGAACCCGGGACCGGCGGATTCCCGCGGTGGGGGGCCGGTACCGTTGGCGCGGTGCCTGAGACACGCCTCCGCGGCTACCTCGACGCCGCGTCCTCCGAGCCGCTGCACCCGGCGGCGCGCGAGACGCTGCTGGCCGCGCTGGAGCGGGGGTACGCCGACCCCCGCCGCCTGCACGGGCCCGGCCGGGACGCCCGGCTGCTGCTGGACAACGCCCGCGAGGTCGTCGCCGAGTGCCTCGGCGTGCGCCCCGACGAGGTCACGTTCACCTCCTCGGGCACCGACGCGGTGCACCGCGGGCTCCTCGGCCTGCGGCGCACCGGGCCCGGTGTCGCCTCTCGGCCGTCGAGCACTCCTCGGTCCACCACGCCGCCGCGGTGGAGCGGCCCGGAGCCCGGCCGTGGTCCCGGTCGACCGCCGGGGCCGCGTCGCGACGGCCGGGTGGTCCCGGCGCGGGCGTGGCCGCGGTGCAGCAGGCCAACCACGAGGTCGGGACCGTCCAGCCCGCTGGCCGAGCTCGACCTCGACGTACCGCTCTTCGTGGACGCCTGCGCCTCGATGGGCCGGCTGCCGCTGCCCGAGCGCTGGGACGTGGTCGCCGGCTCGGCGCACAAGTGGGGCGGCCCCGCGGGCGTCGGCGTGCTCGTGGTCCGCAAGGGCACGCTCTGGGTGAACCCCTTCCCCGGCGACGACCGCATCGACGAGCGGACGGTCGGCTTCGAGAACGTGCCGGCGGCGCTGGCCGCCGCGGCCGCGCTGCAGGCGGTGGTCGCCGAGCGCGCGGAGGTCAACGCCCGCCAGTTCGCCCTGGTCGACCGGATCCGGCCGCCGTCGCCGAGATCCCCGACGTCGAGGTGGTCGGCGACCCGGTCGACCGGCTCCCCCACCTGGTCACCTTCTCCTGCCTCTACGTCGACGGCGAGGCGCTCGTGACCGAGCTGGACCGGCGCGGGTACGGCGTGGCCAGCGGCTCGGCCTGCACGTCCTCGACGCTCGCGCCGAGCCGGGTGCTGGAGGCGATGGGCGTGCTCACGCACGGCAACGTCCGCGTCTCGCTGACCCGCGACACGACCGAGGCCGACGTCGACGGGTTCCTGGCCGTGCTGCCCGGCGTGGTCCGCGACATCCGGGCGCAGGTGGGGCTGTGAGCCCCCCGCGCGGCGTCGACCTCGAGCTGGACTGTCGCGGGATGCTCTGCCCGCTGCCGGTGATCGAGCTGGGCAAGCGGTTCGCCGAGGCGCCGGTCGGCGGCCTGGTGGCGGTCCTGGCCGACGACGTCGCGGCGCGCACCGACATCCCGGCGTGGTGCCGGATGCGCGGCCAGGAGTACGTCGGCGAGGACCCCACGGGCCGCTACCTCGTGCGCCGGACCAGCTGAGCCAGGTCCACCTCCGGATCGGCGAGCACGCCCGGGTCGAACGTGCGCCCGACCAGCGCCCGCAGGTCGTCGGCGGCGTCCCACTCGTTGAGGTGCATGCCCCCGAGCACCCGCCCCGCGTCGTGCCAGAGGACCACGGCCCGCCGCGCGCCCAGGTCACCCCGCACCACGACGTCGTCGCGGTGCTCACGCGGGACGTGCCCGACGTACTCCGTGCCGAGGTCGTACTGGTCGGTGAAGAAGTACGGCATGCGCACGTACGGCTCGTCGCCGCCCATCATCACCCGGGCGGCGGCCTTGCCCTGCTCGATCGCGTTGTCCCAGTGCTCCACCCGCAGCCGGCCCAGCACCGGGTGGTCGTGCGCGGCGATGTCGCCGGCGGCGAGGACGAGCGGGTCCGACGTGCGCAGCGTCGCGTCCACGAGCACGCCGTTCTCGACGCCCAGGCCCGCGTCCCTGGCCAGGTCGACGCGCGGCACGGCACCGACGGCGACCAGCACCAGGTCGGCGACGCCAGCGGGGTCCCGTCGAACGGCGCGCCGAGCCGGAGGTCGACGCCGTGCTCCCGGTGGAGCTCGGCGAACACCGCCCCGACCCGCTCGCCCACCACGCCGAGCAGCGGCTGCGCCTGCGGCTCGACCACCGTGACCTCGCAGCCGGCGACGCGCGCGGCGGCCGCCACCTCGAGGCCGATCCATCCGGCGCCGACGATCAGCACCCGCGGCTGCTCCAGCAGCGCCTCCCGGAGGGCGCGGGCGTCGTCACGGGTGCGCAGGTATGTCGCCCCGTCGACCGGCAGCCGGCGCGGCTCCGATCCCGTGGCCAGCAGCAGCCGCTCGTAGGGCACCTCCCCTCGTCGGTCTCGACGACCTGGTGCTCACGGTCGATGCGCCGCGCGGCGGTGCCGGTGCGGACGTCGACCCGGCGGTCGGCGTACCACTGCGCGTCGTGGACGTCGGTGCCGTCGGCGGACTCCTTGCCGAGGAGGACCTCCTTCGACAGCGGCGGCCGGTGGTACGGCAGGTGCGGCTCGGCGCCGAGGAGCACGACGTCGCCGTCGTAGCCCTGCTCGCGCAGCTCCTCGACCGCGGACGCGCCCGCGAGTCCTCCTCCGACGATCACGAATGCCATCGGGTCACCTCCCCGCTCGCGCGAGTGCCAGGAACTCCGCCCGCGACGCCGCGTCGTCGCGCAGCCGGCCGAACAGCGCCGAGGTCACGGTGCGGCTGCCCGGCACCCGGGCGCCCCGCAGCGACATGCAGGTGTGCTCGGCCTCGACCACGACGCCGACCCCCAACGCGTCGAGCGCGGTGCGCAGGTGCTCGGCGACCCGCTGGGTGAGCCGCTCCTGGGTCTGGGCGCCGCGTGCGTGGTACTCGACGGTGCGGGCCAGCTTCGACAGCCCGAGGATCCGCTCCCCCGGCAGGTAGCCGACGTGGGCCACGCCGACGAAGGGCAGCATGTGGTGCTCGCACAGCGATTGCACCGGGATGTCCTGGACGAGCACGAGCTCGTCGTAGCCCTCGTCGTTGGGGAACGTGGTCATCTCGAAGTCGGTCGGGCTGAGCATCTCGGCCAGCGCCCGCGCCATCCGGCCGGGCGTCGCGGTGACCGACTCGTCGGCGAGGTCGAGCCCGAGCGCGGCGAGCAGGTCGGCGGCGGCGGCCTCCGCCGCGTCGAGGTCGATGCCGGCGTGGTGCTCGACCCGCCAGCGGTTGAGGTCCTGCGCGGCCTGGGTCATGGCTTCTCCAACTCTAAAGGACGGCAATTCATACGTTAGAATGAGACCAGTCTTTCGTCAACAGTCTTGTCTTTTAGAAGGAGGCCCAGGTGGACCTCGGCTCCCAGGCGGCCAGCGTCGGTGCGCTGGCGGATCCCACCCGCCTGGCGTTGTACGAGTACGTCGTCGGCCGCTCCGAGCCCGTCGGTCGCGAGGAGGCGGCCTCCGCCGTCGGCCTCCCGCTGCACACCGCGAAGTTCCACCTCGACAAGCTCGTGGACGCCGGCCTGCTGACGACCGAGTTCCGTCGGCTCGGCGACCGTTCCGGTCCGGGCGCGGGGCGTCCGAGCAAGCTCTACCGGCGCGCCGACGACGAGGTGGCGGTCTCCCTGCCGAGCCGCCAGTACGACCTGGTCGGCCACATCCTGGCCCTGGGGATCGAGCGGGCCGGCGGCAGCGCGGAGCTCGGCGAGGCGATCGACGAGGCAGCGGCCGAGGCGGGCCGGGAGGTCGGCGCCGCCGCATCTCCCGGCGGCGTCGGCGCGTTCACCGAGGCGCTCGCCGAGCACGGGTTCGAACCGCGGCTCGAGGACGACACCGTGCTGCTCGCCAACTGCCCCTTCGACACCCTCGCCAGGGCCCACACCGCCCTGGTCTGCGGACTCAACCGGGCGTTCGTCCAGGGCGTGGCGGACGGCGTCGGCTGCGGGTTGACCGCGTGCCTCGAGCCCGAGCCCGGGCTGTGCTGCGTGAAGGCGCGGGTCGACGCCCCGGAGATCAGCTGAGGCGCTTGAGGTGCGGCGCGACGTCGTCGGCCGCGGCGGACCCGTAGGACTCCTCGAGCCGGGCCAGGAACTGGGCCGGGGTGAAGGAGTACTCCTGGGTGCCGACCGTCTCCACGACGTACGCCGCGAGCACGCAGCCCACCTGCGCGGCCCGCTCGAGGCCGACGCCCCACTCGGTGGCCCCCAGGAAGCCGGCCCGGAACGCGTCGCCGACGCCGGTCGGCTCGACCGCGGTGACGTTCTTCGCGGCCGGGAGCACGATCGGCTCCTCCCCGCGGCGCAGGATCGTGGCGCCGTCCTTGCCGAGCGTGGTGACCTGCACGCCGACCCGGTCGAGCACCTCCTCGCCCGACCAGCCGGTCTTCTGCTCGATCATCGCCGACTCGTACTCGTTGGAGAACAGGATCGCCGCGCCGTCGATGAGCCGGCGGATCAGCTCGCCGTCGCCGAACGCCAGCTGCTGGCTCGGGTCGGCGATGAACGGGTAGCCGCGCTGGCGGCACTCCTCGGTGTGGCGGAGCATGCCGTCCGGGTCGTCGGCCCCGATGAGGACGTAGTCGGGCGCGCCCACGCGGGCGACGATCGGGCGCCAGCTCGATCAGCCGCGCCTCGCTCATCGCGCCGGGGTAGAACGAGGCGATCTGGGCGCCGGTCGGGTCGGTCGTGCACACGAAGCGGGCGGTGTGGCGGGTCTCGGAGATCCGCACGTACGAGCAGTCGACGCCGTGCCGCTCGAGCCAGGACCGGTAGTCGGCGAAGTCCTCGCCGGCCGCACCGACGAGCATCGGACTGCATCCCGAGCTGGCCGAGACCGAAGCACATGTTGGCGGCGACACCGCCGCGGCGGATCTCGAGGTCGTCGACGAGGAACGAGACCGAGAGCTTGTCCAGCTGCTCGACGACGAGCGAGTCGGCGAACCGCCCCCCGAAGCTCATCAGGTGGTCGGTGGCGATGGAGCCCGCGATCAGCAGAGACATGACACGGAACACTACCCACCGGTACCCGTAGGAGTACCAATCGGTAGCGCCTACCGTCGAGACATGAGCACCCTGCAGCCCCGCACGCGACTGGCCTACGACGACGCCGCCACGCAGGCCGAGATGACCGCCGACTGTCTTGCCGCCCAGGCCGCCCTCGCCCGCCCGGTCCGCACCGCCGCCGCCCGGCTCGCCCAGGAGCAGGGCAAGCACGAGATCCAGGTCCCCGAGGCCGCCGCCCGCCTGGCACGGGCGATCTGACGGCGACGCCTGACCCTGCACCGCAGCCGGTCACGAGACAGCTCAGCCCCGGACCGATCCGGTCCGGGGCTGCTCTGTGCCCTCAGGCTGGTGGTCAGCTCAGTGGAACGAGTCGCCGCAGGCGCAGGAGCCGGTCGCGTTCGGGTTGTCGATCGTGAAGCCCTGCTTCTCGATCGAGTCGACGAAGTCGATCATCGCGCCGTTGAGGTAGGGCACGCTCATCCGGTCGACGACGACGGAGACGCCGTCGAAGTCGGTGACGACGTCACCGTCGAGGCTGCGCTCGTCGAAGAAGAGCTGGTAGCGCAGGCCCGAGCAGCCACCCGGCTGCACGGAGATGCGCAGCGAGAGGTCGTCGCGGCCCTCCTGCTCGAGGAGGCTCTTCACCTTCGCGGCGGCCACCGGGCTCAGGTTGATCTGGTCGGTGCGGCGCTCGGTGGTGGTCTCGACCTGCTCGGTCATGTGCGTTCTCCCAAGGTCGACAGAGGTCTTGCGCGTACTTCCTCAATGGTCGCACACGGCCGGTTATTCCGATCGACCCGCGACCCCGTCGTACGCGTCCGTCACAGCCCGGGCCGCACGGCGCTCACCGCGACCAGGTGCGGGCGACCCGCTCGGCGAGGTCGGCCAGCGCGCCGGCCGGGTCGGCGAAGGCACGCTCCTCCCCCACCACGTCGACCAGCGAGTACGCCGACTCCACGCCCAGCGCGCGCATCTCCCGGGACCCGACGCAGCACCTGGCCGGCCAGCACCACGCAGGCCGCAGCGCGTCGCCGGCGACCTCGGCCACGCCGTACGGCACCTTGCCCGCGCGGCTGGAGTAGTCGAAGGCGCCCTCGCCGGTGACCACCAGGTCGGCGGCCCGCGCGCGCTCGGCCAGCCGCACCGCGTCGGCGACCAGCCCGATCCCGGGCTCGCGGGTCGCCCCGAGCAGCAAGCAGGGCGAACCCGAGGCCGCCGGCGGCGCCCGCGCCCTTCTCCAGGGCGACCCGCCGGTCGGTGGCCGCGGCGAGCTCCTGGAGCCAGCCGTCGACCGACCGGCAGCCGCTCCTCGGCGATGCCCTTCTGGGGGCCGAACACCTTGGTCGCGCCGAAGAGCCCGGTGAGCGGGTTGTCGACGTCGGTGGCGGCGACCAGCCTGACGCTCGAGACGCCGGGGCGGAGCTCGACCCGGTGATCCCGTCCAGGCCCGCGGCCCCCGGTCCAGCGGCCGGTCGGCGTGGCGCCCAGGGCGGCGAGCAGCCCGGCGCCGCCGTCGTTGGTGCCGCTGCCGCCGAGCCCGACCACGACCCGGGTCGCCCCGGCGTCGACGGCCGCGTGCACGCAGCTCGCCCACGCCGTACGTCGTGGCCGACTCGGCGCCCTCGCCGCCGGTCAGGTGCAGGCCGCAGGCCTGGGCGCTCTCGACGTACGCCGTCGTCGCCGTCGCACGCAGCACCGTCGCCGGCACCGGCTCACCGTGCGGCCCGCGCACGGTGACCGCGAGCAGCTCGCCGCCCAGCGCCGCGTGCAGCACGTCGACGAAGCCGGGGCCGCCGTCGGACATCGGCGCCAGGTCGAGCTCGTCGTCCGGCGCGTGGCGGCGCCAGCCGGCGGCGATCGCCTCGGCCGCCTCGACCGCGGTGAGGGTGCCGGCGAACTTGTCGGGGGCCACCAGGATGCGCATGCGCCCATCCTGCCCACGTCCTAGGGTCGGACGTGGCGACCTGCGATCCGGCCGATGACCGCGGCCGACGTGCCCGCCGCCGAGCGGGTCAGCGACGAGGGCTTCTTCGAGCTCGACCCCCGGATGCGCCGCTCGACCGGCCCGCCCCGCAGCGCCGCGGCGACGCGCGCCGGGCCGTGTGGATCGAGCGCACCCGCCACCTCGTCGCGCACCGACCCCGGCGGCTGCTGGGTCGCCGAGGACGACGGCGGGATGGTCGGCATCGCCACCTCGTTCCGCCGCGAGATGCTGTGGTGCCTGGCGACGTACGCCGTGCTGCCCGGCCGGCAGGGCCAGGGCATCGGCAAGCCGCTGCTCGCGGCCGCGCTGCACCACGGCCGCGCCTGCCTGCGCGGCATGCTGTCCGCGTCCTCCGACGCCCGCGCGGCCGCGCATCTACCACCAGGCCGGGTTCGAGCTGCACCCGCAGATGTACCTCACCGGCACCGTCGACCGCGCCGCGCTCCCGGTCGTGGAGAAGGTGCGCGAGGGCAGCGCCGCGGCCGACATCGACCTGATGGACTCCCTCGACCGGGGCGCCCGCGGCGCCGGCGCACGGCCCCGACCACGAGCTGATGCTGCGCTCGTGGCGGCTGCTGGTCTCCGACACCACGACCGGCTCGGGCTACGCCTACGTCGACGAGCGCGGCCGGCTCGCCCTGCTGGCCGCCTCCAACCGGCGGACCGCGACCCGGCTGCTGTGGGCGGCGCTCGCCGAGGCGCCGGGGCCGGTCACCTCGCCCACGTGACCGGCGCGAACCAGTGGGCGCTCGACGTCGGGCTTCGCCGCCCGGCTCGAGCTGCACCAGGAGGGTTACCTGGGCCTGCGCGGGATGAAGCCGCCCACGCCGTACGTTCACCACGGTGCCCTGCTGTAGCGCGACCTCCGCACAAATAGGATGGGCACCATGACGACCGTCGACCTCCCGCTGCTGCCGCTCGGCCGCGGCACCGACCTCGACAGCGAGCGCGGTGTCGAGTGCCCCGGCGACCTGCCCGCCGCCTCCGACCCCGCCCTGGTGGCGCGCGCCCGCGCCGCCAAGGAGGCGCTCGGCGACCGGGTCTTCGTGCTCGGCCACCACTACCAGCGCGACGAGGTCATCGCAGTTCGCCGACGTCACCGGCGACTCCTTCAAGCTCGCCCGGGACGCGGCGGCCCGCCCGCAGGCGGAGTACATCGTCTTCTGCGGCGTGCACTTCATGGCCGAGTCGGCCGACATCCTCACCGGCCCCGAGCAGCAGGTGGTCCTGCCCGACCTCGCCGCCGGCTGCTCGATGGCCGACATGGCCCGGCTCGACCCAGGTCGAGGACGCCTGGGACGCGCTGGCCGACGCGGGCGTCGCCGACGCGTCGTGCCGGTCACCTACATGAACTCCTCCGCCGACATCAAGGCGTTCTGCGGCCGCCACGGCGGCGCCGTGTGCACCTCCAGCAACGCCGAGGTGGCGCTGGAGTGGGCCTTCGAGCAGAAGCCCGGACGCGCAAGGTGCTGTTCCTGCCCGACCAGCACCTCGGCCGCAACACCGCGGTGCTGCAGCTGGGCCTGCTCCCTCGACGACTGCGTCGTCTGGGACCCGCACCGCCCGAACGGCGGGCTCACCGCCGAGCAGCTGCGGGCCGCGCGGATGATCCTCTGGAAGGGCCACTGCTCGGTGCACGGGCGGTTCTCCCCCGAGGTCGTCGACGAGCTGCGCGCCACGATCCCCGACGTCCAGATCCTGGTGCACCCCGAGTGCCGCCACGAGGTGGTCGCTCAAGGCCGACCTGGTCGGGTTCGACCGAGTTCATCATCAAGACCATCGAGGCGGCGCCGGCGGGCTCGAGCTGGGCGATCGGCACCGAGCTGAACCTGGTCAAGCGGCTCGCCGACGCCCACCCCGACAAGCAGATCGCGTTCCTCGACAAGACCGTCTGCTACTGCTCGACGATGAACCGGATCGACCTGCCGCACCTGGTGTGGGCGCTGGAGTCGCTGGTCGCCGGCACCGTCGTCAACCGGATCGAGGTCGACCCCGAGACCGAGCGCTGGGCCCTGGTCGCCCTGCAGCGGATGCTCGACCTGCCCGGCAAGACCGCCCGCGACTGACCCACGGTTGAGTCGTGACTTCTGACGCTCGAATCGGGAGTTCTGACCAAGCGAGTCGGGAGTTCTGGCGGGCAGGGCGACCAGAAGTCGGACTCAACCGTCAGAAGTCCGGACTCAACCGCTGGTCGGTCACAGCCCGGGCGCGCCCCAGACGGCCAGCCAGCGGCCGAGGTCCTGCTCGACGGGCAGCTCACCGGCGAGCGCGTCGCGCACCTGGATCTCGAGCAGGTTGTTGCGCCGGCGCTGCCCGGGTCCCGGCTGCGGCGCGAACGGGTAGAAGGTGCCCTGCTTGTACAGGTACACCAGGCCGACGCGCGGCCGGCGGTGTCGGCGAACGGCACCAGCGAGCAGAGCAGCCCCGGCCCGAAGCCCTGCGCCTCCAGGGCGGTGTTGACCGCGTGCAGGTCGGTGACCAGGCCCGGTACGTCGCCCGGCGTCGTGCCGGTCGAGCAGCCAGGTGAAGCCGTACTCGTCACGGGTCACCTCGACCGGCGGCGCGTCCGGATCGGCGTCGAGCAGCGCGACGACCTCGTCCTGGGTCTGCTGGAACGCCGGGCCGGCAGCCGCCCGGTAGCAGACCGATCCCTCGCCGGTCGGCATCAGCCCGAGGCGGTCTGCAGGGTGATCGCCGCGCTGGGCACGAGGAACAACGAGTCGAGGTTCGCCTGCTTCGGCCGGCTCCGCCCGGTGATGACGTCCCAGAAACCCATGTCTCGGCGATCAGGCGGCCGGCCGGCTCAGCTCGGCCTGGATCCGGGCCAGCTGCTCGAGCCGCTGCTCGAGGGTCGGGTGGGTCGAGGTCAGGGTGCGGAGCGAGACGCCGCGGACGGCGGGCGCGATGAAGAACGCGTTCATCGCCTGCGAGGCGCGCAGGTCGCGGTCGCGGGATCTGGTTGATCTCGCCGGTGATCTTCTGCAGCGCCGAGGCGAGCGCGTGCGGCTTCATCGTCAGGTACGCGCCGGCCCGGTCCGCGGAGAGCTCGCGGTAGCGGGACAGCAGCTTGAGCAGCAGGAAGCTGATCGACGTACGTGACCAGGCTGATGAGCAGCACGACCACCCAGGTCGGGCGCGCCGCCGTTGTTGTCGCGGCGACCGCCGAAGATCGCGCCGCCACTGCGCGCCGCGGCTGAGCATGCCGGCGATGATGCCCGCCGACGACGCCACGGTCATCACGAGGACGTCGCGGTGGGCGACGTGGGACAGCTCGTGGGCGAGCACGCCCTCGAGCTCCTCGGCGTCGAGGCGCTTGCAGGATCCCGGTCGTCACGCACGACCACCGATCGCTGCGGGCGACCGGCCGGTGGCGAACGCGTTCGGCAGGTCGGTGTCGGCGATGCCGACCCGGGGCTTCGGCATGTCGGCCAGGGCGCACAGCCGCTCGACCATGTCGTGCAGCTCGGGAGCCTGCTCCGGGTTCACCTCGCGGGCGCGCATCGCCTTCATCGCGACCGTGTCGGAGTTGTACCACTGGAACCACACGATCCCGAGTCCGATGGCCGCGATGATCGGCGCCCACGCCGGCGGCGCCGACCGACATCACGACGGCCACGACAGCGCGACGAAGAGCGCGCCGAGCAGGAACATCACCAGCGTCATCCGGGCGGTCAGCCCGGTGTCGCCGACGAAACGAGAACGTGCCATGCCACCGATTGTCCCCGGTGGCTCCAAGCGCTCGGGAGGAGCCGTCAGGCCTCGTCCCGCTCGGCCTTCTCCGGCTCGGACTCCAGGAGGGCGCCGCCGTCCTCACCGGCCTCGATCGCCTGCGGAGCCGGCGGCGTCGACCCGGCCTTGAGCGCGGCGAGCTCGGCCTCGACGTCGGCCTGCGAGCTCATCGACTCCAGCTCGCGCGTGATGTCGTCGCCACCGCCGCCGGTCACGTCCTCGAGCGCACCGGAGGCGATCAGCTCGTCGATCGCGCCGGCCCGCGCCTGCATCTGCGCGGTCTTGTCCTCGGCGCGCTGGATCGCCTGGCCGACGTCGCCGAGCTCGTCGCCGATGCCGGAGAAGGCCTCGTTGATGCGGGTCTGCGCCTCGGCCGCGGTGTAGGTGGCCTTGATGGTCTCCTTGCGGGTCCGGAAGGCCTCGACCTTGGCCTGCAGCCGCTGCTGGGCGAGGGTCAGCTTCTCCTCCTCCGCCTGGAGCTGGGCGTGCTGGGCCTTCAGGTCGGCGATCTGGGTGGTGAGACCCGACTTGCGGGTGAGCGCCTCGCGGGCGAGGTCCTCACGGTCCATGCTGATCGCCTTCTGCGCCTGGCCCTGGAGCTTGGCGGACTGCTGCTCGAGCTGGGTGATCTGCAGCTCGACGCGCTTGCGGCTGGTGGCGACGTCCGCGACACCGCGGCGCACCTTGGACAGCAGTTCGAGCTGGCGCTGGTAGCTGTAGTCGAGGGTCTCGCGCGGGTCCTCGGCGCGGTCGAGCGCCTTGTTCGCCTTCGAGCGGAAGATCAGGCTGATGCGCTGCCAAATGCCCATGAGGACGGGTCCCTCTCCAGTGGATCGCGGGTCTCGGGGCCAGCCTAGGTCCAAAACCAAGGCCCAGGCTCAAATCCAGGCGCGGGCGACGGCGCCGGTAGTCTGGGCGCGACCCGTCGTCCGCCCTTTTCGTTGGTAAGGCCCCGCGTGTTCCGTCGCAGCAAGACCGAGACCCCCGCCCCCGAGTCGACCCCGGCCAAGGCCGGCGGCAAGGGCCGGCCCACGCCGACCCGCAAGGAGGCCGAGGCCGCCAACAAGGCGCGGGCGAAGGCGCCGCGCACCCGCAAGGAGCGGGCGGCGTCGCAGCGCAGCTCCCGCGCGGAGTCCAGCCGCCAGATGCGCCAGGCGATGAAGTCCGGCGACGAGCGCTACTACCCGGCCCGCGACCGAGGCCCGGTCCGCCGGTTCGTGCGGGACTTCGTCGACAGCCGGTTCTCCCTCATCGAGCTGGTCATCCCGCTGCTGCTGGTGACCATGATCCTGGGCTACTCCGGCAACGAGACGGCGCGCCACTGGGGCAACACGCTGCTCATGTTCATGCTGCTGTTCGTGGTCCTGACATGATCGTGCTGCGCTTCCGGCTGCGCCGCGAGCTGGTGCGCCGCTTCCCCGACGAGTCGTACCAAGGGCCTGACCTACTACGCGGTGACCCGCGCCCTGCAGATGAAGTTCATGCGGCTGCCCAAGTCGCAGGTCCGCATCGGCCAGAAGCTGCCCGACACCTACCGCTGACCGGCGACCCCCAGCGGGTCGTCAGCGGTCCATCAGGTCCGCGCGTCGCACCGTCTGCGTCTTCGCCGGGTCGCGCTCCACGACCGGGTCGACGACCTCGTCGATCGCCTTCATGGTGGCGTCGTCGAGGCGTACGCCGGCGGCCCGGGCGTTGTCGGTGACCTGCTCCGGCCGGCTGGCGCCGATGATGGCCGCCGAGACGTTGTCGTTCTGCAGCACCCAGGCGACGGCGAGCTGCGCCATGGTGAGGCCGGCCTCGTCGGCGATCGGCGTGAGCTGCTGCACCCGCTCGAGGACCTCGTCGCGCATCCAGCGGCTGATCATGTTCGAGCCGCCCTTGTCGTCGGTGGCCCGGGAGCCCTCCGGCGGCGCCTGGCCGGGGACGTACTTGCCGGTGAGCACGCCCTGGGCGATCGGCGAGAAGACGACCTGGCCGATGCCGAGCTCGCGGCAGGTCGGCACGACCTCGGGCTCGATCACGCGCCAGAGCAGGTTGTACTGCGGCTGGTTGGAGACCAGCGAGATACGCAGCTCGCGGGCCATCTCGTGGGCCCGCCGGATCTGGTCCGCGCGCCACTCCGAGACCCCGATGTAGAGCGCCTTGCCCTGGTGGACCACGTCGGCGAACGCCTCCATGGTCTCCTCGAGCGGCGTCTCGTCGTCGTACCGGTGCGCCTGGTAGAGGTCCACGTAGTCGGTGCCGAGCCGGTGCAGCGACCCGTGGATGGACTCCATGATGTGCTTGCGCGACAGCCCGTGGTCGTTGTGCTTGCCGGGGCCGGTCGGCCAGAAGACCTTGGTGAAGATCTCCAGGCCCTCGCGCCGCTCGCCCTTCAGCGCGCGGCCGAGCACCGACTCCGCGCGGGTGTTGGCGTAGACGTCGGCGGTGTCGAAGGTCGTGATGCCCTCGTCGAGCGCGCGCCGCACGCAGGCGGTCGCCGACTCCTCCTCGACCTGCGACCCGTGGGTCAGCCAGTTGCCGTACGCGATCGCCGAGATCTTGAGCCCGCTGCTGCCGAGGTTGCGAATCTCCATGCCGTCGACCCTACTGACCGCTCGTGGCGCCCGACGATCAGGCACCAGACTCAGGCGTCGAAGTCGAGCACGACCTCGCTCGGAGGTGGGATGCGACTGGCAGGTGAGCACGTAGCCCCGCTCGATCTCGTCGGGCTCGAGGGCGTAGTTGGCGTCCATCGCGACCGTGCCGTCGACCAGCCGCGCGCGACAGGTGCCGCACACACCGCCCTTGCACGCGAACGGCAGGTCGGAGCGGACCGCCATGGCGGCGTCGAGGACGGGTACGTCGTCGGGCCGCAGCTCGAAGGACGAGGCGCGGCCGTCGAGGCGCACGGTCACCTCCGCCGCGCCCGAGGCGGCGCCCGTGAGCACCGGGGCCGGTGCCCGCGGGACCGGGTCTGCGTGGAAGAGCTCGCTGTGCACCCGGCCGGCGACACCCAGGTCGTCCAGCGCGGACCGGAGCGCGGCGAGCATCTGCTGGGGCCCGCACAGGAACCAGTCGTCGGCGTCGGCCAGGCCGAAGGCCGACACCAGGCGGCGCAGCCGGTCGGCGTCGAGGCGACCGGACAGCAGCTCCACGTCGGAGGTCTCCCGCGAGAGCACGTGCACGATCTGCAGGCGGGCCGGGAACCGGTCCTTGAGGTCGTGCACCTCGTCGAGGAACATCACCGACCGGTGCGTGCGGTTGGCGTAGACCAGCGTCACCGTGGACGACGGCTCGCCCTCCAGGATCGCGGTGACGATCGACAGGATCGGCGTGATGCCGGAGCCGGCGGCGACGGCCACGCAGTGGCGCGTGTTCTCGGCGGACACGGTCGTCGTGAAGCGCCCCGCCGGGGTCATCACGTCGAGGGTGTCGCCGACCGCGAGGCTGGACAGCACACCCGAGCTGAACGCTCCCCCGGGCAGCTTCTTCACGCCGATCCGCAGCTTCCCGGACCCCGGGGCGGTGCAGATCGAGTAGGAACGGCGTACGTCGTCGCCGCCGCGGATGTTGAGGTGCTGCCCGGGCGTCCAGGTGAAGTCGGGGGCGAGCTGGGTCGGGACGTCGAAGGTCAGCGCGACCGCGTCGTCGGTGAGCTCGTCGATCGCCGCGACCCGCAGCGAGTGGAAGGTGGCCGACACGTCAGAGCCGCCCCATCACAGGGCCTTGAAGTGGTCGAAGGGCTCGCGGCAGCTGCAGCACACCCAGAGCGACTTGCAGGCGGTCGAGCCGAACCGGCTGGACTCGCGGGTGTCCGGCGAGCCGCAGTGCGGGCACCGCACGCTCAGCGACACCGCGACCGGCCCGTCGCCGCGCGGCCCGGGCGGCGCGATCCCGTAGGCGCGCAGCTTCTCCTTCGCGTCGTCGCTCATCCAGTCGGTCGTCCACGCCGGGGACAGCACGAACTCGACGTCGACGCGCTGGTAGCCGGCGGCGGTCAGGACCTCCACGAGGTCGGCGCTGATCGTCTCCATCGCGGGGCAGCCGGAGTACGTCGGCGTGATCTGCACGTGCACGCGGCCCTGGTCGTCCTCGGTCACGTCGCGCAGGATGCCCAGGTCGGCGATGGTCACCACCGGCAGCTCCGGGTCGGGCACGTCGGCGGCGATCGTCCACGCCTCGCCCTTGATCGAGCCGGCCGCGGTCACCACGTCGCCCCCGGGTGCGAGCGGTGCAGGTGCTGCATCTCCGCGAGCAGGTAGCCCATCTCCTCGGTGTGCAGGCCCTGTCGGCCGCCGCCGCGCGCCGGCGCGACCTCGGGTACGGCGAGCGTCGCCTCGGCCACGACCGGCTCGATCCGCGCCAGCACGGGCTCGCGCAGGGCGGCCGGGTCCACCACCGCACCGTCCACGGGACGGAACAGCTCGTCGAGGTAGGGCCACTCCGCGTCCAGCGCGGCCTGCATGCGCTCGTGCGAGAGGTCGGTGCCGTCGCCGAGCCGGACGACCCAGCGCGAGGCGTGGTCGAGGTGGTAGGCCACCTCCTTCACGGCCTTTCCTGCCACCCCCGAGAGCGTCGGATCGCCGGCCCCGAGGAGACCTGCGTACAGCTCGGACTGCCAGGCGGCGAACAGCAGCAGGCGCGCCATCGCGACGCCGAAGTCGGTCTGCGCGCGCTCGACGAGGTGGACGTTGCGGAACTCCCGCTCGTCGCGCAGGTAGGCCAGGTCGTCCTCGGTGCGGCCCTCGCCCTCGAGACTGCCGGCGTAGGTCAGCAGCGTGCGCGCCTGGCCGAGCTGGTCGAGCCCGATGTTGGCGAGCGCGACGTCCTCCTCGAGCTCGGGGGCGCGGCTGATCCACCAGCCCATCCGCTGGGCGGAGACCAGCGCGTCGTCGGCCAGCCCCAGCACGTAGTGGAAGGGAGTGTTCACAGGTGCTCGACCCCCTCGGGCACCTCGTAGAAGGTGGGGTGCCGGTAGACCTTGTCGTCCGCCGGCTCGAAGAACGCGTCCCGCTCGCCCGGGTCGGACGCCACGATCTCGGCGGACGGCACGACCCACAGCGAGACGCCCTCCTGGCGCCGGGTGTAGAGGTCGCGGGCGTTGCGCAGCGCCATCTCGGCGTCCGGCGCGTGCAGCGACCCGACGTGCACGTGCGAGAGCCCGCGGCGCGAGCGCACGAAGACCTCCCAGAGCGGCCAGTCGTTCACGCGGCTCCCTCCGTGCGGTGGGCGTGCTTGGCGGCATACGCGGAGGCGGCCTCGCGCACCCAGGCGCCGTCCTCGTGGGCCGTGACCTTGTGCGCCATCCGCTGGCGGTTGCAGGGCCCGTTGCCCTTGATGACGTCGAACAGCTCGGTGAAGTCGATCTCGCCGAAGTCGTAGTGCCCGCGCTCCTCGTTCCACCGGATCTCCGGGTCGGGCAGCGTGAGGCCGAGCGCCTGGGCCTGCGGGCACGGTCATGTCGACGAACCGCTGGCGCAGCTCGTCGTTGGAGAAGCGCTTGATCCCCCACGCCATCGACTGCTCGGAGTTGGGCGAGTCGTCGTCGGGCGGGCCGAACATCATCAGCGACGGCCACCAGTAGCGGTCGACGGCGTCCTGCGCCATCTCCTTCTGGGCCGGCGTGCCGTGCGAGAGCGTGTGCAGGATCTCGAAGCCCTGCCGCTGGTGGAACGACTCCTCCTTGCAGATGCGCACCATCGCGCGGGCGTAGGGCCCGTAGGAGCAGCGGCACAGCGGCACCTGGTTGACGATCGCGGCGCCGTCGACCAGCCAGCCGATCGCGCCCACGTCGGCCCAGGTGAGGGTCGGGTAGTTGAAGATCGAGGAGTACTTCTGGCGGCCGCTGTGCAGCTGGTCGACCAGGTCGGCGCGGTCGACGCCGAGCGTCTCGGCGGCGGCGTACAGGTACAGCCCGTGGCCGGCCTCGTCCTGGACCTTGGCCATCAGGATCGCCTTGCGGCGCAGGCTGGGCGCGCGGCTGATCCAGTTGCCCTCCGGCTGCATCCCGATGATCTCGGAGTGGGCGTGCTGGGCGATCTGGCGGACGAGGGTGCGGCGGTAGCCGTCGGGCATCTCGTCCCGCGGCTCCACCCGCCCGTCGTCGGCGAGGAGGTCGTCGAAGGCCACGGACCCGACGGTACCCGAGGTTGTTACAGATGTCTGCATCCCGGACGCCGGCATGTAACACCAGGCCGGCTGACAGGATGGCGGCATGAGCTGGACGTGTCGGTCCGCGTCGCCTGGGCCGACGACGCCCGGGCGATCGCCGAGGTCCAGCTGCACACCTGGCGCACGACGTACGCCGGAGTCGTGCCGCCCGAGGCGCTGCCCGACGACGTCGACGGCGCGGCCGCCGCCTGGCACGCGGCGCTCAGCCGTCCCGGCGACGCGCGCAACCGGGTGCTGGTCGCCCTCGAGCGCAACCGGGTGGTCGGCTTCGCCGTCACCCGGGCCGCCTCGGACCCCGACTGCGACCCGATCGCCGACGGCGAGCTCCAGGAGCTCGCCGTCGCCCCCGACGAGCGTGGAGCCGGCCACGGCTCCCGCCTGCTGCAGGCGGCGGCGGACACGATGCGCGCCGACCGGTTCAGCCGGGCGGTGCTGTGGGCGGTCGCGGCCGACGACGCCCTGCGCGGGTTTCTCACCGGTGCCGGCTGGGCACCAGACGGAGCGCACCGGGAGCTCGACCTCGACGGCTCCGGAAGCACCCGGCTCAAGCAGATCCGGATGCACACAGCACTTTCCTAGTCCGAACCTCTTGATTTCCCCGCCCACAGGGCGACGATGGAGATCCACCCGAAGAAAGGGAGGCAGCACGGTGTTCGGTCCGCTGCCACGACTCCACAAGGTCCTCGTCGTCACGGTCGCCCTCGCGGTCGGCCTGATCGCCGGATTCTGGTTCGTCCACTCGACTCCGCTCCCGGCCCTCGTGGCCGCCGGCATCGGCTGGGGCATCCTCGCCGGCGTGCTGCTCGCCTACCTCCTGCTCCACGACTTCCACCACCGGCCGCGCCCCGTCCGGGTACGCCGCCACTGATCGCACCGGCTGATCGCACCGGCTGATCGCACGCACCGGGAATGACCTAACCTCGGCGCGTGACTGCCGAGCCGCTCGAACCCCGCGAGCGGTCCGCGATCACCCGCGACAGCCTCGGCGTCGGCTTCGCCACCGGCGCGTACGGCGTCAGCTTCGGCGCGGTCTCGGTCGCGGCGGGACTCTCGGTCGCCCAGACCTGCGCCCTGTCACTCCTCGTCTTCACCGGGGCGAGCCAGTTCGCGCTCGTCGGCGTCGTCGCGGCCGGCGGCGCGCCGATCTCGGGGGCGATGACCGCACTGCTGCTGGGCACCCGCAACACGCTCTACGGCCTGCGACTGGCCCCGCTCCTGGCCTGGCGCGGGGTACGCCGGGCGCTGGCCGCCCACGTGGTCATCGACGAGTCGACCGCGATGTCGGTGACCCGCGACCGCCGCGACGCTGCACGGCTGGGGTTCCTCGTCACCGGCGTGTCGGTCTTCGTGCTGTGGAACGTCGCGACCTTCGCCGGCGCGGTCGCCGGCAACGCGCTGGGCGACCCGCGCCGGTACGGCCTGGATGCGGCGGTCGGCGCAGCGTTCCTGGCCCTGCTCTGGCCGCGGCTGCACCGTCGCCGCCACCAGCTGGTCGCCGTCGCCGCGGCCGCGGTCGCGCTCGGCATCGTCCCGGTCGCGGCGGCCGGCGTCCCGGTCCTCGCGGCCGCTGGTGTCGCACTGGTCGCCGGTCTGCTGACCAGGGAGCCGGGCCGATGATGTGGACGGCGGTGCTGGTCACCGCGGCCGGCTGCTACCTGCTCAAGCTGGCCGGGCTCTCGGTGCCGCCCCGGATCCTCGAGCGACCGGCCGTCGAGCGGGTCGCCGACCTCATCCCGGTGGCGCTGCTGTCCGCCCTCGTCGCCGTGCAGGTGTTCACCCGAGGGCACGAGCTCGTCGTGGATGCTCGTGCCCTCGGGCTCCTGGTGGCGGTCGGCCTGCTCCTGGTGCGGGCGCCGTTCCTCGTGGTGGTCTTCGGCGCCGCCCTGGTCGCGGCCCTCGCCCGGCTCCTGTGATCAGACGGGCTCGGCGGGCTGGACCTCCCCGAGCACCGCGCGCACCTCGTCGGCGGTGGTGGCCACCTCGAGGCGGGCGACCTGGTCGGCGTCGACGAACACCTCCGCGATGCGGCCGAGCAGCTTGAGGTGCTCGTTGCCGACGGAGGCGATGCCGACGACGTACTTGACCTGCTTGCCGTTCCAGTCGATGCCCTGCGGGTAGCGGACGAACGACAGCGCGGTCCGGCTCACCGACGACCGGGACTCGTTGGTCCCGTGCGGGATCGCGAGCAGATTGCCCATCGCCGTCGAGACCGACCGCTCCCGCTCGTGCATCGCATCGACGTACGCCGGGGTCGCCGCCCCGGCGGCGACGAGCAGCTCACCGGCGCGGGTGATGGCGTCGTCGCGGCCGGCACGGCCGCCGTCGAGCACGATCGAGTCGTCCGAGAGGAGTCCGGCGCCGAGCCCGGTGTCGAGCCCGGTGCCGAGGCCGGCGTCGACCGGGGCCGGGTCGGCCGCGGCGGCCGTGGCGGCAATGCCGGGACCGTTGTGCTCACGCACCAGGTCGACGACCTCGTCGTACCGCGGGCTGGCCATGAAGTTCTCGACGGTCACCAGGATCGCCGCCCCGGTCTTCTGCTGGGCGCGAGCGGCGAGGTCCTGGTGGGTGATGACCAGGTCGAAGTCGGGGGTGAGGTTCGCGACGGCGACGTTCCGGACCGCGACGTCGGGGAACCCGGCGGCCCGGATCTTCTTGCGCAGCACCGAGGCGCCCATGGCCGAGGACCCCATGCCCGCGTCGCAGGCGAACGCGATCCGGGTGATCGGACCGCGGCGTGCGGACCGGGCGCCACCCACGAGGGAGGCCGCGACCGAGGACTTCTTGCCCTTCAGCGACTCCATGGTCGCGGTGGCGCCGACCAGCTCGTCCTCGGCCTCGACGGTCCGGTCGGTCTTGAGCAGGATGGCCGCCACGATGAACGATGCAGCGGCGCCGCCCACGATCGAGAGGGTGACCCCGGTCAGGTTCGCCGCGTCCGTGGGGGCGGCGAGATAGACCGCGAACACCGAGCCGGGCGCGGCCGGGGAGCGCAGACCGCTGTGGAACGTGACGTTGATCAGGATCTGGACGAAGCCGCCGGCGAACATGGCCAGGATCAGCTTCGGCTTCATCAGCACGTAGGGGAAGTAGACCTCGTGGATGCCGCCGAAGAAGTGGATGATCGCGGCACCGGGCGCCGACGCCTTGGCCAGGCCCTTGCCGAAGAAGGTGTAGGCCAGCAGCAGGCCGAGGCCGGCCGCCGGGTTCGCCTCGAGGAGGAACAGGATCGACTTGCCGTTCTCGGCGGACTGGTCGAGCCCGAGCGGTGTCAGCACGCCGTGGTTGAGCGCGTTGTTGAGGAAGAGCACCTTCGCCGGCTCGATCACGAACGCGGCGAACGGCAGCAGGTGGTGGTTGACCAGGAACTCGACGCCGTCACCGAGCCGGTCGGCGACCCAGGTCAGCAGGTCGCTGAGGGCGAAGAAGCTGATGGTGGCCAGGATGCCGCCCCAGATGCCGGCGGAGAAGTTGTCGATGAGCATCTCGAAGCCGGGCTTGATCTTGCCGTCCCAGATGCCGTCGATGTGCTTCATGCTCCAGCCGCCGAGGGGGCCCATGATCATCGCGCCCATGAACATCGGGATCGAGGTGCCCGCGATCACGCCGAACGTCGCGATCGCGCCCACCACGCCGCCCCGGACCAGGTCGTTGTAGGCCATCTTGCCGCCGGTGTAGGCGATGAGGAGCGGCAGCAGGTAGGTGATCATCGGGCCGACGATGCCGCCGCCGTTGGCTCCGTCCGCCCAGTCGCCCCAGCCGCCGATGTGGGCGACCCAGCTGTGCGGGCTCAGCCAGGCGTGGCTGCCGCCGCCGAGGTTGATCCAGCCGACCTCGATGAACATCGCGGTGATCAGGCCCCAGGCGATGAACGCGCCGATGTTGGGCATCACCATGTTGGACAGGAACGTGCCGAACCGCTGAACGTGGACGCGCATCCCGACCCGCGGTGCCACTCCGGGGTGGCTGTGGCTGTGGTATTCATGGCCTCCTCTCGGGGCACCGACGCTCGCCGTGATGCCGGTCACGCAGATCTGTGATTGTCTTATATGTCCGGCAGATCCGCCAAGCGTCGGTCAAGAATTCAAGACCAACATGTCGGTCAAGATTCCACATGAATGCGGTATGGTGCTGGCCAGGCATCGACCGCGAACGAGGAGGACACCATGAAGGCCCTGCGCTTCTACGCCCCGGAGGACGTCCGGCTGGAGGACGTGCCCGAGCCCGAGTGCGGCCCCGACGAGATCAAGCTCCGGGTGCGCAACTGCTCGACGTGCGGCACGGACGTGAAGATCTTCCACAACGGCCACCAGAACCTCACGCCGCCGCGCACCATCGGGCACGAGATCGCGGGCGAGATCGTCGAGGTGGAGCCGACGTCAACACGACGTACGGCTGCAGTGGCAGGTCGGCGACCGGGCCCAGGTCATCGCCGCGGTCCCGTGCGGCGAGTGCCACGAGTGCCGCAAGGGCTGGATGGCGGTCTGCCAGAACCAGACCTCGGTCGGCTACCAGTACGACGGCGGCTTCGCCGAGTACATGATCGTCCCGCAGCAGGTGCTCAAGGTCGACGGCCTGAACCGCATCCCCGACAACGTCGGGTACGACGAGGCCTCGGCCGCCGAGCCGTTCGCCTGCGCCATCAACGCCCAGGAGCTGCTCGGCATCGAGGAGGGCGACACGGTCGTCGTGTTCGGTGCCGGCCCGATCGGCTGCATGCACATCCGGATCGCCCGCGGCGTGCACCGGGCCGGGCCGGTCTACCTCGTCGACGTCAACGCCGACCGGCTGAAGATGTCGGCCGAGGCGGTCCAGCCCGAGGAGACCATCAACGCCGCCGAGGTCGACGTGGTCGAGCGGGTCATGGAGCTCACCGGCGGCCGCGGCGCCGACGTGGTCATCACCGCCACCGCCGCGAACGTCACCCAGGAGCAGGCGATCGCCATGGCCGCCCGCAACGGCCGGATCTCCTTCTTCGGCGGGCTGCCCAAGACCAACCCGACGATCACCTGCGACTCGAACGTCGTCCACTACCGCCAGCTGCACATCCACGGCGCCAACGGCTCGGCCCCCGAGCACAACAAGCGGGCGCTGGAGTACATCTCCACCGGCCAGGTGCCGGTCAAGGACCTGATCACCGCCACATCCCGCTCGACGACGTCCTCGACGCGTTCGACATCGTCAAGAACGGCGAGGCCATCAAGGTCACCGTCGAGCCGTGACCGACGGAGGAGGTCACGGCGACCGACGGGGAGATTGAGCAAGCCCCACGGCTGAGCCTGCGAAGCCGTGACGGGCGCGTCGAAATCCACCGTCGAGCCGTAGCCGCACCGAGGCCCGCGCCAGTGCCGGGCGCGGGCCTCGGTGCGTCGCCGGAACGATCAGCTGACGTTGACCGCGCTCCAGGCGGCGGCGACCGCGTCGTACTGCGTGCTGCCGGAGCCGTAGAGGTCCCTGGCGGCGTTGAGCGTGGCGGTGCGGGCACCGGCGTAGTTGGTGCTCGAGGTCATGTAGACCGTGAGCGCGCGGTACCAGATCTCCGCGGCCGCGTCGCGGCCGATGCCGGTGACGGTCGAGCCGTTGCAGGTCGGGCTGTCGTAGGAGACGCCGTTCAGCGTCTTGGCGCCCGAGCCCTCGGACAGCAGGTAGAAGAAGTGGTTGCCGATGCCCGAGGAGTAGTGCACGTCCACGTTGCCGGCGGTCGACGACCAGCAGTTCAGCGAGCTGCCGTCCGAGGCGGGGTCGTCCATCCGGCGGAAGCCGAGGTGGTTCTTGAGGTCGAACTGCTCGCCGATCAGGTAGTCGCCCGGGTCGTTGGCGTTGTTCGCGAAGAACTCCACCATCGTGCCGAAGATGTCGCGAGGTCGCCTCGTTCAGGCCGCCGGACTCACCGGAGTAGGTCAGCCCGGCGGTGTTCTCGGTGACGCCGTGCGACATCTCGTGGCCGGCCACGTCGAGGGAGACCAGCGGGCCGTAGTTGGTGCCGTCGCCGTCGCCGTAGGTCATCTTCGTGCCGTCCCAGAAGGCGTTGACGTAGCCGTTGCCGTAGTGGACCCGGTTGTAGGAGCCCTGGCCGTTGCCGAAGATCCCGTTGCGGCCGAAGGTCTGCTTGTAGAAGTCCCAGGTCTCGTTGCTGCCGTACTGCGCGTCCGCCCCGGCGGTGGCGCGGTTGCTGTTGCTGCCGTTGCCGAACGTCGTGGTGCTGGACGTGATCAGCGTGCCGGTCGAGCAGTTGATGCCGAAGAGCTGGCAGGCGTAGGAGTCGGACTTGTTCTTCATGTCGGTGGTGTAGGTGTTGCCGCGGACGCCGTCGTTCTTGAGCTGGTAGGTCGAGCCGGACTGCGTGACGCTGAGCGGGACCGTGCCGCTGTAGAGCGTCTGGCCGGAGCCGTCGACGGTCTCGATCTGCTGCTCGCGGCGCAGCACCTGGCCGGTGCGCGCGTCGACGTACGTCGCCAGCCGGCTCGGCGTGCCGTCCTGCTGGCGTGCCGCCGGTGAGGACCTCCCACGCCAGCCGGCGGGTGCCGCTCGTGGCGTCGACGACCAGGCGCGGCGCGACGTGCCTGCGCGCCGGTGATCCGGCGCGTGCGCCCTCGCGCGGCGCCAGCGCGCGCGCGGTCGCCGCCGAGGTCACCGCGGCGGCCGTGCGAGACGCGGACCGGCGCGGTCGAGGGTCTGGCTGACGCCCCGCCAGCGCCGCGCCGGCCCGCGGTGGACGACGAGGTCGCCGCCGAGCACCGGGAGGCCCGTCGGTAGGTGCGGTCCATGCGCACGTGGGTGGCGCCGTCGGCGTCGGTGACCGTGTCGGTCACCTGGAACGCCTGTGCCGTCGCTGGCGAGTGCCGCGCCGGGGTGGTGCTGCAGCGCCTCGACGGCGCCGGTGCCGAGCCGCTGCGCGGGACTGGCGTCGGCGGCGGCCTGGCTGCTGCCGGCCTGCAGGCCGACCACGGCGCAGGGCGAGCACCGCTGACGGTGGCGAGGCCCGAGAACTTGCGCATGGTGGTCCTTCTCGTCGCGGGGATGGGCTTCGGGAGACGAAGCCTCACCCAGGCGCAACGACGGGCGGAACCGAGCGGGCGACACCTGCGGATCGATGCAGTGCAGGAACCTGCAGATGCGGACACCGTGCCGTCGGGTCACCCGAGGTCGAGGAAGCTGCTCCAGCCCCACGGTCAGGCCCGGGTGGTCGGCGATCGCGCGCAGCCCGGTGAGCACGCCGGGCGTGAACGAGGCCCGGTCCAGCGAGTCGTGGCGGATCGTGAGCGTCTCCCCCACGCCCCCGAGGAGCACCTCCTGGTGGGCCACCATGCCGCGGATCCGCAGGCCGTGGACCCGGATGCCGGCGACGTCGGCGCCGCGGGCGCCGTCCAGCGCGGTGCTGGTCGCGTCCGGGCACCGGCCCGAGCCCGGCCTCGCGGCGGGCGGCGGCCACCAGCTCCGCCGTACGCCGGGCGGTGCCCGACGGCGCGTCCGCCTTGTCGGGTGGTGCAGCTCGACGATCTCCACGGACTCGAAGAACGGCGCCGCCTGCGCCGGCGAAGCGCATCATCAGGACCGCGCCGATGCGAGAAGTTGGGGGCGATCAGCACGCCGGTGCCGGGCCGGTCCGCCAGCCAGCCGCGCAGGGTCGTCCAGCCGCGTCCTCGTCGAAGCCGGTCGTGCCGACCACCGCGTGGATGCCGTGGTCGATGCAGAACTCCAGGTTGTCCATCACCACGTCGGGGTGGGTGAAGTCGACGACCACCTCGGCGCCGGCGGTGACCAGCGTCGTCGATGTCGTCGCCGGCGTCGACCTCGGCGACCAGCTCGAGGTCGTCGGCCGCCTCGACCGCCCGGCACACCTCGCGGCCGACCTTGCCCTGTGCGCGCCCAGCACGCCCACCTTCGTCACGTCGTCCCGACAACCTAGCGGCGAGGTGCGATGCCTGGGCGTCGGACGGGTTCTGGCAGGCTGGACCCATGGTGCTGCAGACCATTCCGCCTCGGATCCGGTGGGCGGTCGACGCTGATGGACATCCAGCCCGACGGACCACGTCCTGGAGATCGGGTGCGGTCCGGGCGCGGGTGCCGAGCTGATCTGCGAGCGCCTCGAGACCGGCAAGCTCTTCGCCATCGACCGCTCCGAGTCCGGCGTCGACCGCACCAAGCGGCGCTGCGCCCGCTTCGTCGAGTCGGGCGGCTGACCGTGCGCCAGATCGACCTGGCCACGCTGCGGGTCCCGGTCAAGCGGCTCACCAAGGTGTTCGCCTTCAACGTCAACCTGTTCTGGGTGCGCGACTGCGCCGACGAGGTGGCCCTGCTGCACGAGCGGGTGCGTTCCCGGCGGCGCGGTCTACCTGTTCTACGAGGCCAACCGGCCCGAGCTGGTGCCGACGATGGTCGAGAAGGCCTCCGCACGCGCTCGCGAGCGGCGGCTTCCGGGTCTCGGTCGTGGAGCAGAAGGCGCCGGCCAGTCGTCGGACTCGATCGGCCGTCGCTGAAGGCTGCTCCCTGAACTGCTCTTGCATTAGGCTATTCCCTAATGTATCCTCGTAGGGACATGACCGAGGAGTGAGCCGATGCGTGCCGTGCTCACCGTCGACCAGCGCGGCAGCCGCCGCTCGGAGCCGACCTGGTGCCTCGGCCACGGTCGCGGCGCTGGCGGCCTGTCCGGCGCGCCGACGCTGCGCGCGCTTCGAGCGCACGGCCGGCGACGAGTTCCAGGGCGTCGCTGGACGATCCCGCCGCGGCTCCTGCCGCGGTCGTCGAGCGCTGCTGCGCGACGGACGCCTGGAACATCGGGCATCGGCGTCGGCGAGGTCGAGGAGCCGCTCCCCGACGCACGCACGGGCCGGCCGCGGACCGGCGTACCTCCACGCCCGGCAGGCCGTGACCGCCGCCAAGAGCAGCCCGTGGCACCTGCGGGTCGCTCGGCGACGACCCCGACACCCGCGCGCTGGAGACCACGCTGTGGCTGTGGGCGGCCGTGCTCGCCCGGCGCACCGCCCGCGGCTGGGAGGTCGCCGACCTGGTCGCCGAGGGCCTGTCGTACGACGAGACCGCGCAGCGGCTCGGGCATCACCCAGTCGGCGGTCAGCCAGCGCGCCCAGGCCGCGGCGGGCATCGTCGAGGGCGGCGGGCGCGCGAGCTCGCCACCGACCTGCGCCGCACGCCTGCTCGGGAAGGAGCCGTCATGAGTGCTCGGAACCGGAGCGTTCCTCGTCATCGCCCTGCTGGCCTCCGGGCCGTGGTCGCCGCCGCCGTGGCGCTGGCGTCGCCGCTGGCCCGCGGATCTGGGCGCCCGGCCGCGCTGGCCGCTCGCTGCTCGCCGCCGGCGCGGTCGCCGCCCGGTCGGGCCGGAGCTCGACCTCGGCGTGCCGGCGAGACGGTCTGCTCGTCATCCTCGGCGGCTTGCTCGCGCTCGGCGGCGGCGGTCCGCTGACCGCGCTGGTCTTCGACCTGGTCGACCGCCGCGAGACCACCCGCCGAGTCCATGGACAACGCCGGCCACGTGCTGCGGGGTGGTGCGTGGATCGGCGCCCTGGAGCGGATCGCGATCTTCGCCTCCCTCGTCGCCGGCTGGCCCGAGGGCCTCGCGGTCGTCCTCGCCGTCAAGGGCCTCGGCCGCTACCCCGAGCTGCGCGCCGCCGAGGACGGCGTCCGCACCGGCGCCGCCGAGCGCTTCATCATCGGCACCTTCGTCCGCGTGCTGTGGGCGTGCGCGTGTGCGGGTGTCGTGATTCTCGTCCCGTAGGGCGCGGACCGTGACAGCCTCCAGCCTCGGGATGTCATACGGACAGAGCAAGGGGTGACACCGTCCGTATGACGTCCCGGGGTCGGCGGAGATGCCGACAGTCGACGCCTGCACGGCGTACGGGGTCTCGACACGCAGGTGACATGCTGGCCGCATGCAGCCCGTCCACGTCTGGATCCGGTCCGAGTCCCGCGGCACCGAGCGGCGCGCGCCCGTCGTCCCCGCCGACGTACCGGTGCTGCTGGACGCCGGGTTCGAGGTGACCGTCGAGGAGTCGGAGCAGCGGATCTTCCCGACCGAGGAGTACGACGCCGCCGGCGCGTCCGTGGTGGCCGCGGGCACCTGGATCGACGCGCCCCACGACGCCTACGTCCTCGGGATCAAGGAGCTCCCCGACGAGCCGGCGTCGCTGCGCCACCGGCACATCTACTTCGCGCACGCGTTCAAGGGACAGGAGGACGCCCGGCGCACCCTGGAGCGGTTCCGCCGCGGCGGCGGCCGGCTGCTCGACATCGAGTACCTCACCGACGCCGACGGCAGGCGGGTGGTCGCGTTCGGCTACTGGGCCGGGTACGTCGGCGCCGCGCTCGGGGTGCTGCACCTGGCCGGCGCGCTGGCCGCGCCCCTCACGCCCCTGGCCAAGCACGAGCTCGACGCGGAGCTCGAGCAGGCCGGGAAGGCCGGGGCCGACCAGCTGCTGGCCCTGGTCACCGGGTCGCACGGACGGTCCGGCCGCGGCGCCCAACGTGCGCTGATGACCGCCGGCGTGCCGACCACCCGGTGGGACCGCCAGGAGACCCTGGACCTGCACAAGCAGGCGCTGCTCGGCCACGACCTGCTGGTCAACTGCGTGGTCACGCACACCCCGACGACCCCGTTCGTCGAGCACGCGGACCTCGACCACGAGCGGCGGCTGCGGGTGCTGGCCGACGTCACCTGCGACGTCACCGGCCCCACGAACATGCTCCCGGTGAACACCGAGATCACCACGTGGCGGGACCCGGTGCGACGGCTGCACGGCGGTGCCCCTGAGCACGGCGTCGCGTCGCTGGAGGTCATCGCCATCGACAACCTGCCCTCCCTGCTCCCCCGCGAGGCGAGTGAGGGGTTCAGCGCCGACCTGACCCCGCACCTGCTCGGCCTGGCCGAGGAGGGCGGGCCGTCGGGGCCGTGGCGAGCGGCCGGCCGGGCCTTCGACCAAGCGGTGCGACAGCTCTAACGCCTGGGGTCGATCATCGTCATCCCGGCGACCGTCGCCCGGTCGAACCCCGGCAGCAGGTCCGCCGCCTCATCGAGACCGATGGTGCGCTCGATGAGGCGCTGCGGCTCCAGCGAACCCTCCTCGATCAGCGCCAGCATCCCGGGGTAGTCGGCCGCCGCCATCCCGTGGCTGCCCAGGACGTCGATCTCCCAGCCGATCACCCGGGACATCGGCACCCGCGGATGCCCGCCGATCGGCGGGAGCAGCCCGACCTGGGCCAGTCGCCCTCGCCGGCGCAGGCTGAGAAGGGCGTCGGCACAGGTCTCCTCGCTGCCGACGGCGTCGACGGCGACGTGGCTGCCGCCCTCGACGAGCTCGCCGACCGCCGACGGGATGTCCCTGCCGTCGGCGAGCAGGACGTGGTCCGCGCCGAGCCGGGTCGCCACCTCGAGGGCCTCGCGGTTGCGGTCCACCGCGACGACGCGGGCGCCGAGCGCGCGGGCGATCATCACGGCACTCAACCCCACGCCGCCCGCGCCGACCACCGTGACCCACTCCCCCTCGGACACCCGGGCGCGTCCGACGAGCGCGCGGTACGCCGTGGCGAACCGGCACCCGAGGCTCGCCGCCGTCGCGAAGTCGACGGGCTCGGGCACGGCCACCAGGTTCGTGTCGGCGGCGTGCAGGGCGACGTACTCGGCGAAGGACCCCCAGTGGGTGAAGCCGGGCTGCTCCTGGTCCGGACAGACCTGGGCGTCGCCGGCCAGGCACCAGGCGCAGCGACCGCAGCCGCAGATGAAGGGGACGGTGACCCGGTCGCCCACCTGCCACCGGGTCACGCCCGTCCCGACCTCCGCGACCTCGCCCGCGAGCTCGTGGCCGGGCACGTGCGGGAAGGCGATGTCGTCGTCGTGCCCGGCCCACCCGTGCCAGTCGCTGCGGCACATCCCGGTGGCCGCCACCCGGACGACCACACCCCCGGCCGGCGCCGGGGGCATCGGCACGTCCCGGACCTCGGGTCGGGAACGGGCAGAGTCGACCACCACCGCGCGCATCCGCACATCCTCGCAAACGGCGGCCCGCGGCTCTTGCGCCGCCGGCGCCCTTCGGCGCCTACTTGACCCGGGCCGGGCACACCGCCCGGCGAAGGAGCGAGGCCATGAGCGACTCCGACGAGGTCACCTGCGTCCACCCCACCGACCGTCAGGTCGCCGATCCGACGCCGGGCAAGACGCGCGAGCAGGCGATCGAGGTCCCCGGCCTCTGGTCCGGCTTCGTGCGCTCCGAGCCCGGGGCGGCGTCCGGTTGGCACCACCACGGCGACCACGACACGGCGGTGTACGTGATCGAGGGCAACGTGCGCATCGAGTTCGGGCCCGGTGGCGGACGGTCCGTCGACGCCCGCCCGGGCGACTTCGTCCACATCCCGAAGCACGTCGTGCACCGCGAGGTCAATCCCGGCCCGGCGGCCTCGCAGGAGATCATCACCCGCTCCGGCACGGGCCCGCTGACGGTCAACGTCGACGGGCCGGAGGGCGGCTGATCAGGAGAGGCCGAGGATCGTGCCGTCGTCCGCCAGGTCGATGCGCGACGCGGACGGGTCCCTGGGCAGCCCCGGCATCGTCATCATGTCGCCGCAGACCGCCACCACGAAGCCGGCGCCCGCCGACAGCCGGACCTCGCGGACGTGGAGCTCGTGCCCGGTGGGAGCGCCGAGGAGGGTCGGGTCGGTCGAGAAGGAGTACTGCGTCTTCGCGATGCAGACCGGCAGCCCGCCGTACCCGTCGCGCTCGATGCGCTCCAGCCGCCGGCGCGCCCTGGCGTCCCACGTGACCTCACCGGCGCCGTAGAGCCGGGTCGCGATCGTCTCGACCTTCTCGCTCAGGGTCAGCTCGTCCGGGTAGGTGAACGAGAACTCGTTCGGCGACGGCTCGTCGAGCGCCGCGAGCAGGCCCTTGGCGAGGTCCTGGGCTCCGACTCCGCCGTCGGTGAAGTGCGTGGCCGGGAAGGCGCTGACCCCGCACGCCTCGACGAGCTCGACCACCATGGCGACCTCGCCGTCGGTGTCGCTCGGGAACCGGTTGATCGCGACGACGCACGGGATGCCGTACACCTCCCGGACGTTGTCGAGGTGGCGCTGCAGGTTGGCCATGCCGGCCGCGACGGCGGCCACGTCCTCGCGGCCGAGGTCGGCGAGCGGCACGCCGCCGTGGTACTTCAGGGCCCGGACCGTCGCGACGACGACGGCCGCGTCGGGGCGCAGGCCGGACTTGCGGCACTTGATGTCCACGAACTTCTCCGCGCCGAGGTCCGCCCCGAAGCCGGCCTCGGTGACCACGTAGTCCGCCAGCCGCAGCCCGGCGCGGGTGGCCATCACCGAGCTGCAGCCGTGCGCGATGTTCGCGAACGGGCCGCCGTGCACGAACGCCGGCGCGCCCTCGAGCGTCTGCACCAGGTTCGGCGCCAGTGCGTCACGGAGTACGGCGGACATCGCGCCCGCGGCTCCGAGATCGCGGGCGGTGACCGGCGTGCCCGAGCGCGAGTAGCCGACCACGATGTCGCCGATGCGGCGCTTGAGGTCGGCGTAGGACTCGGTGAGGCAGAAGATCGCCATCAGCTCGGAGGCGACGACGATGTCGAACCCGTCCTCGCGCGGGAAGCCGTTGCCCGGGCCACCCAACCCGACCACCACCTCGCGCAGGGCGCGGTCGTTCATGTCGAGCACCCGCTTCCACGTGATGCTGCGGACGTCGAGGTCGAGCCGGTTGCCGTGGTGGACGTGGTTGTCGATGAGGGCGGCCAGCAGGTTGTTGGCCGCGGCGATCGCGGCGAAGTCCCCGGTGAAGTGCAGGTTGATGTCGGTCATCGGCACGACCTGGCTGTAGCCGCCGCCGGCCGCACCGCCCTTCATGCCGAAGACCGGGCCCATCGACGGCTCCCGCAGGCAGGCGACGACCCGGTGGCCCAGCCCGTGCAGCGCGTCGGTCAGCCCGACCGTCGTGGTCGTCTTGCCCTCCCCCGGCGGCGTCGGCGACAGCGCCGTCATCAGGATCAGCCGGCCCAGCGGGCGGTCGGCCAGCGAGGCGAGGTAGCCCACGTCGACCTTCGCCTTCACGTGGCCGTACGGCACGAGGTGCCGCTCCTCGATGCCGAGCGTCTCGGCCGCCACCTCCCGGATCGGGCGCAGCGTGGCCGCCTGGGCGATCTCGATGTCCGACAACACGGTCGTCCGCCTCCCTCCCCCACGCGCACGGTAGTCCAGCACGGGCGGGTGGGCGGCGGGATTCCGGGGGTCCCGTTTCCGTCGCCACAACGGCGGTTACCGCGAACGATGGAAACGACATGGAAGATCCTCGGCCGCGGAATGCGGACCGGCATGCTGGCCGGGCTGGCCGGCACCACCGCGATGACCCTCTCGGAGAAGGCGGAGCAGGCGGTCACGGGCCGCCCGAACTCCGCGATCCCCGCCCACACCCTCGAGCGGACCCTGGGCCGCCCCACCGAGTCCGACGGCCAGCGCCGCTGGATGTCGTGGGTCGCCCACTGGGGCCTGGGCATCGTCCCCGCGGCGCTGCGCGGCGTGATGGCCGAGGGCGGGATGCGAGGACCACTCGCCAACGCGATGTTCTGGGTCACCCGACTCACGACCGACGAGACGATGGAGGTCGTCACCGGGGTCGGCAAGCCACCGTGGTCGTGGCCGGCTCGCCTGGGTGCGATCGACGTCGGCCACAAGGCCGTCTACGCCTTCGCCACCGGCATGGTGGCCGACCGGCTCGCCTCGACACCGCCCCCGCTGGCCCAGCGCACCGGTGGCCACGGGCCGTCCGGGTCGTTCTGACGGCCCGAGAGAACTGGTCTGGACCGCACCGGGACGGCGGTGCAACCCCAGCCGCCCGTTCGGCGTATCTGTCTCGGAGTCGCCGAGCGGGCGGCTCGCCCGACAGGGCACCATCCTCACGAGAGCAGAGCACCCCCATGCGCAAGACCACCGCCGCCGTCGCCCTGTCGGCGGCCACCCTCCTCGCCGGTGTCGCCGGCCCGGCGCTCGGCGAGCAGTACGGCGTCGACGACCCGCAGGACACCTACCACGGCTCCGACGTGCTGGCCCTGCAGGTGCGCAACGGGGCCGAGAACCTCACGGTCACCACGTTCCACGAGGGGCTCCACCGTGATCCCGCCACCGGGTCGTCCGGCGCGGTGTACGTCGACACCGACCGCCACGACCGCGGCCCGGAGTACGTCTTCGTCGGCGGCTTCTTCGAGGGCACCGACTACGCCCTGCTCGAGACCGACGGCTTCGGCCGGAAGAGCTGGGGCTCCCCCGTCGAGAACGGCGACTACATCATGCGGGTGCGGTACGCCAAGGACCAGGTCCGCTTCCGGATGTCGCGTGCCGCGCTCGGCAACCCCGACGCTGTCCGCGTCGCGGTGCGGGTGACCGGTACCCGCACCGACGGCACCAGCCACGGGCTCGTGGACTGGGTCGGCAAGCCCCGCAGCTTCACCCCCTGGCTCTCCCGCGGCTGACGACCACCTGACGGGTCCCCCACATCAGCGGATGGGGGGCCCGCACGGCGGCCGGACCTGGCACCTTCAGGCTTGGTGGTAGTCGTGCTGCTGGCCGGCGTCGTAGTCGTAGCACGTCGTGCCGGCGATCTCGTCCGGCACCTGGTAGCGGTGCAGGACCCGGCACTCCCAGGAGTCCTGGGTGCCCGCGATCTCCTTCCAACGCCCGTCCACGACCGCCCAGAGGGCGGCGTAGCCGCCGCAGTCGTTCACGCCGCCCACGGCATATCCGTCGGTGCGCAGGAACTCCACCGTGATGCCGACAGCACCGTCGCAGTCCTTCTTGTCGGACAGTCGCTGGGCGGTCTCGCCGATGAAGTCCTTGAACGCCTGCGGCGCTCCGGTGAGCTTGTGCTCGTCGGCAGTGCCGCGCACGGTGACTCCCGCGGACTCGCCTCCGGCGTAGGGGATCACCTCCGGCTCCTCCGCCGGGGAGGAGGTCCGGGTAGGCGTGGGCGCGGGCGTGGGCGTGGGCGTCTCACTCGGTGTGGCGGTCGGGCTGGGGACGGCAGTGGGGCTGTCGGACGGGGTCGACTGGGGGCTCGCGCTCCCCGCGCCGCTCGCGGAGGAGGCGTTGGTCGGGGTTGCGGAGTCGCTGGCCCGATCCGTGCCGGCGTCGTTGCAGCCGGCCAGCGCGACCGCGGTCGTCAGGAGCGCCGCGGCGGCGAGCGGAAGTCGGGTGGCCAGGGTCCGAGAATGGCGGAGTCTCATGTCCAGGGAGATGTCCGCCTCCCCCGGCACCGTTGCAGGCCGGCCCGTGGATCAGCTGGGGCCGACGACCGCCAGGACCTCCGGCCGCCCGAAGATCTCCCGGGCGACCGAGCGCACCTCGTCGAGGGTGACGCCGTCGATGCGCGCCATCACCTCGTCGATGCTGAGCAGCTCGTCGTGGACCAGCTCGGCCTTCCCGAGCCGCGACATCCGCGACGCCGTGTCCTCCAGGCCGAGGACCAGGCCGCCGCGGAGCTGGCCCTTGCCGCGGGCGAGCTCCTCCTCGGTGATGCCGTCGGTGGCGACCTTGGTGAGCTCCTCGCGCACCACGCCGAGGACCTCGTCGAGCTTCGACGGCAGGCAGCCCACGGAGACCCCGACCAGGCCGGAGTCGGCGTGGTGCGAGGCGAAGGAGAAGACCGAGTACGCCAGGCCGCGGTTCTCGCGCACCTCCTGGAACAGCCGCGAGGAGGTGCCGCCACCCAGCGCCGTGTTGAGGACGCCCAGGGCGAAGCGTCGGTCGTCGTCACGGACCAGGCCCTCCATGCCGAGCACCACGTTGACCTGCTCGAACGGCCGGGTCGCGGTGACGACGCCGGGCTTCACCCGCTTGCGGGTCCCGCGCCGCGCCGGGAGGGGGTCGGCGGTGCCGGCGAGCCAGTCGTTGCGGGAGAACGCCCGCCGCACCTGACGGACCAGCGCGGCGTGGTCGACGTTGCCGGCGGCCGCCACCACGACGTTCTCGGGCACGTAGTGGCGCCGGTGGAAGCGGACGATCTGGGCGCGCGTGAGTGCGCGGATCGACGCGTGGGTGCCGGCGATGGGCCGACCCAGGGGGGTGTCGCCCCACGCCTGTGCGGCGAACAGGTTGTGCACGACGTCGTCGGGGTCGTCGTCGTGCATCGCGATCTCGTCGAGGATCACGTCGCGCTCGGCCTCGACGTCCTCGGCGTGGATCGTGGAGCCGGTGACCATGTCCCCGAGCACGTCCACCGCCAGCGGGAGGTCCTCGTCGAGGACCCGCGCGTGGAAGCAGGTGTACTCCTTCGCGGTGAACGCGTTGAACTCACCACCGACGGCGTCCAGGGCGATCGAGATGTCGAGCGCGGTGCGCTCGCCCGTGCCCTTGAAGAGCAGGTGCTCGAGGAAGTGCGAGCAGCCGTGCAGCGTGGGCGACTCGTCGCGCGAGCCGACGCCGACCCAGACGCCGATCGCGGCGGACCGGACGCCGGCCTGCTGCTCGCTGATGACGCGCAGGCCCGAGGGCAGGACGGTACGGCGGATGCGCGAGGTCACCTGACCGCCCGCGTCCTTCTCGGTGAACAGGGTGCGGGTCGAGGAAACGGCCGACCGGCCAGCAGGAGCCTGCTGGCCGGTCGTCTTGCGTGGAGCCACCGGGTGGTCAGTCCTCCTCGGAGGCCTCGGCGGCGTCGGTCGCGGCGGCCTCGTCCTCCTCGACGACCGGGACCAGCGACAGCTTGCCGCGGTCGTCGATCTCGGCGATCTGGACCTGGATCTTCTGGCCGACGGCCAGGACGTCCTCGACCGCCTCGACGCGCTTGCCGCCGGCGAGGGTGCGCAGCTTGCTGATGTGCAGCAGGCCGTCCTTGCCCGGCAGCAGCGAGACGAAGGCACCGAAGTTCGTCGTCTTCACCACGGTGCCGAGGTAGCGCTCGCCGACCTCCGGCATCGTCGGGTTGGCGATCGCGTTGATCGCGGACCGGGCGGCGTCGGCGGCCTCCCCGTTGGTGGCACCGATGTAGATGGTGCCGTCGTCCTCGATCGAGATCGACGCGCCCGTGTCGTCCTGGATCTGGTTGATGACCTTGCCCTTGGGGCCGATGACCTCGCCGATCTTGTCGACCGGGATGTTGATCGTGATGATCCGCGGGGCGTGGATCGACATCTCCTCGGGCTCGTCGATGGCCTCGGCCATCACGTCGAGGATGGTCATCCGGGCGTCCCGGGCCTGCTGCAGCGCCTGGGCGAGCACCTCGGCGGGGATCCCGTCGAGCTTGGTGTCGAGCTGGAGCGCGGTCACGAACTGGCGGGTGCCGGCGACCTTGAAGTCCATGTCGCCGAACGCGTCCTCGGCGCCGAGGATGTCGGTCAGTGCGACGTACTGCGTCTGGCCGTCGATCTCGCCGGACACCAGGCCCATCGCGATGCCGGCGACCGGCGCCTTCAGCGGGACACCGGCCTGCAGCAGCGACATCGTCGAGGCGCAGACCGAGCCCATCGAGGTGGAGCCGTTGGAGCCCATCGCCTCGGAGAGCTGGCGGATGGCGTAGGGGAACTCCTCGCGCGAGGGCAGCACCGGCAGCAGCGCGCGGCGGGCCAGCGCACCGTGGCCGACCTCGCGACGCTTCGGGGAGCCGACGCGGCCCGTCTCGCCGGTGGAGAACGGCGGGAAGACGTACTTGTGCATGTAGCGGCGGTGCTTCTCCGGCGACAGCGTGTCGAGCTGCTGCTCCATCTTGAGCATGTCGAGGGTGGTGACGCCCAGGATCTGGGTCTCGCCGCGCTCGAACAGCGACGAGCCGTGGACGCGCGGCAGCAGGCCGACCTCGGCGTGCAGCGGACGGATGTCGGCCAGGCCGCGGCCGTCGATGCGGACCTTGTCGCGCAGGATGCTCTCGCGGACCACCTGCTTGTTGACCGAGCGGAACGCCGCGCCGATCTCCTTCTCGCGGCCCTCGAACTGGGCGCCGAGCTTGCTCGAGCACCCCGTCCTTGAGCTCGTCGGTGCGGTCGTTGCGCTCCTGCTTGTCCGCGATCTTCATCGCGGCGGCGAGGTCCGCCTTCACGGCGGACTCGACGGCGGCGTACACGTCGTCCTCGTAGTCGAGGAAGACCGGGAACTCCTGGACGGGCTTCGCCGCGACGTTCGCCAGCTCCGACTGCGCCTCGCACAGCTGCCGGATGAACGGCTTGGCGGCGTCGAGACCGCCCGCGACGACGTCCTCGGTCGGCGCCTGGGCGCCGTTCTGCAGGAGCGTGAAGGTCTGCTCGGTGGCCTCGGCCTCGACCATCATGATCGCGACATCGCCGGACTCGGTCACGCGACCCGCGACGACCATGTCGAAGACGGCGTCCTCGAGCTGGCTGTGGGTCGGGAACGCGACCCACTGGCCGTCGATCAGCGCGACGCGGATGGCGCCGACCGGGCCGCTGAACGGCAGCCCGGAGATCTGGGTCGAGATCGACGCGGCGTTGATCGCGAGCACGTCGTACGGCGCGTCCGGGTTCAGCGCGAGGACGGTGATGACGACCTGGACCTCGTTGCGCAGGCCCTTCTTGAAGGTCGGGCGCAGCGGGCGGTCGATGAGGCGGCAGGTGAGGATCGCGTCCTCGCCGGGGCGGCCCTCGGAGCGGAAGAACGAGCCGGGGATCTTGCCCGCGGCGTACATCCGCTCCTCGACGTCGACGGTCAGGGGGAAGAAGTCGAAGTGCTCCTTGGGGTGCTTGCTCGCCGTGGTGGCGGACAGCAGCATGGTGTCGTCGTCGAGGTAGGCGGTCACCGAACCGGCGGCCTGCCGGGCCAGCAGCCCGGTCTCGAACTTGACGGTGCGGGTGCCGAACTTGCCGTTGTCGAGAACGGTCTCGACGGCGTGGATGACGGGTTCAGTCAAGGGTGTGTCCCTGTTCTGCTCGCGGAGCGATCCGCGGCGTCCCGCGTGGCACATGGCCGATTTCCGATGGCCGGTCTTCGATCGAGGCCCGCAGGACCCCGAGGGATCCTGAGAGCCACTACCGAGGACCGAGCCAGAACGTGCGGGTCGCTCCTGGTGTTCAGATGTACTTCAGTGAATCTAGCGCCGGGTGGCGCTGCCGAGAAGTTCCCGGAAAGCGCGAAGGGCCCACCGTGGCGGGCCCTCCACGGGGATCAGCGGCGCAGGCCGAGACGCTCGACGATCGAGCGGTAGCGCGCGATCTCGGTCTTCTGCAGGTAGTTCAGCAGGCGACGGCGCTGGCCGACGAGCAGCAGCAGACCACGACGGCTGTGGTGGTCGTGCTTGTGCTGCTTGAGGTGCTCGGTCAGGTGGCTGATGCGGTGGCTCAGCAGCGCGATCTGCACCTCGGGCGAGCCGGTGTCGCCCTCGCTGGTGCCGTACTCGGCGATGATCTTCTTCTTGGTCTCCGCGTCGGTTCCGACTGACATGCGGGCTCCTTCCGGTTCGTCCGTTGCGCGGCGCGCCGGGGCCTGTCCACCCGGGCACTCTGGTTCCGCGGCCGTTCTGACGGCGTGCTGCCTGTCGCAGGCAACCGGGGAACTCTAGCGCGGAGGTGCTCCACAGACCGAATCGCCGTGTGATCATCGGGGGGTGGCACGTCGTCTCGGAACCGCCCTGTGCACCCTCCTGCTCGGCCTGACGCTGCTCGCGGCCTCCCCGGCGCCCGCGCAGGCGTGGACGCCGCCGTGGGCGTCCCTCGTGCCCGACCACACGACGCAGGTGGTGCGCACCGTGACCAGCCACCGCTACTGCCGCAAGGCGTGGTGCACGGTGACGCAGGCGTGGCAGCAGGGCCGGGACGGCCGGTGGGCCAAGGTCCGCGAGTTCCGGTCGACCATCGGGTCGGCCGGGTGGGGAAAGCGCCGGGAGGGTGACCACCGCTCCCCCGGCGGGGTCTACCGGATCAAGGTGACCTTCACGACCGGGACCTCGAACCCCGGGCGGATGCGCTGGCGGCAGCGGAAGCCGACGTCGGTCGTGTCGAGCTCGCCCGGACCGAACTACAACACCTGGCTCGAGGTGCGCGGGGTGACCAGCGGCGACCGGCCGTCGATGCGGTCGGGCTGGGTCGTGGACTACAACCACGTGCGGCTCCGGCCCGGCGTCGGGCCGCGGCCGGTGCCCGGCAGGGGCAGCGGGATCTTCTACCACACGTCGCGGCCGGGAGCCCTGTGGGCGCCGACCGAGGGCTGCACCCAGGTCGGCCGGCCGCGCCAGATGCGGTGGCTGCTCACGTGGCTGCGCCCGAAGGCGCAGCCACGCATCGTGCAGAACCGCTGAGCAGCGGGTCGTCCGGTCAGACCGGCGGCGCTTCGTCGCGCCGCTCCGTGCGCGTCTGCGTTCCGTCGGCGTACGTCGTGGTCGCCGCCGTACGCCGGCCGCGGGCCTGCGTCGCAGCGGTCAGCACCAGCGCGAGGATGCCGACGACCGTCAGGATCCAGCCGACCATCGTCAGGTCGACGCCGTTGATCGCGTCGGTCACGGCAAGCGCCAGGATCAGGCCTACCGCCAGGAGGAAGACACCGAGTCCGTATCCCATGGTTCAACTCCATTCTCGGGTGGTCCCCGTGAGCGTTCCCCTGCAGCGTGTCCGCTCCGGGGGGCGCCGAAACACCGGCCGACCCGTCGGCGGCCGGCCCCTGGGAGCCGGCCCTACCCGAGCAGGGCGCGCACGGCCTCGCGGCCCGCGGCCGGGTCGGCGGCCGCGAGGGCAGCCTCGGCGGCCTCCTCGCACGCGACCGAGGCGGTGGTGGCCAGCCGGGCGCCCACGGCGCGGACCGCGGCCGACGCCATCGACAGCGACGTGACGCCCATGCCGACCAGCACGCACGCCAGCAGCGGGTCGGCCGCGGCCTCGCCGCAGACGCCGACCGGCTTGCCGGCCTGCCGACCCGCCTCGGCGGTGATCGCGATCAGTTGGAGGACGGCGGGCTGCCACGGGTCGGTGAGGTGCGCGAGGTCGGTGGCCATCCGGTCGGCGGCCATCGTGTACTGCGTGAGGTCGTTGGTGCCGATGGACAGGAAGTCGACGACCTCGAGCATCCGGTGCGCGAGCAGCGCTGCGCTGGGGACCTCGACCATCACGCCCGCCTTCAGGCCGCGGTCGTGCACCTTCGCGGCGAACTCCGCCGCCTCGGCCACGGTTGCCACCATCGGCGCCATCACCCGGGTCTCGGTGCCGGTCTCCGCCGCCGCCCGGGCGACCGCGTCCAGCTGACGGTCCAGCAGCCCGGGATTGTCGAACGACAGCCGCAGGCCGCGGACGCCGAGGGCCGGGTTCTCCTCGCCCACGTGCGTCGCGAACGCGATCGGCTTGTCCGAGCCGGCGTCGAGCGTGCGCACCACGACGTACCGGTCGTCGCGGAACGGCCGCAGCACCTCGCCGTAGATGGCCACCTGCTCGTCGACCGACGGCTCGCCCTGGCGGTTGAGGAAGGACAGCTCGGTACGGAACAGCCCGACGCCCTCGACCGGCGCGTCGCCGGCGGTGCGCGCCGACTCGCCGTCGGCGACGTTCGCGAGGATCTTGACCGGCTTGCCGTCGGCGGTGCGGCCCGGCCCCGACCACGCCGCGAGCGCGGCACGCTGCTCGGCGTCCGCGGCGACACGGCCCTCGGCCGCGGTCGCGTCGGGCTCGACGCTCGACGGTGCCGGACGCCCCGTCGACCAGCACGGGCGTGCCGGGACGCAGGTCGGTGGCACCCGCCGCGCCGACCACGCACGGGATCGCGAGCTGGCGGGCGATGATCGCCGTGTGGCTGGTCGGGCCGCCGCGCTCGGTGACCAGGGCGAGCACCAGGCTCGGGTCGAGGCCGGCGGTGTCGGACGGCGCGAGGTCCTCGGCGACGAGGACGCAGGGGGTCTCGGGTACGCCGACGCCCGGCTCGGGCTCGCCGACCAGGTGCGCGACCACCCGGCGCTCGATGTCGCGCAGGTCGGTGACCCGCTCGGCCATCAGGCCGCCCATGCCGGTGAAGATCGTGACGAAGTGCTCGACGCCCGCGCGGACCGCGGCGAGCAGGTCCTCGCCCGCGTTCACGTGCTTGCGGACCGCACCCCGCAGGCCCTTGTCCGTGGCGAGCCCGGCGCTCGCGGTGAGCACCTTCGCGGCGTCCCCGGACACGGTGCCCGCCTTGCGCAGGAAGCCGTCGGCGACCGCCCGCGCGGCCTCGTCGTACGCCGCCAGCGCGGCCTCGGCGTCGGCGTACGCCGAGCCGTCGAACCGGGCCACCGCCGCGGGCGAGACCTCGGCGCGGACCACGAGCGCGGGCGCGTAGGCGACGCCGGGGACGACGGGAGTACCGCGCAGCAGGGTGTCCGTGACCATGGTCACCAGTAAACGCCCGACCGCCCTTGACAGTCAACACATTCGGGCGTAAAACAACAGATACACAGATCGAAGGGATCCACCGCGAAATGTACGCCGAAGAGCGCCAACAGGCCATGGCCCAGCTCGTCACCGAGCGGGGCCGCCTGTCGGTCGCGGCCATCGCCGAGCAGTTCGAGGTCACGACCGAGACGGTCCGCCGCGACCTCTCCGTCCTCGAGCGGATGGGCCTGCTGCGGCGGGTGCACGGCGGCGCGGTGCCCGCGAGCTCCCTCGCCGTCATCGAGTCGGGCCTCGGGGAGCGGGACCGGGCCAACACGGCCCAGAAGGAGCTGGTGGCCAAGGCGGCCCTCGACCAGCTCCCGCCCGCCGGGGGCACGGTCCTGCTCGACGCGGGGTCGACGACCGTACGGTTCGCCAGCATGCTGCCCCGCGACCACCGGCTGACCGTGATCACCCACGCGGTCCCGGTCGCCGCGCGCCTGGCGGCACTCCCCCAGATCGAGCTGCACCTGCTGCCCGGGCGGGTGCGCACGACCACCCAGGCGGCAGTCGGCGCCGACACCGTGAGCGCCCTGCACCAGCTGCGCGTGGACGTGGCCTTCCTGGGCACCAACGGCATCAGCGTCGACCACGGCCTGTCCACCCCCGACCACGACGAGGCCGCCGCCAAGCGCGCCATGGTCGGCGCGGCCCGCCGCGTGGCCTGCCTGACCGACGCCAGCAAGGTCGGCACCGAGGCCGCGATCCGGTTCGCCAGCCTCGGCGAGGTCGACGTGATCGTCACCGACAGCGGCATCGACCCTGCCGACCGGGAGGCCTTCGAGGCCGCCGGGCCCGAGGTCGTGGTCGCGTGATCCTGACCCTCACCGCCAACCCGAGCCACGACCGCACCGTCGTGCTCGGGGGCCGTCTGGAGCGCGGCGCGGTCATCCGCGCCGACGCGGTCATCTCCCAGGCCGGCGGCAAGGGCGTCAACATCTCCCGGGCCTGCGTCTCCGCGGGCGTACCCACCCTCGCGGTCCTCCCGGCCGCGAAGGACGACCCGTTCGTGCTCGAGCTGCTGACCGCGGGCATCGACTGCCGGCCGGTGCACCACGACGGCACGCTGCGGGTGAACATCACGATCACCGAGCCCGACGGCACCACCACGAAGCTGAACAGCCCCGGGCCCGAGCTCACCGACGACGTACGGCGGGAGCTCGGCGCGGCCCTGCGTCGCCGGTCCACCGCCGCGGACTGGGTGGTGCTCGCCGGCTCCTGCCCGCCCGGCACGCCGCCGGAGTGGTACGCCGAGCTGGTCGTGCTCCTGCGCGGCGGCGGCGCCCGGGTCGCGGTCGACACCAGCGACGAACCGCTGCGCGCGCTGGTCGAGCGGCTGCCCGCGGCGGCGCCCCAGCTGATGAAGCCCAACGGCGAGGAGCTGGCCTCCGTCACCGGCGACGACCCGGCGCTGCTCGAGTCGGACCCGTACGCCGCGGCGAAGGCCGCTCGGACGTTGGTCGAGTGCGGCGTGGAGACGGTGCTGGTCACGCTGGGCGCGCGCGGCGCGGTGCTGGTCACCGCCGCCGGCGCCTGGCACGCCGAGCCCCCCGCCACCGAGGTGGTCAGCACCGTCGGCGCCGGCGACTCGAGCCTCTTCGGATACCTCCTCGGCGAGCTGCGCGGGCGAGGCCCGCAGGAGCGGCTCGCCCTGGCCGTGGCCTACGGCAGCGCCGCCGCCGGCCTCCCTGGGACGACGATCCCGCAACCTCAGCAGGTCCGCCCCGAGCTGGTCTCGGTGCGCGACCTGGACCTCGCGCAAGGAGGGTGACCCCCATGTCCAGCAAGACCGCCACCGTCGGCTCGTCCGTCGGCCTGCACGCCCGTCCCGCCCAGCTGATCGCGGAAGCGGTCGAGGAGCTCGACGTGGAGGTGCTCATCGGCCTGCCCGGCGACGAGCCGGTCGACGCGAGCTCGTCGCTGATGATCATGACGCTCGGCGCCGGCCACGGCGACCAGGTCGAGGTCTCCAGCGACCACCAGGCCGCGCTCGACGCGATCGTCGCCATGGTCGAGCACGACCTCGACGCCGAGTAGGGGCTCAGCCGGCGCGGACCGCGAGGTAGACCGCGCGCATGCCGACGGCCCGCTCCAGCTCGCGGGTGACGCCGCCGAAGAACTGCGCGCGGTACGCCTCGTCGGTCACCGTCGACACCGTCAGGTAGAGGCCGGAGAACGCGGCGAGGAAGACCGACACCTGCACCAGCGCGGCCGACGGCGGGATCGAGCTCGGGTCGTCAGCCAGGCATCGGTCACCGGCTCGGTCATCGTCAGCGCACCGAACACCATGAGGAACGCGAAGACCGACAGCGACAGCAGCAGGACCTGCACCACCTGCACGATCATCAGGACCAGGATCAGGTTCCAGCGCTCGTAGCCGGTCACCTCGGCGTACGCCGTGGGGTCCGCTCGCCGTCCGCGACCAGTGCCCGCAGGGCCTCCTCGAGCGGCGTGTCGCGGCAGGCGCGGAGCAGGAACGCGTCGTCGACCTGGTCGTCGGCGCGGTCGACCTCCTCGGGCAGCCGCACCAGCAGGAAGCCGATCGCCAGCGCGGCGAACAGCACGCACGACCAGCCACAGCGCGCCGACGGTGAGGTTCGAGGCGACCTGCCACATCTCGGTGTTGATGAACAGGAACGTGATGGCGAGCAGCAGCAACGGCAGCGCGCGCGTGGTCATCGGCAGCACGCCGGCGCAGGCTGCCGAGCGTCTTGCCGAGCGCCCAGGTCACGATCTGGCGCGGCCTGCAGCGCGGTCAGCGCGTACCAGAGCACCGCGAGCAGCGCGAGGGCCACCAGGGTCGCCGGGCGCGGCGCTGAACTCGCCCGACGACCCACGCGAGGCACCACCCCTGCGGCCGCCGCCGGGAGCGCAACCGCGAGCACGAGCGGCACGGTGCGCCGGAGGCGGCAGCGCCGTGCGGACGTCGGCGCGCCGCTCGGGCACGAAGTAGGGGAGGCCGTGCTGCAGGAACCAGTCGTCCGCGACGGCGAGGGTCTCCTGCCGCTCGGACGGCGTCACGTCAGCAGCTCGCGGGCGCGGTCGACGTCGGCGGTCATCTGCTCCACCAGCGCGTCGACGCCGACGAAGGCGACCATGCCGCGCAGCCGCTCCACGAAGGTGACCTCCACCTCGACGCCGTAGAGCTCGAGGTCGGTGCGGTCGAGGACGTAGGCTCTCCACCCGGCGCTCCCGCACGCCGCCGAAGGTGGGGTTGGTGCCGACGCTGATCGCGGCCGGGAACGTCTCGCCGGTGTCCAGGCGGCGCAGCCACCCGGCGTACACCCCGTCGGGCGGCGCGGCGGTCGAGCGCGTCGGTCGGGACGTTGGCGGTGGGGAAGCCGAGCTCGCGGCCGCGCTGGTCGCCGCGGACCACGACCCCGCGCACGGAGTACGGGCGCCCCAGCGCCTCGGCCGCGCCGGCGACGTCGCCGGCGGCCAGGCAGGTGCGGACGTACGTCGAGGACCACACCTGCGGTCCGCCGTCCAGCGCGATGCCCTCGGCCGTGAACCCGTGCCGCTCCCCGGCCTCGCGCAGCGTCGCGACGTCACCGGCGGCCTGGTTGCCGAACCGGAAGTTCGCGCCCACGACGACGGCCGCGGCGTGCAGGCCGTCGACCAGCACCCGCTCGATGAACTCCTCCGGCGACCAGGCGGCGACGTCGCGGTCGAACGGCAGCGCGAACACCTCGTCGGCACCGGCCTCGCCGAGCAGCTCGGCCCGCTCCTCGAGGGAGGTCAGCGTGGTCGGCGCGTGCTCGGGACGCAGCACCGCCATCGGGTGCGGGTCGAAGGTGACCGCGACCACGTGCCAGGCCCTGCTCCTGCGCGATCTCGCGGGCCCGGGCGACCACGTGCCGGTGGCCGAGGTGCACGCCGTCGAAGTTGCCGATGACCACGACGGTGCGGCCCAGGTCGGCCGGCACCTCGTCGAGGGATCGCCAGATCTGCACGCGCGCAGCCTACGTCGAGCGGTCGGCTCAGACGAAGACCGCGACGGCCTGGCCACGCCGCCGCGCGGCTCGTAGAGCGCGAGGAACTCCCCGTCCGGCGCGAAGACGGCGGTCAGGCCGGCGAGCGTCGAGGTCGAGCGCCCGGCCGTACCGGACGTCGGTCGCCTGCGCCTCGTCGAGGTCGACGGACCGGGAAGGCCGCCCGGGCGGCGTCGGCGATCGGCAGCATCGCGAACTCGCTCGGCGAGCTCGTCGAGGGTGTGCGGCGCCGGCCAGGTCGTAGGGCCCGACGGCGGTACGCCGCAGCGCGGTCAGGTGCCCGCCGACGCCGAGCCGGGCGCCGAGGTCGCGGGCGATGGCGCGGACGTAGGTGCCGCTGGAGCAGCGCACCGAGAGTCGACGTCGAGGCGTCGCCGTCGGGCGCACGTCGTGGACGACGAGCTCGTGCACGGTCACCGGCCGGGCGGCCAGCTCGACCGTCCTCGCCGTCCCGCACCCGCTGGTAGGCGCGCTTGCCGTCGACCTTGATCGCCGAGACCGCGGTCGGCACCTGCTCGATGTCGCCGACGAACTCCGCCGGCCGCGGCCCGGACCGCCGCCTCGTCGAGGTCGTCGGTCGCGGTGGTCGCGAGCACCTCGCCCTCGGCGTCGTCGGTGGTCGTCGCCACGCCGAGCCGCACCGTCGCGTCGTACGCCTTCTCGGTGAGCATCAGGTGACCGAGCAGCCGGGTGGCGCGGTTGACCCCGAGCGACCAGCACGCCGGTGGCCATCGGGTCGAGGGTGCCGGCGTGGCCGACCTTGCGGGTGCCGGCCAGCCGGCGGACCCGGGCGACCACGTCGTGCGAGGTCATCCCGCCGGGCTTGTCGACGACGACCAGGCCCGGACTCAGTCGTCACCTCTCGGGGTCGTCCCAGCCGTCCAGCGTCGGCCTCGGCCTCGGCGCTCGCGCGGCTTCTTGTACGGGTCGGTCTCGCCGGCGTACGCCGCACCGCGCTCGCGCGGCCAGCTGCTCGTCCTGCTGCCCGGGCCCGGGCCAGCACCTCGTCGAGGTGCCGGGCGCTCTCCGGCAGGGCGTCGTGGATGAAGGTCAGCGTCGGCACGTGCCGCATGCCGAGCTGCTTGGCGACCTCGGAGCGCAGCAGGCCCTTGGCCGACTCCAGCGCGGCCGCCGAGGCGGTGCGCTCGGCCTCCTCCTCGCTGAGGACGGTGTAGAAGATCGTCGCCTGCTGGGTGTCGCCGGTCACGCGGACGTCGGTGACGGTCACGAACCCCAGCCGCGGGTCCTTGATCCGCCGCTCGAGCATCTCGGCGACGATCACCTGGATCCGGTCCGCGATCTTGCGGACCCGTGGGTTGCTCATGCTTCTTTCCTACTCCTAGACGCCGAGTCGGCGTGAGTTGCCGCGCCCGGAGACGCCGAGTCGGCGTGAGTTCGGGCAACTCACGCCGACTCGGCGGTGGGTCAGGCGCGCGGGATCTCCCGCATCTCGAAGGCCTCGACGACGTCGCCTTCCTTGATGTCCTGGAAGTCGCGCAGCACCAGACCGCACTCGAAGCCCTCGCGGACCTCGGACGCGTCGTCCTTCTCCCGCCGCAGCGAGGCGAGGTCGAGGTTGTCGGCCACGACGGCGCCGTCGCGGATGCACGCGCACCTTGGCGTTGCGGCGGATCAGGCCCGCTGGTGACCATGCAGCCGGCGATGTTGCCGATCTTGGACGAGCGGAAGATCGCGCGGATCTCCGCCTGGCCGAGGGTCGACTCCTCGTACTCCGGCTTGAGCATGCCCTTGAGCGCGGCCTCGATCTCCTCGATGGCCTGGTAGATGACCGAGTAGTACCGGATCTCCACGCCCTCGCGGTCGGCCAGCTCGCGTCGCCTTGCCCTGCGGGCGGACGTTGAAGCCGATGATGATCGCGTCGGACGCGGCCGCCAGGTCGACGTTGGTCTCGGTGATCGCACCGACACCGCGGTCGATGACCCGGAGCTGACCTCGTCGCCGACGTCGATCTTGGCCAGCGCGTCCTCGAGCGCCTCGACCGAACCGGACACGTCGCCCTTGAGGATCAGGTTGAGCTCCTGGCTCTCGCCCTTCTCCATGGAGGCCATGAAGTCCTCGAGGGTACGGCGGACGCGGCGCTTGGCCTGCATGGCCGCCCGCTCGCGCGCCTCCCGCTTCTCGGCGATCTGGCGCGCCATCCGGTCGTCCTCGACGACGATGAAGTTCTGGCCCGCACCGGGCACGGCGGTCAGACCGAGCACCATCGCCGGACGCGACGGGTCGGCCTCCTCGAGCTCGTTGCCGTACTCGTCGAGCATCGCCCGGACCCGGCCGTGGGCCGGACCGGCGACGATCGAGTCGCCGACGTGCAGCGTGCCGCGCTGGACCAGGATCGTCGCCACCGGACCGCGACCGCGGTCCAGGTGCGCCTCGACGACCAGGCCCTGCGCGTCGCGCTCGGGGTTGGCCCGCAGGTCCAGCGACGCGTCGGCGGTCAGCACGACCGCCTCGAGCAGCTTGTCGAGGTTGAGCTCGGACTTGGCCGAGACGTCGACGAACATCGTGTCGCCGCCGTACTCCTCGGGCACCAGGCCGTACTCGGTCAGCTGGCCGCGGACCTTGGTCGGGTCCGCTTCCGGCTTGTCGATCTTGTTGACCGCGACCACGATCGGCACGCCGGCCGCCTTGGCGTGGTTGAGCGCCTCGACCGTCTGCGGCATCACGCCGTCGTCGGCCGCGACCACGAGGACCGCGATGTCCGTGGACTGCGAACCACGGGCACGCATGGCGGTGAACGCCTCGTGACCCGGGGTGTCGATGAAGGTGATCCGGCGGTCCTCGCCGTCGACGTCGGTCGACACCTGGTAGGCACCGATGTGCTGGGTGATGCCACCGGCCTCGCCCGCGACGACGTTCGCGCTGCGCAGCGCGTCGAGGAGCTTGGTCTTTCCGTGGTCGACGTGACCCATGACGGTGACGACCGGCGGACGGGCCTCGAGGTCCTCCTCGTCGCTCCTCGTCGTCACCGAACTCGATGTCGAAGGACTCGAGCAGCTCGCGGTCCTCGTCCTCCGGGGAGACGACCTGGACGACGTAGTTGAGCTCCTCGCCGAGCAGCTCGAGGGTCTCGTCGTTGACCGACTCGGTCGCGGTCACCATCTCGCCGAGGCTGAACAGCATCTGCACCAGCTGCGCCGGCTCGACGTTGATCTTCTCGGCGAAGTCGGTCAGCGAGGCGCCGCGGGGCAGCCGGACGGTCTCGCCGTTGCCCTTGCGGACGCGCACGCCACCGATCGTCGGGGCCTCCATGGCCTCGAACTCCTGGCGACGCGCCCGCTTCGACTTGCGGCCACGGCGCGACGGGCCACCGGGGCGACCGAAGGCACCCTGGGTCTGGCCACGCCCGCCGGGGCGACCACGGCCACCGGGGCCGAAGCCGCCGGGACGGCCCGGGGCACCGCCGGAGCACCGGGGCGACCGGGCGCGCCACCGCGACCCGGGGCACCGCCGCGACCGGGGGCACCACCGCGACGCCGGGACCACCGGGCCGCGGCCGCCGGGACCGTGCCGAAGGCGGCCGGGGACTTGGGCATCATCGCCGGGTTGGGGCGCGGCATGCCGGACGACCGGGAGCGCCGCCGTCACGAGCGGCCGGCGGCCGCGGCGGACGGTTGTCGCCGGCGCCGGCGGCGCGGACGGCTCGGTCGGGGCGCGGGACGACGACCCATGCCCTGGCTGGACGCGAACGGGTTGTTGCCCGGACGCGGCGTGCCGGGGCGGCCGACCGGACGCGGGGCGCGGGCGCCTTCGGGGTCGGGCGCGGCCGGCCGCGGCCGGCGGCCGGGGCCTCGGGCTCGGCCGGCGGAGCCGGGGGCTCCTCGGCCGTTCGGGGCCGGCTTGGGGCCGGGCTTGGGGGCGCGCCTTCTTGGCCGGCGCCGCGGCGGGCTCGGGCAGCCTCGGGCGGCCTCGGCGGCCGCAGCGGGGCGCCGGCTGCTCGGCGGCGCCTCGGCAGGAGCCTCGGCGGGCTCGGCCGGGCCTCGGCCGGCTTGGCCGCGGCCTTCTTGGCCGGCGCCTTCTTCGCGGCCGGCTTGGCCGCCGGCGCCTCGGCGGCGGGCGCCGGAGGCCGCTCGGCCTTCAGCTTCTCGCCGTACTCCTTGCGGAACCGCATCTCCGCGGGGAGCTCGACGGTCGAGCTCGCCGACTTGACGAACTCCCCCATCTCCTTGAGCTTCTCGAGAACGAACTTGCTCTCGACGCCGAACTCCTTGGCGAGTTCGTGAACTCGGGTCTTAGCCACGCTTCTCCTTCTGGCCGCAGACCCGGGTCCAGCCGTGCTGGGGGGTGATTGCGACCGTTAGTGGTTGTGCAAACTCATCGGGAAGTACTCATCGAGTGCTCATGAGCTGCTGCTCCAGTTTCTGTCGGTCAACGGTTTGGTCGGTCGAGCTGCGTCGAGGTAGTCACCCACCGGTGCGCTGGAGAGCCCGGTCGTGGCCCGGAGGGCCCGGGCGAAGGCTTCCGGCGCACCGCGAGGTCGTAGCACTCGGTCGTGGGGTGCAGGTGCGCCCCGCGGCCGGGTGCGGTGCCCTTCGGATCGGGTACGACGGCCGGCTGGCCGTGCGCGTCCGAGCCGACGGTCACCCGCAACAACTCGCCTTCGCGGCCCGCTCGCGACATCCCACGCAGGTCCGGACCGGCCCCGTCGGGGTCGACTCCTCCGGGCAGGCCGAAGAGATGTGTTCACGCGCCACTGCAGCAACCCTACCGTGCCGGCACCACTGATTTCGAACCGGGACGGCGCCGGGTCGCCGGCGTGCGCTCCTCAGGCGTCGCTGCTCGTCTCAGCCTCGACGGCCGTCTCGGTGGGTGCCTCGTCCGAGCGGATGTCGATCCGCCAGCCGGTGAGGCGGGCGGCGAGGCGGGCGTTCTGGCCCTCCTTGCCGATCGCGAGCGACAGCTGGAAGTCGGGCACCACGACGCGGGCGGAGCGGCCGCGGCGTCGACGACCTCGACCGAGGTGACCCGGGCCGGCGACAGCGCGTGCGCGACCAGCTCGGCGGGGTCGTCGGACCAGTCGACGATGTCGATCTTCTCGCCGTGCAGCTCGGACATCACGTTGCGCACCCGCTGGCCCATCGGGCCGATGCAGGCGCCCTTGGCGTTGACGCCCGGCCACCGTCGAGCGGACCGCGATCTTGGTGCGGTGCCCGGCCTCGCGGGCGATCGCGGCGATCTCGACGGTGCCGTCGGCGATCTCGGGCACCTCGAGCGCGAAGAGCTTCTTGACCAGGTTCGGGTGGGAGCGCGACAGCGTGACCTGCGGGCCGCGCATGCCCTTGCGCACCGACACCACCAGGCACTTGATCCGGGTGCCGTGCTCGTAGCGCTCCCCCGGGCACCCGCTCGCCGGCCGGCAGCAGCGCCTCGAGCTTGCCGAGGTCGACCATCACGTCGTCGGGGTTGCGCCCCTGCTGGATGATCCCGGAGATGATGTCGCCCTCCTTGCCGGAGAACTCGCCGAACCGGATGTCGTCCTCGGCGTCGCGCAGCCGCTGCAGCATGATCTGCTTCGCGGTCGTCGCCGCGATCCGGCCGAAGCCGGCTCGGGCGTGTCGTCGTACTCGCCGACGACGTTGCCCTCCTCGTCGACCTCGGCGGCGAGCACGGTCACGTGGCCGCTCTTGCGGTCCAGCTCGACGCGCGCGCTGCTCCTGGGCGCCGGGCGTCTTGTGGTACGCCGTCAGCAGCGCCTGCTCGATCGCCTCGACGAGCACGTCGAAGGAGATCTCCTTCTCGCGCTCCAGCATCCGCAGGATGCTCATGTCGATGTCCATCAGGCCTCCTCTCGCCTCGTGCCGGACTCGGTCGCCGGCGTCCGGGCCGGTTGAACTCGACCTGGACCAGCGCCTTGCCGCACCGTCGGCGTAGGCGCACGTCGCGCCGGCGTGCCGTCGACGTCGAGCGTCGACCGTGCCTCGTCGGTCGAGCCGACGATCCGGCCGGTCAGCGCCGCAGCCGTCGGCGAGGGTCACCTTGACCAGCCGGCCGGCGTTGCGGCGCCAGTGGCGCGGCAGCGTGAGCGGCCGGTCGACGCCGCGGGAGGTCACCTCGAGCGTGTAGGGCTGCTCCCCCATCACGTCGGAGTCGTCGAGCACCCGGGAGACCTCGCGGGTCGCGTCGGCGACGTCGTCCAGCGTCGACCCCGCCGTCCTTGTCGACGGCGACGCGCAGGATCCGGCGCTTGCCGGCGGGGTGATCTCGACGGCCTCGAGGTCGAGGCCCAGGGCACGCAGGGGGTCGACGAGCTCTGCCTCGATCCGGTCCCGGGTGGCGTCCTGCTTGGCACTGCTCACGGGTGGGCGACCTCCTTGTGCTGTTGTTGATCGTCCACGATAGCGGCTCGGCCGGACCGCCGGGACGGACCAGTGGATAGGGTCGGCGGCGTGCCCGCCCGATCCCCGCCTGCACCGCGCGCGCCGCCGTCGCCGGCGGCGCTCGGCGCCGGCTCGCCGGGCTGGCCGCGGCTGGCGCGGCTGCGACGACGGCGACGACCCCGGTCCCGGTCGGCGGGCGCCGACCGCCGACCCGGACGCCGCGCTGGTCGACGCGGGTGCTGACCCGGACTCGGCCGGGCGCTAGCGGCGTCGGCCGACCGCCGCCGGGCTGCACCGAGCTGGCCGGCGCTGCACCGCGGCGCACCTCGCGGCGCTCGGACGGCCGAGCCGCCGGCCGGCGCGGCGCCGGACGCACGCCGCACCGCCGGCCGACGTGCGCCACGTCGAGACGCGGCTCGCAGCAGCACCTCGTCGAGGCGGCGGCGTCGCGGCGCGAGAGCGGCGCGCTCGCGCGGCTGCTCGGCGTCGATGTCGGCCGGCGGTCGCCCAGCGGCTGGCGGCGGGCCGTCGCATGACCGAGCTCGAGGCCCTGCAGACGACGCTCGCCGCCGAGCACGCCGCGGTCTACGTCTCGGCGTGCTCGGCGGCCGGACGTCGCGCAGTCGACGCCGCCGGCACCTGTACGCCGCGGTGTCGGCGCGCCTACGCCGCGCACCGGGCCCGGCGCGACCAGCTGACCGGCGACGATCACCGACCTGCGGCGCCGACCCGGTCGCGGCCGAGCCGGCCTACGAGCTGCCCCGGCGCCTCGACACCCCGGACCGGGTCGCGCGGGCCGGCGCTCGACGCTGGAGCGGCGCTGCGCGACGACCTACGCCTACCTCGTCGCGAGCACGACGGACCGGCGGCGGCGCTGGGCGATCACCGCGCTGAACGAGACAGCGGTCCGCGAGCTCGCCTTCCGGGGAACTCCCGAGATGTTCCCCGGGGCAGACGAGTACGCGGACCGCTGAGGCCTGGACTGAGGCCGGTGAGCGGATCCCGCCGGGATGTGGGGGGACTGACGGGAGGACCGCTCGTGCAAAAGCATGCAACAGAGCCGCGGCGAAGGCGCGACCACTTCGACTCCTCACGTTTCTGCATTGCACGAAACGTGCAGTTCGCGGGCCGCGGACCGGCTCAGGACCAGCCGCGGACGATCGCCGGCGACCTCGCTGAGCGGTGCGCGACGGCGTCCGGCTCGCCCTCGGTGTGGCCGACCTGCTCGGCCGGGATGCGGCTGTGCGGGACGTGGATCGCGCGCAGGCCGGCGTGCTGCGCGCCCCAGACGTCGTCGAAGAGCCGGTCGCCGACGTAGACGCAGCGGGCCGGGTCGGCGACGCCGACCGCGTCCATCGCCGCGCGGAACGCGTGCGGCGACGGCTTGGTCCACGGGATCTCGCTGGTGTAGACGTCGCCGTCGATGAGGTGGCAGCACGCCGTCGCGCTGGAAGAAGCCCTCGTGCCAGGCCCGCGGCCAGATCGTGTTCGAGAGCACGCCGACCCCGATCCCGCTCGGCGCGCAGCGCCTCCAACAGCGGGCCGACCTCGGGATCGGTGAGCGTGTGCGGCTCCCAGAACTCGTAGTACGCCGTGAGCAGCTCGGGGTCGTGGTCGAGACCGGCCTCGGCGAACAGGTCGCCGACCGTCGCGCTGTGCTGGTGGTCGCGGCTAGCGGCCCCAGACGGCCTGGCTGGCGGCGTGCAGCCGGGCCTGGGAGACCTCGATCGTCGTGGTCGACGTTCACCACCGCCTGGGCGAGCGCCAGCGACTCGGCGTGGAAGTCGATGTCGTGCCAGCGGGTGAGCGTGCCGCCCCAGTCGAAGATGACCGCCTCGACGCTCACGGGGCGCTCACGCGCGGACGAGCCGCACCAGGTGGTCGACCACGTGCGTCGGCGGGCACGTCCTCGCGCTCGCCGGTGCGGCGGTCCTTGACCTCGATGGTGCCGTCGGCCAGGCCCTTGCCGACCACGACGATCGTCGGGCACGCCGATCAGCTCGGCGTCCTTGAACTTCACGCCGGGGCTGACCTTGGGGCGGTCGTCGTAGAGCACCTCGACGCCCTGCGCGTCGAGCTCGTGGGCGATCCGCTCGGCGGCGGCGTAGACGTGCTCGTCCTTGCCGGTGGCGACCAGGTGGACGTCGGCGGGCGCGACGGCTCGCGCGGCCAGGCCAGGCCGAGCTCGTCGTGGGTGCCCTCCGCGATGGCGGCCACCGCGCGCGAGGGCCCGATGCCGTAGGAGCCCATCGTGACGGTCACGAGCTTGCCGTTCTCGTCGAGGACCTGGAGGCCGAGGGCGTCGGCGTACTTGCGGCCGAGCTGGAAGATGTGGCCCATCTCGATGCCGCGGGCGGTCTCCAGGACGCCGCCGTCGCCGCGCGGGCAGGGGTCGCCGTCCCGGACCTCGGCGACCTCGATGGTGCCGTCGCCGGAGAAGTCGCGGCCGGCGACGAGGTCGAGCACGTGGCTGCCGGGCACGTCGGCGCCGGTGACCCAGCGGGTGCCCTCGACGACGCGGGGGTCGAGCAGGTAGCGGACGCCGGCCGGCTTCTTCTCCCCCAGCGCGCCCGGGGCCGATGTAGCCCTTGGCCAGGGTCGGCCGTGCCTGCGAAGTCGTCCTCGCCGAAGGGCTCGAACACGACGCCCTCGCCCAGCTGGGCCTCGAGCCGCTTGGCGTCGACCTCGCGGTCGCCGGGCAGGCCGACGGCCAGCGCCTCGGTGGCCCGTCGGGGTGCGGACCGAGAACACCACGTTCTTCAGCGTGTCGCCGGCGGTCCAGGGACGGTCGTCGCGGGGGAACCTCTCGTTGAGGTGGTCGACGAGCGTCTCGATCGTCGGGGTGTCGGGCGTCTCCTCGGCGTGCGCGGCCGGCGCGTCGTCGTACGGCACTGGCGCGCGGGGGCCGGACGTTCGACGGCCTCGACGTTGGCGGCGTAGTCGCAGACCGAGCAGCGGACGTAGGTGTCCTCGCCGACGCGCGGCCTTGGCCAGGAACTCCTCGGACTTCGAGCCGCCCATCGCTCCGGACATCGCCTTGACGATGACGTACTCGAAGCCGAGCCGGTCGAAGATCCGGATGTAGGCGTCGCGGTGCTTCTGGTAGCTGGCGCTCGAGACCGGCGTCGTCGACGTCGAAGGAGTAGGAGTCCTTCATGACGAACTCGCGGCCGCGCAGCAGGCCGGCGCGGGGCCGCGCCTCGTCGCGGTACTTGGTCTGGATCTGGTAGATCGACAGCGGCAGGTCCTTGTACGAGCGAGTACAGGTCCTTGACGACGAGGGTGAACATCTCCTCGTGGGTGGGGCCGAGGAGGTAGTCGGCGCCCTTGCGGTCCTGGAGCCGGAAGATGCCGTCGCCGTACTCGGTCCAGCGGCCGGTCGCCTCGTAGGGCTCGCGGGGCAGCAGCGCGGGGAACGCTGAGCTCCTGCGCGCCGATCCCGTCCATCTCCTCGCGGATGATGTTCTCGATGCTGCGCAGCACCTTGCAGGCCGAGCGGCAGCCAGGTGTAGATGCCCGGCGCGGCGCGGCGGATGTAGCCGGCGCGGACGAGCAGCCGGTGGCGACGGCACCTCGGCGTCCGCGGGGTCCTCCCGCAGGGTACGCACGAACAGGCTCGACATCCGCAGGATCATGGGCGCAAGGCTACTTGTCGAGGGCTGCAACCTTCCTCCGGGTTATGACGTCTGGAGAGCATGAAGACCGCGATCCTGTCCGCCCTGCTCGCCACCGTGGCCCCCACGGTCTCGATCCAGCCAGCCGCCCTCGACCGCGGGCCCGACGTACCCGATCCGCACGTCGAGGGCCGGACGCTGATCGACGGCTCGATGCGGATGACCTTCCGCGCGCCGAACGTGACGTACCTCGGGAAGTCGGGGAAGCGGTACGTCGTGCACCTCGCCCGCCGGGACGGCTCCCACCGGCGGGTCCTGTGGATCAGGGCCGACGAGAAGCAGAAGGTGCTCGTGCGCGGCATCGACGCCGCGCTGGTGCGGCTCAGCGGCGACGGCAAGGACCTGGTCACAACCCCTCGCCAGTCCGCTGCGCGGACCTCCCTGCGCGTCCTGGACGCCCGGACCGGTGACCTCGTCCGGGCCCGGACCTTCCCCGGCATCGTCGACGTGCTCGACGCCGACGAGAGCCGCGCGGTGCTGGGCTCCTGGTCGCCGAACCGGACCTTCTGGTGGAACTACCGCACCGACGCGACGAAGCAGATCAACCACCGGGCCGGGTACTTCGCCTCGATCCGGTCGGACCGGGTGGCGTCGTACACGCGCGACCCGTACCAGAACGGCTGCTCGGTCCTGACCGACCTGCGCAGCAAGCCGCACCGGCTCTCGAGGTCGTGCTCGGAGCGCGTCGTGGCGGTCACCCCGAACGGCCGCCGCATCGCCACCGTGGGCCTGCTCTCCGACGGCCCCGGCTCGTCGGCCGCCACCGTCCGCCGCGCTCGAGGTGGTGCCGCGCTGGTCCGCTACGAGGCGCCGTACGTCTTCGGCCGGATCTGGTGGCAGGACAACCACCGACTCCTGCTCGACACCATGACGACCCGCAAGGTCACCACGGTGCGGTGCGTCATGGAGACCTGCGAGCGCGCCTCCCGGACCACGAAGAGCCCGATCGCCTGAGCGCTGGACCCTGCTCAGGGTGTCGGTTTCCCCGGTGCACCGGCGCTCCTGACCCATCCATGGGGGGCGCCGCCGCGGTGCGGTCGTTGGACTTGTCAGGGGAAACCCGACCGACACGCCGAGGCCGCTCGGCGTGTCGGTCGGGGTTCCCACGACAGGTTCGAGCTGCCGGGACTGGTGTGACCTGCGGGACGGCTGGTACCCCGACGAACGGGGTGCGGCCGGAAGGTTCAGTTGCCCACGAGCACGGGGCGGGCGGTCACCACGCGGAGGCCGCGGGGCGTTCCGGGGATGGTGACGGTGCCGTTCACGTCGCGCCAGGGCCCGCCGGCCACCCGGTACTGGGCGGCGTACGTCGTGTCGACGCTGGGGCTCACCCGCCCCTTGCGCAGGTAGCGGTGGGTGATCTGCAGGTCCGGGTACGCCGACCCCGGGCTCGTCGTCGCCCGGCTCGCGCCGTCGCCGAACCGCCACGCGTACTGCGCCGGCCAGATCCGCAGCTCCACGCGGCGCCCGAGCAGCGTGATCGTCCGGGTGAACTCGCCGTTGTCGGTGTAGAAGTTCGTGTCGAAGTTGACCAGCGTGCGGCCGTTCGGCGGCTGGATGTTCAGCGTCGACGCGGGCAGCGGGATGCGCCGGAAGGCGCGCGCGACGAGGCCGGGCGTCACCTGCGGTTGCGCAGCACCGGTGAGCAGGTCGCAGTAGCTGACGCGAGACTCGCTCCGATCGCAATTGACGTCCGTCGCACACATGATCGTGCAGATCCCACCCCGAGGTCGACGCGGTGACGGCAAGTGTCTGATCCGCCGTGCCTGTGCTAGTACCGTGCTCGAGACGGCGAATGCACTCCGGGACGCACTGCTCATCGACTCGTTCGGACTCCGGTCACCGACGCAAGCACGCCGCCTGCGTGGTGCGAGTCGGCGATAGCACAGTGCCGCAGCCGAGGAGACCGAGGCGCGGGGAGCGCGCACTACAAGAATCGCGTCATGATACTGAATACCTCATGCTCGCGATCCGCCAGCCGCCGCGAGCTGCTTCTAGCAATGTGCTTGACGACCTGATAAGCGACCGGGTCAACGCCTGCCACCGGTGGTCCGACCCTCCACAATGGCGATCGAGCCGCGTACCACCGCTCGCGGGCTACTGTGGACTTGCTTGCGCCAGACGGATCCCTTCAGGCGTCCATCGCCCACGCCGGCAGTCGTCACGCCCCCGACCTCATAGGCCTTCTCGGATATGCCGTTCGAATTGGTCTGCAAGCCCGTGCAGGTACGCAGCTTAGGGCCGCGAGGTCCTAGCCGTCTTGTGTCGCCAGTGAAATGCTGCCTCAAGGCTGGCGAAGAAGTCCAACGCATCGCACCTTGCCTGCCGCGTCGTCCGGCCCATGCGGTCCGCGGGCCGAGGCCGCGCTCCCCGTCGTCTCCACCGTCCCGGACGGAGACGGCGCGACGCGGGGCTCGGGGTCGTCGCTCGAACAGGCGGCGACCCCGAGCACCAGTGCAACTGCAGCAGCGGCAATGACCGCCCGAGTACCGGTCACGATCCCGATGATTCCCCACGGGACGCGCGAGCGAAACCGTCAGGACGAACCCTGTGGAGAACTCAGAACATGATGGTCGCGAAGCGGGCGGTCTCGCGGAAGCCGACCTTCTCGTAGACCTTGCGCGCCGACTCGTTCCAGTCGTTGACGTACAGCGACACCACGGGCGCGATCTCGCGGCGGACGATGTTGACCACGGCGGCCATGCCGGCGGTGGCCAGGCCCTTGCCGCGGTACGGCGGCGGCACGTAGACGCCCTGGATCTGGGCGGCGTACGGCGTGGCGCAGGCGACCTCCGCCTTGAACTTCAGCTGCCCGTTCGGGTCGTAGCGCGCGAACGACCAGCCGCGGCTGACGAGCTGGGTGACCCGCGCGCGGTAGAGGTCGGCACCGCCGCCGTACTCCGGAGAGACGCCGACCTCCTCGGTGTACATCGCCACGCACGCCGGGTACAGCTGCCCCATGTCGCCGCGGGTCGAGCGCCGGACCAGCGGGTCGGGCGCGACCAGCGGGACCGAACCGATCTCGAGGTGCGGCTGCTCCCAGCGGGTTTCGCGCGGCTCACCCCAGGCACCGCCGAGCCCGTCCCAGAAGCCCCGCACCGCGGCCTGCGGCCCGACGATCGTCGAGATCGACCGACCGCCCTTGCTCATCGCCTTCTCGGCAAACGCCGCGCCGTCCTCGGGGGTGGACTCCACCGGGACCAGGTTCGCCCCCGCGTGACAGGCCGCGATCAGCTCGCCGTCCTCGAACCGACCCCACACCTCGCCGCCGAGCCAGCGGGGCTCGAGGTTCGTGGTCGTCGCCCGGTAGTCGGCGAAGACGTTGACGACCGGGTCCCGCCGCGCGAGCGCGAGGAACGCGTTCAGGTCCGGGGCACTGAGCGGCCGGACGCCGTGACGGGTCGTGAGCACGGCCAGAGCCTACGTCCCCGCCCCGCTGCACCGGGTGCGATGAGGCCGACGGCCCGACCGCGGAGTGCGATTGTCTCGGCAGCGACGTGACCTTGGGCTCTCACCGGGCGGGCACCCGCGCCCTAGCGTCGCGATCATGAGCCCGAAGTCCCCGGCCGAGACCCGCCGATCCGCTCGCCTGCTCGTCGCCACGGGGACCGTCGCTGCCCTCGGCCTGGCGGTTGGCGTGCCCGCGTCCGTCCCCGCCGCGGCCGCCACGGAGCCGCACTCGCGCGTCCTCGCCAGGCTCGGACCCGCGAACCAGACCTTCGCCGAGGACCTGACCATGGGCCACGACGGACGGCTCTACGTGTCCCGCACGGTCTGGGGCGACCGCAACGAGGGTCGCGTCGTGACCGTCGGCGTGCACGGTGGGCACCGGCCCTACGGCCCACTTCTCGACCTCGGCCCCACCGGGATGCTGCTCGGCGTGGCGGTGGGCCCGGCGGGGCGCGCGTACGTCGCGTGGTACGACTTCGGCGGATCCAGCCGCAGCTTCGTCTACCGCGTCACCAGGCAGAGCGCGCAACGGGTGGCCACGCTGCCGCACGGCGTCTGGCCCAACGACCTCGCCTTCCATCGCGGGCGGCTGCACGTCTCGGACTCCGCACGCGGGGCCGTGTGGCGCTTCCGTCCCGCAGCCGGCGTCCAGCACCTGACCCGACCGTGGGTGCGCAGCCCGCTGTTGCGGCCAACCCCCCAGGGATCGATCGGGGTCAACGGCATCGCCTTCCGCGGTGACGACCTGCTCGCGGTGAACGCCGACCGCGGGACCCTCGTCCGGGTGCCGGTGACACGCGCGGGCCGTGCCGGGACGCCGTACGTCGTGAACCGGGCGCGTCGGCTGCGCACGGCCGACGGCCTGGCCACCGACCGAGGTGGCGCCTGGGTGGTCACCAACGGCGTCGGCACGACGGCGCCGCCCCGCCAGCAGCACCTGCTCCGTCTGGACCGCTCCGGTCGGATCGTGCACACCTGGACCGACCTGCCGTGGATGAACTATCCGACGTCGGTCGTGCGTTCGGGCCACCACCTCTTCGTCACCGACGGCGCCTTCCACGGCGGCCGCGCTGACGTCAGGTCGCTCACCACCGGCCGCTGGTGATCAGCGGTAGTCGTTGTACACGTCCAGCCCGAACGTCTCGACGTCCGCGTCGCGTGCGTACCCGAGCTTCGGCAGCCGGAAGATCTCCTCGATCGAGCCGAGCAGCGAGTAGTGGTTGTACGGCGAGGTGCTCCACGAGCCGGGCTTGACGTACTTCGAGATCACCAGCGCCCCGATCTTCCCGCCGCCGGGACCGGTGATGCCCGGCATCGGGCTGTTCACCGAGGTCGCCGGCCCGCAGCACGCATCGGCGTCGCTCTGTGGCCCGTCGGACTCGTCGGCGGTGATGATCAGCACCCCGTTCTTCTTGAAGGCCCGCGAGTCCAGGATCAGCGGCACCCACTTCTTCATGAACGCGTTGACCGACGTCAACCCGCCCGGACGCCCGTCGGCGCACGGCGCGTCGTGGCCGTCGTGGCACAGGTCCGGCGTGATGTAGGCCAGGTTCGGCGTGGTCCGCACCCGCCGCAGGTCCTTGCGCAGGTGCCCGAGGCCGACGACGTGGCGCTTGCAGTACGTCGGGTGGTCGATGATCGAGTGGAAGTACACGAACGGGTTGTGCCGGGCCGCGTAGTTGTCCTCCGCCGTCGCTTTCTGGGTCGGGTCGACCCGGCCGACGTCCGGGTGCTGGCAGGGCTCGGCCATGTCGTCCATGTAGCCCTTCCACGTCCGCCCCGCGTCGGTCAGCTGCCGCGGCAGCGTCGGCACGTCGGCGGGGAACACGCACCCGGTGCCGACCGCCTGGTCCGGCTCGACGGTGGTCGTGCCGCACGAAGTCGGTGAAGACCTGGCAGTCGGCCTGCATCTCCGGGTTCGGGCCCTGCCCCGAGATCTGCGCGATGTAGTTGGGCTGGGAGTTGTGTGCGGTCCCGTAGTACTGGTTGAGCAGGACGCCCTTGGCGCGCAGCCGCTTGGCGAGGTACGGCGCCGCCGAGTCCGGCGCCCCACGTCTTGTCGTAGCCCTTGTTCTCGATGTTGATCACGAACACGTGCCGCATCGGGCGGCACGTAGGCGCCGATCCCCCGCGCCGCCTCCTGCCGCGGCGGCGACTGCGGCAGCGAGGCGGTGGCCGTCGGCAGCGCCAGCCCGCCGACGACGAGCGCCAGGGCGAGCACCACCCGGACCGGATCCGGGTCATCGCGGGACCTCCATCCCCAGGTCGCGGGCGAGCCGCTTGAGCGCCGCCCACTCGTCGGACTTCGACTCCGTCGGGTCGCAGCCGAGCGCCGGGGCGTCCGGCACGTCGTACGCCGGCGCGCGTGGTGTCCGGCGCGTTGTCGAAGTCGAGCACCTCGGCCATGTTGCGCGCGTTGCGGTCGCGCGGGGTCAGCGGCCGCAGCCCCCAGCGCCACTCGATCATCTTGAGCACCGAGGTGTGGTCGTAGACGTGGTGCGAGACGTGGCCGCGGCGCGCCAGCGGCGAGATCAGCAGCGCCGGGACCCGGAAGCCGCGCAGCGCGGTCTTCTTCGACACGTCGGGCGCCCGGCGCGGCCGGCACGTGGTCGTAGAAGCCACCCCACTCGTCGTAGTTGATGACCAGCACGGTCTTCTCCCAGGCGGGGCTGGTGCGCAGCGCGTCGTACACCGAGTTCAGGAAGGCCTGGCCGGCCCGGATGTCGGCCAGCGGGTGGTCGTCGTTGGACCGGCCGCCCTCCTCGTCGAGGAAGCGCGGGTCGACGAACGACACCGCCGGCAGGGTGCCCGCGGCCGCGTCGAGCAGGAAGGTCGCGAAGCTCGTCGAGATGTCGAGGTGCTTCTCGTACCAGAGCGCCGTGAACGGGATGTCGCTGTAGTAGTACGTGCCGGTCAGGCCCTTCTCCTGCAGCCGGTCCCAGATCGTCGGCAGCGTGCACTTGTCGGTGTTGTTGTGCAGCCGGTCGGTCTGCGCGGCGTGCTGGTAGAAGCGGTTCGGGTAGGTCTCCGCCATCACCGCCGAGAAGTAGCGGTCGAACACGGTCCACTCGCGCGCGGCTCGCGCGTAGAACGCCAGGTCCGCGTCGGTGTAGTAGCCGATCGCCATCAGGTCGTTCTCGCCCGACTTCAGGAAACCGTCCAGCCGGCCGCCGTTGAGCTGGATCCGGCCGCCCTCCCAGGAGTGGTCGGGGTCCTCGAACCCGCACCCGTCGTACGCCGTGAGGTGGTGGGTCTCGTGGCGCACACCGCGCCGGTCGACGTAGCTGAGGCCCTCCTGCTTGCCGTCCGCGCCCGGGAGCCAGCCGAGGTAGTGGTCGAAGGAGCGGTTCTCCATCATCACCACGACGACGTGCTCGATGCCGGAGGCCTCCGGCGCCGGCAGGGACGGGGCGGCGGCCGCGGGCCACCATCGGGTGGCGCCGGCGGCGGCCAGCCCGGAGACCGAGGCGGCGCCGACCAGCTGTCTGCGGGAGATCGTCACAGGCGGAAGTCTGCGCTACGAGCGCCCGCCCGTCACCCGTACGACACGGGAGTTCGCCGTCCGTTCAGCGCGGCGTCCGGTCCCGGAGGCTCAGGAGACGGTGACCTCGGCGGCGCCGCCGTCGACGGACTCCATGCCCTCGGCGATGCGCATGGCCTCCTCGATGAGGGTCTCGACGATCTGCGACTCCGGAACGGTCTTGATGACCTCGCCCTTGACGAAGATCTGGCCCTTGCCGTTGCCGGAGGCGACGCCGAGGTCGGCCTCGCGGGCCTCCCCCGGCCCGTTGACGACGCAGCCCATCACCGCGACCCGCAGCGGGACCTCCAGGCCGTCCAGCCCGGCGGTGACCTCGTCGGCCAGCTTGTAGACGTCGACCTGGGCGCGGCCGCAGGACGGGCAGGAGACGATCTCGAGTCGGCGCGGCCGCAGGTTGAGCGACTCCAGGATCTGGAGGCCGACCTTGACCTCCTCCACCGGCGGCGCGGACAGCGAGACCCGGATCGTGTCGCCGATCCCCTGCGAGAGCAGGGCGCCGAACGCGGTCGCGGACTTGATGGTGCCCTGGAACGCCGGGCCCGCCTCGGTCACGCCGAGGTGCAGCGGCCAGTCACCGCGCTCGGCGAGCATCTCGTAGGCACGGACCATCACGACCGGATCGTTGTGCTTGACCGAGATCTTGAAGTCGTGGAAGTCGTGCTCCTCGAAGAGGCCCGCCTCCCACACGGCCGACTCGACCAGCGCCTCCGGCGTGGCCTTGCCGTACTTCTCGAGCAGCCGCTTGTCCAGCGAGCCGGCGTTGACGCCGATCCGGATCGACGTGCCGTGGTCCTTGGCCGCGGCCGCGATCTCCTTGACCTGGTCGTCGAACTTGCGGATGTTGCCCGGGTTGACCCGCACGCCGGCGCAGCCGGCCTCGATGGCGGCGAAGACGTACTTGGGCTGGAAGTGGATGTCGGCGATGACCGGGATCTGCGGAGTGCTGCGCGATCTCGGGCAGCGCATCGGCGTCGTCCTGGCTCGGACACGCGACCCGCACGATGTCGCAGCCCGAGGCGGTGAGCTCGGCGATCTGCTGCAGCGTGGTGTTGACGTCCGCGGTGAGCGTGGTCGTCATCGACTGCACCGAGATCGGGTGGTCGCTGCCGACACCGACCTTGCCGACCTTGATCTGGCGGGTCTGGCGGCGCGGCGCGAGCACCGGCGGCGGTGCTGCGGGCATGCCGAGGCTCACTTCGCTCATGCCATCGATCCTAGGAGTAGGGGTGAAGCGGTACGACGAGGTCCCCGACGATCAGCACGACGCCCATCACCAGCAGGACCGCCGCGACGCCGTACGCGATCGGCAGCAGCCGGGCGACGTCGACGTACCCGGGGTCGGGTCGCCCACGCAGCCGCGCGAACGCGCGCCGCAGCGCCTCCCAGAGCGCCCCGGCGATGTGTCCGCCGTCGAGCGGGAGCAGCGGGACGAAGTTGAACAGGCCGATGAACAGGTTGAAGCCCGCGACCAGCATCGCGAGGAAGACCGCCTTCTCGGCGACCGGGAAGTCCTGCTGCGAGACCGTCTCGCCGGCCATCCGGCCGCCGCCGACGATCTAGACCGGGCTGTCGATCGAGCGCTCCTTGACGCCGGCGATCGCCTGGGCGACCCCCCACACCTTGACCGGCAGGGTGACGAGCGCCTTGACGCTGGCCTTCGGTCATGGTGCCCATCTGCTCGAGCGTGTAGATGGGGCCGCCGGTCTCGATCTTGGTGTGGGTGGTCGGGCGTGACGCCGAGGAACCCGACCTGGCGCAGGGTCTGGTCGGTGTTCGAGGTGGGTCGCGCCTCGACGGTCGTGCTGGTGCGGCCGGTCAGCTGCTTGCCGTCGCGCTCGTAGCCGATCACCGCGGTGCCGTTGTCGTTGCCGCGGATCAGCGCGCGCAGCTGGTCCCAGTCGGTGACCGGGGTGCCGTTGAAGGTGGTGATCACGTCCCCCGGGCGCAGTCCCGCCTCGGCGGCGGGGCTGATCGGGTCGCCGGGCTGGCACTGGGTCCGGTTGTCCGACGTACGGGATCACGCACTGCGAGACCTCGTCGAGCACCGGCCGACCGGAGTCCGGCTCGAGGCTGCGCTGGCCGTAGGTGGCGAAGACCAGCCAGAAGATCGAAGAACGCGATGAGCAGGTTGATCGTGGGCCCGCCGGCCATCACGACGACCTTCTTCCACCACGACATCCTGTAGAAGAGCCGGTCGCTGTCCTCGGGGCCGATCGTCTCCCACTCGGCGGCGCGGGCGTCGGAGATCAGCTGGGTGAACATGCCGGTGTTGGACTTGCGGACCTTGACGACCTGGTTGCCGTCGGCGTCGGTGGTGACCTCCTCGGCCATCTCCGCGGCGCCCGGGCGGCAGCATCCCGACGATCTTGACGTAGCCGCCGAGCGGGACCGCCTTGACGCCGTACTCGGTCTCGCCGACCCGCTTGCTCCACACGGTCGGGCCGAACCCGATGAAGTACTGGGTGACCTTCCCGCCGAACTTCTTGGCCGGGATCATGTGGCCGAGCTCGTGCAGGCCGATGGAGGCCAGGATGGCGACCACGAAGATCACCACGCCGAGCGATGTAGAAGAGTGCGGTCACGAGCCTTCCTCGATCCGAGCTGGCGGGCGCGTCTCACGGGCCCAGGCGTCGGCGTCGAGGATGCCCTCGATCGTCACGTCCGAGGGTACGTCGTGCCGGCTGAGAACGGCCTGAACCGTGGGCACGATCCCGGTGAAGCCGAGCCGGCCGTCGCGGAAGGCCTCGACGCAGACCTCGTTCGCCGCGTTGTAGACCGCCGGCGCGGTCCCGCCGCGCTCCCCCGCCTCGCGGGCCAGGGCGACCGCCGGGAACGCCTCGTCGTCGAGCGGGAAGAACTCCCACGTCTCCGGCCTCGTCCAGTCGACCGGGGGCGCGGTGTCCGGCACCCGCTCGGGCCAGTCCAGGCCGAGCGCGATCGGGATCAGCATGGTCGGCGGGCTGGCCTGCACCAGCGTCGAGCCGTCGACGAACTCGACCATCGAGTGCACCACGCTGGTCGGGTGCACCACGACCTCGATCCGGTCGAAGGGGATGCCGAAGAGCAGGTGCGCCTCGATCACCTCGAGGCCCTTGTTGACCAGGGTCGCGGAGTTGATGGTGATGACCGGCCCCATGTCCCAGGTCGGGTGGGCCAGCGCCTGCTCGACGGTGACGTCGGCGAGCTCGTCGCGGGTGCGGCCGCGGAACGGGCCGCCGCTGGCGGTCAGCACCAGCCGGCGTACCTCGTTACCCGTCGGTCGGGCTGTCGAGACCCGCAGGCACTGCGCGAGCGCGCTGTGCTCGGAGTCGACGGGGACGATCTGGCCCGGGCCTCGCGCGCTCGAGCACCAGCGGGCCGCCCATGATCAGCGACTCCTTGTTGGCCAGTGCGAGCGTGTTGCCGGCGTCGAGCGCGGCGAGGGTCGGGCGCAGTCCGACGGCTCCGGTGATGCCGTTGAGCACGACGTCGCACTGCCATCGCCGCCGCCTCGACGCACGCGTCCTCGCCGAGACCGAGTACGCCGGCGCGAACTCGGCCACCTGACGCTCGAACAGCTCGGGATTCGAGCCGCCGGCGGTCAGCGCCACCACCCGGAACCGGTCCGGGTTGGCGCGGACGATCTCGAGGGCCTGGGTCCCGATCGAGCCGGTGCTGCCGAGGATGACGACGTCTCTCACCGGTCCAGTCTCCCGCACCGGCCGGCCACCGCTGAATCGGCAGGAGTTCTCACGAAATCGTCAGCGCCACCCCCTCCCGAGAACGGAACCCGTCGCACTAGGCTCGTCCACATGACCGAATCAGCCGTCGGCGGCCCCTCGCTCCCCCAGCAGCGCCGCCTCGTCACCGAGATCCCCGGCCCCGGCTCGCTGGAGCGGCTGGACCGCAAGAAGGCGCACGTCGCCGACGGGGTCGGCACCACGCTGCCGGTCTTCGTGGTCGCGGCGGGCGGCGGCGTACTCGTCGACGTGGACGGCAACTCGCTGATCGACCTCGGGTCGGGCATCGCGGTCACCAGCGTCGGCAACGCGGCGGCGGCGGTCACCCGCAACGTGCACGCGCAGGTGGACGCGTTCACCCACACCTGCTTCATGGTCACGCCGTACGACGGCTACGTCGACGTGTGCGCCGCGCTGGCCGAGCTCACCCCGGGCGACCACGCCAAGAAGAGCGCGCTGTTCAACTCCGGCGCCGAGGCCGTCGAGAACGCGGTGAAGATCGCCCGCGTGGCGACCGGGAAGGACGCGGTCGTGGTGTTCGACCACGCCTACCACGGCCGCACCAACCTGACGATGGCGATGACCGCCAAGAACATGCCGTACAAGAACGGCTTCGGTCCGTTCGCGGGCGAGGTCTACCGCGCCCCGATGTCGTACCCGCTGCGCGACGGGCTGCACCGGCGAGCAGGCCGCGGCCCGCGCGATCGACGTGATCGAGAAGCAGGTCGGCGCCAGCAACCTGGCCTGCGTCGTGATCGAGCCGATCCAGGGCGAGGGCGGCTTCGTCGTCCCCGCGCCCGGCTTCCTGCCGGCCCTGGCCGCGTGGGCGAAGCAGAACGACGTGGTGCTCGTCGCCGACGAGATCCAGTCCGGCTTCTGCCGCACCGGCGACTGGTTCGCCTGCGACGACGAGGGCGTGGTCCCCGACCTGGTCACCACCGCCAAGGGCATCGCGGGCGGGCTGCCGCTCGCCGCCGTCACCGGCCGCGCCGAGCTGATGGACAGCGTCCACGTCGGCGGGCTCGGCGGCACGTACGGCGGCAACCCGGTCGCCTGCGCCGCCGCGCTCGGCGCGATCGAGGAGATGAAGGAGCACCGGCTCGCACGAGCGGGCCCGGGCCATCGGCGACCGGATGCGCGCAGCGCCTCGAGGCGCTCGCCGCCGAGCACGACGTGATCGCGGAGGTGCGCGGCCGCGGGGCGATGATGGCGATCGAGCTGTGCAAGCCGGGCACCACCGAGCCGGACCCGGTGCGCACCGGCGCGGTCTCGGCGTACTGCCACCAGCACGGCGTCGTCACGCTCACCTGCGGCACCTGGGGCAACGTGTTCCGCTTCCTCCCGCCGCTCTCGATCGGTGACGAGCTGCTCGAGGAGGCGTTCGACGTGGTGGCGGAGGCGTTCGCCGCGACCGCCTGAGGACTCACCCCGGGACGTCATACGGACGGTGCAACCACTGGCTCTGTCTGTATGACGTCCCGAGGACCTACTCCCACCAGCCGGGATGGGACGCCTGCAGCGCGGCGTCCCGCGCACCGCGTCCCCGAGGGGGGCACCTCATCCTCTGCCCGGACATGACGGTGGCCGGAGATCGTTGCTGAGTTGGTTGCGGAAACCCTTGTGTTCGAACGGGTGTTCGAGTAGGGTAGAGCCATGCTCTCCTCGCTCACCGACCTCGGACCGGCCGACGTGCTGGCCGCGGCCGAGGACGCGCTGAGGAAGCGCCGCGAGGCCCAGGTCGCCGACCTGCTGGCGGTCCTGCAGTGGGCCGACCTGCACTCCGGGGACCCGCAGGACGAGCCCGGCGCGGTCCCGGTCAGGTACGGCGGGGACCGGCTGGTCCAGGTCGGCGGCCACGGCACCCCGCAGGTCGCCGAGCTGTGCGTGCACGAGCTGGCCATCGCCCGCCAGACCCACCCCAACGCCACCCGCGCCACCATGGCCGACGCCCTCGACCTGCGCCACCGCCTCCCCCGCACGTGGGGCCAGGTCCTCGAGCTGGCCTGCGAGCCCTGGGTCGCGGCCAAGGTCGCCCGCATCACCCGCCGGCTGGACCCCGAGGCCTGCGAGCTGGTCGACCTCGCCGTCGCCGAGGCCATCGCCGGCCAGTCCCCGGGCCGGGTCATCGCGATCGCCGAGGCCAAGACCATCGAGGCCGACACCGCCGCCCACGCCGCGCGGCTGGACGCCGAACGCCGCCGCCGCGGCGTCTGGATCTCCCGCACCGACCCCGAGACCGGCACCCGCACCGTGTTCTCCCGCATCGAACCCGGCGACGCCACCTGGATCGACGCCACCCTCGAACGCATCGTCACCGCACTGCAGGCACGCCCCGACATCCTGCGCGCCCACCACCCCGACCTTCCCGCCGCCCTCGACGACCTGACCCACGACGAGCTACGCGCCATCGCCTTCGGCTGGCTCGCCCGCCCCGACGACATCCGCGAACTCCTCGCAGCCCGCTGCCACCGAGCCGGTCCGACTCCAAGACCGGCGTCCCCCGCAAGCCGCACCACCAGGCCGTGGTCCACCTGCACCTCCACGAAGCCGCCCTCACCGGCACCGGGATCGTCCGGGTCGAGGAGCTCGGCCCGATGCTGCTCGAACAGGTCATCACCCTGCTCGGCCACGCCCACGTCACCATCAACCCCGTCATCGACCTCGACGACCACACCCGCGTCAACGCCTACGAGGTCCCCACCCGCGTCGCCCAACGCGTCCGACTGCGCTGCGCCGGCGACGTCTTCCCCCACGCCACCAGCACCGCCACGATGACCGGCCGCTACGACAACGACCACCCCGTCCCCTACGACCGCGACGGGCCACCCGGACAGACCGGCGACCACAACACCGCACCCCTGACCCGCACCAACCACCGCGCCAAGACCCACCGCGGCTACCGCGTCAGACAGATCGACGACGCCACCTACCTGTGGACCACCCCCCACGGGCTCACCCGACTCGTCGACCCCACCGGCACCCACGAACTCACCGCCACCGACGCCTGGGTCCTGGCCCACCCCGACTTCCTCGGCAAGGCCCTCGACCGGCTCGAACGCGACCTCAGGAACGAGCCGGACGGGTAGCCCAGGGCTCGCCGGCTCAGGCGAGGCCTGCGTCCCGGGCCCGGATCGCCAGCGCGGTCCGGTCGGGTGTCCCGAGCTTGGCCATGGCCGAGGAGACCAGGTTGCGCACGGTCTTCGGACTGAGGAACAACCGTTCGGCGATGACCGGGTTCGCCAGTCCTCGGCCCACCAGGGCGACGACCTCGCGCTCGCGTTCCGAGAGCTCCGGTAGCGCCGGCCGCGTGCTCTCGCCGACCAGGTACGCCTCCAGCAGTCCATCGGTGACCCCGGCGCCGAACGCCGATCCACCAGCCGCAACGGACCGGATCGCGGCCACGACCTCGGCCTGGCCCGCGCCCTTGAGGAGGTAACCCCGGGCACCGGCCCGGATCGCGGCCGCGAGCGTCGACCGGTCGCCGTCCATGGTCAGCATCAGCACCGCGACGCCCTCGTGCGCCGCGCGCAGGACCGGCACCGCGGCCATGCCGCCCGACCTCGGGCATGTCGATATCGAGCACGACGACGTCGGGACGGTGCTCGCGGGTGGCGCGGACCGCCTCGGACGTGCTCGACGCCTCGGCGACGACCTCGAGGCCAGGAACCGACGACAGGAGCATCCGCAGACCCTCGACGAAGATCGGGTGGTCGTCGGCGAGCAGCACCCGCACATTCGGCTCGGCGCTCACGTCGCGCTCCACGGGATCCGGGCGACCACTCGGAAGCCGCCCCAAGGAGATGTGCCGAATGCCGCCGCTCCCCCGAGCTCGTCGCACCGGTCTCGGATCGACCCGAGACCCACGCCGCCCGGACGGCCAACGGACGGGATCCGTGCGGCGCACCCAGCGCCGTCGTCGTCGACCACGACGGTCAGGACTCCCGGCTCGACGTCCAGCCGAACCAAGGCCTGCTGAGCGCGCGCATGGCGGCGGACATTGGCGAGCCCCTCGGTGACGATGCGCAGGACGGCGTTCTCCACCTCGGGTGCGAGGTGCGGCAGATCCGAGAGCTCGAGCCGGACCGCGGGCGGCGTCGGATGCAGGTCCACCTGGCGCCGGAGCGCCTCAGCCAGGCCGGCGCCGTCCAGCACCGGCGGGCGGAGCCCGTCGACGATCGTGCGCACGTCCGCCGTCGCCTGACCCGCAAGCTCGCGGAGGCGCACCAGCGTCTGCCGGGCCGAGGTCAGGTCGTCGGGAACCAGGTTGTGTGCCGCGTCCAGGCCGAGGGTGATGCCGCCGAGGGTCGGGCCGAGCCCGTCGTGGAGGTCGCGACGCAGCCGGCTCCGCTCGCGCTCGCGGGCGCGCACGACCTCCTCGCGAGAGCGCCGGAGATCGGCGCTGAGCTGCAGCCCGTCGAGCACCGCGCCGGAGGCATCGGCGAGGCGGGCCAGGAGATCCTGCTCACGGCGGGTGAACGGATCACCGTCCCGGGTGCCGACCACGACACGGCCCACCTCCCGGCCGTCGTACCGGACGGCGACGACGTGCTCGGCACCGACCCCGGCGCCGACCCGGGCCAGCAACGCGTCCCGCTCGTCGGTGGCGTGCAGCCACAGCTCGGCCCAGGGCGCCCGGACCGCGCTCACGACCGCCGCCACGACCGCGTCCGGGGCACTGCGGCGCGACGCGGCGTCACCGAGTCGGGCCGCAAGGCGCTCCACCTCCCGCGAGGGGTCGGCCGAGCCCCAGACGAGGCGCCGCACCTGACGCTGCAGCCAGGCGCGCAGCGGCCCGGCGGCGAGGACGACCCCCACGACCACCAGCACCGTCAGCTTGTCGAGCGCGGCGCCGGACTCCTGCGCCACCAGCACGACGCCGAGGGCGTACGTCGCGGCGAGGATGAGCGAAAGCCCGACGTAGACCAGCGTGCGACTGATGAGCAGGTCGATGTCGAACAGCCCGAGGCGCAGGACCGCGAGCCCGATCGACACCGGCACGAGCAGGGAGAGCCCTGCCATCATCGGTCCGACCACGGTTGGCGGCACCACGCCCGCGGCCGCCTCCCCCAGGACGACGAGGCCGACGGCCCACGCCAGCCACCGCACCTGCGCCCGCTCCGTGGGCGAGCTGGTGCGATGCCTGAGCACGAGCTGGACGATCCCGAGCAGCACGACCCCCACGACGGACCCGACCACGAGCCACGCCGCCACCGCCGGGAGCGAGCGTCCGGGGAGGGAGCCGTAGGCCTGGGCCGCCGTCGCGACCCCGGTCAGCATGAGCGCTGCCTGCGGCAGGCGGCGGAGCCGACCGGCGGTACCGGTCGGATACACCGCGGGAAGGACGGCCAGCACCGCGAGCACGCCCGGGACCCACAGCCAGGAGTCGAGCCACCCGGCGACGGCGGCGACCCGGCCGCCGTACGCATGCTCGACACCAGAGGTCACCAGGGTGGCCGCCTGACTCACGCCGGTGACCTGCAGGAGCACGCCGATCCGGCGCGCAGGACCCACCGCGCGGTCCGCGATCGCGGCGCCGACGAAGCCGAAGACCACCGCCTCGGCGAGCTGCGCGCCCCAGCCCTCCGTGTGGCCGGGGTCGGGGACGAATCCGCGCCACGACGGCGCCACGATCCCCGCACACACCAACCCGAACGTGGCCAGGGCCAGCGCACGGCCGGCCGTCGCCGCCCCCGCACCGATCCTCGCCACCGGCCCATGATCGTCGACCCCTGTCCCGTCTGTCAGGGGGTCGATGTCACGAGTGATCGGGACTTCGCGCCCGTGACGCCGTGACGGCGCGCCGTCGAGGCTGGCGACGTCCTGATCCTCTTCACGAAGGAGCCTGTCATGTCCGCTCACACCACCGCCGCAATGCCCACCGTCGCCCGGCCGGTACGCCCCGTCGTGCTCGGCGTGCTGGCCACGCTCGCGCTCCTGGTCCTCGTCGTGGCACTCACCCCCGACCAGAGCCCAGCCCTCCCGCTCGAGATCGCGGTGGTGGTCGGGGCGCTGACGGCCTGGACGGCGTGGCGTCGCTCCCGGGCCTCCTTCGTGGTCCTCGGCGTCGTGATGTCCCTCCTGACCGTGCTGAGCCTCAAGATCCTCCTTGGCGACCTCGGCCCCGGCCACCCCTCGGAGCTGGTCCCCGATGTCCTGATCCTCGTCACCGCCGCCGGCACGGCCGTGACCTGCTTCCGCTCTGCGAGGCGCTAGCCGCTCACCCGGCCGGACCAAGCCGGTCTCGTAGGCCAGGACCACGGCCTGGGCGCGGTCCCGCAGCCGGAGCTTCGTGAGGATCCGGGTGACGTGGGTCTTCACCGTCGCCTCCGAGAGGTGCAGGCGCGCGGCGATGTCGCCGTTGGAGCGGCCGCGACCGATCTCCGCGAGCACCTCGCACTCGCGCTCGGTGAGCACCGAGAGCCGCTCCGGGCGCGTGGCGCCGGGAGCCGGCCGACGGACGAACTCCTCCACCAGGCGGCGGGTGATCGCCGGCGCGAGCAGCGACTCCCCGCGCGCCGCCCCACGGACCGCGGCGATCAGCGACTCCGGTGGCGAGTCCTTGAGCAGGAACCCGCAGGCGCCCGCCTTCATCGCGGCGTACACGTGCTCGTCCAGGTCGAACGTCGTGAGCATCAGGATCCGGCAGTCCTCGGCGGCCAGCCGGCGCGTGGCCTCGATGCCGTCGACGCCGGGCATGCGGACGTCCATGAGCACCACGTCCGGCCGCGTCTCCCTGACGGTGCGCACGGCCTGCTCGCCGTCACCCGCCTCACCGACGACCTGGAGGTCCGGCTGCGTGGCCAGGATCGACACCAGCCCGGCGCGCACGAGGTGCTGGTCGTCGACGACCACGACCGACGTCACCACGCCGCCTCCAGCTCGGCCGTCGGGATGGGGAGCTACGGCGCTGACCTCGTAGCCGCGGTCCGCACGCGGGCCCACCGAGAGTGTTCCCGCCGAACACGGCGACGCGCTGCCGCATGCCGTCGACCCCGTGGCCGCCGGTCGGCAGCGGGTCCGCAGACCCCGGACGGTTCACGACGGACAGGACCAGGCCGTCCGGCGAGGTGCGGACGACGGCCCGCACCTGCACCGGACCGGCGTGCTTCAGCACGTTGGTGAACGCCTCCTGCAACAGCCGGTACGCCGTCAGCTGCAGGCTCGCGGGCACCTCGCGGTCCACCTGCTGCACCAGCTCCACGTCCAGGCCCGCCTCGCGCACCTGGGCCACGAGCTCGGGGACCGCGGCCAGGTCCGGCAGCGGCTTCAGCGTGGCAGCGTCGCCGGTCTCGTCACGCAGCAGTCCGAGCGCCCGGCGCAGCTCGACCAGCGCCGCGCGACCGGTCTCCTCCGCCGCCCGCAGCTGCGGCGGCACGGGCCGGTCGTCCGCCTCGAGGCTGAGCCGGGCCGCACCGGTCTGGATGGTCATCAGGCTCACCGAGTGCGAGATGACGTCGTGCAGCTCGGCGGCGATCCGCCGTCGCTCCGAGGCGACGGCGGCCTCCTCGCGCTCGGCCTGGTGCGCGGCGACGTGCTCGAGGGCCTCGGCGAGCTGCGCGCTCTGCACCGACACCCGTCGCAGCACCCGGCCGACCAGCCAGGCGAGGCCGAAGACGCCGAGCCCGAAGACCGCGTTGGAGCCGGCGCGCAGCTCCGGCATGTGACCCATGTTGGACACCAGGATGACCGGACCCGCGAGCCAGGCCAGGCGGCCCCAGCGGTCGGCCCGGTGCCGCGCCACGCTGTAGGTGGCGACGGCCATCGGGACGAGCGATCCCCAGAAGAAGATCGTGTGCGCCACGAACAGGCCCGGCAGCGCGGCGCCGGCCAGCATCGTCGCGAGGCAGGCCCGCGGCGCGATCCGGCGTACCACGAGCGGCGCGCTCATCAGGGCCACCAGCGGCACGTTCAGCCACAGCGGCCCGGCCTGGTAGCCGTCGTCGAAGTGCTGGTGCAGCTCCAGCTGCGAGAGCACCACGAAGAACGCGGCGAGCGCGCCGTCGACCAGCACCACGGGAGGCCGGGGCGGGAGGCTCATCGGGCCAATCTAGGCGCGCCTGCCGCCGTTCCGCGTCCGTATCGGGAGGTAGTCGCCTACACCCGCGGAGGTACGCCGGCCGGTCCGGCGCACCGCAGAAGTCGGAGCCGCTCGGGCCGCCTCGACGGACGCGACGAGCGGCGTCCCCGACCACAGGCTGGACGCCCCAACCTCGATCTTCGGGAGAGACCATGACGACCACCGCTCCTGCGTCCCTGCTGACCACCATCCCGGCCCCGGCCCGCACCGGCCTGCGGGTCGCGGCCGGCGCCGCCCTCGTGGCGGTCCTCGCCAGGACCGCCTCGATCTTCCTCTGGCCACCGGACGCCGACGCCAGCCACGCGAAGATGCTGGCCACCGCGGGCGCACACCCGACCGCCTGGTACGCCGCCACCTGGGCGGAGGTGGTCTGCTGGGTCGCGGCCGGGGCCGCCGTCCTCGCCGCGACGGGCTGGTCCGGGGACGCGGCGTGGTGCTGACCCGGCTCGGCGGCTGGGTCTACGGCGCCGCGTTGCTGACCCTCGGCCTCGTCGGGGGCTCGCAGAACGTCGTCACGGGCGTGCTCGGGAGCCAGCCCGACGCCCAGGCGATGCTGCAGGTCCAGGACGCGATGAGCTCCGCGGGTCCCATGGCGCCGTTCGTGGCGCTCGTGGTGCTCGGCGAGCCGTTCGTCATCGTCTTCGCCGGCGGGCCTGTCCCGCTCCCGGCTCGTCGGCTGGTGGTACACCGCACTCGCCGTGGCCAGCGGCGTCGGCTACGTCCTGACCGCCGACTCCAGCGACCACCTCGTCGTCCTCCTGGGCTTCCTTCCCCTCGCCGCGCTGTGGCTCGTGGTGGCCGGCCTGCTCCGCCGGGCAGCGCGGGCGACCGCCTGACCCTTGACGGGACCGACGAGAACCTGTTCCATCCGGGCATGACGCTCGACGCGATCATCAAGGGCGGCCGCTGGTTCGACGGCACGGCGCCCGCCTCGGCGGTGCGCAACCTCGGCATCCGCGACGGCCACGTCGTCGCCGTGAGCGACGAGCCACCTCGACGAGACCGGCTGTCCCGAGGTGGTCGACGCGCCCGGCCAGTGGGTGCTCCCCGGGCCTCGTCGACATCCACACCCACTACGACGTCGAGGTGCTCGAGGGCCCGGGCCTCCCGGAGTCGGTGCGCCACGGCGTCACCACGCTCTTCCTCGGCTCCTGCTCGCTCTCCACGATCCACGTGGGCGCGTCGACGCCGGCGACCTGTTCGGCCGGGTCGAGGCCATCCCGCGCCAGCACGTCATCGGGCGGTGGAGAAGCACCAGGACTGGACCAGCGCCGAGCAGTACGTCGCCGCGCTGGAGTCGCTGCCCCTCGGGCCCGAACCTGGCGGCGTTCATCGGCCACTCCGACATGCGCACCGCGACCATGGGCCTGGACCGGGCCACCCGCAAGGAGCGTCCGGCCGAGCCGCCGCGAGCAGGCGCGCATGGAGACGATGCTGACCGAGGCCCTCGACGCCGGCTTCGTCGGCATGTCGGCCCAGCAGCTGCTCTTCGACAAGCTCGACGGCGACCTGTGCCGCTCGCGCACCCTGCCCTCGACGTACGCGAAGCGGCGCGAGATGCGCGCGCTCCGCTCGATCCTGCGGCGCCGGCGCCGCGCGCTCCAGGCCGGCCCGGACGCCAGCCACCCGCACACGATCCTGGTGCAGGCGCTGCACTCGATCGGCGTGGTTCGGCCGGCCCGCGCTGCGCACCAGCCTGCTGTCGGCCGCGGACCTCAAGGCGCTCCCGTTCATCATCCACCTGATGCGTCCGATCGCCCGGCTCGTGAACCGGCTCGGCGCGGACTTCCGCTGGCAGCACCTGCCGGTGCCGTTCGAGGTGTACGCCGATGGCATCGACCTGGTGATCTTCGAGGAGTTCGGGTCCGGCGCGGCCGCCCTGCACCTGCAGGAGAAGATCGCCCGCGACGAGCTGATGCGCGACCCGGAGTACCGCAAGCAGTTCCGCAAGGACTACGAGCGCAAGTACGACCCACGGGTGTGGCAGCGCGACTTCTTCGACGCCGAGATCGTCGAGTGCCCCGACGCCTCCGTGATCGGCAAGTCCTTCGGCCAGGTCGGCGTCGAGCGCGGCGGCAAGCACCCGGTCGACGCCTTCCTCGACCTGGTGCTCGAGCACGGCACGGCGATCCGCTGGCGCACCACGATCAGCAACCACCGCCCCGCGATCCTCAAGAAGCTGGCGCCGGGACCCCGGCATCCAGATCGGCTTCTCCGACGCCGGCGCGCACCTGCGCAACATGGCCTTCTACAACTTCCGCTGCGGCTGCTCAAGCACGTCCGCGACGCCGAGCGGGCCGGCACGCCGTTCATGTCGGTCGAGCACGCCGTGCACCGGCTCACCGGCGAGCTCGGCGACTGGTACCGCATCGACGCCGGGCACCTCCGCGAGGGCGACCGGGCGGACCTCGTCGTGGTCGACCCGGAGCGTCTCGACGAGGCGCTCGAGGACTACCACGAGAGCCCGGTCGAGCAGTACGGCGGCCTCTCGCGGATGGTCAACCGCAACGACGCCGCCGTCCCGGCCGTGTTCGTCAGCGGCCGCCGGGTGGTGGGCGACGGTGAGCCCACGCCCTGCTCGGACGTGAGCGCACCGGCCGGTTCCTGCGCGCCGAGCGGCCGGGCACCGCCGTACCGCCGCTCGCGGCTCCGGCGGAGCCGGTCGAGACCGCCTCCTGACCTACGGGTAGGTCCGGCAGGGCTGGCTGCGCAGCGACGCGCACGGCGGGGCCTTGCGCGGCACGCGCACGCCCGGCGACGACAGGCAGCACCAGCCGCGACTGGTGCACGCGGTCGGTCGCGACCGTCACCCGCTCGCCGTCGGAGATCGTGTCGAAGGCCCACAGCGGGCGGGCGCCGCCGGGCGCGTCGACGGTGATCCGGATCCGCGAGCCGGCGCGGAACGGCTGGGCGAACGGGAACAGCCCCACGCGCAGCCGGGTGAACTTCCCCGCCGGCAGCGGCCGGGCGTCGGCGGCGAGGTCGGTGTGCACCGGCGAGATGGGGGTGCGCTCGGCGTGGTCGAGCCGGCGGTGGCTGGCGCGCAGCCAGCCGGACTGGACGTAGACCTCGGTGCCGTCGGGCCGGACCTCGCTGACGGTGACCTCGAGGTCGGTGTCGGGCGCGGAGCTGCGCACCCACAGGTCCACGCGAGCCGGTGCCGACGGTCACGACGTCGTGGCGCAGCGGCGGGGTGATCCAGCCGAGGCCGGTGCCGGCCGGGATCTGGCGCCAGTCGTAGTCGGGGTGCGCCTGCCAGATCGCGGAGCTCGAGCCGGTGTAGTCGGTCGCCGGGAGCGCGCCGGGGTCGGCGCGGTAGCTGCGCTGGCGCGCGTGGGCCGGGCGGGCCGTCGACGGTCCGTGGCGCAGCCGGCCGCTCGAGGTGAGGAACCAGCGCGTCGGCTTCGCGCCGGGCACCGGCCAGGCGGCGAAGGACCTCGCGAAGCGTGGCAGCGGCGCGCCGGACGGCTGGCCGGCGGCGGCGCCCTCCTCGAAGAGGACGCGGATCGGCCTGGCCGACTCGTACGTCGCCAGCGCCTGCCGGTAGGACATGCCGGTGTAGTCGGTGCCGCGCGGCAGGCTCAGCCCGCCGACCCCGGTCAGCGACTGGGCGAGGATCGGCGCGACGAACGACTTGGCGCCGGTCGGCACCCGGTGGGCGACGTAGAGGTCGAGGAAGTCGGCGTACCGCCCGAAGACGCCCAGGCTCAGCGACTCGGTGTGCGAGCCGTTGGTCATCGTCGCGTAGAGGTGCGGTGCCGACGTGAAGTCGTCGAGGAACGCCGGGAAGTGGCCGCCGGTCTGCTCGTCCTGCCAGGCGCCGGCGAGGAACACCGGCACGTCGATCTTCGAGACGAACAGGCTCGGGTTGATCGGGTCGGCGACGGCCGGGTCGTAGAACGCGTTGTCCTCGATCAGGGCGAGCGGGTCGGGGTTCTGCAGGCGCAGGAGCTGGTTGGCCGCGCAGACGGTGTCGCCGGCGTCGACGCGGGGCTGCTCCCAGCCCTCGCCGTACGGCGCGGCCTGGGTCGGCGCGCTCGGCGGCCCACGGGACGGCGAATCCGGTGTTGAGGATGCCGCCGGGGTAGAGCGTGCCGCGGTAGGTGTCGTCGATGACCGACAGCGGGGTGATCGCGGCACAGGTGCGGCGGCTCGGGTCTGCGCGACGTAGAGCTGGGAGATGCCCGGGTAGGAGATGCCGACCATGCCGGCCTGTGTGGGACTTGCGCCCACGGCTGGGCGGCGATCGCCTCGATCGCGTCGTAGCCGTCCAGGCTCTGCACCGGCTCGAAGTTCAGGAACGACCCGCCCGAGCAGCCGGTGCCGCGGATGTTGACGCCGACGTAGGCGAAGCCCAGGGCGGTGAACAGCTGCGCCATCGTGGTGTTGGCCGGGTTGCTCGGGTCGTAGCCGGAGTACTCGACCACCGTGGGGTACGGCGCCGGCGCCGGGCGGGCAGCACGACGTTGGCCGACAGCGTGGTGCCGTCGCGGGTGGTGAGGTAGCCGAAGCCCGGCGCCGAGCGTCTGCCCGTCGTAGAACGACTGCGCCGGCGGCGGGTCGTCGAAGTCGGTCACCACGAACGGCGCCGACGCCGTGGCCGGGTCCGCGGCGTCGCGGCACGGTGTAGGTGCCGGCGTCGAGCTCGCGCCAGGCCAGGCTGCCGAGCTGCGTCGACGGTTCCGCTGCCGGCGACGCCGCCGTCCTGCGTCGACCAGCTCGAGGGCCTCCCCCGGCGTGGCCCCGAGCACGTAGACCTGGTTGACGCTGGGCCGGACGGTGAAGCCGGCGGCGTCGGCCGTGGCGCTGGTGGAGACGCCGACCGTCCCCGCCAGGACGACGCCGAGGGAGACGATCACGGACGCGGCCCGACGGGAGATGCGCATCCTCCGATGCTCCCATCGCCGCGGCCCCCGCGGGCCCGAATCGGGGCTCAGGTGCGGGTTCGCCGTCCCCCGGACTGGGTACACGTCGAGGTCGGGGGCTGGACCGGCGGTGAGCGACCGGCGAAGGACCGGCCCGGGCTGGGGCAGCCCCGCAACCCGCTGCACTCGCACTGACCTCGCCGCTCGCACCCGCGGACGTCATACGGACGGAGCAAGCGGTTGCTCCGTCCGTATGACGTCCGGCGGGAGCGGTCAGCCGGCCAGGTGACCCCAGGCGCCGCTGAGCTCGGCCCAGGGCCCGACCGCCGCGACCCGGCCGTCGACGAGCACGACCACGCGGTCGGCCTGCACGAGCGCCGCGCGCTTGGAGGTCGCGCCGAGGACGGTGGCGCCCCGCTCGCGCAGGGCCGACCAGAGCTCGATCTCGGTGGCGGCGTCGAGCGCCGAGGAGACGTCGTCGGCGAGCAGCAGCTCGGTGTCGCAGGCGACTCCGCGGGCGAGCGCGAGCCGCTGCACCTGGCCGCCGGAGAGGCGGACACCGCGGTGCCCGACCAGCGCGTCCGGGCCGCCCGCGGCCGCGACGTCGGGAGTCAGCCGCGCCGTCTCGAGGGCGGGCGCGACGACGCGGTCCGCGTGGTCGAGCCGCACGTTCTCGGCGAAGGTGCCGGACAGCACGCGCGGCACCTGCGCCACGTGGGCGACCCGACCCGGGCGCAGGGACGCCTGCGCGTCGACGACGGGCTCGCCGTTCCACCGGATCTCACCGGTGCTCGGGACCAGGCCCGCGAGGACGCCGAGGAGGCTGGACTTGCCCGAGCCGACCTGGCCGAGCAGCAGCACCAGCTCGCGTGAGCCGATGGTCAGGTCGACGTCGCTGACACCGACCGTCCCGTCGTCGTGGACGGCGGAGACGCCGCGCAGCTCGAGGGTGCGCAGCGGGTCGCGCGGTCCCGGGCGGGGCGCCGGGGCTGCGCCGTCGACCAGGTCGACACCGGTGGGCAGGTGCATCAGGTCGCCGCCGCCGGCGAGCCGGCTGGTGGTCTGCATCCACGCGCGCGTCCCCGGGGCCTCGGTGATGACCGCCCCGGCGACGCGACCGAACCAGTCGAACCCGTTGACCGCCCCGGCCACCAGCAGCGCGGTGGCCAGCCCCCAGCCACCGGCCAGCAGGACCGCCCAGGCGGCGACCACGCCGCACTGGACCATCACGATCGGGACGCCGTCGAGCATGGCCTGCACGCGGTGCTCGCGTACGGCGGCGTCGACCCGCCCGGCGTCGACCTCCCGCAGGTGGGCGTGGACGCTCGGGGTGGATGCCGCGAGCTTGACGGTGCGGACCGAGTCCAGCGCGGACACCAGGGACCGGCCGAACCGGGCCCGGGCGGCGGCCGACGCCGCGGCGGAGCGGCCCGCGATCGGGCGGCCCAGGGAGGACGCGAGCGACGAGCCGACCATCACCGCGAGCAGCACGCCACCGGCGAGCAGGCTCTGCGCGACCGCGGCGGTGACGGCGGCGATCGCGAGACCGTTGGTGAAGTCGACCCAGCGGTCGGCGTACCGCGCCAGTCGGTCGGCGTCCATGGTGCGCGCCACCACCTCGCCGGGAGGCGTGCGCTCGAGCCGATGCTGCTCGGTCTGGCCGGCGAGGACGGCGGTGCGCACCCGCAGCATCACCGAGACCCACCACCGGGGGTAGATGCGGATCGCCTGGGCGAGCAGCAGCGGCGAGACGAGCAGCGAGGCCACGAGCGCGGCGGCGAGCACGGTCGGGTCGCCGCCGTCCTGCAGCTCGCACGACCAGGTGGCCCCAGATCCAGCCGGTCACCGCGCCGAACGCGCCCGAGAGCGCCGAGGCGAGGAACAGCGCGACGCTGACCAGGCCCCACTGGGGCTCGACGAGCAGCGCCGACGTCGTCGCGCGGGCCAGGCCGGGCACCGGCTCCATCGCCGGCGGCGCCGGAGGCGGCCCGACCCGGCGGGCGCTCCCCACGCTGACCGCCGGACCGGTGTGCTCGGCCGGCTCCGGCGCGGGCCGCTCGACCTCGGCCGAGGCGGTCAGCAGGTCGCGGAACGGGCCGGGCTCGGTCGCCAGACGGGCTCGTGGCCCGCGCTGGACGACCCGGCCCTGATCGAGCACGGCGACCTGCTCGGCGCGCTCGGTGGTCGAGAGCCGGTGCGCCACGAGCAGGCCGGTGCGGCCCGAGAGCAGCCGGTCGGCCGCCCGGACGACGTGACCCTCGGTCACCGGGTCCATCCGCGCGGTCGCCTCGTCGAGCACGACGACGCGCACGTCGCGCACCAGGAGCCGCGCGAAGGCGACCAGCTGCTCCTCCCCCGCGGACAGCGTGGTGCCGCCGGGACCGAGCAGGGTGTCGAGCCCGTCGGAGAGGCCGGCCACCCAGTCGGCCAGGCCGAGCTCCGCCACCGCGGCCTCGACGTCCGCACGCGGGACGTTCCGGAAGAGCGTGATGTTCTCCGCGAGGGTGCCGGCGAGGATCTCGGTGCGCTGGGTGACGACCCCGACCGCGGCGCGCAGCTCCTGCACGTCGAGGTCGAGCACGTCGACCCCGCCGAGCAGGACCGAGTCGCGCTCGGGCTCGACCGCGCGGGAGAGCAGGGAGGCCAGGGTGGACTTGCCGGACCCGGTGCGCCCCACCAGCGCGCAGGTGGTGCCGGCCGGCACGTGCAGGTCGACGTGCTGCAGGGCGAACCGGCCCTCGGCGTACGCGAAGTGCAGGTCGCGGAACGAGAGGTCGAGCCGTCCCGCGGGCAGCCGATCGCCGCCGGTGGGCTCGCGCACCGCGCCGAGGAGTCCGCGCAGGCGCAGCACCGCCCCGAAGCCGGCCTGCAGATCGGGCAGGTGGCGGGCCAGCATGTCGACGTGGCCGACGAACATGGTCGTCACCAGGAACAGCGTCACCAGCTCGGCGGTCGAGAGGCGGTGGTCGACGACGAGCGCGATCCCGACCAGCGCGGTGGCCGCGAGGGCACCGTGCAGGACGCGTGCCGGTACGACGGCTGACCCGGCCCTCCAGGCCGACCACGACCGCGAACCGGTCGTGCACGCGCGCGGCCAGCTCGGTGCAGCGGCGTACGACGTGGGCCTGGCCGAGGCTGGCGCGCAGGTCGTCGCGACCGGCGATGCCCTCCTCCAGCGCCGCGGCGTGGTCGGTCCAGGCCGCCTCCTCCTCGACCTTGCGGGCCGAGATCTGCGGAAGCAGCGGGCGCACCGCGGCCAGGGCGGCGACACCGGCGAGCGGGAACAGCAGGAAGGCCGGCCACCAGGTCAGCCCGGCGACGATCCAGAGCGGGCCGGAGGCCAGCACGGTGCGGATCGCCATCCACGCGCCCTGGCGCAGCAGCGTGCCGACCTCGTGGGTGTCGTCGTCGACGCGGTCGAGGACCTCGCCGACGGCCTGCTCGGTGAGCGCCTCCAGCGGCTGGTGCAGCGCCGCGTCGAGCAGGTCGGCCCGCAGCCGGCCCTCGGCCCGGTCGACGACCCCGGCCCAGACCGTGCGCGCGATCGTGTCGAGGACCGCGGCGCCCACCACGCAGAGCGCGAGCAGGACGACGAGCCGGTCGGTGGCGTGGTCGGCCAGGCGCCCCGCGACCATCGAGCCCAGCGAGGTCCCGATCGCTGCCACCGCGGACGCCGCCAGCGCCGCCGCCGCCACCGGGGTGCGCAGCCGGCGCCAGTCGACGGTGCGCTCCGGCTCGGGAGGCGGCGTCGGCGTACGGGCGGCGTGGTCGGCGTCGAGCTGGGTCAGTGTCATGGCGAGGTACGACGCTATGTCGCCGCACCGACACTCGTCGCCTGGTTTATCGCGCCCCGGTGAGACCCTCCGCGTGCGAGCCGGAGAGCCGCTGCGCCAGGTAGATCGGCACCGCGGAGAACACCACCAGCGCCGCGGCGACGACGTTCACGATCGGTGCCTGGTTGGGCCGGAAGAGGTTCTGGAAGATCCAGATCGGCAGCGTCTGGTCCTGGCTGCTGGCGGTGAACGTGGTGACCACGATCTCGTCGAAGGACAGCCCGAACGACAGCAGGGCCCCCGCGAGCAGCGCGGAGCGGAGCATCGGGAAGGTCACCAGCCGGAACGTCGTCCAACGGCGCGCGCCCAGGTCCATCGACGCCTGCTCGAAGCTGGTGCCCAGCCGCTGGAAGCGCGCCTGCACGTTGTTGAAGACCGTGACGATGCAGAACGTCGCGTGCGCGATCACGATCGTCCAGATGCTCAGGTCGATGCCGAGGATGGTCCGGAACCCGTTCTGGAACGCCAGGCCCGTCACGATGCCCGGCAGCGCGATCGGCAGGATGATGAGCAGCGACACCACGTTGCGGCCGAAGAAGCGGGTGCGCCGCAGCGCCATCGCGGCCAGCGTGCCGAGCAGCAGGGCGAGCGCCGTGGCGACCACCGCGACGCGCACGCTGGTCCACAGCGCGTCGCGCGCCCCCGGCTGTGCCAGGCGAGGTCCCACCAGTGCAGCGTGTAGCCCGGCGGCGGCCAGCCGAAGGTGTTGTCGCTGTTGAAGGAGTTCAGGATCACCAGCGCCAGCGGGACGTAGACGACGACCAGCACCACGACGGTGAAGAGCCGCAGCGACCCGCGCAGCCCGGCGGACATGGTGGACGAGTGCGCCATCAGAGATTCTCCAGGGCTCCGGTACGGCGGGCGGCGGCCAGGTAGCCGAGCATCACGACGATCGGGACGGTGGCGACCGCCGCCGCGAACGGCAGGTTGTTGGCGGCGCCCTGGTTGTCGTAGACGACGTTGCCGAGCAGCTGGGTCGTGCCGCCCACGATCTTCACCGCGATGTAGTCACCCATGGTCAGCGAGAACGTGAAGATCGAACCGGCGACGATGGCCGGGAAGGCCATCGGGAGCACGATGCGGCGCAGCGTCTCGAGGGATCCCGCCCCGAGGTCGGCGGACGCCTCGAACAGCGAGTCCGGGACCCGCTCGAGCCCGGCGTACAGCGGCAGGATCATGTACGGCAGCCAGAGGTAGGCCAGGGTCACGGTGGTGGCCATCAGGCCGTAGCCGGGGGTCCCCAGACCGAACGGCTCCGCGATCCAGGCGATCAGGCCGTCGGAGGAGAACATGCTCCGCCAGGCGTAGGCCTTGACCAGGTACGACGCCCACAGCGGCATCAGCACCGCGATCACCAGCAGCCGCTGGGTCCGCGGGGACGCGACCTTCGCCATGTACAGGGCGATCGGGAAGGCCAGCACCGCGTCGACGACGGTCACCAGGACCGCGATCCCGATGGTGCGCACCGTGATCGTCCGGTAGACGTCGACGGTGAACAGCGTCCGGAAGTTCTCCAGCGTCCACACGCGCTGGATGTCGCCGGTGAAGTCGTTCTGCGTCCACAGCGACGTGACCAGGAGGGCCGCCAGCGCCCCCAGGTAGGCCGCTCCCAGCCACAGCATCGGTGGCGTCAGGAGCAGGCCCACCCGGAGGCCCGGGCGACGATCGAGGATGCTCAACGCGCGACCAGCCTCAGCCCTTGACCTCGGTCCAGGCGGTCGTCCAGTCGCCGTAGTCGGTGCACTGGTCGCTGCGCCCGTCCAGGCACTGGCTGATCGGCGTCGTCCAGTACCAGATCTGGTCGGCGTACGCGGAGTCGGTCGCGTGGTAGGTGTCGCAGAACGACGCGTCGGACGTCAGGTCGCAGGCCTTGGTGTTGGCCGGGGCCTCACCGAAGTACTCGGCGACCTGCGCCTGCGGCTTCGGGCTGGTGATGTAGTCCATCCAGAGGTAGCCGCAGTTCGGGTTCTTCGCCTCCGAGCCGATCATCCAGGTGTCCGACCAGCCGGTGGACCCCTCGGTGGGCAGGACCGCGTCCACCGGCGCGCCCTCGCCCTGCGCGACCGAGGCGATGACCTGCCAGGTGGTGCCGATCACCGAGTCGCCGCTCTTGAAGGCCTGGACCTCCTTGAGGTAGTCCGACCAGTACTCCGAGACGTTCGCCTTCTGCTTCTTGAGCAGGTCGACCGCCGCGGCGAGCTGGTCCTGGTCCAGCGCGTAGGGGTTCTTGATGCCGAGGTCCGGCTGGGTCTTCATCAGGTACAGCGCCGCGTCGGCGATGTAGATGGGCGAGTCGTACGCCGTCACCTTGCCCGCGTAGTCGGAGGCCTGGTCGAAGACCGCGCCCCAGCTGGTCGGGGCCGGCTTCACGACGTCGGTGTTGTACATGAGCAGGTTCGCGCCCCAGCCGTGCGGCACGCCGTACATCTGGCCGTCGACCGAGTTCCAGTCGCGGTCCTTGAGGAACTCGGCGATGTCGCCGTAGTTCTTCAGCAGGTCCGTGTTCACCGGCGCGACGTCACCGGAGGCGATCAGCCGCAGGGTCGCGTCTCCGGAGGCGGAGACCACGTCGTACTCGCCGGTCTTCATCAGCTGGACCGCCTCGTCCGACGTCCCGAAGTACTTGACGTTGGCCTGGCAGCCGGTCTCCTTCTCGAACGGCGTCACCCAGTCGACCGACTTGTCGGTGGAGCCGTCCTCGGCGTAGCCGGGCCAGGCGAGGATGTTCACGTGACCCTCGGGGTCGCCGATCTGGTCCTGCATCGGGACGTCCGGGGCGGTGAACCCCTGGCCCGTCGCCGAGCCGCCGCCACCGTCGCCGTCACCCGAGCTGGTGCCGCAGGCCGTGGCCAGGGCGAGCACCCCGGCGCACGCGACCGCGGCGAGCCGCATCGTGCCGATCTTCCTCATGCTGTCTCCTCCTCAGGGGACGTCGCCGGGTCGGGGGAACCCAGGGAAATCAGGTGGTCGCGTCGCCACGTCACGACGACGCGCTGGGCGCGCCGCTCGAGCGCCGCGTCGATCGAGGTGTCGGTGTTCTGGTGCGACACCGTCACGGCCGGGCCGTCGTCGAGCTGCACGACCGAGCTGGTCGTCGAGCCGAGGTAGACGACGTCGCGCACGACGCCGCGGCCGACGCACAGGTCCGCGCCGTCGGCGGGCGGGTCGGCGGCGATACGCATCTTCTCCGGCCGGATCGCATAGCTGCCCGGCGCGCCGACGAACCGGACGGCGTCGCCGCCGGCGAACACGTTCGACGTGCCGACGAAGCCGGCCACGAAGGCGCTCGCCGGCCGCTCGTAGAGCTCGACCGGGGTCGCGAGCTGCTCGATGCGACCCTCGTTGAACACCGCGACCCGGTCGCTCATCGTGAGCGCCTCCTCCTGGTCGTGGGTCACGAACACGAACGTGATGCCGACCTCGCGCTGGATCTCCTTCAGCTCGATCTGCATCTCGCGCCGCAGCTTGAGGTCGAGCGCGCCGAGCGGCTCGTCGAGCAGCAGCACCTTGGGCCGGTTGACCAGGGCGCGCGCGAGCGCCACCCGCTGGCGCTGGCCTCCGGAGAGCTGGTGCGGGCGCCGGTCGCCGTAGGCCGCCGAGGCGCACGGTCTCGAGCGCCTCCACGGCGCGGCTGCGGCGCTCCGCCTGCGCGACCCGCTTCACGCGCAGCCCGTACTCGACGTTCTGCAGCACGCTCATGTGCGGGAACACGGCGTAGTCCTGGAAGACCGTGTTGACGTCGCGGGCGAACGGCGGACGGCGGGTCACCTCGTCCTCGCCGAGCATGATCGTGCCCGACGTCGGCTCCTCGAACCCGGCGATCAGCCGCAGCACGGTGGTCTTGCCCGACCCGGACGGTCCCAGCATGGAGAAGAACTCGCCGTCCTCGATGTCCAGGTCGAGGTCGTCGACGGCCCGCACCCGGTCGAAGTGCTTGCTCAGTCCACGTAGGGAGATGGCGGTGGCCGTCATCGTGCTCCTCGAATGCTGTCCTCTGACGCCGTCACGTCATAAGATATGGAACCGGACATTAGATGAATAGACCCCGGCGGGTAACAAATCCGTTGCGGTCGGAGTCTTTGCAGAGGGAGCCGCCATGGCCGACGTACGCCGGCACCCCAGTCGCGCCCGGGGGGCGATCTTCGCGCCGCTGGGCGACCTGGGACGGGCGGGCCAGGTCGAGCAGCGCCTGACCGAGGCCATCCGGTCGGGCGTGCTCGTGGCCGGCGAGCGGCTGCCCAGCGAGCCGGAGCTCGCCGCGATGCTCGGCGTGGCGGTCGTGACGGTGCGCGAGGCCCTGGTGGGCCTCCGTGCACGGGGCCTGGTGACCACCACCCGCGGCCGCGGCGGAGGCACGTTCGTCGCCGCAGGAGCCGCCGCGGACGAGGCCGCCCTCGTCGAGCGCGTGGGGGCGATGTCGCGGGCCGAGCTCCACGACCGGGGCACCCAGTACCTGCTGGTGCTGGCCGGCTGCGCCGAGCTGGCCGCCGAGCGGTCCGACGCCGGGGAGGCCGACGCCCTGCGGAGCCTGCTGCCGTCCGACGACGCGGACGTCGGCACCTGGCGGCACGCCGACGCGGAGCTGTGGTTGTCCCTGGCCGCCCTGACACAGTCCTCGCGCGTCACCCGCGCGGTGGTGGGTCTCGAGGCCGACTTCGGCATGGTGGCGCGCATCCCGCTGAGCGACCCGCAGGTCCGCACCCGCACCCGCACCGCGCACGATCGCCTGATCGACGCCCTGGCGGCCGGCGACGCCGAGTCGGCGCGCAGGTGCGCGCGGGCCCACCTTCAGGCGACACTGGACCAGGTCGCCCGGACCCAGGCCGCCGTCCACGACCGCAATCCCCTGCCCAGGAGTGCCCCATGACCGCCCGCTCGGCCACCCCGACCACCACCGAGACCGGCGCGGAGCCCTGCGCGGACGCGGTCGCAGGCTACTTCGACGCGCTCTTCGGCTCGCTCGGCGTCATCGCCGCGGCCGTGGTGGACGCGTTCGCGGAGCAGCGCCCGATCACCGCCGCCGATCTCAGCGAGCTGGTGCACCCGCACGCCGCCGCGACCCTCGCCCGCCACCCGGTGGTCGGCGCGGGTTTCGTCGCCCGGCCGGGCTGGCTCGCCGACCGCGACCTCTACCTCGCGTGGTGGCAGGGCGAGGACCGCACCCTGCTCGCCGAGCGCGGCGTCCCGCTCGGACACCATGTCTTCGACTACACCCGGCACGAGTGGTTCCAGGCACCGCTGGCGACCGGGACCCGCCACGTCACCGGTCCGTACGTCGACTACGTGTGCACCGACGAGTACGTCCTCACCGCGACCGTGCCCGTGCTGGTCGACGGCGAGATGGCCGGGGTCGCGGGAGCCGACACCCCGCTCGAGACGTTCGAGGGCCTGATGCGGGGCCCGCTGGCCGCCTCCCGCGACGTGGTCGTGGTCAACGACCACGACCGGTGCGTCGTCGCCGCCGACCCGCTGCTGCGGTCCGGGCAGCACGTCGACGCCTCGACGTACGCCGGGGCGCGGCGGCTGCCGGGCCTGCCGTTCCGCGTGCTGTGGGGTCCCCCGATCAGCTGAACGCCGCGACCAGGCCGCCGGCGACCAGGCTGCCGCAGGCCACGAACCCGGCGGTCGCCCAGGTCGCGCGCCAGCCGAGGCTGCGGCCGACCATGACGATGGACGGCAGCGAGAGGGCGGGCAGGGCGATCAGCAGCACCCCGCCGAGACCGGCGCCGGCACCGGCGGCCGTGACCGCCATGATCACCGGGATCTCCCCACCGGTCGGGATGACGAGGAGGGTCGCGACGACCGCCACCAGCAGCGCGGCGAGCAGCCCGAGCTGGCGCTGGACGCCGTCGAAGTCGGAGAGGTAGCCGCTCACCAGGCCCAGTCCCAGCACCACGGCGGCGTACTCGGGGACCAGCACGAGGGCGAACCGCAGCAGGGAGCGGAGGAAGCGCAGCGGCAGCTGCGCGACACCGACCGCATCGTCGGAGTCGACCGGCACCGAGGGCGCGCCGGTCGACCGCTCGCCGACCGCGCGGGCGACGAGCGCGGCGGCGCCGACGACGAGAGCGACGCCGACCAGCCCACGGACGAGCGCGTACTGCCAGGGCAGCACGAGCAGGAGGAACACGAGGACCGCCGGGTTGAGCAGCGGGTTGCCGATCCAGTACGCGATGCTGCCGGCGAGGGGCGCCCCGCGACGTCGCAGCCCGACCGTCACCGGGGCGGTGCAGCAGGTGCACATCATGCTCGGCATGGACAGCAGGCCGCCGACCAGCGCCTGCCCCGTGGGGCTCCGGCGCGCGAGCACCCGCCGCAGCCAGTCCCGGGGCACCAGCGCGTCGACCGCCGCCGCCACGAGGAGGGCGACCACGAGCGCCTTCCAGACGGCGATGAAGTAGTCGACGGCGAACGCCCAGGCGCCAGCGAGCGTGGGCGCGCTGCCCGGCGCGCCCGCGGACGCGAAGATCGCCGAGCCCGACCAGGTGCGGCTGTCGGACAGCAGCCAGGCCTTGTCGGCGTACGGCAGCCACTTCGCCCAGGCGAGGCCGGTCACGAGGATCGCGGCCAGGACAGCGACGCCGACCAGGCCGGTGAGGAGCAGACGGCGCCGGTCGGGCGCGGGGACGGGCATCGTCACGCGCGCGCCGGTACCCACACCGGCCGGGCGCATGCCGGCGACAACCGCGCCGTACCCTCGTGCGTCCCACTCCCCGGAGGTGACGCCCATGCGCAGGTCGGCGGTCGTGGCGACCGCGCTGGTGACCGTGCTCGTCACCGTCCTGCTGCCCTGGGCCGGGCCGGCGCGGGCCGAGCCTCACCACCGGGTGCTGCCGTGCTCGCGCGGCCTGGTGGCGCTGACGTTCGACGACGGGCCGTCCCCGACGGTCACGCCCCGGATGGTCCGGCTGCTCCGCCGGCTCGAGGTGCCGGCGACGTTCTTCATGGTGGGCAGCCGCGTGGCCGACGACCCCGACGTGGCCCGCGCCGTCGACCGCGCCGGCTTCGCGATCGGCAACCACACCTGGGAGCACACCGACCTGACCACCCAGACCACCGCGCAGGTCCGGCGAGCCCTGCGCGCCACCCGGCACGAGCTCGTGGCCGCCGGGGTGACGCCGACCGGGCTCGCGCGGCCGCCGTACGGAGCCGTCGACGACCGGGTGCGTCGGGAGCTGGCCCGTGAGGGGTACACGACCGTGCTGTGGACCATCGACTCGCGCGACTGGAGCGGGCTGTCGCCGCGCGAGATCGAGAAGCGGGTCGTCGGTGCGGTGCGGCCGCACCGCACGAACGTGGTGCTCCAGCACGACGGGGTGACCAACTCCCCCGCCACCCTGAAGGCGCTGCCGGACGAGATCGCGACCCTGCGCCGGCGCGGCTACTGCTTCGCGGGGCTCGGCGCGGACGGCGAGCCGACCCCGCCGGTGCCGATCGCCGCCGTCCGGCCCGCCCGGAGCCGGGTGCCCGAGGGCGAGCGCGTGCTGCTCACGGTCCGGCTCGACCGGCCGACCACCCGGACGACCCCGGTGCGTGTGGCGGAGCGGATCGTGCGGATCCCCGCCGGCCACCGGGTCACCCGGCTGTGGTTCCGTGCGCCGCAGGACCGCACGGACGAGCGGCCGGAGCACGTCACCGTGTACCCGCAGACCGTCGTCACCGTCGTCGACGACGACCCCGCACCAGTCGTGTCGCTCGCCGACGCGGCCGTGACCGCCTCTCCCCTGCTGCCGACGACGGTCCCCGTCGAGGTCCGCCTGGACCGGCGGCGGGACCGGCCGACGACGGTCGTCGTGCGCAGCGAGCTCGGGCCGGCCCGGGTCGTCGTACCGGCACTGTCCCGGCACGGCACCGGCGCCCTGACCGTGCCGGTCGGGCGGCCGCGGCAGGCGGTGCACGAGGTCCGCCTCCACGCCGCCGACGCGACCGCGACGCTGACCGTCCGGCCACCCGAGCAGACCTGGCGCGAGGCAGCCCGGGAGGCGTTCTCGCACGTCTCGTGGGACGTCGTCACGGTTCCTCACCTCTGGTGACGGGCGAATTGCGCTGGCGGTCCCCCGGCGCGGACTGGCACGATCCGCGACCATGACACCGGCCGAGCTGCTCCGCCTCTTCGACGCGGAGGTCCGCGGCACCACCGGCGCCCGAACCCCGACCGGATGGACGGCGGAGACCGACGGGCCGCTGATCCGGGCGGCCGGCCCACGGCGGGGCTACGCGCTGCTGCTCGAGCCGGACCCCGGCCTGTCCGGTGGCGAGCTCGCGGCCCTGGTGTCCCGGACGACGGCGTTCTTCGGCGAGCGCGGGACCGAGTTCGAGTGGAAGACCTACGACCACGACATCCCCGCGCTGCCGCCGCTCCTGCTGGCGGCCGGCGCCCGGCCCGAGGAGCACGAGGCGCTGGTCGTCGGGGAGGCCGAGCCGCTGACCCGGGCCGCCGACGGCGTGGACGTCCCGGTCCGCCGCGCGACCGGGCGGACCGACCTCGAGCGGATCGCGGCCATGGAGTCGGAGGTCTGGGACGACGACTGGTCCTGGCTGGCCGACGTCCTCGAGGACGCGATCGCCCGCGGCACCCAGGTCTACGTGGCCGAAATCGACGGCCGCGTCGTCAGCGCCGCCTGGCTCGAGCCCGTGGCCGGCACCCGGTTCGCCGGGCTGTGGGGCGGCAGCACGCTCGCGGCGTACCGCGGCCGCGGGATCTACCGCTCCCTGGTCGCGGCCCGCGCCCGCGCGGCGATCGAGCTCGGCCACGACCTGCTGCAGGTCGACGCGAGCGACGACAGCCGCCCGATCCTGGAGCGCCTGGGCCTGACCGTCGTGGGCGGCACCCGGCCCTACCTCCTCGGCGGCACGGGATAGCTACAGCTCCTTCAGCCCCCAGGGCTGCCGTACTCGGTGAGGAGGTCGAGGAACGGCACCGCGTCGAACGCCTCCGGGCCGAGCACGCCGACGCCCTGCCAGGTCCCGCGCGCGAGCAGCTCCAGGGCCACCACCGGGTTGATCGCGGTCTGCCACACCACGCACTGGTGGCCGTACTCGCGCATCGTCCACTCGTTGTCGACGACGTGGTAGAGGTACGTCGAGCGCTCCGCGCCGTCCTTGCCCTTCCCGGTCACCCACAGGCCGGCGCAGGTCTTGCCGGTCATCCGCGGCCCGACCGTGGCGGGGTCGGGCAGCACCGCCGCGACCACGTCGCGTGGGAGACCTCGACTCCCTTCACCCGCACCTTCTCGGTGCTGTCGAGGCCGAGCGTGTGCAGCACCTTGAGGATGTTGATGAACTCGTCGCCGAGGCCGTACTTGAACGTCGCCCGCCGGCAGTCGATCCAGCGCGGCATGAGGAGCACCTCCTCGTGCTCGACGTTCACGCACTCGACCGGCCCGATGCCCTCGGGGAAGTCGAAGACCTCCGGCTCCGAGAACGGCGGGGTGGTGTGCCACTCGCCGTCCTGCCAGACCACGGGCGGGTTCAGGCACTCCTCGATCGTGGTCCACATCGAGAACGACGGCGCGAAGATCTCGTTGCCGTCGTCGTCGGTGACCACGAGGTTGGCGCCGTCGCGGGTGCCCAGCTCGTCGATCTCGCTGAACAGGTGGTCGGCGGCGTACCGCGCGAACACGTCGGACAGCCCCGGCTCGACGCCGATGCCGACCAGCGCGAGCCGCCCGGCCGTCTCCCAGTCCCCCGCGACGGCGAACTGCTCGTCGCCGAGCTTGACGCCGGGCGTCTCGTACGGCGCGGTCGGGTGCGGCTTCGACAGCGACATCGCCATGTCGAGGTAGTCCGCGCCGGCCGCGAACGCGCCGTGGAAGATCGACATGTTGAACACGGGGTCGACGGCGTTCATCACGTGCGTGATGCCGTGCTCGCGGCACAGGTCGCGCACCGCGTCGGCCGACGAGGCGTCGACCTGCGCGGCGACGTACCGGTCGTCGGCCGCCGCCGCCCGCTCGGCGCGGGCCGGGTCGTAGTCGGCGACCACGATCGTCTCGAAGAAGTCGCGGCGCGCCGCGATCGCGGCGAACGCCGCGCCGACGCCGCCGGCGCCGATCAGGAGGATCCTCACAGTTCAGGTTGCCTTTCGTCTCACGGGGTCTCGACGCGCGCGTCACGACCTCGTTCCTCGGTCGTGGCGCTTGCTCGACCCTCCTTCGCGACGCGGTCCGCTCGTTCCTCGCGGCCCGCTGCTCAGTCGCCGATGTAGGACATGACGTGCTTGATGCGGGTGTAGTCCTCGAGCCCGTACATCGACAGGTCCTTGCCGTAGCCGGAGTGCTTGAACCCGCCGTGCGGCATCTCGGAGACGAACGGGATGTGGGTGTTGATCCACACCGCGCCGAAGTCGAGCCGCCGCGACATCCGCAGCGCGCGGGCGTGGTCCCTGGTCCAGACGCTGGACGCCAGCCCGTACTGCACGTCGTTCGCCCAGGCGAGCGCCTGCGCCTCGTCGGTGAACTTCTGCACGGTCATCACCGGGCCGAAGATCTCGACCTGGATCTGCTCGTCCTGCTGCTGCAGGCCCGAGACGACCGTGGGCTCGTAGAAGTAGCCCCGGTCCCCCTTGCGCGCCCCGCCCGTGTGGATGGTCGCGTGGTCCGGCAGCCGGTCGACCATGCCGGAGACGTGGGTCAGCTGGTTGGTGTTGTTGAGGGGGCCGTAGTACGTGGCCTCGTCGGCGGGGTCGCCGGTCGGCATCCCCTTCGCGGCCTCGGCGAGGGCGGCGACGAACTCGTCGTGGATCCCCTGCTGCACGAGCACGCGGGTCGCGGCGGTGCAGTCCTGGCCGCCGTTGAAGAGCCCGGCCCCGGCGATGCCCTCCGCCGCCTTCGCGATGTCGGCGTCGTCGAAGACCACCACCGGCGCCTTGCCGCCGAGCTCGAGGTGCACGCGCTTGACGTCCTGCGACGCCGCCTCGGCCACCTGCATGCCGGCGCGGACCGAGCCGGTGATCGCCACCATCTGCGGCGTCTTGTGCGCCACCAGCGCGCGCCCCGTGTCACGGTCGCCGCAGACGACGTTGAGCACGCCCGGCGGCAGGAACTCCTGGGCGATCTCGGCCAGCAGCGTCGAGCTCGCCGGGGTGGTGTCGCTGGGCTTGAGGACGACGGTGTTGCCGGCGGCGAGCGCGGGCGCGATCTTCCAGATCATCATCAGCAGCGGGTAGTTCCACGGCGTCACCTGGCCGACGACGCCGATCGGCTCGCGGCGGACCCACGAGGTGTGGTCGGCCATGTACTCCCCGGCGGCCTTGCCCTCCAGCAGCCGGGCCGCGCCCGCGAAGAACCGGAAGTGGTCCGACGCATAGGGCATCTCCTCGTCCATCGTGAGCTGGAGGGGCTTGCCGGTGTCCTTGCACTCGACGGCGTTGATCTCCTCCACCCGCGCCTCGATCGCGTCCGCCAGCTTCAGCAGCGCGTTCGACCGGTCCTGGGGCGTCGCGTAGCCCCATCCCTCGAACGCCGCGTCGGCCGCGGCGTACGCCCGGTCGATGTCCTCCGCGCCCGACCTGGGCGCCTGGGCGTACACCTCACCGGTGGTCGGGTCGATGACGTCGTAGGTCTCCCCCGACGCGCTGTCGACGAGTTCTCCGTTGATGACGTTCTTGAAAGTCTGGTCGGCCATGCCGCGAGCCTAGTGAGTGATCTACGGAATCGGGAGGGGGACCCCGGTCTTCTTGACGGATTTCGTTGCTTCAGGCCTCGTGGACGGCACTTCCGTCGATCCAGGTGGACACGACGCGCGCGGATCCGACGTCCCCGGCGTCGCCGGCGAACGGGTCGCGGTCGAGCACCACCAGGTCCGCGACCGCGCCCGGGGCCAGGACGCCCGCGGCCTGCTCGTCCCCGGGGCCACGGTGGTTGGCCCAGGCCGAGCCGGAGGTGTACGCCGCGAACGCCTGCTGCAGCGTCAGCGCCTGGCCGGGCAGGAACGCCTCGCGCTCGCTGCCGGGCTCGCGCCGGGTCACCGCGACCTGGATCGCCTGCAGCGGGTCGGGCGTGCTGACCGGCCAGTCGCTGCCGGCGACCAGCCGCGCGCCGGCCCGGGCCAGGTCTGCGAACGGGTACTGCCAGGTGCTGCGCTCCTCGCCGAGGAACGGCACGGTCAGGTCGACCATCTGGTCGTCCAGGCAGGCCCACAGCATCTGCAGGTTCGCGGCCACGCCGAGGCGGGCGAACCGGCGCACGTCCTCGGGATGCACGACCTGCAGGTGGGCGATGTGGTGGCGCCGCTCGCGCGCCGTTCCCTCGAAGGCGTCGAGCGCCTCGCGCACGCCCCGGTCGCCGATCGCGTGCACGTGCACCTGGAAGCCGGCCGCGTCCAGCGCCCGGACGGCGTCGCGGAGCGCCTCGGCAGTGAGGAAGGAGTGCCCGCTGTTGTCGGTCGGGTGGCCGCACCTGTCGAGGTACGGCGCGAGCATCGCGGCCGTGCCGTTCTCGGCGACGCCGTCCTGCATGATCTTCACCGTCGTCGCACGGAACCGCCCGCCGGTCATCGCCTCGCGCCGGCCGACGAGATCGGCGACCTGCTCGACGCCGAGCCGGCGCTCCCACCACAGCGCACCGACGACGTACGAACGCAGGTCGCCGTTCGCCGCCGCGGACTCGTACGTCGACGCGGGATCGTCCATGCCGGAGTAGGCGCCGACGATCGCGTCCTGCCACGAGGTGACGCCGACCGAGTGGAGGTAGGACTGCCCGGCCAGCAGGGCCCGGTAGTAGTCCGCGGCGGTGGTGCGCGGGAGGAACCGTGAGACGAGCGCGGTGGCACCCTCGTGGAGGGTGCCGGTCGGGCGGCCGTCGGCGTCGCGCTCGACCCTGCCGTCGGCGGGGTCCGGCGTGCGCGCGTCGATCCCCGCGATCTCGAGGGCCCGGCTGTTGACCCAGGCGCCGTGGTGGTCGCGGTTGGGCAGGAACACCGGCCGGTCCGGGACGACCGCGTCCAGGTCGGCGGCCGCCGGGGTGCCACCCGGGAACGCCGGCATCGCCCAGCCGCCGCCGAGGATCCACTCCGCGTCCGGGTGGTCGTCGGCGTACCGCTTGATCGCGGCGAGGTACTCCTCGCGGGTCTCGTGCTCGGACAGGTCGCAGCGCAGCCGCTCGAGGCCGCCCTGGATCGGGTGCACGTGCGCGTCGGTGAACCCGGGCGAGAGGAACGGCACGTCCGCGGGGCCGCTCGCCGGGCGCACCGACGTGATCCGGCCCCCGTCGACCGTGATCTCGGTGGGGCCGAGGTGCCGGTGACCGTCGAACGCGGCCCCGGCGCGGAGGACCGCGCTCATCTGCCCTCCAGCAGCGGGCCCGCGGGGTCGTGGGTGATGCCGTGCCTGCGGGCCGCCAGGCCCGAGAGCGCCTCGAGGCAGACCCGGTTGGCGAGGTACGCCGTGATCTCGGCGTGGTCGTAGGGCGGCGAGACCTCCACGACGTCGATGCCGGCGACCGGGAGCTCGCGGCAGATCCGGCGTACGGCGTCGAGCAGCTCGCGGCTCGAGAGGCCGCCGGGCTCCGGCGTACCCGTGCCCGGCGCGTGGCCGGGGTCGCAGACGTCGATGTCGACCGACAGGAAGACCGCGTCGCACCCGTCCAGGGCGATCTCGAACGCCTCGTCCAGGCACGCCTCGAGGCCGCGCTTGCCGATCTCGGTCATCTCGTAGGAGCGCATCCGCTGCTCGGCCATCCAGTCGAGCGTCTCGGGGCCGGGCCAGTACCCGCGCAGCCCCATCTGGAGGAACCGGTCGCCGCGCAGGGCACCGGACTCGATGAGCCGGCGCATCGGCTGGCCGTGGCCGTACAGCGAGCCGAACTCGATGTGACCGGTGTCGGCGTGGGCGTCGAAGTGGATCATCGAGACCCGGCCGAACCCGTGGTGGCGGGCCACGCCGGTGGCGTCCGGCAGCGCGATGCTGTGGTCGCCGCCGAGCACCAGCGGGACCGCGCCCGCGCGCGCCACGGCGTACACCGCCTCCTCGAGGTTGCCCAGCGCGCGTTCGATCTCGCCGGGCGGCATCTCCACGTCGCCGGCGTCGACGACCCGCAGGTCCCGGAGCGCGTCGACGCGCAGGGCGAGGTGGGGTCGGGAGCCGTCCTGCGGCAGGTAGTCGGTCTGGCGGATGGCCATCGGGCCGAAGCGGGTGCCCGGCCGATGCGAGGTGCCGCCGTCGAACGGCGCGCCCACGACCACCACGTCGGCCCCGGCCAGCGCCGCCGCGTCGTCGAGGTCGACCGGATCGACGCCGAGGAAGGTGATGTCGGGTCCGAACTGCGCGCCGTACCGGGTCATGGGGACTTCCTACCATGCGACGTTGCTTCGGATTCCGCGCAATTGGCGGGCTTGTGCGACTGATTCACTTGCCTTTACCCGGTCTGACCGCGCACTATGGGGCCATGCACCCGGACTACGACCACCTCCAGCGGGCCGCCAAGGACCACCTGTGGATGCACTTCACCCGCCACTCGTCGTACGCCGATGCCGACGTGCCGGTCATCGTGCGTGGTGAGGGTCCCTACCTCTACGACGCGAAGGGGAAGCGCTACCTCGACGGGCTGGCCGGCCTGTTCGTCTCCCAGCTCGGGCACGGGCGCACCGACCTCGCCGAGGCCGCCGCGAAGCAGGCCCGCGAGCTGGCGTTCATGCCGCTGTGGTCGTACGCGCACCCGACGGCGATCGAGCTGGCCGAGAAGGTCGCCGGCTACGCCCCCGGCTCGCTGAACCGCGTGTTCTTCTCCACCGGTGGCGGGGAGGCCGTGGAGAGCGCCTGGAAGCTGGCGAAGAACTACTACAAGCTCGTCGGCAAGCCGATGAAGCACAAGGTGATCAGCCGCGCGATCGCCTACCACGGCACCACCCAGGGTGCCCTGTCGATCACCGGACTGCCCCTGCTCAAGCAGCAGTTCGAGCCGCTGGTGCCGTCGACGTTCCGGGTGCCGAACACGAACATCTACCGCGCCCCGCTGCACGGCGAGGACCCGGAGGCCTTCGGCCGCTGGGCCGCCGACCAGATCGCGGTGGCGATCGAGAACGAGGGCCCCGACACGGTCGCCGCGGTCTTCCTGGAGCCGGTGCAGAACGCCGGCGGCTGCTTCCCGCCGCCGCCCGGCTACTTCCAGCGGGTGCGCGAGATCTGCGACGAGTACGACGTGCTCATGGTCTCCGACGAGGTCATCTGCGCGTTCGGCCGGCTGGGGTACATGTTCGGCTCCCAGCGCTACGGCTACGAGCCGGACATGATCACCTGCGCCAAGGGCCTCACGTCGGGCTACTCGCCCCTCGGCGCCATGATCGCCAGCGACAAGCTGATGGCGCCGTTCCTCGGCCCGCGGCACCACGACCAGGACGACGAGCACATCCCGCCGGGCGCCCGCGCCGAGCACGGCGCCGACGCGATGTTCGCCCATGGCTACACCTTCGGCGGCCACCCGGTCTCGACCGCGGTCGCGCTGAAGAACCTCGAGATCTTCGAGGAGGAGAAGATCCTCGAGCACGTCCGGTCCAACGAGGACGCCTTCCGCGCCACCCTCGAGCGGCTGCTGGACCTGCCGATCGTCGGCGACGTCCGCGGCGACGGGTACTTCTACGGGATCGAGCTGGTCAAGGACAAGGCCACCAAGGAGACCTTCAGCGACGAGGAGTGCGAGCGCATCCTGTTCGGCTTCGTCTCCAAGCAGCTGTTCGCCGAGGGCCTCTACTGCCGCGCCGACGACCGGGGCGACCCGGTCGTCCAGCTCGCTCCCCCCCTCATCTGCGACCAGCAGCACTTCGACGAGATCGAGCAGATCCTCCGCGTCGTCCTCGACAAGGCCTCGTCCCTCCTCTGACTCCGGCCTGACTCGCACACACCGCCGAGTCGGCGCAGTCTCAGGCACGCGCACCGCCGAGTCGGCGCAGTCTCAGGCACGCGCACCGCCGAGTCGGCGCAGTCTCAGGCACGCGCACCGCCGAGTCGGCGCAGTCTCAGGCAGTTGTCCACAGGCAGCGGACCTCGCTGGTGCGGAAGGCCTCGCCGCGGGCAGTCCTGAGGCATGACCGACACCTGGCTCACCCGACTGGCCGACCTCCCACCGGGCATCCCGTTCACGACAGCAACCGCCCGTGCGGCCGGCCTCACCTACGAGGCGTTGTCGTACCTGACGCGCACCGGCGTCCTGCGGCGACCCGTCGAGGGCGTGTACGTCGACGCGGCGACGCCCGACTCGATCGCGCTGCGCTGCGACATCCTGCGCCTGGTGCTCCCACCGGGGTGCTTCGTCTGCGACCGGACCGCGGCCTGGCTGCACGCCGGCGACCGGGCGCTGGGACCGAACGAGCACCTCGTCGTACCGGCCGTGTCGTGCTTCCGCCCCAGCGACGCCGGACGCCTCCGCAACGCGATCGCCGACAGCGGCGAGCGCGAGATCGAGCCGCGCGACCTGATGGACCTGCACGGGATCCCGGTGACCACGCCGCTGCGCACGGCGCTCGACCTCGGACGACTGCAACCGACGCGCGACCTCCGGCTGCACGGGATGGACACGATGCTCGGCCTGGGCGCATTCAGCCACGAGGAGATGCTGGCCGAGGTGCCGAGGTTCAACAGGCGCCGCGGTGTCGTCCTGCTCCGCGTGCTCGCGCCGCTTGCCGACCCGGGATCGCAGTCGTTCGGGGAGTCGGCCCTCCGGCTGCGGTGGCACGACGCCGGGTTGGGCCGTCCGCGCACGCAGATCCCGGTGTGCGGGGACGGCCACGAGTACTACATCGACATGGGGGACGAGGAGCTCGGCATGGGCGCCGAGTACGACGGCGACGAGTGGCACTCGAGCCCCGAGCAACTTGAGCACGATGCCGGCCGTCGCACCTACCTCACCGGCGCCGGGAACTGGCTGATCGGGGTGTTCCGGCGCGAGAACGTCTTCGGCCAGCACCAGGACGCCGAGATCCGGCTCCGGCGGATCGCCGAGTCGGCGCGGTCTCGCCTGAGACTGCGCCGACTCGGCCAGGGACGGTGCCTGAGACTGCGCCGACTCGGCGTCTCGGTCTAGCGGGACCAGCGGGTGCGGCGGCGACGCCAGATCTCCGCGCCGACGACGCCGACGAAGGAGATCAGGAACATGATCGTGCCGACGACGAAGAGCTGCGGCGGGAAGTCCTTGAGCTTGGCGCCGTAGATGTAGAGCGGGAACGTGACCGACTGGCCGGCGGTGAAGTTCGTGACGATGAAGTCGTCGAACGACAACGAGAACGACAGCAGGGCGGCCGCGACGATGCCGGGCATGGCAAGTGGCAGGGTCACCAGCCGGAAGGTCTGCCACTCGTTCGCGTACAGGTCCATCGCCGCCTGTTCGAGTCGGGCGTCCATGCCGACCAGACGTGCCTTGACGGTGACGACGACGAACGACAGGCAGAACATCACGTGGGCGATCACGATCGTCGCGAACCCGAGGATGCCGTCGAGGCCGAGCGAGACGAACATGGCCAGCAGCGAGGAGCCCATGACCACCTCGGGCGTGGCCATCGGCAGGAAGATCACCAGGTTCGACACCCCACGCCCCCGGAACGAGTGGCGCACCAGGGCGAACGCCATCAGCGTGCCGAGCACGGTGGCGATCACGGTCGCGGTGAGGCTCACCGCGAAGCTGAGCTTGAGGGAGTCGCACAGGCCGTCCGGCTCGCAGATCGTGGTCCAGTTGTTCCAGGTGAACGACTCGAACTGTGCCGTGGCGCCGCGTCCGGAGGGCTGGTTGAACGACAGGGCGAAGATGTAGCCGATCGGGACGAACATGTAGACCAGGACGAGGATCCCCAGCATCAGCACGAGGTGGTCGGAGAACCACCGGCCGATCGGTCGTCGCGAGCGGACGGCCGGCGGCCGGGCGTCGACGGCGTTCCCCGGGGCGGGCTTCGGCGGCGTGACCGCGGTGCTCATCAGACGAGGTCCTCCGTCCCTGCCCGGCGGACGTAGAACACGACCATGAGCACCACGATGGCCATCAGGATGATGGACAGCGTGGCGGCCAGCGGATAGTTGTGCTCGGTCAGGAAGGCCGCCTGGATCCGGTTGCCGACCATGTACTGCTTGGGGGTGCCGAGCAGCTCGGCGTTGATGTAGTCGCCGCACGCCGGGATGAAGGTGAGCAGCGTTCCCGAGACGACACCGGGCATCGACAGCGGCAACGTCACCTTCCGGAATCCCGTGAAGGGGCTGGCGTAGAGGTCACCTGCCGCCTCGACGAGCCGGTGGTCGACCTTGTCCAGCGACGCGTACAGCGGCAACGTCATGAACGGCATGAAGTTGTAGATGAGGCCGGCGATGACCGCGACCGGCGTCGCGAGCAGCCTCCCGTCGTCGGGCAGCACGGAGATCGTCTGCAAGAAGCTGGTCACCGGGCCCTGGTCGGACAGGATCGTCCGCCAGGCGAGGGTCCGCAGCAGGAAGCTGGTGAAGAACGGCGCGATCACCAGCACCAGCATGAAGTTCTTCCAGCGGCCGGCCTTGAAGGCGATCGCGTAGGCGAGCGGATAGCCGAGTGCCAGGCAGACGGCGGTCGCGATGGCGGCGTACGCGAACGAGCGCAGGAACAGGTTCCACGTGCTGGCGATCGCGTCGACGTAGTTGGCGAAGTGCCAGGTCAGCTGGTAGCCGGTCTCGTAGGAGCCGCTCGGGTCGTACAGCGAGGTGAAGAACAGCTGGATCGTGGGGAACACGAAGAAGACGGCCAGCCACAGCATGCCGGGGACCAGCAGGAGCCAGCCCCACCCGCGGCGCCGCGACGGCTGTCCGTCGGTCCCGGGTGCCGGCCTCGACGACGCCGTGGCGAGGTGGCTCACTCGAGGTCCTCGGACGTCATCACGCCGGCCCGGGCGTCCTGGTCGGCGTCGAGGAGGAAGGCGTGGTGCGGCGACCAGGACAGGTCCACCTCGTCGCCGTTGCGGAACGCCGTGCGCCGGCCGGTGTTCTGCTCGAAGACCATGAGCTCCTGGCCCCACGGCATGGCGACGAGGTACTGCGTGCTGACCCCGATGAAGCTGACGTCGCTGATCCGGCCTCCGGTCAGCAGGTTCGACCCCGAGTGGTCACCCTGCCCGGCCGCTCCCGCGAAGATCTTCTCGGGCCGGATGCCGAGCCACGCGTTGCGGCCGGATGCGTGGGACCGTGAGCCGTCGACGCCGAGCTTCTGTCCGTGGCAGTCGACGACCACGTCGCCGCCCGAGGAGTCGATCACGTCGGTCATGATCAGGTTGGACTGCCCGAGGAAGTTGGCGACGAACGTCGTGACCGGGTTCTCGTAGAGGTCCGCAGGCGCCCCCATCTGCTCGATCACGCCGTTGTTCATGACCGCGATGGTGTCGGCCATGGTCATGGCCTCCTCCTGGTCGTGGGTGACGTGCACGAAGGTGATGTCGATCTCGGTCTGGATGCGCTTGAGCTCGATCTGCATCTGACGGCGCAGCTTGAGGTCGAGCGCTCCCAGCGGTTCGTCGAGCAGCAGCACGCCCGGCTCGTTGATCAGCGCCCGCGCGAGGGCGACGCGCTGCTGCTGGCCCCCGGAGAGCTGGCCCGGCTTTCGTGCGGCGTAGGGGCCGAGCTCGACCAGGTCGATCATCTCGAGGGTCTTCTGCTTGACGTCCTTGATGCGACGGCGTCGCAGCCCGAAGGCGACGTTCTCGAAGATCGTCAGGTGCGGGAAGAGCGCGTAGGACTGGAAGACGGTGTTGACGGGTCGACGGTAGGGACGCAGGTGCGAGATGTCCTCGTCGCCGATCAACACCCGCCCCTCGGTCGGGTCCTCGAGCCCCGCGACCATGCGCAGCGTGGTGGTCTTGCCGCACCCGGAGGGTCCCAGCAGCGCGAAGAAGGAGCCACTCGGCACGGTCAGCGACAGGTCGTCGACCGCGACGAAGTCGCCGAACCGCTTCGTCAGCCGCTCGAGGCGCAGGTCCTTGGTCTGGTCAGCCACCCATCACCTCGTTGAACTGGCGCTGGAAGTCGCGCTCCTGGGTGTCGCTCAGCGGCATGAACTGGTAGCCGGAGTCCAGCGTCTGCGCGCTCGGGAAGATGAAGTCGCTGTGGACGGCGGACTTGTCGTACTGCGCGATCTCGTCCTGCGCGCCCTGGACGGGGCACAGGTAGTAGTTCCACGCCGCGAGCTGGGCCGCGTTGACCGGGTCGTAGTAGAAGTTCATCAGCTCTTCGACGTTGGCCTTGTGCTCGGCCTGGTTCGGCACCAGCATGTTGTCGGTCCAGATGGCGAAGCCCTCGGACGGCGGCACCCACTTGTACTTGCCGCCGCCGAGCAGGTTGATCACGTCGCCGCTCCAGGCCTCGCACGCCACGATGTCGCCGGACTTCATGTCGTCGATGTAGTCGTTGCCGGCGAACCGGCGGATCTGGCCGTTGTCGACGTACCCCTGCAGCGAGGAGATGGCGGCGGCGTACTCGTCGTTGCTGAAGTCCTCGGGATTGCTGTCGTTCATCAACAGCATGAACAGCATCGTGTCGCGCATCTCGGTGAGGAGCTCGACCTTGCCCTTGAGGTCCGGCCGCGTCAGCAGGTCCTTGAAGCTGGTCACCGGATCGGTGAGCTCGGAGTTGTAGCAGATGCCGGTCATGCCGCTCTGCCACGGCACGCTGTAGTCCCGGTTCGGGTCCCAGCTGGGCGACTTGAGCGACTGGAGGAGGTTGGCGTCGACGTTCGGCATCTTGGCGTGGTCGAGCTTCTGGATCCAGCCCAGGTCGATCATCCGGGCGGCCATCCAGTCGGTGACCACGAAGACGTCGCGGTCCGTCGACCGGCAGTCCTGGAGCTGCGGCGACACCTTGGCGAAGAACTGCTCGTTGTCGTTGACGTCGCCGTTCTTGTAGTCGACGGTGATGCCGGTCTCGTCCTCGAACCGCGACAGGCTCGAGTTCTTCTTCTTGATCGGGTCGATGTAGCCGATCCAGTTCGAGAAGGTGAGGGTCTTCTCCGTCTGGCTCTTGTCGGTGCTCGTGCAGGACCCGGCATCGACCTTGGCGCCCTGGGTGCCGCAGGCCGAGAGGAGACCGGGTACGCCGACCGCCATGGCCGTCAGCGACGCACCGCGCAGGAACGATCGCCGGCCCATCCCGGCCGACGCCATCGGCACCTGCCCCCGGTATCTGCCCGACCGGAGCATCCTCTCCAGCTTCGCCGACTCCGACATCAAACGACCTCCTGCAGCATCGCGGCCCCTGGAGTGTGGATAGTTGCAGAACCTCGGGCATAGAACAAGCGAAACCGTTGAGCCGCAACAAACTTGCAACGAAATCATGCATCGGCCGTGGTCGTTGCCGCGCCCGACGGCGGCTGTCAGTATTCGTCGGGTGACCAGGCCATCCAGGAACGGGAACGGGTTCCCGCTCGACGACGTCTCGAAGGCGATCATCGAGCAGCTGCAGCAAGACGGCCGGCGCTCGTACGCCGCGATCGGAAAGGTCGTCGGGTTGTCCGAGGCGGCGGTGCGACAACGTGTGCAGCGGCTGATCGAGGCCGGCGTCATGCAGGTCGTGGCGGTGACCGATCCGCTCGAGCTGGGCTTCGCCCGGCAGGCGATGGTGGGCGTCCGCGTCACCGGCGCCCTGGAACCGGTCGCCGACACCATCGCCGAACTTCCCGAGGTCGACTACGTCGTGATCACCGCCGGCTCCTACGACCTGCTGGTCGAGGTCGTCTGCGAGAGCGACGAGCACCTGCTCGAGGTGATCTCCGGACGGATCCGCGCCATCGAGGGCGTCGTCGCGACGGAGACGTTCATGTACCTGCGGCTGCGCAAGCAGACCTACTCGTGGGGTGTGCGCTGAGACCCACCCGGAAGCTCGCCCACTGGGACCGGCTGTCGTTGTGGCACGACACGGCCGGGACCGACTGGACGCCCCGGGCCGCCCTGCCCGGGGACCTCGAGACCGACGTCGCGATCGTCGGCGCCGGCTTCACCGGCCTCTGGACGGCGTACTACCTCGCCGAGGCCGACCCCGGCCTGCGGATCACGGTGCTCGAGGCCGAGACCGCCGGGTACGGTGCGTCCGGCCGCAACGGCGGCTGGTGCTCGGCCCTCTTCCCCGCCTCCCACGACAGCCTGGCGAAGCTCGGCGGCCGCGACGGCGCGCTCGCCCAGCACCGGGCGATGCGCGGCGCGGTCGACGAGGTGAGCCGCGTCGCCGGCGCCGAGGGCATCGACGCCCACATCGCCAAGGGCGGCACCATCGTGCTGGCCCGCAGCCGCGCGCAGCTGCGCCGCGCCCGCGCCGAGGTCGCCGACGCCCGCGCGTGGGGACGTGGCGAGGACGACCTGCGCCTGCTCGGCCGGGACGAGGCGACCGCGATCCTGCGAGGCGCCCGGACGATCGGCGCGACGTACACGCCCGACTGTGCCGCCATCCATCCCGCCCGGCTCGTCCGCGGCCTGGCCGACGCCGCCGAGCGGCGGGGCGTGACCATCCACGAGCGCACGCGGGTGCGCGCCATCCGGCCGCGACTGGTCGAGACCGACGCCGGCCAGGTCCGCGCCGCGACGATCATCCGCGCCACGGAGGGGTACACGCCGTCCCTCGCCGGCGAGGGCCGCACGCTCGTCCCCGTGTACTCGCTGGTGATCGCGACCGAGCCGCTGCCCGCCGCGACCTGGGAGGAGATCGGCCTGGCCCGCCGCGAGACGTTCAGCGACCACCGCCACCTGATCATCTACGGACAGCGCACCGCCGACGACCGGCTGGTGTTCGGCGGCCGAGGGGCGCCGTACCACTTCGGCTCGCGCGTCCGCCCGGAGTTCGACCGCGACGAGCGGGTCTTCGCCCGGCTCTACGCCACCCTGACCGACCTCTTCCCGATCCTGGAGGGCACCCGCGTCACCCACGCCTGGGGCGGTGCGCTCGGCATCCCCCGCGACTGGTGCGCATCGGTCGGACTCGACCGCGAGACCGGGATCGGCTGGGCCGGTGGCTACGTCGGCGACGGCGTGAGCACGACGAACCTGGCCGGCCGCACCCTGCGCGACCTCGTGCTCGGTCGGGACACCGAGCTCACCGCGCTGCCGTGGGTCGGGCACCGCTCCCCCACCTGGGAGCGCGAGCCGCTGCGCTGGCTGGGCATCAACACCGGCCTGCGGGCGATGACGCTCGCCGACGCCGAGGAGCGGCTGACCCGGTTGCCGAGTGTGGTCGCCAAGGCGGTCGATCCTCTGCTGGGATGAACCCGTGACCACACGCGCGCCTCGTCCGTCGACCCGGTCCTCGCCTGGCAGAGGGCCTGCTCACCCACCTCGACCGCGGTCGCCGGTCGACCTCGACCTGGCGGTGCGCCAGTGGCAGGGGTACGTCGACGCGCTGCAGGCCGAGGGCTGGGAGACCGTCGACGTCGAGCCGGCCGACCACTGCCCGGATGCCGTGTTCGTCGAGGACACCGTGGTGATCTACGGCGACCTCGCCGTGATCACCCGGCCCGGCGCGGACGAGCGCAAGCCGGAGACGGCCGGCACCGAGGCAGCCCTCCGCGACCTCGGCTACCGGATCGCGCACCTCGAGGCGCCGGGCACGCTCGACGGCGGCGACGTCCTCAAGCACGACGGCACCGTGTGGGTCGGCCTCGGCGGCCGCACCAACGCCGCCGGCCTCGAGCAGCTCGCCGCACTGCTGGCACCGCTGGGCGCCCGCACCGTCGGCGTACCGGTGTCCCGGGTGCTGCACCTGAAGTCGGCGGTGACCGCGCTCCCCGACGGCACCGTGATCGGGTACGAACCGCTGGTCGACGACCCGGCGGTGTGGCCGTCGTTCCTCGGCGTGCCCGAGGAGCGCGGGGCGCACGTGGTGGTGCTGGGCGAGGCGACGGTGCTGATGGCCACGAGCGCCCCGGCGACGCGCGCTCTCCTGGAGGACCGGGGCCTGCGGGTGGTCGCGGTCGACATCTCCGAGTACGAGAAGCTCGAGGGCTGCGTGACCTGCCTGTCGGTGCGGCTGCGCGCTGATCCAGGCGGGTCAGCCGAGGCCGTTGGCGGCCGTGTCGGCCGGCTTCGCGGGCGTGTGCAGCCAGGCGTCGAAGAACCCGCTCAGGTCCTGGCCGCTGACCTCCTCCGCCAGCGCCTCGAACTGCGCCGTCGCGCCGTTGCCCCCGGCCCGGTCGGCGGCCCACCGGCGCAGCAGCGTGAAGAAGTGGCTCGTCGCCGATCACGTTGCGCAGCGCCTGCAGCGCCATGCCGCCGCGGTAGTAGACGTAGGACGCGAAGATGCTGTTCACGCAGCTCTGGTGCTGCGGGCAGGGGTCGGCGACCCGGTGGTCCCAGAACGAGTCGTCGGCGCCGATGCCGTCGTACAGACCGCGCATCCACTGCTGGGCGGTCCGCCCGTCGTGGGTCTCGGAGTAGTACTCCTCGAAGAACGTCGCGGCGCCCTCGTTGAGCCAGATGTCCTTCCACCGCTCCACCGCGACCGAGTCGCCGAACCACTGGTGCGCCAGCTCGTGCACGACGGTTCGCACCGCCGCCGGGCCCTCGCCCATGAAGGGGTACGTCGGGCGCGTCTGGTTCTCCAGCGCGAAGCCGGGGTCGAGGCTCGTCGTGAGGCCGCCGGTCACCGAGAACGGGTAGTCGCCGACGACGGACTCGAGCCAGTGCAGCAGGTGCGGCGTGCGCTTCATCAGCCGCATCGCCTCCTGCTGGGAGGAGGTCGGCAGCGCCTTCGACACCGCGACGAGCCACGGCCGCCCGTCCGCGCGACCGCGGTCGACGGCGTACCGCCCGGCGGCGAAGAACGCGAGGTAGGGCACCATCGGCTCGTCGGCGCGCCACGTGGTGGTGGCGAGACCGCCGTGCACCTCACGGCCGACCAGCCGGCCGTTGCCGATCACCCGCTTGCCCTTCGGCACGGTGATCGACATCTTCACCCGGGCCTTGTCCAGCGGGTGGTCGTTGGCGGGGAACCACCACGGCGCCATGTGCGGCTGGTTCATCGCGACCACCTCGGTGGCGCTGGCCAGCCAGTTGCTCTCCCCGTCGTACGCGTAGCGCTGCGGGAAGCCGGAGTACCGGACCACGACCCGCACCGACTTCCCCCGGTCCAGGCGTGTGTCGATGGCGAGCTCGTGGTGCCGGGACTGGTCGAAGTGCACCCGGCGGCCGTCGACGGCGACCTCGGAGACCGGCAGGAGGAAGTCGAGGTCGAAGCCGGACAGGGTCTCGGTGGCGCGCAGCCGGAGCGCGGTCCACCCCGAGAGCCGGCGTTGGGCGAACCGGTAGCGGTCGTGGATGTCGTAGGAGAGGACGTCGATGCCGCCGTTGCCGTCCAGCGGGAAGTACGGGTCGCCGATGCCGTCGCTGCCGTGGGGCGCAGCCTCCCCGAGCGTCGGCGGTGCGACCGCGAGGCAGGCCATGGCCGCCGTGGTCGCGGCGACGAGGGCGAGAGCACGGCGGCGTCGGGTCACGGGGAGCAACCTAACCGGTAATCCGGTTGCCGACCGCAGGACCGGGCCGCCAGACTCCCGGCAGCGTCCGGACCACCGGGTGCCCGACGAGAGGAGGCGTGACATGTCGACGACTGTCCCTGGCCTGTCCGCAGACCACCTCACCTCTTCCGTTCGGAGCACCCACACCGATGACGCACGACCTCACCCCGCACCACCACACTGACCTCGCCGGCATCGACCCGGCCTTCGTCTTCGACTTCCAGGCGTACGACGAGGTCGGCGACGGCCAGCGCTGGTCGACCTGGCTCGCCGTCGAGCCCCTCTGCCGCGGCCCGGAGCCCCGCCCCGCCTGGGTGGTGACCTCCCAGGCGGCGGTCGACACCGACCTCGGTGTCCTCAAGACCGGCAAGGAGGCCGACGCCTTCCTCCTCGAGCGCGCCGTGCCCGGCTCCGACGCGCTCGGCGACAGCGTCGTCATGGTCGCCAAGCGCTACCGCGGCGAGGACCACCGCGACTTCCACCGATCCGCCGACTACACCGCCGGGCGCAAGCTGCGCAACACCCGCGACAACCGGGCGATGGCGCGCAAGACCGCCCACGGTCGCACGGTCGCGGCCGGCCAGTGGGCGTGGGCCGAGTGGCAGGCGCTGGTGCGCTGCCACGAGCTCGGGCTCGCGGTCCCCTACCCCGTCCAGATCGACGGCACGGAGCTGCTCATGGAGTGGATCACCGTCGACACCGACGAAGGCGTCGAGACCGCGCCCCGACTCGCACAGACACGTCCGGACCCGGAGCTGCTGGCGTCGTACTTCGACCAGCTGCGCGAGTTCCTCGCCGAGCTGGCCCGGCACGGCATCGGTGCACGGCGACCTGTCGCCGTACAACGTCCTGGCCGCGGGCGAGCGCCTGGTCGTCATCGACCTGCCGCAGATGGTCGACCTGGTCGGCAACCCGGCCGGCATGGACTTCCTGATGCGGGACTGCACGAACGTGTGCCGCTGGTTCCGCGGCCGGGGGCTGGAGGTCGACGAGCACGAGCTGTTCGGGGAGCTGCTGGCGCACGCGTTCTAGAGTCCGGGGCGTGAAGCCCCGCGCGACGACCCTGGCCTCGACCCTCGGCGTGGAGCAGTGGTGCGCCGAGGACCCGGCGGTCCCGGTCGACACCACCCGGTCCCGGCTCTACACCCCCCACGACCTCTACGGCTCGGGCGCGGTACGCCGACTCGCTGGACGCGCGCGCGTACGCCTGGTCGCGCCCGCCCCAGTCGCGCGACGAGGCGCCTGCGCCCGGGCCATGCACGACCACGCGATCGACCTGGCCCTCGCGGACCTGGGTCCAGGGCCGCCGCCTGGTCGGCGTGATGGGCGGGCACCGGCTCGAGCGCGACGACCCGCGCTACGTCGCCGCGGCCCGGCTCGGCGCCGGGCTCGGGTCGCACGCGATGGTGGCCACCGGCGGCGGCCCGGGGGCGATGGAGGCGGCGAACCTGGGCGCGCACTTCGCGGGTCGCGACGGGCTCGACGAGGCCCTGGCGATGCTGGCCGAGGTGCCGTCGTACCGCCCGTCGGTCGACGCCTGGGCGCGCCGGGCGTTCGACGTCCTCACCCGCTTCCCGGGCACGGTCGACACGCTCGGCATCCCGACCTGGCACTACGGCCACGAGCCGCCGAACGTGTTCGCGACCGCGATCGCGAAGTACTTCCGCAACTCCACCCGCGAGGCGATCCTGCTCCAGGTCTGCAACGCCGGCATCGTGTTCCTCCCGGGCGTCGGCGGCACGGTCCAGGAGGTGTTCCAGGACGGGTGCGAGAACTACTACGCCGACGAGTCCGACGTGGCGCCGATGGTGCTGGTCGGGGCGTCCTACTGGACCGAGGAGCTCCCGGCGTGGCCGCTGCTGCGCCGGCTCGCGCGCGGCCGGGTGATGGAGTCGCACGTGCACCTCGTCGACTCGGTCGAGGAGGCCGTGGCGCTGCTGGTCGAGGGGAACTGATTTGGGGGAACCTTGAGGCCATTCCGGGGACGCGGCGGACCCGCGAGATCCAGATTGACGCGGTGCAGATCTCGCGTCGCGACCTCCTCCGTTCCTCCGCCGTGGTCGCCGGCGGTACCGCGCTGCTCGGAGGCCTCGGCGGCCTGTCTGCCGAGGCCGTCGCCGGGCCCGCGGCGCGCTCCCGGCAGGTCGTGGAACGCGCCCGCACCACCCGGCGGGCGGTCCTCGTCCGGGGTCCCGAGGGTCCGGGCGGCTACCGCCCGGTCGTGGCTGCGAAGGGCGAGCCGTGGCTGGTCCGCAGCGACCTCGGTACCAAGGCCAAGGCCGGGCGCGCGAAGCGCCGCAAGCCCCTGCTCGCCTTCGCCCAGGTCAGCGACGTGCACATCGTCGACAGCGAGTCCCCGATGCGGGTCGAGTACGCCGACCCGTTCAGCAGCTCGGCCTACCGGCCGCAGGAGTTCCTGACCCTCCACGTCGCCGAGGCCATGGTGCAGGGCATCAACTCGGTGAAGACGGGCCCCGCGACGGGCAAGCCGATCGCGTTCACCCTCCAGACCGGCGACAACGCCGACAACGCCCAGTACAACGAGGTCCGCTGGAACATCGACGTCCTCGACGGCGGCCCGATCCAGCCCGACTCCGGCGACCACACGAAGACCGAGAGCACCGCCGACAACAGCGACCCGGCGTTCTACTTCACCAAGTACTGGCACCCCGAGGGCACTCCCGACGGTCTCGCCGACGACGACGCGCGCAGCACGTACGGCTTCCCGACCATCCCCGGCCTGCTGGCCAAGGCGCGCGCGCCGTTCGACGCGACCGGCCTGGCCATGCCGTGGTTCAGCGTGATGGGCAACCACGACAAGCTCGTCCAGGGCAACGCCCACCCCGCGCCGGACAACCAGGCGCGCGCGACCGGCAACCGTCAAGGAGATCGACACCGGGAAGCGGCGCACCGTGACCGCCGACCCCGACCGACGCGAGCTCAGCACCGCCGAGATCGTCGCCGAGCACTTCACGACCACCGGTCTGCCGGTCGGGCACGGCTACACCCAGCAGAACCTCGACGAGGGCACGGCGTACTACACGTTCGACCGGGGCCTGGTCCGCTTCGTCGTCATGGACACCGTCAATGCCAACGGCGGCGACGAGGGCTCGCTGAGCCAGACCCAGCTCGCCTGGATCAAGGACCTCCTGGCCGCCTCGAAGCACAAGCTGGTGGTGTTCTCCAGCCACCACCCGTCGTGGAGCATGGTCAACGAGGTCACCGGTGACGTCGACCCGGGCCCGCGCGTGCTGGGCAAGACGCTGGTCCGGGAGATGCTCAAGCACGACAACGTGATCGCCTGGGTCAACGGCCACACCCACACCAACAACATCAAGACGCACAAGCGCAGGAAGAACGGCAAGGTCCTCAACGGCTTCTGGGAGATCAACACCGCCTCGCACATCGACTGGCCGCAGCAGGGCCGCATCGTCGAGATCGCGAACAACAAGGACGGCACGCTGTCGATCTTCTGCACCATGCTCGACCACGCGGGCCCCCTGACGTGGTCCGCGGACCAGCTCGACGACCCGGTCCACCTGGCCGGCCTGTCCCGTGAGCTCGCCGCCAACGACTGGCAGGAGCGTGACCACGACCGCCGCGGCGCACGCACCGCCCGCAACGTCGAGCTCGTGGTGAAGCGGCCGAGCTGCGCTGACGTCAGCCGGGTCTCGAGCCCGATGCGGAACTCTCTAGAACGGTGGACAGGCGCCGCGGGCGCGCGTCACCGCTCAGATCTCCGTCGCCGCGAGCTGGCCGCAGGCGCCGTCGATGTCGCGGCCGCGGGTGTCGCGCACGGTCGTCGGGATGCCCTTGGCCTCCAGCCGGCGCACGAACTCCCGCTCGTCGGCCGGGTCGGACGCGGTCCACTTCGAGCCCGGCGTGGGGTTGAGCGGGATCAGGTTGGCGTGCACCCAACCCCAGTCGCCCCGCTCGAGGAGTACGTCGGCGAGCAGGTCGGCCCGCCACGCCTGGTCGTTGATGCCCCGCATCATGGCGTACTCGATCGAGACCCGGCGCTTGGTGACCTTCGCGTAGTTCCAGGCCGCGTCGACGGTCTCGGCGACCGACGAACGCGTGTTGATCGGGACCAGCTCGTTGCGCAGCTCGTCGTCGGGCGCGTGCAGGCTGAGCGCGAGCGTGACCGGGATGCCCTCGTCGGCCAGCTGCCGCATCCGCGGGACCAGCCCGACGGTGGAGACCGTGATGCCCCGGGCACTCATCCCCAGCCCCTCGGGCGCGGGATCGGTGAGCCGGCGTACGGCGCCGAGGACGGCCCGGTAGTTGGCCAGCGGCTCCCCCATGCCCATGAACACGACGTTCGAGACCCGGCCCGGCCCGCCCGGGACCTCGCCGCGCGAGAGGGCCCGGGCACCGGCCACCACCTGCTCGACGATCTCGGCGGTGGACATGTTGCGCTGCAGGCCGCCCTGGCCGGTGGCGCAGAACGGGCACGCCATGCCGCACCCGGCCTGGCTCGAGACGCACATGGTCGCGCGGTCGGGGTAGCGCATCAGCACCGACTCCACGAGCGCGCCGTCGAACAGCTTCCACAGTGTCTTGCGGGTGGTGCCCCGGTCGGCCTCGAGCGTGCGCAGCGGGGTCATCAGCTCGGGCATGAGGCCCGCCACGAGCTCGTCCCGCTGGGCGGCCGGCAGGTCGGTCATCTCGGCCGGGTCGTCCACCAGGCGGCCGAAGTAGTGGGTGGACAGCTGCTTGGCCCGGAACGCCGGCAGCCCGAGCTCCTTCGCCTGCTCGACCCGCTCGGCGAGCGTGAGGTCGGCGAGGTGGCGCGGCGGCTTCCGGCGGCCACGCGGCTCGCTGAGGACGAGGGGAAGGGAGGTGCGCTCTGCGTCGGACATCAGGCGACCAGTGTCCCATCCGGCAGGTGATCGGCCCTAACTCTGGTAGTTGACCATGTACCAGAGGACCAGCGCGGCGACGCCACCGACGACGACAGCGGTCGTGAGCATGCCGAGCACCAGGTAGAGCCCGAACCGCCTGGTGCGTGGCACGGCCACCAGCCCGGCGGGGATCACGAGCATGACCAGGACGTAGGGGAAGAGGTTCTCGGCCTGCTGGTAGTCGAGCAGCAGCCCGAGGACGGCCGCGAACAGCCCGGGGACCACGATGACGAAGGCCAGGCCCGTGAAGAACCCGGCGATCGCGGTGAACGTCGGGTGGTCGCGGTGCCACCAGTTGAGCTGGCGCTCGTCACTGGCCTCCGCGGCGGGTTCCTGGTCGGTGGACATCACCTCGAATGCTAGGCGCCCGGACCGAGAACGCCGCTCCGGCGTGCCGTGTCGTCCCGGCGGTGACACCCATCACGCACCGCCGCCCGGGCGGGCAAGTTTCGTCGTCCGGCGTGAGTTCGCGTCGGAGTCGCGGAGTCGCGGAGTGCGGGACCGGGCGAAGCAATCAGTACACGAGGTAGTGCAGCAGCAGCCAGACCGGCGCGACGGTGGCCAGCAGCGAGTCCAGCCGGTCCATGAGGCCGCCGTGGCCGGGGATCACCTGGCTCATGTCCTTGATGCCGAGGTCGCGCTTGATGACCGACTCGCACAGGTCGCCGAGCGTGGCCATCACGACCGCGATCAGGCCGAGCAGCAGTCCGACCCACCAGTCGCCGTCGAGGAGGTAGGCGACCAGCAGCCAGCCCGGCCACGAGGCAGGAGACCGTGGATCCGGCGAAGCCCTCCCAGGACTTCTTCGGCGAGATCACCGGGGCCATCGGGTGCTTGCCGAACAGGACGCCGGCGACGTACCCGCCGATGTCCGAGGCGATCGTGACCAGGATGAACGTGATGATGCCCTGCACGCCCGGATCACCGAGACCGTGCCCGTTGATGCCGGTGCCGCCCTCGGAGAGCAGCAGCGCCACGAACGAGCCCAGGAACGGGATGTAGACCAGCGTGAAGACCGAGGCGGTGGCGTTCTGGACGTACCCCTCGACGCCGCGCTGCAGCAGCCACAGCATGGTGACCAGCGCGCTGACCGCTGTGGCCGTGACCAGCGCCGGCGCGCCCCAGAAGTAGGCCACGACGACCATGACGACGCCGCCGACCATCAGCGGCTGCTCGGGCAGGTCCATGCCCTTCGCCGCGAAGCCGCGGCCCATCTCCCACGTCGCCACGACCACGGCCGCGGCGACGATGACCATGAAGGCCGTCTTCCAGAACAGCAGGGACAGCGCGATGGCGACGAGCAGCACGATCGCGCTCGCGAAGGCAGCGCGCAGGTCACGGCCGGCCCGGCCGTGGTCCTTGACCTCGGCTCATGGGGTGACCGAGCGCTCAGACCTCGAGCAGCTCGGCTCCTTGTGCTTGAGCATCTCGTCGATGGCGTCGGTGTGCTTCTTGGTGATGCCGTCGAGGCGCTTCTCGGCGCCGGTGACGTCGTCCTTGCCGGCCTCGCCGTCCTTCTCGAGCTTCTCGAGGTGCTGCTTGGCGGTACGCCGCAGGTTGCGCACCGCGACGCGGCCGTCCTCGGCCTTCGCCCGGGCGACCTTGATGTACTCCTTGCGGCGCTCCTCGGTGAGCTCGGGGAACACGCAGCGGATGACCCTGCCGTCGTCGGCGGGGTTCACGCCGAGGTCGGAGTCGCGGATCGCCCGCTCGATGCTCTGCATCGAGCCCTGGTCGTAGGGCGCGATCAGGATGACGCGGGCCTCCGGTGCGGTGAACGACGCGAGCTGCTGCAGCGGCGTCGGCGAGCCGTAGTAGTCGACGACGATCTTGCTGAACATGCTCGGGTGCGCTCGGCCGGCCCGGATCGCCGCGAACTCCTCGCGCGTCGCCTCGACCGACTTGTCCATCTTGGTGTCGGCCTCGTTGAGGATGTCGTTGATCACGGCTGCTCCTGGTTCGTCGCGTACGTCGGGGTGGATCCGCTGCTGGCGGCTGCCGCGGTCAGCCCGCGCTGACGAGCGTCCCGATCTTCTCACCCTGCACGACGCGCAGGATGTTGCCCTCCGGCTCCATGCCGAACACCACCATCGGCAGCTTGTTCTCGCCGCAGAGCGCGAAGGCGGTCTGGTCCATGATCCGCAGGCCGCGGGTCATCGCCTCGTCGTAGGTCAGCTCGTCGAACTTCGTCGCGGTCGGGTCGAGGTGCGGGTCGGCGGTGTAGACGCCGTCCACGCCGTTCTTGGCCACCAGCACGACGTCGCACTTGCTCTCCAGCGCCCGCTGCACGGCCACGGTGTCGGTGGAGAAGAACGGCATGCCCATGCCCGCGCCGAAGATGACCACGCGGCCCTTCTCCATGTGCCGGATCGCCCGGCGCGGGATGTAGGGCTCGGCGACCTGGCCCATCGTGATCGCGGTCTGCACCCGGGTCTCGATGCCGAGCTTCTCCAGGAAGTCCTGGAGCGCGAGGCAGTTCATGACGATGCCGAGCATGCCCATGTAGTCGGCGCGCACCCGGTCCATGCCGCGCTGCTGGAGCTCGGCGCCGCGGAAGAAGTTGCCGCCGCCGGTGACCACCGCGATCTGCACGCCGGCCCGGGACCACAGCCGCGATCTCGCGAGCCATCGTCTGGACGACGTCGGGGTCGACGCCCGACCTTGCCGCCGCCGAAGACCTCGCCCGAGAGCTTCAGCAGGACTCGCTTGTACCCGGTCACGGGGACCTCCCTGGTCGTCGTCGAGTCCGGCTCGGGCCCGCGCAGGGCCCGGGAGCAACCTATCCGATGCCCCGCAGGGAGGACGAAGAGCCTCAGGAGCCCCGCGCGGCCAGCACGCCCGCCACGACGGCGGCCACCACCAGCAGCCCGAGGCAGGACGACGACGGTGATCTTGAGGACACTGTAGGGCCGCTCGCCGACCACCTCGCCGGTGTTGGCGTTGACCAAGACCTGCCAGCTCTTGCCGCCGTAGAGGTAGGTCGCGATCCACAGCGGCAGCAGCACCAGCTTGAACATGGCCCGGCGAGTAGGTGACGTCCATGCCGGTCACCCGCTGCTCGTCCCCGCCGATGTCGCTGCGGCAGTCGCCCTCGATGACGCCCCGCACCATCTGCCCGGGCGCTCGCTCGCAACCGTCGTCGGGGTCGACGTCGTAGCGCAGCGCCGAGTAGCCGGCGAGGTACTCCGGCTGGAAGGGACGGGCGTCCTCGAGGCGCCACGGCCCCATCTTCTCCAGCCGGTCCGGCGTCGACGCGCCGGTGCTGGCGGGCACGACGACGTCGTCGAAGTCGCGGCCACGTGGCCCGCGGCGCGGCACCAGCGGGTCCGCATCTCCTGGTGGCTCTCGGTGCGGGTCCCGCCGCTGGCCGTCGGGCACCTGGCGGGTCACGGTGACCCAGTAGTGGTCGCCGCGCTGGCCCCGGTAGTCGGTCTCGGTGTGGGCGTCGAAGGTCCAGTGCGGGACGTAGGTGCCCGTCAGGCCCTCGGTGGAGCCGACCCGCTTCAGCGCGTTCGGGCGCGAACCGGCGCGATTCGCACCCAGGCGCCGAACGCGTCCTGCGCCGCCGGACGGTCGACCTGGAACGGCACGACGCGCCTCGGGGGCGTACCACGCCCGGCCGGCTCGGTCGACGGCGACGAGCGCGCCCCCGCAGAACTGGCAGGCGCCGGCGAGGTCGACGGTCTCGGTGCTCGGCGCCGCAGCCCCGTGCAGCGCAGCACCTGCCCGGCGATCGTCGCGACGTCGACGGTCGCCGTGCGGCGACTCCCACGCGTCGTAGGAGTGCTCGTCGATCGTCGCCTCCGGTCGTCCGCGATGGCGTGCTCGGCCCCGCACGAGGCGCACCTGCAGCACCTCGGTGCCCGGCGCGTAGGTCGTCTGGGCGCCGCAGGAGGGACAGGAGGCGCTGAGCGGCGGAGGGCCGGGGGCTCGTGGCCGCGTCCGGTCGCTCACCGGACGCCCCTCGGTCGACGGGGCGCGGCGGCGGGGGCGGGCGGCGGGGCGGGCGGCGTGGGCGGCAGCGGCGGGGGCGCGGCGCCGAACAGCCCGGCCGAGCGCGGGCACCTCGACGGCCGGCGGTCCAGCCGGCCATGCCCTGCTGCCAGACCAGCGTCGTCGGGCGTCAGCTCGCCGCGGCAACCCGCGCGGCAGCTCACCGGCCGGCACCGGGCCGACCTGCTGGCCGCCGACGCGCGAGGAACCACGGCGCGGCGGCGGCGGGCAGCGGCGGCGGCGCGGGGCCGCCGCCGGCTGCGCTGCTGGGCCAGGGCACCGGCCATCTGCTGGCCGAGGGCCATGCCGACGCCCAGCCCGAGGCCCTCGCCGCCGCCCCCGGGGTTGTTCGCGGCGTCGCCGATCGCCGTCGGCGGCCTGGAACCTGCGTGTACTGGTCGAGGTCGCCGAGCACGCCCATCTGGGTGCGCTTGTCGAGCGCCGCCTCCACCTCGGGCGGGCAGCGAGATGTTCTCGATCACGAACCGCGGCACGCTGATGCCCATGTCGGCGAGGCTGCGTGGTCAGCGTGCCGCGCCAGCGTGTGCGGCGATGGCCTGCTGGTTCGCGGCGAGGTCGAGCATCGGGACGTTCGCGTTGGCCAGCGCGGTGCCCACCTGGCCGACGATGGTCTGGCGCAGGAACTCCGAGACCTCGTCGGTGCGGAACTGCGGGTCGGTGCCGACCAGCTGCGCGCAGCAGCTTGGCCGCGTCGACGACCTGGAGCGAGTAGGTGCCGAACGCGCGCAGGCGCACCATGCCGAACTCGGCGTCGCGCAGCGTGACCGGGTTCTGGGTGCCCCACTTCAGGTCGGTGTACTGCCGGGTGCCGACGAAGTAGACCTCGGCCTTGAACGGCGAGTTGAAGCCGTACTTCCAGCCCTTGAGGTCGGACAGGATCGGCAGGTTCTCGTCTCGAGGGTGTAGGTGCCGGGCGATGAACACGTCGGCGATCTGCCCCTCGTTCTCGAAGACGGCGACCTGGCCCTCGCGGACGACCAGCTGGGCGCCCATCTTGATCTCGTTGCCCTGGCGCGGGAACCGCCAGACGAGGGTGTCGCGGCTGTCGTCGAGGAACTCGACGATGTCGATGAACTGGCCGCGGACCTTGTCCATGAATCCCATGCGTGCTCTCCCGGGTGAATGGCGACGACCCGTCCGCGGATCGCAGACGGACCCTCGCCGCCGGCCGGGGCCGCGGCTCGCAAATGCCGCGAGGCCGGGCCGGCGAGTCACTGCTCTCGCCGGCCCGGCCTCACCGGGTGGTACGCTCGGGTCAGGCGCCGACCTCGAAGCGGGCGAACCGCTTCAGGGTGGTGCCGGCCTCGTCGAGGACCGCCTTGACGGTCTTCTTGTTCTCGGTCACCGACGGCTGCTCGAGGAGGACGACCTCCTTGAAGAAGCCGTTGAGGCGACCCTCGGTGATCTTGGCGATCGCCTGCTCGGGCTTGCCCTCCTCGCGCGAGGTGGCCTCGGCGATCTCCCGCTCCTTGGCGACGACGTCCGGCGGGCACCTCCTCGCGGGTGAGGTACTGCGGGCGCATCGCGGCGATCTGCATCGCGGCGCCGCGGGCGGCGTCGGCGTCGCCCTCGTACTCGACCAGGACACGCCGACGGCCGGCGGGAGGTCGGCGGCACGCTTGTGCATGTAGGCGACGACCGGGCCGTCGAAGTGGGCGTAGCTGGCCCAGCTCGATCTTCTCGCCGATCGACACCGCGAGGCCCTCGACGACCTCGCCGACGCGTCTGGTCGCCGAGCTGGACCTGCTTGAGCGCCTCGACGTCGGCCGGCTTGGCCTCGGCGGCCGCGTCGGCGATCTGCTGCGCGGCGCCGACGAAGTCGTCGCCCTTGGCCACGAAGTCGGTCTCGCACTTGAGCTCGACCAGCACGCCCGGGGCGTGGGCGACCAGGCCGGCGGAGGCCTCGCGCTCGGCGCCGCGCTTGGCGGCCTTGGCGGCGCCCTTGACGCGCAGGATCTCGACGGCCTTGTCGAAGTCGCCGTCGGACTCCGTCCAGCGCCTTCTTGCAGTCCATCATGCCGGCGCCGGTGAGCTCGCGGAGCTTCTTGACGTCGGCAGCGGAGAAGTTCGCCATGTTCCTTCTTCCTCGAAGTTCTCAGCCGTTGACGGGCCGGTGGTGGTGGGTCAGGCCTGCTCGGCCGGCGCGACGGCGGGCTCGGCACCCTCGCTGCTGTCGGCGGCCTGCTCGGCGCCTCCTGCGGTCGGCGGCCGGCTCGGCAGCCTCGCTGCTGTCGGCGGCCTGCTCGGCAGCCTCGGCGCTCTCGGCGGCCTCGGAGGAGGCGCCGGTGGCCTCGGCGGCCGGGGTCTCCTCGGTGGCCTCGCCACCGGTCGCCTCGACGGCGGCCTTGCTCGGCCTCGCCGCCCAGCAGCTCGCGCTCCCACTCGGCCAGCGGCTCCTCGGCACCGACGGCCTCGGTGCCCTCGCCCGGCCTTGGCACCGGAGCGGGCGATGAGGCCCTCGGCGACGGCGTCGGCGACCACGCGGGTCAGCAGGCCGACGGCGCGGATGGCGTCGTCGTTGCCCGGGATCGGGAAGTCGACCTGGTCGGGGTCGCAGTTGGAGTCCAGGATGCCGATGATCGGGATGCGCAGCTTGCGCGCCTCCTCGACGGCGAGGTGCTCCTTGTTGGTGTCGACGATCCACACCGCGGCGGGCGTCCGGCTCATCTCGCGGATGCCGCCGAGCGACTTGTTCAGCTTGTCGCGCTCGCGGCGCATCTGCAGCAGCTCCTTCTTGGTGCGGCTGCTGCCCGCGACGTCGTCGAAGTCGATCTCGTCGAGCTCCTTGAGGCGGTTGATCCGCTGGTGCACGGTCTGGAAGTTGGTGAGCATGCCGCCCAGCCAGCGCTGGTTGACGTAGGGCATGCCGACGCGGGTCGCCTGCTCGGCGATCGCCTCCTGCGCCTGCTTCTTGGTGCCGACGAACATGATGGTGCCGCCCTTGGCGACGGTCTCCTTGATGAAGGCGTAGGAGCGGTCGATGTAGGCCAGCGACTGCTGCAGGTCGATGATGTAGATGCCGTTGCGCTCGGTCATGATGAAGCGCTTCATCTTCGGGTTCCAGCGCCGGGTCTGGTGCCCGAAGTGGACGCCGCTCTCGAGAAGCTGGCGCATGGTCACGACTGCCATGGGGATCTCCTGTGTCTGCGGAGCACGCCTCCGCGCGCCGTCCTTGGGGCAGGAGCGGCCGGAGGGTGGTCCTGTTGGTTTTCAGTTGCTGCCTCGGGCGGGTGCCCTCGGCCCTGACGCCTGCGCGCGACCCGACCGGCCGAAGCTTTCAGCCGGACTGAGGGTCGTCGCCCACGGGTGGTCGGGTCCTCGAAGTTCCAGGGCCCGTCGCGGTCTGCGAGCGTGCGAAGTCAATCCGCAAGGATTGCTTCGACCAGAGTAGTCGACGCCACGGGTCCACCGGTAATCGCCCGCAACCCTCCACAGGAGCCGCTCCGGCACGGCCCTCCCCAGGCTACGTCGGCACCGGCGCGCCCGGCCGGCCTCCGGCGCAGGCTCGGGCCTGGCCACCCGTCTCGCCCTCGTCCTCGCCGTGTTCGCGGCTCTCCTGGTCTCCCGGTGCCGCCCGGGCGGCACCCCCGATCCGGTCGGCGTCTGGCCGCTCACGCCCGAGCCCGAGGTGGTGCGCGGCTTCGACCCTCCCGAGGACCCGTGGGGCGCCGGCCACCGGGGCGTGGACCTGCTCGGCCGTCCCGGTCAGCCGGTGCGCGCCGCGCTCGCGGGACGCGTGTCCTGGGCGGGCGTGCTCGCCGGCCGTGGGGTCGTCGTGGTCGACCACGGCAGCACCCGCACGACGTACGAGCCGGTCGACCCCGGTGTCACCGCCGGCGACGCCGTGGCCGCCGGCGATCGGATCGGGCGCTGGAGGCGGCCGGCTCGCACTGCCTCCGCGCGCCTGCCTGCACTGGGGATGGATCGAGGGCGCGGCGACCTACCTCGATCCCCTGCGCCTGGTGGGCGCCGGACCGGTGCGGCTGCTGCCGCTGTGGCGTGAGGATCCGGTAGGCGTAGTGCCCGGCGGGCCGGCGGTCGCGCCGCGGTGGCGGCCGCCGCGGCTCCCCTACGCCGACTGGCAGCCGTTGCTACGGTTGCTACACCTAGCGAGCGCAGCATGAGAGGCGGCCTGATGGAACGCATCCCCCACCGTCGGCTCCGCAACGACAGCTCGGAGATCTTGCGCCGGGTGGCGGCGGGCGAGTCCTTCGAGATCACCAACAAGGGAGAGGTGGTCGCGGTGCTGACCCCGCCCGGCGCCGCGGCGACCTGGAACCTCCGGATCGTGAAGCCGGCCGTCCGCAGGGGTGGATGGTCGGAGCTGGAGCCGGCGCAGGCCCCGCCGGGATCACCGACGCTGAGCGAGGCGCTCTCGGAGCTCCGCGGGGAACGGACGTGAAGATCTACCTCGACACGTCGGCGGCGGTGAAGCTCGTCGTGGCCGAACCGGAGAGTGCTGCGCTCGTGGCCTACCTGGAGGAGCGGGCGGCGGCGGACTTCGTGTCGTCGAACCTCTTCGAGACCGAGCTTCGCCGTGCGGCTCGACGCCGCGGCGTGGCGGAGGAGAAGGTCTCCGCGGTGGTCGAGATGGTCAATCTCGCGGAGGCCTCACGCGCAGTGCTCAGGTTGGCCGCGGCGGTAGGACCCGCCTCGTTGCGCAGCCTCGATGCGATCCACCTGGCCACGGCATTGCGGGAGGACGTCGACCTTCTCGTCGCCTACGACGAGCGCCTGGCCCACGCCGCTGCGGAGGCTGGCCTGACGGCGGTGGCTCCGTCCTGACCTGTCCCGGCGCTACTCAGCCTCACGCCCGCGGGTGCGCCTGCTGGTAGGCCCGCCGCAGCCGGTCGGTGGTGACGTGGGTGTAGAGCTGCGTGGTGGCCAGTGACGCGTGCCCGAGCAGCTCCTGCACCGAGCGCAGGTCCGCGCCCCCCTCGAGCAGGTGGGTGGCGGCGGTGTGGCGCAGGCCGTGCGGGCCGATGTCGGGGGCGCCGGGCACGTCCGCGATCCGCCGGTGCACGACCGTGCGGACCGCACGCTGGTCGATCCGCTTGCCGCGCGCCCCCAGGAAGACCGCGGGCCCGCTGTCGGGGACGACCAGCTCGGGTCGGCCCCACTTCAGCCAGAAGTCGACCGCGCGGGCCGCGGGGCGGCCGAACGGGACGGTGCGCTCCTTGCGGCCCTTGCCGAACACCCGGATCACGTTGCGCTCGCGATCGATGTCGTCGACGTCCAGGCCGACCAGCTCGCCCACCCGGATGCCGGTGGCGTAGAGCAGTTCGAGCATCGCGACGTCGCGCAGGCCGACCGGGCTGCCGTCGTCGGCCCGCTCGGCGGCCGCCCGCACCAGCGCGGCCGCCTCGTCGGCGCGCAGCACCGGCGGCAGGGTCTGGTGGGCCTTGGGCGACCCCAGGCTCGCGCCGACGTCGACCGGGGCCCGGCCGGTGCGCGCCAGCCAGGCGGTGAAGACCCGCGCCGCCGTGGCGCGCCGGGCCAGGGTGGTGCGGGACCGGCCGAGCGTCTGCTGCTTGGCCAGCCAGCTGCGCAGCGTGCGCAGGTCGAGCGTGGCGACGTCGGTGTGCCCGAGCCGGGCGGCGTGGTCGAGCAGTCCGGCGACGTCGGCGACGTAGGCGCGGACGGTGTGCGCGCTCAGGTCCCGCTCGGCGACGAGGTGCCGCTCGTACTCGCCGAGCACCCGGCTCATCGGCTCGGGCAGCTCGGTCGGCTGCTCCTCCTCGCTCACGGGCCGAGTCTAGGAACCCGGCTGCCTGCTACTCGTGAGCGAGCGCGGCGAGCCGCCACCCTCCCGGCTGCTGCTCGACCAGCGCGAGGTCGGCGAGCGCGGCCAGCGCCCCGCGGGCGTCGGCGAGGGCGATCCCGGCCGTGCGTGCGATCGACGCCTCCGGCGCCGCCCGGACGGCGGGCACGGCGTCGAGCACCTGCTGCTGCCGGGTGGAGAGCCGGTCGCGGGTGCGCACGGGGCCACGCGGCTCGGCGCCCAGGTGCTCGCCCGACGCGCCGACGGCCTCCAGCACGTCGGCTCCGCCGGTCACCAGCGTCGCGGCGCCGGAGCGGATCTGGTGGTGCACTCCCTGCGACGCCGCGCTGGTCACCGGACCGGGTACGCCGAGCAGGTGCCGGTTGAGGCGGCTCGCCCAGTTCGCGGTGTTCAGCGCACCGCTGCGCACGGCGGCCTCGACCACGACGGTGCCCGCGGTCAGGGCGGCGATCAGCCGGTTGCGGGACAGGAACCGCAGCTTGGTCGGCGACCAGCCGGGCAGCGACTCGGACACCACCGCGCCGTGGGCGGCGATGTGCTCGATGAGCTGGCGGTGCGCCATCGGGTAGACCCGGTCCGCTCCGCAGGCGAGCACCGCCACCGTGGATCCCCCGCCGGCCAGCGCACCGCGGTGGGCGGCCTGGTCGATGCCGAACGCGGCACCCGACACCACGGACCGGCCCGACTCGGCGATGGTGGTCGCGATGTCCGCGGCGACGTCCGCGCCGTACGTGGTGGCCGACCGGGACCCGACGACCGCCACCGACCCGGCCAGCTCGTCGAGCCGGGCCGGACCGCGCACCCAGAGCCCGAGGGGCACGCCGCCGCGGTTCTGCAGGGGCTCGGCGAAGACCAGGTCGTCGAGCTGTGCCGGCCACTCGTCGTCGCCAGGGACGACGAAGCGCAGGCCGAGCCGGGTCGCGTCGGCGAGGGTCCGGTCGGGGTCGGTGACCGAGCGGCGCGCCTGCGGGTCGGTCTGCAGGTCCCGGACGTCCTTCCCGGCGAGGACGCTGTCGCGGACCGTGAGCGGCCCCAGGTCGCTGACCAGCTGGGCCATCCTCGGGTCGCCGGGCTCGCCGAGCGCGCTCAGCGCGATCCGGGCCAGGCGCTCGTCCTCGGGGCGCGGTCATCCGACCCGCGTCCAGCATCGAGAGCGAGCAGCGGGTCGCCGGTGCGCAGCCGCAGCGCGGTGTCGACCTCGTCCAGGCCGGGCCGGTCCAGGCGCCGCAGGTCCGCGACGGTCCATGCGAGGCGGTGGACCCGGGTGGCGCCGCGGCGGCTCAGCCGACCGTCGTACAGCTGCGTCGTCGACCAGGCGCTGCCCGGCCCGGTCCAGTGGCCACCGTTCGCGCAGCACCGGCCCCGGGCACGTGCCCGTTGAGGCGCCAGCTCTCGTCGGCGTAGCGCGCCGCCTGGCGCGCCCGCGCGTCCTCGACCCGGCGGCGGACCTGCGCCGACGACTCGGGGGCTGCGCAGGTCGGCCACGCCGTCGTGCCGGCGCAGCGGCGGCAGGTGCCGGACGATGTCGACCCGGTCGGCGACGGGCCGGTGACCTTGGTGCGGTAGTCGCGACGCTGCACCTCGCGGCAGCTGCAGCGGTTCTGCCGGACGTCGGCGGAGTAGTCGCCGCACGGGCACGGGTTCGCCGGCCAGCACGATCATGCCGCGGGCCGGGAGGGTCGACCGACTCGTCGCGGCGAGCCACCGTGACATCGCCGTTCTCCAGAGGCTGGCGCAGCGCCTCGATGACGTCGGAGCGGAACAGCGGGAACTCGTCGAGGAAGAGGACTCCGGCAGTGGGCCCGGCTGACCTCGCCGGGCCGCACCGGGCCGATGCCGCCGCCGATGAGGCTCGCCTTGCTCGCGTCGTGGTGGGGCGCGCGAGAACGGCGGCCGCGTCGGGAAGCCCGGCCGCCCGGGTCGAGCATGCCCGCGAGCGAGTGAGCGCGCTGAGCTCGAGCGGACTCGGCACGGCTCAGGTCGGGCAGGATGCCGTGGGATCCGCTCGGCGAGGCTGGTCTTGCCGCAGCCCTTGGGCCCCGACAGCAGCAGGTGGTGCCCGCCGGCCGCGGCCACCTCGACGGCGTACCGGGCGTCGTCGATGCCGAGGAGGTCGGCCAGGTCGAGCTCCTCGAGCCGCTCCTGGCCGCGCCACGCGAGCAGCCGGGCACCCGACATGGGCGCCACCGGGGGCGCCTCGGGAACCGTCGTCGCCGCGCAGCACCGCCACCACCTGGGCCAGCGAGCGGACGCCGATCACGTCGATGCCGGGCACCATCGCGCGCCTCGTCCGCCTGGGGCTCGGGCACGAAGACGGTGCGGATGCCCCGCTCGGCCGCGGCCAGCACCATCGGGCAGCACGCCGGCGACCGCGCGCAGGCTGCCGTCGAGGGTGAGCTCACCGATGAACGCCGTGCCGGCCAGTCGCGCCGGCGGGCAGGCTCCCGGCGGCGGCCAGGACCGAGACCGCGACGGCGAGGTCGAAGTGCGTGCCGCTCTTGAGCAGGTCGGCCGGCGACAGCAGGATCGTGATCCGCTTGGTCGCCGGCCAGTCGAGCCGGCTGTTGATGATCGCCATCCGGCACCGGTCGCGCGCCTCGTTGATGGTGGTGTCGGCGCGGCCGACCATGGTCACGCCGACCTTGCCCGGGGACACGTCGGCCTGGACGTCGATGAGGTGGCCCACGGCACCGTGCAGCGAGACCGTGTGGGCGGTCGCGAACGGCCATCAGCCGATCCCCCGGACGTGCTCGACCTGCGACGGGCCCCGGCGCGGACGCGACGATGCCCGACCAGGTCGATCCGGATGTCGGGCACGCGCGACGCCGCGCGTCCTCGACCCAGCGGGACCGCCAGCCGGCGCAGCCGCGTCGAGCTTGGCCTCGGTGACCGCCTCGTGGGGCGTGCCGTAGTCGGTGCTCGTGCGGGTCTTGACCTCGCACACGACCAGCACGTCGCCGTCGCGCAGCACCAGGTCGATCTCGCCCTCGTCGCAGCGCCAGTTGCGGTCGAGCAGCACCATGCCCTGCCCGACCAGGTGGCGCTCGGCCAGCTCCTCGCCGTACGCCGCCGAGCGCCTGCTTGATCGCGCCCACTGCCGTCTTCGTCATGTCCGTGACCTCCTGGACCCCAGCGTCCCCGGGCTCGACGACGGTGCGCGGCGGCGAGGACCAGGGCTGTGGATCCGGTGATCCGGGGCAACCCTGTGGACGGCGAGCGGGCCGGCGGCTCAGCCCACGATCGCCGGGTTGCTGCAGACGGGAGCCTCGATGCCGAAGACATCGAGACCGCCGAGGCGCAGCCCGAGAAGCTCGGACAGCGGGTGCAGGAGCTGGCTGTCGATCGACGCCACCAAGGGATCGACGATCAAGGCCACCACCTGGTCCTCGATCGCCGACACCGACAACCCCAAGGTGCCGAGAAGTCCGAGGGAGATGTTGAGGTTCGAGTCGACCGCGGTGACCGTGCCTCCGCTGAGACCGAGCGTGCCACCCGTCTCCGTGGGGTCCGCCCAGGTGCTGTTGGTGGTCGGCACCCGCACGGAAGCCGTTGATGAGGAGGTCCCGGCCGGCGCCTTGACGGTCACGGTCACGTCGAGGGACACCCCCACGCCGGCGAGGGATCCATCCAGATGCACGGGAACGGTCAATGTGAGCGGATCGACCAGACCACTCGTCGTGGCCACGTCGACGCCGCTCGGGCTGGCCGCGGTCTCGGCACCGCAGACGATGTCCGCGAGCGTTCCGGAGCCGCTGGCCACGGACAGGTCGAGGGTGCTCGCGGTGGGCGTGGTTGCGGCCAGGCCGAGGATCGACGGCAGCGTCGTGGGCTTGCCCTCGAGGCTCAGGTCGAGCTGCGAGGTGGTGGCCTGAGCACTGCCGATCTTGCCGCAGGCGACCTGCTTGCCTTCGAGCAGCTTCAGCGACGACGTGACGGCGGAGAGTCCCAGCAGATCCACGGTGGCGCTCGGCACGGAAAGGAGGTTCTCCCCGTTGGCGAGGAACGCGCTCGTCGCGATCAGGTCGAGCGCCCGCAGTGAGGCGCTCGCCACCGCATTGCCACCGGAGGCGACGTCGAGCACGTTCGCGAGCGCGAGGCTCCCCGAGCCGCTGGCCGACGCAGCCAGGACCCCGACGACGTCCGCCTCGGCAGAGCGTCCGTTGTTGGCGAGCACGTGCTGGACGGCGACGTACAGGTCGTGCAACGACACCGACGCACCGCCGAGCTCGTCGGCGCTGCCCAACCCCAGCTCGGTGGCCAGGTCGGCCAGCGGCACGTCCGCGTCCGCGGTGGCCAGCGCCTCGTAGCTCGCGGCGTCCACGTTCGCGCCGATGACGTCGTTCAACAGACCGCTCAGGAGCGGCGAGTTGGAGGAGGCCAGTCGGAGTGCGTACGACCCGAGCTGGAAGCAGGCGGCGGAGTCAGCGGTGGCGATGGACGTACGCGTCACTCCCCCGCTCCCGACAGCGAACGCGAAGTCCACGGTGGTCGACGCCGTCACCTGTACGGCGGTCGGCACGTCCGCCGAGCTCGTGGCAAGTTCCGTGAAGTAGCCGCTCTCGCCGAACTTCGCGGTGTCGATCGTCCCCAGGACAGCCGAGACGCTGGCACCGTCGCTGAAGCTGTTGCCGCCGTTCCGCGAGGCGCTCTCGTCAGCGAGCGTGCCGATCGTGGAGTAGACCGTGCTCGCCGGCGTCTTCCCGTCCAGCTGGCGTGCGAGGTCGAGCGCCACCTGGTCGGCGAGGGCCTGCATGTCCCGGCGAGCGACCCGCTGCATCCCGATGTCGACCGCAAGCGCGCTCACCGGAAGAAGGACCGCGACGGTGACCACGGCGACGACGATCGCCACGGCCCCCCGCTCGGAACGGCGCCAGCGCATCAGTTCACCCGAGCGACCGAGGTGTAGGCCAGCTCGTCGGGCATCACGATCCCCAGCCCGGGGAACGTCGGGAGGAGCGCGTGGTCCTTGTACGGGTACGACACCACGACCGTGATGCAGTCATGACTGGCATCCCCGTCGCATCCGTCGACCTTCGCCGAACAGGTGAGGTAACCGGCGTTGCAGGTCATCCCGTACTGGCTCAGCGAGTCCGTGACCGCACTCAGCGCGGCCGAGCTGGCCAGCGCCGTGCTCGGCGCACCTGCGGCCGCGCGTGCACCCTCGGACGCCGCCTGGGACAGGGTCTGCCGGAAGCTCAGCATGTAGCCGTAGCTGATGATCCCGAACAGGATCAGCAGCAGGAACGGTACGACGAGCGCGAACTCGACCGCCGCGGCGCCGCGCTCGTCAGGCCACCTGCCGGCGCGCCGCCGACGGGCCACTCCCCACCCCATGCGCCACTCATACCCCGAAGGCGGCGCTCGACTCCACTGGTCTGGTCCAGTGAGGGACGACCTCAGTCCTTGGGCGGCTCGATCTCCGCGGGGCTGAGCTCCTCGACGTTGACGTCCTTGAACGTGAGCACCTTGACGTTCTTGGCGAACCGCGCCGGGCCGGTACATGTCCCACACCCACGCGTCGCTCATCGAGACCTCGAAGAACACGTCGCCGGCCTCGGTGCGGGCCTTCACGTCGACCTGGTTGCACAGGTAGAAGCGGCGGTCGGTCTCGACGACGTACTTGAAGATCCCGACCACGTCGCGGTACTCGCGGTAGAGCGTCAGCTCCATCTCGGTCTCGTACTTCTCGAGGTCCTCGGCGCTCATCCATGCCCCCCCGGCGACGTCTCAGCTCCCCGCGTGGACCAGCGTCGGGCATGGCGGCTTCGAGGCCCGCGGCGCGGCGGACGTTGACGAACCGCATCCGGTGCACCGGGCGACGGCCCGTGCTCGGTCAGCGCGGCGGCGTGCTCGTCGGTGATGTAGCCCTTGTGGGTCTTGAAGTCGTACGCCGGCCACTGGGCGTCGAGCTCGGTCATGATCCGGTCGCGGGTGACCTTCGCCAGCACCGACGCGGCGGCGATGCAGGCCGCCACCCGGTCGCCCTTCCAGACCGCCAGCCCGGGCACGCCGAGCCCGTCGACCGGGAACCCGTCGGTGAGGACGTACGCCGGCGGCAGGTCGAGCAGCGCCACGGCCCGCCGCAGCGCCTCGATGTTGGCCACGTGCATGCCGAGCCGGTCGCACTCCTCGTGCGAGACCACCACCACCGACCACGACAGCGCACGCTCGGACGATCTGCTCGTAGCAGCGCTCGCGGGCCTTCTCGGTGAGCAGCTTGGAGTCGGCGAGTCCCGGCACGATGCCGGCCCTGCCGGCCGGCAGGATCGCGGCCCCGGCCACCAGCGGGCCCGCGCAGGCGCCGCGGCCGGCCTCGTCGACCCCGGCGATCGGCTCGATGCCGTGGCGGCGCAGGGCGCGCTCGTAGCCGTAGAGCCCGGCGTCCTTGCGGATCGTGGATCCGCGGGGCAGCTCGCTCACGACCCGAGGCCGCACCCCTGGACGCGGAGGCGTCCGGCGACGTCGGCGAACGTGGCGGGCCGGTGCAGGAACGGAAGTGGTCGCTCGGCCAGAGCAGCACGAACACCTTGCCGACCACGTCGGTCGGTCGTCGATGTACGGGTCCTTGGTGCAGTCGGTCGGTCCTGAGGCACATGTGGACCGTGGAGTCGGCCGAGTTGCTGCGGTTGTCGCCCATCACGAAGATGTGGCCCGTCGGGCATCGGGCCCGACCGTCCAGTCGCACTGCGGAGCCCGACGGCATCGGCCCGTAGCAGTCGGCGCCGCCGAGTCCGGGCGTACGTGCTTCTCGTCGAGCGGCTGCCCGTTGACCAGCAGCCGGCCCTTGCTTGTCGCAGCAGTTGATGACGTCGCCGGCGACGCCGATCACCCGCTTCACCAGGTGGCCGCCGGTCGGGTAGAGCCCGACCTTGGACAGCACCTTGGCGACGTCGTTGGTGGGGCCGGCCGACTCCTCGCGGCTGAGCCAGCCGCCCGGGTCCTTGAAGACCACGACGTCCCCGCGCTGCGGGGTGCCGCCGAACCAGTACGACGCCTTCTCGACCAGGATCCGGTCGTTCTTGACCAGGCCCGGCTCCATCGACTCCGACGGGATGTAGAAGGCCTGGACGAACAGCGCCTTGATGACGATCGCCAGCACCAGCGCGATGCCGAGCAGCAGGATCGTCTCCTGCCAGACCGGCAGGTGCTTCTTCTTGCGGGACCGCTCCCGGCCGGAACCGACGACGACCGCGACGCCGACTCGTCGGATCGGCGGCGGACGTCGGGTCGCGGTCTTCGGAGATCACGCGCAGAGGCTAACGCGGGTGGCCTGAGAGATCCGCTCAGGCCTCGCGGCGCTCCTTGATCTTCGCGGCCTTGCCGCGCAGGTTGCGCAGGTAGTAGAGCTTCGCGCGGCGGACGTCACCGCGGGTCACGACCTCGATCTGCTCGAAGATCGGGGAGTTCAGCGGGAAGGTGCGCTCGACGCCGACGCCGAAGGAGACCTTGCGGACGGTGAAGCTGCGGCCGATGCCGGAGCCCTGGACGCGGATCACGACACCCTGGAAGACCTGGACGCGGGAGCGGTTGCCCTCGACGACCTTCACGTGGACCTTGACGGTGTCACCGGCGCGGAAGTCCGGGACGTCGGTGCGCTTGATCGAGTTGCCGAGCTCGGCGATGACGTTGCTCATGTCTCTCCTCGCGAGTGCCACAGGTCAGCCGCGGTACGGGGAAATCGGTTCAGTTGGGGATCCAGCCTGCGTGGCCGGCGGCGCCAGGCTCCCCCTGTGGCAGGAGCCGGCGCGGATCCCCCTCGTGGACGACGTCCCCGGGGCGATCCCTGTTTGGCCGGCTGGACCGAGGGTCAAGTCTGCCACAGCGGCGGTCGGAGGCGCCCGAAATCCGCGATCGGCCCGGTTGGTCAGCCGGACGACCCCGCGGCTCCGACCTCGCCGCGCAGCCGGTAGCCGGCCTTCTTGTACATCCGCTGGTTGCGCGTGCTGCCCGCGCCGGTGACCAGCGCGTACGTCGTCGCGCCCGCCGGCGGCGCAGCGCCTCGATCCGGCTCGAGCAGGGCGCGGCCGAGGCCGCGGCCCGGCAGGTCGGGGGCGACCATCAGCCGGCCGATCTCCCACGCCTCGCCGGCCAGGGCCGCCCGCGACGGCGCCGACCAGGCGTCCGCCCGAACGGGCCACCAGGACGGTGTCGCGCGCCACCCAGGCCGCGCAGTCGTCGAGCGTCTCGTGCAGCGCGGGGATGCGCACGCCGGGGTTGTCGTGCTGCTCCTGCACCCAGCAGGCCCGCTGCAGCACGTGACAGCTCGCCCGCGTCGGCCGGGCGGACGCCGGCCGCATCTCGACGTCGTCGAGCAGCACCGAGGCGGGCAGCAGGTCGGGCCGGCGCTCGCGCCGTACGGCGTACCGCCTGCTCGTGCCGCCAGGCGGCGATCGCGGCGTGGTCGCCGGAGAGCAGCACCGGCGGGCACCTCGCGGCCGCGCCAGGAGGCCGGCTTGGTGTAGACGGGGTACTCCAGCAGGCCGTCCTCGTGGCGACTCCTCGACCAGCGACTCGGCGTTGCCCATGAAGCCGGGCAGCAGGCGCACCACCGCCTCGGTGATCGCGAGCGCGGCCACCTCGCCCCCGTTGAGGACGTAGTCGCCGAGCGAGACCTCGACGCACCTCGGCCGCGGGCGCGCGGCCTCGTCGAGCACCCGCTGGTCGATGCCCTCGTAGCGGCCGCAGGCGAAGACGAGCCGGTCCCGGGTGGCCAGGTCGCGCGCGACCGCCTGGGTGAACGGCCGGCCCGACGGGGTCGGCACGACGACCGTGGCGCCCGTCGACTGCGAGCAGCTCGTCGAACGCCTCGCCCCACGGCTCGGGCTTCATCACCATGCCGGCGCCGCCGCCGTACGGCGTGTCGTCGACGGTGCGGTGCCGGTCGTGGGTCCAGTCCGCGCAGGTCGTGGACGCGCACGTCGATGCAGGCCCTTGTCCCGCGCCTTGCCGGCCAGGGAGAGCTCGAGCGGGGCGAGGTAGTCGGGGAAGATCGTGACGAGGTCGATCCGCACTCGAGCTCGGTCGTCCTCGGGCAGCGGCGCGACCAGGCCGGGGCGGTCGGCGACCACGACCCGTCCGGCCGGCCAGGTCGACCTCGGGCACCAGTGCCTTCACGAACGGCACCAGCGCGTCGCGGCCGTCGGGGTGCGGACGGTCAGCAGGTCCTGGGCGCCGCCGTGCACCAGCGCGGTCACCTCGCCGAGGGCGGCGCCGTCGACGTCGTACGCCGCGAGGCCCGACCAGCTGGTGGTCGTAGAACTCGTCGGGGTCCTCGGGCGAGGCGTCGGCAGTCGATCTCCGCATGCAGCAGGATCCCGCGGGCCGCCTCGGCGGCGGTGCGGTCGGCCGATCTCCTCGAACCGAACCAGCAGCACCGACTGGTGCCACCGGGCCGCGGCGACGGTCAGCGTGCGCAGGGGGCTACGCCGAGCCGCGCGGGCGGCTCGGCGCGCAGCACCGACCCGGGCGCGAACCGCCGCTCCGGCTCGTCGGTGCGCACGTCGACGGTGACCTCGCCGCGGAGGCCGTGCGGCTTGCCGACCCGGCCCACCACCACCTCGATGTGTCCACGCTGCTCACTCCCTCGAATGCACGAACGGGCCTCGACACGGCCGCTCGTCGCCCGCGGTTTCCGGGGGACGAGCGATCACGTATCGAGACCTGGTGTCGCTAGCGGCGGTCGACGTCGACGAAGTCGACGCGCGCGCCACCGCGGCCCGCGAGCGCGGAGACCACGGTGCGGAACGCCGTGGCGGTGCGCCCGCCCCGGCCGATCACCTTGCCGAGGTCGTCGGGGTGCACCCGCACCTCGAGGATCGAGCCGCGGCGCAGCTGCTTGTCCCGGACGCTCACGTCGTCGGGGTGGTCGACGACGCCGCGCACCAGGTGCTCGAGCGCCTCGGCGAGCATGGCGCTCAGGTCTCGCTCCGCCTCGGTCGGGTCGGTCGCCGGCTTCTCGGCGGCCTCCTCGGCCTCGGCCTCGGCCGTGGCGCCCTCGGGCGTCTCGGACGCCGGGCACCTCGGCGGCCGCCGGGGCCTCCTCGGCAGTCGGGCTCGGCAGCGGGCTCGGCAGCGGGCTCCTCGGCCTTGGGCTCGGCCTTCTTCGTCGGCGGCCTTCTTGGTGACGGCCTCGCCCTTCGGCTCGCTCGCGGCCTCCTTGAGCGCCTCGTTGAAGATCTCGAGCTTGTCGCGCTTGGGCTCGGCGACCTTGAGGGTGCCCTCCGCGCCCGGCATGGCCCTTGAACTTCTGCCAGTCGCCGGTGATCTTGAGGATCTGCGCGACGGCCTCGCGACGGCTGCGCGCCGACGCCGAGCCAGTACTGCGCCCGGTCGGAGACGACGTCGATGTACGACGGGTCCTCCTTGGGGTGGTACTTGCCGATCTCCTCGATCACCCGGCCGTCGCGCTTCTTGCGCGAGTCGACGACGACGATGCGGTACTGCGGCACCCGGACCTTGCCCAGGCGCTTCAAACGGATCTTGACGGCCACGTCTGTGGTGTCTCCTCGGAATTCGTGTGTGGGTGAAGCTCCCGTCGCCAGGTGGGGAAAGCACCGGCTCGGGGTCTTCGGCGGGCACTGCGGCGTCCGGGTGAGAGGGTCCGGGCGCGCAGGACTCAGCGGCCAAGTCTGCCAGACGCCACGACCCGGCCCGAAATCGGGCACAGTGGCGCCATGACCGACCTGCCGCCGTCAGGCTACCCGCCCGGCTACCGGCCCCCGCCGGCGAAGTACCGCCCGAGCGCGGCCTGGTTCGTCGTCGGCATCGGGCTCGATCCTCGCCGCCGCGGCGGTCGCGGTCGGCATGTTCGTCTGGCTGCTGGTCGGCTTCCTCCACACCGATGCCACGGTCTCCGTCGACGGCCAGCCACACCGGGTCACGGTGGGCACCGACGGGGACCGGATGCTGTGGACGAGCTCGGCCGGACAGTCCTGCCGGGTGGTCGACCTCGCCACCGGGCAGCAGGTCCCGATGGGCCGCGTCAGCGGGTACCTTCACCCGGTCGGACTCCAACGGCGACTTCACCGGGGTGCAGCGCTTCGACCCGGGCTCGGGTCGCCTCGAGGTGACCTGTAGCCCCTTCAACGGCCCCCGGGGCGTCGCGGGCGGCGACACGGTGCTCATCGGACCGATGCCGCGCATCGGCAGCTACGTGGTCGGCATCCTGGTCGCGATCCTCGTCCCCGGGCTCCTCGGCCTGGCCGGGTTCGTCGTCCTCCTGGTCACCGGCATCCTCTGGTCGACGCGCCAGCCACGCCCCAGGGGCGCGTGAACGACCCCACCGCTTGCGATACTCCCCCTGTGTCCGAACGCTCCGCGGGGCCCACGCCGGTCGCCCTGGTCATCGACGACGACGAGGACACCCTCGACCTGCTCGAGACCGTGCTGACGGCGGCCGGCTTCCAGGTCGTCAGCGCGACCAACGGCCCGGACGGCCTCGCCCTCGCGCTCCGGCACCGGCCGGTGCTGGCGACCATCGACGTCACCATGCCCCGGATGGACGGCCTCGAGGTCACCCGCCGGGTCCGGGAGCGCGACCGACACCTACATCGTCATCATCAGCAGCCGCTCCCAGGAGGGCGACATCCTGGCCGGATTCGACGCCGGCGCCGACGACTACATCCCCAAGCCGATCCGTCCGCGCGAGCTGCAGGCCCGGCTGGCGGCGGTGGCCCGCCGGCCGCTCGCTTCGGCCGCCGACGGGCCCGCGGTCGCGTGGGCGCCGGCGGCCGCGGACGAGGCCCGCGGCGAGTACCTCCAGCTGGTCGTCGCGGGCGAGCCGGTCGGCTTCGCCGAGGACGAGGGCGCCGAGGAGGACCGGCCGCGACGGCCGGGAGGGCATGCTCGAGCTGGGCATGCGCTTCGTCGGCAGCTGGATCGAGTTCCACGGGCTGCGGTCAACCCGTCACGCGACCTGCTGGTGGTCGACGACCGCCTGGTCGACGCGTTCCCCGAGCAGGTCAAGCTGCGTCGAGACGATGCTGTACGCCGGCACGCTCACCCTCACCGCCCGGCAGCTGGCCCTGCGGTTCCGCGGCGAGACCGAGATGACCGCGAGCCAGGGGGCCGCGGAGGACCGCACGTGGTTCGACACGGCGATGGCCGACCTGCTGAGCCGCATCGGCGAGACCCCGCACTGGCCGCGCTGGTTCCGGGTCGCCAACGGCCGGCTCCAGCTGGTCGCGTCCCGGGACGTCGAGCTCGGGACTCCGGTCGGCTCTGCTCAGGCGACGACCCGACCGCGCAGCACCACGGCCGGTCGGCCGCAGCAGCACCGACAGGTCCTCGCAGCGGGTCGGCGTCGTAGACGACGAAGTCGGCCGGCGCACCCTCGTCGAGCGTCGGCGTTCCAGCCCAGCCACTCCCGCGCCCGCCAGGACGCGGCACCGAGGGCGTACTCGGCCGGCAGCCCCATGGCGGCCAGCGCCGATCACCTCGCCGGCCAGGTTGCCGTGCCGGCTCACGCCGCCGTTGTCGGAGCCGGCGTAGATCGGCACGCCCGCGTCGTACGCCGCCATCAGACGTCTCGCGGCGCCGCCGGAACAGGTCGGTCATGGTGCGCGCGTAGGTCGGGAACTTCGCCTGCGCGCGGCCCAGGCGTACTCGCGGGAACTTCTCGGTCTGCATGACGGTCGGCACCAGCGCGGCGCCGCGCTCGACCATCAGCGTCGAGCTGGCGCTCGTCGAGGCCGGTGCCGTGCTCGATGCAGTCGATGCCGGCCTCGAGCAGCCCGGACAGGACGTCGTGGCCGAAGCAGTGCGCGGTCACCTTGGCGCCGTGCTCGTGGGCGGTCGCGATCGCCTCGGCGAACGCCTCGCGCGGGGAACGACGGCGCCAGGTCGCCGTCGTCGCGGGAGATCCAGTCACCGACGAGCTTGACCCAGCCGTCGCCGCGCCGCGGCCTCCTGGGCGACGTACGCCGGCAGCTCGGCGGGCTCGACCTCGTGGGCGTAGTTGCGGATGTAGCGCTTGGTGCGGGCGATGTGTCGCCCGCACGCGGATCAGCCGCGGCAGGTCCTCGCGCTCGTGGACCCACCGGGTGTCCGACGGGCGAGCCGCAGTCGCGCATCAGCAGCGCGCCGGCGTCCCGGTCCTCGATCGCCTGCTGCTCGGTCGTCGCGTCGTCTGACCGCCCCGTCGTCGTCGAGGCCGAGGTGGCAGTGGGCGTCGACCAGCCCCGGCACGATCCAGCCGCTCGCCGGCCGTCTCGGCGCCCGCGACCGGCTCGTAGGTGACCTGGCCGTCGACGACGTAGAGGTCGCGCGGCCTCGCCGTCGGGCAGCACCGGGCCGGAGAACCTCAGCACTGCCATGCCCCGGACGCTACTCGGTCGAGGAGACGAGGCGTCCGGGGCACGACCGCGTCGCGGCAGCGAGGCCCCGTGGCCCTCAGTGTGGCCGACGTGTCGCTGCCGTGGCGGCCGCCGTGGCCGTGCCCGTGTGCCGCAGGTGCGCAGCCCGAAGCCGTAGGGGTAGAGCGGGTCGTAGTCGGCGTCACCGACGTTGATCGGCTCCTGGGCCACGGTGCGCGGCCAGGTCACCGGCAGCCTGCCGGTGAACGGCCGGCGCGCCGAACAGCACGTCCGCGACGCCCTCGCCCTCGCTGCCGGGCAGCCAGGAGGCGACCAGCGCGTCGGTCTGCGTGCAGCAGCGCCGGCGGGATGATCATCGGCCGGCCGGAGACCACGAGCGACCGTGCAGCGACGCGGCCTGCGCGCAGACGGTCTGGACCGCCTGCGTGTCGGCGTCGGAGAGCTCCATGGTCTTCGGCGGCCGCGGCACGTTGTGGTCACCGGGGTCGTAGGCCCACTGCGGGCCCGCCGACGTCGCCGAAGCCCTCGGCGTACGGCGTCTCGCCCGACGACCACGACACCGGCGGCGCCGGCGGGACCGGCGTCGCTCGCGGTCTCGCTGTAGACGACGCGCGCGTCGGCGTCGCTGGCGGATGCCGTCGAGGATCGTGGCTGCCCGGGATGACGTTGGTCGAGCCGCCCTGCCAGGTGAGCGTCCAGCCGCCGGCCTGGTTGCCGATGTTGTCGGCGTTGCTGCCGGCGACGTAGACCGGCTGGTGCCGCTTGCCGCAGCGGCAGGGTGCGCTGCTGGTTGCGCAGCAGCACCTGGATCTCCGCGGCCGCGCGGCGGGCGACCTCGCGGTGGGCCCGGCTGCCGATCTCGTCGAGGTGGCGACGGTCGGTGAGCGGGTGCTCGAACAGCCCGAGCTCGAACTTGGCGGTGAGGATCCGGGAGACCGCGTCGTCGATGCGGTCCTGCGAGACCCGTGCCGTCGTTGACGAGCTGGGTGAGGGTGTCGATGAACTCCGGGTAGCCGGTGCTCGCTGCCCGAGTACGGCTCCATGAACATGTCCACGCCGGCGTTGACCGCGGTCTCGACCTGGTCGGCGTAGTCTGCCGGGGAGCTGACGGATGGCCTGCCAGTCGGAGACCACGAACCCGTCGAAGCCGATCTGGCCCTTGAGTACGTCGGTGATCAGCTCGTTGTTGGCGTGCATCTTGACCGGGTTGCCGAGGCCGTCCTCGGTCCAGTCGACGCTGGAGAACGACGGCATCACCGAGCCGACGTGGTGCTTGCTGCACGGCCGGCCAGTACGGCGCGAGCGCCAGCCGGGCGAACGTCCGCCCGGTCGACCTGGTCGACGCCCTGGTCGATCGGGTAGGCGCCCGGTGCCGGCCTGTCGAGGCGTCGTAGGACGTCAGCCCGTCGCCGGCGAAGTGCTTGGCGGTCGCCAGCACCCGGTCGGCGTGGTCGAGCTCGCCGGGCCTGCCCTGCAGCCCGTCGATGATCGTCTCCATCGACGCACCAGGGCCGGGGTCCTCGCCGAAGCTCTCGTAGGTGCGGCCCCACCGGTCGTCGCGCGCGACGCAGATGCAGGGCGCGAAGGCCCACTGGGGCCGGAGGCGCGGGTCTCCTCGGCGGTGATCGTGGCCGATCCTGCTCACCAGCCGCGGGTCGCGGGTGGCGCCGAGGCCGATGTTGTGCGGGAAGACGGTCGCGCCCAGCAGGTTGCCGTGGCCGTGCACCGAGTCCACGCCGTAGAGCAGCGGGATGCCCAGCCGGGTGCCGCAGCGCCGCGCGCTGGAACGCGTCGACCATGTCGGCCCACGCCGGCGGCGGTGTTGGGCGTCGGCACCGAGCCGCCGCCGGAGAGCACGCTGCCGAGGCCCGAGCGTGGTGATCAGCGACGGGTCGTCGGCGACGTCGGCGCGCTCGGCCTGGGTCATCTGGCCGACCTTCTCGGCCAGGGTCATCCGGCCGAGCAGGTCGGCGACCCGCGCGCCCGACCGGCAGCGAGGCGTCCTGGTACGGCAGTCGGCACGCGCCGTGCCCGCGCGTCGGTGCGCGCGGCGGACCCGGCGGCGGTCGCCGACCGTGGCCGGGAGGCCTGGGCGGCCAGCAGCGTCGCGCTCAGGGCGCCGACCGTGGACGCGCGAGCGACGGCGGCGCGCGGCCGCCGTCGTGAAGTGTGGGACAGTGGACCCTGAGACATGGAGTCTCCTGGCCGCGATCGGGAGCACGGGCCGCGCGGTGCGCGTCCGGTCAACCTAGGAACGCCGAATACGTCCGCGTCAATGACGTAAAGATCGCCCCCGACACGGCTTATTAGTGCGATGCCCGGACTAATGCCCTAGCCTGCCGGCCCATGGCCGACCCACGGCTCGCTCGAGCGGCTGCGCGACCGCGAACCGGCGCGCCCTCATCGCCCTGCTCGCGGCCGACGGCCCGATGAGCCGCGCCGACCTGGCCCGGCGCCACCGGGCTGTCGCGCACCACGGTGTCCAGCCTGGTCGGCGACCTGATCGCCGAGCGGCCAGGCGGTCGAGACCACCGACCGCGGCCGGCCGCACAAGGGCGGCAGCGGCCGGCCCCGCTGCTGGTCGCGCTGACCACCCCCCACGGCGGCGTCGCGGGGGTCGACATCGGCCACCGGCACGTGCGGGTCGCGATCGGCCGACCGCACGGGGCAGGTGCTCGGCGGAGGAGACCGACGCGGTCGACGTCGACGAGCCGACGGCGCGGCGACGCTCGACCGGGCCGCGCGGATGGTGCGCGACGGCTGCGGGTCGCGGGGCCGGCGCGCGACGGACCTGCACGCGCGTGGGCATGTGCGTCCCGGCGCCGCTGGACCGCCGGTCGCCCAGCATCCGCACCCGGATCCTGCCCGGGTGGCGCGAGCTCTGCCCCGGCGACCGAGCTGCGCCGGACGGCTCGGCGTACCGGTGTTCGCCGACAACGACGCGAACCTCGGCGCGCTCGCCGAGCTCAGCCACGGCGCCGCCCGCGGGGCCAGCGACGTCGTCTACGTCAAGGTCGCCAGCGGCGCTCGGCGCCGGCATCGTGCTCGGCGGCCGGCTGCACCGCGGCGCGACCGGCATCGCCGGCGAGCTCGGGCACGTGCAGGTCGGCGAGGACGGCCAGGTCTGCCGCTGCGGCAACCGCGGCTGCCTGGAGACGGTCGTGGCCGCTCCGCGGCTGCTCGAGCTGCTGCAGCCGGCGTACGACGAGCCGCTGTCGGTCGACGCGGGTCCTCGAGCTCGACCGCGCGGGTGACGCCGGCGTGCGGCGGGTGCTCAGCGACGCCGGACGCACGGTCGGCCGCGCGCTGGCCGACCTGTGCAACAGCCTGAACCCGGACACGCGTCGTGCTCGGCGGCTCGCTCGGCACCTCGCCGTCCCTCGGCGACGGGCATCCGGGCCGCGGTCGACCGCTACGCCCAGCCCGACACGGCCGCGGCCGTCGGGTCGTCCCGGGCGAGCTCGGCGACCGCGCCGAGGTCGTCGGCGCGGTCGCGCTGGCGATCGCGCGGGTGGCCGGTTAGGGCCTGGCTCGACCTCGTCCGGCGCGCTCAGGCTCAGAGCTGGTCGAGCAGCCAGGACGGGCTCAGCGCGCTCGCGCCGAGCCCCTGCACCCGCGCCTGGAGCATCCGGTCGGCGGTGACCACCGTGACCCGGTCGCCGCCGCTGCGGCCGCGGCCGGGCCTGCGGCGACGATCGTCGTCGTCGCCGCTCCGCGGGGCGTGCACCGTGCGCACGTGGCCGTCGCGCCCGGGGCGCACGCCGCCCTTGGCCGCCCCCTCGAGCACCAGCACCACCTCGTCGTACGGCACGTCGGCGACCAGCAGGCTGCTCGTGCAGCCGCCGGGCGGCCCCGGCCCGGTCCTTCCACCAGCCGTCCGGTCGGCTGCCCACGACGTTGGCGCCGTCGACGACCAGGACGTGGCCATCAGGGCCGCCCGCCCTGAACGGAAGTCGTGCCGGGGGGCGTCCTGGGAGCGGATCGGCTGTCATCAGGTTGCCTTTCGTCTCACCGGGTCTCGACGCGCTCGCGCGACTTCGTTCCTCAGTCGCGTCGCTTGCTCGACCTGGCCGACCCCACGCCGGCGCGCTCGCAGCGCTCGGCGCACCGGCTGCGCGGCTCTCACTTCAGGAACTTGGAGAAGTCCTTGGGCAGGTTGAGCGCGGCGGCGGCCTTCTCGTAGTCGACGTCCTCGCCGGCGGGCTGTGCCGAACGGGTTCGGCCGGCGGCCGGCGGCGGCTTCTCCTTCTCCGCGGCGGCCTGCTGGGCGGCCTTGGCGGGGTTGCCGGAGACCCGGCGGCCCTTGCCCTTCTTCGGCCTGCTGCTTGGCCTTGGCGCGCTTGCCGCCCATCCCCGGCATCCCGGGCATCCCCGGCATGCCGGGCATGCCGCCGCCCTTGGCGAGCGAGCTGCATCATCTTGCGCGCCTCGAAGAAGCGGTCGACGAGCTGGTTGACGTCGGAGACCTGGCGGCCCGAGCCCCGGGCGATGCGGGCGCGGCGGGAGCCGTCGATCATCTTGGGGTTGGCCCGCTCGGCCGGGGTCATCGACTGGATGATCGCCTGGATCCGGTCGATCTCGCGCTCGTCGAAGTTCTCGAGCTGGTCGCGGAACTGCCCCATCCCGGGCAGCATCCCCATGATCTTCGACATCGAGCCGAGCTTGCGGACCTGCTGCATCTGCTCGAGGAAGTCGTCGAGGGTGAACTCCCCGCCCTGCCCGGTCAGCTTCGCGGCCGCCTTCGCCGCCTGCTCCTGGTCGAAGGCCTTCTCGGCCTGCTCGATCAGGGTCATCACGTCGCCCATGTCGAGGATGCGCGAGGCCATCCGGTCGGGGTGGAAGAGGTCGAAGTCGGTCATCTTCTCGCCGGCGGAGGCGAACATGACCGGCTTGCCGGTGATCGAGGCGATCGACAGCGCCGCACCACCGCGGGCGTCGCCGTCGAGCTTGGTGAGGACGACGCCGTCGTACCCGACGCCCGTCGAGGAACGCCTGCGCGGTGGTGACGGCGTCCTGGCCGATCATCGCGTCGACGACGAACAGCACCTCGTCGGGCTGCACCGCGTCGCGGATGTCCGCGGCCTGCTGCATCATCTCGGCGTCGACGCCGAGCCGGCCGGCGGTGTCGACGATGACGACGTCGTGCAGGGTGCGCTTGGCCTCGTCGATCGAGGCCCGCGCGACCGCCGACCGGGTCGCCGACGCCGTTGCCGGGCTCGGGGGCGAAGACCGGTGACGCCGGCGCGCTCGCCGTTGACCTGCAGCTGGTTGACGGCGTTGGGCCGCTGCAGGTCGGCGGCGACCAGCATCGGCGACTTGCCCTGCTCCTTGAGCCACAGCGCGAGCTTGGCGGCCAGCGTGGTCTTGCCGGCGCCCTGGAGGCCGGCGAGCATGATCACGGTCGGGCCGGTCTTGGCGTAGCGCAGCCGCCGGGTCTCGCCGCCGAGGATCGTCGACGAGCTCCTCGTTGACGATCTTGACGACCTGCTGGGCGGGGTTCAGCGCCTGGCTGACCTCCTCGCCGCGGGCCCGCTCCTTGACCGCGCGCGACGAACTCCTTGACCACGGGCAGCGCGACGTCGGCCTCCAGCAGCGCGATCCGGATCTCGCGCGCGGTCGCGTCGATGTCGGCCTCGGAGAGCCGGCCCTTGCCGCGGAGGTTCTTGAAGGTGTCGGCGAGCCGGTCGGAGAGTGTGGCGAACAAGTCGAGTCCCTCGACGTGTCGTTCGGTAGGTCGGCCCAGACTAACCGGGCGCCGGCGAGGACCAGCCTAGACGGGCGGCTGCCGAGAGCCGCACTGGGCGGCCTGCGGCCGCCCGGCGCGTCGCGTGACAGCGCCGCGCCGCGCCTCCTGCAGGTAGAACACGTCGACCGCCTGCGGCCCGAGCGTGTCGACGTGCGCGGACCGCACCGCCACGTCGAGCCGGGCCAGCGCCGCGCACACCAGGTGGACCACGCCCGGCCGGTCCGCGGCGCGCACCTCCAGCACCGTCGCCTGCGCCGACGCCTCGGGGCGTACGACGACCGCCGGCGTCGAGCCCGCCGCGCTCGGCCGGCCGCAGCCGCGCGGCCGGGTCGACGCCGCCCCTCGACGACCGCGTCGTACCGCTGCGCGCAGCACGGCCGGGTCGAGGTCGGTCGCCGCCACCTCCCAGACCGAGATGCCGTACTCGTCCTGCGCCCAGGCCCGCGCCGCGCGGACCGGGATGCCGCTGGAGCGCGAACACCGCCGCGAGGTCGGCGAGCAGGCCGACCCGGTCGGGCGCGACCACGGTGACCCGGGCAGCCGTCGGTGCCCGGCTCGACCGTGACCGACGACCGCGCCCGCGCCGCGACCTCCGGCGGGATCGCGACGTCGTCGGCGACCGGTCGGCGGCGGCACGGTCGCCGGCGTCGAGTGCGGCGCGGGTGCGTCGCGGCCAGGTCGCGGATCAGGCCGGCCCGCCACGAGGACCACGCCTTCGGCGGAGGTCGCCCGGGCGTCGGCCTCGGTGAGCGCGAGCAGGAGGTCGAGCGTCTCGGCGCGTGCCGACCGGGACGGCGACGCAGCTCGACGGTCGCCGGGTCGTCGGGGTCGCGGGTGGTCGCGGTCTCGGCCAGCAGCAGGTGCCAGCGCACCAGGCGGGCCACCAGGTCGACGGCGTCCGGGTCGAAGCCCATCCGCGCGGCGATCGCCGCGGGCGATCGGCTCGCCCTGCGACGCTGTGCTCGGTCAGGCTGCCCTTGCCGATGTCGTGCAGCAGCGCCGCGACCATCAGCACGTCGGGCCGGGCCACCTGCCGGATCAGCGCGGAGGCCTCGATGCAGGTCTCCACCACGTGCCGGTCGACGGTGAACCGGTGGATCGCCGACGCGTGCGGCAGCAGCCGGATCCGCTCCCACTCGGGCAGGATCCGGCGCCAGCGCCCCGGTCTCCTCGAGCGTCTCCCAGACCGGCGAGCAGGCCCGCGCCCGGACGCGAGCAGCCGGACGAACAGCTGGCGGGCCTCGGCCGGCCACGGCGTCGGGCAGCGGCGCGCCGTCCCGCGCCAGCCGGGCGGCGGTCGGCGGGGCGAGCACGACGTCGCGCTCGGCGGCGGCCGCGGCGGCGCGCAGCAGCAGCGGCGGGTCCTCGGCCGGGCCGGGCCCGGCGGTCGAGCACCACCTCGCCCGCCGAGAGGGCGACCCCCGGCGGCGAGCGGGGTCGAGCGCGGGCCGTCGCGGACCGCGCGGTCGACGCCGGCCCGGCCAGCACGGCGTCGACCCGGCGCCAGGTCAGGCGGGAGAGGTGGGTGATCCGCCGGCCGAGCTCGCGCACGTGCACCTGGGCGGCCGCGCGCGTCCGGCGAGGCCCAGGCCGGTGGCGACGTCGCTCCACAGCTCCGGGCGCGACCCGGTCGGTCGCGCGCCCGGCCAGCGTGCTGGACCACGTCGCGGACGTCGAGCAGCGCCAGCCGGGTCGCGCTCGAGCTCGACGTGCGGCACGTCGACCAGCCAGGTGGCCACCAGCGCCTTGAGCACCGTCGCGTCGCGCAGCCCGCCCTCGGCCTCCTTGAGGTCCGGCACCGAGAGGTGGGCGAGCTCGCCGACCAGGTCGTGCCGGGAGCGCACCAGCTCGCGCAGCGCCGGGCAGCCGCTCGCGGGCGCTGCCGCCGCCAGTGCGCCAGCATCGTGGTCCGCAGCCGCAGGGTCAGGTTCGGGTCGCCGGCGAGGTGGCGCAGGTCGAGCAGCCCGAGGGCGACCTTGCAGGTCGGCCGTCGGCGGCCGCCACCATCTCGCGGCAGCGTCCGCACCGAGTGGTCGAGCCGGGCGCCGGAGTCCCAGAGCGGGTACCAGACCTGCTCGGCCAGCTCGCGCGAGCTCGACGCCCTCGTCGGAGACCAGCACCACGTCGAGGTCGGAGTACGGCGCGAGCTCGCGCGCGGCCGTAGCCGCCGACCGCGACCAGCGCGGCGCCGGTGTCCGGGCCGCCGCACTGCTCGTAGGCCGAGGCGCAGAGCGCGTCGGCCGCTGCGGCGCGCTCCGCGGCGCTCGGGCGCGGGCCGGGTCACTGGGCGGAATCATCGCGGGGTCCGCGGATCAGAGCGCGGCCTCGTCCCGGTCGCCGGTGCGCACCCGCACGACCGACTCGACCGGGATGACCCAGACCTTGCCGTCGCCGATCCGGCCGGTCGCGGCGCTGCGCGCACGATCGCCTCGACGACCGCGTCGGCGTCCTCGTCGTCGACGACGATCTCGACGCGCAGCTTCGGCACCAGCGCGATGTCGTACTCCGCGCCCCGGTAGACCTCGGTGTGGCCCTTCTGCCGGCCGTAGCCGCTGACCTCGCTGACCGTCATCCCGGTGACGCCGACGGCCTCGAGGGCGGCGCGGGTGTCCTCCCACTTGTGCGGCTTGATGACCGCGGTGACCAGCTTCATCGGTGTGGTTCCCTCTCGTCGGTGCTCGAGTGATGCGCACTCAGGATCCCGTGTCCGGCCGTGCGGGCGCCGGCGGTGGCGTGCAGGTCGTAGGCCGTCTCCGCGTGGACGACCAGGTCGATGCCGCTGACCTCGTGCTCCTCGTCGATGCGGAAGCCCATCAGCCGGTCGACGACCAGCCCGATGACGCCGGACACGACGAAGGCGTAGACGAGCACGGCGCCCGCCGCCGACCAGCTGCCGGCCGAGCTGGTCGAGCGCCACCGCCGTAGCAGCAGGCCGTCGACCCCGGTCGGCGCCGCCGCGGTGGCGAGCAGGCCGATGCCCGATCGTGCCGACCAGGCCGCCGACCAGGTGGACGCCGACGACGTCGAGCGAGTCGTCGTACGCCGAAGCGGTACTTCAGGCCGACCGCCCAGGCGCAGACGACGCCGGCGACGCCACCCATCACGATCGCGCCGAGCGGGGAGAGCGACCCGCAGGAGGGCGTGATCGCGACCAGCCCGGCGACCAGGCCGGACGCGGCGCCCAGCGAGGTGGCGTGGCCGTCGCGCAGCCGCTCGACGACCAGCCAGCCGAGCGCACCCGCGGCGCCGGCGACCAGCGTGGTGGTGAAGACGACCGCCGCCGTCTGGTCGGCGCCCAGCGCGGAGCCGGCGTTGAAGCCGAACCAGCCGAACCACAGCAGGCCGGCCCCGAGCATCACCAGGGTCAGGTTGTGCGGGCGCATCGGGTCCTTGCCGAAGCCGACCCGGCGGCCCGAGCACCAGCGCCAGGGCGAGGCCCGAGGCACCCGGAGCAGATCTCCACCGCGGTGCCGCCGGCGAAGTCGACCAGGCCGACGCCGGTTGACCAGCCAGCCGCCGACGTGGCCGCCGCGGTCGACGTCGAAGACCCAGTGCGCCACCGGCGCGTAGACCACGAGGTCCAGAGCGCCGACGAAGACCATCCAGGCGCCGAACCGGGCCCGGTCGGCGATCGCGCCCGAGACCAGGGCGCCGGTGATCACGCAGAAGAGCCCCTGGAAGACCGCGAAGAGGATGAGCGGCACGTGCGCGGCTCCCGTTGCTGGCGGCCGACAGCAGCTGCCCGAGGCCGGCGTACTGCCGCGGGTCCCCGAGCAGGCCCGGCCCCGAGGTCGTCGCCGAAGGCCAGCGAGTAGCCCGACCAGCACCCACACGACGGTGATCACCGCCAGGGACCCGAAGGTCATCATCATCATGTTCAGCACGCTCTTGGAGCGGACCATGCCGCCGTAGAAGAGCGCGAGCCCCGGCGCCATCAGCAGGACCAGGGCCGAGGCGACCAGCAGCCAGGCGGTGTCCCCGGTGTCGAGGCCGCGCCGGGGACGCGAGCAGGAGCGTGACGTCAGGCAGGAGGAGTCACGGCGCCCACCCTCCCCAGCGGCTGTTACGGCCGGCGGCGGCTTTGTTTCACGCGCGTTAACGAGTGCGCGTCGCCGGGCCCGCCCGGCCGCGGCCCGCGGCCGCCTGCCCGTGAGCGAGCCGGACCGCGGCGCGGCTCACAGCGCGGCGTCGTCCCGGTCGCCGGTGCGGACCCGGACCACGGTGTCGACCGGGCTGACCCAGACCTTGCCGTCCCCGATCCGGCCGGTCTGGGCCGCCTTGACCACGATCCCGACCACGTCGTCGGCGTCGTCGTCGCCGACCACGATCTCGATCCGGATCTTCGGCACCAGCGCGATGTCGTACTCCGCGCCCCGGTAGACCTCGGTGTGGCCCTTCTGCCGGCCGTAGCCGCTGACCTCGCTGACGGTCATCCCGGTCACGCCGAAGGTCTCGAGCGCCTCGCGGACGTCCTCCCACTTGTGCGGCTTGATGACCGCGGTCACGAGCTTCATGCGTTCACTCCTTCGGAGACGGTGCTCTTGGCCAGGACCGAGCGACGCCGAGGTGCCGCCGCTCCCGAGCCCGCGTGCGAGGTCGTACGCCGACTCGCCGTGCTGGTCGGAGTCGATGCCCTCGACCTCGGCCTCCTCGGCGACCCGCCACCCGATCGTGGACTTGATCGCCAGGGCGATGACCAGCGTCGACGACGCCGGACCAGGCGATCGCGATCAGCGCGCGCCAGCACCTGGTCGCCCAGCGAGCCGAGACCGCCGCCGTAGAACAGACCGTCGACGCCGCCCGGCGCTCGGAGGACGTAGACACGAGCCCGATCAGGACGGTGCCGACGACGCCGCCGACCAGGTGGACGCCCACGACGTCGAGCGAGTCGTCGAGGCCGACCTTGTACTTCAGGCCGACCGCCCAGGCGCACAGGCGCGCCGGCGACCGCGCCGATGACGATCGCACCGAGCAGCTCGACCGCGCCGCAGGACGGCGTGATCGCGACCAGGCCGGCCACGATGCCGGACGCGGCGCCGAGCGAGGTGGCCTTGCCGTGCAGGATCCGCTCGACCAGCAGCCAGCCGAGCATCGCCGCGCAGGTCGCGATCGTGGTGTTGAGGAACGTCACGCCGGTCTCGGAGTAGAACTGCGCGATGTTCTGCTCGTCGCTCGTGGCCCTCGCCGAAGACGATCGAGCCGACGTTGAAGCCGTACCAGCCGAACCACAGCAGCCCGGCACCGATCATCGTCAGGGTCAGGTTGTGCGGCTCATCGGCTCCTTGCCGAAGCCGACCCGCTTGCCGATGACCAGCGCGAGCACCAGCCGGCGACACCGGCGTTGATGTGCACGACCGTGCCGCCCGCGTAGTCCTGGGCGCCGAAGTGCTCGGAGATGAACCCGCCGCCCCAGACCATGTGGCCGATCGGGAAGTAGCTCAGCGTCACCCAGAGCGGCAGGAAGACCACCCAGGCCGAGAGCTTCACCCGGTCGGCGATCGCACCCGAGATCAGCGCGGCGGTGATGGCGGCGAAGGTCATCTGGAACATCACGGCGATGTAGCCGTCCGGCGGCGACGTCGTCGAGGCCGAACAGGTCGAACGGGTTGGCGAACACGCCCGCCGACGTCGTTCGGGCCGAACGACATCGACCAGCCCCACAGCACGTAGACGATGCCGACGACGCCCAGCGCGACGTAGGACATCATCATCATGTTCAGCACGGACTTCGAGCGGCTCATGCCGCCGTAGAACAGCGCCAGCGCGGGGACGGTCATCATCAGGACGAGGGCTGTCGCCACCAGCATGAAGGCGTAGTAGCCGTCCACGGAACCTCCAGGGGTCACATCTCGGGAGGGCGAGCGCCGCGGCCTGACCGCACTGTCGCGACCGGGGCCTCGCCCCATTGGCGGAAACCTTCGGGGCGCGCAGGTTTCGCGGCTGCGCCGCCGCGTGTTGCGGCGGTGCAACGAGTTCCCGACCGGTGTTACTTCGGTGTTACGGCCGGTCCCGGTCCGGACGCCCGCCGGGCCACGCGCCGAGTCGGCGCAGCTCAGGCTCAGCCGAGCAGGGCGTCGACGAACGCGCCGGCGTCGAACGGCGCCAGGTCGTCGGCGCCCTCGCCGAGGCCCGACGAGCTTGACCGGGACGCCGAGCTCGCGCTGGACCTGCGACGACGATGCCGCCCTTGGCGGAGCCGTCGAGCTTGGTCAGCACGATGCCGGTGACGTCGACGACCTCGCTGAAGACCCGGGCCTGGATCAGTGCCGTTCTGGCCGGTGGTGGCGTCGAGGACGAGCAGCACCTCGGTGACCGGAGCCTGCTTCTCGATGACCCGCTTGACCTTGCCGAGCTCGTCCATCAGGCCCGGCCTTGTTCTGCAGGCGGCCGGCGGTGTCGACGATGACGGTGTCGGCGCCGGTGTCGACGCCCTCCTTGACCGCGTCGAACGCGACGCTGGCCGGGTCGGTGCCCTCGGGGCCGCGCACGACGTCGACGCCGACCCGCTCGCCCCAGGTGGCCAGCTGCTCGACGGCGGCCGCCCGGAACGTGTCGGCGGCGCCGAGCACGACGCTGCGGTCCTCGGCGACCAGGATCCGGGAGATCTTGCCGACCGTGGTCGTCTTGCCCGAGCCGTTGACGCCGACGACGAGCACGACGCCGGGCCTGCCGTCGGCGCCGCTCACCTGCAGGCGCCGGTCCAGGTCCGGGTCGACGAGCGTCGAGCAGCTCCTCGCGCAGCACGGCGCGGACGTCCTGCGTCCCCGCCCTCGACCCGCAGCCGGGTGCGCAGCTGCTCGACCAGCTCCTGGGTCGGCGCCACGCCCACGTCGGCGGTGAGCAGGGTGTCCTCGATCGACTCCCAGGTGTCCTCGTCGAGCCGGTCGCGCGAGAGCAGCGCGAGCAGGCCGCGGCCCAGGCCACCCTGCGAGCCGGCGAGCCGCTGGCGCAGCCGCACCAGGCGCGACGCGGTGCCCTCCGGCTTCTCGAGGGCCGGCGCCTCGGGCTCGATCGTCGCCGGCGGTGCGCTCAGCTCGACCGGGCGGCCTCCTCGGCCTCCTCGGGCGGCCGGACGATGACGCCGGTGTGCGTGTTCGGCAGCGGCGTCGGCTTGCGCCGGCGGGACACCAGCAGCCCGATGACGGTCGCCACGAGGGCGAACCCGACCAGGGCGATGACGGCGATGAGGATGGCCAGGAGGCCATGGCGTCATCCAATCAGAGCGCTCAACGTCGGCGGATCTCGGGCACGGTCAGGCCGGTTCGCTCGCGCGTCGCGGCTCCTCGGCGTCGACTCCGACGCTCGAGCAGCGGGGCCCGGTCGGCGGCCCGGGTCATCGCCTCGCCGAGCCAGGGAGCGGCGGGCAGCTCCTCGCCGCGGTGCGGGTAGGCGACGTAGACGCACCACCAGGCCGGCGATCACCAGCACGGCGAGCATCATGAGCGACGACAGCGAGCACGGGAACCTCCCGAGACACAGGACCTGATCCCTCCACCGTGTCACATGCCCGGTGGAGCGAGCCGTCAGCACGCGCAGCAGCGGCGTCACTGCGGCACGGATCACATCCGGCATCGGGGTCACGGCGGGCCGGGCCGGGTCGGTGTTGTCGACGTAGACGTGGACGAACCGGCCCTCGGCGGCCGCCGTCGTCACCGGGCCCTGGAACAGCCCGACCCGGTAGACGACCGAGGAGTTGCCGACCTTGTCGGCCACCACGCCGACGTCGACCGGCTCGGGGTAGCCGATCTCGGCGAAGTAGCGGCAACCGACCTCGGCCACGACCCCGATCGCCGGCAGCGTCCGGATGTCGACCCCGGTCGCCGCCGCGAGGTGGTTGTTGACCACGGTGTCGATGAGCTCGAAGTAGCGCGCGTTGTTCATGTGCCCGTAGACGTCGATGTCGGCCCAGCGGGTGGTCACCCGCTCCCAGTGGACGTACTCGGCGCGGGTCGGGTCGCCGCGCCGGCCACTAGGCCGGCTCGGCTTCCCGCAGCCGCTGGCTGATCACCGCCGAGACGCCGTCGCCGCGCATGGTGACGCCGTACAGCGCGTCGCCGACCTCCATGGTCCGCTTCTGGTGGGTGATCACCAGCAGCTGGGAGTTCTCCCGCAGCTCCTCGTAGATCTCCAGCAGCCGGCCGAGGTTGGTGTCGTCCAGCGCCGCCTCGACCTCGTCGAGGATGTAGAACGGCGACGGCCGGGCCTTGAAGAGCGCGACCAGGAACGCCACCGCGACCAGCGACCGCTCGCCGCCGGAGAGCAGCGAGAGTCGCTTGACCTTCTTGCCCGGCGGCCGCGCCTCGACCTCGACGCCGGTGGTGAGCATGTCGTCGGGGTTCGGTGAGCACCAGCCGGCCCTCGCCGCCGGGGAACAGCCGGGCGAAGGTGGCGTCGAAGGCCCGGCTCGACGTCGGCGTACGCCTCGGTGAAGACCTGCTCGACCCGCTGGTCGACCTCGCGGACGATGTCGAGCAGGTCCTTGCCGGGTCTTCTTGAGGTCCTCGAGCTGCTCGGTGAGGAACTTGTGCCGCTCCTCCATCGCCGAGAACTCCTCGAGCGCCAGCGGGTTGACCCGGCCGAGCTCGCGCAGCGCGCGCTCGGCGGCGCGCAGCCGCTTCTGCTGCTCCTCGCGCACGTACGGCACCGGCTCGGGGGCCTCCTCGTCCTCCGGGCCGTCGGCCGCGCCGTCGACCCCGATCTGCGGGACCGGCTGGTCGGGGCCGTAGTCGGCGACCAGCGCGTCGGCGTCGATGCCGAGCTCCTCGAGCGCGCGCTCCTCGAGCTGCTCGATGCGCATCCGCTGCTGGGTGCGGGCCATCTCGTCGCGGTGGACCGAGTTGACCAGCTCGTCGTGCTCCTTGCCGCAGCTCGCGCAGCCGCGCGCCGGACCTCGCGCAGCTCCTGCTCGCGGCCGCTGCGGGACCGCTCGACCGCGGCCCGGGCCTCGGCGGCCCGGTGGATCGAGACCTCGAGCCGGCCCAGCACGTAGCCGACGGCCGCGCCGACCGCCTCGGCCGCCCGGCCCTCCCGGATCAGCCGCGCCCGCCGCTCGGCGGCCCGCGCGCGGGCCTCCCGCTCGGCGCGCGCCGCCCGCAGCAGCGCGTCGGCGCGGCCGTGCATGGCGCGGGCCCGCTCCTCGGAGGTGCGCAGCGCCAGCCGGGCGTCCATCTCGGCCTGCCGGGCCGTGCGTGCCTCCTCGAGCGAGCCGCTCGCGCGCACGGTGGTGTCGGGCTCCTCGTCCGGGGCGTCCTCGGCGCCGGCCAGCCGCGCCTCGAGCTCGGCGAGCCCGGAGACGGCCTGCTCGCGCGCCTCCTCCGCCTTCGCGATCGCCTGGGCGAGCCGCTCGGCCTCGCCCCGCGCGGCCCGGGCCTGGGAGCCGTACTGGCCGAGCTCCTCGGCGACCGCGGCGAGCGTGGCGTCGGACTCGTGCAGCTTGGCCAGCGCCACGTCGACGCGCTTCTGGGCCTCGAGCCGCTCGGCCTCGAGCCGGGACATGTCGAAGCCGAGCCGCTCGGAGGCGGCCACCGCCTCGGCGAGCTGCTCGGCGGCCTCGTCGACCGCGGCCTGGACCTCGATCAGGCTCGGCTGGCTCGACGAGCCGCCGGAGGCGAAGTGGCCGCCGAGGACGTCGCCGTCGCGGGTCACCGCGGTGACGTCGGGCAGGTCGCGCGACCAGCGCGCGCGCCGCGGTCGAGGTCGTCGACGACGGCGACCCGGGCGAGCAGCCGGGTGAGCGCCGGGCGCAGCTGGTCGGGGCAGTCGACGACGTCGACGGCGTACGCCGCCGTGGCCGGCAGCCCCGGCCAGTCGCGGTCGGCCGCGGGTGCCGCCGCCGAGCAGCAGGCCGGCGCGGCCGAGGTCGTCGCCCTTGAGGTGGTCGATCGCGCGCGACCGCGGCGTCGGCGTCGGCGACCGCGACCGCGTCGGCCGCCGCCCCGAGGGCCCCGGCGACGGCGGCCTCGTAGCCGGCGCGCACGGTGAGCAGCGCGGCGACCGAGCCGAGCAGGCCGGAGACCGGGTCGGAGGCGGCGAGCAGCGCACCGGCGCCGTCCTTGCGGTTCAGGCCCATCTCCAGCGCGTCCTTGCGCGCGGCGAGCGCGGTCCGGTCGCGGTCGGCCTGCGAGCGCCTCGTCGCGGGCCTTGGCCAGCCGCTCCTCGATGTCGTCGAGCGCGGCCGACGGCGGCCTCGTGCTCGGCGTCGAGCCCCTCCTCGCCGGCGTCGAGCCCGGCGACCTTGGTCTCGAGGGCGGTGAAGTCGCGCTGGGCGCGCTCGGCGCGGGCCAGCGCCTCCTCGCGGGCCAGGGTCGAGCCGCCCGACCTCGTCGTCGGCGGCGGCGGCGCGCGACTTCAGCGCGTTGACCTGCCCGTGCAGCCGGGCGAGCCCCTCGCGCCGGTCGGCGGCGGCGCGCTGGAGGGCCGCGACCCGGCGGTCCTCCTCGGCGGCGGCGTCCTCGGCGGCCTATGCGGGCGCCGACCGCCTGCTCGAGCGCGGTCCGGTTCGCCTCGACCTCCGCGGCGATCCGCTGCTCCTGCTCGCGCACCTGCTCGGCCTCGGCCTCGAGCTGCTCGGGGTCGCGGCCCGAGCGGCTCCTCGGTCTCCTGGGTGGCCGGCTGCGTTGCGGACCCGCTCGGCGGCCAGGGACTGGGTGCCGCGCAGCCGCTCGCGCAGCCCGGACAGGGCGTACCAGGTCTCCTGCGCCCGGCGCCAGCGCCGGCAGGTCCTCGCGCAGCGCGGCCTCGAGCCCGGCCTCGTGCTCGCGCGCCCGGGCCATCTCGGCCTCCACCTGCTCGCGGCGCGTGACCAGGATCGACTCGTCGGCCATCTCCTGCTCGAGCGCGGTGCGGGCGGTGACCAGGTCGTCGGCGAGCAGCCGGGCCCGGGCGTCACGGGCGTCGGCCTGGACGGTCGCGGCCCGGCGGGCGACCTCGGCCTGCCGGCCCAGCGGCTTGAGCTGGCGGCGGATCTCGGTGAGCAGGTCGCTGAGCCGGGTCAGGTTGCCGTCGGTGGCGTCCAGCTTGCGGAGCGCCTTCTCCTTGCGCTTGCGGTGCTTGAGGACGCCGGCGGCCTCCTCGATGAAGCCGCGGCGGTCCTCGGGGGTCGCGTGCAGGATCGTGTCGAGCTGGCCCTGCCCGACGATGACGTGCATCTCGCGGCCGATGCCGGAGTCCGAGAGCAGCTCCTGCACGTCGAGCAGCCGGCACGAGTTGCCGTTGATGGCGTACTCCGAGCCGCCGCTGCGGAACATCGTGCGGCTGATCGTGACCTCGGCGTACTCGATCGGCAGCGCGCCGTCGGAGTTGTCGATGGTCAGCACGCACCTCGGCGCGGCCCAGCGGCGGGCGGCCGGACGTACCGGCGAAGATGACGTCCTCCATCTTGCCGCCGCGCAGGGACTTGGCGCCCTGCTCGCCCATCACCCAGGCCAGCGCGTCGACGACGTTCGACTTGCCGGAGCCGTTGGGACCCACGATGCAGGTGATGCCGGGCTCGAGCTGGAGCGTGGTCGAGGAGGCGAAGGACTTGAACCCCTTGAGGGTCAGGCTCTTCAGGTACAACGTGAGGCTCCCAGCTCGTCGGGTTCGGTCGGTCACTGAAACTGAAGCGGCTGCATCCTCGCAGCCGGCCGTGGGGGAAGCTCAGCGCGGCCTCACGATACCGGCAGTCACCCCCGCCGCGTGGCATCCGCGACCTCGCCGGGTCGGCGCAGTCTCGAACGCCGAGTCGGCGCAGTCTCAGGCTGGTGAGCCTGAGACTGCGCCGACTCGGGCATCAGGCGGGGGCGGGTCGACGGCCTCGTCGGCGTGCGCGATGTGGGTGAGCTGGCCCCAGATCAGCACGACGAACACCGCGGAGCCGGCGAAGGCGAACCAGAACGGCGCGGTGACGCCCCAGTGCTGGGCGAGCACGCCGCCGATCCCGGAGCCGATGACCAGGCCGCCGAAGACGCCGACCAGGTTGACGCTGCCGACCCGGCCCTGCAGCTCGGTCGGCACGGCCCGCTGCCGGACGGTGATGGAGGTGGTCCCCCAGATGAAGGCGTGGGCGCCGAACACGAAGAAGATCGCCATCGCGACCCACGGGGTCGGGTGAGCGCGAGCGCCAGGTGGGTGAAGGTCTCGAAGACCAGCCCGATCCGCATGAGGTCACCCAGGCTGACCCGCCGGGTGATCCAGCCGTAGGACAGCGTGCCCGACGAGGCCGCCGACCGCGGAGACCGTGGTCAGCAGGCCGAAGCCGACCGCGCCCATGCCCAGGCGCTGGGTCGCGTAGAGCACGAGCACCGACCAGGCGGCGCCGAAGGTGATGTTGAAGACGAAGATCGTGAGCACCAGCGTCCGGACGGCGGCGTGGTGCCAGCACCCAGCGCGAACGCCTCCGCGATGTCGCCGACGAGGGCGCGGCTGCAGGTTCGTGTCCGGGGTCCGCTCGCGGCCGGTGCGGCGGCAGCACGACCCGGGAGATCAGCACCGCGCCGAGCGCGACGACACCGGCCTGGGTCGCGAACGGCAGGGCGTGCCCGACCGCGAAGAGGGCCGCGCCGAGCGGCGGGCCGGCGAGCTGGTTGACGGTGATGAAGCCGGTCGTGAGCCGGGAGTTCGCGAGCGCGAGGTCGTCGCGGTGCACCAGCATCGGCAGCAGCGTCGCGGAGGTGTTGTCGGCGAACACCTCGGCGGTGCCGAGCAGGAACATCGCGAGCAGCACGAGCGCGATCGAGACGACGTCGGTGGCGACCGCCAGGGTGAGCAGCACGAGCACGCCGGCCCGCAGCAGGTCGACGGTGACCACGATCAGCCGCCGGTCCAGCCGGTCGGCGAGCGCGCCCGCGTAGCAGCCCGAAGACCAGCGGCGGCAGCCACTGGAGCAGCGCAGCCGAGCGCGACCAGGAACGGGTCGTGGGTCTGCGAGGCGACCAGCAGCGGACCGGCCGCGATGGCGATGCCGTCGCCGAGGTTGGAGACCCACGACGACGCGAGCAGCCAGCGGAAGCCGGTGCCGAGCCGGCGGGGCGCGACGATCTCGACGAGACTGCTCACAAGCGGGCGAGCCTAGTCCTCGGGCCACCGCGCGGCGACCCGATTTAACGCGCTGGCGTCAGGCGGGCTGCATCTCCTGCATCGACGCCGCCTCGAGGTCGAGGATCGCGGCTCGGCGTGCGCGGCGGCCAGCCGGTCGTTCTCCTCGGTGAGACGCAGGACGAGCGCCTCCAGCTCGCCCACGCGCGCGCGCAGCCGGTCGTTCTCGGCTACGAGTCGAGCGGGGGTCCGCAGGTCGCTGTTCATGTATCCGATCAGCGCCTTGGCCATGGATGGACCTTCCGGGTCGGGTGGGAAGTGCCCGCGTTGGCGGGCCGTCTTCAAGAGTCCCACCGTGAGCGCCGACGGTCAATCTCCGAGCGCGGGAGCCGAGCTCGCGAGGGTCCCGCTCGCCGGCACCCGGCGCTTCCGCGGCGCGGGCTGGCAGGCCGGGCAGAAGTACGACGAGCGGTTCATGAAGGCGACCCGGCGCATCGGCGTACCGCACCGGTCGCACGGCTCCCCCTCCCGCCCGTAGGCGTGCAGCGAGCGGTCGAAGTAGCCGGACTCGCCGTTGACGTTGACGTAGAGCGCGTCGAACGACGTGCCGCCCTCCCCCAGCGCCGTCGGTCATCACCTCGCGGGCGTGGCCGAGCAGCTCGCGGACCTGGGTCGCGGTGAGCCGGTCCCCCGGGCGCTCGCCGTGCAGCTCGGCGCGCCACAGCGCCTCGTCGGCGTAGATGTTGCCGACGCCGGAGACCAGGTTCTGGTCGAGGAGCTGGCGCTTGATGCCCGAGCTGCGCCGGCGGACCCTGCGCACGAACTCGTCGTCGTCGAACTCCGGGTCCAGCGGGTCGCGGGCGATGTGGGCGATCTCGGGCGGCAGGTCGGCGCCGCCGTCGGAGACCGACAGGCCGCCGAACATGCGCTGGTCGACGAACCGGCATCTCGCAGGCCGGCAGTCGGCGCTCGAGGCGAACCGCACCCGCAGGTGCCGCTCGGCGGGGGCGCCGGGCGGCTGCACGAGGAGCTGGCCGCTCATGCCGAGGTGGGCCAGCAGCGCGTCGCCGTTGTCCAGCGGCAGCCAGAGGTACTTGCCGCGGCGGCGGGCCGCCTCGATCCGGCGGCCGGTCAGGGCCGACGCGAAGCCGGCGGGGCCGCGCAGGTCGCGGCGCACCGGGCCGCGGGTGCAGGACGTCGACCCGGGTGATGGTCGCGCCGAGGACGTGCCGCTCCAGACCGGCGCGGACGACCTCGACCTCGGGCAGCTCGGGCACTGGTGGCGGTGGCCACTCAGCGGCTTGCGGGAGGCGGAGTGGGCCGCGGCGTCGACCGCCGGGTCCTCGACGCCGAGGTCGGCGGCGATCTCGCCGTACGCCGTCTCCGCGGCGGCCTGCTCGGCCTCCTTCTTCGAGCGGCCGACGCCGTTGCCGTAGAGGCCGTCGCCGACCCGGACCTGGGCGGTGAAGGTCTTCATGTGGTCGGGGCCGTCGTCCTCGATGACGTACTCGGGGACGCCGAGGCCGTGCTCGGCGGAGAGCTCCTGCAGGGAGGTCTTCCAGTCGAGGCCGGCGCCCAGCGCCGAGGCGGCCTCGATCAGCGGGTCGAAGAGCCGGTGGACGACCACCGCGGAGGTCGTCGAAGCCGCCGCTGAGGTGGATCGCGCCGATGCACCGCCTCGACGGTGTCGGAGAGGATCGAGGCCTTGTGCGCGGCCGCCGGTCGACTCCTCGCCGCGGCCGAGCTTGACGTGGTCGCCCAGCGCCGATCCCGCGGCCGACCTCGGCCAGCGCGCGCGCGTTGACGACCGCCGCCCGCAGCTTGGCCAGCCGGCCCTCGGAGAGGTCCGGGTGGGTGCGGTAGAGCGTCTCGGTGACGACGACGCCGAGCACGGAGTCGCCCGAGGAACTCCAGGCGCTCGTTGGTCGGCAGGCCGCCGTTCTCGTAGGCGAACGAGCGGTGGGTGAGGGCACGCTCGAGCAGCTCGGGGTCCAGGACTCGGGATCCCCGAGCGCCGCTCGGAGCTCGGCGTAGTTGGTCAGCGGACCGGGATCCGGTCAGAGGACCTGACGACGGTCGGCGCGGGCGCCGTACTGGCCGCACTCGCCGCACGCACGGTGCGGCAGGTGCTTGGCACCGCAGGCGGGGTTCGCGCAGGTCACCAGGGTCGGCGCGACGGCCTTCCAGGCCGAACGACGGTGACGCGTGTTGCTGCGCGACATCTTCCGCTTCGGGACAGCCACTGTTCTCTCCTCTACCAGGACCGGAGGTGCTCCGGCCTTGCCAGTTCTCGGTCGGTTCTCGGTGGTCCGGTCAGTCTTGGTCGTGCTGATCCTGCTGGAGGGCGGCCAGCTCTCGGCCCACCGCGGGTCGATCGGCGCCTCGTGCGCGTGGTCGGGGTCGTCGGCTCAGCCGCGCCCCACACTCGGGGCACAGTCCGGGACAGTCGTCCTCGCACAAGGGCTGGAACGGCAGTGCGAGCACCACCGCGTCCCGCAGCAGCGGCTCGAGGTCGAGCAGGTCGTCCCTCGAGCTTGCTGACCTCGTCGTCCTCCTCGGAGGTCGTGGTCCTGGTCGTCGTAGACGAACAGCTCCTGGAACTCGACCTCGACCTCGTCGGTGATCGGCTCCAGGCACCGCACGCACTCGCCGTCGAGCTCGGCCGTGGCCGTACCGGTGACCAGCACCCCCTCCATGACCGCCTCCAGCCGCAGGTCGAGGTCGACCGGCGAGCCTTCGGGGACACGGAGGACTTCGATGCCCAGATCTGCCGGTGCCGGAACCGTCCGCGTCACCTCGACGCTGGGACCCCGGGCGGCGGCCGAGCTCGCGGGTATCGAGCACGAGCGGCGCTCTCGGGTCCAGGCTGCTCAGGGTTCTACTTCCGGATTCCAGGCACAAACAGATCGTCGAGAAGCGTACCCGCCGGCGACGTCCACCGGCAAAATCCGAGGTAGCTCGAACCGAGCCTGCGAGGCGACGACCGGTGGGCCGTGCGGGCTAGCCGCCGCCGCTCGGCGAGCCGCTCGCTGGAGCGCGTGGCGGTGCACCGGACGACGGCGGCACCAGCCCGGAGACGTCGCCGCCGAAGGACGCGACCTCCTTGACCAGGCTCGAGGCGAGAAGTAGCCCAGGGGGCGTTGGTCGGCATGAACACGGTCTCCACCCCGGTGCAGGTGGCGTTCATCTGCGCCATCGGCAGCTCGTAGTCGAAGTCGTTGCCGCCGCGCAGGCCCTTCACGATCGCCTGCGCGTCGATGCTCCCGGCAGAAGTCGACGATCAGGCCCGTCGAAGCCGCGCCACGCGTGACGTTGGCGAAGCCGGCGCAGACCTCGCGGAGCATCTCCATCCGCTCCTCGGGCTGAACAGGCGGTTCTTCGACGGGTTGGCCCCGGCCGCGACGATCGACCTCGTCGAAGAGCGCGGCGGCGCGCCGGATGATGTCGAGGTGACCGTTGGTCACCGGGTCGAACGAACCGGGGCACACGGCGCGGGCTCATGGCGTGGAGGCTATCGCGTCGCCGGCGGCGGGCGTCGGACGTACCAGAGGACGTCTCGCCGTAGCGCTTCGCGCGCGCGTCGTCGGACCAGGCCGTCGCGGCCAGGCGGGCTCGGGGCTGCGCGACGACCGCTCGACGACCACCATCGCGCCCGGCACCAGCCAGTCGCGGGCGACGAGCAGCTCGAGGTCGGCGGCGACGCGCGTCCTCGGCGAGCGGGTACGGCGGGTCCAGGAAGACCACGTCGTACGGCGCGGCCGGGGGGCCGCGAGCGCATGGGCGACCGAGCCCCGGCACCACGTCGGCCTTCGGCGAACCCGAGCGTGCGGGCGTTCGAGGTGATCAGCGCGGCCGTGCGGCGGTCCGACTCGACGAGCGTGACCACCCCGGCGCCGCGCGACCACGCCTCGAGCCCGACCGCGCCGGAGCCGGCGTACAGGTCGAGGAAGCGCAGCCCCTGCAGCGACCCGCACCACGACTCGACCGCGGAGAACAGCGCCTCGCGCACCCGGTCGCTGGTCGGGCGGGTCGCGGACGCCGCGCGGCGTGGCGATCCGGCGGCCGCCGGCCGATCCCCCGATGATCCGGGTCATGCGCGCCCCGGCTCACGACTTCTCCATGAACTCGGACTGCACGGACTCCTCCAGCGCCCGCACGGCCGCGGCCAGGTCGGGAGCCTGAGCGCAGCTCGGGATCGGCGTCGAGCAGCGCGTCGGCCGCCGCCCGCGCCTCGACGATCGTCTTCTCGTCGCGCAGCACCCGCAGGTGTCTGCAGGCTGGAGCGGTAGCCGGACTGGGACTTGCCCGAGCACGTCGCCCTCGCGGCGCTGCTCGAGGTCGACCCGGCTGAGCTCGAAGCCGTCGGTGGTGGCGGCCACGGCGTCCAGCCGGCTCGCGGGCCGGCGACCCGGCCTCGGCGCGGGAGACGAGCAGGCACAGGCCCGGCAGGCCACCCCGGCCGACGCGGCCGCGCAGCTGGTGGAGCTGGGAGACGCCGAACCGCTCGGCGTCGAGCAGCACCATGGCGGTCGCGTTGGCGACGTCGACGCCGACCTCGATCACGGTGGTGGAGACCAGCACGTCGACCTCCCCGGCGGCGAAGGCCCGCATCGTGCGGTCCTTCTCCTCGGGAGGCAGCCGGCCGTGCAGCGTCTCGACCCGCAGGCCCGCCAGCGGACCGTCGGCGAGCTGCGGCGACGACCTCCTCGACCGCGGCCAGCCCGCCCTGCCGGTTCGCGGCGGGTACGACGGGTCGCCCTCCTCGTCGAGGTCGACCTGGTCGGTCTCCCCCTGCTCCGCCTCGTCGCCGGTGATCCGGGGGCACACGACGTAGGCCTGGTGGCCCTTCTCGACCTCCTCGCGCACCCGTTCCCAGACCCGCTCGAGCCACCGCGGGCGCTCGGCGAGCGGCACCACGGTGGTCTGGATCGGGCGCGCGCCCGGCGGGCAGCTCGGTCAGCGTCGAGGTCTCGAGGTCGCCGAAGACCGTCATCGCGACGGTGCGCGGGATCGGGGTCGCGGTCATCACCAGCACGTGCGGCGGGGTGCCGGCCTTGTCGGTGAGCGCGGCGCGCTGCTCGACCCCGAAGCGGTGCTGCTCGTCGACGACGACCAGGCCGAGGTCGGCGAACATCACCTTCTCCTCCAGCAGCGCGTGGGTGCCGATGACGATGCCGGCCTCGCCGCGTGGCGATCCGCGACATCGGACCGGTGCGCTGGGCCTTGGTCATCGATCCGGTCAGCAGCTCGACGCTGGTGGCGTCCGCGGCGCCGCCGAGCATGCCGCCGGCGGCGAGGTCGCCGAGCATCGCGGTGATCGAGCGGTGGTGCTGCTGGGCGAGCACCTCGGTGGGCGCGAGCAGCGCCGCCTGCCCGCCGGAGTCGACCACGCGCAGCATCGCGCGCAGCGCCACCAGGGTCTTGCCGGAGCCGACCTCGCCCTGGAGCAGCCGGTTCATCGGGTGCGGCTGCGCCGAGGTCGCGCTCGATCTCGGCGCCCACCTCGCGCTGCCCCGCGGTCAGCTCGAACGGCAGCCGCGCGTCGAACGCCTCCAGCAGGGCGCCGCTCGCCGCCGGTGCGGGCCTGGGCGCCCTGGGCGCGGCAGCACCCGGCGGCGCCGGGCCAGCACCAGCTGGGTGACCAGCGCCTCCTCGAACCGGAACCGCCGCTGGGCGCCGGTGCATCTCGCCGCAGGTCGTTCGGGTCGTGGATCCGTCGCAGCGCGGTGCGCACGTCGAGCAGGTCGTACTGCTCGCGCACCGCCGCGGGCACCACGTCGGGCACGTCGTCGAGCACGGTCAGCGCGAACGTGACCGCCCGCTGGAGGTCCCAGGAGTCCACGCCCTTGGTGAGGCGGGTAGATCGGGTAGAACTCACCGATCGCGTCGAGCGAGAGCTGCGCGGCGTCCTCGTCCTTGTCGCCGAAGAGCACGACCTGCGGGTTGGCCAGCTGCCACGCGCTGCGGAAGCGTGCGGACCTTGCCGAGGAAGATGCCGCGCCGGCCGACCGGCAGCCGCCGCCTGCGTGCCACTCCGCGATGCCCTTGTTCTTGGCGAAGAACGTCATCCGCAGCGACGGCCCGTCGGTGCGCACGGTGACCTCGAGCCGGTACGCCGGCCGGCGGGTGCGCCGGTCCTGGTAGGTGCCTGACCTCGCTGCGGACGATCTCGCCGACCACGGTCAGCAGCTCGCCCTCCTGCAGCTCGTCGACCGGGTCAGCTCGCCGGTCTCGAGGTAGCGGCGCGGGAAGTGGCGCAGCAGGTCGCTCGACGGTGCGGATGCCGAGCTTCTGCTCGATGGCGACCCGCTTCTTCGCGTGGTCGCCGAGGACCGCGACCACCGGCGTGTCGAGATCGATCACCGGCTCCCCCCTCATTCGACGGACAGGAGCAGCGGGTACCGCTCCTGGCCACCGTCGTACACCACGACGTCGACAGCGGGGTGGTGCTCCTCGACGTACGCCGCGCACCGGGTCGGCCAGGGAACCGTCGGCGTCGTCGGCGCCGGCGACGATCGTGACCAGCTCGCCGCCGCCGCCGAGCAGCCGGTCGAGCACGTCGGTGGCGACCTCGTGGAGGTCCGCGCCGACGACGACGAAGTCGCCCGGACGACCACGCCGAGCACGTCGCCCGGCTCGCAGGGCCCGGCCATCGTCATCGCCTGCCGGGCCGCGACCGTGACCGCGCCCTGGCGGGCGTGGCGGGCGGTGGCGGTCATCTCGAGCACGTCCTGGTCGAACGCGCGTCCCGGCTCGTGCACCGCGAGCGCCGCCAGTCCCTGGTCACCTGCGCCTGGGTGGGGATCACCGCGACCCGGATCGCGCCGTCGGGTCCGCCTCGGCCGTGCCGCGCGGCGATCTCGGCGACCCGCACCGAGTCGCGCGTCGTTGGGCAGCACGACGACCTCGGCCGCGCCGCAGGCGCGTGATCGCCTCGAGCAGCTGCCGGTCGACGGCCGGCGGCCGGGTCCGCCGGGCACGACCACCGGCGCCGGCCTCCTCGAACAGCGCGGCCAGGCCCGGGCCCGCGGCCACCGCGACCATCGCGGCGCCCGGCGCGGCGGACCCGTGGCCCGGGCTGCGGCAGCCGGGCCACCTGCTCGGCGAAGTGGGTGACCCGGACCCGGTGCGGGCGGCCGGCGTCGATGCCGGCCTCGATCGCGGCGCCGACGTCGTCGACGTGCACGTGGACGTTCCACAGGCCCTCGCCGCCGACCACGACCAGGGAGTCGCCGAGGGCGGCCAGCGCCTCGCGCAGCGCCGGCGACGCGCGTCGTCCTCGGCGTCGAGGAGGTACATCACCTCGTAGGCGGGCCGTCCGGGGTCAGGTCGCCCGGTCGGCGGCGGCGTGCGGGATCGGGGATCTGGTGGCGACCGAGCGGTCGCCGTCGGCTGGGGACCGGAGCGGCCGGCGGCCGGTCAGGACGGTCTCGGCCGCGTCGAGGATCACGCAGACGCCCGCGCCCGCCGGCGTCGACCACGCCCGCCTCGCGCAGCGCGGGCAGCTGCTCGGGGGTGCGCGCGAGCGCCTCGCGGGCGGCGGCCGCGGCGGCGGTGAAGACGTCGCGGGCCCGCGGCCTCCGGCTGCTCGGCCCGGCCGGCGGCCGCCTCGGCGGCGGCCCGGCCGACGGTGAGCATGGTGCCCTCGACCGGCGTCCCGACCGCGGCGTAGCTGGCGTCGGCGGCCTGCGCCAGCGCCTCGGCCATCACGTGGGCGTTCCGCTCGTCGGGCTCGGGCCTGGGCGATCCGGCGGGCGATCGCCCCGAGCATCTCGCTGAGGATCACCCCGGAGTTGCCGCGCGCCCCGAGCAGGGCGCCGCGGGCGAACGCGCCCAGCGCCGTACGCGAGGTCGTCGGCGTCGGCGCGCCGTCCCGGACGGCGGCGGTGGCCGCGCGGCGCTCACGCGCGGCCGAGACCGTGAGGAACATGTTGGTGCCGGTGTCGCCGTCGGGCACCGGGATAGACGTTGAGGGCGTCGATCTCCTCCCGGGCCTCGGCGAGCGCGTCGGTGGCGATGTCGACGAACCGCAGCACGACGGCGAGCGTGATGCGCCCGCTGCGCGGAACTTCCATCGCCTGCCTCGTCCCGGACTCGCGCGAGACATCGCGTCGGGTGGAGTGCCACACCCTAGGTGTGCGATCTGAGTTGGCGGTCCGGCGCGATTTCCCGGTCCCGTCGCCGGGGTGGATCGGATACGCTTGTGCGGTTGCCCGCCCCTGCGCCGGGCCCACACACGTCAAGCAATTCTCGAACTCTCAGGAGTGCACGGTGGCTGCCGTCTGCGACATCTGCGCCAAGAAGCCCGGCTTCGGCAACAACCGGCCGTGGTCGCGCAAGATCACGAAGCGTCGCTTCGACCCCAACATCCAGCGCGTCCGGGCCACCGTCAACGGCACCCCGAAGCGCCTCAACGTCTGCACCGGCTGCCTCAAGGCCGGCAAGGTCACCCGCTGACCCCACGGACCACGCGGAAGGCCCCGACCTGACGGTCGGGGCCTTCCGCAGTTCGCCGAGTCAGAAGTGGGTCCAGCCGGCGGGGCCCTCGTACGCCGCGCCGTCGACCGTGACGCCCGCGCCGGCCTGCACCGCGCCGATCACCGACCAGCCCTCGGGGACGGCGGTGACGTCCTCGAACGTGGCGAGGAGGGCGTGGTCGTCTCCGCCGCCGAGGATGAAGTGGATCGGGTCGGCGTTCAGCGCGGCACCGACCGCGTGGAGGGGCTCGGGGATGTCGAACGCGGCGCGCGTGCACGTCGATCGCGACGCGCCGAGTCCTCGGCGAGGTGGCCGGCGTCGGCGAGCAGCCCGTCGGAGACGTCGATCATCGCGGTCGCGCCGGCCTCGGCGGCGATCCGGCCGGCGTCGTACGGCGGCTCGGGCCGCCGGTAGGCCTCGACGAGGACCCGCGGCGAGCGGAAGCCGCGGCCGAGCACCGCGAGCCCGCCGGCCGCCCAGCCCTGCCGGCCGCACAGCGCGAGCACGTCGCCCGGCCGCGCGCCCGAGCGGAGCACCGGCGCCTCGGTGCACGCACCGAGCACCGTCACCGCGACCACGATCTGGTCGGCGCGGGTCAGGTCGCCGCCGACCACGCGACGCGCCGACGAGCGCGCACTCGTCGGCGAAGCCGCGGGCGAAGTCGAGCGCCCACTGCGCCGGCAGGTCACCGGGCGCGGCGAGCCCGATGGTGAGCGAGGTGGCGCGCCCGCCCATGGCGTTGACGTCGGAGAGGTTCTGGGCGGCGGCCCGGTGGCCGACGTCCTCGGCCGAGCCCACTCCCGGCGGAAGTGCGCGCCCTCGACGATCAGGTCGGTGGAGACCACCACGTGACCGGTCTTCACCCGCAGCACGGCGGCGTCGTCCCCCGGGCCCACCAGCACCTGCTCCCCCTGCGGGAACAGCGTCGACGAGCTCGGCGATCAGTCCGAACTCGCCGACGTCGGCGAGCGTGGCGTCTGGTGGGATCGGCCATGCGCCCATCCCACCAGATCGCCCGCCGACCGCACCGATGCCGACCGGGTACCGACACGCGCGGACCGCAGGGTAGGTTGACCGACGACACCAGCCGATCAGCGCACGAGGAGAGCCCGATGGTCGTCCAGGCGTACATCCTGATCCAGACCGACGTCGGCAAGGCCGCCGAGGTCGCCGCCGCCATCGCCCAGGTCAAGGGCGTCACCCTCGCCGAGGACGTCACCGGCCCCTACGACGTGATCGTGCGCGCCGAGGCCCGCAACGTCGACGAGCTCGGCAAGCTGGTGGTCTCGAAGGTGCAGAACCTCGAGGGCATCACCCGCACGCTGACCTGCCCGGTCGTGCACATCTGAGGGTGACCGACGCCGTCACGACGACGCCCCGTGTCCACGCGGACACGGGGCGTCCGTCGCGTCTGCGGCTCGTCCTGCTCGCTGCGGCGCTGCGGCGGCGCCACGGCCCGAGATCGACGCCCCTCCCCTCTCGGCGCCCGAGCCGCCGCCTGCCGGGCGCTGGTCGACGCGCTGCCCGACACCCTGGCCGGCGAGCAGCGCCGTCGGACGTCCCCGGCGACGCGCCGGTCGGCGCCGCCTGGGGCGACCCGGCGATCGTGCTCACCTGCGGGGTCGGCGTGCCCGGCCGGCTTCGACCGGCACTCGACCTGCATCAGCCAACGGCGGCGGCTGGTTCGTGCCGGACGACGAGCTGCTGTCGGACGACGAGACGCTCGACGTGACCGCGACCGCGCTGGCTACCGGCCCGCGCGTGGAGCTGCTCGTGCCCGGCGAGTACCGCCCCGAGGGCGTCGACCAACAGCATCGGCGCGACTCGCCGACGCTGGTCGAGCAGCACCTGCGCCGTCCGGCCGCTGCCAGTGAGCCGCCAGAGGCCCCGCGCTGCGTCAGCGCAGGCCGGTGTCGCGCTGCAGCGCGAGCTGGATCAGCCGGTCGACCAGCGCCGGGTAGTCGACGCCGCGTGGCCGCCCACATCTGCGGGTACATCGACGTCGGCGTGAAGCCGGGCATCGTGTTGATCTCGTTGACGACCAGCCGGCCGTCGGGGATGCACGAAGAAGTCGACCCGCGCCAGGCCCTCGCAGCCGACCGCCTCGAACGCCCGCACCGACAAGTCGCCGCATCTGCGTGGTGACGACCTCGTCGGGCAGGTCGCGCCGGGATGTCGAGCTCGGTGTGCTCCTCGGGGAGGTACTTGGCCGCGAAGTCGTAGAACTCGTGGTCGCCGGCGACCCGGATCTCGGCCGGGCACGCTGGTCTCCGGGGTGCCGTCGAGCGCCTGCAGCACGCCGCACTCGACCTCGCGGCCGCCCTCGGCCGACGCCTCGACGCAGCACCTTGGGGTCGTGCCGCAGCGCCTCCTCGATCGCCTCGTCGAGCTCGGAGGCGTCGTGCACCTTGGAGATCCCGATGCTGGAGCCGCCCCGGGCGGGCTTCGACGAACATCGGGTAGCCCGAGCGCGGCGGCCCGCTCGCGGCAGTCCGCCGGGTCCCGCTCCCACTGGCGGGCGGTCACGGTCGATCGACGGCATGCACCGGCAGCCCGGCGGCGGCCAGCACGACCTTCATGTAGGCCTTGTCCATGCTGACCGCGGAGGCCAGCACGCCCGGCGCCGACGTAGCGCACGCCGGCCATCTCGAGCATCCCCTGGATGGTGCCGTCCTCGCCCCAGGGCCCGTGCAGCAGCGGGAAGACCACGTCGACCTCGCCGAGCGTGCGCGGCGGCTGCGACGGCTCGGTGACGACCAGGTCGGTCGAGGCGGCGCTCGGGGGCCAGCGCGACGGTGGCGCGGTCGCCGTCGACCTGCGGGCAGCCGGTCGCGGCCCGTCGATGCGCAGCCGCTCGGGGTCGCCGGACTCCAGCACCCAGCGGCCGTCCGTGGCGATGCCGACCGGCACCACGTCGTACTGCTCGCGGTCGATGGCCGCGAGCACGCTGCCCGCCGTGACGCAGGAGATCGCCGTGCTCGCTGGAGCGTGCCGCCGAAGACGACGGCGACGCGGGGCTTGCGCCCGGGATGCGGCAGGGCCGTGTCATCGGGGCACGGCTCATCGCCGATGACCCTATCGGGCCTAGTGTCTCGCCGACCCATGCACAGCCCGCCACCGTCGCCGTCACCGCCGGCCGCCCGCCGCACGAGCCGGACCAGCCGCTCAACGAGCCGATCACCATGGCCTCGACGTACGTCGCGGGCGGCGACCTCGAGTACGGCCGCTACGGCAACCCGACCTGGACGGCGTTCGAGGAGGCGCTCGGCGCGCTCGAGGGCGGGCGGTGCCTGGCGTTCGCCTCCGGCATGGCCGCGGTCACGACCGTGCTCGACCTGGTCGGCGCAGGACGCGCATGGTCGTCGCGCCCGCGGCACGCCTACAACGGCACCCTGCATGCCAGCTCGGCGACCTCGAGGGCCGCGGCCGGCTCCGCGCCGAGCTCGTCGACATCACCGACACCGACGCCGTGGTCGCGGCCTGCGCGGACGCCGCGCTGGTCTGGCTGGAGTCGCCGACCAACCCGGCGCTGGAGGTCGCCGACATCGAGACGATCGCCGCCGCCGCCCACGAGGCCGGGCGCCTACGTCGTCGTCGACAACACCTTCGCCACGCCGCTGCTCCAGCAGCCGCTGACGCTGGGCGCCGACATCGTCGTGCACTCGGCGACCAAGTACCTCGCCGGGCACAGCGACGTGCTGATGGGGGCGGTCGTCACCGACGACGACGAGCTCCACGGCGTGCTCAAGGGCCGCCGCGACCTGCTCGGCGCGACGCCCGGCACCCTCGAGGCCTGGCTGGCGCTGCGCGGGATGCGCACCCTGCACCTGCGCGTCGAGCGGGCCCAGGCCAACGCCCAGGAGCTGGTGCGCCGGCTCGGCGAGCACCCGGCGGTCGGCGAGGTCCGCTACCCCGGCTTCGGCGGCATCGTCTCGATCGTGCTCGCCCAGGGCGCGCTGGCCGCCGACCTGCTGGTGCGCAAGACCAGGCTGTGGGTGCACGCCACCTCGCTGGGCGGGGTCGAGTCGACCTTCGAGCGCCGCCGCCGCTGGAAGGCCGAGCCGGCCACCATCCCCGAGGGCCTGGTGCGGCTCTCGGTCGGCGTCGAGGACGTCGACGACCTCTGGGACGACCTGCGCGACGGCGCTGGACGACGCGTCGGTCTGAGGCATCGGGCTCCCTGGCGCCGTCGATCAGTCGATCTCCGCCTTGGTGTCGCGGGCGATGAAGGCGTCCATCATCTCCTGGCGCGGTCATCCGGCCGGCGACCACGGCGTCGACGTGCTGCGGCGATCGGGGCGTCGACGCCGGTGCGCTCGGCGAGCGCGCAGCAGCGAGGAGCACGACTTCGCGCCCTCGGCGACCTGGCGGGTGGCGGCGTAGATCTCCTCGGTCGTCATGCCCGCGCCCGAGCTTCTCGCCGAAGGTGCGGTTGCGCGAGAGCGGCGAGGAGCAGGTGGCGACCAGGTCGCCGAGCCCGGCCAGGCCCATCAGCGTCAGCGGGTTGGCGCCGAGCGCGGTCGCGAGCCGGGCGGTCTCCGCGAGCCCGCGGGTGATCACCGAGGCGGTGGTGTTGTCGCCGAAGCCGAGCCCGACCGCCATGCCGACCGACGAGCGCCGACGACGTTCTTGTAGGCGCCGCCGAGCTCGCAGCCGAGCACGTCGGCGCTGGTGTAGGGACGGAACGCCGGCGAGTGGCACCGGGCCTGGAGCATGCTTGCGCGACGTCCTCGTCGGCGCACGCGACCACCGACGCGGCCGGCTCGCGGCGGGCGATCTCCTTGGCCAGGTTGGGGCCGCTGATCACCGCGATCCGCTCGGGGCCGGCGCCGGTGACCTCGGCGATCACCTCGCTCATCCGGTCCAGGGTGCCGAGCTCGACGCCCTTCATCAGCGAGACCAGCACGGCGTCCGGCTCGATGGACGGGCGCCCACTCGGTGAGGTTGGCGCGCAGCGACTGGGACGGCGTCGCCAGCACGACCAGGTCGGCGCCGTGCAGCGCCTTCTCGACGTCGTGCGTGGCCGAGACCGGCGGCGGCAGCTCGATGCCGGGGAGGTAGTCGGGGTTCTCGCGCCGCTCGTTGATCGCCGTCGGCGACCTCCTCGCGCCGCGCCCACATCGTGACGTCGTTGCCGGCGTCGGCGAGCACGATCGAGAACGCCGTCCCCCACGATCCGGCCCCGAAGACCGCGACCTTGCTCATGCGGGTCGCTTCCTCTCGTCCGGTGCGGTCGTGCGGGTTGCCGGTCTGCCGGACGCCGGCTTCTTCATGTCGAAGCGCTCGGCCGGCGCGGTCCCCCCGCGCATCTCCTCGACGAGCGCGGTGATCGCGGCCATGATCCGGTCGGTCGCCTGCGGCGATGACCTGCGGGCGTCCGCGGCCCGTCCGCCAGGTCGGCGAGGTCCACCGGGTCGCCGACCTTCATCGCGACCCGCTTGCGGGGGAACAGGTCCGGCTTCTTGGCGTACGGCGCGAGCAGCTGCTGCGCCCCCCACTGGCCCACCGGGATGACCGGGCAGCCGGTCTCGAGCGCGATCCGCGCGGCCCCGGACTTGCCGGTCATCGGCCAGCCGTCCGGGTCGCGGGTGATCGTGCCCTCGGGGTAGACCACGACGCACTCGCCGTCGCGCACGGCGCTGACGGCGGCGTCGAACGCGCCGGCGGCGTTGCGGCTCAGCCGCTCGACGGGGATCTGCCCGGCGGCGTGCAGGAAGTAGCGCGAGCGCCTTGTTCTTGAACAGCCCCGACTTGGCCAGGTAGCGCGGCAGCCGGCCGTGGTCGTAGACGAGGTGCGCCGCGGTCAGCGGGTCGACGTGCGAGACGTGGTTGAGCACGAGGATGCAGCCGCCGGTCGCGGGGATCTTCTCCCCGTCGATCCACTCGGGCTTCGTGGTCGAGACGAGCGCCGGCTTGACGATGGGGACCGCGAGCCACCACGCCCAGCCACGCTTCTGCCTGCAGCTTGCGAACCGTCACCACGTGCGCAGGCTACTCGGTCGCTCACCTGAGCCAGGTGATCCCGGCACGCTGCCCGTGGTCCGTCCGCGGGCCCCGGGACGCTGCAGATCGCCGCCGATGCCGCCACGTACGCCGTGCTCGTCCCGGTCAAGCCACCGGCGGTCGGCAAGTCCCGCCTCGGTGACGTCGGCGCCGCGGACCGGCGGGCGCTCGCCGAGGCCTTCGCGCTCGACACCGTCGCCGCCTGCCTCGCCGCCAGCCTGGTCGCCGGGTCGCTCGTGGTGACCGACGACGCCGCGTTCTCGCAGCGGCTCGCGGCCCTGGGCACGACCGCGATCCCGACGGCGTCGCGGACGACCTCAACGGCACCCTGCGGCAGGCCGCCGCCGAGGCGCACCGGCGCTGGCCCGACCTGCGCCCGGCCGCCCTGTGCGCCGACCTGCCGGCGCTGCGGGCCGCCGACCTCGACGAGGTGCTCGCGGGTGCCGGGCGCGGCACGCCGGCGTTCGTCCCGGACGCCGCGGGCGTGGGCACCACGCTCTACGCCGCGGCGTACGACGAGTTCGACCCGCGCTTCGGTCCCGGGTCGCGTGCGGCCCACCTGGACGCCGGCGCGCGTGAGCTCGCGGACGCGGCGCCGTCGGTCTGCGCCGCGACGTCGACGACCTCGACGACCTGCGGGACGCGCTCGAGCTCGGCCTGGGCCCGCGCACCGCGGCCGCGCGTCCCCACCGCCACATGACGACGGGCCGCCACCCCCTCGGGTGGCGGCCCGTCGGCCGTGGTCGGTGACCGCGTCAGGACTTCTTGGCCGTCTTCTTGGCCGGGCCTTCTTGGCGGTGCTCTTCTTGGCGGTGGTCTTCTTGGCGGGAGCCTTCTTGGCCGGCGCCTTCTTGGCGGGTGCCTTCTTGGCCGCGGTCTTCTTGGCCGGGGCCTTCTTCGCCGCGGTCTTCTTGGCCGGAGCCGACTTCTTGGCCGTGGCCTTCTTGGCCGGGGCCGCTTCTTGGCCGGAGCCGCCTTCTTGGCCGTGGTCTTCTTGGCCGGGGCCGCCTTCTTCGCCGGAGCCGCCTTCTTGGCCGGTGCCTTCTTCGCAGCGGTCTTGGACGTGCTGGTCTTCTTGGCCGCCGTCGACTTCGTCGCGGCCGCCGCGGCCTTCTTGGCCGCGCCGGCAGCTGCCTTCGTCGCGGCCGCCGGCGCGCCGAGCGTGAGCTTCGGCAGCTTCTTGGCGCCCGACACGACGTTCTTCAGGTCGGCGCCGGCGGTGAACTTCGGCACCGCCGTCTTCTTCGCCTTGATCCGCTCGCCGGTCTGCGGGTTGCGCACCCAGCGGGCCTCGCGGACCCGCTTCTCGAACGAGCCGAAGCCGGTGATCGCGACCTTCTCGCCCTTCGCGACCTCGCGGGTGATGGTGTCGAGCACGGAGTCGAGAGCGTGCGGCCGCCTCTTGCGGTTCCCCTCGTAACGCTGCGGCGAGCGCGTCGATCAACTGTGACTTGTTCACTGTCTTCCCTTCCAATGAACGCCGTGGGTCGAGCCCGTGCTCGACTTTCTCCAACGCACGCTAGGTATTCGTGGCCGTCGCCACAATCACCCGAGCCGCGTTTCGTCAGCTGTTTTTCGGCGTGCGCCAGGCGCCAGAACCCTCTCAGCAGAGCGGATTCCCTGCATTTCACGGTCCGGTTCGGCAATGCTGGCGAAAGGGAAAGAGGGCGAATCCCCTGTATTCATGGGGGATTCGCCCTCTTTCGGGACCGATCAGCCGGCGTGCAGGGTGACCGGCTTCCAGCTCGGCCGCGACGTCTCGTACGCCGCGATGTCGTCCTCGTGGCCGAGCGTGATGCCGATGTCGTCGAGGCCCTCGAGCAGCCGCCAGCGGGTGTAGTCGTCGATGTCGAAGGAGTCCTCGATCGCGTCGGGTCCCTCGCCGGCGCGTACGGTGCGGCGACTCGAGGTCGACGGTGACGGTGGCGCCCGGGTTGTCCTCGAGGTGGTCCCAGAGCCGCTGCACGACCTTCTCGTCGACCTGCGCGGCGAGCAGCCCGGCCTTGCCGGAGTTGCCGCGGAAGATGTCGCCGAACCGCGGCGAGATGACGGCCTTGAAGCCGTAGTTCTGCAGCGCCCAGACGGCGTGCTCGCGCGAGGAGCCGGTGCCGAAGTCGGGCCCGGCGACGAGCACCGAGCCGGCGGCGTACGCCTCGTTGTTGAGCACGAACGACGGGTCGTTGCGCCAGGCGGCGAACAGCCCGTCCTCGAAGCCGGTGCGGGTGACGCGCTTGAGGTAGACCGCCGGGATGATCTGGTCGGTGTCGACGTTGCTGCGCCGCAGCGGCACGCCGACGCCGGTGTGGGTGGTGAACTTCTCCATCAGTTGCTCCCGGTGGTCAGGGCCGGCTCCAGGTCGGCCGGGGACGAGAGGGTGCCGCGGATCGCGGTGGCCGCGGCGACCGGCACCGACACCAGGTGGGTGCGGCCGCCCTTGCCCTGGCGTCCCTCGAAGTTGCGGTTGGACGTCGAGGCGCTGCGCTCGCCCGGCGGCAGGGTGTCGGGGTTCATGCCCAGGCACATCGAGCAGCCCGCGCCCGCGCCACTCGGCGCCGGCCTCCTTGAAGATCACGTCGAGGCCCTCCTCCTCGGCCTGCAGGCGCACCCGCACCGAGCCGGGCACCACGAGCAGCCGGGTGTCCTTGTCGACGTGTGCGGCCCCTGACGATCTCGGCCGCGGCGCGCAGGTCCTCGATCCGGCCGTTGGTGCACGAGCCGACGAAGACGGTGTCGACCTTGATCTCGCGCATCGGGGTGCCGGCCTCGAGGCCCATGTACTGCAGGGCCTTCTCGGCGGCGACGCGGTCCGCTCGGGTCGTCGTACTGCTCGCGGGGTCGGGCACCGCGCCGCCCAGCGGCACGCCCTGTCCGGGGTTGGTGCCCCAGGTGACGAACGGCGTCATCGTGCTCGCGTCGAGGACGATCTCCTCGTCGAACTCGGCGTCGTCGTCGGTGCGCAGGCTCGTCCAGTGCGCGACGGCGGCGTCCCAGTCGGCGCCCTTCGGCGCCTCGGGGCGGCCCTGGATGTAGTCGAAGGTCGTCTGGTCGGGGGCGATCAGGCCGGCCTTGGCGCCCCACTCGATGCTCATGTTGCAGACCGTCATCCGGCCCTCCATCGAGAGCTCCTCGATGGCCTGGCCGCGGTACTCGACGATGTAGCCCTGGCCGCCGCCGGTGCCGGTGTGCGCGATCAGGGTCAGCACCAGGTCCTTGGCGGTGACGCCCTCGGGCAGGCTGCCGTTGACGGTGACCGCCATCGTCTTCGGCTTCGCCTGCGGCAGCGTCTGGGTGGCGAGCACGTGCTCGACCTCCGAGGTGCCGATGCCGAACGCGATCGCGCCGAACGCGCCGTGGGTGCTGGTGTGGCTGTCACCGCAGACGATCGTCATGCCGGGCTGGGTCAGGCCGAGCTGCGGGCCGACCACGTGCACGATGCCCTGCTCGAGCGTCGCCGAGCGGGTGCAGCCGGACGCCGAACTCCTCGGCGTTCTCGCGCAGCGTCTCGACCTGGGTGCGCGAGACCGGGTCGGCGATCGGCTTGTCCCAGTCGACGCGTGGGGACGTTGTGGTCCTCGGTCGCCAGGGTCAGGTCGGGCCGGCGGACCGTGCGGCCGGCGAGCCGGAGGCCGTCGAACGCCTGCGGCGAGGTCACCTCGTGGATGAGGTGGAGGTCGATGTAGAGCAGGTCCGGCTCTCCTCGGCGTCGACCGGACGACGTGCTCGTCCCAGACCTTCTCGGCCAGGGTCTTGCCCATGACTGTCTCCCTCGCTCACGCTCTGCCGGCCCGATGCCGGTCGATGTGTCCGTCGTACCTCACGACAGCCTACCGCTTGCATCCCATGATCTGAGACGGCAGTATTGCCATATGGACAACACCAGCGGAGTCGGCGTCCTCGACAAGGCCGCCCTCGTGCTCACCGCCCTCGAGTCCGGACCGGCCACGCTCGCCGGCCTGGTCGCCGGCACCGGGCCTGGCCCGCCCGACCGCGCACCGGCTCGCCGTCGCGCTCGAGCACCACCGCCTGGTCGCCCGCGACATGCAGGGCCGCTTCGTCCTCGGCCCGCGGCTGGCCGAGCTCTCCGCCGCGGCCGGCGAGGACCGGCTGCTCGCGACCGCCGGACCGGTGCTCGCGCGGCTGCGCGACATCACCGGCGAGTCCGCCCAGCTCTGGCGCCGCCAGGGCGAGCACCGCGTCTGCGTCGCCGCCGCCGAGCGGCCCTCCGGCCTGCGCGACACGATCCCGGTCGGCTCCCAGCTGACCATGCGCGCCGGCTCGGCCGCCCAGGTGCTGCTGGCCTGGGAGGACCCCGAGCGCATGCACCGCGGCCTGCAGAACGCCGCGTTCTCCGCCGCCGCGCTCTCCGGCATCCGCCGCCGGGGCTGGGCGCAGTCGGTCGGCGAGCGCGAGCAGGGCGTCGCCTCGGTCTCCGCCCCGGTCCGCTCCCCCGGCGGCAAGATCATCGCCGCGGTGTCGGTCTCCGGTCCGCTCGAGCGGCTCTCCCGCCAGCCCGGCCGGATGCACGCCCCCGCTGTCCTCGCCGCCGCCGAGCGGCTCTGCGAGTCGTTGCGGCGGGCCGCCGCGGAGTGAGCTGGCTGGTATCAGTGGTCGAGGCTCAGAAGAGCGCGTCCTGCTCCAGCCCGAGCAGGTCTGCTTGCGCTCCAGGCCACCGGCGTAGCCGGTGAGGGTGCCGTTGGCGCCGATGACCCGGTGGCACGGGATCACGATCGGGATCGGGTTGCGGCCGTTGGCCAGGCCCACCGCGCGGGAGCGGCGTTGGTCATGCCGAGCCGGTGGGCGATCTCGCCGTACGACGCGGTCTCGCCCCACGCGACGCCCAGCAGCTGCTCCCACACCCGCTGCTGGAAGGCGCTGCCCCCGGGCGCCAGCGGCAGGTCGAACTCCTTCAGGTCGCGGGCGAAGTACGCCGCGCAGCTGCCGCACCGCCTCGACCAGCAGCGGGTGGTCGTCGTCGCGCTCGCCGCGCGGGCGGCCGTCGGCAGTCGCGGAACGGGCGAGAACTCGATCGCGGTGATCGCCCCGCCGTGCTCGACGATCCGCAGCGGCCCGACGGGGACTCCATCACGGTCCACATGTCACTTCTCCTCTCTGCGGAGCGTCAGGGTCTGCCAGAGGTGCAGCTGGGCGTAGGAGCGCCAGGGCGCCCAGCCCGCGGCCAGCTGCGCGGCGCTCGCGGGGTCGCCGGCCGAGGCCGGCGAGCGCGTCGCGGATCCCGAGGTCGGTCGGCAGGAACACGTCGGGGTGCGCCGAGCGCGCGCAGCGCGATGTAGTCGGCCGTCCACGGCCCGATGCCGGGCAGCGCCAGCAGCGCCCCGCGGACGTCGTCGCGGTCCGGTCCGCGGTCGAGGGCGACGTCGCCGGACGCCAGCGCGGCGCACAGCGCGACCAGCGCCCGGCCGCGGGCCCGCGGCATCGGCAGCGTCCTCGGGGGCGAGCGCGGCGAGCGTCGCGGCGTCCGGGAACAGGTGGGTGAGCCCGTCGACGGGCTCGGCGAGCGGCCGGCCGTGCGCGGCGACGAGTCCGGCCGGCGACGGTGCCGGCGCCGGCGACGCTGACCTGCTGGCCGAGCACCGCGCGGACCGCGAGCTCGTGCGCCGTCGACGTGCCCGGGCACCCGCAGGCCCGGGCTGCGCGCGGACCAGCGGACCGATCACCGGGTCGCCGGCGAACGCGTCGGCCACCGCGACCGGGTCGCAGTCGGCGTCCAGCAGCCGGCGGACCCGCTCGGTCGCGGCGGCGGTGTCGCGCAGGTCCTCGAGCGTGAACGTCGCGGTGGCGAAGGCCGTCTGCCCGGGCTCGGCCACGTCCGGCGACCTCCAGCCGCACGGTGCCGGTGCCGTGCGGCAGGGCGAGGGTCCGCGCGTACCACCCGTCCCGGCCGCCTCGACGCCCGGCACGGCGCGGGCGGCGAGGAACTCGAGCAGCGCCGCGCCCGGCGAACGGCGTGCGCACGGCCAGCCGCATCGTCACGGTCCCGGTCGCCGCGCGGCCGCCGCGCCCGCCGCGCAGCTGCGGTCGGGCGTCGCGGCGTACACCTCGCGGATCGTGTCGTTGAACTGCCGGATGCTCGAGAAGCCCGAGGCGAACGCGATGTCGGCGTAGGTCAGCTCGGTCGTCTCGATCAGCACGCGCGCGGTCTGGGCCCGTCGGGCCCGGGCCAGCGCGAGCGGTCCGGCGCCGAGCTCGGCGGTGAGGATGCCGGGCGAGGTGGCGGGGCGTGTAGCCGACCCGGCGCGCGAGCCCGTCGACCCCCTCGCGGTCGACCACGCCGTCGGCGATCAGCCGCATCGCCCGACCCGGCGGCGTGGCGGCGACGTCCCAGTCGGGGCTGCCGGGCGTGGCGTCGGGCAGGCAGCGCTTGCAGGCGCGGTAGCCCGGCGGCCTGCGCGGCGGCGGCGCTGGGGTGGAAGGTGACGTTCGCGAACGCCGGGGTGCGGGCCGGGCAGGACGGCCGGCAGTAGATGCCGGTGGTGCGCACCGCCGTGTAGAAGACGCCGTCGAAGCGCCGGTCGCGCGACTTCACCGCGCGGTAGCACGACTCGGCGTCGAGCCGGTCGAGGTTCGGGGTCGCTGGTCATGGCTCCATCCTGACCGAGCGCCGCCGACCAGCTTCTGGCGGGAATCGGACACGGCCGTGAGCCTACGCCGCGACACGCCGCCTCGGGGTCGCCGGTGCTCGCCACGTACGCTGAGCGGCGTAGGATCTCGGGAGTCCTCGAAAGGTTCCCGCGTGCCCAAGATCCGACGTCGTCACCGTCGTCACGGTCCTGCGCGTCATCCTCGTCGCCGAGCTCGTCGTCGCGATGGTGACCGCGGCCGGCGGTCGTGTTCGCCTACCAGCACGTCGACGGGCGGATCACCGAGGGCGAGGCCATCCACCACCACGCGAAGCGGCCGAAGCCGGTGCTGCCGACCTCGGAGCTGAACATCCTGGTGATGGGCACCGACTCCCGCAGCTGCGACGGGTGCGGGATCGACAACCAGTCCGGCGAGGGTGGCTCCGACACGACGATCCTGCTGCACGTCGCCGAGGGCCGCCGGTCGGCGTACGGCATCTCCATCCCGCGCGACACCCTCGTGGACCGACCGGAGTGCACCAACGGCGACCAGACGGTGCCCGGCGCGAACGGCGTGATGTGGAACGAGGCGTACGCGCTCGGGGGGCCGGACTGCACGGTCGAGCAGGTCGAGGCGGTCACCGGCGTCTACATCGACTCCTACGTCACCGTGAACTTCGGCGGCTTCAAGGACATGGTCGATGCGGTGAACGGTGTCGAGGTCTGCATCCCGCAGCCGGTCGACGACCAGAAGGCCCACATCCACTTCGACGCCGGGACCCAGGTCCTCGACGGCGACAGGGCGCTGCAGTACGTGCGCGAGCGGCACTCGACCGCGAACTCCGACCTCGGCCGGATGAAGCGGCAGCAGGCGTTCATCGCCTCGATGACCAAGAAGGTCATGTCGGCGGGCACGCTCACCCGGCCCGACCGCCTCTACGAGTTCGCCAGCAGCCTCGCCGGGTCGCTCGAGACCAGCCCGGACCTGGCCAGCGCGGGCAAGCTCGTCCAGCTCGCCATGTCGCTGCGGCACGCCGACCTCCAACACATCAAGTTCGTCACCGCACCCACCACCGACTTCCCCGTGGGCGACCCCAACTGGGGCCGGCTCCAGTTCACGCCCGAGGCCCAGCAGCTCTGGCAGAAGGTCATCCAGGACAAGCCGCTCGGCAAGCTCGGCAAGGGCGCCATCTCCGCCGACAAGCCGCACGGCTCGAAGGCCGACGCCGCCGCCAACGGCCTCTGCGCCTGACGCCGAGTCGGCGCGAGTTGTCACGCCCAGTACGCCGAGTCGGCCCGAGCCAGAGCACACCACGCGACCGCGACCGCGCCGCCGACGCGAGGCCCGCGGGGCACCGCTCGGCCTTGGGCAGTGACCGTCCGCCACGCGCGATCAGAGATCCAGGACGAGCCGCAGCGCCGCGTCGACGGCACGCAGTTCGTGGAACCCGAGGTGCCCGACGTGATCACCCAGCCGGGACGGATCGACGGCACTGGTCTGCTCGACCAGGATCCGCGTCGGCGTCCCGTCGACCTCGACGGCCGGGCGGAACGTCGCGGCCCGCGCAGAGGTCGAGGTCGGCGCTACGAGCCACGTCGACAAGGCCTCGAAGTCGTCCGCCTGGACGACGACCGCATACCGGCTGCCCTGCTGCTCGTGCCCCCGTGCTCCCCGCGGCGCGCGGAGCCGGTAGACGTCACCACGCACGCAGGTCCTCCATGTCCCGCAACACCCGCGCCGCTTCCGCCCGGTCCTCCGGGTCGGCCGCGAGCGCCGCTGCCTCCGCGCGAAGCCGCGCCTTCACATGCCGCGCGGCGGCGTCGACCAGCGCGTTCCGGACCGCCGTCGAGACCGGCGTGCCGTCACCGGTGAGCTCCTCGAGGGCCAGCCGGGTCTCCTCGTCGGGACGGAAGGTGATCGTCGAAGCCATGCGGGGATTGTAGTACGCCACGTAAGACATCCCGGCTCACCTGTCCCCGACGTCCCCCGACGTCGCCCGTGGCCACTGCCGGGCCATCGCTGCGCTCGGCCCTTGTGGGCACGTCCCCGTGGTCGCTGCCGGGCCATCGCTGCGCTCGGCCCTTGTGGGCACGTCCCGCCGAGTCGGCGCTGGTTCCCTCCTCCGCTGCGCTCCCCCGAGAACCACCGCCGACTCGGCTCGGGGTCCGTCCCCGGATGGAGGCATCAACGCCGAAGGCCCCGGTCCTGACGGACCGGGGCCTTCGGCGTTGGTACCCCCGACCGGATTCGAACCGGCGCTACCGCCTTGAGAGGGCGGCGTGCTAGGCCGCTACACAACGGGGGCGTGTGCTCCTGACGAGCAACCTGCGGAACTTTATCGGAGGCCGCCGTTCGCACAAAATCGCCACCCGTGAGCGGCGATCTCGCTGGGATACTAGGACTCGAACCTAGACTAACTGGACCAGAACCAGTCGTGCTGCCAATTACACCATATCCCACTGACTTACCAGTCTTTGGCCCTTCCGCCGAGGCGGCCGGGCACGCTGGAGAACACTACACGCGACGGCTCGGGCCGACCAAAACGCCCGGCCCGGCAGGGGTTTCGGTGCTCGTGCGCAGCCGCCACCGACGCGCCAGCAGCAGCACCAGGGCCAGGTAGCTCAGCGACTGCGTGAGCGTGACCGGGATGGTCCACCAGCTGCCACCGGTCGGGTTCAGGGCCGAGCCCATGTCCCCGAACGCGAGCGCGAGCCCGAACGCGAGCCAGTTGTTGAGCACGTGCATCGCGATGCCCGCCTCGAGGCCGCCGGTGAGCACGACCAGCAGCCCGGCCACCACGCCGAACGCGAACCGGTCGAAGAAGACCGGCGGGCTCTGGCCGCCATGGGCGAGCGCGAACAGCAGGGCCGGGAACAGCACCGCCGCCCAGGTCCGCCCGAAGAGACCACCGAAGGCCTGCGTGAGGTAGCCGCGGAAGGCGTACTCCTCCCCCGCCGCCTGCAGCGGGGTCAGCAGCAGCACGACGAGCACGAAGTCCCGGGTGGTCGACGTGAAGTCGTTGAGGTGCCCGCCGAGCCTCGGCGCTCTCGGCCGTCGACGGCATCAGGGCCGAGACGACGAGGGTGGCGAACAGCGACACGACGGCGAGCCCGAAGCAGGCCGCGAACCAGCCCCAGCGGATGCGCGGCAGCACCGACGCCAGCCAGCCCGGTCGCAGACCGTGCAGGGCGCGCACGATCGCCCAGGTGACCGGGATCGCGCACGCCAGCGCCAGGTTGAGGTAGGCCAGGCTCAGCGGCGTCGGGTGGTCCAGGTCGACGAGCTCGGTCATGCCGTCCCCGACGTCGCGACCGGCGACCACGAACCCGATCGCGAACGGGATCTGCAGCAGCACCGGCACGACCACCAGGAACGACGCGATGAGGACCAGTACGCCGACGATCGGCCGCCACGCGCCCGGCCGGCCGCCGCGCTGGATCAGGTGGTACGGCAGCCCGGCGGCGCGTTCCGGCGCGGTCATGTCAGTCGAGCGCGCTGCGCAGCCGGCCGAGGCTGCGCTCGCGGCCGAGCAGCTCCATCGACTCGAACAGGGGCGGGGACACCCGACGGCCGGTCACGGCCACCCGGACCGGGCCGAACGCGTTGCGCGGCTTGAGCCCCATCTCCTCGACCAGCTTGGCCTGCAGCGCCTCCTGGATCGCGGCGGTCGACCACGTGTCCAGGCCGGCCACCGCGTCGTACGACGCCTGCACGACCGCCCGGCCGTCCTCGGTCAGCAGCTTCTCGACGTCGGCCTCGACGCGGGTGAAGTCCTCGTCGGCCACGAACAGGAAGCCGAGCATGTCGACGGCCTCGGTGAGCTTGTTGATGCGCTCGGCGACCAGCGGCATCGCCTGGTCGAGCAGCTGACGGTCCGCGGCGTCGGCGGGGTCGAGCACGCCCGCGTGGTGGAGGAACGGCAGCACACGCTCGGTGATCTCCTCCAGCGGGAGCATCCGCATGTGCGCGGCGTTGATCGCCTCGGCCTTCTTCAGGTCGAAGCGCGCCGGGTTCGGGTTCACGTCGGCGATGTCGAACGCGGCGACCATCTCGTCCATCGTGAACACGTCGCGGTCGGCGGCGATCGCCCAGCCCAGCAGCGCCAGGTAGTTCAGCAGCCCCTCGGGCAGGAAGCCGTCGTCGCGGTAGGCGAACAGGTGCGCCTGCGGGTCGCGCTTGGACAGCTTCTTGTTGCCCTCGCCCATGACGAACGGCAGGTGTCCGAACTCCGGCACGACCGTCGAGACGCCGAGGTCGACCAGCGCCCGGTGCAACGGGATCTGGCGCGGCGTGCTGGAGAGCAGGTCCTCGCCGCGCAGCACGTGGGTGATGCCCATCAGCGCGTCGTCGACGGGGTTGACCAGCGTGTACAGCGGGTCGCCGTTGGCGCGGCACAGCGCGAAGTCCGGGACGTACTGCGTCTCGAAGGTGATCTCGCCGCGGACCAGGTCGTCCCAGCTGACCGATCCGTCGGGCATCCGGAACCGGACGACCGGCGTGCGGCCCTCGGCCTCGAACGCGGCCCGCTGCTCGGCGGACAGCTCGCGGCAGAAGCCGTCGTACCCCATCGTCTTCGACCCGGCCTCGAGGCGGCGCGCGGCCACCTCGTCGGTGGTGCAGAAGCAGTCGTAGGTGTACGACGAGGCCGCGAGCCTGTCGAGCACCTCGCGGTAGAGGTCGCCGCGCTCGGACTGCCGGTAGGGACCGTGCGGGCCGCCGACGAGCGGGCCCTCGTCCCAGTCGAGACCGAGCCACTGCATCGCGCCGATCATCGCCTCGTAGGACTCCTCGGTGGAGCGCTCCTTGTCGGTGTCCTCGATGCGGAAGACGAACGTGCCACCGTGGTGGCGCGCGAAGGCCCAGTTGTAGAGCGCCGTGCGGGCGAACCCGACGTGCGGCGATCCCGTCGGCGACGGGCAGAAGCGGACGCGGACGCCCGGGATGTGCTGGGTCAACGCTGAGCCACCTTGTTCGTGAGAGAGCCGAGTCCGGCGATCGAGACCTCCACCTCGTCGCCGACGTCCATGGGGCCGACACCCTCGGGGGTGCCGGTGAGGATGACGTCGCCGGGGAGCAGCGTCATCACGCTGGTGATGTAGGAGATCAGCGTCGGGATCCCGAAGATCAGGTCCTTGGTGTTGCCGTCCTGCTTCAGGTCCCCGTTGAGGTGGGTCTGCACGCTGCGACCGACCTCGAAGTCGTGCGGGTCGAGGTCGGTCTCGATCCACGGCCCGAGCGGGCAGAACGAGTCGAAGCCCTTCGCGCGGGTCCACTGCCCGTCGCTCCTCTGCAGGTCCCGGGCGGTCACGTCGTTGGCGATCGTGTAGCCGTGGATGACGTCGGTCGCCTGCTCCGGCGGCACGTCGCGGCAGATCCGGCCGATGACGACGGCCAGCTCGCCCTCGTACTGCAGGTCCTGGGTCTGCGGCGGGTAGAAGATCGGGTCGCCCGGGCCCACCACGCTGGTGTTCGGCTTGAGGAACATCAGCGGCTCGGCCGGTACGTCGTTGCCGAGCTCGGCCGCGTGCGCGGCGTAGTTGCGGCCGATCGCGACCACCTTGCTGCGCGGCAGCACCGGCGCGAGGAGTCGCACGTCCTCGAGCCGGTACTCCTGGTCGAGCAGCTTCACGCCGACGTACAGGGGGTCCCCGGCGAGCGCCACGACGGCGCTGTCGGGGTCCGGCTGGCCGAACTGGTCGAGCTCGCCGGTGACCACGCCGTACATCGGGTCCTCGCCCGTGGTGAATCTCGCGATGCGCACCCGGCGAGCCTATCGACCGGCCCCCGCTCAGCCGCCGCTGAGGTGGAGCGTGGTGACCAGCTGCTTGCGGATCTGGGCGGGCGTCCACGGGAAGTGCACCCATCGCTCCTTGGAGAACATCTCGGTCTGGTCGTCCGACCACGGCGACGCGGGGTCCTCGTACTGGCTGTAGGTGAGGATCGTCCGGGCCTGGATCCCGGTCCGCCCGCGGAACGCGACCGCCTGGATGTACGACGAGCCGCGCGTGACCGGGTCGAGGACCGGGTCGCCGAGCGTGCTGCTGACCGCGTTGGCGTCGCCGGACAGGTCACCCAGACCACCGCCGAGCGGCCACCCCGCCGAGCCCCGGTCACCGGAGCGGTGCATCTCGCCGTAGGTCTCGGTGAGGTCGTAGCCGCGGTCGGTGATGCGGGTGATCGCGGCGGCCATCGCGTCGACGACGTCCTGGGACGTCGACAGGGTGCGCGGCGTGGTCAGCGGCTGCTTGGCCGAGAACGGCACCTCCCACAGGTCCACGTCGCGCGAGCTCGCGATCGCGACGAACTCCTGGAAGATCGCGGCGCCGGCCGAGGAGGTCGCGTCGGAGTGCCCGTCCCAGTCGTGCAGCACCCGGCAGGCGTCGGTCAGCCCGGTGGCGTCGCAGACCTGGTCGAGCCGGCCGCCGGCGCGGGCGACCTCGGCGGCGTACACGCGGTTGGCGTACTCGTGCGAGGCCAGCGTCGCGGGCGTCTCCTTGCCCTGCGCGAGCTGGTCGCGGACGTAGGCCATCACGACCTTGGTGCGCATCGTGCGCTGGCAGTCCTCGCAGCCGATGATCCGCGGGTAGCCGGTGAGCCGCACCTTGTCGTTGGGCAACCAGTAGGAGTCGTTGGCGTTCATCACCCAGTCGCGGCGGACCACCTCGGGCAGGTGCTGCGGGCCGAGGATGCCCGGCCGCTCGGCGTCGGCGTCGGTGCCCCAGGCGCAGCTCGTGCTCGCCCGCGTGCCGTCGAGACCGGGGAGGCCGGCGACCGCCTGGATCAGTCGGCCGGCGCCGGTCATGCACTTGTCGGCCAGCCGGTCGGTGACATTGGGAGTGACCGCGTGGTCGGCGTACAGGACGTCGCCCGACCGGTCCGCGGCGATCGTGTTGACCCACGGCATGCCGCCGCCGCGGTCCTGGCGGCGCAGCAGGTTGCGCACCGAGTGCGCCATGTTCATCGACAGGAACGTGTCGAAGGTCCGCAGGTGCTCGGCGTTGGCGTCGCGGAACGCCCAGAAGCTGTCCTTGGTCCAGCCCATGAACAGGCTGGGCGCGTTGAGCACGTACCCCTGCGGGGTGCGCCACAGCGTCCGGGTCACCGTCTCTACTCCGCTGTCGGTCAGGACCGGGACGTCGACGTCGCGGCGCTCGAGCTCGGCGGTGCCGCCGCCGTCGGTGAGATAGCTGGTCGGCGTCCCGGCGGTCGTGTACTGGTACGGCGTGAAGCGGTAGCCGGTCGAGACCGTGTGGCTCCACGCGACGGACTTGTTGAAGCCGATGTTGATCGCCGGGAACCCGGTCAGCGCGCCGCCGGCGACGTCGAGCTTGCCGGGCACGGTCAGGTGCATCTGGGTGAACCGGTACCGGCCCAGCCACGGGAAGTGCGGGTTGCCCAGGATCATGCCGCGACGCGTGGAGGTGTCGTCGCCGCCGACGGCGGTGGCGTTCGAGCCGAAGTCCTGGCGGCCGAGCGCGCGGAGCGCCGCGGGGTCGGGCTTCGGCGCGGGCCTGGCGCCGTCGGTCGGCGGCGTGGCGCTGGTGATCTGCGGCAGCAGCCGCGTCGTGGAGGAGATCAGCTGCGCGAGGTAGAAGGCGTACCAGAGGTCGGTCGTGGTGACGTCGGGCGCGATCCAGGCGGCGTCGGCGCAGGCGGGGTCGGCGATCTCGTTGTTCGCGAGCCAGTCGTTGATGCCCGCGGCCTCGGCGGCGACCATCCGCTTGGCGCGCGGGGTCGGGCCGGCCACCTTGTCGCGCAGCAGGTCCTCGACGACGCGGCGGGCGTGCAGGTCGCGGACCAGGGTGTCCCACTCGAGGTTGGTGGCGGATCCGCCGACGTTGTCCTTGTAGACCTCGTCCGGGCCGAGGTACCGCGAGCGCTCACCGCGCGCGGTGAGCAGCGTGTCCATCAGGTTGCACGTCGCCTCGGCGGTGGTGATGTAGCCGGCGCCGTACGCCATGCCCGGGAACGTGGCGGACCGGATGTGCGGAATGCCGTGGTCGGTGATCCGGATCGTGACGTCGTACGCCGGGGCTCTCCGGGCCGCTGCGGGGGCGGCCGCGTCGGCCGTCGGGACGGCCAGTCCGGCCGGGGTGAGCAGGAGCAGGACGACGGCCAGGAGGATGCGCACGGCCTGAGTGTGGCGCCTGGCGGGGGGCTGGGGGTGGAAAACCGGCGGTTCTCACCAGCATCGGTGTCCTCTCTAGGCTTCCGTCCCGTGCTGGTCTTGTCCAGGGAGGAGTGGGAGCGGCGTGCCGAGGCGCACGCCGCCCGCGTCGACGCGTTCGTCGCGCCCCACTTGGCGCGCCGCGAGGCCCGGGAGAAGCACCCGGTCCACGACTTCCTGTTCACCTACTACTCGCAGCGGCCGGCCCAGCTGCGGCGCTGGCACCCGGGGTACGGCGTGCGGCTGGCCGACGCGCCGGCGTACGACGGGCTGAAGGGGTACGCCGACGGCGCGGTCACCGACTCGTACGTGACCGCGCAGCGGCCGCTGCTCGAGGCCTTGCGGGGGCTGCTGCGCGCGACCGCGGCCCGGCCGGCGCACCTGGGCTGCTTCGGGATGCACGAGTGGGCGATGGTCTATCGCCTGGCCGAGGACGAGACGCGGCACGCCGACTGGCCGCTGCGACTCGGGCCCGCCGGCACGGACGCGGTCGTCGAGTCGCACCGGATCGCGTGCTCGCACTTCGACGCCTACCGGTTCTTCACCCCGCCGGCCGCGCCGCTCAACACGCTGTCCCCGACCGCGGCCGACCGGGCCGAGTTCGAGCAGCCCGGCTGCCTGCACGCCGGCATGGACCTCTACAAGCATGCGTTCCGGCTGACGCCGATGGTCTGCTCCGACCTGGTGGCCGACTGCTTCGAGCTGGCGCGCGACATCCGGGTGCTCGACATGCGGGCCGCGCCGTACGACCTCGCCGACCTCGGCTTCGAGCCGGTGCGGGTCGAGACCGCCGGGGGCAAGGCGGAGTACGCCGAGGCGCAGCGCGCGTTCGCCGAGCGCGGCGCCCCGCTGCGGGCGCGGCTGATCGCGGAGTGCGATCGCCTGCTCGCCGTGGGCGGGTGACCTTCGGCCCTGCTCCAGGCCCCGGCGGCCGACCTAGGCTCGAGTCATGGGGAGGCCGGTGCCGATGTGCCCGATCCGGATCGGCGAGCCGTGCTCGCTGTGCGAGCCGCGGCGTCACCGGACCGCAGGATTGCGGCCTGGTCTGGCTGGTGATGAACGACCCCGAGCTGCGCGAGCGGCTCGCCGAGCTGCGCCGGGAGGCGGCGGCCAGCTGACGGGCTAGCTGACCGCGCGCACCGCGGCGCTCGTCGTCGACGAGACGACGGCCGCGAGCAGGAACGCCCAGCCGCCGGTCAGTCGGCGCTCCGGGTCGCGCGGTGGCGGCAGGATGCCGGTCGGGCCGCTCAGGAGCAGGTACGCGACGAGGCCGGGCACCGACCAGATCAGCCAGAACCACGCCCAGCGGGTGGCCCGCCACGACTCGGACTGGGTGATCAGCAGGATGAGGGTGAAAAGGCCGAGGGTCACGCCCAGCCAGGCGAACCAGCCGGACACCCGCCAGCCCAGGACCTGCGCGGAGCTGGTGCCCCACTCGTGGTGCGTCACGGTCAGGCCGGGCTGCAGCGCGGTGAGCGCAGCCTCGACGTCGCCGACCACCCACGGTGCCGCCGAACGACGCAGCGGCCGCGCTTCCCGCATTTCGGTCCGGTAGCGGACGATCCCCTCGCGCCAGGTCACCTCGACCGGGGTCGAGCCGCGCGTGTGCGGGCCGAGGCCGCGGGTGGTCGACACCGAGGTGACGTCACCGCTCGTCACGGCGTCGCGCAGGTCGTGCCAGCCGGCCTCGCGGGTGCCGGTGGCGACGACGGCGACCATGACCGCCAGCCAGCCGACGAGCAGGACCCAGCGCCACTGCAGCTCGAGCCGCGAGCGGGGCCGCGGCTCGGTCGACGGCTCCACGCCGGTCCCGAGAGTCACCCAGGGAGTGTAGGGCGTGGCTCCTCAGGCGCGTCCGGATGAGGAGCCACGCCCTAGGCGTCCGAACGGCTCCGGCGGTTAGGTTGGGCGCATGCGTCGACTCGGAGCGCTCGTCCTCGCCCTGCTGCTGGCCGCCACCCTGGCCGGGCCCGCGCAGGCCCGCGACCCGCGGTGGGTCTTCTACAGCAAGGACAAGACCCGCTACACCTCGCCGTGGTACCAGGGCGCGCACCGGATCATGGTGCCGTTCGGCTGCACCCGGGCGCCGTACTACTCCCCCGACCCGCGCTGCGCCCACGAGCACGGCTTCCACCACGGCATCGACCTGGCGATGCCGTGCGGCACCCCGCTGTTCGCGCGGTCCGGTTGCGCGGGTCGTCCGCACGACTCGCTCGGCCCGGCGTACGGCGACAACCCGATGCTGATCCGCAACCGCCGCCAGCAGCTACGACCTGGTGATCGGCCACACGCGGAAGGTCTTCGCCCACCCCGGCGATCGGATCCACCGGGGCACGCTGTTCGCCCTGGCCAACGACAGCGGCGCCCCCGACGGCTGCCACCTGCACTTCGAGAAGCGCGCCGTCAAGGGCGGCCTCGCCACCGCCGTCCGGCCACGCCAGCTGCTCGCCTGACGCCGAGGTCGGCATCATGACCGACCCGACGCCGGACCCCGCGACCGGGAGGGTCCTCGCCCACTTCCTCAACGACGACGGCCGGCTGCACACGATCCCGTCCAAGCACTCCAAGCTGCTGGTGGTGCTCGACCACCTCGCACAGTCGTTCGAGCCGGGCCAGCGCTACCAGGAGGCCGAGGTCAACGTGGTGCTCACGCCGCGTCCACCCCGACTACGCCGCGCTGCGCCGCTACCTCGTGGAGAACCTCTTCCTCGCCCGCGAGGACGGCGTCTACTGGCGCAGCGGCGGCACGTGTCGATGTCTGAGCCGGCGTCGGCAGACCTGCGCGAGGACTGGTACGGCGAGGACCTCGGCGCCGCCCGGTTCGCCGAGCACACGTTCATCGACGTCGACCTCAGCGAGACCACCACCGCCGGGGCGCGCTTCGACCGGTGCACCTTCCACAACTGCCGGTTCAACGCCTCGATGCACGTCGGCTCGGCGTTCGTGGCCTGCGACTTCCGGCGCACCAGCTTCTTCGACGCCACCTTCGAGGGCTGCAAGCTGCTCGGCTCGGTCTTCAGCCAGTGCACGCTGCGGCCGATCCGGGTGCGCGGCGGCCAGTGGCGCGGGGTCACGCATCCGGCGCGGCAACCTCTCGCGGGCTCGACCTGGCCGGACTCGACCTGCGCGAGGCCGACCTGTCCCTCTCCGACCTCTCGGGCACCGTCGCTGCGCGGCGCCCGCGCTCGGCGGCGCCGATCCTGCGGGAGACCGACCTCGCCGGGGCCGACCTGCGGGGCGCCGACCTCGACCGGGTCGACCTCGCCGCGGCCCGGCTGCGCCGCACCCGGCTCGACCTCGCCGGCGCGGTGCTGCTCGCCGAGCTGCACGGCGCGCTGGTCGACCCGACCTGACGGTCCTACCGGAACGCGTGCTGCCGGATCCCGTCGAGCACGATGCCCAGGCCCGCGGCGAAGTCCGACGCCTCGCGCGGCGTCGCCGTCGATCGCCCCGGCGCTGCCCGCCTGCAGGTGGGTCTGCTCGTCGGTCGACGTGCCCGAACACGAAGTGCAGCAGGGTCCGCGCGGCCGTCGGCACCAGGCTCGGCATCGAGACCGGCCGTCGCGCAGAGCGGCCGACCAGGTCGTCGTACGGCGCCGTGGCACCCGAGCCCGAAGGAGTACGCCGTCGCGACCAGCTCGGCGCCGTCGCGGTAGGCCAGCATCGCGTCGCGCAGCCCGGCGCAGACCGCGGCGACCCGCTCGTCCCACGCCGCGGCGGGCCGGGGCCTGCGGGCCGCGGGCGAGGATCTCGTCGGCGACGGCCGCGAGCAGCGGTCTGCTTGTTGGCGAAGTGGTGGTAGAGCGCGCTCGGCTGGACGCCGAGCTCGGCGCCGAGCCGGCGCATGGTCAGGTCGGCGAGGCCGTAGGCGTCCAGCACGCCGAGCGCCCGCTCGACGACGTCGGCGCGGTGGTAGCGCACGTCACACCCCTCCTGCTCCCCGGTCGACCGTTGACCGCGTACGGCACACCGGAACCCTAACCTGAACGCCGTTCACCTGACCACCGTTCAGGTCGCTCCGCGAGCCGAAGGATCCGCCATGGCCATGGCCGAGACCGCCCCCACCACCGCCACCGGCGACGTCCTCGCGGCGGCGTCGACACCACGGACTCGCCCTGATCGCCGCCTTCGCCGCGCTGATCGCCGCCTGCGCCGTCGTCGGCGGCATCCCCGCCGGCGCCGGCATCGCCATCACCCTGCAGACCTTCGGCGTGCTGCTCGCCGGCTGCCGTGCTCGGGCCCGTGCGCGGCTTCCTCGCCGTGCGCCTCTACCTCGCTGCTCGGCGCCGCCGGCCTTCCGGTCTTCGCCGAGCACGCTGCCGGCCTCGGCGCCTTCACCGAGCGCGTCGGCGGGCTACCTGTCTCGTTCCCGTTCGCGGCCGGCCTCGGCCGGCCTGCTCGTGCGGTACGTCGCGCCGCGGCCGCCGGACCACGCGCCGCTGTCGTCTTCCTGCGCGCCGTGCTCGGCATCGCTGCTCAACCACGCCGCTCGGCGATCGTCGGCATGAAGCTCTACTTCGACGTCCCCTGTCGCAGGCCGTTCGACTCGACGGGCCGTTCTGGATCGGCGACATCGTCAAGAGCGCTGCGTGGTCGCGATCGTCGCCGCCGAGGTGCACCGCGCGTTCCCGCAGCCTGCTCGGCGCGCTGACGCGGCGGCGATGGCGAGCGATCGAGTCTCGAGGCGCGCGTGCCGTCGTCGGTCCCCGGCCGCCGCGCGGCGACCAGCCGATCCTCGAGCCGACGACGCTGACGCTGACCGAGCGGCGGATCGGCGCTCATCGGCGCCAACGGGTCGGGCAAGTCGACGCTGGCCCGGCTGCTCAACGGGCTGGTCGACCCCGAGCACCGGCCGGGTGCTGGTCGACGGGCTGGACGTCGCGCGCGCAGGGCGCCGCCGTACGCCGGCGCGTCGGCTTCTGCTTCACCGACCCGGCCGCCCAGCTGGTGATGCCGACCTGCGTCGAGGACGTCGAGCTGTCGCTGCGCCGCATCGGTCAAGGACGCCCGCGAGCGGCGGCGCCGGGCCCTCGAGGTGCTCGACCGGTACGGGCTCGGGGCGCAGGCGGACCTGCAGCGTGCACAGCCTCTCCGGCGGCCAGCGCCAGCTGCTGGCGCTGGCCGGGGTGCTCGCGACCGACCCGGCGGTGCTGGTCGCCGACGAGCCGACCACGCTGCTCGACCTGGCCAACACCCGCCGGGTCGGCCGACCTGCTCTTCGGGCTGCCGCAGCAGCTGGTGCTGGTCACCCACGACCTCGACCTGGCGCAGCGGTGCGACCGGGTGCTGGTCGTCGAGCGGCGCCCGGGTGCGCTTCGACGGACCGCCCGCGGCGGCGGTCGCCGACTACGCTGTCGACGGTGCCGACGTGAGCCCGTCGTACCTCTTCGGCGTGTACCAGCCCGGGGCACTCCCCCCTCCACCGCGCTACCGGTCGGCGCGAAGGTGGCCGGCCTGGCGGGGTTCAGCCTGGCGACCGTGCTGGTGCGCAGCTGGCCGGCGTCGCTCGGCTTCCTCGCCGTCGCACTGCTCGCCGCGCTCGTGGCCCGCATCGACCTGCGGCTGCTGCTCCGGTCGCTGCGGCCGGTGCTCCTGGTCGCGACGGTGTTCGCGGGCGCTGCAGTGGCTGCTCTACGGACCGGCCAAGGCGACCGAGACACTGGTGGACCTCGTGGCGCTCGCGCTGGGGGCGATCGTGGTGACCACGACGACGCCGGTCAACGACATGCTCGACGCGTTCATCCGCTGGATCCGCCCGCTGCGCCGCGTCGGCGTCGACCCCGACCGCGTCGCGCTCACCATCGGGCTCGCCATCCAGGCGCTACCGGGCACCGTCGCGCTGGCCGTCGAGACCCGCGACGCCGCCCGGGCCCGCGGCCTGCGCCACCCGCGCGCCTACCTCACGCCGTTCGTGATCCGCGTCGTCGCCCGCGCCCACGAGACCGGCGACGCCCTGCACGCGCGCGGCATCGGCGACGACTGACTCCTCCGGCCGAGGGCCCCCACAACGTCATACGGACGGTGCAACCCCTTGCTCCGTCCGTATGACGTCCCGGGGTCGTTCATCGAGGCCGCTCATCCGGAGTACGCCACCTCGCTGCGCCAGGCGCCCTCGTCCTGGTGGGCGGCGTCCCAGATCGCGTCCGCGACCCGGTCGGGCGTGAACGGACCGTCCTGCGCGAGCGTGCCGCGGACGGTGACCGACACCGCCCGGATGCCGTCCGGCTCGAGCGTGGCGTCGAGGCTGTGCACGAGGTTGCGCAGCCCCGCCTTCTGGACACCCAGCGACGCGGCGCGGTGCCACGGCCGGTCGGCGGCCATGCTGCCGGTCGCGGTGACGCGTGCCCCCTCGGACATGAAGGGCCGAGCGGCCTGTACGGCGGTCAGCAGGGCGCCCACGCCCAGGGCGACGTCCTCGAGCAGCTCGGGGACGGACAGCTCGAGCGGGTCCTTCTCCCGGAACGCGCTCGGGTTGACGTGCAGTACGTCGACCCGCCCGGCGTGCTCGCCGGTCCGGCGGATCACATCGGTCGTCGCCGCGACGTCGGTGACGTCGACGACCGCGCGGCCGACGGTCGCGCCGAGCGCCTCGAGCTGCCCGGCCAGGGCGCGGAGCTGCTCGTCGTCGACACCGAGCAGCTCGACGTCGTACCCCTCGCGCACGAAGCGGCGCGCGACCGAGCCGCTCACCCCGGGACCTGCACCGACGACCAGGAGGACAGGACGAGCCATGGCGCCATCCTGCGCCCCCAGCGCCACGGCCGCCAGTCACCGGGTCAGGACGGGACGGGCTCGGCCGGCAGCAGGCGGTCGGAGGTGCCGCTGGTCATCAGGTCCACGACGGCGCGGTGGTCGAGCTCGGCCGCCGGACGCACGCCGACCATCCGGCCCAGCCTCAGCACGGCGATCCGGTCGGCGACCTCGAAGACGTCGTTCATGTTGTGCGAGATGACGATGACCGCGATGCCCTGCTCGGCCAGCCGCCGGATCAGGTCGAGGACGACCCTCGTCTGCGCCACCCCGAGCGCTGCGGTCGGCTCGTCCATGATGACCAGCCGGGCCTTCCACAGCACCGACTTCGCGATCGCGACCGACTGCCGCTGCCCTCCCGAGAGTGAGGCGACCGGCTGCCGGACCGAGCGGACGGTGGTGACCGCGAGCCCGCGCAGCGTGCCGTTGGCCGCCGTCTCCATGTTCTCCTCGTCCAGCAGCCCGTGCCGCAGGCGCTCCCGGCCGAGGAACATGTTCTGGACGATGTCGAGGTTGTCGCACAGCGCGAGGTCCTGGTAGACGGTGGCGATCCCGAGTGCGGCGGCGTCCTTCGGGCTGTGCAGCTCGACCTCCCGCCCCTCCCACAGGATGCGCCCCCGGTCGGGCCGGTGGATGCCGGCGATGCACTTGATCAGCACCGACTTGCCGGCACCGTTGTCGCCGGTCAGGGCGGTCACGAGCCCAACCGGCACGTCGAGGCTGACATCACCCAGCGCCTGCACCGCGCCGAAGGTCTTGTCGAGGTGCTCGAGCCTGAGCAGGGGTACGTCGTCCACAGCGGACACGGGTGCCTCCAGATCGCGGCGCCGCGCCGTGCGGCGCCGCTCTCACGTTGCTCCGTGGACCACCGGACGGGCAGGGGCCAATGGCACGACGACCCCGGGACCCGTGGCGCCCGCGGTCACCAGCCCGGCGGGCGGCGGTCCGTCCAGGGCGCGGCGGCCTCGACCTGGGCGGCCAGGGACAGCAGCAGCTCCTCCTCGGCCGGGCGCGCGGCGAGCATCACGCCGACCGGGAGGCCCTCCGGCGTCCAGTGCAACGGCAACGAGACGGCCGGCATGCCGGTGACGTTCCACGCCGACGTCCAGGGCGTGAACGCCTTCTGCGCCTCGAAGTCCGCGGCCGGGTCGTCGTCGTCCCGCATCGCGCCCACCGGCAGCGGCGGGGTCGCCAGGGTCGGCGTGAGGACGGCGTCGTACGGCGCCAGCGCGGCGAGCGCCCGCGCGGCGTACCGGCGCATCGCCCCGATCGCCAGCCCGAACTCCGGGCCGCTGACCGCGTTGCCGCGCGCCGACAGCCAGCGCGTGAGCGGACGCAGCAGTGCTCCGACCTCCCTCGGGCGCGGTCGACAGGGCGGTGAGCACCGCCCAGCAGGTCTCGAAGACGGGCACCGCCTCGCGCGGCAGGGGTACGTCGACGTCGACGACCTCGTGGCCCAGCGACTCCAGCAGCCGCGAGGCGTCCTCCCAGGCGCGGGCGCACTCCGGGTCGACCGGGGTGTCGGTGATGACTGGTTGATGAAGCGAGCGATCCGGAGCCGCCCCGGGCTCCCGGTCGCAGGCCGCCAGGAACGTCGCGGACGGAGGTGGTGCCCAGGACGGGTCCCCCACCCGACGACCGGCGAGTACGTCCAGCATCGCCGCCGCGTCGCGCACGGTCCGGGCCAGCGGCCCGGCCGTCGCCAGACCCACCGGGTCGCCGTACATCGGCTGCCCACTGATCCGCCCGCGCGTCGGCTTCAGCCCGACCAGGCCGCAGCAGGAGGCGGGGATCCGGATCGAGCCGCCGCCGTCCGAGCCCTGGGCGATCGGCACCAGGCCGGCCGCGACCGCGGCCCCGGCACCGCCGGAGGAGCCGCCCGCCGTCCGGGTCCGGTCCCAGGGCGTGACCGCCGGTGGCGCGACGTCCGGCTCGGTGTAGCAGGGCGAGCCGAACTCGGGCGTGTTCGTCTTGCCGAGGCTGACCATCCCGGCGGCCTCGAGCGACAGCGTGACGTTGTCGGAGACGTCCGGGACGAAGTCGGCGAACGCCGCCGAGCCGAACGTCGTGCGCACGCCGGCGGTCAGGTTCAGGTCCTTGATCGCGGTCGGCACGCCCGCACAGCGGGCGACTCCCCCGGCCGTCGAGCGCGAGCGCGGCCGTGAGTGCGCTCGCCCGGTCGCGGGCCAGGTCCGGGGTGAGCGTGACGAACGCGCCGACCGAGTCCAGCCGGTCGGCGCGTTCGAGGTAGTGGTCGGCGAGCTCGAGCGGCGAGACCTCGCCGCGGCGCACGAGGTCGCCCTGCTCGAGCGCGGTCAGGTCATGGAGTTCGGCCACGACCCGACCGTAGCGGTCGCGTCGGGCTGCGTCGGTCCGGTCAGGCCGCGGCGGTCGTGGCGTCGTACTCGGCGAGCGTGCGCACGGCGCCGGGTCAACCGGTCCAGCACGTCGGGGTCGGTCAGCACGTCCACGTCGACCGCCGACTGCGAGACGGTCAGGTCCTCGAGGACGACCGCACCGGCGATCCGCGCGGAGCGGGCCGCGTCCGCGTGCGCCCACCTGCCGCCGTACGGCGTGGGGGTCGCGCCGACCACGGCGAACGGCTTGCCGACCAGCGCGCCCAGGCCGTACGGCCGCGACAGCCAGTCGATCGCGTTGTTGAGCACCGCCGGCATGGTGCCGTTGTACTCAGGGGTGACGGCGAGCACGCGGTCGGCCCGGGCGACCCGCTCGCGCAGCGCGGCCGCGGCCGCCGGGAGCTGGGCCGGGTTGTCGAGGTCCTCGTTGTAGAACGGGATGTCGCCCAGCCCGTCGACGATGTCGACGGTCACGCCCGCCGGGGCCTGCTGGGCGAGGAGCTCGGCGAGCTTGCGGTTCACGGAGTCGGTGCGGAGGCTGCCGACCAGGACGGCGATGGTGGTGTCGGTCATGCCAGTCAAACGGACCACGGTCCGCTTTCTATTCCCCGGCCCGCCGTGGCGTCTCTCACTAGGGTGAGCCCGACATGTCCGAGCCGCACCCGCTGCCCCTGCTCGGCGCTCCCCCGCAGGAGCGTCGCGACGCGGCACGCAACCGCGCGGCCTCCTCGACGCCGCCCAGGAGCTGGTCGAGCGGTACGGCCCGCGCGAGGTGACCATGGACGCCGTCGCGGCCGCCGCCGGCGTCGGCAAGGGCACGGTGTTCCGCCGGTTCGGGTCCCGCGAGGGCCTGATGGCAGCCGTGCTCGACCACTCGGAGAAGGAGTGGCAGGCGCAGGTGCTGTCGGGACCACCGCCGCTGGGTCCCGGCGCCGACGCCTGGGACCGGCTGCTGGCCTTCGGCCGCAGCCGACTGGAGAGCACGCTGCTGCACGCGGAGCTGATCCGGGAGGCCGGCCGGACGGGCGCCCATGGCGGTGCGTACGCGTTCGCGGCCGCCCACGTGCGGTACCTGCTGGGCGAGCTCGGCGTGAGCGGCGACGTACCGGTGCTCGCGACCGCGCTGCTGGCGCCGCTGGAGCTGCCGATGCTGGACCAGCAGGTGACCATCGAGGGCTTCCCGGTCGACCGGGTCTACGCCGGCTGGGTCGACCTCGCCCGGCGCATCGTCAGCCCTGGTGGCGGCGCAGGCCGAACGTGACCCCGTCGACCAGCGCGCCCCACGACGCCTCGATGACGTTGCGCCCGACGCCCACGGTCACCCACGACGACTCGCCGTCGCTGGTCTCGATCAGCACCCGGGTGATCGCGTCGGTGCCGTGGCCCTGGTCGAGGATGCGCACCTTGTAGTCGATCAGCTCGAACTTCGCGACCTCGGGATAGGCCTGCCCGATCGCCTCGCGCAGCGCCTGGTCGAGCGCGTTGACCGGGCCGTTGCCCTCGCCGGTGACGACGTAGCGGACCCCGTCGGCCCGCAGCTTCACGGTCGCCTCCGAGACCGCCTCGTCGCCGGCGGCGGGTCTCGGTGATCACCCGCCACGACTCGATCTCGAAGTACGACGGCCGGGCGCCCTCGACCTCCTCGATCAGCAGCAGCTCGAACGAGGCGTCCGCGGCCTCGAACGTGTAGCCCCGGCTCTCGAGCACCTTGACCCGCTCGGTGATCCGGGTGACCAGGGCCTTGTCCTCCGGGGAGTCGCCGGACAGGTCGAAGCCCGAGCTCGCGACCCTTCAGCTCGATCGAGGCGCGGCCGGCCATGTCGGAGACCAGCAGCCGCATGTCGTTGCCGACGCCGGCGGGGTCCATGTGCTGGTAGAGGTTCGGGTCGACCTTGATCGCGCTCGCGTGCAGGCCGGCCTTGTGCGCGAACGCCGAGCGTCCCGACGTACGGCTGACGCGACGCCGGCGGGACGTTGGTCACCTCGGCGACCGCGTGCGCGATGCGGGTCGCCTCGCCGAGCAGCCCGGCGGGGAGCACCTCGCGGTCCGAGCTTGAGCTCGAGGTTGGCGACGACCGAGACCAGGTCGGCGTTGCCGGTGCGCTCGCCGTAGCCGTTGATCGTGCCCTGCACGTGGGTCGCGCCGGCCTCGACCGCGGCCAGGGTGTTCGCGACCGCGCAGCCGGTGTCGTTGTGGCAGTGGATGCCGACCCGGACCTGGGCGTTCTCGCGGACGTCGTGGACGACGTCGGCCACCCAGCCGGGCAGCATCCCGCCGTTGGTGTCGCACAGCGCGATCACCTCGGCGCCGGCGTCGTACGCCGTGCGCAGCACCTCGAGCGCGTAGTCGCGGTTGGCCCGGTAGCCGTCGAAGAAGTGCTCGGCGTCGAGGAAGACCGGTCTGCCCCTCGGCACGCAGGTGGGTGACGGTGTCGCGGATCATCGCGAGGTTCTCCTCGAGCGTGGTCCGCAGCGCGAGCTCGACGTGCCGGTCGTGGGACTTGGCGACCAGCGTGACCACGCTCGCGCCGCTGTCGCGCAGCGCGGCGACCAGCGGGTCGTCGGCGGCCGCGCACGCCGGCCCGGCGGGTGGCGCCGAACGCCGCGAGCCTCGCGTGCCGCAGGTCGAGCTCGTCCGCGGCGCGGCGGAAGAACTCGGTGTCCTTGGGGTTCGCGCCCGGCCAGCCGCCCTCGATGTAGCCGACCCCGAGCCCGTCGAGCTGCCGCGCGATGGACAGCTTGTCGGCGACGGAGAGGTTGAGCCCCTCCTGCTGCGCGCCGTCGCGCAGGGTGGTGTCGTAGACGTGGAACGCGCCGTGCAGGTCCATCGGTGCTTGGTTCTCTCTGTGCGGGTCGACTGTGCTCGGGCAACAAAAAAACCTCTCGGGAACGAGAGGTCGGCGCGTCGGGCTGCCCCGGTGCGGGGCTTCGACGCGCTAGGGAATGATGATCTCGCTGGTGCATGCACCATGCTGCCATGGGTGCCAGCGGGGCGATCCGCGATCACGGGCCGAGGGATCTCGGCATGCGGGCGGCCGTCGGCCGGGGTCCAGGTGGGTGCCGGCGAGGTCGGCGCGCGAACCCCGAGGGCCGGCGGCGCGACGGCGACCACGACGCAGCAGCGCGACGGCCCAGCCGGCGCCACGCTCGGCGCGCGACGCGGGTGGACCACCCGCGACACCGGGCCGCGCACCCGGGAGCCGCCGGGCCCGAGCCACAGCGAGACGGCCAGCACCACGCCCGCACGACGAACAGCGCGAGCGCCGAGCCCGGTGGCGACGGCGTAGCAGACCAGCGCGGCGGCCACCGCGAGCCCGAGGCTCCACAGCGCGAGCAGCATCGCTGCCGGGGATCGACTGCAGCAGGTGCCACGGGGCGGCGAGCAGCAGCTGCACCCCGTCGTACCACTTGCGGCCGCGCGGCCTCGCCGGCGCTGGCGGCGCGCCGACCCGGCGAGCGACCCGCTGCGCAGCAGCCAGACGCCAGCGAGGAGCAGGAGCGCCGCGGTCAGCCAGGGGTACGCCGCGCCGCGCCGGCGCCGCCCGTCAGCGCAGGCCGCCCGCGCGAGCAGCGCGACCAGCCGGCGGCAGGACCGCTCGGCCGGCCGGGTGACCGGCCGGGTCGCCTGCGGCGGCGTCGTGACCGGGCGTCGGCAGCGCGAGGCGTGTGCGGCTCGGCGCGTGTCGTGCGCCGGGCCAGACGGCGGTCTCGTCGTCGGCGGCGGCCTGCGGCGGCGAGCGCGAGCGGGACCGTGTACGGGTCGTGCGCGGGCGCCGTCGGCGGCGGGGCGGCCGGGGCGCTCGCCGCGGCGGGTCGTCTCGGGACGCAGCCAGGCGAGCACCTGGTCGAGGCTCGGGCCGGCTCCGCGGCTCCGGGTCGAGCGCGGCCGCGACGACGCCGTGCAGCGGCCGGCGGCAGGCCGTCGAGGTCGAGCTCGCCGCGGCGGACCCGGTCCATGATCGCCATCGACGGGCCGCGGCCGAACGGCGGGCGACCGGTGCCGGCGTAGGCGACGGTCGCCGCCCAGGAGTGCACGTCGGAGGCGGCGGTGGCGTCCTCGCCGTACAGGATCTCCGGCGCGAGGTAGCCGGGCGTGCCGAGCAGCCAGCCGGTGTGGGTCAGCTTCGGGTCGTCGGCGACCCGGGCCAGGCCGAAGTCGATGAGGATCGGGGTGCGGCCCTCCATCAGCACGTTGGACGGCTTGACGTCGCGGTGCAGCACGCCCGACGGCGTGCACCGAGGCGACCCCCTCGGCCAGGCAGCCGGCGAACCAGGTCAGGTCCGCGCCCGCGATCGGTCCCTCCTCGACGCACGTGGTCGTGCAGGGACAGCCCGGGGACGTAGCGGGTCGCGACGTACGGGCACCTCGGCCCAGGGGTCGGCGTCGACGATCTCGGCGACCCAGCGGCTGCGGATCCGGCGCAGCGAGCCGACCTCGCGCGCGAGCCGGCGAGCGGGCCTCGTCGTCGCCGACGATGTGCGGGCGCAGCACCTTGAGCGCGACCCGCGTCCCCGCCCGGCCGCGCCGGGCGAGGTGCACCACGCCCATGCCGCCCTCGCCGAGCCGGGCGAGCAGCGTGTAGTCGCCGACCGTGCGGCTCTCGGGCTGGTCGGCGCGCGGCGAGGTCGTCACGGACCGAGGCTACCGGCGACGGGGCCGGGACGGGCGCTGCCGGCCCCGGCTGACCGCGTCGCGGGGTGCGTCAGACGATGCGGTGCATCCAGCCGAAGGCGTCCTCGGCGCGGCCGTACTGGATGTCGACCAGGGCCTGGCGGACCGCATGTCAGCTCGGTGCTCGCGGGGGCCGGCACCTCGCCGCCCTCCCACTTCAGGCTGCCGACGGGGGTGACGACGGCGGCGGTGCCGCAGGCGAAGATCTCGGTGATCCGGCCGCTGGACGACGCCCTCGCGCCACTCGTCGATGGAGAACCGCCGCTCCTCGACCTGGTGGCCGAGCTTGCCGGCGAGCTCGATGATGCTGGAGCGGGTGATGCCCTCGAGGATGGTGCCGGTCGCCGGGGTGACGATGCGGCCGTCGTCGTAGACGAAGTACATGTTCATGCCGCCGAGCTCCTCGACGTACTTCCCCTCCTGCGGCGTCGAGGAAGACCACCTGGTCGCAGCCCTGCGCGGAGGCCTCCTGCTGCGCGACCAGCGAGCTGGCGTAGTTGCCACCGGTCTTGGCGGCGCCCATGCCGCCGCGGCCGGCGCGGGTGTACTCCTCGGTCAGCCACAGCGTGACCGGCTTGACGCCGCCCTTGAAGTAGGCGCCGGCGGGGCTGGCGATCACCATGAAGGTGACGTGCTGGCTGGGGCGCACGCCGAGGAACTTCTCGGTGGCGATCATGAACGGGCGGACGTAGAGGCTCTTCTCGCCCGTGCGGCGTCCGGGCACCCACCGCTGGTCGACCGCGACCAGCGCGTCGACCGCCTGCACGAAGTCGGCCTCGTCGAGCACCGGGAACGCCAGCCGCTGGCTCGAGCGCACCATCCGCGCGGCGTTCTCCTCCGGCCGGAACGACCAGACCGAGCCGTCGTCGTGCCGGTAGGCCTTCATGCCCTCGAAGGTCTCCTGCGCGTAGTGCAGCACCGCCGTCGCCGGGTCCAGGGTCAGCGGGCCGTACGGCGTGATCCGCGCGTCGTGCCACCCCGCCTCCGGCGTCCACTCGACGGTGAACATGTGGTCGGTGAAGTGCTGGCCGAACCCGGGGTTGGCCAGGATCTCGGCGAGGCGCGCGTCGTCGACCGGCTGGGAGGTCGAGGCGTGGTGCTGATCTCCATGGGAGGCACGTTATCCGACCTTCCTGAGGAGTGACGACGGGCGCGTGGGGGTCGGCCGCCTGCCGGAATCCCGCAACCGTCAGCTCGCCGGTGGAGACGGCCGACGCGTCAGCCGGCTACGCGCGCGGCGATCGGCGTCGCCGACCTCGGCGGTGCGCCGGGTGGTGCCGGGGCTGCGGTCGGCGAGGTCCGCCGATCGACCGCGCGCTCGACGGCGGCCGCGGCGTCGGCGTACCCGAGGTGGTCGAGCAGCAGCGACGCGGACAGGATCGCGGCGGTGGGGTCGGCCTTCTGCTGGCCGGCGATGTCGGGCGCCGAGCCGTGCACCGGCTCGAACATGGAGGGGGCGGTCCGGTCGGGGTTGATGTTGCCGGAGGCCGCCAGCCCGATGCCGCCGGTGATCGCGGCGGCGAGGTCGGTGATGATGTCGCCGAACAGGTTGTCGGTGACGATCACGTCGAAGCGGCGCCGGGTCGGTGGTCATGAAGATCATCGCCGCGTCGATGTGCATGTAGTCCACGGTGACCTCGGGGAACTCCTCGGCCACCTCGCTGGACCAGCCGCCACCACACCGCGCCGGCGTTGACCAGCACGTTGGTCTTGTGGACCAGCGTGAGCTTCTGGCGCGGGCCGCCGCTGGGCGCGCGCGAAGGCGTCGCGGACGACCCGCTCGACGCCGAACGCGGTGTTGACCGAGACCTCGGTCGCGACCTCGTGGGGCGTGCCGACGCGCAGCGCGCCGCCGTTGCCGGTGTAGGGGCCCTCGGTGCCCTCGCGGACGACCACGAAGTCGACCTCGCCGGGGTCGGCCAGCGGGCGAGGCGACGCTCCGGGGAAGATCCGCGACGGGCGCAGGTTGACGTAGTGGTCGAGCTCGAAGCGCAGCCGCAGCAGCAGGCCGCGCTCGAGGATGCCCGGGCGGCAGGTTCGGGTCGCCGGGCTTGCCGCCGACCGCGCCGAGCAGGATCGCGTCGTGGCCGCGGATCTCGCTCGAGCACCGAGTCGGGCAGCACCTCGCCGGTCGCGAGGTAGCGCTCCGCGCCGAGGTCGTAGCGGGTCTGCTCGAACTTCACCCCGGCCGGGGCCGCGGCCTCGAGGACCTTGAGGGCCTCGGCGGTCACCTCCGGCCCGATCCCGTCGCCGGGGATGACGGCGAGTCGGACGGTGCCCGGGGCGGGGACGGCGGCGGCCGGGGTCGTGTCAGTCATGCGCCGGAACGTTAGTTGTCGTCGGGACGCTGGCCGCCGTTGTCCCGCAGGTCGAGCGAGGCCTGGACGGCGGCCGCGATGTTCTCGGGCTGCGCGGGTTCTCGGGGTGGTGGCTGGCGGGTCCCCAGTCGGGATACATGTCGTACATCGGGTCTCTCTCTCGTGTAGGTATCGATCCTGCGTCGGTGTCCCGTCGGATCCCGGTACACCTGGAACGAAGATGGCCCGCGACGAGAGCGGTCGTCTCGTGGATCACACGAGAGAGGGAGAACCATCAGGATGCGGGTCGCGCACGTGCTGCTGCGCGCTGGCGGATCGCCGCGGAGACATCTTCGGATTCCGGATCGGCCCGGAGATGGGCTCGAGGGCCGAGAGAGGCCGTCAACGCCGAACACCGCGGCGAGGTGGCCTCTCTGTCAGGCCTCGCCGCGGCAGTCGATGAGTACGAAGACGCTCCGCATGGTGCGATCACCGTACGGTAGCGGCGGCCGTCGGCGCCACAGGCATTTCCGACAACTGTTCGACGATGCGAGACAGCACGTCCCGGAATGAAAGACTCGCAGCCATGAGCGCCCCACCCGAGCTGCCCGACGTCGTCTCGCGCGCGTTCGCCGTCTCCCGCAAGGCCGGCTACGTGTCGTTCTGCCGCAACGAGACCGGCCGGCTGCTCGCGACCCTGGCCGCGACCCGCGAGCGGGACGATGGCGGAGTTCGGCACCGGCTGCGGCGTCGGTACGGCGTGGCTGCGCTCCGGCGTGCGCGGCGACGCGCGGATCGTGACCGCCGAGCTGGACGCCAAGCTCGCGGGCGCCGCGGCGGAGATCTTCGACGACGACCCGCAGGTCGAGGTGCTCTCCGCGGACTGGTCGACGCTGCTGGACAAGGGCCCGTTCTCGCTGCTCTTCCTCGACTCCGGCGAGCCGACCGAGGTCGGGCGTCGACGCGATCGCCGACCTGGTCGAGGACGGCGGCATCGTCGTGCTCGACGACTTCGCCCCGTGCGAGCTGTGGCCGCCGATCACCTACGGCCGGGTGGACACGCTGCGCGAGCAGTGGCTCACCGACGAGCGGTTCACCGCCGTCGAGGTCATGGTCGCCCCGGACGCGTCGCACGATCATCGCCACGCCGCCGCTGAGCCGCGCCGCCCGGCCGGCCGCCCACCGGAGGGGGACGATCCAGCCGGCAGCCACCGCTGGGTGAGCGGACCGATCGTGAGGGCGTAGAGCACGGTGCCGACCCCGAGCGACGACCGCCGAGCAGCAGGCCGACGAGCACGACCGCGACCTCGAGCAGCGGTGCGGACCAGGCGCAGGGACAGCCCGGTACGCCGGGCAGCCCGGTCATCAGCCCGTCGCGCGGGCCGCGGCCGAGCTGGGCGCCGATGTAGAGCGCGGTCGCCAGCCCGCAGAGCAGGATGCCGCCCAGCATCAGCAGCGACGCGCAGCACCAGCTCGCGCCGGGCCGGTCGAGCACGGCGCAGGGCCGCGTCGGCCGAGAAGCCGACCACGAGCGCGTTGGAGATCGTGCCGATGCCGGGCATCTCGCGCAGCGGGATCCACAGCAGCAGCACCACGAAGCTCATCACGACCACGGCCTGGCCCAGGGTCATCGGCACGTGCCGGACAGCCCGGAGTGCAGCACGTCCCACGGGGCCAGGCCGAGCGCGCCGCGGCACCATCAGGGCCAGGGACACGCCGTAGAGCGACCAGGCCGACGTACAGCTGCGGCAGCCGGCGGCCCAGCCGGCCGGCGCGCAGCTGGGCGAGCGGGCCGAGGTCGACGAGGCGCGCGGGGACGGCGGGACGATCGGGTCGGCGGGTGCGGTCGTGGTCACCGCACCATGACGCCCGATTGGCCTTCTCCGCGAATAGCCAATCGTGAAACAGTGGCCTGCATGAGCCAGCACTCGTCGAGCGCCGCGCGCGTCGCCACCCTGGTCGGGCGACTTCGACCGGTCCCCCGCCTACGCCGGCCTCGCCGACGCGCTCATCCTGCTCATCGGCGACGGCCGGATCGCGCTGGACGTCCGGCTGCCCAGCGAGCGGGAGCTGACCGAGGCGCTCGGGCGTCTCGCGGACCACGGTCACCCGGGCGTACGCCGCGCTGCGCGAGGCCGGGTACGCCGAGGCCCGGCGCGGCGCGGGCACGTTCACGCGCGTGCCCGGCGGGCGGGCGCGCGCCCACGACCGGGCGCTGCTCCCCCGCGCCACCGACGGCGCCGCGATCGACCTCAACTGCGCCGCGCCGTCCGCCCCGCCGGGGCTCGCCCCGGCGTACGCCGCCGCGGCGGCCGACCTGCCGGCGTACCTCAGCGGGCACGGCTACTTCCCCGCCGGGCTCCCCGAGCTGCAGGCGGGCGATCGCGGCGACGTACGACGCCCGCGGGCTGCCCACCGACCCCGCGCAGATCATGGTCACGCCCGGGGCGCTGTCGGCCGCGTCGATCGTGGCGCAGGCGTTCACGCGGCCCGGGCGACCGGGTGCTCGTCGAGTCGCCGACGTACCCGAACGCGACCGACGCGCTGCGCCACTCCGGGGCCCGGCTGGTACCGGCCGCGGTCGACCCGGACGGCTGGGACCTCGACGCGATCGGGGCGACGGTTCGGCAGTCCGCGCCCCGGCTGGCGTACCTGGTGCCCGACTTCCAGAACCCCACCGGTCAGGTGATGGACGACGCGCAGCGCGAGGAGTACGCCGCGCACCTGCGCCGCACCCGCACGACCGCTGTCGTCGACGAGGCCCACCAGGCGCTGGCCCTGGAGGGGCAGGAGATGCCGCGCCCGTTCGCGGCGTACGCCCCCGACACGATCACGATCGGCAGCGCGAGCAAGTCGTTCTGGGGTGGGCTGCGGCTGGGCTGGATCCGTGCGCCGCACGGCGCCATGGAGCAGCTCACCCGGGCCCGGGTCAGCCTCGACCTCGGCGCGCCGGTGCTCGAGCAGCTGGTGCTGGTCCGGCTGCTGGAGGACGCGGAGACGGTGCTGGCCGCGAACCGGGCCCGGCTGCGCGAGCAGCGCGACGCGCTGGTCGCCGCGGCGCGGGAGTCGCTGCCGGACTGGAGCTACCGGGTGCCGACCGGCGGGCTGGCGCTGTGGTGCCGGCTGCCGGGCCCGTGCGGCACCGCGGTGGCCGCCGAGGCCGAACTGCGCGGGGTGATCGTCGCACCCGGTCCGGTGTTCGCCCCCGAGGGCGGGCTGGACACGTTCGTGCGCGTGCCGTGGGTCCGGCCGCCCGACGAGATGCGCGAGGCGGTGCGCCGGCTCGCCGAGGCGTGGGCGGTCGTCCGCGACCGGCCGGTCACCCGGCCCGGCCCGAGCGGCCGCGTGATGGTGGCCTGAGCAGTCACGACCCGGGCGGCACCACCGGTACGACGACCTCGTTGCGCCGGCGGAACCACGGCGTCCACGGCGGGTCGAACCGCGCGAATCGCGGTGGCCCGGCGACCTCGAGGCCGACCTCCTCCACCGCGGCCAGGAGCCGCTCGGCGTGCTCCTCGTAGCGACGCCGGGTCCAGCGCCCGGAGAACCGCAGCGCGGCCGCCGTGTGCGCCGGGATGCGGCGCAGGCGGACCTGCGGATCCGTCGGCTCCGGGGCGTCGTCGAGCCGGAAGTCGCTCGGCATGACGAAGCCGACGACGTACCAGCCCGCGCTCTCCTCCTCCGCCTCCTGGACGACGGGGGCCGTCATCGCCACCTTCTGCGCGCCGGTGTTGCGGCCGGCGATGTAGGCGAACAGCCGCCGGAACGACGTGTTGCCGGCGCCCTCGAACGACCCCTGCACCCGCGTCTCGGCGACGACGTGCGCGGGGTACGACCGCAGCTCGAAGCCGGCGTAGTCCCCCACCACGTCGTAGGGCTGCTCCTCGGTCACGTCCCGAACTTCCCGCGGCGCGGGACGCGCGGGAAGTGTCCGAGGTCCCGAGGGTCAGCGGGTCCTCCGACTCTGCCGGGTGCGCGGCTCCGGTCGGACCGCGGAGACATCACCTCGGAGGTAGTCATGCGCGTCCACCGGGCCGTCCGCACCTGCGCCGCCCTCACCGCCTCGGCGGTCGTCGCCGGGCTCGGTGTCTCCCTCGCCGCACCGACCGCGGCCGTCGTCGACACCTCGTGCCCCGGTCGGCGCCTGCCCGGCTGAGGCTGTCGCGCCCGGTGCGTGACGCGGTGGTGTCCTCGGGCGCAGCGAACGCCGCGGAGGTCCGGGCGGGGATGCAGCCGATGACACTGCCGCTCGCCGTGTCGGGGCTGAGCCCCTACCGGATCGACCAGCTCGCCGGGCGTACGGACCTCACCGGCTTCCGGCCCTACAGCACCGCCAGCGTGCCCACCGCGGCACCGTCGGACACCGAGATCGTGCCGGGCGGCAACCTCGCCGCGTCGATCGCGTACGGCGCGTTCAGCGCCGTCGCCGTCGGCACCGCCACGGCGGTGTGCGGCGAGGAGGTGCTGGCGTTCGGCCACCCGCTGATGGACGTCCCCCAGGGCGTGCTGACCATGCACGGCGCCGACGTCCTGTACATCCAGCCCGACTCCCTCGGCCAGCCGTACAAGCTCGCCAACGCGACCGGCCCGGTGGGCTCGCTGCCCGACAACCTGCTGTCGGGCCTCCACGGCCACCTCGGCGACGCGCCGACCGCGACCGAGGTCGACTCGACCTCCGCCGTCGCGGACGAGGCGCCGATCAGCGGGACGACGTACATCAGCCTGCGGCCGTTCGTACCGACGTACCTGGCCTACGCCGCCGTCTCGGTCGAGGACCACGCCCTGGGCGTGAACATGAACAGCTGGTTCGGCTCCCCCGGCACCGACCGGGTCAGCTGGACCGTGCTCGGCGAGCGCGCGGACGGGACGCCGTTCACGTGGACCCGCACCGACCGGTTCGCCAGCGCGACGGACATCGCCTACACGTGGCCGTGGGAGCTGCACGACCAACTCAACCAGCTGATGAACAACGAGACCGAGACCGTCACCGTCAGCAAGGTGACCACGTCGTCGGCGACCGACGCGGTCTACAAGCACCTGCGCATCGCCGGGCTCGAGCTGAAAGTGGCCGGCGCCTGGCAACCGCTGCCGGACCGCAGGACCGTCGAGCTCGTGGCCGGCCAGACGTACCGCTTCCGGGTCGTCATGCACTCCGCGGCGCTCGGGACGCGCTACCAGGTGCTGCGCGTCCAGGTGCCACTGAAGGCGGCGGGGCGGTACGGCGAGCTCAGCGTCAGTGGCGGCGACGACGAGTACACCGACGCCTCCGGCGCGACCGTCGACCGGATGCTGGCGGTGTTCACCGCCGCGCCGCGCAACGACCAGGTCCTGACGCGCCTGCCGTTCGCGGGCATGCGGCCGATCACGGACCGGTACACCCGGCTGGCGACCGTGGGCAGCGACGTCGGCGTGCAGCTGCACGTCATCGAGTGACGGCCACGGCGGAACCTCGCCCGGCGCTACGCATCGACGGCTTCATCCCCGGGAGGAGCCGGGGTGCCCGCCGCGCGTAGGCAGCGCCCTCGACGTCTCACGCGACATGTTCAACGGAATTACCCGGCTCCCCGCCACCACCTGAACAGTCACTGACCGGGACACTTGCCATTGAGCATCCCCACGCTGATTCCTGATCGGTGATTCGGTGACTCGCCGAGGCGTGCGCTCGGGCGCGCTGCTCCGCCAGTCGGTGCCGGCTCTTCCACTTCGAGTCCTCGTCGCGCCTGCTGGAGCTGGGTGGTCAGGTCTCGCGACGAGCGGTGGACCGGTCGCGACCACGGCAGCTCCCAGCCGGGGCCCACGGCCAGTGGGGGCAGGTGCAGTCCAGCGACCGCTGGTGGTCGCGATCCGGCCAGCGACGCGATGATCTTGCGCAGGGTGCCCAGCGGGCGTGCCATCGCGGCAGCGACCGCGGGCGCGGGCGAGTTGAACGCGATCACGCGGGCGACCCAGGCGCGTGGCCGCGTACTTCCCCGACGGCAGGTGGCGAGGTGTCTTGAGTCGGCGATGACCTGCTCGACCAGCGTGGTCACGATGGCGCTGATCAGCCTCGAGGTCGAGGGTGCTGTTGGTGATGAAGGCGTGGTGCGGTAGGTCGCGAACAACTCGCCCTGCTCGGTGCCGTCCAGCCAGCTCGCTTGCGCGGCGCACGACGAGTCGGCAGCACGTGCTCGCGCTTGCGCCGTCCGGTGAACGCGACGAAGAAGCGGCGACCTCGGCGTCGCTGACCCAGCGTTGTCGTCATCGTCGTAGAGCGTTCGGATACTTGATCGCGTCCACGTCGTCCTCGTCGATGCTGGCAATCGCGTCACTCACGGTCGTCATCCGGGCAGTCACGCGAACCAGCCTTCGCGATCGCGGTGCCGACGAACGCCCACCCGTAGTAGGCCGAGTCGGCGCGACACAGCATCTGCCCCCACCCCGATCGCGGCGGTGGGAGGCTTGGCGAGCAATCGTCCCGCGCCGTGGCCGAAGCGTGCTGCCCTTGCGCAGCCGGCGCGGCGATGACCGGGCGCGGGGTGATGTGGCGAGCTCAATGTTCAGCCACGGACCCGGGTAGCCGAACACGGCGCCCTGCTTGGCATACCGTGGACCTCTCGCAGGTGTCGTCGAATCGAGAACGCGAACCCCTCGGCCATCAGGCCGCCAACCCCGGCACCCGACCGTCAAGCCGCCAGCACACGACCGCCGACGGCATCGAGCTGCTGCACATGCCGTGGGTGAAGAGCGCAGAAGTGCCGAACGTCGAGGGCCCGGACCCCGCGAACAGACGCGGCATCCCGCCGTGGCGCAGCAGGTCGAGATCGTCGATCGTCCGCGCGCGAGCATCCCGCCGATCACCGGACGCCTTCGCCGTCGCACTCGCGAGCGACGCTCGAGCCCTCGAGCGGTCTACAGGCCGGCGACTCGGCCAGCCGCAGCGCCGGCACCAGACCCGCAGCGAACAAGGTTCGGATATCGAAGATCGGCCGGATCGTGTGAGAGGCTTTCACTTACGAGGTGTCCCTTGCTCGGCGTCAATCGGTGTGTGAGAAGCCGATTCTCCCGCCCAGCAAGGGCGTCTCGTTCTACGCCACGCTCACACCAGCAACCTCATCGGTGGATCCGGGTTCATAGCGGTTGACAACAGCCCCCCGGCGGACCTTTCGACTTTGCCGCACGGCCACCCAGGCGTATGGTCCAGCGCCACGACTGTCGCATACGGATCGAGCGCGGCCGAGGAAGATTCAGTCCTGATCCACCGTCGTCGGGTTCGGGATTGCTGGTGCGGTAGTAATTGGTAAACCGCCCCTTGCGACCACTTCGACCGCGTCGCACGCGATTTCGGACGCTCGGTCAGCCAGATCTTGAGCGCCGGTTTCGGCGTATCCCGCGACCATGTCGAGCAGCCGGGCCGGGACCGCCACGGGCCGAGGTCGGTGATCACGGTGACGTCATTGTCGCCACGCCGGGTGTGGCGCCGCACGTGCTCATCGACCCCGCGACGGCTGGCGAGATCGAGATCCCCGCGCTGCCGAGGAAATCCCATCGCTGATCGATCCCAAAGATTCACGTGCCGCAGCGCGGAAGGGAATCGAAGTGGCGCGAATTTGCGCCTCCCTTCGACTCCAAGGTCTGGCAGATGGTCTGCAACACGTTGACTTTCGTTTCGAGTCGTCGTTACGTTCGACGCCAGCGGAGATGCAATGACCCGATAGAGGACTTGGCCCTTTCGACGGGTTAGCGAGTGGGGGAATTCGCCTCCGGCGGAACACAAAATCGCGCCTAGGAGCGTCATGAAACGACCCATTGTCAAAGCCGTCTTGGGCGCAGCCCTGGCCGTCTCCAGCGTCAGCGCCGTTTCCGGTGGAGCGCCGCCGGCGCCACCTCCGCCGATCCGACGTCCGCGCACTTCACCGGCACCGTGAGCGAGATCGTCGACCCGGTCGCCGACACCGGCATCCCGCGACGCTGGATGCGACAGGTCGGTGACCCCGCCCCAGACGGTTACAGCCATGGCTACCAGTGGGGCGCGCCCGCGATCACCACACCGGCCGGGGCCGTCGTGACGTTCACCGGCACTCTCGACGTGCGTGACGCAGTCGCGGGCGACTTCGGGCTCATCGGACTGCTCGACACGGCAACGCTCGCCGCAGACGAACGCGGCCTCAACGAAGGCGCATACCTCTACGTCACCATGAAGAACGCCAACACGTTGGTGCTCGGGCTGAGCGACGGCCGCGCTGGCGGCGGCGAATACGTCCAGCGGTTCCACACGATCGACCTGACGGGTACCGACCGGGTCTTCGAGGTGAGCTTCACCATCGATCCGAACAGTGACCCTGCCTCCTGTGCGAGTAGCCCTGCTGATGTCAGCACCGCTGAGGGCTGCATGACGCTTGTCGTCGACGGACTCGGCGTGCTCACGGACAGCTACGGCACCATCACCAACGACGGAGCGAACGGCGGCGTCGAGTTCCGGGACGGAGGGACCGCGGGCTGGGACGGCCTCGCTTCCGCGACTGATGCGACCGGCATCGACTACGACCTGACCGTCACGCCGGCGAACGGGCCACGCACGAAGGACGACTGCAAGAACGGCGGCTGGCAGGTCTACGGCTTCAAGAATCAGGGCCAGTGCGTCTCCTCCGTCGCACGGGCATGAGGGCCGTGCCAACGGCGAGATCAAGAGCGATCTGAATCGCCCTGCCCGGGTCAGTCCCCGTTGTCGTTCCACGGCAGGACTGCGGCGTCACCGGACATGCCGAGTTGCGGGCGCCCCGGGACGTCATACGGACGGTGTAAGCCCTTGCTCCATCCGCATGACGTCCTGAGGACGCGGCCGGAGGCAGCGCACTCATCTGCCGCGATTCGCGCGGTGGTTTCGAGCGTCACGGACGCAACAGGGACACCCCCAGTGAGACCGATGGAGGCTCTGGTTCCTCCCAACCAACGCGGTCGACCTCGGCCGCAAGAAGTGGAGAACGACTACGGCCACAGCGACCCGATCGAAACGTTCGAGTCGTCCAAGGGTCCGGAGGATCCCACCCCAGACCGGACGAACGAGATCACTGCTTGGCGGCGGCCACCTGCAGCAGCGTCGTGCCGTCACACGTCTCCGAGCTCCGGATCGCCCAGGTGCCCGCGTAGCCGTTGCCGGACCAGGTCGCCTCGGCGTCGTCGTGCTCGGCCTCGCCCTTGGTGGCGACGAATCCGGCCTCCTCGAGGTCGTGCTGCATGAACGGCAGCACGTCCTCGAAGCTGGATCCGACCTGCGCCGTGACCGCCAGGCCGCCACCAGGCACCGGCTCGGTGGCGGTGACCACCGTGCCCGGCGGGAACGGCCAGTCCCTCGGGAAGGTGCCGTCGCTGGGACCGACGCCGGAGCCAGGCTGCTCATGCACGACGGCGTGTTGGACGCGGCGGTTGCGGCCTCGGTCGCGGCGTCGCTGTCACCCCCGCACGCCGAGGTGAGGGCCACGCCCAGCGTCGCCAGGACGAGCCCGACGACGCGGGACCGGACGGTCGTCATCGTCGGTCGTACTTCGCGAGCAGGGTCTTGCCGCCCAGCTGCCGCACGATCGCGCCGTGGTCGACCAGGCCGTTGTCGGACACCTTGCGGCTGGCCACACAGTTGCTGGCCTGGTCGATGTCGGGGCCGACGCACCCGTCGGCGAAGCCGACCATGACGTGGCCGGTGCGGTCCATCGTGATGCCGTCGAAGTCGAGCAGGTTGCGGCACGGGTTGCTGCCGCCGGCGTTCCAGATGCAGCCGCGCTGCACCGGATCCCCGGGGGTGGCGTTGACCATCTTCCACGTCGCGCCGCGGTCGTAGGTGGTGGCGACGTAGAGGTGCCAGGCGCCGCCGGTGTAGGTCTTGCCGTCGGCGGACTTGCCGAAGGACGCCGCCTGGGTCGAACCCGGCGTCCGGGTGCCGAGGAAGGCGACCGAGGCGCGGTCTCCGTCGCCGGCCACCACCATCGCGAACTCGGTGTTGCGGATGCCGGCGAGGCTGCCGACGTTCAGGTTGCGGATCCAGGTCCGGCCGTGGTTGCGGGAGATCGCCACCCGGGCCTCACCGGTGCCGTCGGCGTACGCGACGTAGAGCGTGTTGTCGCGGCCGATGCCGACGTACGGGTCGGACTGGCCGGCGATGCTGCCCGGGATCGTGCGAACCTTCCACGTCTGGCCGCCGTCGCGAGAGACCGAGACGCCCTGGCGATTGCCGCAGACCGCGTTGGGGACGTACGCCGTACCGTCCGGGCCGACCTGCACGTGGCCGTGGATGCCCGAGCACTCGGTGTTCCACAGGGCCACCGGCGAGCCGAAGGTGACGCCGCCGTCGTCGCTGCGCGAGCAGTACGCCTTGCCGAGCACCAGGGCGCCCGCCTGGCTGCAGTAGTAGACGGCGTGCGGGTAGCTGCCCGACATGCCCTTCGGGTAGGGACCGCCGCCGATGGTCTGGTGGTCGAAGCCGTTGATGCCGGTGCCGCAGCCCTCGGAGGGCTTGCCCGGCGTCGCGAAGTCGTCGTCGGAGTACGCCGTCGCCGAGCACGCCAGGTAGAGCTGGCTGACGATGGTGCGGCCCGTGGTGTGGTCGGTCCAGCCGATCGGGTCGAGCGAGATCTTGTTCGACGGGTCCGTCGGGTCGGTGTTGACGTTCTTCCACGTCGAGGTGCGGGCCTTGCGGCGGAACTTCACGACGTACTCGTCGGTGTTGGAGGTGAAGAGGGTGTTGCCCGACTTCCAGTTGCTCCCGATGCTCGGCTCGCCCGCGTTGTCCGCCACGCCCGCCGGCGCGCTGAACTGGTGGTAGGCCGGCGCCTTCACGTGCGAGGAGGCGACCTTGCGGGGCCTGATGGTGTAAGCCGTGGCCGAGCCCGTGTAGACCGTGCCGTTCGGCGGGTTCTGGAACGCGCAGACCAGCACGTTGTAGGTGCCCGGCACGCGCGAGGTGACGTTGATGCCCTCGAGGTTCTGCGAGCCGTCGGCGGCGGCGACCAGCTTGCCGTCGGGGCCGTAGAGGTACATCGCCAGGTCGTTGGTCGTGTTGCCGCCCGCGTCGTCGGTCCACTTCACCGAGAAGCGCACCAGCGTCTCGTAGCGCTTCGGGAGGTGCTTCGGGAACGTCACGCGCACCTGGTGCTGGCTGTTGAGCGTGGTGTTGCTCGGGTCGCACGCCGCGGTCGGGTCGTCGGCGCCGACCTGCCCCCACACCAGCCCGGAGTTGCCGTTGTTGAACGGCGCGGTGCCCTGCCACGACGTGCTGGTGCGTCCCGGCGAGGACGGCACGTGGACCTCGGAGGGTGCCGAGGCCGGCGCGGACGAGGCGTTCGCGACCAGTGCCGCGCAGGCGGCGACCAGGGCCGCACCTCCGGCGATGAGGCGGCGTTGCAGAGCAGGCATTCGTGATCCTTCGTGCGACGAGTGGCGTCACCGATGCGGTCGGCGTTGCCATAGAACGTTGGATCAACGACGCCGGCGCGGCGCGGTTACCGCCGGCAGGTTCGCCCGCCGGGCGAGAGCCGCTCATCCCAGGACGTCATCCGGACGGTGTAACCCCTTGCTCTGTCCGTATGACGTCCTGCGCGGCGAAGCCCGCTGCCGCCTCGACGAACGCGTCGAGGTCCGCATCGGTCACCGCGAGGCTCAGTGCCAGGTAGCCGCGCTCGGCGATGTAGAAGCCACGGCCGAGCAGATCGAGGAACAGCAAGCGACGCCACCGAGGGTCATCCCCGCACAGGTCGGACCACCGCGCGACGGGGCCCGGCGTCGGGTGGATCGTCATCATCGACCCGACCCCGGTGACGCAGAACCCGACCGGAGCCAGGGCCTGGTGAGAGACGCTCGCGCAGCCGCTCGCCCCGTGTGTTGAGCGCCGCGAGGGTCTCGGCATCGAGGAGCGCTGTGACGACGGGGCCCGACGGCCATGGTGAAGGCGTTGTTGTTGAAGGTGCCGCCGTGCGTCGAGCGCCGCCCCGCGTCGGGTCGAAGGCCGCCATCACCTCGCGCGACCCGCCGAAGGCGCCGAACGAGAACCCACCGCCGAAGTACTTCCCGAGCACCGTGAGGTCGGCCTCGATGCCATGAACTTCCTGGGCACCCGCCCACCGCGAGCCGCGACGTCATCACCTCGTCCATGACCAGCAGCGCGCCGTGCGCCCGGGTGAGGCTCCGCAGGCTCGAGAGGAACTCGCGGGTGGCCGGGATGCAGCCACCCGCCGCCCAACATGGGCTCGACCAGGACGCAGGCGATCTGGTCGCCGTGGGCCGCGAACTCGGCCTCGACGGCTGCCGTGTCGTTGTAGGGCAGGCGCGCTGAACGCGAAGGGCACGCGCAGCCCCTTCGCTGCCGGGCAGGAAGGTCATCGGACCGCCGTGGTAGGCGCCCTCGAAGACGACGCACCCGCTCCCGGCCGGTGACGTGGCGTGCGGTGAGCACGGCCATCAGGTCGGCCTCGCTGCCGGAGTTGGTGAACCGCACCTGGTCGATCGAGCCGAACCGCCCGACCAGCGCACGAGCGAAGTCACCTCCTCGGGCTCGCTCATCGCGCCGTACCCCCAACCGCGCCGAGGACGGCCCGCACCGCATCAGCGACCTCAGGTCCACGCCCCAGCAGCCCGGCCGAGTAGTCGCCGAGCAGGTCGACGAGACGGCCGCCGTCGACGGTGGTCAGGAGCGCTCCCTCGGCCTCGGCGATGCGTACGCCGAAGGGCTCGGTGTGCAGCACGGAGCGGGTGTTGCCGCCCGGCATCACCTCGGACGCCGCACGCGCCAGCCGCGCGCTCTCCGGGTTGTCCTCGATGTACCGGCGCGTCGCCTCTGCCAGGGCCACGTCCAGGGCGTCAACCATGACGGCAACGTAGTCGATCTAGGGTCAGGGCATGCCGCTGCCGCCCGAGGAGTTCTACGCCCATGCCGTTGCCGCCGCCGACGACGAGGGCCGGTTGCCGCTGGCCCGCATGACGGGCTGGGACATCAGCCCGTTCGAGGCCGACGGCCTGCGGGTGTCGCGCCTTCGACCGCCGGTCGTTCCGGAACCACCGCGGCACGGCGAGGACGCAGCCGACTGTTCGTCCTGCCGGCAACGGGACGAGGGCATCTGGCTGAACGACCGGTGGCGGCTCACCCAGGTCACGGGAGTCGGGGTGCCGCTCGCGCTGATGCTCCACCCGCGTGACCACTTCGACCTCGAGGACCTCGACGACGACCTGGCCGCCGAGATGGGCGTGCTCAGCACCCACATCGTCCGGCACGTCCAGGCCCTGCCGCACATCAGCCGCTGCCACATCTACCGCATCGGTGACGGCAGCGCCCACCTGCACGTGTGGTTCTTCGCCCGTCCCGAGGGGCAGGCCCAGCTCTTCGGGTCGTGGCTGGTGGTCTGGGACGACCTGCTGCCCGAGTACCCGCCGGCGATCGCCGAGGCGGATGCGGCGGTCGTGGCGGACGCACTGGTCGCTTCCTACGGTGGTCGGCGCGGGCCCGAACGAGACTAGGGTCGGGGACATGCACGAACACCGGCGATTCGACGACGCGGCGACGACGTGGGACGACGACCCCGGCCACGAGAAGCGGCAGGTGGCGGTGGCCCGGGCCATCGAGCAGGCCGTGGACCTCAGCCCCCGGATGAGGGCACTCGACGTCGGCGGCGGCACCGGCCGGCTGAGCATCCTGCTCGCCGAGCTGGTCGGCTCGGTCGTGGTGACCGACCCCTCCGCCGGAATGGTGGAGGTCGCACGGCAGCGGATCGAGGCGGCGGGGCTCAGCGACCGGCTGCGGGCTGTCCAAGCGGACGTGACGACCGACCGACTCGACGGCCACTTCGACGTGGTGTGGACCTCCATGGCACTGCACCACGTCCAGGACCTGGACGGCCTCCTGCGCACGGTGGCGGGTCTCCTCGTCGACGGTGGCCGGCTGTGCATCGCCGACCTCGACGAGGATCCCGACGGCGCCTTCCACGCCGCCCATGTCGACTTCGCCGGACATCACGGCTTCGACAGGCAACGCCTCGGCGAACAGTTGACCGGCGCCGGGTTCGCCGACGTCGACTTCGTCGACGCCACGACCATCCTCAAGGATGACCGTGAGTTCGGGGTCTTCCTGTGCACGGCGACCAAGGCGCACGAGCCCAGCGGAGAGCACTGACGACGATCAGGCGGTCCGTGGTGCGCCGCCCCGGTCGGGGCCACCTCAGGAGTAACGGTGACTCTTCGCCGCGTGGCCCGACTCGCGTGTGCACGTGCGTCCGTTCATCGAACGGTGACCACACAGCGCGTCGGTCGGCGCGGCCGGAGCAGCCTTGCTGTCCTCCTGGTCCTTCGCGGGTCCGGCCACCCGTCTGGTCGGAGCCGGGGCGGCCGCCGACCTGGATGACCTCTCGGCATACCGGGCCTCCCGCATCGCCCGCATTGCTGCTTCCTTGCTCATCGTCCATTCACCCGACGAACTCTCGGCGTGTGCGCCGACAACTCCTCCAGGCGCGGCGACGACCTCCGACGAATCCCGCCGCACCACGGGCTTCCGATACAACTACGTCCACGCGAAACCCCTGGAGGCACTGTGAAGCTCCTGCTCACGTCCGGCGGCGTCACGAACCCCAGCATCCACGCGGCGCTCGTGGAGCTGCTCGGCAAGCCGGTCGCCGAGTCCCACGCCCTGGTCGTCCCGACCGCGCAGTGGGGTCACCCGATGTGCGGGCCGGCGTCGGCGCGGGGCCTGGTGGCGGCGGAGCCGCGCTGGCAGCACCTCACCGGCCTGGGCTGGAAGTCGCTCGGGGTCCTGGAGCTCACCGCGCTGCCGTCGATCGGCGCGGAGCGCTGGGTGCCGTGGGTCCGCGAGGCCGACGTGCTGCTGGTCGACGGCGGCGACGCGACGTACCTGTGCCACTGGATGCGCGAGTCCGGGCTGGCCGACCTCCTGCCGTCGCTGCCCGACCTGGTCTGGGTGGGTGTGAGCGCCGGGAGCATGGTGATGACGCCCCGGATCGGTGACGACTTCGTCGAGTGGCCGTCCGCGCCCGGACGACCGGACCCTCGGGGTCGTGGACTTCTCGATCTTCCCCCACCTGGACGCTGTTCCCGACCAACACCATGGCCGACGCGGAGCGGTGGGCCGCCGACATCGGCGGGCCGGCGTACGCCATCGACGAGCAGACCGCCATCAGGGTCGTCGACGGCTCGGTCGAGGTCGTCTCCGAGGGGCAGTGGAGGAGGTTCGGGTCGGAGGACTAGGACGCGACAACGCCCCGGACGCGATCGCGTCCGGGGCGTCGGCGTGCAGCGTGAGTCGCGCTCAGCTGGCGCGAACGTTCTCCGCCTGCGGGCCCTTGGGACCCTGGGTGACGTCGAACTCCACCTGCTGACCCTCGTCGAGGCTCTTGTAGCCCTGGGTCTGGATGGCGGAGAAGTGGACGAAGACGTCCTCGCCGCCGCCATCCTGGGCGATGAAGCCGAAGCCCTTGTCGGCGTTGAACCACTTGACGGTGCCCTGAGCCATGATCTGTTCCTCTGTTCGATACGGAGGGCAACGTGCCCTCCTGGTGCTGAAGACATCCACCTGTACTGATGTCCAGCGAACCGAAACCAGGAGTACGAGATACCAGCCGCGACATGGGGTGCGGCCGCGACGACCACCAGGGCCGTCCCTTCAACACGACCAGCGTAGGGCACAGGCGGTCAGTTGCCACTTTCCGCGGCGCGCCGGCCCGTCGCCCGGGCACCCTCCAGCTCCTGCTTCAACGCCTCGAGCGTGTGCGTCATGTGCGGCCGCATGTCGCGGTGGTGCGGGAGCAGACGCCCGTACAGCACGCGGAAGAACCCGCGGGGCATCCGGACGATCTCGTACTCGTGCGTGACGGTCGTGCCGTCCTCCGCCGGCTGCAGGCGGTAGCGCCACACCGTCGAGTCGTACCGGCTCGGGTCGACCGGGTGGGGCACCGTCCGGAACGCGAAGACCACGCCGGGCTCGCCCTCGACCACCTCGCAGACCCGCGACCAGCGGGCCAGGCGACCCGAGCGGTTGCGAGCCGCGGAACCGGGCGCCCACGGTGCCTGGCTCGGCGCCGGGCAGCCACTCCGCGGTGTGGCACTCGAGGCTGCGCTCGCCGGTGGTGGTCACGTCCGCGATCCGTTCGTAGACCGCGTCGGCCGGGGCGGCGATCGTCAGGCTCACCGAGCCGCTGCGGAGCCAGGGACGCGAGGTCATGCCCCCACCCCCGCCGTGCCGGCCAGCCTGGTGGCGACCGTCGAGGCCAGCGCGCCGTCGGCATCCAGCTCGCGTACGGCGGGCACCGGGTCGGCGTCGGCGAACAGCGGACCGGCGTAGTCGACCGGCGCGTCGGTCGGGTCGATCATCCAGCAGGACGCCTCGAGGGCGATCCCGTTCGGGTCGCTGAAGTAGATCGAGTGCACCACCACATGGTCGATCACGTCGGTCACCTCGCACCCGAACGACCGCAACCGCTCCTGCAGCGCCACGAGCGCGGCCTCGTCGGCGATGTTCAGCGACAGGTGGTCGAACAGTCCGGCCCGGGCGTCGAAGACCCCGGCGACCTTCTCCACGCGCGGCACCTCGGCGCCGGCGTACTCGAAGAACGCCACCGTGTTGGCCTCCCCGATCCGGAAGAAGTAGTGGCGGAACTCCGGCGTCGCCGTCGTCCCGACCAGGGTCGCGCCGAGTACGCCGTGCCAGAAGCGCACGGTCGCGTCCATGTCGTCGGTCACGAGCGCGAGGTGGTTGATGCCCTGCCAGGGCGGGAGCGCAGCCATGGGATTCTCCGATCAATTGGCTACATGTTGACTGTATTGAAAGCTGGTGCTCTGTATGCTGTCAAGCATGAGCGTCCCCGAGCGCCGCGCCTACCGGTCGACCCGGCGCGCCGAACAGGCCGCCCGCACCCGTGCCGACATCGTCACGGCGGCGACCCGGCTCTTCGCGCGCGACGGGTGGGCGGCGACGACCATGGCGGCGGTGGCCGCCGAGGCGGGCGTGGCCGTCGAAACCGTCTACCAGCGGTTCCGGAACAAGTCCGCCCTGCTCCGCGCGGCCGTCGACGCCACCGTCGGCGGCGGCACCGACGGTGCGGACGCCGCGCCGATGGCGGAGCAGGAGCGGTTCACCCGGCTCGGCAGCGGCACCCCCGAGGAGCGCCTGGCCGCCGCAGCCCGGCTGGTGACCGAGATCAACGTCCGCACCCACGGGCTGTACGACGCGTGGCGGCAGGCCGCCAGCGCCGACGAGACGATCGCCGCCGAGCTGAGCGAGTACGAGACGCGGCGCCGCAGCGACATCGCCGCCGGCCTCGCACTCCTGCATGGCGGACCCGCCGACGACCGGACCGTCGATGCCGCCTGGGCGCTGCTCGGCACCGACGTCTACGGCAAGCTCGTCGGCACCCGCGGGTGGTCGCCGGCCGACTACGAGGCCTTCGCCCGGCGGGTCCTCGCCGACCTCCTGCGGTAGGGCCTCTCGGCCCTTGCGGGCGTCGGGCCACGGCGACGACGGTGGGTCGGTGAGCGACTTCCCGTACGCCGAGCGGTTCCCCGTCAACCGGCGGCTGCCCGAGCACGGGCGGCCGCGCGACGAGGTCCTCGCCGAGCTGCGGGCCATGGCCGCCGAGGAGGACGCGTTCTGGGAGACCGGCAAGTGCTCGGGGACGATGTACTCCGGCGACCACGAGCACTACCGCTTCCTCAACGAGGCGTTCGGGCTGTTCGCGCACGTGAACGTCCTGCAGCGCGACATGTGCCCGAGCGCCACCAAGTTCGAGGGCGAGATCATCGCGATGGCGCTCGACCTCATGCACGCCGACGCCGTCACGGACACCGTCCCCGGCGGGCCTGATCACCAGCGGCGGGACCGACAGCATCCTGCACGCCATGCTGGCCTACCGCGAGCACGCCGCCCAGCGAGCGCGGCATCGACGGCTCGACCGGCCGGCCCAACATCGTCAAGCCGGAGACCGCGCACCCCGCCTTCGACAAGGCCGCCCGGCTGCTCGGGCTCGAGCTGCGCGTGGTGCCGGTCGACCGACGACACGACCGTCGACCCGCGGCCGTGGCCGAGCAGATCGACGAGCGGACCATCGCGATCATCGGCTCGGCCTGCAACTACGGCTACGGCACCATCGACCCGATCGCCGAGCTGGGCCAGGTCGCGCTCGCCCGCGGCGTCCGCCTGCACGTCGACGGCTGCCTGGGCGGCTTCATCCTGCCGTTCGGCGAGGAGCTCGGCTACGACGTCCCGCCGTTCGACTTCCGGGTCCCCGGCGTCACCACGATCTCGGCCGACACCCACAAGTACGGCTACTCGTTCAAGGGCACCTCGACGCTGCTGTTCCGCGACAAGGCCTACCGCAACGCGCAGTACTTCGAGCTGGTCGGCTGGAGCGGCGGGAAGTACATGTCGCCGAGCATCGCCGGGTCGCGGTCGGGCGGCCTGCTCGCCGCGACCTGGGCGGCGATGGTGCAGCTACGGGCGCGAGGGCTACCTCGAGCACGCCCGCGCGATCTTCGCGCACCGCGGAGCGGATGAAGGCGGTCGTGCGCTGCGCACCCGGAGCTGCGGATCATCGGCCGGCCGACGTTCTGCTTCAGCTTCACCTCCGACGCGTTCGACATCTACCACGTCGCCGACTTCATGCGGGAGCGCGGCTGGCGCTTCAACGGCCAGCAGTACCCGAACGCGATCCACATGGCGGTGACCGGCCCGCAGACCCAGCCGGGCGTCGTCGAGCAGTTCGACGCCGACCTCGCCGAGGCGGTGCCGTACGCCGTCGCGCAGGAGGCCGCCGGCGAGCAGGCCCTCAGCGGCGCGATCTACGGCGGCGTGGCCGGCGGCCTGACCGACGAGGCGCAGGAGTTCATCCACGCCGTCATGACCGACATGCTCGACACCCAGCAGTCGCTGCCGCCGGACCGGCCGTGAGCGCGCGGACCGGCGCCGGTTCGTCCTCGCCGTCGACCTCGGCACGGGCGGGCCGAAGGTCGGCCTCGCCTCGCACCCGCGGCGAGATCCGTGGTGGGAGCACCGCCCGGTGCACACGCGGCTGCGGCCCCGGCGGGGCGGCCACCCAGGACGCCGACGAGTGGTGGCGCCTGGTCGTCGACGGCACGCGCCGAGGGCTCGCCGCGAGCGGCATCGACGGCGACCGGGTCGTGGCGGTCGCGCGTCACCGGCCAGTGGGCCAGCACCGTCCCGGTCGACGCGGGCGGCGTCCCGGTCGGCGAGTGCCTGATGTGGATGGACTCCCGCGGCCGCGACCTGTCCCGCGAGGTCGTCGGCGGGCCCGTGTCCGGCTACGACCCGGTGGCGCTGGCGACGTGGGTGCGCCGCACGGGCGGCGTCCCGTCGACCAACGGCGACGACCCGCTCGGCCACCTGCTGTTCCTCGAGCGCGAGCTGCCCGACGTCGCGCGCCGCGGCGCGGTGGTACCTCGAGCCCGTCGACTACCTCACCATGCGCTTCACCGGCGTGCCCGCGGCCTCGCACATGTCGATGACCGCCGCGTGGCTGACCGACAACCGCCGACCTCGCCCGCCTCGCCTACGACCCGCGCTGGTCGAGCGCGCCGGCGTGGCGGCGCGCGAAGCTGCCGCCGCTGGTCGCCTCCGGGTCGGTCGTCGGCCCGGTGCAGCGGTCGGTCGCCGACGAGCTCGGCATCTCCCCCGATGCCGGCGTCGTCACCGGGCTGCCCGACCTGCACGGCTCGACGCTCGGCTCCGGGCTTCGTCGGGCCGCTACGAGACGCACCTGTCGATCGGGACGACGGCCTGGGTCAGCTGCCCGCTGCCGGCGAAGAAGACCGACGTGATCCGCCAGCTCGCGGCCGTGCCCGGCCGGGGCGGCTCGCGGGAGCGCCGTACCTCCTCGGCAACAACCAGGAGTCGGCCGGCCGCTGCCTGGAGTGGTTCCGCGACTCGGTCGCCGCCGGCGTCTCGCGGCGTGCGCCCCCGTCGTACGACGAGATCACCGCGCTCGCCGCGACCGCTCCGCCGGGCTCGCACGGCGTCGTCTTCACGCCCTGGCTGGCCGGCGAGCGGAGCCCGGTCGACGACCGTACGGCGCGCGCCGGGTTCCACAACGTCTCGGCCGGCACGACGACCGCGGACCTCGCCCGCGCGGTGCTCGAGGGCGTCGCGCTCAATGCCCGCTGGCTGCTGCGACGCCGCCGACCACTTCACCGGCCGGACGCTCGCCCCGCTGCGCCTCGTCGGCGGCGGCGCCCGGTCGGAGCTGTGGTGCCAGATCGTCGCCGACGTCTGCGACCGGCCGGTCGAGCGGGTCGCCGACCCGCTGCTGTGCGGCCTGCGCGGCGCCGCGCTCGCCGGCGCGATCGCGGTCGGCGAAACCGAGCCCGGCGAGCTGCGGTCGCTGGTGCCGGTCGACCTCAGCCACGGCCCGGACCCGGCCAGCCGCGACGTCTACGACGAGCTGTTCGACCGGTTCCCGCGCCTCTACCGGGCCCAGCGGCGGGTCTTCCACCGGGCCAACGGCCGGCATGCGTGACGTTGCGGTTTCAAGCATGGTTGTGGCGGACGCCACACTGCGCTAGACCTGTCCCTACGAGGTGCCCGGAAGGACTCGCTTACGCAGCCCGAGTTCTCCCGGGCGTCTCGTCCCCGGACCACAGGCTCAAGGCTCAGTAGCCCAGGCCGTGGCCGAAGGCGAACAGGTCGCCCGTCCCGTCCGGGTCCGGGATCGCGACCGGCAGCCGGCCCGTCGGGTCGACCTCGCCGAACAGCACGCGCACCAGCGACTCGACCTGGTCCGGCGTGTAGCCGTACGTGTCCAGCACGGTCGGCGCCGTCGGGGAACGACGCGACGTCGTACGGGTTGCGCATCGCGGCGACCACCACCGGCGTACCGGTCGCGAGCAGCGCCTGCACCAGCTGGGTCTGCGCCGCGGCGCCGGCCGTCGGCTCGCCCGGTCGTGCCGTCGATCGCGTAGGCGTTGTTGGTGGTCACCACGACCAGGTCGGCGTCCTGCGCGGCCGCGACCGCGTCGTCGATCGCCGCCTGGGACGGCGTGGTGCCGGACTCGAGCACCTGCGTGGTCGCGCCGCGCGCGGCGAGCGCGGTCGCCAGGGTCTGGGTCGTCGTGGCGCCCCAGCCGGCGACGAGCGACGTCGCGCGGCCCGGCGGCCAGCGGCAGCAGCCCGTCGTCGTTCTTGACCAGCGTCGTGGTGTTGTCGGTGATCTCCTGGGCCGCGGCGAGGTGCGCCGGCCGGCCCACGATCCGCGTGGCGGCGGCGGGGTCGACGAAGCGGTTGCGGAAGATGCCCGCGCCGCAGCTTGTGCAGCAGGATCCGGTGGACCGACCGGTCGAGCCGCTGCCTGGCTGATCTCGCCGCTGCGGACCGCGGCGAGCACGGCGTCGTACGCCGTGTCCATCTGCGCGCGGGACGAGCAGCTGGTCGGCGCCGGCGAGGACGGCCCGCACGGGCGCCACGTCCGGGCGGGTACGTCGCCGTCGCGCCGCGCCATGTCCAGCGCGTCGGTGACGATGAGCCCGTCGAAGCCGAGCTCGTCGCGCAGCAGCCCGGTGAGGATCTGGCTGCGACATCGTCGCCGGCACGCCCGGGTCGATCGCCGGCAGCACCATGTGCGCGGTCATGATCGTGTCGACGCCGGCGGCGATCGCGGCGCGGAACGGCGGCAGGTCGATCGCCTCGCAGCTGCGCCAGGGTGTGGGTCACCTCCGGCAGGCCGAAGTGGCTGTCGACGCCGGTGTCGCCGTGGCCCGGGAAGTGCTTGGCGACCGCCGAGACGCCGCCGACGTGGTAGCCGCGGACCTGGGCGACGACCAGTCTCGGACACCAGCGCCGGGTCGGACCCGAACGACCGGATCCCGATCACGGGGTTGTTCGGGTTGACGTTGACGTCGGAGACCGGCGCGTAGTCCTGGGTCACCCCGACCGCGGCCAGCTCCCGGCCGATGACCTTCGCCGAGCGCGCGGGCGTCGGCCGCCGACCGGTCCGCGCCGAGCGCCATGTTGCCGGGCAGCTGCGTCGCCGGCGCCCCGAAGCGGGCCACCAGCGAGCCGCCCTCCTGGTCGACCGAGATCTGCAGCGGGATGCCGGGCCGCTGCGCCAGCGCGGCGACCTGCAGCCCGTTGGACGAGCGTGGCGACCTGGGCGGGGCTGCCGATGTTGTCGTCGCCGTTGCGGGTGGTGAAGTAGATGACGCCGCCGGGCTGGTACTTCGCGATCACCTCGGCGGGGGTGTCCACGCCGTACAGCCGCTGGTTGACGGTCTTCGCGGCGTCGCTCGGGGCGTACGGCGTCGCGGCCCGCGACCTCGATCACGAAGAGCTGGCCGACCTTCTGCTCCAGCGTCATCTGGCGCGCCAGGGCGCGCGCCAGTGCGCCGTACCGGGCCTCGCCGGTGTGCGGCACCGACCGGGCGGTCGCTGCCCCCTGGCCGACCAGCCCGGCCAGGGCCAGGCACAGCCCGAGGACCACGAGAGAGACGACGGCGGACCGGGCACGCGTGAGCACGGGATGACGCTAGCCGCGCCGGCGCCCGCGCGGGCCGGACCGGGAAAAGTCGCCGCCGCGCCACAGGTCCCCGCGCCGAAGGGTCCTTGGATCCCTGCCGGCGGGCCGCCGCTGATGGAGACTCGCTCCATGAGGATCGCCCGGTCCGGACTCGTCGTGCTCGCCGCGCTGGCGGCGCTGCTGGCCTGCAGCGCCCAGAACCCGGCGGACACGGCGACGCCCCGCGCCACGGACCCGGCCACGGCGCCCTCCGGCCGCACGAATGCTGGTCCGGCCGCACGCCCGCACCTCGAGGTCGGCAAGCTCGCCCGGGTCTCGGTGTCGGTCGCCACCGTGTGGCGCTCCCCGCCTCCGTCCGGGCCGTCGACGCGCCGGCGCTCGCGCGCCCCGCGCGGATCCGCGAGTGGCTGCGCACGATGACGATCGACCAGCGGCGGGACCTCGGCGGCCGCGCGGACACCCAGGCCCTGCTGGGCGACCGGGTCCGGGTCGTCGCGCTCCAGCCCGACTGGGCGCGGGTCCGCGTCGCGGACCAGCCCAACCCCGGTGACCGCGGCGGGTACGACGGGTGGGTGCCCCGGCGGCAGCTGACCGCGCACCGGCCGGCGAGATCCGCCCAGGTCGTGACCGTCCTCAACCGGACGGCGTGGTTGCGCACCGACGACGCCGCGGCCCGCCGCCGGACCGAGATCAGCTTCGCCACCCGGCTGCCGTACGCCGGGCGGGTCGGCCCCGACGTACGCGTGGTCCTGCCCACCGGCGCCACCCGGCGCCTGCGCGCCAGCACCGTCGTGGTGCACCCGCGCGGCAGCGCCGCCCTGTCCGCGACCCGGAAGTCGATCGTGGCGACCGCGACCTCGTTCAAGGGCCTGGACTACCTGTGGGCCGGCCGCTCCGGCTTCGGGCTCGACTGCTCGGGCCTGACCTCGCTGACCTACCGCGTGCACGGCGTGGTCATCCCGCGCGACACCGGGGCCGAGTCGAACGCCGGCACTCCCGTCGCCAGCGGCGCCTGGCGCCGCGGCGACCTGCTCTTCTACGCCACGTCCGGCACCGTCCACCACGTCTCGATGTACGCCGGACGCGGGCTGATGGTGCACGCGCCCGGCACCGGCCGGTCCGTCGGGGTGGTGCCCGTGGTCACCGACGGCTACTGGAACTCCCGGTCGTACCTCGACTGACTGTGCTGCGGACAGCCGAGGACGTCATACGGACGGAGCAACCGCTTGCTCCGTCCGCATGACGTCCCGGGGGGCCGGGTCAGACCAGGTTGACCGCGCGCACCGAGGCGGCGTCGATCGCGTGCTGGATCTCGGCGAGCGCGTCGGCCGGGATCGCGGAGTCGACCGAGAGGGCGACCAGCGCCCGGCCGCCCGGCGTGGTGCGGGAGACCTGCATGCCGGCGATGTTGATGCCCGCGTCGCCGAGGATGCCGCCGACGGTGCCGACCATGCCGGGCCGGTCGCCGTAGGTGAAGAACGCCAGGTGCTCGGTCGGCTCGATGTCGACGTCGAAGCCGTTGACCTCGACCAGCCGCTCCTTCTGGTTGATCCCGACCAGGGTGCCGCTGACCGAGACCTGCGACCCGTCGGCGAGCGTGCCGCGGATCGTGATCAGGTTGCGGTGGTCGGGGCTCTCCGGGTCGGTGACGAGACGTACGGCGCAGCCGCGCTCGGCCGCGAGCAGCGGCGCGTTCACGTAGGAGACCTGCTCCTCGACGATGTCGGTGAAGAGCCCCTTGAGCGCGGCGAGCTCGAGCACCTTGACGTCGTAGTCGGTGATCTCGCCGCGGACCTCGACGTCGACCTGCTGGGCGACCTCGCCGGCCAGGCCGGTGAAGACCCGGCCGAGCTTCTCGGTCAGCGGGATGCCCGGGGCGCACGTCCTCGGCGATCACGCCGCCCTGCACGTTGACCGCGTCGGGCACCAGCTCACCGGCGAGGGCCAGCCGCACCGAGCGCGCGACCGCGAGCCCGGCCTTCTCCTGGGCCTCCTCGGTCGAGGCGCCGAGGTGCGGCGTGGCGACGACGTTCTCGAGCTCGAAGAGCGGGCTGTCGGTGCACGGCTCCTGCGCGAACACGTCGAGGCCGGCGGCCGCGACACGGCCCTCCTTGAGCGCGGCGTAGAGCGCCGACTCGTCCACGATGCCGCCGCGGGCGGCGTTGACGAGCACCAGCGACGGCTTGACCCGGGCCAGCTGGTCGGCGCCGATCAGCCCGACGGTCTCGGGGGTCTTCGGCAGGTGCACCGACATGAAGTCGGCCTCGGCGAGCAGCGTGTCGAGGTCGACCAGGCGCACGCCCATCTGCGCGGCGCGACCGGCCTGGACGTACGGGTCGTAGGCGATCACCTTCATCCCGAACGCCGAGAGGCGCTGGGCGACCAGCACGCCGATCCGGCCGAGGCCGACGATGCCGACGGTCTTCTCGTACAGCTCGATGCCGGTGTAGCGCGACCGCTTCCACTCTGCCGTTCTTCAGCGCCGCGTGCGCGGGCGAGACGTGCCGGGCCGCGGCCAGCATCAGGGCGACGGCCAGCTCGGCGGCGGAGACGATGTTGGAGGTCGGCGCGTTGACGACCATCACGCCGGCCTGGGTGGCGGCGCGGACGTCGACGTTGTCGAGGCCCACGCCGGCGCGGGCGATCACCTTGAGCCGGGTCGCCGCGGCCAGCGCCTCGGCGTCGATGCGGGTCGCGGAGCGGACCAGGACGGCGTCGGCGTCGGCGATCGCGTCGAGCAGCTCCGCGCGGTCCGCGCCGTTGCAGTGACGGATCTCGAACTCCGGTCCGAGCGCGTCGACGGTGGCCGGGCTGAGCTCTTCGGCGATCAGTACGACGGGCATGCTCACAGCGATCGTCCCTCGACGTGGTGCGGGAGTGTGGTGCACGGCGCTGTGCTGGTCGTGACTGTACCGGACCGGCGCGCGATATCCGGTGGCGTCCACGCAACCTCCTCGCCTACGATCTCCGCGTCCCAACCCCGGCAGGAAGGCATCGACGTGGAGCTCTGAGGTGTCCCGCGACCACCACCTCACTTCTGGAGCTCCGTCATGTCCTCGACCGCTGCGGTCATCACCGCGTCCGGCCTCGGCCTCACCTGGCCCGACGGCACCCCCGCCCTGCGCGACCTCGACCTGCTCGTCGGCCCCGGCCGGTCCGGGCTGGTCGGCGTCAACGGTGCGGGCAAGTCCACCCTGCTCAAGCTCGTCGCCGGGGTCCTGCGCCCGACCGCCGGCCACCTCACCGTGGCCGGCGAGGTCGGGTACCTCCCGCAGGACCTGACCCTCGACGTCGACCAGCCGGTCGACGAGTTCCTCGGCGTCGCCGCCGTCCGGCGGGCGATCCGGGCCGTCGAGAGCGGCGACGTCGACCCCTCCCATTTCGACCAGATCGGGGACGACTGGGACGTCGACGAGCGCGCCGTCGCCGAGCTCGCGCGGCTCGGGCTGCCCGCCGACGTGCTCGACCGCCGGCTCGGCGAGGTGTCGGGTGGCGAGGCGACCCAGCTCGGGCTGGCCCGGCTGCTGCTGCGTCGGCCCGACGTGCTGGTCCTCGACGAGCCGACCAACAACCTCGACGCCGACGCGCGCCGGCGGCTCTACGGCGTGGTCGAGGGCTGGAGCCGGTCCCTGCTGGTGGTCAGCCACGACCGCGAGCTGCTCGAGCGGATGGACCGCATCGGCGACCTGCGCGACGGCTCGGTGCGCTGGTACGGCGGCGGCTACTCGTCGTACGCCGCCCAGGTCGAGGCCGAGCAGGAGGCCGCGCGCCAGGCCGTGACCAGCGCGCGCTCGGACCTGCGCAAGCAGCGCACCGAGCGGGTGGAGGCCGAGCGGATGCTCGCCGGCCGCAAGCGGGTGGCCAAGAAGGCCGAGGCGACCGCCGGGCTGGGCAAGGCCGCGATCAACGCCAAGCGGCAGCAGGCCGAGGAGTCCGCAGCCCGGCACCGTCGGGTGCAGGACGATCGCGTGGAGCGGGCCCGCGACCGCCTCGACGAGGCCGAGTCCCGGCTGCGCGAGGACCGCGAGATCCGCATCGACCTGCCCGGCACCGAGGTGCCGCGCGGCCGGGTGGTGCTCGTCGACGAGCTGCCGATCAGCGGCCCGGACCGGATCGGGCTCGTGGGCCCGAACGGCTCCGGCAAGACCACCATGCTGCACCGGCTCGCGGGGCAGGCGCGGGTGCCGGTCGGGCTGCTCCCCCAGCGCCTCGACCTGCTCGACCCCGACGACACCGTCTACGGCAACGTCGCCCGTCGGGCGCCGGGCGCGGACGCGAACACGGTCCGCGCCCAGCTGGCGCGCTTCCTGTTCCGCGGGGCGACGGCGGACCGCCGGGTCGGGGACCTGTCCGGCGGGGAGCTGTTCCGCGCGACGCTGGCGGCCCTGCTGCTCGCCGACCCGGCGCCCCAGCTGCTGCTCCTCGACGAGCCGACCAACAACCTCGACTTCGCGTCGTACGACGCACTGGTGTCCGCGCTCGCGTCGTACCGGGGCGCGCTCGTGGTCGTCAGCCACGACGCGGCGTTCCTCGAGGACGTCGGCGTCGAGCGGGTGGTCGACCTGGGCGCGGAGGAGGCGGACCAGGATCAGGAGAACAGCGACTGACCGACGTACTCGCCGGCGCCGATGCCGGGAGGTACGGCGAACAGGGCGGAGCCGGTGACCTTCAGGTACTCCATCAGGGCGTCGACCTTGGCCATCTTGTTCTGGACCGGGATGAAGTGGGTGTCCGGGTTGCGGACGAAGGCGATGAAGAACAGGCCGGCGTTGAGCCCGCCGAGCGCGTCGGTGCCGTCGACGAAGTTGTAGCCGCGGCGCAGCATGCGTACGCCGTCGTTGAAGTCGGGGTGCACGACCCGGACGTGGGCGTCGCGCGGGATGACCGGGCCGTCGCTGCCGGGCATCGTGAAGTCGGGCTCGGTGAACTCGTCGCCGCCGGACAGCGGGGCGCCGGAGTCCTTGCTGCGGCCGACGAAGTCCTCCTGGTCGCCCAGCGTCTGCCGGTCCCAGGTCTCGATGTTCATCTGGAACCGCCGGGCCACCAGGTACGAGCCCCCGGCCAGCCAGTCGGCGCCGGAGTCGTCGCCCCGGCCGACCCAGACGTGCTCGTCGACGTCCGCGGGCTGCTCGGCCTTGATGTTGGCGGTGCCGTCCTTGAAGCCGAACAGGTTGCGCGGGGTCGACTGCGCGGTCGAGGTGGTGGAGGTGCGGCCGAAGCCGAGCTGCGACCAGCGCACGGCGACGGTGCCGAAGCCGATGCGGGCCAGGTTGCGGATCGCGTGCACCGCGACCTGCGGGTCGTCGGCGCAGGCCTGGACGCACAGGTCGCCGTACGACCGCTGGGGGTCGAGCGCGTCGGCCGGGAAGTGCGGCAGCGTGCGCAGCGCCTCCGGCGTACGGCTCGCGATGCCGAAGCGGTCGCGGCCGCGGTCGTCGCGGAACAGCGAGGGCCCGAACCCGAACGTGATGGTCAGCCCGCTGGCCGGCAGGCCGATCGCCTCGCCGGTGTCGTCGGGCGGCAGGTTGGCATCGCCCTGGGTCGGGCCGACGTCGCCCGCCGGGAGCCCGCGCGTCATCCGGTCCGCGGCCTCGGTCCACGCCTTCAGCAGCGCGACCAGCTGCGCGCGGGAGCCGGTCGTGACGTCGAACGCCGCGAAGTGCAGCCGGTCCTGTGCGGGCGTGGCGATGCCGGCCTGGTGGGCACCGCGGAAGGCGAACGCGTCGCGATCCGAGAGCGCCGGCGAGCCCTCGGCCGCCGTCGCCCGGCCGGCCGCGAACGCGCCCGCGGCCAGTCCGGCCGCGGCGACACCGCCGCCGACCAGGCCCCGCCGCGAGAGGGTCGTCCCGGTCAGGACAGCACCGCCGCCGTCAGATGGGACAGCGGCTCGGCCAGCGCGTTGACGGCAGTCGGCGAGCCGGCTGGACCTGCTGCTGGGAGAGCTGGTCGTAGGACACGAATCCGTCGCCGCGGCGTGGGCGTCGAGCAGCTTCTGCAGCGCCGTCGAAGCGCTTGTCGAGCGTGGCCGCGAGCTCGGGGTCCTTCTGCTGGAGGATGCGGCTCGAGACCCTCGAACGCCTCGTGCGACGCCGTCGACGTTGGCCTGGAAGTCCCACAGGTCGGTGTGCGACCAGTACCTCCTCCTCGCCGGTGACCTTGCCGTTGGCGACCTCCTCCAGCAGCCCGCGGGAGCCGTTGGCCACCTGGTCGATCGTGTAGGTCAGCTTCTGCCGATCCGCCGGTCGAGGGTCTTGGTGTTGCCCAGCAGGTCCTCGGCGTAGTACGCGCGCTGCTTCGGGGTGAGCGGCGGGTACCTCCTTGGCCGGGCGGCCAGAGGTCCTTCTCGATGCGGTGCCAGCCGGTCCACTTCTGTCCGGGCTCGAGGTCGGCCTCGCGGGCGTCCATCTACGGGTCGAGGTCGCCGAAGGACTCGGCGACGGTCTCGATCCGCTCCCAGGGCGTGCGGGCCTCGGGGTAGAGCGCGCGGGCGGCCTCGTCGTCGCCGGCCTCGTAGAGCTTCGACGAACCGCGTGGTCCTCGCGACCAGCTCCTCGGACTGCTCCTGCACGTAGGTGCTCGTAGCCCTCCAGGGCCTGCTCGACGAGCTGCGTCGCTCGTCGACGGCCGCGGCGGCCGCGCTGGTCGGACGACTCGGTGACCGTGAAGTCGGCGCGGATGCCGTCGCCCTTCATGCCGGGCTTGCAGGCGGTGACGTAGCGTGCCCTCCTGGACGTCGACGACGAGCTGGCGCGACAGCTTCGGGCCGATGTTCTCGACCTCGCCGACGATGCGCTGGCCGTCCTCGGCGAGGAGGTAGAACTCGGTGACCTTCGAGCCGTCGTTGGTGACCTCGAAGGTGAGCGTGTCCGGCCGGCGCGACGTCGCCGAGAGCGTGCAGGCGTCGTCGGTCGAGCTGACCGCGATGGTGCGCTGGTCGCTGGTGTCGGTCGGCCTCGCCGGAGCCGGCGTTCTGCGTGCAGGCAGCGAGGAGCGGCGTGGCCAGCAGGGCCACGAGCAGGGGCTTGCGCATCGGTCTCTGAGGGTTCTCTCTGCGTTCTCGGAGGGGCGTCGAGGTCAGCGGCTGACCGAGGTTGTCTGCGGCGCCTGACCGGCCCGCGCGGTCGCCGCGGCGCGCACTGCGGCGCCGGACGCCGCGGATGAAGAGGAGCATCACCGGGACGACGTACAGCACCCAGACGGTGGCCTCGAGCACCGTCGTCTCCGGCGAGAAGTTGAAGATGCCCTTGAGCAGCGCGGCGTACCACGTGCCGGGGTCGATGGTGCCCGACACGTCCCAGGCGAGGGTGTTCAGCCCCGGCAGCACGCCCGCCTCCTGCAGGTCGTGGACGCCGTACGACAGGACGCCGGCGGCGACCAGGATCAGGAACGCCGCCGGTCCAGGTGAAGAACCTGCTCAGGTTGATCGAGATCGCGCCGCGGTACAGCAGCCAGCCGAGCAGGACCGCGGTGCCGATGCCGAGCGCGGCGCCGAGCAGCGGCTGCCAGGTGGCGTCGCTGTTGCGGGTGACCGCCTCGGTGGCCGACCAGAGGAACAGCGCGGTCTCCAGCCCTTCGCGGCCGACGGCCAGGATCGCGACGAGCACCAGGCCCCACCAGGAGCCTTCGGCGGCGCTGTCGATCTGGCCGCGCAGCTCGCCGCTGAGCGACCGGGCGGCGCGGGCCATCCAGAAGATCATCCAGGTGACCAGGGCGACCGCGACGATGGAGAGGCCGCCGCCGATCGCCTCCTGCGCCTCGAAGGTCAGGCCGCGCGGCCCGTAGAACAGGGCGAATCCGAACGCGAGCGCGACGAGCACGGCGAGTCCGACGCCGAGCCAGATCCGCGGCAGCAGGCTGCGCCGGTCGGTCTTGACCAGGTACGCGACGAGGATGCTGACCACGAGGGCGGCTTCGAGTCCCTCGCGGAGGCCGATCAGGTAGTTGGCGAGCACCCTCCGGATGCTACGCCCTCTTCTTAGGTTTGCCTAACCAAAGGTGGGAGATGTCACCCGGTGCCCGGTGTGCCTGGTCTGCCGGGTCTGCCCGGAACCTCAGATCGGGCAGCCGTCCGGACCGCACGCGCCCGCGTCGCCACCGACCGTCTGCAGGACAGGGTGCGGACGCGGCCCACGCCTGGTCGAGGACCTGGGCGAGCACCTCGGCCGGCTGGGCGCCGGAGACGCCGTACGCCCGGTCGACGACGAAGAACGGCACGCCGGTCGCGCCGTACGCGCGCGCCTGGGCGACGTCGGCGGCCACCGCGTCGGCGTACTCCGACCCGGCCAGCAGCGCGCGCACCCGGGCCTCGTCCAGGCCGGTCGCCACCGCGACCTCGGCCAGCACGTCGTGGTCGCCGACGTCGCGGGCGTCGAGGAAGTACGCCGCGAGCAGCGCCTCCTTCAGCGCGCGCTGGAGCGCCGGGCCGCCGAGGTCCAGCGCGAGGTGGAGCAGCCGGTGCGCGTCACCGGTGTTGGTGTGGACGGTCTCGAAGAGCCGGAACGCCAGTCCCTCCTCCGCGGCCAGGTCGACCAGCTGCTGCTGCATCTGGAGCATCTCCGCCTCGCTGCGGCCGTACTTGCGTGCGAGCACGGGCGTGGTCAGCTCGTGCCCGTGGACCGGCGCGGTGGGGTCGAGCTCGAACGAGCGGTACACCACCTCGACCTCGTCGGCGTGCTCGAAGCCGGCCAGGGCCCGCTCGAGCCGCCGCTTCCCCACGAAGCACCACGGGCAGACGACGTCACTCCAGATCTCGATGCGCACGACGTACCCGAACACGGGACGGCGGCGGGTCATTCCCCTGCGGCCGGCAGCGTGACCGTGAACGTCGTGCCCTCCCCCAGCCGGGACTCGACCCGGATGGTGCCGCCGTGCCGCTCGACGATCGAGGCCACGATGGCCAGGCCCAGACCGGTGCCCGGCTCGCCGAGGGCGTCGGGGTTGGTGGTGCGGAAGAACGCGCTGAACAGGCCCGCCTGGTCCTCCTCGGAGATGCCGAGCCCGGTGTCGGTGATCTGCAGGACCACGTCCGCGTCGAGTCGGCGCGCCGCGATCGTCACGGCTCCCGCGCGGGTGTACTTGACCGCGTTGCTGACCAGGTTCGCGAGCAGCCGGTCGAGCTCAGCTGCCTCGCCCAGCACGACCAGGGGCCCGTCGGCCAGGTCCACCGCGATCGTCAGCCCCTTCGACCGCGCCGTCGGGCCGACGAGGACGGTCAGCTCCCGGACCAGGTGGCGCAGGTCGACCGGCGACCGGTCCAGCGGGTGCTGCGGGTGGCTGACGCGGGCCAGGAGGAGCAGGTCGTCGACGACCTTGCGCATCCGCTCCGTGCCGCGGGTCATCGCGGCGTGGTAACGCTCGGCCTCGGGCTCGACCCCGTGGCCGCCGAGCAGCTCGAGGTTGCCGGAGATGACGGTGAGCGGCGTCCGCAGCTCGTGCGACAGCGTCGCGATCAGCTGGCTGCGGTAGTCGTCGAGCTGCTGGAGCTCGGCCACGAGGTTGCGCTCGCGCTCGAGCGCGCGGGCGGTGACCAGTGCTGCGCCCAGGTCGTGGCCGATCTCGAGCGCCGACGCGGTCTCGACCGAGGACCACGGTGGGTCCTGGGCCCGCCGGGTGAGGACGAGGAAGCCGACGCACTCCGGGCCGACGCCGAGCGGGACGGCGAGCACCGAGGAGAGCTCGAGGTCGGCCAGCTGGCGGTGCACGACGACGCCGACCTCGGTCGACTCGCCCGCGGTCACCACGAGCACCCGCCGGTCGGCCCACAGCCGCGGTCCGAGCTCGGCGGCCACCGCGATCACGTCGTCCTCGAGGTGGACCAGCTCGCCGTCGCGCGAGCGCGCGTAGCCGACGGACGGGTCGAGCACCTGGACCCACGATCCGCTGGCCCCGAAGCCCTCGACCAGCGGTTCGTGGGTGGCCCGCAGCACCTCCTCCAGCGAGGCGTGGGCGGGCAGGAGCGCGGACCGGATCAGCCGCCGCGCCGAGGCGGCGTGGGCGACCTGCTCCACGAGCTCCTCGCGCTCGAACGCCGTGAGCACCGCGCGCTCGGCCTGCGCGGCGTACCGCTCCAGGAGCCGGCGCTCCCGCTCACCGGGCCGGCGGCCGCTGAGGGGCCGGTCGACGGAGAGGACGCCCACCACGCGGTCCTGGTCGTCGGTGAGCACCGCGAGCAGCACGTCGTCGCGCTGCCAGGCGTCGGGGCCTCCGGCCGGCACCGGGTCGAAGGACACCCAGTGCCCCTCGAGCTGCTCCTGCTCGACCCCGGTCATGAAGCGCAGCCGCGGTCCCCAGGCCTCGGCGTGCTCGAGGACCGGCTCGAGGATGTCGACGGGATCCGGCTGCTCGAGGTACTCGCGGTACTTCTCGGGCCCGGTGTACGCGAGCGTGACCAGCTCGTCGTCGCGCACCACCGACAGCGCGGCGACCTCGAACCCGACCATCTCGGCCACCGACTCCACCATCAGCTGGAGCACCGCCCGCGCCGACGAGTCCGACCAGCCGGCTGGGTCGGCTGCTCGGCGGTCCACGTCCGAGAACCTAGCCATCCTCCGAACCCCCCGTCGCACAAAACGCCGAGTCGGCGCAGTCTCAGGCTTGTTGGGCCTGAGACTGCGCCGACTCGGCGGTGAGCGGTCAGCGGGTGGCGGTGCCCTCGACGTAGTCGGAGTCGTGCGACTTCACCCAGGCCATCAGCTTGCGCAGCTCGCGGCCGGTCTGCTCGATCGGGTGCTGCTCGCCCTTCGCGCGCAGGGCCTTGAACTCCGGCGAGCCGGCGTCCTGGTCGTCGATGAAGCGCTTGGCGAAGGAGCCGTTCTTGATGTCGGCCAGGACCGGCCTTCATGTTCTCCTTCACGTGCTCGTCGATGACCCGCGGGCCGGAGACGTAGTCGCCGTACTCCGCGGTGTCGGAGACCGACCAGCGCTGCTTGGCGATGCCGCCCTCGTACATCAGGTCGACGATCAGCTTCAGCTCGTGCAGGCACTCGAAGTAGGCGACCTCGGGCTGGTAGCCGGCCTCGGTGAGCACCTCGAAGCCGTACTGCACCAGCTGCGAGGCGCCGCCGCACAGCACCGCCTGCTCGCCGAACAGGTCGGTCTCGGTCTCCTCGGTGAAGGTGGTCCTGATGCCGCCGGCGCGCAGGCCGCCGATGGCCTTGGCGTAGGACAGCGCGAGGGCCCAGGCGTTGCCCGACGCGTCCTTCTCGACCGCGACGAGCACCGGCACGCCGCGCCCGTCGACGTACTCACGGCGGACCAGGTGACCGGGGCCCTTGGGGGCGACCATGAACACGTCGACGCCGTCGGGCGGGGTGATGTAGCCGAAGCGGATGTTGAAGCCGTGGCCGAAGACCAGGGTGTCGCCGTCGGCGAGCTGCGGCTCGATCTCCTCGGCGTAGAGCTTCCGCTGGTGCTGGTCGGGCGCGAGGATCACGATGACGTCGGCCTCCTCCGCCGCCTCGGCCGGCGTGAGGACGCGCAGGCCCTCGGCCTCGGCCTTGGCGCGGCTCTTCGAGCCCGGCTGCAGGCCGACGCGGACGTCGACGCCCGAGTCGCGCAGCGACAGCGCGTGGGCGTGGCCCTGGCTGCCGTAGCCGATCACCGCCACGTTCTTGCCCTGGATCAGGGACAGGTCGGCGTCGTCGTCGTAGAACATCTCAGCCACGGGGGCTTCTCCTTCTGGTTGTTTCTTGCGAGGTCTGGGCTACTGTCGAGGCTGGCTCTGGCGTCGCACGCGGGCACCCGGCTCGCCGGCGGGCGGGGCGGGGATCGTCACCGGGCGCAGGGTGCGCTCGCTGATCGAGCGCGAGCCGCGGCCGATCGCGACCATGCCGGACTGGACGAGCTCGCGGATGCCGAACGGCTCGAGCACCTTGAAGCAGGTCGGCGAGCTTGTCGGCGTTGCCGATCACCTCGATGGTCACCGCGTCGGGGGCGACGTCGACGACCTTGGCCCGGAACAGCTGCGACCGCGTCGAGGACCTGGCCGCGGGTCTCCGCGTCGGCCCTGACCTTGACCAGCAGCAGCTCGCGGTTGACCGAGGCGGCGCCGTCGAGCTCGACGATCTTGATGACCTCGACCAGCTTGTTCAGCTGCTTGGTCACCTGCTCGAGCGGCGACTCCTCGACGTTGACCACGATCGTCATCCGGGAGACCTCGGGGTGCTCGGTCGGGCCCGACCGCCAGGGAGTCGATGTTGAAGCCGCGGCGGCTGAACAGGCCGGCGATCCGGGCCAGCACGCCGGGCTTGTTCTCGACCAGCACCGACAGGGTGTGCCGGGTGTTGGCATGCGGTCACGGTCGGAGCTTCCAGGTCCTCGTCGTCGTCGAACTTCGGGGCCATGTCGCGGGCGTACTTGATGTCGTCGTTGCTGGTGCCGGCGGCGACCATCGGCCACACCATCGCGTCGCGGTGGACGCGGAAGTCCACCACCACCGGCACGTCGTCGATCTCCATCGCCTTGTCGATCGTGGCGTCGACGTCGTCCGGGCTCTCGCACGCCAGGCCGACGCAGCCGTAGGCGTCGGCGAGCTTGACGAAGTCGGGGATCCGCTTGGAGTGCAGGTCGGTGTTGGAGTAGCGCTCGTTGTAGAACAGCGTCTGCCACTGCCGCACCATGCCGAGCGACTCGTTGTTGATGATCGCCACCTTGATCGGGATGTCGTTGATCGCGCAGGTGGCGAGCTCCTGGTTGGTCATCTGGAAGCAGCCGTCGCCGTCGATCGACCACACCGTGGCGTCCGGGCGGCCGACCTTGGCGCCCATCGCGGCCGGCACGGAGTAGCCCATGGTGCCGAGCCCGCCGGAGTTGAGCCAGGTGTTCGGGTTCTCGTAGCCGATGAAGTGGGCCGCCCACATCTGGTGCTGGCCCGACGCCCGCGGCGTAGATCGCGTCCGGGCCGGCGATCGCGCCGAGCCGCTCGATGACGTACTGCGGGGCGAGGCCGCCGTCGGCGGGCGGTCGTAGCCGAGCGGGTAGTTCTTCTTCACGCCCGCCAGGAACTCCACCCAGCGCCTCGTAGTCGCCGGTGTGGCCGGCGTCCGCCTCGGCCTTGAGCGCGACGACCAGGTCGCTGATCACCTCGCGGCAGTCGCCGACGATCGGCACGTCGGCGGCGCGGTTCTTGCCGATCTCGGCCGGGTCGATGTCGGCGTGGATGACCTTGGCGCCGGGCGCGAACGAGTCGAGGTTGCCGGTCACCCGGTCGTCGAAGCGGGCGCCGAGGCTGATGATCAGGTCGCTGCGCTGCAGGCCGGCCACCGCGGCGACGGTGCCGTGCATGCCGGGCATGCCGAGGTGCTGCGGGTGGCTGTCGGGGAAGGCGCCGCGCGCCATCAGCGTGGTGACCACCGGCATGCCGGTGAGCTCGGCCAGCACCCGCAGCTCGCGGGAGGCGCCGGCGCGGATCGCGCCGCCGCCGACGTAGAGCACCGGGCGGCGCGACTCGAGGATCAGCCGGGCCGCCTCGCGGATCTGCTTGGAGTGCGGCCGGGTCACCGGGCGGTAGCCGGGCAGGTGGAGCTCGGCCGGCCAGGCGAACGTCGTCATCGCCTGCAGGGCCGACTTCGCGACGTCGACCAGCACCGGGCCGGGCCGGCCGGTCGAGGCGATGTGGAACGCCTCGGCGACCGTGCGCGGGATGTCGGCCGGGTCGGTGACCAGGAAGTTGTGCTTGGTGATCGGCATCGTGATGCCGCGGATGTCGGCCTCCTGGAAGGCGTCGGTGCCGATCGTCGACGGCGCCGACCTGGCCGGTGACCGCCACCATCGGCACCGAGTCCATGTGGGCGTCGGCGAGCGGCGTGACCAGGTTGGTCGCGCCCGGCCCGGAGGTCGCCATGCAGACGCCCGACCCGGCCGGTGGCCGCGGCGTACCCCTGGGCGGCGTGGCCGGCGCCCTGCTCGTGGCGCACCAGGATGTGCCGGATCGAGGAGTCCATGAGGGGGTCGTACGCCGGGAGGATCGCGCCGCCCGGGATGCCGAAGATGTCGGTCGGCCCCCGCGGCCTCCAGCGACCTGATCAGGCTCTGCGCGCCCGTGATCTGCTCGCTCATCGGTCCTGCTTCCTCTTCCTGTGTCCCTGCCGTGCCCAACAAAAAACCCCTCGGCCCGGCGGGGGCAACGAGGGGTGACGTGCGCGCTGTGTCGGTCTGGTCGGGACCGTCAGCTCACGCGTCGCGTGCGTACGAGAATCTCCTTGCGCATGCGACCACCGTAGCCGCCCGGGCCTCGCCGCCCGCATCCGAGTCTGCCAGGCGTCCCAGCATCTGGGACAGCGGTCTCACGTCCGCGGCATTCTCCGCGGCCCGTCGGCGCGTGCAGACGCACGACCTTGTTGCCGTGCGGCGTCGGCCAGCACCCAGAACGCCGGGGCGGCGTCGTCGCTGACCAGCGTGCCGCCGGCGGCGACCGCGGCCGGCGACCCGCTCCTCGCGCCGCTCGCGGCGGCACCACGATGTCGAGGTGGAAGCGCTGCTGGACCGGCCCGTCGCGTGCGGGTCGGTCGGCTGGAACCACAGGGTGGCTGTTGCCGGCCGCCGGGGTCGACCATCTCGGGGCGCGTGACCGGCGCGTCGGCGTAGCCCGAGCACGCGCGGCCCAGAACGGCTTGATCGCGTCGGCGTCGGGCACGTCGAGGGCGATCTCGAGGACCTGAGACCGTCGCGCGGCGTCGGCGCTCGATGCCGAGCTCGGCGGCGAGCTCGCAGATCCGGCGGGCCAGCCGCGACGTCGCGGCTGGTGACGCCGCCGACGTCGTGGCTGACCAGGTCGCACGTCGACGTGCGGGTAGGTCAGGCGACGTCGGGGTGGTGGTCGGCCTCCTCGGCCGCGTCGCCGATCCGCGTGACCAGCTCGAGGCCCGTCGCGAAGTCGCCGGTGGCGAACCGGGCGTGCAGGCCATCACGAAGCCAGCGCCAGTCGTCGAGGCCCGGCCTCCTTCACCTGCGGCGTAGCGTCAGCACGGTCTTGGGTCGTTCACGGCAGCACCACCTGTCCGATCGGTCCGGGGTTGAAGGCGATCTCCCAGCGGAAGCCGTCGGGGTCGCCGAAGTAGCCGGTGTAGCCGCCCCAGTCGCGCTCGACCGCGACGTCGACGGGGTCCGCGCCGGCCCGCCGGGCGGTCGCGAGCACCGCGTCGACCTCCTCACGGGTGGCCACGTTGTGGGCCAGGGTGATCGGCGCGACGCCGGCCCCCCGGCGGATCGGGCCGACCTCGGCCTCGAACGCCGGCCTCGTCCCACAGCGAGAGCACGACGTGCTCCCCCACCTGGATCATCAGCACCTCGCCCGGCACGTCACATCGCCGGCGTCCAGCCCAGGCCGTCGACGTAGAAGGCGCGGGAGGCCTCGAGGTCGCGCACGGCGAGGGTCACGAAGCTGATCCGCTGGTCCACGGCCCACCTTGGCACAAGGGGCGGGACGCGAACCCCCGTCTGGTCGGGGCTCCTGACCCATCCGTGGGTCGGGCGGGCGGATCGGCGGCCTCCCGGCGCGTCGCGGTCTGTCCGGGAGCCATGGCCCGGGAGCGGGTTTCCCCGGTCAGCCGGTGAAACCCGACCGACACGCCGAGCGGCCTCGGCGTGTCGGTCGGGTTTCCCACGACAGGTTCGAGCTGCAGGGACTGGTGTGACCTGCGGGACTGCTGGTACCCCGACGAACGGGACGGCCGCGTAGCGGCGGCCACGTCAGAAGAGCCGTCTAGTCGAGAGCGACCGGCGGGATCCGCACGACCTGACCGGCGTAGCTGAGACCGGCGCCGAACGCGATCAGGAGTGCGACGTCGCCCGGCTGCGCCTCGCCGTTGCGGACCATCGCCTCGATCGCCAGCGGCACGGACGCGGCGGAGGTGTTGCCGGAGTCCTGGACGTCGCGCGCGACCGCGATCCCCTCGGGCAGCTTGAGGTTGCGCGCGAGGGTCTCGGTGATCCGCAGGTTCGCCTGGTGCGGGATGAACGCGTCCAGGTCGGACAGCTCCAGCCCCGCGCCCGCGACTGCCTCGCGGGCGACGTCGGCCATGGCGAACGGTGCCCACCGGAAGACCTGCGTGCCCTCCATCTGCACCACCAGCGGGTGGTCCTCGTCGAGCTCGTCGCAGCGCATCGACTGGGTGATCACGTGCGCCTGCGAGCCGTCCGAGCCCCAGGCGACCGGGCCGATCCCGGCGCCGTCGGCCGGTCCGACCACGGCCGCGCCGGCGCCGTCGGCGAAGATGAACGCCGTCCCGCGGTCGGTCGGGTCCATGAACGTGCTGAGCCGCTCGGCACCGACGACCAGGACGTGGCCGGCGTTCCCGCCGCGGACCAGGTCCGAGGCGACCGACAGCGCGTGGCAGAAGCCGGCACACCCGGCGGAGACGTCGAACGCCGCCGCGCGAGAGCCCAGGCGGTCCGCGAGGAGCGGTGCCGCGGCCGGGGTGTGCTGGACGTGCGTCGAGGTCGCCACGATGACCGTGCCGAGGTCGCCCGCGTCCACGCCGGACGCCTCGAGCGCCCGCTGGGCCGCGCTCGTCGCCATGTCGAGCAGCGACTCGTCCTCCGCGGCGTACCGCCGGGTCCGGATGCCCGACCGGGTGCGGATCCACTCGTCGCTGGAGTCGAGCACCTCACAGATCTCGTCGTTGGTCACGATGCGCGCGGGCCGGTGCACGCCGAGGCCGAGGATCGCGGTCGCCTCGGCGCCCGGCCGCTGGTTGATGGTCGTCACAGGGCGAAGGTTACGCGCGCGGCGTACCGTGGGGGGATGGGCCGGGACCGGCGCGAACGGGTCGTCCGCGAAGCCCGCGACGACAGCGCCACGGCGCGCGACGACGCGGCGCGTGGGCGTGACCTCGATGCCACCCGCCGGAACACGACGGCGGACCAGCGGGACACCGGGGCCTGCGAGCGCGACTACTCGGCGCAGCTGCGCGAGCAGGCGGCCCGCGACCGGATGTGGGCCCGCGAGCTCCGCCAGGAGGCCAGCGACCGCCTGTTCGAGGTCGGCGATCTGTCGAACGACCTGCGGTCGGAGCTGGAGCAGGCGCTCATCGACCGCGAGGTCGCGGCGAGCGAGCTGGAGATGAGCCGCGACGAGCTGCGCGAAGTACTGATCGGCACGCGCCAGGACCGGCTCGAGGCAGCTGTCGACCGCGACACCAGCCAACAGGACCGCACCCGTGCCGATGACGACCGACGGTCGGCCGGCGACGACCGGGGCGCCGCCGCGCGCGACCGGAGCTCCGCGGCCGCCGCTCTCGAGGAGGAGACGATCCGGGCGAACCTGGCGAGCTCGTCGCGGCCGACGGACGACGCACCCTAGGACTTAGGACAGCGTCTGGATGATCTCGTGCCGGTCACCATCGGCGACGACGCGGGCCAGGGCGCCGTTGACCAGTGGCAGGTACGGCGCGACGTGGCCGCATTCCACGTCGAGCACGACGGGGATCCCGAGGTCACCCAGGGCGTCGACGACCGCGCCGGTCTGGGTCAGCTCGGCCGCGTCGGGCGCTGCGGTCCGGCCGATGAGCACCGCGTTGGCGTGCTCGAACCAGCCGGCGTAGCGCAGCGCGTGCAGGGTGCGTGCGGTCGTGTAGGCGCCGTCCTCGGCCGCCTCGAGGTACACGATCAGCCCCTCGTCCGCGTGCTGGCGCCCGAACGTCGCGACGTCGCCGTACGGCGTGGCCGCCACCGGACCCAGCGTCTCCAGGCAGCCGCCGATCAGCCGGCCGGTGACGTCGACCGGCTCGTTGCCGAGCACCCGCCACCCGCCGGCGCTCTCCAGCGTCCAGCGGGAGACCTCGGGCTCGAGCTCGTAGTCGTCCCAGCCGGCGGCGCGGTAGCGGCCCGGACTGTGCTGCGCGAACGGGCCGGCGCCGGACGCGATGTCCGTCCAGTGCAGCAAGCCGTCGGGTGCGGCGTACGGCGTGTCCATCAGGTTGCTGCCGTGCAGCGTCGCCCAGCCGAGGCGCAGGGTCAGCGGCACCATGACCGTGGTCAGGTCGCTGAAGCCGACCAGCCACGTGGGCTCGCCCTCGGCGAGCCGCTCCCAGTCGATCCGGTCGAGCAGGTCGATCGCCAGCTCGCCGCCCCAGGGCGGCACGACCGCGCGGATCGACGGGTCGGCCAGCATCGCGGTGAGCTCGGCCGCCCGCATCTCCTTCGGCGCCGACACCACGCCGTCGGTGCCGAGGCACTCGCCCAGCACGACGTCGTACCCCCGGGCCTGCAGCGAGCGGACGGCGGCGTCGAGGCGCGGCCGGTACGACGCCCGGACGCCGCTCGACGGCGCGGTCACCCCGATCCGGTCGCCGGGCTCGAGCGGTCGCGGGAATCGCATGACCTCAGGTTGCCATCCCGGCAAGGACCTCGCGAACGCTTTCGAGCCCGCGCTCGACCTCGTCGAACGACGTCGACAGCGGCGAGAGGCCGATGCGCAGGCCGTGCGGGTCGCGGTAGTCGGGGATGACGTCCTGCTCCCACAGCGCGGCGGTGACCCCGCGCATCAGCGGGTGGTTGAGCGTCACGTGCCCACCGCGGCGGGACGCGTCGCGCGGCGAGGCGACCTCCACTCCGAACGGCGCCAGCAGCTCGTCGGACAGCTCGACGGCGCGCTCGGTCAGCGCGACCGACTTCTCTCGCACCGCCGGCATGCCGACCTCCTCGATCAGCGCGAGCATGTCCTGCAGCGCGAGCATCCCCACGATCGGTGGCGTGCCGGACAGGAACCGGCGGATGCCCGCGGCGGGCGCGTACGTCGGGCCCATGAGGAACGGGTCGACCGCGCCCATCCAGCCCTGGATCGGCTGGGTCAGCGAGTCCAGGTGCCGGGCGGCGACGTAACAGAACGCCGGGGAACCCGGCCCGCCGTTGAGGTACTTGTACGTGCAGCCGACAGCGAGGTCCACGCCCCCGTCGTCGAGCTCGAGCGGCACCGAGCCGACCGAGTGGCACAGGTCCCAGAGCACGAGGGCGCCGGCGTCGTGGGCGATCCGGGTCAGCTCGGGCAGGTCGGCGAGCCAGGCGGACCGGTAGGCCACGTGCGACAGCACCACCAGCGCGGTGCCGGGTCCGACGGCCGACGCCAGCAGCTCGGCGGTGACGCCGACCCGGGGGTCGACGTCGATCCAGCGCAGCGTCAGCCCGCACTCCGCGGCGACCCCCGCGGCGACGTACCGGTCGGTCGGGAAGTTGTCGCGGTCGATGACGATCTCGGTGCGTCCCGGCCGGGCCGCGACCGCCGCCCGCATCAGCTTGTAGAGCAGCACCGTGGTCGAGTCGCCGATCGCGACCTGCCCGGGCGCGGCGCCGAGCACCACCCGGCCGAGGTCGTCGCCGATGGTGCGCGGCAGGTCGAACCACCGCTCGTCCCAGCCGCGGATCAGCCGGCCGCCCCACTCCTCCTCGACGAACCTGGCCAGCCGCGGCCCGGTCACCGTCAGCGGGCGGCCGAGCGAGTTGCCGTCGAAGTAGACCAGGGGCGACTCGGCGCCGACGAAGCGGTCGCGGTACGCCGCGAGCGGGTCGTGCCTGTCGAGGTCGCTCACGGGCGCGCCGCCGTCAGGTCGCGCACCGACGCGTACCGGTCGCGCACGAAGGGCGTCGGCTCGGCCTCGGTCTCGACGACGCCGGCCAGCGGCCAGTCCGGTGGGGCGTCGGCACCGGACCGGACCCACGCCGCCTGCCGGGCGGCGCCGCGGGCGACGTACTCCCCCGGCTGAGGGACCGTCACCGGCAGGCCGAGCACGGCGGAGGCGATCTCGCGGACGGCCCGCGACCGGGCCGCGCCGCCGACCAGCACGACGCGCTCGACCGGGGTGCCCAGGGCGCGCACCGCGTCGACGGCGTCGGCCAGCCCGCAGAGCATGCCCTCGACCGCGGCGCGCGCGAGGTACGCCGGCGTCGCGGTCTCCAGCCGCAGCCCGTGGATCGCGCCGGTGGCGTCGGGGCGGTTCGGGGTGCGCTCGCCCTCGAGGTACGGCACGAGCACCAGGCCGCCCGCGCCGGCGGGCGCGGACAGCGCGAGGTCCGACAGTCCGGCGTGGTCGACACCCAGCATCCGCGCCGCGGCGTCGAGGACCCGCGCGGCGTTCAGCGTCGCGACCAGCGGGAGGTAGTGGCCGGTCGCGTCGGCGAACCCGGCGACCGCGCCCGTGACGTCGCCGACCGGCTTCTCCGCGACCGCGCAGGCGACCCCCGACGTACCGATCGACACGACGACGTCGCCCGCGACGGCGCCCAGCCCGAGGGCGGCGGCGGCGTTGTCACCGGTGCCGGGACCGAGCAGCCGGCCCTCCGGCGTGCGCCCGGCCTCGTCGGCGGGCCCGAGGACGCGGGGCAGGACGGCGTCGTGGCCGAGGCCCAGCTCGAGCAGGTCGCGGCGGTAGTCGCCGGTGAGGGGCGACCAGTAGCCGGTGCCGCTGGCGTCCCCGCGGTCGGTGACGAGCGTGTCGAGGCCGGCCGCGCCGGACAGGCGCCAGGTGAGCCAGTCGTGCGGCAGGCAGACCGCGGCCGTGCGCGCGGCGTGCTCGGGCTCGTGGTCGCGCAGCCAGCGCAGCTTGGTGACCGTGAACGACGCGACCGGCACCAGACCGACCGCGTCGACCCACGACTGCGGGCCGCCGAGCTCGTCGATCAGGTCGCGGGCCGCCGCCGCCGAGCGGGTGTCGTTCCAGAGCAGCGCGGGGCGTACGACGGCGCCGGACTCGTCGAGGCAGACCATGCCGTGCTGCTGCCCGCCGACGGCGAGCGCGGCGACGTCGTCCAGGCCACCGGCGGCGCCGATCGCCCCCTGCAGCGCGTCCCACCAGCGGTCGGGGTGCACCTCGGTGCCGTCGGGGTGCCGGGCGGTCCCGATCCGCACCTGCTCCCCGCTGTCGGCGTCACACACGACGACCTTGCAGGACTGGGTCGAGGAGTCGACCCCGGCGACGAGAGGCATGCCCGGATTGTGTCAGGGCGCATGTCAGGGTGGGGACATGCGCGACCCCGCCGGACATGCCCTCACCCTCGAGCACGGCCCGTACCGCGCCGAGGTGGTCAGCGTGGGCGCCGGCCTGCGGTCGTTGCGGTACGGCGCCCGCGACCTCGTGGCCGGATACGCCACGGGCGACATCTGCCCCGACTACCGCGGCTGGGTGCTCCAGCCCTGGCCGAACCGGGTCGGCGACGGCCGCTACGAGTTCGCCGGCGCGACCCACCAGCTGGCGCTCACCGAGCCGGCCACGGGCAACGCCCTGCACGGCCTGGTCGGCTGGGAGCGCTGGGAGGTCCACCACCCCGACGCCGCGCGCGCGTCGTTCCACCACGAGCTGGTGCCGCGGGTCGGCTACCCGTTCGCCCTCGACCTGACGGTCGACTACCGGCTCGCCGACGCCGGGCTGCACGTCACGGTCGAGGCGACCAACCACGGCGACTCCCCGGCGCCGTACGGCGCCGGGTTCCACCCGTACCTGACCCTCCAGCGGCCCGCGGACGACCTCGAGCTGACCGTCCCCGCGACCACCTGGTGCGAGATGGACGACCGCGGACTGCCCGGCCCGCCGCGACCGGTCGACGGGACGGCGTACGACTTCCGCGAGCCGCGGCGCATCGGCGACCTGGAGCTCGACCACCCGTTCGGCGGGCTCGTCGGCGACGTCGCCACGCTCCGCGACCCCGGCGCGGGAACCGCGGTCACCGTCACCGCCGGCGAGGGCTGCCGGTGGCTGCACGTCTTCACCTGCGACACCCACGAGCCCGTGCGGCAGGCGGTCGCGCTCGAGCCGATGTCCTGCCCGCCCGACGCGTTCCGCACCGGCACCGACCTGGTGGCCCTCGAGCCCGGGGCGACGCACCGGCTGTCGTTCGCGATCGCGGGCAGCGGACCCGCCTGAGGTCGCGCGGACCTCAGGACGTCATACGGACAGAGCAAGGGGTTGCACCGTCCGTATGACGTCCCGGGCGTCAGCCGGTGATCGCGCCGTGCGCGGCGGACTGGACGATCCTGGCGTACTTGCCGAGGATCCCGCGGGTGTACTTCGGCGGGTTCGGCTGCCAGCCGTCCTTGCGCTGCTCCCACTCGGTCTCGTCGCCCATGTCGACCTCGAGCAGCCGGTTGGCGACGTCGAGGGTGATGGTGTCGCCGTCGCGGACGAAGGCGATCGGGCCGCCGTCGACGGCCTCCGGAGCGATGTGGCCCACGCACAGGCCGGTCGTACCGCCGGAGAACCGGCCATCGGTGATCAGCAGGACGTCCTTGCCGAGCCCGGCGCCCTTGATGGCACCGGTGATCGCGAGCATCTCCCGCATGCCGGGGCCGCCCTTGGGGCCTTCGTACCGGATCACCACGACGTCGCGGGACTTGATCTCCCCGCGCTCCAGGGCGTCCATCGCCGCGCGCTCGCCGTCGAAGACCCGGGCCGTGCCGGTGAACACCGAGTCGTCGAAGCCGGCGGTCTTCACGACCGCGCCCTCGGGGGCCAGGGAGCCCTTGAGGATCGTCAGCCCGCCGGTCCTGTGGATCGGCCGGTCCAGCTTGCGGATCACGTCGTCGTCGAGGTCGGGCGGCGCGAGCTCAGCGAGGTTCTCCGCCATCGTCTTCCCGGTGACGGTGAGGCAGTCGCCGTGCATGAGGCCCGCGTCCAGCAGCGCCTTCATGATCACCGGGATGCCGCCGATCTTGTCGACGTCGTTCATGACGTAGCGACCGAAGGGCTTGAGGTCACCGAGGTGCGGGACCTTGTCGCCCACCCGGTTGAAGTCGTCGATGGTCAGCTCGACGTCGGCCTCGCGGGCCATCGCCAGCAGGTGCAGCACCGCGTTGGTGGAGCCGCCGAGCGCCATCACGACGGTGATCGCGTTCTCGAACGCCTCGCGGGTCATGATCTGCCGGGCCGTGATCCCCTGCCGCAGCAGGTTCACGACCGCCTCGCCGGAGCGGTGCGCGAAGCCGTCGCGGCGCCGGTCCACGGCGGGCGGCGCTGCCGAGCCCGGCAGGGACATGCCGATCGCCTCGGCGACCGCGGCCATGGTGTTCGCGGTGTACATGCCGCCGCACGCGCCCTCGCCCGGACAGATCGCGCGCTCGATCCGGTCGACCTCCTCGCGGCTGATCTTGCCGGCCAGGCACGCCCCGACCGCCTCGAAGGCGTCGATGATCGTCACGTCGTTGCCGTCGACCTGGCCGGGCATGATCGAGCCGGCGTAGAGGAAGACCGCGGCCAGGTCGAGGCGCGCGGCGGCCATCATCATGCCGGGCAGCGACTTGTCACAGCCGGCCAGCAGCACCGAGCCGTCGAGCCGCTCGGCCATCATCACGGTCTCGACCGAGTCGGCGATCACCTCGCGCGACACCAGCGAGAAGTGCATCCCCTCGTGGCCCATCGAGATGCCGTCGGACACCGAGATGGTGCCGAACTCCAGCGGGTACCCGCCGGCCGCGTGCACGCCGCTCTTCACCGCCTGCGCCAGCCGCTGGAGCGACAGGTTGCACGGCGTGATCTCGTTCCAGCTCGACGCGACGCCGATCTGCGGCTTGGCGAAGTCCTCGTCGCCCATGCCGACCGCGCGCAGCATGCCGCGGGCCGCGGCCCTCTCGAGGCCGTCGGTGACGTCGCGGGAACGGGGCTTGATGTCGGGGCTGGCCATGCCCCGAGCGTAGTGGCGCCGCCAGAATGTCCGGACCGGAAGGTCACGATGTGACCGCGGGTGGCGTGGTCGCTGTTCGACCGGTCCCCGGGCCCCTGGTGGTCACCTCCGGTTGTTCGTCGGAGTCTCCGCGGCCCAGGCACGCACATCGCTGCGTTGGCATCACTCGGAAGACGCCCGGTATGCCGTCGTGACGCCGCCTTGCGCTGCACGCACCTGGACCACGGAGATCCTCGACGAACTTCCGTCGGTGACCACTAGCCTCGGGGTGTGCCCCATCGCCAGAACGTGCCCGTGACGTGGCAGCGCCGCGACGCCGTGCTCTTCGACCTCGACGGCGTGCTCACCCCGACCGCCGAGGTGCACATGCGCGCCTGGTCGGACATGTTCAACGACTTCCTCGCGTCGTGGGACGGCGAGGGCGACACCGCGCCGTACACCGACGTCGACTACTTCGCGCAGGTCGACGGCAAGCCCCGGTACGACGGGGTCCGCGACTTCCTCGCCTCCCGGGGCATCCCCGCCGACGAGGACCTCGTGCATGCGCTCGGCGACCGCAAGAACGAGGCGTTCAACGTCGTGCTCGCCCGTGACGGCGTCGAGGCCTACCCCGGGTCCGTGCGCCTGCTCGACCACCTCGAGGGCCTCGGCATCCCCCTCGGCGTCGTCTCGTCGTCGGCCAACGCCCCCGCCGTGCTGGAGGCGGCCGGGCTGCTGGACCGGTTCCGGACCGTGGTCAGCGGCGCCGTCGCGCGGGAGCTGCACCTGGCCGGCAAGCCTGCGCCGGACACGTTCCTGCACGCCGCGGCCGAGCTGGGGGCGGCGCCCGACCGCGCCGTGGTCCTCGAGGACGCCGTGTCCGGCGTGAGCGCCGGACGGGCCGGGAACTTCGCGTGCGTCGTCGGCGTCGACCGCGGCGCCGGCGAGCGCGCGCTCCGCGAGGCCGGCGCCGACGTCGTCGTCGCCGACCTCGCCGAGCTGGTGCCGGACGACGGGACCGCCCGGTGACCGCGCGCGCGGTCGGGCCGGACCCGATGGACCGGGGCCGCTTCCCCATCAACCCGTGGGCGCTGGTCGAGACCAGCTACCAGCCCGAGGACCTCGGCGTGACCGAGACGCTGTTCAGCGTCGGCAACGGCTACCTGGGCATGCGCGGCAACCCGGAGGAGGGTCGCCCGTCGTACGAGCACGGCACGTTCGTCAACGGCTTCCACGAGACCTGGCCGATCCGGCACGCCGAGGCGGCGTTCGGGTTCGCCCGGACCGGCCAGACGATCGTCAACGCGCCGGACACCCAGGTGCTGAAGATCTACATCGACGACGAGCCGCTGACGTTCGGCACCGCCGATCTCGAGCACTACGAGCGGTGCCTGGACTTCCACGACGGCGTGCTGCGCCGCAACCTGATCTGGCGCACGCCGTCGGGCAAGCGCGTGCGGATCGACTCCACCCGCATGGTCTCGATGACCCAACGGCACCTGGCGATCATGACCCTCGAGGTGGAGGTCCTCACCGGGGACGCCCCGATCGTCATCTCCTCCCAGATCCTGAACCGCCAGGACGGCATGGACGAGTACCGGACGACGCGGCAACAGGCGTCCGTCGTGGAGGACCCCCGCAAGGCCGCGGTGTTCGACGAGCGGGTCCTGCTCCCCCGGATGTCGCACGCGACCGAGGACCGGATGCTCCTCGGCTACCAGTGCGCGCACTCCGGCATGCGGATCGCGGTCGCGGCCGACCACCTCCTCGAGACCGTGGACGAGCACGAGGTCGTCGCCCGCGGCGACGACGACCAGACCAAGGTGGTGTTCCGCGTCGACGCCACCCGTGGGAACACGCTGCGCCTGACCAAGACGGCCAGCTACCACACCTCGCGGGGGGTGCCGGTCCGCGAGCTCGCGGACCGCTGCGACCGCACCCTGGACCGCGCCAAGCGGCACGGCGTCAAGCAGTACGTCGAGGACCAGCGCGCCTGGTACACCGACTTCTGGGCGGCCGCGGACGTCGAGATCGGCGGCACGACCGACCAGCACCGCGCGGTCCAGCAGGCGGTGCGCTACAACCTGTTCAGCCTCGCGCAGGCGACCGGGCGCATCGACGGCCTCGGCGTACCGGCCAAGGGCGTCACCGGCTCCGGCTACGAGGGGCACTACTTCTGGGACACCGAGATCTACGTCGTCCCGTTCCTGACCTACAGCCAGCCCGACGTCGCCCGGAACGCGCTGCACTTCCGGTCGCTGATGCTCCCGGCCGCCCGCGAGCGCGCCCGCGAGCTCGCCCAGAGCGGCGCGATGTTCCCGTGGCGCACGATCAACGGCGAGGAGGCGTCGGCGTACTACGCCGCGGGCTCGGCGCAGGTGCACATCGACGCCGACGTCGCCTACGCGGTGATGAAGTACGTCCGCGCGAGCGGCGACCACGGCTTCCTCATCCGCGAGGGCATCGACATCCTCGTCGAGACCGCGCGGATGTGGACCGACCTCGGCTTCTGGCGCAGCAACGGCGACCCGTCGTTCCACATCCACGGGGTCACCGGCCCCGACGAGTACACGACGGTCGTCAACAACAACCTGTTCACCAACGTGATGGCCCGCTTCAACCTCGAGCACGCGGCCGCGGCGATCACCGAGATCCGCGACCGGCACCCCGACGAGTACGTGCGGGTCGCGGCGCGTCTCCGCCTGCACCCGGCCGAGGCCGAGGAGTGGCAACGCTGTGCCGACGGGATGACGATCCCGTACGACGAGGGCCTGGGCATCCATCCGCAGGACGACTACTTCCTCGACCGGGAGGTCTGGGACCTCTCCCGGACGCCCCTCGAGCTGCGCCCCCTGCTGCTGCACTACCATCCGCTGGTCATCTACCGGTTCCAGGTGCTCAAGCAGGCCGACGTGGTGCTCGCGCTGTTCCTGCAGGGCGACCGGTTCACGCTCGAGGAGAAGCGCGCGGACTTCGAGTACTACGACCCGATCACCACGGGAGACTCGACGCTGTCCGCCGTCGTGCAGTCGGTGATCGCCGCCGAGGTGGGCTACCACCACGCCGCCCTGCACTACTTCCACCAGGCGCTGTACGTCGACCTGATGAACCTGCACGGCAACACCGTCGACGGACTGCACGTCGCGTCCGCCGGCGGCTTGTGGAGCGCGCTGGTCTACGGGTTCGGCGGGATGCGCGACCACGGCGGCGAGCTGACGTTCGACCCGCGGCTGCCCGAGACCTGGGACGCCCTGTCGTTCCGCCTGTGCTGGCGGGGCACCCGGGTGCTGGCCGAGCTGACCGCCGACCGCCTCACGCTCACCGTCGTCGAGGGCGACGGCGACGTGCCGGTGCGGGTGCGCGACACGTCGTACGTCGTGCGGCCCGGCGCGCCGGTCGTCGTCGCCCTGCCCGACCAGGGCGAGCGGATCGACGGCCTGCTCGGCGACCGGCCCAACGTGGGCGGCCGGCGCGCCGACGGCAGCACGATCACCGCCGGCGTCCCCGAGCCCATCCACGCGGCCCACGACCCCGTGGACGGGACCGGGGAGATCCCGATCCCCGTCTTCGAGACCCCGGCGATGGGGCCGCACGTCCCGGAGAGCTGAGCGACCCCGGGCCGAAGGCCGCCGGCCATTGAGGATGTTTCACGGGTGTTCTTCGCGGGCACGTGACTGGAGTTTCACCAGTTTCACACCGCGTCGGGACGGAGACCCCCATGAGCACCCAGAGTGAGGCGACGAAGACCGCGGAGCCCCAGCTTCGACGACACGTCGGCGTCGTCGGCCTGCTGTTCGCCAGCGTCGGCTCGATCATCGGCTCCGGCTGGCTGTTCGGCGCCCTGAACGCCTCCCAGCAGGCCGGCCCGGCTGCGATCATCTCGTGGGCCCTCGGCGGCGTGATGATCCTGCTCATCGCGCTCGTGTACGCCGAGCTGGGCACGATGTTCCCGTTGTCGGGTGGTGTCGTGCGGTTCCCGCACCTGGCCTTCGGGTCGTTCGCCAGCTACAGCGCCGGCTGGATCACCTGGGTGGCCGTGGCCACGACGGCCCCGATCGAGGTCGAGGCCGCGCTCCAGTACGCCACCAAGTATGCGGCGTTCACCAGTGAGCACACCGTGAACGGCGAGACGGTGCACACCCTGACCGGCCTGGGCTACGCGACCGCCGTGGTGCTGATGGCCGTCTTCGTGGTGGTCAACTACTACGGCATCCGGTGGTTCGCCCGCATCAACAACGCTCTCGTCGGCTGGAAGCTGTTCATCATCCTGCTGGTGATCGCCGCCTTCCTGGTCACCGCCTTCCACGGCGAGAACTTCACCAGCCACGGGTTCAAGCCCCAGGGCTGGCACGGCATCTTCACCGCGATCGCCACGTCGGGCATCGTCTTCTCCTACCTCGGCTTCCGGCAGGGCATCGAGCTCGCCGGCGAGACCGACAACCCGCGGCGGAACGTGCCGCTGGCCGTGATCGGCTCGGTGCTCATCACCGCCCTGATCTACATCGCGCTCCAGGTCGCCTTCATCGGCTCGTTGGACCCCGGCATCATCACCAACTCCGGCAGCTGGTCGGACCTGAGCTTCGAGAACGACTTCGGTCCGCTCGCGGCGGTGGCGTCGCTGCTGGGCCTGGGCTGGCTCGCGGTGCTGCTGTACATCGACGCGATCGTCTCCCCCGGTGACACCGGCCTGATCTACACCACCGTCACCTCACGCATCTCGTACGCGATGGCGCGCAACGGCAACGCCCCCCAGGGGCTGGCCCGCACCACCGACCGCGGCGTCCCGTTCATCTCCCTGATCGTCACGTTCATCGTCGGGCTGATCGTGTTCCTGCCGTTCCCGAGCTGGCAGCAGCTGGTCGGGTTCATCACGTCGGCGACCGTGCTGTCGTTCGCGTCCGGCCCGCTGGTGCTGTCCGCGCTGCGCAAGCGGCTGCCCGACGCGGAGCGGCCGTTCCGGATCCCCGGCGGCCACGTCATCCCGTTCCTGGCCTTCTGGGCCTCGAACCTGATCATCTACTGGTCCGGTTGGGACATCGTCTGGAAGCTCGCGGTGGCGGTCGCCCTCGGCTTCGTGCTGCTGCCGATCTACCACGTCCTCGGCCAGGACACCCCGAAGCTCGACCTTCGCTCGGGCGCCACCTGGGTCGTCCCGTGGCTGCTCGGCCTGCTGGTCATCTCCTGGCTCGGCAACTACCCCGAGCCTGCGGCCGGCAACCAGAACATCCTGAGCTTCAGCTCCGCGATCCCGACCATCTTCGTGTTCTCCGCGATCATCTACGCGCTCGCGCTGCAGTTCCCGCTCGGACGCGAGGAGATCGAGCGGCACATCGAGGCGTCCCGCGCGGAGTCCGACTACGAGGAGCGCGAGCTCGGCGAGGCGGCGCACTGAGCCTGAGCGCCGGGCACCGGGTCAGAGCGCGGCCGCCCGGACGCACATGACGTCCGGGAGGTCGGCGACGACCTGGTGCCAGGTCTCGCCCTCGTCGGGCGAGCCCCAGACGGTGCCGTTGCGGGCCCCGAAGTACAGCCCGGCCCGGTCGTGGTCGTCGGTGCACATCGCGTCGCGCATGACCGCGACGTAGAACGCGTCCGGGAGACCGTCGCCGAGCTCCTCCCAGGTGTCACCGGCATCCTGCGACCGCCAGACCCGGGCCCGGGCCCGCGGCGGATAGCGCCCGGCACTGCCGTCGAGCGGGAACACGTAGACCGTGTCCGGCTCGTGTGGGTGCACCACGATCGGGAAGCCGAAGTCGGCCGGGAGGCCGTCGGCGATGGAGGTCCACGTCCCGGCGTGGTCGTCGGACCGGTAGACGCCGCCGTGGTTCTGGAGGTACAGCCGCTCCGGCTTCTCGGGGTGCCGGGTCACCTTGTGCACGCACTGGCCGAACTCGGGGTACTGCTGCCCCTCCGGCAGGAACTCCGCGCGGATGCCCTGGTTGCGCGGCGCCCAGCTCCGGCCGCCGTCGTCGGTCCGGTAGACGCCGCCGGTGCTCAACGCGGCGGTCAGGCTCAACGGGTCGGCCGGGTGCGGGAGCACCGTGTGGAAGGCCTGACCGCCGAAGCCCGGCGTTCCACTGCGGCCGGTGCGGGTGGTCCCACAGCGCCCGCTCGAGCGTGAACGTCTCGCCGCGGTCGGTGGAGCGCCAGACGGCGGCGGGCTCGCTCCCGGCGTACACGACGCCGTCCTCGCAGCCGGGCACCAGCTGCCAGACGCGCTCGACCTTCGCGCCGGTGTCCTCGGGGAAGCGGAGGGCGCCGTTCGGCGTCTCCTGCCAGGTCGCGCCGAGGTCGTCGGAGCGCCGCACCTGCGGTCCGGTCCAGCTGGACGACGAGCCGGCGAGCAGCCGTGGGGTGTCGCCGCGACGGTCGATGAGGCAGGAGTAGACCTCCTCCATGTCGAAGTGCGGGCCGCTGAACTCCCAGTACTCGCGGGCCTCGTCGGAGGCTCCGATCCACAGGCCCTTGCGGGTCCCGACCATCAGCAGGGTCCGGTCTGCCATCACGCTCTCCGCTCGCTCGTTGCGCCCACTGTGCACCCGGCCGGGGACACTCTTCTAGATTGACCGGATGGCCGCCCGGAACTCATCGCTCCGCCTGGCCTCCCCCGTCTGGCTCGTCCTTGCCGGGATCCTGTCGGTGCAGTTCGGCGCCGGGGTCGCCAAGTCGCTGTTCGACGACATCGCGCCGACCGCGATCGTGTGGCTGCGGCTCGCCACCAGCGCCCTGGTGCTGGTCGCCGTGGCCCGGCCCCGGCTGCGTGGCCGCTCGCGCCAGGACTGGCTGGTGGTCCTGGCCTTCGGCGCCGCGCTGGGCACCATGAACTGGGCGATCTACCAGGCGTTCGCCCGGATCCCGCTCGGCGTCGCCGTGACCCTGGAGTTCGTCGGACCGCTCACGCTCGCCGTCCTCGGGTCGCGGCGGCCGCGCGACCTGCTGTGGGTGGCGCTCGCCGCCACCGGCGTGGCCCTCCTCGGCCTGGGCGGCGGTGAGTCGCTCACCGTGGCGGGCGTCCTGTTCGCGCTGCTGGCGGGCGGCTGCTGGGCGTCGTACATCCTCCTCAGCGCGCAGACCGGTCGCCGCTGGCCGGGGCTCGACGGGCTCGCGCTCGCCTCGGTCGCCGCGACGATCATCCTCACCCCGCCCGCGATCGCCATCGGCGGCTCGGACCTGCTCGACACCCGGGTACTGCTGCTGGGCGCGGCGGTCGGCCTGCTGTCCTCGGTGATCCCCTACAGCTGCGAGCTGGTCGCGCTGCGCTCGCTCGCGCCGTCGGTGTTCTCGATCCTGATGAGCCTCGAGCCCGCCGCCGCCGCCCTCGCCGGCATCGTCGTGCTCGGCGAGTTCCTCACCGGCCGGCAGTGGGTCGCCATGGCCTGTGTCGTCATCGCCTCCGTCGGCGCCACGCGCTCCACGCGCCAGGTCGCCCCCGCACCCGACTGAAGCTGGCGGTTGAGGTACGAGGACGAGCCTCGAAACCACCACCGGGGCTGGCCGCCGCCGCTTCCCGGGTCGCGGGGTTTCGAGACGGTTGCCAGGGCAACCTCCTCAACCAGCAGGTGGCCACGGTGGTTGAGGTGCGAGGAGCGCCAACGACGAGCCTCGAAACCACCACCCCCAGCGACACGTAGGCGCCCGAGAATCGGACGGGAAAATACTTTTGAAAAGCGTCCCATAGAGTGAGACAAACCGGCCCGGAGCAGGCCTCGATGTCGGCGCCCCCTGCTTGGCTGGATCCATGGCAGCCACCCCGATCACCAGCCCGGATCCCCGGGAGGCACTGGTGATCGACGCAGCCCGCGACCGCCAGGCCACCATCAACCGGGCCGAGATCGACAAGCTCGAGCTCGCGGTGGAGTGGGTGCTGCTCCACCCCGGCGACGAGGTCGACACCACGGTGCCGTGGGGGATGCGGGACCTGGAGATCGCCGGCGACGGCGCCCCCACCATCGACGAGGGCGCCATCGCCGAATTCAGCCTGGCGATCGGGGTGTCCACCGACTCGGGGCGGCTCTACCTGGGGGACGCGGTCGAGCTGAAGTACCGGCTGCCCCGGATCTGGAAGCGCGTGCTGGACGGCCGGTTGCCGGTGTGGAAGGCCCGCAAGATCGCCGACGCCACCCGCTCCCTCCCCGCCGACGGGGCAGCGTTCGTGGACCGGGCCCTGTACTTCGTGGCCCACAAGTGCTCCTACGCCGAGATCGACCGACAGGTCGACAAGGCCCGCGCCGAGTACGACCCGGCCGAGGCCGAACGCCGCCGCCTCGAGGCCGCCGAACGCCGCCACGTGAAGGTCCACCTCGGTGCGATGACCCACGACGGGCAGGTCCCGATCACCGCGATGGCCGACCTCGGCGACGCCGTCGCCTTCGAGGAGTACGTCGCCACCCAGGCCGCCAAGCTGGACGCGTCGATCCCGCTGCAGGTGCGCCGCTCCATGGTCCTGGGCATGCTCGGCCAGTCAGGCGGTGAGCACCAGGGTCCAGGGGCGCAGCGTGAGTTGGTGATCTACACCCACACCCGCCCCGGCCAGGCCATGGTCGACCTCGACAACACCCGCACCTTCATCACCCCCGAGCACCTCAAGGACTGGTGCGCCCAGGCGGGGACGAAGGTGACCATCAAGCCGGTCATCGACCTCAACGAAGAGCTGCTCCACCGAGGGCTACCGGCCCACCGCCGCACTGAAGGAGCAGACCCGGCTGCGCTACCCCGAATGCCCCTTCCCGCTGTGCAACCGCCCCTCCTGGCGACCCCGCCAGGCACCCGAGCAGCCATCCGAACAGCGATCCGAACGCGACCCGCGACCGGGGTCCGGGCAGCACGCCGACCACGACCACATCGTCGAGTACCCCAAGGCCCCACCGCGTCGTCGAACATGGCCCCGCCCTGCCGCGGACACCACCGGCTCAAGACCTTCACCGCCTGGACCTACACCCGAGCCCCCGGCATCGGCTGGATCTGGACCAGCCCGCTGGGCCACCGACATATCGGCTGACCACGACCCCGCCGACCACCGCCGGCGGGGCCACACCCATGCCCGGACATCTCCGTATGCCGGCGACGGCGCCGTTCACCTGTCCGTCATTCGGCGTTGATCGCCACGAAGCACCGGGATGGCTAATCTGGGGCCGCAACTCGGGACCGCATCATCGGAGCACCATCATGGACGTCACCCGTTTCCTCCTCAGCCCGCTCAACGCCGTCCGGCGCTGGCCGACCGACTCACAGCTCGGCGCCCGCCGCAACGCCATGATCGCCGCGACCGCCCTCGCCCAGCGCCGGGCGGAGATCGAGGAGGTCGAGGCGTTCCTGGCCGGTCGCCACCGGATGCCCACCCTGCCCACGACCGACGACACCGCTCCCCACAGCGCCCACGGCTGAGCACATCCAACGGCCACGCTGACCTCGCCGGCCGGTGAACTCAGCCACACCTCCCAGCCCCGGGAGGCACGGCAAGGCACAATCCGCCACATGTCCGCCACACCAGCCCGGACCGAGGAGGCGCCACGCCTCGCCCATGACGACGTGCTGTCCGACGACGGCACGCGGCTGCGGGCGTGGACCAACGACCCCGACGGGACCATCGACGGCCCGACGGTCCTGCTCTGCAACGGCCTCGGGACCAACGCGTGGGCCTGGCCGGCTTTCCTCGACCCGGACTGCGGGGTCCGCGTCGTGTCGTGGAACCACCGCGGCACCGGCGGCTCGGACCGCCCGGCCGATCCCGACCGGGTCGGCATCGAGGCGTTCGCCGAGGACGGCCTGTCGGTGATGGACCACTTCGGCATCGACCGCGCCGTCCTGATCGGCTGGTCGATGGGCGTGAACACGATGTTCGAGATCGCCGCCGAGCACCCCGAGCGGGTGACCGGGCTGTTCGCGGTGGCGGGCGTCCCGGGTGACACGTTCGCCACCATGCTCGCCCCACTCCGGGTGCCGCGCACCGCGGCCCGGGCGATCACCGTCAACCTCGCACGGGCGCTCAAGTACGGCGGCCACCTGCTCACCCCGATCTCGACCCGGCTGCCGGTCGGCCGGCGCACCATCGACGTGCTGAGCCACAGCGGGTTCATGCTGCCGGTGGCCGACCCGGACCTTGCCCGCCGGGCGATCGCCACCTTCCTGCAGACCCCGGTCGAGTGGTACTTCCACGTCGCACTCCACACCTCGCGACACCCGCGCGTGTCGCTGAGCAGGATCGACGCCCCGGCCGTCTTCGTGGCGGGGACCTGGGACCTGCTGGCAGGGGCGCGCGCCATGGCGAGCGCCGCGGCCCGGATGGCGGACGCGACGTACACGGAGATCAGCGGCAGCCACTTCCTCCAGATGGAGCACCCCGATCGCGTGCACGACCTGCTGCTGGAGTTCCTGCGTAGAGTCGGGTGACATGGCTCGCCCCGCCGCCCTCGCCACGACCCTGCTGGCGGCGGCGCTCCTCGTCGCGTGCAGCGACAACACCTCGCAGCCGGACCCCGCGCCGGGCCCGGCCGCGACCTCCACGCCGCAGTCGCCCACCCCGGCGACCGAGAGCTCCAAGCCCACGGGCGACAACACCCCGAGCGTCGACAACAGCCCGCCGCGGGTCGTCGACACCGTGGCCACCGGGCTGGCCGTGCCGTGGGGCGTCGCGTTCCTGCCGGACGGCGACGCCGTGGTCACCGAGCGTGACACCCGCCGGGTGCTGGTGATCGACAAGACGACGTACGACGTCCGGCAGGTCGGCCTCATCAGCGCGGCCGTGCCCCTGGGTGACCAGGGCGGGGAGGCCGGCCTGCTGGGGGTCGCCGTCTCGCCGGACTTCGAGCGCGACCACCTGCTCTACTTCTACGTCAGCACCGCGAACGACAACCGGATCGTGACCGCACCGCTCGAGCACGGGAAGCTCGGGTCGACCCGCGTGATCCTGGACGGCATCCCCAACGGCTTCATCCACGACGGCGGGCGGCTGGCGTTCGGGCCGGACGGCTACCTCTACGCCTCCACCGGCGAGACGGGCAACCCCGAGCTCGCCCAGGACACGAGCACCCTCGCCGGCAAGATCCTGCGGATGACCCCGGACGGCGAGCCGGCCCCGGGCAACCCGTTCCCCGACTCGCAGATCTGGTCCTACGGCCACCGCAACGTGCAGGGCCTCGCCTTCGACGACGAGGACCGCCTGTGGGCCTCGGAGTTCGGTCAGAACACCTACGACGAGCTGAACCTGATCGAGCCCGGCAGGAACTACGGCTGGCCGATGGTCGAGGGCCGCGGCGACCGGTCCGGCCTGGTCGACCCGCAGGTCGTGTGGGACACCGACGAGGCGTCGCCCTCCGGCCTGGCCTACCTCGACGGCCACCTCTGGCTCGCGTCGCTGCGCGGCGAACGGCTGTGGCGCGTCGACGTGCACGGCGACCACGCGTCGCACCCGGTCGACTACTTCGTCGGCAAGTACGGCCGGATGCGGACCGTGGTCGTCACCCCCGACGGCCGACTGTGGGTGACCACCAGCAACCGGGACGGCCGGGGCGATCCGCGCTCCGGTGACGACCGGATCCTGCTCATCGATCCGTGAGGACCCGCCCCGTCACGGTCGCCCGCCGCGACGCGCGCCGCAGCGTGGTCAGTACGGCGGGCCCGAGCACGACGACGGCCACGGCGTTCGTGATGGCGCGGGCGGTGTCCCAGCTGCCGGTCGACGTGAGCAGCGTGTAGATGACGAACGTGTGCAGGTTCTCCAGCAGCGGGGCGCCCGCGACGTACGACAGCGAGCCCGCGTGCCCGGCGACCGCGATGCCGGCGATGAACGGCCACCCGGACAGGTTCATCAGCAGGCCGTAGAGGTACGCCGACAGCACGCCGTACGCCGCCAGCATCGCGATCTCGGCGCGCCCGCCGACCCGGCGCGGCAGCAGGCCGGCGCCCATCCCGACCCAGGCCGCGCACAGCATCTGGTACGGCAGCCACGGCCCGACACCGGCGGTCATCAGCGCCGACGCGAACAGCGACGTGCACCCCAGCACGAAGCCGAAGCCCGGCCCGAACACACGGCCGGCGAGCACCAGCAGGAAGAACGTCAGCTCGATGCCGCCGGTGCCGGGCGAGATGCCGCGCAGGATCGCGTTGGCGGCGCTCAGCACCCCGAGGATCGCGAGCACCCGCGGGTCGAGGCCGCCCTCGTTCAGCTCGGCCAGCACGACGACGAGCACCACCGGCAGCAGGCCGAGGAACAGGAACGGCGGGTCGACACGGGCGCCCTCGTGGACGTGGAGCAGCAGCGGCCAGCAGAGCATCGTCAGCCCGGCGGCCGACGCGATCGCGAGGACCACCAGCGACCGGGGCGAGACGCGGACCGCGGTGCTCACGACGCGTCCAGGGCGGCCAGCTGCCGGGCGACCTCGTCCACCCGCAGCCAGGGCACGCCGAGCACCTTGGTGACCTGCGGAGCGAACGCCGGCGACTCGGCGACCACCCGGCGCACCGGGCCCCGACGACACGACCTCGCCGTCGGCCAGCACGACCACGTCGTCGGCGGCCAGGGCGACGAACTCGACGTCGTGCGTGGCGACCAGCACCGCGCGCCCCTCGGCGGCGAGGCCGCGCAGCACGCCGGCCAGCACCCGCTTGGCGGCGTAGTCCAGGCCGCGGGTGGGCTCGTCGAGCAGCAGCACGCGGCGGCCGCGCGGCGAGCACCAGCGCGAGCGCGAGCGCCAGCCGCTGCCCCTCCGACAGGTCGCGGGGGTGCTGCGTCGTCGGGGATGCCGGGCACCAGCCGGTCGAGCAGATCCCGCGCCGAGCCGCGCCGGTGCCGCCGTCGGCCGCCGCGCACTCCTCGGCGACGGTCTCGAGGTAGAGCAGGTCGGCGGCGTTCTGCGGCACCAGCCCCACCAGCGCCCGCCGCTGCGCGGGGGCGCCAGCGTCCGCCGGGTCGGTGCCGCCGACGCGCACGTCGCCCGCCGGAGCGGCGCCGCTGCCCTGCAGCGCCCAGATGCAGCGGGACTTGCCGGACCCGTTGCGGCCCATCAGGGCGGTCACCCGGCCGGCGCCGAGCGTCAGGTCGACGCCGCGCACCGCCACGGTGCGGTCCCGTGGCCACGACCGCACAGGTCGGCGGACCCGACCGCAGCCCGCGACGTCCGGCGCACGACGGTCGCCCGGCGGGTCGAGCCGCTCGACCAACCCCCGCGCGAGCCCGGCGCGGGCGTCGCGGACGCTGAGCGGCAGCGGGTCGCCAGCCGGCGGCCCGGCCCAGCTCGACGATCGGCGGGACCACCGGCGAGGTCGCCAGCAGCTCGCCCGGCTCGCCCGACCTGCACGCTGGCCGTCGCCGGTCAGCAGGCACATCCGGTCCACGAACGGGACCACGCGCTCGAGGCGGTGCTCGGCGAGCAGCACCGAGACGCCCGAGGTCGTGCACCAGCCGGGTGAGCGTCGCCAGCACCTCCTCGGCCGCGGTCGGGTCGAGCGCCGAGGTCGGCTCGTCGAGCACCAGCAGCCGGGGGTGCATCGTGAGCACCGAGCCGATCGCGACCCGCTGCTGCTGTCCCCCCGAGAGCGTGCGCAGGTCCGGGCGCGGAGGTCGGCGATGCCGAGCAGGTCCAGGGTCTCCTCGACCCGCCGGCGCATGGTGTCGCCGGCGGCAGGCCGAGCTGCTCCATCCCGTAGGCCAGCTCCTCCTCGACGGTGTCGGTGACGAAGCCGGCGGCCGGGTCCTGGCCGACGTAGCCCGATCGCGTGCGCCCGCTCGCGCGGCGGCGCGTGCGACCATGCTGGCGCCGTCGAGCAGCACGTCGCCGTCCAGGCGTCCGCCGCTGAACCGCGGCACCAGCCCGGTCACGACACCGAGCAGGGTCGACTTGCCCACGCCGGTCGGCCCGGAGACCAGCACCAGCTCGCCCTCCTCGATGCGAGTTCCACGCCGTCGAGCACCGGCGGACCGTCGTCGTACGCGAACCGGATGTCGCGCAGCTCGATCACGCCGCCACCTCCTGCGACCAGGCCGGGGCGCCGGGACGTACAGCGGGCGCGAGCGGCGCGCAGAGGCCGCCGGCCAGCGCGACCACCGCGGCGAGCAGCGTCAGCGCGCTGACCGGCGGGACCGCGTCGAGGGCCGGGTACGCCAGCGGCGGGCTGGTGTCCGGCGATCCACCAGCCGAGTCGTCGCGGCGGCCACGCCCGAGCCGGCGACCGCGACCTCGGGCCAGCGCCAGGGTCGGGGCGGTAGCGGGTGCGCTCCACCCGGCGCCCGGCGCTCAGCAGTGCCGGCGGCGGCGGCCGCCACGCCCAGCGCGAGCATCGGCAGCGCGAGTACGCGCGGCGCGGTCGTGTCGAGCACCGCGTAGATCGCCGACGCAGATGCCGCCGAGGCCGACCAGCATCAGGGCACCGGTGATACGTCGCTGCGCCGCGGGTGCGCCCCCGCGGCCCGGCCGTAGCCGCGGGTGTCCATGCCTGCGGCGAACGCGAGCGAGCGCTCCAAGGCGTCCTCGAGCACCGGCACCAGGAACCGGCGCAGCCGGCGGACCCGGCCGGTCTCGCCCGCGCGCAGGCTCTGGGCGGCCCGGACCCGGCGGGCGCTGTCGGCGAACTGGGGCAGCACGGTCACCGCCACCACCAGCGCGGTGCCGATCTCGTAGAGCGCGGGCGGCACCGAGCGCAGCAGCCGCTTGGGGTTCGCCAGCGCGTTCGCCGCGCCGACGCAGACCACGATCGTGGCCAGCCGCAGCCCGTCGTACAGGCCGGCGAACAGCAACGCCCGGGCTCACCGGGCCGAGCAGGGTGATGCCCGCGACCCAGCCGGGCAGCGGGACCCGGGCAGGTCGAGCAGGACCGGCCGCCGTCCCGCCGCCGAACACCAGCCGGAACGCCACCCGGACCACCACGATCAGCGCCGCCGAGCCAGACGTAGAGCCGGAACGACCGGCCCCAGGGCTGGTCGGACCGCCGCGCGACGACCACGGTCGCGGCGACGCCGACCAGCAGCAGCAGCAGGAACGGGTTGGTGGTCAACGAGGCGGCCACCGCCAGCCCGATGCCCACACCCACCAGGCGACCGGGTGCAGGTCGCGCGGCAGCCGTCGGCGGTCATCGGGGCCTCCGGCCCGGCGGCGGACGAGCGACGGCGCCCGCCGTACCGGCGAACAGCACGACGACCACCACCGGAGCCACCCAGCCGGGCAGCCCGCCGGCGTCGGCCGGCGGGTCGGCCTGCCCGGCCGACCGCTCGTCCGTCAGCGACCGCCGCGGAGGCCGGCGTCGCCGACGCGGATGCGGCGCGCGCACCGGACCGGAGCGGTCGGCCGCGGTTGCCGCTCGGCGGCGCCCTCCTGCCACACCATGCGACGAACCGCCGTCCGGAACGTCCAGCGCGGAGGCCATCAGGGTCGAGTACGTCCACGTCCCGACCCCCGTCCGCCCACCAGAGCGACCAGTAGGCGTCCGTCGGCGGGGTGTTGACGCAGGGGTCGTCGGCCGGCAGGCCGTCGATCCGGCACACGAAGCCCGGCTGGCGCTGGACGTCGGTCAGCGAGACCCCGCGCCGCGGTCAGCAGGTCGGCGGCGTCCCGGCCGCTCCCCGTCCGGCACGCAGCTGCGCACGTCGGCGTGCCCGAGCTGGCGGAAGTCGACGACCACCATGACCCCGTGCCGCGGGTCGCACCCGGCCGGTGCCGCGGCCGCGCCGGTCGCGGGCAGCCGGGCAGCCCGGGCAGCACCGGGCAGCACCGTGGTCGCTGCCAGCACGACAGCGGCCGCGAGCAGGCGTGGGCGACCCGGGAGGACCATGTCAGCATCCGGTCCTCGGTGCTGGCGCCGGCCGGAAGCCACCGCAGCGCGGGCACGGCCTGTGCGCTCGCGCGGCGGAACTGGTCCTGCGTCTTGACCGTGATGCCCTTGGCTCCAGCGGCGGACAGCGCGGCGTCGTCGTACGCGATCGCGCCCACGTCGGGCTTCCGGGCCGAAGGACAGTCCCCGACCTGGTGCGCGGCCAGCCAGGTCGCGGCCTGCTCCGCAGCCGCGGCCTCGCCCAGGTCACCGAGGACCCATCCCGCAAGACCGGTGCTGTTGCTGTTCGCGTCCTGGCCCACGGGTGCGCCGCCGAAGGATCCGTCGGGGGCCTGCACGTCCTCCAGCCACGCGACCGCCCGGTCCACGGCGGCGCCCGGGCCTGCGGGTCCTGGGACCCGTGGAGTGCCCGTACGGCGAACGCCGTCGCATCCACGTCCGGAGTGCTCTTCGGGTCGGCGTCGCAGCCCTGGTGGGGCTTCGGCCGCGGCCGGGAGGTCGAGCCGGAACCAGCCGTCGGCGCACTGCTGCTGGAGCAGGTAGGCCGTCGCCTCGTCCCGCCTCGTCGCTGCCCGCGGTGTCGAGGGCCTCGACGGCGTACGCCTGCGCGACCGTGTTGGCGTAGTCGGCGGCGCCCTTCTGCTGCGGATCGAGCTGATCGACCACCCTGCCGGCGGCGGCCCCGGTGGGGCGACCGTGCGCTCGAGCCGGGCGATCAGGTCGACGCCACCGAACGACGGCGGGGTCCTCGCCGACTGCCTCGCAAGGACAGCGGCCTTGGCCGTGCTCCCGGCCGAGGTGAGGGTCCCGTAGCCCGGGGAGACGTAGGACTTGATGTTCGCCGCCAGGTGGTCGGCCACCGCCTGCACGGCGTCCTGCTGCTGGTCGGCCGCCCGGAGCGCCAGGGCCACGTCGACCGCGAGTCCCTGGTCGTCCATCTGGTACTGCTCGTTGCGCACGACGCCCTTCGGGGCCTGCGCGGCCAGCCAGGCCGAGCCGGCGCCGAGCGCGGCCGTGTCGTACTACGGCTGCTCGGCCGCCGGGCCGTCGCTGGATCCGTCCGCGGCCCCGCATCCGGTGAGGAGGACGGCGAGGGTGCCGACCGTTGCGACGCAGCTGGTGAGCAGCCTCGCGCTCGGCTTCTGGTGCGACATGAGGTTCCTTCCCGCTGCACAGCGGGGACCTCGGGCACTGGCCGCGAGCGCCACCCGCTGCTTTCCACGACAGCGTGTGATCAGGACGCGTCGCAACAGGTGCTCCGGCTCGCGACCCCGGACCTCCGGGACCGCCTACGGTTGCGGGTCAGCGCCGGACTTCGACCGGCTTCCCCCGCTGCGGGCGTGATGAATGGATTGAGTTGTGCCCGCGCAGCATATCCCCTCCCCCACCCCGCCGAGTCGGCGCAGTCTCAGGCTGGGACAGCCTGAGACTGCGCCGACTCGGCTACTGGAGCTTGGAGAGGATCAGCTCGCGGACGCGGGCGGCGTCGGCCTGGCCGCGCATCTCCTTCATCACGGCGCCGATGAGGGCGCCGGCGGCGGCGACCTTGCCGTCGCGGATCTTGTCCGCGACGTCGGGGTTGGCCGCGATCGCGTTGTCGACGGCGGTCGACAGCGCGCCGTCGTCGGAGACGATCGCGAGCCCGCGGGCGGCGACGATCTCGTCGGGGGTGCCCTCGCCGGCGAACAGGCCGTCGAAGACCTGGCGGGCCAGCTTGTCGTTGAGCGTCCCCTCGTCGACGAGCGCCTGGACGCGCGCCACCTCGACCGGCGTCACCGCCAGCGCGGAGACCTCGACCCCCTGCTCGTTGGCGCGGCGAGCCAGCTCGCCCAGCCACCACTTGCGCGCGGCCTGCGGCGAGGTGCCGGCGGCGATGGTCTGCTCGATGAGTCCAGCGCGCCGGCGCCGACGGTGTCGCGCATCTCCAGGTCGGAGAAGCCCCACTCGGCCTGCAGCCGGGCGCGGCGGGCGGTCGGGTTCTCCGGCAGGGTCGCGCGCAGCTCCTCGACCCACTCCCGCGACGGCGCCACCGGCACCAGGTCGGGCTCGGGGAAGTACCGGTAGTCCTCGGCGTCGGACTTCTCCCGCCCGCTGGTGGTGATGCCGGTGTCCTCGTGCCAGTGGCGGGTCTCCTGCAGGATCCTGTCCCCCGGGCCGAGCACCGCGGCGTGCCGCGACATCTCGTAGCGGACCGCCCGCTCGACCGAGCGCAGCGAGTTGACGTTCTTGGTCTCGGTGCGGGTGCCCGAGGGTGCCCGAGCCCTTCGGCGAGAGCGAGAGGTTCACGTCGGCGCGGATCGAGCCCTGGTCCATGCGCGCGTCGGAGACGCCGAGCGCGACGATCAGGTCGCGCAGCTGCGCGACGTACGCCCGCGCGATCTCCGGCGCCTTCTCCCCGGCGCCCACGATCGGCTTGGTGACGATCTCGATCAGCGGGATGCCGGCGCGGTTGTAGTCGACCAGCGAGTAGTCGGCGCCGTGGATGCGGCCGGTGGCTCCGCCGACGTGCAGCGACTTGCCGGTGTCCTCCTCCATGTGCGCGCGCTCGATCTCGACCCGGAACGTCTCGTCGTCACCGTCCACGTCGACGTCCATCCAGCCCTCGAACGCGATCGGCTCGTCGTACTGGGAGGTCTGGAAGTTCTTCGGCATGTCCGGGTAGAAGTAGTTCTTCCGCGCGAACCGGCACCACTCCGCGATCTCGCAGTTGAGCGCCAGGCCGATCCGGATCGCCGACTCCACCGCCTTGCCGTTGACGACCGGCATCGCGCCGGGCAGCCCCAGGCAGGTCGGGCAGACCTGGGTGTTCGGCTCGGCGCCGAACTCGGTCGGGCAGCCGCAGAACATCTTCGAGGCGGTGTTCAGCTCGACGTGGACCTCCAGGCCCAGCGCCGGGTCGAACCGCTCCAGCGACCTCCTCGAAGGCCACCAGGGTGTCGGTCATCGGCATCTCCTCCAGTGCGGGGGCGCTCGTCCAGCAGCGGTCCGCCCCACTGGTCGGTCAGGGCCGCCTCGAGCGCGGCGCCGACCCGGTAGAGGCGGTCGTCGGCCAGCGCCGGTGCGAGGACCTGGAACCCGCGCGGCAGGCCGTCCTCGTCGGCGAGCCCGCTGGGCACGGAGATGCCGGGAACGCCGGCGAGGTTGGCCGGGATCGTCGCGAGGTCGTTGAGGTACATCGCGATCGGGTCGTCGAGCTTCTCGCCGAGCCTGAACGCCGTGGTCGGCGCGGTCGGCGAGACCAGCACGTCGGCCTTCTCGAACGCCGCCGCGAAGTCGCGGCTGATCAGCGTGCGCACCTTCTGCGCCTGGCCGTAGTAGGCGTCGTAGTACCCGCTGGACAGCGCGTAGGTGCCCAGGATGATCCGGCGCTTGACCTCGTCGCCGAAGCCGGCGTCGCGGGTCGCGCGCATCACCTCCTCGGCGCTCGCGTCCGGCCGGCCCTCGGGCCAGACCCGCAGGCCGTAGCGCATCGCGTCGAACTTCGCGAGGTTGCTCGACGCCTCGGCGGGCAGGATCAGGTAGTACGTCGCCAGCGCGTGCACGAACGTCGGGCAGGACACCTCGACGACCTCGGCGCCGGCCTTGACCATCAGGTCGACCGACTCCTGGAAGCGGGTCATCACGCCGGGCTGCCAGCCGTCGCCCGCCGAGCTCGGTGACCACGCCGACGCGCAGACCGGAGAGGTCGCCGGCGGCACCCTGCCGGGCGGCCTCGACCAGGGCCGGCAGCGGCTGGTCGATCGACGTGGAGTCCAGCGGGTCGTGGCCGCCGATCACCTCGTGCAGCAGCGCCGAGTCCAGCACCGTGCGGGTCACCGGGCCGGCCTGGTCCAGGGAGTTGGCCAGCGCGACCAGGCCGTAGCGCGACACCCCGCCGTACGTCGGCTTGACGCCGACCGTCCCGGTGACCGCGCCGGGCTGGCGGATCGAGCCGCCGGTGTCGGTGCCGATCGCCAGCGGCGCCTCGAACGCGGCGACCGCCGCGGCCGAGCCGCCGCCGGAGCCGCCGGGGATCCGGTCGAGGTCCCACGGGTTGTGGGTGGGGCCGTAGGCGGAGTGCTCGGTCGAGGAGCCCATCGCGAACTCGTCCATGTTGGTCTTGCCGAGGATCGGCAGGCCGGCTTCGCGGAGCCTGCGGACGACGGTCGCGTCGTACGGCGGGACCCAGCCCTCGAGGATCCTCGACCCGCACGTGGTCGGCAGGCCCTCGGTGGCGAGCACGTCCTTGACCGCGATCGGCACGCCGTCGAGCGGCGAGGCAGGGCCCCGGCCGCCCGGCGCTCGTCGGCGGCCCGCGCCTGGGCGAGCGCCCCCTCGGCGTCGACGTGGAGGAACGCGTGCACCGCGCCGTCGACCTCGGCGATCCGGTCCAGGTGGGCGCGGGTGATCTCGACCGAGGTCGTCTCCCCGGCCGCGAGCGCGTCGGCGAGCTCGGCGGCGGTCGCCGCGTCAGCGCGCTCACTGCTCGTCCCCCAGGATGCGCGGGACGGAGAACCGCTGCTCCTCCAGCTCGGGGGCGCCGGAGAGCGCCTGCTCGGCGGTCAGGCCGGGGCGACGACGTCCTCGCGGAACACGTTCGTCAGCGGCAGCGCGTGGGAGGTCGGCGGGACGTCGTCACCGGCGACCCCGCTGATCGAGGCGACCGACTCGAGGATCACCCACAGCTGCGGTGCGAGGTGGTCGAGCTCGGCCTCGGAGAGGTCGATCCGGGCGAGGTCGGCCAGGTGCGCGACCTCGTCACGGGTGATCTCGATACGCGCGCTCGTCCCTCGCGACGCACTCGATCCAGGGATTTCAGGCATGGGGTCAATCCTAGGAGGGGCCGCCCGGCCCAACCGATCGGGCCGACGCCGCATCTACCCTCGTGACCGCTCGAGGAGGATCGATGCCAGCACCGACGGACGAGGAGTTCGAACCTGTCCAACGCCCGCACGCCCGCGGCGCCCCCGAGAGACCATGGCGCGCCGGGAGGCCGCCGAACTCACACTGGTGCGAGGCGCCGACGGCCTTCCCGTCTAGGCTCGCCCGTCGTGACCCAGGAGGAGTACCGCAGCGAGTCGACCCTGACCGGGACCGAGCGGGAGCAGCTCGAGGCGTTCGTGCACGACAACCGGCTCGAGGTCCTGGCGGTGCTGGACGGCCTGACCGAGGCGCAGGCTCGGCGCCGACTGGTGCCGTCGCTCACCAGCCCGCTGGCGATCGTCAAGCACGCGGCGTTCGTGGAGCAGGTGTGGTTCCACGTCTCGCTGGCGGGCCGGTCCCGCGCCGAGCTGGGGCTGCCCGAGGCGGCCGAGGACAGCTGGGTGCTGACCGACGACGACACGGTGGAGTCGGTGTGCGTGGCGTACCGGCAGGCCTGGGCGGAAGCGGACGAGATCGCCGCGGCGTACACGCTCGACGACCTCGCCCAGCACAACCGCCGGGGCCCGCTGACCCTGCGCCGGATCTACGCCCACCTGATCGAGGAGCTGGCCCGGCACGCCGGGCACGGCGACATCCTGCGGGAGCAGATCCTCGCGGCGAAGGGCTGAGGTCAGGCCCGCGCCAACTGCGCGCGAACCTGGTCCTGGTCCTCCTCGCGCGGACAGCCGACGAGGAGGGTGGTCGGCCCGTCCTCGACAGCCCGGTAGCCCGCCCGGGCGAGCGCCGCCAGCAGCTCGGCCGGGTCGCGGCCGGGCGGGATGGCGTAGCTGAACGAATGGGCGCCGGGCTCGTGGAGCTCGGCCTCGACACGGTTCACTCCCAGTCCCCACGCGCGTAGCGCGGCGACGACGAACACGGTCCCGAGCAGGATCGCGCCGATGAACATCAGGACTATCGCAACCATGACGGCCCCCTCGCTGGATGCCTGCGAGCATCCGCCGAGGACCCACGGCCACGAGAGGCATACGTCCCGGGTCGGCCGCCACTGGTCCCGGTCGCGACCGCGGGGCTCAGCCGAGCGCCGCGGGACCGCCGTCGAGCAGGACCTTGAAGCCGGCCTCGTCGAGGATCGGGACGCCGAGCTGCTCGGCCTTGTCCGCCTTGGAGCCGGCGTTGTCGCCGACCACGACGTAGTCGGTCTTCTTCGAGACCGAGCCGGCGGCCTTGCCGCCGCGGGCCAGGATCGCCTCCTTGGCCGAGTCGCGGCTGAAGTCCACCAGCGACCCGGTCACGACGACGGTGAGCCCCTCGAGCGTGCGCGGCATGGACTCGTCGCGCTCGTCGGCCATCGAGACACCGGCCGCGGCCCACTTGTCGACGATCTCGACGTGCCAGTCGACGCCGAACCACTCGATGACCGCCTCGGCGATCGTCGGCCCGACCCCCTCGGCCGCGGCGAGCTGCTCCTCGGTCGCCGCCCGGATCGCGTCCATCGAGCCGAACTCGGCGGCGAGCGCCCGCGCGGCGGTCGGGCCGACGTGCCGGATCGACAGCGCCACCAGCACCCGCCACAGCGGCACCTGCTTGCGGTCGGCGAGGTTGTCGAGCAGCCGCTGGCCGTTGGCGCTGAGCTGCGGACCTTCCTCGCCCTTCTTCGGCGCGCGGGTGAACAGCGGGGCGCGCACCAGCCTCGTCTCGTCGAGGTCGAAGACGTCGCCCTCGTTGTCGATCACCTTCGCGTCCAGCAGCGCGACCGCCGCCTCGTAGCCGAGGCCCTCGATGTCGAAGGCGCCGCGGCCGGCGACGTGGAAGACCCGCTCGCGCACCTGCGCCGGGCAGTACCGGTGGTTCGGGCAGCGCAGGTCCTTGTCGCCCTCCTTCTGCTGCACCAGCGTCGTGCCGCAGGCCGGGCACTCCGTCGGCCCGACCCACGGCGCCAGGCCCTCGGGCCGCAGCGGCAGCACCGGCCCGAGGATCTCCGGGATCACGTCGCCGGCCTTGCGCAGGATGACCGTGTCCCCCGGGCGCACGTCCTTGCGCTCCACCTCGTAGTCGTTGTGCAGCGTGGCGTTCTCGACGGTCGAGCCCGCGACCCTGGTCGGCTCCATCACGCCGTACGGCGTGACGCGGCCGGTGCGGCCGATGTTCACCCGGATCTCGAGGAGCTTGGCGTTGACCTCCTCGGGCGGGTACTTGAACGCGATCGCCCAGCGCGGCGCCCGGCTGGTGGACCCGAGCCGGCGCTGGAGGGTCACGTCGTCGACCTTCACCACCACCCCGTCGATCTCGTAGGGCACGACGTCGTGCCGGTGCTCGCCGGCGTGCTCGATGTACTTCTCGACCTCACCGAGCGAGCCGAGCACCCTGACCCGGTCGGAGATCGGCAGGCCCCAGGCGGCGAGCGCGTCGTAGGCGTTCGACTGGGCGGTCGGCTCGAAGCCGCGCCGGGCGCCGATGCCGTGGCAGACCATCCCCAGCGCCCGGCTCGCCGTCACGCGCGGATCCTTCTGGCGCAGGGAGCCCGCGGCGGCGTTGCGGGGGTTGGCGAACACCGGCTTGCCGGCCTCGGTCATCGCCTCGTTGAGCCGCTCGAACGCCTCGACCGGGAGGAACACCTCCCCGCGGACCTCCACCAGCTCCGGCACCGGGAAGTCGGCGGTGCCGGTGAGGCGGTGCGGGACGACGCCGATCGTCCTGACGTTCGGCGTGACGTCCTCACCGGTCGTGCCGTCCCCGCGGGTGAGCGCGCGGACCAGCCGGCCGCGCTCGTAGAGGATGTTGATCGCCAGGCCGTCGACCTTGAGCTCGCACAGCAGGTCGGGGTCCTCGACGCCGTCCCGGGCCAGCCGGGCGTGCCAGGCCGCGAGCTCGTCGTACGAGAAGGCGTTGTCCAGGCTCTCCATCCGCTGCAGGTGGTCGACGGGGGTGAACTCGGTCGACACCGCGCCGCCGACCTTCTGGGTCGGCGAGTCCGGCGTGCGCAGCTCCGGCAGCTCCTCCTCGAGCTCCTCGAGGCGGCGCATCAGCCGGTCGAACTCCGCGTCGTCGATCGTGGGGCTGTCCAGCACGTAGTAGCGCCAGCGCGCCTCCTCGACCTGTTCGGCGATCAGGCGGTGCTCCTCGCGCGGGTCGGTCACGGCTTCGCTCACGAAGGACATTGTGCCGGGACCCACCGACAGCGGCGCACCACGCTCCGGTCCAGACCGGTCGCGGGCGGCGGCGGAAGAAATCCCGGAAATCTCGGTTGGGCAGGAATGGCGACCGGCGCTACCGTGTTCGTGATGAAACGAAACCGTTTCGTTCCATCCCTGGATCGACCGCCGACCGCCGAGGAAGTCCGATGTCCCCCACCGAGCGCCCCCGCATCGAGGGCGACCGCGAGCAGGAGATCCTCGACGCCACCCTCGAGGTGCTCGCCGACGTCGGCTACGACCGGCTCACCATGGACGCCGTCGCCGCCCGGGCCAAGGCCTCCAAGGCCACGCTCTACCGCCGGTGGACCAGCAAGGCCAGCCTGGTCATCGAGGCCCTGCACTCGCACCAAGGGCCCGGCCGAGCTGCCCGACACCGGCTCGCTGCGCGGCGACCTCATGCAGGTCTTCTGCGGCATGGGCGGTCTGGCCGACCACGACGCCGTGGCGATGTTCGCGAGCGTGCTGACCGCGATCTCGCGCGACCCGGACTTCGCGGAGGCGTTCCGCCGCGAGGTCATCGGACCGAAGATCGCCGTCTCCCAGCAGATCTTGGAGCGCGCCCGGGACCGCGGCGAGCTCCGCGACGACGTCGACCTCGCCCTGCTCGCGCCGGCGCTCGCCGGCATCGTCCTGCACCGGCTGTTCATCATGGGCGAGCAGCCGACCCCCGAGCTGATCACCCGCGTGATCGACCAGATCATCCTGCCGGCCGCGACCCGGACCGGCTGATCGTCCACTCCCACCCACAGAGAGACAACCGTCATGACCGAACTGACCGATCGCGATGACGCGCCCGGCGGCGCGCCGGCCCCGTCGACAGCGAGGACCAGTCGCCCCGCCCCGGCGAGTGGGCGCTGGTGCTCATCTGCGTGGCCCAGCTGATGGTGGTGCTCGACGGCACCATCGCCAACATCGCGCTGCCCTACATCGGCACCGACCTCGACATCAGCGAGGCCAACCTGTCCTGGGTCGTCACCGGCTACGCGCTCGCCTTCGGCGGCCTGCTGCTGCTCGGCGGCCGCCTCGGCGACCTCTACGGCCGCCGCCGCATCTTCATGGTCGGGCTCGCGGTGTTCGCCGTCGCCTCGCCGCTCGGCGGCCTCGCCAGAACGAGGCCATGCTGCTCGTCCTCGCGGGGCCTGCAGGGCCTCGGTGCCGCGCTGGCCTCCCCCGCGGCGCTCGCGCTGATCACCACCACCTTCCCGGCCGGCCCGCAGCGCAACCGCGCCTTCGCGGTCTACGCCGCGATGTCGGGCGCCGGCGCGGCCGTCGGCCTGATCCTCGGCGGCTGGCTGACCGGCTCGACGCGTCCGGCCCGAACTCGAGGGCTGGCGCCTGACCTTCCTCATCAACATGCCGATCGGCCTGGCCGCGGCGGCGCTCGCCCCGACGCTGCTGGCCGAGTCCGACCACCACGCCGGCCGGCTCGACATCCCGGGCGCCGTCATCGGCACCCTGGGCCTGCTCGGGCTCGTCTTCGGCCTCACCCGGACCGGCCCGACGCCCGGCCAGCCCTACGGCTGGGGCGACCCGCTGGACGCTCGCCGCCTGCTGCTCGGGGTCGCCCTGCTCGTGCGTCTTCGTGCTGATCGAGTCCCGCAGCAAGCACCCGCTGCTGCCGCTCCGGATCTTCGCCAACCGGACCCGCGCCGCGAGCTTCCTCGCGATGATGCTCGCGCCGGCGGCGATGTTCGCGATGTTCTTCTTCCTCAGCCTGTTCATCCAGAACGTCATGGGCTACACGCCCGCTGCGCGCCGGATTCGCGTTCCTGCCGTTCTACGTTCGGCATCGTGTTCGGCGCCGCGCTGGCCTCGAACCTGGTGAACCGGATCGACCCGCGGATCATCAGCCGGCATGGGCACGCTGCTCGGTGGCGTCTCGCTGCTACATGTTCCACCGCCTCGACGCGGCCACCGGCGCCAGCGACGTGCTGTCCGCGGCGACCGGCGGGGACGCCCTCGGCCACACCGTGAACTACTGGACCGACCTGATGCCGTTCATCGTCCTGATGTCCTTCGGCATGGGCCTGACCTTCGTGCCGATGACGCTGACAGCGGTCCACCACGTCCGGCACCAGGACTCCGGCATCGGCTCCGGCGTCCTGAACACGATGCAGCAGGTCGGCGGTGCGCTCGGCCTGGCGATCCTGAGCACGGTCGCGGCCCACTACACGACCAAGGCGCGCCCTCCATCGGCGGAGCGGTCCAGGGTCTCGGCAACCAGCTGGCCGGGGCCGACCCGGGGGCGCTGCAGCAGCAGACGTACTTCGCGGCGTTCTCCACCGGCGCCACGCACGCGTTCCTGGTCGGCGCGTTCATGATGCTGGGCCGCCTCGGCGATCGTGTGGATCTTCCTCAACGTCAAGCACGAGGAGATGGCCGACCGACAGCCCCGAGGTCGTCGCCGCCGTCTGACGACCGCCTCGGACACCACGACGGCCCGCCCGGTTCGCCCGGGCGGGCCGTCGTGCGTCTCGCCTCGTCCGCCCTCGCTACGAGAGCTTGTCCTCCAGTGCCTTGATGAAGGCCGGCAGGTCGTCCGGGTTGCGGCTGGTGATCAGGTTGCCGTCGACGACGACCTCCTCGTCGACCCAGTTGCCACCCGCGTTGCGGACGTCGTCGGCGAGGGTGGGGTAGCTGGTCAGCCGACGGCCGCGGACGAGGCCGGCCGAGACCAGCAGCCACGGCCCGTGGCAGATCACCGCCAGCGGCTTCTCGTCCTCGATCACCCGCCGCACGATGTCCTGCGCCTTCGGAGTCGGTGCGCATGCGGTCGGCGTTGACGGTGCCGCCGGGCACCACGAGCGCGTCGATGGCGGACGGGTCGAGGTCGTCGAAGGTGCCGTCGACCTCGACCTTCTGCGTGGGCTCGGTGTCGCCCTGGACCGCCTGGATCGGGTCGGTGAGGTGGAGTAGATCTTCACGGTCGCGCCGGCCTCCCGCAGGGCGTCGCGGGGCTGGACGAGCTCGGCCTCCTCGAAGTAGTCGGTCGCGATGATGGCCACGGTCTTGCCGGTCAGGTCGCTCATGGCGTCGTGGTACCCACGCCGGGCGGCGGGTATCCGTCAGCCGTGCAGGTTGCCGGCGGCCGTGCGCACCAGGGCCAGTGCCCGGCGTACCCACGGCCGCGAGGCGCCGGCGAGGCCGCACGTCGGCGTGAGGACCAGGGACCCGCCGACCTCGTCGGGGTCCAGGCCGAGCATGTCGAGCCACCGCAGCACCGACTCGGTGACCTCGCCGTCGGTCGGCCAGGCGGCGGGGTCGGCGCGGGGTCGAGCGACGGGCACGACGCCCAGCGCGACCGCCTCGCCGGCCTCGAGCGCCTCGGCCAGCAGCGTCGTGGTCGGCGGCGGTCAGCCGGGCGAGGTCGACGGAGAGCCCGCGGGCGCCCGCGCCGCGCAGCAGACCGAGCGGGGTGCCGGCCGCGCAGGTGTGCACCCACGGCTCGGCGCCCTGCGCCGCGATCGCCGTCGAGCACCCACCCGAGCGCGGCCGAGGCCTCGGGCAGGTCGACGCTGCGGTGCCGGTGGAAGCCGGACGCCGTCGGCACCCGGCCGGCCAGCACCGCCGCCAGCGCCGGCTCGTCGACCTGCACCACCAGCCGCTCGACGCCCGGCAGGCCGGCGGCGTACGTCGGCGACGTGGCCGCGCAGCCCCTCGGCGAGCGCCTGGGCCAGCTCGCGGCGGGCGCCGTGGTCGGCGAGCACCTTGTCGCCGCGCGGCCTCTCGACCGTCGCGGCGAGCGTCCACGGGCCGGCGACCTGGATCTTGAACGCGCCGGCGTAGCCCTGGGCCTGCTCCTCGAGCGCCGTCGAGGTCCTGGGCGAGCAGGCTGCGGGCCCGGCGCTGGTCGACTCCCGGGCCGCCGCCGGTCAGCCGCCACCCGGCCGGCTGCAGGTCGGCGCCGAGCTCGGCGACCACCGCCAGCGCCCGGCCGGTCATGGTCGCGGTGGCGCCGCGGCCCGGGACCTCCGGCAGGTGCGGGCAGGTCGGGCAGCTCGCCGAGGACGACCCGCACGCGCCTCGTCGTACGCCGCGCTGGTCCTCGCCGGGCATCGACCCGATCGCCGTCGCGACCGTCATGCCGACCGTCCGCGCGGTCGCCGCGATGGTGGCGGAGCCGACGACCCGGGTGCCGTCGTAGATCACCGCGGCCTGCCCGGGCGCGATGCCGTACGCCGGGTCGAGCAGCTCGACCTCGACCTGCTCGCCGGACGACCGTCACCCGCGCCGGCGCTCCTCGCCGTGGGCGCGCAGCTGCACGGTGCCGTCGAGCGCGGCCGGGCACGGTGCCGCACCAGCGCGGCCGGATGCCGGTGAGCCGGTCGACCGCCAGCCGCTCGCGGGGCCCGACGGTCACGGTGCCGGAGACCGGCTCGATGTCGAGCACGAACCGCGGCTTGCCGTCCGGCGCGGGGCGCCCGAGCCGCAGCCCGCGGCGCTGGCCGATCGTGAACCCGTAGGTGCCCTCGTGCGCGCCCGACCACCTCGCCGGCCTCGTCGACGATCGTCGCCGCCGTGGTTGGGCGCGCGGTCGCCGAGCTTCTCGCGCAGCCAGCCGGCGTTGTCGCCGTCGGCGACGAAGCAGATGTCGTGGCTGTCCGGCTTGTCGGCGACCAGCAGGCCGCGCTCGGCCGCCTCCGCGCCGCACGTCCGTCTTGGTGCGAGCCGCCGAGCGGGAACAGCGAGTGGCGCAGCTGCTGCTGGTCGAGCACGCCGAGGACGTAGGACTGGTCCTTGCCGTGGTCGACGGCGCGGTGCATCTCGACCAGGCCGTCCGGGCCGGTGCGCAGCTGGGCGTAGTGGCCGGTCGCGACCGCGTCGAAGCCGAGCGCGAGCGCCCGGTCGAGCACCGCGGCGAACTTGATCTTCTCGTTGCAGCGCAGGCAGGGGTTGGGGGTGCGGCCGGCGGCGTACTCGTCCATGAAGTCCTCGACCACGTCCTCGTGGAACCGGTCGCTGACAGGTCCCAGACGTAGAACGGGATGCCGATGACGTCGGCGGCGCGGCGGGCGTCGTTGCTGTCCTCGATCGTGCAGCAGCCGCGGGCGCCGGAGCGGTAGGACGCGGGGTTGCGCGAGAGCGCCAGGTGGATGCCGGTGACGTCGTGGCCGGCCTCGACGGCGCGGGCGGCGGCCACGGCGGAGTCGACGCCGCCGGACATGGCGGCGATGACCCTCATGTCAGCGCCTCGCCGCGCCGCCCGGGCCCGCTCGACGACCGGGCCGATCGCCTCGACGACCGCGTCGACGTCGGCCTGGGTGGTGGTGTGGCCCAGGGAGAAGCGCAGCGAGTGCCGCGCCTGGTCGGCGTCGCAGCCCATCGCCAGCAGCACGTGCGAGGGCTGGGGGACGCCGGCCGAGCAGGCCGAGCCGGTCGAGCACTCGATCCCGCGGGCGTCGAGCAGCATCAGCAGCGAGTCGCCCTCGCAGCCGGGGAAGCCGAGGTGGGCGTTGCCGGGCAGCCGGCCGGCGGTGCCGGACTCCAGCGGCGCGCCGTGCAGGTGCGCGTCGGGCACCTGCTCCAGGACCCGGCGCACCAGGTCGTCGCGCAGGGCGCCGACACGGGCGGCGTGCTCGGCCTGCTGCTTCACCGCGAGCTCGACCGCGGCGGCGAACCCGGCGATCGCGGGCGTGTCGAGGGTGCCGCTGCGGATGTCGCGCTCCTGGCCGCCGCCGTGCACGAGCGCGCTCACGGTCGACCTCACGGCGCACGACGAGCGCGCCCACGCCGTACGGGCCGCCGAGCTTGTGGCCGGTGAGCGTGAGCGCGTCGACGCCGGAGGCGGCGAAGTCGACCGGCACGTGACCGACCGCCTGCACGGCGTCGGTGTGGACGGGGATGCCGTGCTCGGCGGCGACCGCGACCACCTCGTCGATCGGCTGGAGGGTGCCGACCTCGTTGTTGGCCCACATGACCGAGATCAGCGCCACCGACGCGGGGTCGCGCTCGATCGAGGCCCGCAGCGCGTCGACGTCGAGGCGGCCGCGCTCGTCGACGGGCAGCAGCTCGACCTCGGCGCCGTCGGTGTCGGCGAGCCAGCCGCAGCGGGTCGAGCACGGCGTGGTGCTCGACCGCGGTGGTCAGGATGCGGGTACGCCGGGGGTCCTCGCCGCGCCGCGCCCAGAAGATGCCCTTGAGGGCGAGGTTGTCGGCCTCGGTGCCGCCGGAGGTGAAGACCACCTCGCCGGGACGGCAGTTCAGCGCCTGGGCGATCGTCTCGCGCGACTCCTCGACGACGCGCCGGGCCGCCGCGGCCGGAGGCGTGCAGCGAGCTCGGGTTGCCGACCGCCAGCAACGGGCCGTCATCGCCTCGACCGCCGCCGGGACCATCGGGGTGGTCGCGGCGTGGTCGAGGTAGACGGTCGGACCGTCGGCAGGGGCAGTCATCGCACCGACCAGCGTACGACCCCGGTCGCACCGCTCATCGCGGCGCCACCTCCGCGACCACCGCGCGATGGTCCGTGCCCGTGATCTCGAGGCGGTGCATGCCGAGCGCGGCGAGCCGCGGCCCGACCAGCACGTGGTCGATCTGGGCCACGCTCGGCACCGGGATCCCGAGCAGTGACACGATCCCGCTCGACGGCCAGGTCGGCTGCCAGCCGTCGTTCGTGAGCTCGCCGGCGTCGCGGAGCCCGGCGTCGGCCAGCGACCGCATCGGCGCGTGGTCCTCGGTGGCGTTGAAGTCCCCGGCGACCAGGTCGGGTCCGTGGTCGCGCACCGCGGCCAGCAGCGCCGCGTGGTCGTCGCGCCAGAGCTCCGGCACGGTCGGCGCCTGCGGGTGGGTCGCGATGACCGTGAGCCCACCGCGGGTGAAGACCCACCCGTCGTGCCAGGTGTCGGTGCGCACCGGGGGCCCGAGCCGGGTGCGCGAGAAGACCATCACGCCGTCGCTGTCGTGGCGCGGCCGACCGATCCGGTAGGGCAACAGCTCCGCGACGCCGGAGCGCTCCATCGCGGCCAGGTCGGCGGCGGTGATCTCCTCGACCACCAGGAGGTCGACCTGCTCGGCAGCGGCGTGACGGACCACGTCTTCCGCGGCCGTCTCGTCGCCGGCGACGTTGGCCGTCATCACCACCAGCGGTTCGGCACCCGCTGCGGGGCCGGGGTGGGACCCGGTGACCTGCGGCGCGAACCACCAGCAGTGCGCGACCAGCCCCGCGAGCGCCACGCCGGCCGCCGGCCCACGTCCAGGGGCGCCGCACCACGGCCAGGCGTACGCCGAGCAGCACCGCCGCCCCGGCGTACAGCGGGATCGCCAGCGGCGTCAGGCCCTCGAGCAGCAGCCAGAACTCCGTCAGCGGCTCGACGACCCGGGCGAGGGTCACCGCGACGGCCGGCACGAGCAGGACCAGCACGGCGGCCCAGAAGGCCGCGGCGCGCCGGCTCGGCATGTCGAGGTTCAGAGCAGCACCAGGTCGTCGCGGTGGACGACCTCGCGCTCGTAGCCCTTGCCGAGCTCGCGCTTCAGGTCGCTCGACGACCGGCCGAGCAGCTGGGGCAGCTCCTCGGCGTCGAAGTTGACCAGCCCCCGCGCGACCGGCGTGCCGTCGGGTGCGGCCAGGTCGACCGGCTCACCGGCGTGGAAGGTGCCCTCGACGCCCGTGATCCCGGCCGCGAGCAACGAGGCCCGCCGCTCCACGACGGCCCGCACCGCCCCGGCGTCGAGCACGAGCGTGCCCTTCGGCTCGGTGGCGTGCGCCAACCAGAGCAGCCGGGTGGGACGACGACGGCCGGTGGGGTGGAAGAGCGTCCCGACCCGCTCCCCCGCCAGCGCGGCACCGGCCCGGTCGGCGGAGGTGAGCACCACGGGGATGCCCGCGCCCGTGGCGATGCGCGCGGCGTCCACCTTCGTCTGCATGCCACCCGTGCCGACGCCCGCCGAGCCGGCCTTCCCGACGCGGACGTCGGTGAGGTCGTCGACCGAGACCACCTCGGGCAGCAGCGAGCTGTCGGGGTGGTCGGGGTGGGCGTCGTACAGGCCGTCGACGTCGGAGAGCAGCACCAGCAGGTCGGCGTGCACCAGGTGCGCCACCAGGGCGGCGAGCCGGTCGTTGTCGCCGAAGCGGATCTCGCTGGTGGCGACGGTGTCGTTCTCGTTGACGATCGGCAGCACGCCGAACTCGAGGAGCTTCGCGAAGGTCTGGTAGGCGTTGCGGTAGTGCGAGCGCCGGGTGACGTCGTCGACGGTGAGCAGGATCTGTCCGGCGATCACGCCGTGCCGGGCGAGCTCCTCGGTGTAGCGGTGCACCAGCAGTCCCTGGCCCACCGAGGCCGCCGCCTGCTGCGCGGACAGTGCCCGCGGCCGCTTCTTCAGGCCGAGCGGGGCGAGCCCCGCGGCGATCGCCCCGGAGGAGACCAGCACCACCTCGGTGCCGGCGGCCCGCAGCCCGGCGAGCACGTCGACCAGGTCGCGGACCCGGGTCGGGTCGATGCCGCCCGCGGCCGTCGTCAGCGACGACGAACCGACCTTGACCACGACCCGCTTGGCCGAGGCGACCTCAGGCCTCGTCATCGGACCAGTCGTCTCGCAGGTCAGGGTCGTCGTCCCCGCCGATCTCGTACGACGTGGGGCCGTAGCTCTCGGCGCGATCCAGGCGCCGCGCGACGTCGGCGCGGGTCTCGCCCTCGGCGCGATCGTCCATCGCCTCGTCGATGGCGCGCCGGCGCCGGGCCGCCGGCCGCGACTCGTCGAAGCGCTGGTCCTCACCGCGGCGGCTGAGGATCTCGGCGCCGGCGTCGAGGCCCGGGCGGAAGTCGAACACGACCGCGTTGTCGGGGTGGCCGATCAGGACCGCGTCGCCCTCCTGGGCGCCCATCTCCACCAGCCTGGTCTCGACACCGAGCCGGTTGAGCCGGTCCGCGAGGAACCCGACCGCCTCGTCGTTGCTGAAGTCGGTCTGGCGCACCCAGCGCTCGGGCTTCTCACCGCGCACCCGCCAGCCCTCGCCGGTCTGCTTGATCGTGAACGCGTCGCTGCCGTCGGCCGACGCGGGCCGCAGCACGATCCGGGTGACCTCTGCCGTCGGCTTCGCGGCGCGCGCGGCCTCGACGATCTCGGCCATCGCGAAGGTCAGCTCCCGCAGGCCCTCGCCGGAGGCCGCGGACACCTCGAAGACGCGCAGCCCGCGGGCACGCAGGTCGTCGAGGACGAACGACGCGATGTCGCGACCGTCCGGGACGTCGACCTTGTTGAGCGCGACCAGACGCGGCCGGTCCTCGAGCCCGCCGTAGCGCGCGAGCTCCCGCTCGATGATGTCGAGGTCGTCGACGGGGTTGCGGCCGGGCTCGATGCTGGCGGTGTCGATCACGTGCACGATCGCCGCGCACCGCTCGATGTGGCGCAGGAAGTCGTGGCCGAGCCCGCGACCCTCGCTGGCACCCTCGATCAGTCCGGGCACGTCGGCGACCGTGAACGTCGTGTCGCCGGCCGTGACCACGCCGAGGTTCGGCACCAGGGTGGTGAACGGGTAGTCGGCGATCTTCGGCTTCGCCCGGGAGACCGCCGCGATCAGGCTCGACTTGCCGGCGCTGGGGAAGCCCACCAGGCCGATGTCGGCGACCACCTTGAGCTCGAGCACGATGTCGAGCTCGTCGCCGGGCTCCCCGAGCAGCGCGAAGCCCGGGGCCTTGCGCTTGGCGGAGGCCAGCGCCGCGTTGCCCAGGCCGCCCCGACCGCCCTGGGCGACCACCAGCTCGGTGCCCGGGCCGACCAGGTCCGCCAGCACGGTGCCCCGGGTGTCGGTGACCAGGGTGCCCTCGGGCACCGGCAGCACCAGGTCGGCACCGTGCGAGCCGTTGCGGTGGCTGCCGGCACCATGGCCGCCGTGCTCGGCGCGCCGCTTCGGGCTGTGGTGGTAGTCCAGCAGCGTGGTCACGTCGGGGTCGACGCGCAGGATCACCGAGCCGCCGGGGCCGCCGTTGCCGCCGTCGGGCCCCCCGAGCGGCTTGAACTTCTCGCGGTGCACCGACGCGACGCCGTTGCCACCGCGTCCGGCGCTGACGTGCAGCGTCACGCGGTCGACGAAGGTCGGGACTGCCATGGTGCCTACTCTCTCGAAATGCCGAAGGGCGCCCCGCTCACGGGACGCCCTTCGAGATGCTGCTGGGTGTGGGTGAGCGTCAGGTCACTCGCCCGGGACGACGTTCACGACGCGACGACCGCGACGCGTGCCGAACTCGACGGCACCCGCGACCAGCGCGAACAGGGTGTCGTCGCCGCCGCGGCCGACGCCGCTGCCCGGGTGGAAGTGGGTGCCGCGCTGGCGCACGATGATCTCGCCGGCGTTGACGACCTGGCCGCCGAACCGCTTGACGCCGAGCCGCTGCGCGTTGGAGTCGCGGCCGTTCTTGGTGGACGCGGCGCCCTTCTTGTGTGCCATCTCTTCAGTCCTTAGGAGTCGTCAGGAATCGTCGTGGTGCGATCAGGCGTTGATCGCGGTGACCTTGACCTGGGTGTACTTCTGGCGGTGACCCTGGCGCTTCTTGTAGCCGGTCTTGTTCTTGTACTTCTGGATGACGATCTTCGGGCCCTTGGTGCCGCCGAGGACCTCCGCCGTCACCGTGGCCTTGCCGAGCTGCTTGGCGTCCGAGGTGACCTTCTCGCCGTCCACGACGAGCACCACCGGAAGGTCCACCGAGCCACCGACCTCGGTCGCGACCTGGTCGATCTCGATGACGTCGCCCACGGCAACCTTCTGCTGGGTGGCGCCAGCGCGCACGATCGCGTACACCGCGGTCTCCTTCGTCGAGTTCAAGCGTGTTCAGGTTCTGGGGCGCAACGCTCACGCGGCGCCGCACAGAGGGGGCACGCCAGAGCGCGCACCGAGGGTCAATACTACGGATCGGCGCCTGATCGGGCAAAACGTCACTTCCCGGCCGCGACCAGGCCGTCCCCGAGGGACGTCCTGCGATCGGCCTGATGGCGGCCGGCTCCGTGCCGTCAACCATCGCCGACACGCCGGGCTGCGTCGGTCGGCGCCGACGCAGCCGGGCACGCGTCCGGGTCTTCCTAGGGTGCGCTCGGACCCGACTCGCAGTGGAACTCGTCGCGACGGTGCACCCGGCCGTCCGCTCCGTGCCAGGTGCGCGCCTCCTCCACGGTCGCGAACTCCGATCCGTCGGACCCGCGGACGCGGCCGAGGGTGAAGGTGGCGACCTTGCGGTCGAGATGCCCGTGGTGCGCGAAGGTACCGACCTGGAGCGACCGATACCGGCCCTGGTAGGAGACCCCGGCGGGGTCGTCGGGGTCGAGGGTGACGGTCGCGGTGACCTCGGTGCTCACTCGGGCGGTGTCTCCACGCTCATACCCGCTCACCACGAGGTGCCGCCTCTCGGTCAGCGTGCCGATGAAGTCGGGACAGCCGGGCCCGAGCCCGTCGACGTGGGTGGAGACCGGTCGCTCGTCGTACGACTGGTGGATGAGCGTCGGCCGGGGCGGGCTGCCGACCGCCGTGGCCGATCCGGCGACGGTCGCGACCGCGGTCACCACAGCCGCGACGGCGACCCACCGTGCCGGCGTCATGCCGCCCTCCGGTGCCGCAGGCCGCGCACCGAGGCGACCACGGCGCCCGCCACGAACAGCAGGCTGAGCAGCAGGAAGCCGAACCAGCAGACCGACCCTACGACGAGGTCCAGCCCGCCGGAGGCGTCACGGAAGCGGGGGATCCCGCTCACCAGGAACAACCCGAACGCGACCAGCAGGAGCCCGGTCAGGACCGGGAGCGGATGGTTCTTGAACAGACGCATGAGGATCTCCGATCTCGTCGGCGGCGGTCGCCGCCCCGCCGCACGACCATCGACCTCTCGCTCCTGATCGGCCGAGAGGCAGTTGTCCCGGGTCGGCCGGGACGAGCTCCCGGGTCGAATCCCTCCCGGACCCGCCCGTGACGACCGATGATGGGGCGGTGACGACGGTCGGCGCCCTCCCCTCCGCGCGCGCCGTGGACCGCACCCGCCGAGTCGGGGGCGCGCTCGCGGCCAGCACGGTGCTGGCCACCGCGGTGGGCACCTGTCTCGCGGTCGGGCCCGGGCGGCGCGGGCTCGGCGCCCTCATGGAGGACAACACGCTCACCAACGTCGTCGAGGGACTGGTCCTCGGCGTGATCGCCGGAGCCCTCCTGTGGCTGCGCCCCGGGAACCGGGTCGGGTGGGTGGTGCTGTACGCCGCCGCCGCCAACGGGCTCACGATCCTCGGGGAGGGTTGGGCCCTGGCGTCGTACCACCTCCCGCTGCCGGGCCGCGAGCCGATGGCCTGGCTGGCGTCCTGGGTGTGGGGCACCGCGCTCGCGCTGGGCGCCACGGTCCTTCCTGCGATCTACCCGACCGGACATGCCGAGACCCGCAGCGCGCGGGTCCTGCTCCGCCTGGGGTGGGCCGCAGCAGCCGCGGTCGGGGTCGGGCTGGCACTGCTCGACGACGCCTGGCGCACCGCGGTGCCCGGCCACGTCGCGGGTCCCAATCCCGTCTCCCAGGGCCACGCGCAGGGTGCGGTGGTCGCATGGCTGGTCGCCGCCGGGGTCGGCTCGGTCGTCCTCGTGGTGGTGACCACCGGCATGGACGCTGCGTCGGCTGCGCCACGCCGAGTCCCCCGAGCGGGAGCAGCTGGCCTGGCTGGTGGCGTCGGTGGTGCCGTCCATCACCGTGGCGTTCGTCGCGCCGCCCGGAATCAGCTTCGTCGTGAACGTGCTCGCCTCGCTGGCACTGCTCGTCGGGATCGTGCGCCACCAGCTCTTCGACATCAAGCTCGTCCTCCGCCGCGGTCTGGTCTACGGCACGCTCCTGGCCATGGCGGTCGGCGGCTACCTGGCCGCGGTCGCGGGAATCGCCGTCGTCACTCCGAACGGGACCATCCCCCGGCTGTTCGCCGCCGCCGTGGTGGCGCTGTTCCTCGTGCCCGCCTACCGGTGGCTGACGGCTGCGGTCGAGCGCGTCGTCTACGGCGACCGCGCAGACCCCCTGCGGGCCCTGAGCCGGCTCGGTGTCGGGGGCGACGCCCAGCCGGGCCTCGAGGCCATGGCCGCCGCCGTCGCCGCCTCGCTGCGCTCGCCGCACGTTGCGGTACGGGACCGGCAGGGGGTGCTGCTCGCCGAGAGCGGGGACGCCACGGCTGCGGTCGGCCACCTGGTCACGCTGCGCCACGGCGAGACCGACCTCGGTGTCCTCGACGTGGCCACGCGAACCCTGCACGATCGGTTCTCCCGCAGCGACCGCCGGCTCATCGACGCCCTCGCAGCCCCGGTGGCCGCCGCCGTCCACGCGAGTCGGCTCGCGGCGGAGGCCGCCGACTCCCGGGCGCGGGTCGTCGCCGTCCGGGAGGCCGAACGGCGCTCGCTTCGTGACGATCTGCACGACGGCCTGGGACCGGGCCTGTCGGGCGTCGCGCTCGGCATCGAAGCGGCGCTCCGCGCCGGCGACCCGGAGCGGATGCGCGAGATCCTCGGCGTCGTCCACACCGAGGTCGGTGGCCTGGTCGGCGAGGTGCGCGGGATCATCGACGACCTCGGCCCCGACGGCCCGGTCGACCAAGGCCTTCGCGCTGCCCTCGGCTCGCACGTCGAGGCGCTCGCGGCGCTGACCGGCTTGGAGGTGTCCCTGGCCGTCGGGGACCTGCCCGAGCTCCCGCGCCCGGTCGAGATCGCGTTGTACCGGATCGCCAGCGAGGCGCTCACGAACGTGGTCCGGCACGCGGCCGCGGACCGCGCTGTCGTGACGATCGACACCGACCCTGGCTCCGTGCGGCTCGAGGTCGTCGACGACGGGATCGGACTGCGCGGCGCCCCTGCCGGGGTCGGCCGCACCTCGATGGCCGAGCGCGCCCGGGGCGTCGGCGGCAGCCTGGTCGTGGACGACGGGCCCCGCGGTGGGACGCGGGTGACCGCCGTCGTGCCGAGGACGACACCGTGAGGAGCGAGCAGTGACGACACCGAGTCCGCCCCCGGTCCGGGTGGTGCTGGCCGACGACCACCCGATGTACCGCTACGGCGTCGCGGCGGTGCTCGCCGGCGAGCCCCGGATCGACGTGGTGGGGCAGGGCGCCAACGGGACCGAGCTGCTCGAGCTGGTGACCCGGTTGAGTCCCGACGTGGTCGTCACCGACCTGCGGATGCCCGACCTGGACGGCGTCGAGGTCACCCGGCGCCTGCTCGCGCAGCAGCCCGACCTGCCCGTCCTGCTCCTGACGATGCATGACGACGACGAGAGCGTGTACGGCGCCATGCGGGCCGGCGCCCGCGGCTACCTGCTCAAGGGGGCGGACGCGGAGGACCTGGTGGCGACGATCCTTGCGCTCGCCGCCGGCGCGAGCGCCTTCGGGCCGTCGGTCGCCCGCCGCATCGTCGGGTTCTTCCTCGAGAGCACGAGCCGCTACGCCCGCGGCACCTTCCCCGAGCTGACCCCGCGTGAGCGACAGGTCCTCGACCTGGTGGCCGCGGGCCGACGCAACCGCGCGATCGCCGAGCAGCTCGGACATGTCCGAGAAGACGGTCCGCAACCACCTCTCGTCGATCCTGGTGAAGCTCCAGGTCGCCGACCGCGCCGAGGCGATCGTGCGGGCCCGGGAGGCCGGCCTGGGCCGGTGAACCCGGGTCAGCGCTTGCGGGTGCCCTTCTTCTTGATCGGCACGTGCTCCACGTGGGCATGCTCCTCGGTGCCCGCCTCGGCGTCCTCGGCGTCCTCGGCGTTCTCGGACGCGTCCTCGGCCGACGGTTCGTGCGACGGCGGACCGGCCGGGCGGCTCGCGGACCGGCGGCGGGTGCGGGTGACGACCTTGGGCGCCGCAGGCTCGGCGGGCTCGGCCGGCTCGGCGGGCTCGGCCGGCTCGGCGGGCTCGGCCGGCTGCTCCGCCGCGGCGTCCGACTCGACCGTGGGTGTCTCGACCGGCTCGGCGGGCGTCGGCTCACCGGCTGGGCGGGTCGCGCTGCGCCGACGGCTGCGGGTGGTGACCTTCGGTGCCGCGGGCTCGGCGGGCTCGGCGGGCTCGGCTGGCTCGGCTGCCGGCGCCTCGACGTTCTCGACGGGCTCGACCGGCTCCAGGGGCGGGCCGACGGGCTCGACGACCGTCGGCTCACCGGCCGGACGGTTCGCGCTGCGCCGACGGCTGCGGCTGGTGACCTTCGGCGCCTGCGGCTCGGTCTCGGGGGCCTGCGGCTCGGTCTCGGGGGCCTGCGGCTCCGTCTCGGGGGCCTGCGGCTCCGTCTCGGGCGCCTGCGGCTCCTCCGAGGCCTGCGGCTCCTCCGGGTGCTCGGCACGTGCCATCGCGGCGACGTCCTTGGGCGACGGGGCCGACTTCTGGCCCTCGCCCTTCCGCCGGTCGCGTCCGGAGTCCTTCTGGCCGCCGCCCTGGTCGCCGTTCTCGTCACCGCGTCCACGGCGGCCACGGCGGCCGCTGCGCTTGGCGTCGTCGTCGCCGCGCTTGGCCTCGACGGGGTGGTCGTGGACCACCAGACCGCGGCCCTGGCAGTGCTCACAGTTCTCGCTGAACGCCTCGAGCAGGCCGGTGCCGATCCGCTTGCGGGTCATCTGCACCAGGCCGAGCGAGGTGACCTCGGCGACCTGGTGGCGGGTGCGGTCCCGGCCCAGGCACTCCACGAGCCGGCGCAGCACCAGGTCACGGTTCGACTCGAGCACCATGTCGATGAAGTCCACGACGATGATGCCGCCGATGTCGCGCAGCCGGAGCTGGCGGACGATCTCCTCGGCCGCCTCGAGGTTGTTCTTGGTGACGGTCTCCTCGAGGTTGCCGCCCGAACCGGTGAACTTGCCGGTGTTGACGTCGACGACCGTCATCGCCTCGGTGCGGTCGATGATCAGCGAGCCGCCGGACGGCAGCCAGACCTTGCGGTCGAGGCCCTTGCTGATCTGCTCGTCGATCCGGTACTCCGCGAACACGTCGGCCTTGCCGTGCCGTCCGTCCGCGCCCGGGTCGTAGCGGACCAGCCGCTCCTCGAGGTCGGGGGCGACGTGGACGACGTAGCCCTGGACGGTGTCCCAGGCGTCGTCGCCCTGGATGACCAGCTTGGAGAAGTCCTCGGTGAACAGGTCCCGGACCACCTTGAGGGTCAGGTCCGGCTCGCCGTACAGCAGCTGCGGTGCGCTGCCCTTGGCCTTGCTCTCGATGTCCTCCCAGCGAGCCTTGAGCCGCTCGACGTCGCGGGTGAGCTCCTCCTCGCTGGCACCCTCGGCGGCCGTGCGCACGATGACGCCGGCGGTGTCGGGGACGATCTCCTTGAGCAGCGCCTTGAGCCGGTTGCGCTCGGTGTCGGGCAGCTTGCGCGAGATGCCGCTGGTGGTGCCGTCCGGCACGTAGACGAGGAAGCGGCCGGCCAGGCTGATCTGGCTGGTGAGGCGGGCCCCCTTGTGCCCGATCGGGTCCTTGGTGACCTGCACCAGGACGGTCTGGCCCGACGACAGCACCGACTCGATCTTGCGCGGCTGGCCGTCCTTGTGGCCCAGGGCGGACCAGTTGACCTCGCCGGCGTACAGGACTGCGTTGCGGCCCTTGCCGATGTCGATGAACGCGGCCTCCATCGAGGGCAGCACGTTCTGCACGCGACCGAGGTAGACGTTGCCGATCAGCGAGGTCTGCGACTCGCGGGCCACGTAGTGCTCCACGAGCACCCGGTCCTCGAGCACGCCGATCTGGGTGAGGTCCTCGCGCTGGCGGATCACCATCACCCGGTCGACGGACTCGCGGCGGGCGAGGAACTCGGACTCGCTCACGATCGGGGCCCGCCGGCGACCGGCCTCGCGACCCTCCCGGCGGCGCTGCTTCTTGGCCTCGAGGCGCGTCGAGCCGGAGACCGCGGTGATCTCGTCCTCCGCCGAGCGGCGGCTGCGGACCCGGGTGACGGTGTTGTCCGGGTCGTCGGAGGAGTCCCCGCCGTCCTCGCCGGACCGGCGACGCCGCCGGCGACGCCGCGACGTGCCGCCCTCGCTGGCAACCTCCTCGGAACCGGCGGCCTCCTCGGCCTGCTCGTCGTCGCCGTTGCCCTCGCCCTGCTGCGCCTCGGTGGACTCCGAGTCCCCGGACTTGCGGCGTCGACGACCACCGCGACGCCGGCGACGACGGCCGGACCCGGCGCCCTCGCCGGTCTCGCCCTCGCCGGGCTGCTCCGCGCCCTCCTGCTCGGCAGCCTGCGGCTCTGCCGGCTGCTGCTCGGCGGGCTGCTCCTCGGCCTCCTCCGCCGGCTGCCCGGCTTCCGGGGCGGCGCCCTTCTTCGCGGCGGCCTTCTTGGTGGCGGTCTTCTTGGCGGTGGCCTTCTTGCCGGTGGCCTTCTTCGCCGCCGTCTTCTTCGCGGCCTTCTCGGGCGCCGCCTGCTCGGCGGTCTCGGCAGCCTCGCCGGTCTCACTCGCGTCGCCGGCCTCGGGGACCTCGGCGGTCTTGCGGGTACGCCGCCGGGCCGGCGCGGTCGGCTCGGGCGCCTGGAAGAGCACCGCCGGCGCGGCCGGTGCGGTCGGGTCGCCGTGCGGCGCCTCGACGGCGTCGTCGACGGGCTTCTCCTCGGCCGCCTTGGTGGCGGCGGTCTTGCGCGTCGTCGTCTTCTTCGCCGCGGTCTTCTTGGCGGTGGTCTTCCGCGCGGTGGTCTTCTTCGCCGGGGCCTCGCCGGCCGGCTCGCCCGTGGTGTCGGGGCCGGCCTCGGCGCGGGTGTCGGCGGGGAGCTCGAGCTGCTCCTCGGCCGCCTCCGTGGCGGTGGCCTTCTTCGCGGTGGCCTTCTTGGCCGTCGTCTTCTTCGCCGTCGCCTTCTTGGCGGTGGTCTTCCTCGCCGTCGCCTTCTTCGCCGGCTTGGTCTCGGCGGGTTCGGCGGGTTCGGCGGCGCTGTTGTCCGGTCCGGCCTGGAGGTCGTCGGCCATGTGCTGCACTCCTAGCGCCCGACGCCGTGCGTCCGGGCGGTCCGACGCCGCTGGCCCGGAACTCAGGGCCGACGGCGCAAAGCCTTCGTGTGGCGGCGACACCCTCCGCGGTGCGTCACCACCAGCGCGCCATCGCCTGCCGCGGTCGCCGGGCGCCTGCGCGGGTCGCTGTCACCGACCTGCCGGGCCGCGTCGCGGTCTGGCGACGTCCGTGCCGGATGGCGTGCCGACCCACAGGGAGCCGGCGAGAACGTCGTCGTGTCGTCCCGGACAGGGTGCCCGGTCCAACCACGGCGAGTATCGCACACCTTCACGCGAAGGTCGTCACGGCGCGATGACCAGCGGGTCGCGCACCTCTCCGGACACCGGGTCGAGCGGCCCCTGGGCGAGCCGGGTCAGCAGCGGTGCTCCCGCGACCTCCAGGCCGCCGACCGAGCGGAGCCCGGCGAGGACGTCGTCGGGCCGGACGGCGGGCTCGAGGTGACGCAGCACCAGGTCGAGGCGGGTCCCCTCCTCGCGCGCGGTCACGGTGAGCGACACGACGGCGGCGCGGCAGTCGAACTGGCGCAGCCCCTTCTTGGTCATCCGCTCGACGGGCACGGTCGTGGAACCCAGGAACGACGAGACCGCCGCCGCGGCCACGTCGGTCGACGCATCGACGTCGAGGAGCCAGCGGCTGGCCTCCAGCCGGTCCGCGAGCGATCCCCCGGCTGACTCCACCACCTCCAGCACGTCCAGCCCGTCGGGCAGTGACTCCTCGAGCCGGGCGCGCACCTCCGCGGGGTCGACCACCTCCGCGAGACCGATCTCCAGGTACTCCGCCTCGCTGGCGGAGCCGGTGGGCGCCGCGCCGGCGTACGAGATCCGGGGATGCGGGTTGAACCCGGACGAGTACGCCATCGGGATGCGGGCCCGGAAGACCGCGCGCTCGAAGGCTCGGCTGAAATCGCGGTGGCTGGTGAAGCGGAGTCGGCCCCGCTTGGCGTACCGGATCCGCAGGCGCTGGACGGGCGGTGCTTGCTGCTCGGGCTGCTCACGCACCGGACAAGGCTAGGGGGTGGTTCCACTCTCGGCGCCATCGCGCCTCCGCGCTGGAGGCGCGGCCGCCTGGGTTCGTCGGTGGAAGGTGACGTCGCCGTTGGGGTGGTAGGTCGTCTGGTATCGGGTGTCGTGGGCGCGTTGGTGGTGCCAGCCGCAGAGCAGGATGCCGTTGGCCAGGTCGGTGGGGCCGCCGTCTGTCCAGCGGGGTCTGGTGGTGGGCGTGGAGTCCGGTGGTGCGGTCGCACCCTTCGACCTTGCAGCCTTTGTCGCGGGCGAGCATCACGACCCGCTGATAGACGGTGAACAGGCGTTGGCTGCGGCCGACGTCGATGGGCTGGGATTCCCCGTCCAGGACCACGGGGATCAGCCCGGCCTCGCACGCCAGGCGGCGGGCCAGGGCGGGGGAGATCTTCTCCCCGGTGTCCAGGACACCGGCCTTCTCGAGGCGGCCGAGGAGGGTGTCGACGTCGATGAGGACCACCATGGTCGCGGACACGCCGCCGGTGTCGGGGAGCTGGTGGGCGGGGTACCGCTCGATCAGCTCACACAACGCGCGACCGAACGCTTCGGGGGTGGGTCGGGCGCCGAACCCTTCGCTGTTCCCGGCGCCCTTCGTGGCGCGCCTGGTGCTTGGGGGCGGCGATCGCGGCCAGCATCTTCCGCAGCGCCGCGCCGTGGACGGTGGGCAGGGTGAAGGTGCCGCGGGTCTTGCCGTGGCCGTCGTCGACCATGGTCAGGTGACACGCCCGCGCGGCGGCGGCTTCCTCGGCCTCGAGCAGGGCGGCTTCGCGGGCGTCGGCCTCGTCGGGGGCGATCACCTCGAACAGGTGCTTGCCGAACCCGGTCAGCTCCTTGGCGTGGTGATCCCGGGCGAGCCCGAGCAGATGCGCCTCGGCCTTCGCCACGAGTGCGCGGTCGAGGGTGTCGGGCAGCTTGTCGACCGCGTCGATGATCGCGCGGGCCTGGTCCACACAGATCCGGCCCGCCGCCAGCGCATCCCTCGTGGCGGGGTGGGCCTCCAGGCCACGGCCCAGGGCCATGGTCGCCGCCGCGGCACCCCGGGTCTGGCGGGTGGCGTGCGCCAGCCACGCCGCGGTGCTGGAGGCCGCCACGTCGTCCCCGACCCCGACGAACTCCGCGTGCGCCGCCACCCGGGCCTCCAGCTCGGCCAGCCGGGCGCCTGGCCCGCTCCAGCGCCACCAGCGTCTGCCCGGTCTCGGCGGCGTCCATCGACCACACCGACGCCTCCGCCACCGCGTCGAGCTCGGCGTGCAGGTGCGCGGTCGCGACAGCCACCGGGTGCCGGGGTGTCGTGGTCTCGGCCATGGATCAACCCAAGCACCGGCCACCGACAGTCGGGCCTGCTCAGAGCCGGTCTGTCTCACTCTGCGAGACGCTTTCCAAAACTTTTTTCGCGTCCGATTTTCGGGCGCGGGGGCAGCGCGGGGGCGGCGCGCGGAAGGGGCGCCGTGAGCCGGGAGCCAGCCGCAACCCCGCACCCGGCGTACCCGCTTCGCTGCCTGTCGGCGCGCAACCACCCACGGCCCGCAAGCCGCCGACAGCCGGCGGCGCGCCTTCCTCTGCCGCCGCGGCCGCTACTCGGGGGCGAGCGCCTGCTTCATGGCCACCGAGGGGTAGACGGTGCTGACCCGGTGGCCGTTCAGCCAGGCGGTCAGGCGGTCGGCCTCGGCCGCCAGCGCCGCGCGGCCGTCGGCGCCCACGTCGTCGAGCAGGTTCAGCACCACTCCCCCGTCGGCGTCCTGCACCCAGCAACCCACGACCCGGCCCTCCCACCAGGCGGTGGTGCCGGCGTTGCCGTTCCGGTCGAACAGCAGCGGGGCGTGGTCGCCGAGGTAGAAGCCGCGCTCCTTCCACCCCATCACGGTGGGGTCGAGCACCGGCAGCAGCGCCGCCCACGGCTCGGCGGCCGGCTCGGGGTCGCCGGCGACAGGGTCGTCGGGGAGGACCCAGCCGGTCGCCCCACCCTCGAGGCCCACCTCCACCGCGGCGAGATCGGCGAGCGCTCCCCGGACGGCCGTCTTGGTGGCGCCGAGCCACCACACGAGGTCGGGCTCGGTGCCGGGTCCGAAGGTGGTAAGCCACCGGCGCACGAGCTCGGCGTACCCCTCACGCTCCTTCGCCGGCTTCGGGACGTCGTCGAGCCAGCTGCTGGTGGCGGTCCACCGCGGCCTGGCGGTGCGCCAGTGACCGCCGTTGTGGCCACGCACGATCTTCCCCTCGACGCCGAGCTGGGTGAGCACCCGCGGAGCGATCGGGAACGCGCCTCCGTAGCTCTTGCCGGGCGACACCTCGATCCGGCCGGCGAGCTCGGGCACCTGCTCGCGCAACTCCTGTGCCGAGAGCTCGGCGCCGCCGGCGAGCCGCGCCAGCGTCGCCCGCTCCGCGGCGTCGACCCAGGCCGCGCCGTCGCGGGCCAGGCCGGCTCGCTCAGCGTCCTTGGCCAGCCGGACCCGGTGCGCGGCAGCCACCCGGGCGGAGGCACTCCCCCAGGCCGCGGGCAGCAGGTCGCGGGGGAAGGCGAAGAGCGTGCGGCGCATCGCGAGCTGCTTGACCAGGGTGCGCTCGTCGTACAGGGCCCGGTCCACGTCGGCGAGGTCGAGGTCGTCGACGCGGGCCCACAGGGACAGGTAGACGGTGGGCGCCTCGGTCGCGTGCAGCACCGTCATCGCGCGCGTCGCCTCGAGCGGGTCCCGCACCCGGTGGCCGGGTGCGAGCGCGTGCCGCCGGGCCAACCGGGACCGGCGTTCGACATCGCTGACCTGCCGCATGTGACACATCCTGCCGAAGATCGCCGACAACGCCCCTGAGACGATGGCGCGAGTGAGCACCAACGCACGCCGCGCCGCGGCCCTGGTCGTGGTCGGCATCGTCCTGCTGTCGTTCAACCTGCGACCGACCGCGGTCAGCGTGGGCCCGGTGCTCGCCGAGGTGCGTGCCTCGTTCTCCATGTCGGGCCCCGTGGCCGGCCTGCTGACCTCGCTGCCGGTGATCGCGTTCGCGGTCTTCGGTGCGCTGGCGCCGGCGGCAGCCCGCCGGCTCGGCATCCACCGGGTCACGCTGCTGGCCATCCTGGCCGCGGTGGCGGGACTGCTCGGACGCGCCGTCACCGGCAGCGAGGCCCTGTTCCTCCTGCTGTCCCTGCTCGCCCTCGGCGGCATGGCGATGGCCAACGTGCTGCTGCCGTCGCTGGTCAAGCTGCACTTCCCCGACCGGATCGGCCGGGTCACCGCGATCTACACGACGGCGCTGTCGATGGGCCTGACGGCCGCACTGGTGCTCACCGTGCCGATCTCCCACGCCTTCGGCGGCTGGCGGTGGGGCCTGGGCGCCTGGGCGGTCCTGGCCGTGCTGGCCGCGGCGCCCTGGATGTCGCTGATCGCGCACGACCGCAACCTGGAGCGTGCACCGCGCAGCATCACCTTCGGGCAGGTGGGCCGAACCGGCCTCGGCCGGGCGATGGCGCTGTTCTTCGGCCTCCAGTCGCTGCAGGCCTACGCGATCTTCGGTTGGTTCGCCCAGCTCTGGCGCGACAGCGGCTACTCCGCGACCGTGGCCGGCGTGCTCGCCGGGGTCCTGGCCGGCACCGCGATCCCCCTGTCGCTGTGGTTGCCGAACGTCCTCGCGCACAGCCCGGACCCCCGGCGTGTGCTGTTCCCCGTGATCGCCTGCTACCCCGTCGGGTACGTCGGCCTGATGCTCGCGCCACACTCGCTGGCCATCCTCTGGGCGCTCGTCGTGGGGGTCGCGACCGTCACGTTCCCGCTGATCCTCACGCTGATCGGGCTGCGGGCGCACACCGCCGAGGGCACCGCCGCGCTCTCGGCCTTCACCCAGTCGACCGGCTACCTGATCGCCGCCATCGGGCCGTTCCTCATCGGCGTCGTGCACGACGCGACCGGCGGCTGGACCTGGCCGCTGGTGCTGCTGCTGGTGCTCGCGCTGCCGCTGTTCTGGCTCGCGGCATACGTGTCGCGACCGATCGCGGTCGAGGACCAGCTCGAGAGGGCTGTCGAGGAGCGCTCGGCTCAGTAGCGCTCGATGGTCGCGACGACACGCTCTGGCGGGTCGTACGGCTCGGGCCAGAAGTCGGTGACCCGGGTGACCAGTCCGGTGTCGTCGAACTCGAGGAACACCTGCGCGTCGGCGGTCTCGCCACCTTCGATCCATCGGAACCAGACGACCGCCCGCTCCGCGTCGGCGATCACGACCCCCGGCTCGATGCGCCAGTCGCCGGGGAACGTCCGGTTGAACTCCAGGTACGCCGCCCGTCCCCGGATCCGCTCGCGGGTCTGCGGGATCTCGTAGACGACGTGGGGAGCGAGCAGCGCCTCCCAGGCGGCCCAGTCGCGGGCGTCCAGGCTGGTGACGAAGGCGCGGGCGGTGGCGGCGTGGTCGGTCATGGGCCGATCATCGCGCCGGCCACCGACATTGCCTCGGGGCCTCAGGACGTCATGCGGACGGTGTCACCCCTTGCTCTGTCCGTATGACGTCCCGAGGGCGCGCCGCGGTCAGACCACCGACAACGGCAGCAGCTTGCGACCCGTCGGGCCGATCTGGATCTCGGTGCCCATCTCGGGACACACGCCGCAGTCGTAGCAGGGCGTCCAGCGGCAGTCCTCGACCTCGATGTCCTGCCCGTCCGCGGCCGCGAGGGCGTCCTCCCAGTCCGACCACAGCCAGTCCTTGTCCAGCCCGGAGTCGAGGTGGTCCCAGGGCAGCACCTCGTCGTACTCCCGCTCCCGGGTGGTGTACCAGGCCAGGTCCACGCCGGTGCCGGCCAGCGCGCTCTCGGCGCAGGCGACCCAGCGGTCGTAGGAGAAGTGCTCGCTCCAGCCGTCGAAGCGGCCCCCGTCGCGCCACACGGCCTCGATGATGCGGCCCACGCGGCGGTCGCCGCGGGACAGCAGTCCCTCGATGGTGCCGGGCTTGCCGTCGTGGTAGCGGAAGCCGATCGCGCGGCCGAAGCGCTTGTCCTCGCGGACCGTCTCGCGCAGCTTGCGCAGCCGCTCGTCGGTCGTCTCGTGGTCGAGCTGCGCGGCCCACTGGAACGGCGTGTGCGGCTTCGGCACGAAGCCGCCGATGGAGACCGTGCAGCGGATGTCGTTGCGACCGGAGACCTCGCGGCCCTTGGCGATGACCGCCTTGGCGAGGTCGGCGATCGCGAGCACGTCGTCGTCGGTCTCGGTCGGCAGCCCGCACATGAAGTAGAGCTTCACCTGCCGCCAGCCGTGGGAGTACGCCGTGGCCACGGTGCGGATCAGGTCCTCCTCGGTGACCATCTTGTTGATCACCTTCCGCATCCGCTCCGACCCGCCCTCGGGCGCGAACGTCAGGCCGGAACGGCGGCCGTTGCGCGAGAACTCGTTGGCCAGGGTGATGTTGAACGCATCGACGCGGGTGCTGGGCAGCGAGAGCGAGACGTTCGAGCCCTCGTAGCGGTCGGCGAGCCCGCTCGCGACGTCGCCGATCTCGGTGTGGTCGGCGCTGGACAGCGACAGCAGGCCGACCTCCTCGAACCCGGAGGCGCGGATGCCGTTCTCGACCATGTCACCGATGGTCTCGATGGAGCGCTCCCGCACCGGGCGGGTGATCATGCCGGCCTGGCAGAAGCGGCAGCCGCGGGTGCAGCCGCGGAAGATCTCCACGGAGTACCGCTCGTGCACGGTCTCGGCGAGCGGCACCAGCGGCTTGGCGGGGTACGGCCAGCTGTCGAGGTCCATCAGGGTGTGCTTGCGCACCCGGAACGGGATGCCGGGCCGGTTGGGGACGACGGCCTCGATCGTGCCGTCGTCGGCGTACGCGACGTCGTAGAAGCGGGGCACGTACACGCCGCCGCTGACCGCGAGGCGGCGCAGCACCTCGTCGCGTCCGCCGGGGCGGCCCTCGGCCTTCCACTCGCGGACCACCTCGGAGATCGCGAGGACGACCTCCTCGCCGTCACCGAGGACGGCGGCGTCGATGAAGTCCGCGATCGGCTCCGGGTTGAACGCCGCGTGCCCGCCGGTGATGACCAGCGGGTCCTCGTCGGTCCGGTCCTCCGCGTGCAGCGGGATCCCGGCGAGGTCGAGGGCGTTGAGCATGTTGGTGTAGCCCAGCTCGGTCGAGAAGCTGATGCCGAACAGGTCGAAGGCGCGGACCGGCCGGTGGGCGTCGACGGTGAACTGCGGGATCCCCTCCTCGCGCATCACCCGCTCCAGGTCGGTCCAGACCGCGTAGGTGCGCTCGGCGACGATCCAGTCGCGCTCGTTGAGGACCTCGTAGAGGATCTGCACGCCCTGGTTGGGCAGGCCGACCTCGTACGCGTCGGGGTACATCAGCGCCCAGCGGACCGTCTCACCCTCGGGCGCGCAGTCCCAGTCCTTGACCGTCGAGTTGAGCTCGCCGCCGACGTACTGGATCGGCTTCGAGACCGACGGGAGCCGGGGCTCGAGCCGTGGGAAGACCGATGCGGGCGCGGACATGCAGGAACCTCACAGAGCTGGGGGCTGGGCCACTCGGAAGGCACCAGCGTACGTCGGCGGCTCGCGTCCCGACGAACCCTCGCCCCATCCTCACTCGGGCTCGGGCGCGAGCTCCTCGAGGGCGGCCTCGGCGCGCGCCAGCTCCTGCTGGGCGAGCTCGATCATGTCCCGCAGCCCCCGGACGCCGAAGCGGTTGGCGACGTGGTGAACGGCGTCGGCGATGTCCGGCTCGATCTGGTCGTCCATGCGCCCATCCAAACAGAGGCCGGCCGGAGGCAGCGGCGGGCGGGGCCGCCGGGCGGCTCAGAGCGGCGGCTCGACCGTCTCCGTGGCCTGCGCGCGGGCGGCGACGCTGGCGGAGGTGGCCCGCAGCTCGACCGGTGGCAGGAACAGCAGGATCACGAACGCGAGGACCCCGGTGCCGGCCGCGAGCAGGAAGACCAGGTCCATGGAGTCGGCGAAGCCGGCCTTGAACGGGTGCGCGAGGACCGGGTCCATCCGCTCGATGATCGACGAGTCGTCCTGGACCTTGCCCAGGATCCCGCCGTCCGGGGTCGGGTGCGCCAGCTCGTGGACGACCTTCCTGTTGATCGGGTCGGCGAGCACCTCGGGGTCGCGGACGGTCTGCTGCCACTGCTCGGTCTGCGAGTCGGCCACGATGGCGTCGGCGATGTTCCCGCCGACGCTGCTGAACAGGACCGACAGGAAGATCGCCACGCCCAGGGTGCCGCCGATCTGCCGGAAGAACGTCGCCGAGCTGGTCGCCACGCCGATCTCGGTCGGGGGCACCGCGCTCTGGATGATCAGCAGCAGCGGCTGCATGCAGTTGCCGAGCCCGATGCCGAGGACCAGCATCGACAGGCTGACCCACAGCAGCGCCGTGTCGGCGTCGCAGAGCGAGAGCAGCCCGAGCCCGACCACGATGACGGCCGAGCCGACGATCGGGAACAGCCGGATGTGCCCGGTCCGGGAGATCACCTGTCCCGATCCGATCGAGCCGCCCATCATGCCGACCACCATCGGCAGCATCAGCAGCCCGGACTCGGTCGGCGTCGCGCCGTGCACGATCTGCATGTAGAGCGGCAGCAGCATGATGCCGCCGAACATCGCCATGCCGACGATCACCGACGCGGAGATCGTCACCGCGGCGGCCCGGATCCGGAACAGCCGCAGCGGGATCAGTGCCGCCTGCCCCATCAACCGCTCGGCGACGAAGAACCCCACCAGGCCGAGAACGCCGACCACGTAGCAGGCGATCGACCGGGGTGAGTCCCAGCCCCACTGGCGGCCCTGCTCGGCCACCGTCAGCAGCGGGACCAGCCCCACGACCAGCGCCGCCGCGCCCCACCAGTCGATCCGCACGCTGCCCCGGTCGCGGTGCGCCTGGTCGACGTGCAGGGTCGCCGACACCACGAACAGCGCCGCGATCCCGATCGGGACGTTGACCAGGAACACCCAGCGCCAGCCCGAGATGCCGAGGATCGTGTCGGCGCCGGCGAAGAACCCGCCGATCAGCGGCCCGAGCACGCTCGAGGTGGCGAACATCGCCATGAAGTAGCCGGTGTACCGGGCGCGCTCGCGCGGCGACACGATGTCGCCGATGATCGCCAGCACCAGCGTGAACAGGCCGCCCGCGCCCAGCCCCTGGAACGCGCGGAACGCGGCGAGCTGGTACATCGAGTCGGCGAACGAGCACGCGGCCGAGCCGACGATGAAGACGGTGATCGCGAACATGAACAGCTTCTTGCGCCCGTACAGGTCGCCGAGCTTGCCGTAGATCGGGGTCGTGATCGTGGCCGTGATCAGGTACGCCGTGGTCACCCACGCCTGGATCGACAGCCCGTTGAGGTCGTCGGCGATGGTGCGGATCGACGTGCTGACGATCGTCTGGTCCAGCGCGCCGAGGAACATGCCCAGCATCAGCCCGGACAGGATGGTGAGCACCTGTCGGTGGGAGTACTCCCCGGAGTGGTTGTCGCTCGCGGCCGGCGTCGTCTGCTCACTCATCGTCGGCAAGCGTAGAGCCTCTCCGGATGCGCGTCGCCCTCCGCAGGCCCGGGTCAGTGCTCAGCGCACCGCCGAGACCAGCCGCACCCCGGCGTCGCGGACCGGGACCGTCGCGGTCGAGGACCGCAGGTGGATGTTCTGCAGCAGACCGACGGCCAGCATGCCCGCGAACATCGAGCTGCCGCCGTACGACACGAACGGCAGGGGCACGCCCGTGACCGGCATGATGCCCAGGCACATCCCGATGTTCTGGAACGCCTGGAAGCCGAACCAACAGGCGATGCCGGCCGCGGCGAGCCGACCGAAGACGTCGTCGGTACGCCGGGCGATCGTGAGCGCCCGCCAGATCACGACGCCGAGCAGGACGATCACCAGCCCCGCGCCGACCAGCCCGAGCTCCTCGCCGGCGACGGTGAAGACGAAGTCGGTGTGCTGCTCCGGCACGAACCCGGAGCGGGTCTGCGAGCCGTGGAACAGGCCCTGGCCGAACAGGCCGCCGTTGCCGATCGCGATCCGGGCCTGCTCGACGTTGTAGCCGGCGCCACGCGGGTCGAGGTCGGGGTTGGTGAACGCGAGGAACCGGTCCACCTGGTACTGCTGGAGGAACCCGGCGGCGACGGCCGCCGCGGCCGCGGTCACGCCGCCGGCCACCAGCAGCGCCAGCCAGCGGCGCGGCGCACCGGAGACGGCGAGCACGCCGAACACGGTCGCCGACAGCACGAGCATGGTGCCGAGGTCCGGCTGGAGCAGGATCAGGACCGCCGGGGCCCCCGCGATGGCCAGCATCCCGACGACGTCGCCGAGGCCCCGGCCGGGGCGACCGCGGCGCACGTCGGCCCGCTCGGCCACCCACAGCGCCATCCCGATGACCACCGCGAGCTTGGCGAACTCCGACGGCTGGACGGACATGCCGCCGACGTCGAGCCACGACCGCGAGCCGTTGACCGTCGACCCGGCGGTGAGCACGAGCACCAGGCCGCCGATCGAGGCGAGGTAGACCAGCGGCGCGACGATGCGCAGCCAGCGGTGGTCGGTGGCCAGCACGATCACGAGCAGCACCACACCGATGGCGATGTTGACCAGCTGCTTCTTCAGGTACGCCGACGGGTCACCGCCGGTGAGGTCCTCGCGGTGGCTGGTGGCCGACCACACGAGCACGCTGCCGAGCGCGGTCAGCGCGAGGACGGCGAGCAGGAGGACCCAGTCGAGGCGGGGTGTCCGGGGCACGTCAGTGGTCCTTCCGCTGGCGGGCGGGCGGCAGGATGCTGCCGTCCTTCAGGAACACCGGCAGCGCGCTCGGCGGGGTGGTGCCGGGGATGGCGGCCTTCGCCGGGTCGACCGACATGCCGTCGATGCCGTAGAGCGACTCCCAGATCTTGCGGACCGCCGGTCCGGAGGTGCCCGAGCCGGTGCCGGCCTGGCTGACCATCATGATCACGACGTAGTCCTCGTCGTACGACGCCACCCACGAGGTCGACTGCTTGCCGTAGACCTCGGCCGAGCCGGTCTTCCCGCGGATCTTCACCCGGTCCAGCGGGAACCCGCCGAACTTCCAGGCGAGCGTGCCGACCTTCGGCGTGCCCTGGAGGGCGGTGTCGACGTACTTCAGGCTGGCGGCCGACGCGTCGACGTGGCCGACGGGCTTGGGGTCGATGCGCTTGAGCACGGTGCCGTCGGCGCTCACGATCGCCTTCGCCACCCGGGGCGCGTAGAGCGTGCCGCCGTTGGACAGTGCGGCGTAGGCCCGGGCCAGCTGCAGCGGCGTGACCATCGTGTCGCCCTGGCCGATCGAGAAGTTCACGGCGTCACCGGCGCGGTAGTAGCTGCCCTCGACGCAGAACTCGTGCGCGAACAGCTTCAGGAACGGCGAGGTGGCGGTCCCCTTCTGGTCCATCCGGCAGTAGTAGCCCTTCATCGCCCGCCAGTAGGAGAGCTTCCAGTGCCGGTCCGCGATCCGGCCGCTCGCCTCGCCCGGCAGGTCGATCCCGGTCGGGCTGCCGAAGCCGAAGTTCTTGGCCTCCTGCACCAGCGGGTCCTTGGCGTCCACGTCCTGCGGGTCCGAGCCGTACTTCTGCCAGAAGTGCAGCCCGACGCGGTAGAAGAAGGTGTCGCAGGACAGCTGGAGCGCCTGGGCGAAGGTGATCGGGCCGTACGACTCCGACTCGTAGTTCTTGAACCACCGGTTGCCGACCTGCAGTCCCGAGGAGCAGTCCAGGCGGGTGTCCTGGCCGAAGCCGTTGTTGAGCGCACCGACGGTCATGATCGGCTTCCACGTCGAGCCGGGGGCGAACTGCCCCTGCGTGGCGCGGCCGAGCAGCGGGTTGCCCGCCTTGTCGGAGTAGAGGTGGTCGAGCTGCGCCTTGCTGATGCCGCCGACCCAGACCCCGGGGTCGTACGTCGGCTGGCTGGCCATCGCGACGATCCGGCCGGTCCTCGCCTCCATGACCACGACCGCGCCCGAGTCGGCGCGGTAGTTGCGGTGGGTGACGGGGTCGTAGGTCCTCCGAGCAGTGCGGATCGTCTCCGCGAGCTGGCGCTCGACCACGCCCTGCACCTTGGCGTCGATGGAGGTGACCAGGGTGTCCCCCGGCTGGCCGGCGACCTCGCTGTCGTCGCCGAGGACCCGGCCCATCGAGTCGACGGCGACGCTCTTGTAGCCGGGCATGCCACGCAGCCAGCGGTCGTACTCCTTCTCGACCCCGGCGCGGCCGACCACCGAGGCGCCGTTGACCGACCGGTCGCCGTCCTGCTGGGCGCGGTCGTACTCGTCCTCGGTGATCGGGCTGAGGTAGCCGAGCACGTGGGCGAGGTTCACCCCGAAGGGGCGCGGGTAGGACCGGACGCTCTGCTGCTCGGCGAGCACGCCCGGGTAGTCCTCGGGCTGCTCGAGGATGCGCAGCGCCACCGCCTGCGCGACGTCGGTGGCGACGGGCACCGGCTGGTACGGCGAGCCGTTCCAGGTCGTCGAGCGCGTGCCGGATGCGCGACACCGGCTGATGGACCACGCCCGCGACCCGGCCGAGGAGCACGCCCTGCTGGTGCTCGGTCATCTTGCCGAGCATGGTCCGGTCGACGGAGACGACCCACGAGGCCCGGTTGGCGACCAGTGGGCGGCCCATGTCGTCGACGATCAGGCCACGCTGCGGCTGGACGACGATGTCGCGGACCGACTGCGACGCGGCCTGGGCGTGGTACTCGGCACCGCCGACGACCTGCAGGTAGTACAGCCGCGCGAACAGCGTGGCGAAGAGCGAGAAGACCAGCACCTGGACGACGATCAGCCGGAGCCGGCCGGAACGGGACGCCATCGCTAGGCCAGGGCGGGGTCGAGGCGACGGAAGAGCGCGAGTACCGGCGGCAGCACCAGCGGGGTGAGCGCGACGTCCCAGACGACCGCGACCGCGATCACCTCGAGCAGCTCACCCATGCCGATCGGGTCGCCGAGCAGGAGCCCGCTCAGCGCGAAGACCGAGGTGCCGACGAACGACGAGGCGGCGACGGTCGCGACGACGGTGCCGGCCGTGGGCCGGATGTCCTGGCGGACCCGGCCGGCGACGTACCCCACGACGACCAGCGCCAGCGCCCAGCGGCCGGCGAGGTGGTCGGCCGGCGGCGCGAGGTCGAGCGCGACGCCGGCGGCGAAGCCCAGCACCGCGGCGAACTGGGCGCCCCGGGTCAGGGCGGCACCCACGACGACCAGCAGGCACAGGTCGGGGACGATCCCGTGCCAGGCCAGGTGCGGGAACAGCGAGACCTGGAGCACGAGCGCGACCGACACTGCGGCGAACGCGACCAGCGCGCGGAGCCAGCTCATCGGGACCTCCTCATCGCAGCGTCCCGTTCGCCTCGATCACCGCGCGGTCACTGGCGGTGCCGGACGGCACCACGACGCCGACCACGTCGAGGGCGCCGAAGTCCACGAAGGGGTCGATCACCGCACGCTGCGCGGTCTCCCGCACGCTGCTGTAGACGCGGGTGACCCGACCGACGGGCACGCCGGAGACGTAGGGGCCACCGGCCTCGCTCCCCCACGTGACCACCGTGTCCTGGCGGGCCGGCACCGCGGTCTGGTCGACGAGCTCGAGGTCGAGGCGGCCGTCGCTGCCGAGCACGCCGCGGCCGTGGAGCAGCCCGACCTGCATGCTGCGGCCGACGCGGGCGCCGACGACCGAGTCGGCGTCGACGATGAGCAGCACGGTCGCCGTGGTGCGGGTGACCCGCAGGACCCGGCCGACCAGCCCGTCGTTGTTGACCACGGTCAGGTCGGGGCGGATCCCCGCCGACGAGCCCGCGTCGATGGTGACCGTGCGGGAGAACGACTGGGACGGGCCCAGGCCGACCACCCGCGCCGGCACGAGCGAGGTGCCCAGGCTGCGCGCGGCGGCGGTGAGGCCGTCGTACTCGTCGAGGCGGTTCTTGTCGTAGTCCGTGGTGGCGAGGTCGGAGCGCAGCCGGGAGTTCTCGGCCTGCAGCTTCAGGACGTCGCGCTGCAGGTCGTCCTTGGAGCGGAACCAGGTCGGCACCGCCGTGAACGGCCGGACGGCGGTGGCGGTCGCGACCTCGACCGGGCCGAACGCCTCGCCGACCGCTCGGCGTGCCGAGTCGACCGGTCCCCCGGCCTGCGCGTCGAGCGTCATCAGGCTCAGGCAGGCCAGCACGAGCGCGGCCATCACGCCCGGGGACGGCTTCCGCCCGTCCGGCCGACGCCAGCGTCGCTCCCTCATCCGGACCGCCTCATCCGGCCCGCCGCTGGTCGCCCACCAGCACCTGCTGGAGGGCCTCGAACTCCTCGACGCACGTGCCGGCGCCGAGGGCGACCGAGGTGAGCGGGTCCTCCGCGACGTGCACGGGCATGCCGGTCTCGTGGCGCAGCCGCTCGTCGAGGCCGCGCAGCAGCGCGCCGCCGCCGGTCAGCACGATGCCGCGGTCCATGATGTCGCCGGCCAGCTCGGGCGGCGTCTGGTCCAGGGTGGTGCGCACCGCGTCGACGATCGCGTGCAGCGGCTCCTCGAGGGCCTGGCGGATCTCGGCGCTGGACACCACGACCGTGCGCGGCAGCCCGGAGACCATGTCGCGGCCGCGGATCTCGGCCTCGGGCTCGTCGGCGAGCGGGAACGCCGACCCGAGGGTGACCTTGACCTCCTCGGCGGTGCGGTCGCCGAGCATGAGCGAGTGCTCCTTCTTCATCCAGGCGACGATCGCCTGGTCGAGGTCGTCCCCGGCGGTGCGCACGGACAGGCTGGTGACGATGCCGCCGAGCGAGATGACCGCGACCTCGGTCGTACCGCCGCCGATGTCGACGACCATGTTGCCGGTGGCCTGGTGCACGGGCAGCCCGGCGCCGATCGCCGCGGCCATCGGCTCCTCGACGATGTAGACCCGCCGGGCGCCGGCCTGGTAGCCCGCCTCCTTGACCGCGCGCTGCTCGACCGCGGTGATGCCGCTCGGCACGCAGATCACCATCCGCGGCTTGGCGAAGTAGCGGCGCCGGTGCACCTGCTGGATGAAGTACCGCAGCATCTGCTCGGTCGCCTCGAAGTCCGCGATCACCCCGTCCTTGAGCGGCCGGATCGCGGTGATGTGGTCGGGCGTGCGGCCGATCATCCGCTTGGCCTCGTGGCCGACCGCGAGCACCTCGCCGGTCGTGTCGTTCAGCGCGACGACGCTCGGCTCGTCGAGCAGCACGCCCTTGCCGCGGACGTAGACCAGCGTGTTGGCGGTGCCGAGGTCCACGGCCATGTCGCGGCCGATGAAGCTGTTCGCCATGCGTCGCCCTGTCGCTGGGTGCACCAGTGGTGCAGATGGGGAAGAAGTGACAACAGGCTACGAACGAGTCCCGCGGCGTCCGGGGACGACACGCGGCCTGACCAGCAGATTCCCTCTCCGCTGCTCACTCTGGATGCCGAGTCGGCGCAGTCTCAGCCCTGATCCACCGATCGTCGCCGTCGCGAGCGTCACCAGACGGGTGTGCTGGCAAGGCGGAGTGCCGAAGGCGGGCCGGAGGCCCGTCGAGGTGCGACAACGCAGCCAGCGCGCCCGGATGGTGGCGCGCAGCAGGCGCAAGATCGGTGGATCAGGGCTCAGGCATGTCTCAGCCTGAGACTGCGCCGACTCGGCATCGGAGACGGCTACAGGGAGGGGAACCAGAGGGCGATCTCGCGGGCCGCCGACTCCGGCGAGTCCGAGGCGTGGACCAGGTTCTCGCGGTTGGAGAGGGAGTGGTCGCCGCGGATGGTGCCCGGCGCCGCCTTGCGGCCGTCGGTGGCGCCGTTCAGCGCCCGGACCACCTCGATCGCCTCGTCCCCCTCGAGGACCAGCACGACCAGCGGCCCGCTGGTGATGAACTCGCGCAGCGGCGGGTAGAAGTCGCGCTCGACGTGCTCGGCGTAGTGCTGGTCGGCCATCGCGCCGTCGATCGTCCGCTGCTCCATGACCACGGTCCGCAGGCCCTTGGCCTCGTAGCGGGACAGGACCTCACCGACCAGGCCGCGGCGGACGGCGTCGGGCTTGACGATCACGAGGGTGCGCTGGCTCATGGCCGGGAGACTACAGAGACGAGCTCCGGGCCAGCACGTCGGCAGGGACCGGCCCTTCGGCGTCGGGGTCCGGCACCGGCTCCCCCGCGGTGCGCCACAGCGGGATGTGCCCACCCCAGGTGCCGGCGGCGACGTCCTCCGGCTCGTCACCGGGCCCGCCCGCCCGCGCCTTCATCGACGCCTCGAGCAGCGGTACGGCGAGCACCGCGGTCGCCGCGAGCTCCTTGCGGGTGCTGGGCCGCAGCGTCGCGGACCGGCCCGGGACCATGTGGTCGACGATCAGGTCGAGGGCGCGCTGCCGTTCGGTGGGGTCGTCGACGACCCGGGCCGCCCCGATCACGACCGCGGAGCGGTAGTTCATCGAGTGGTGGAACGCCGACCGTCCGGCGACCAGCCCGTCGAGCTCGGTCACCGTCACACAGACGGTGGCGTCGGTCGCGGCCCGCAGCCAGCCTGCTGCCACCGACCCGTGCACGTAGAGCGTGCCGCCCTCGTCCGGGCCGTCGGGGTCGACCGCGAACGCGGTCGGCAGCACCACCGGGTGCCCACCGACGACGACGCCCAGGTGCGCGACCAACGCGTCCTCGAGCAGGCCGTGCAGGACCTCGCGGTCGGCGACCATCCGGTTGCGGCCGCGGCCGATCGTCGTGCGGGGCGTGGGCGAGAGCGGCGTGTCGGTCACGCGGCTACGCTGCCACCCAAGTGGCCTGTACGCACGGGCCAATCCACTGCCAGTCGAACAGGCCACTCGTGACCACTCTCCCCCTCCGGCTCGACCGCGAGCTCCCGGGCTCGCTCGCCGTCCAGCTCTCCGGCCGGATCCGCGACCTGGTGGTCGCCGGCACGCTGTCGCGGGGCGACCGCCTCCCGAGCACGCGCGCCCTGGCCGCCGATCTGGGCGTGAGCCGCCAGGTGGCCGAGCAGGCCTACGAGCAGCTGCTCGCGGAGGGCTGGCTGGAGGCGCACCGCGGCGCAGGCACGTTCGTCGCCGCGACCGCGACCACGCGCCCGGCGGGTGCCGCCCGTCCCGCGCCGACGTCGAGGTCCGGGCTCGTCCGCCTCGACGCCGGCACCCCCTGGGTCGATCCGCGCCACGCGGCCGGGTGGCGCCGGGCGTGGCGCGAGGTCTCGGCAGCGCGTCCGCCCCGGGGCTACGACGACCCGCGCGGCCTCCCCGAGCTGCGTGCCCTGCTCGCCGACCGGCTCGCGCGCACCCGCGGCCTCGCGGTGGACCCCGAGGAGGTCGTGGTGACCAACGGGACCACCGACGGGCTGCGGCACCTGCTCACCGCCCTGCCACCCGGTCCGGTGGCCGTCGAGGACCCCGGCTACCGGGCGGCGGTCGAGACGGTCCGTGGCGTGGGCCGTGAGGTCCGGGACCTGCCCGCGCTCGAGGCGGTGACCGACCTGACCGGCGCCGCGGCCTGCTACGTCACGCCTGCCCACCAGCACCCGCTCGGACGGGTGATGCCCGGCCCCGACCGGGTCGCGCTCCTCGACGCCGCGCGGGCGGCCGGCACCACGGTCGTCGAGGACGACTACGACTCCGAGTTCCGGTACGACGTCGCGCCCGTCCCGGCGCTGGCCAGCCTCGACCGCGCGCAGGTCGCCTACCTCGGCACCGCCGCCAAGTCCGTGGCCCCGTCGCTGCGCCTCGGGTGGCTGGCGCCCCCGGCGTACCTCCTCGACGCGATCAACGCCCGCCGGGCGGTCACCCACGAGGGCGCCCCGTGGCCCGTGCAGCGCGCCTTCATCGCGCTGCTGCGCGACGGGTACGTCGACAAGGCGGTCCGCACCGCCCGGCGGGTGTACGCCGAGCGGGCGCCGCGGGTCGCCGCCGCGCTCGCGCCGTACGCCGAGCCCGCCGGCCCGGTCGCGGGCATGTACTCGACCTGGCTGCTGCCCCAGGACCGGGCGCTGGCCGCCCGCACGGCCGCCCGGCGGGCCGGCTTCGAGGTCAACCTGCTGTCGGCGTACTGCCGCACCGCCCGGCTGACCGGACTGGTGGTGGGCTTCGGCGGCGTCACCGACGACGAGCTCGACCGCGCCCTGGCCGCGCTGACGTCAGCCCTCTGAGTGCGTCCGGCCGGGCCCGCTGTGGACGTACAGCTCGCGGCGGTTGCCGCGTTCGATCACCCGGTGCTCCGGGCGCGGCAGCTCGTACCTGACCTCCCGCTGGTGTTCGCCGTACTGCCGGTCGGCGTTGTAGACGCTGTTGAACTTCCAGAGCATGCGCGGGAAGTTGGTCTGCCCGCGCAGCAGGTTCCTCCCGATGACCCCGAACGTCTTCGCGACCGCGGCGGCGCCGAGGTGCTTGCGGTTGAGCACCGACTGGGTCTTCACCAGCTCGCGGTAGAACTCGTGGAGCGGCAGCGTGGTGGGCAGCACCGCGTGCTGGATGTCGAAGAGCCGGTAGTCGAGGGTGGTGAGCTTGCGCGACTCCGTGTGCCAGATCTCCGTTCCCGGATAGGGCGTCATCACCGTGAGGTTGACGATCTCCGGCACCGACGTCGCCCAGTCGCGGACCCGCTCGAAGTCCGCGACGCCCCACTCCGGGCTGACGATCAGGTTGATCGCGGCGGTGATGCCGAGCTCGCGGGCGACCTCCAGCGCCTCGAAGTTCTGGTCGGGGCTCACCCGCTTCCGGAACAGGTCGAGCCCCTCCTCGTCGAGCGCCTCCATCCCGAGGAACATGTAGTTGAGTCCCAGCCGCCGCCAGCGCTCGAAGACCTCGCGGTTGCGCAGCAGGACGTCGGCCCGCGTCTCGAGGTAGTACTCCTTGCGGATGTTGCGGCGCTCGAGCTCGGCGGCGATCGCGTCACCGTGCTCGGGCCGGATGAACGCGACGTCGTCGACGATGAAGACCCCGCGTTCGCGTATCGACGCCATCTCCTCGGCGGCGGCCTCGGGCGAGGCCTTGCGGTAGCTGCGGCCGTAGAACGTCCAGGCGCTGCAGAAGTGGCAGTCCCACGGACAGCCCCGCGTGAACTCGATGGACGCCGCCGGGTCCAGCACGCCGATGAAGTACTTGTGCCGTCGGCGGGTGAGATCCCGCGCGGGCGGTACGTCGTCGATGCTGTCCAACATCGACGGCGCCGGGCCGTGGCCGTCGAGGGTGACCACCCCCGGGGCCTCGGCGGGAGCGCCGTCGCGCCACGCCTCCAGCAGTCGCGGCGCGCCCACCTCTCCCTCGCCGCGCACGACCGCGTCGATCGCCCCGTCCGCCTGGGCGAGCACGTGGTCGGCGATGAACGAGACGCTGTGGCCGCCGGCGAAGACCAGCGACCGCGGACGGCGCCGCTTGATCACCTGGGCGAGCTCGATGACCTCCGGCACGTTGGCCAGGTAGTTCAGCCCGAACCCGACCGCGTCGGGGGCGAACTCCTCGATCTCGGCGAACAGCTCGTCGTGGTCGAAGACCTGCAGGTCGAGCAGCCGCACGTCGTGTCCGGCCTGGCGCACCGCTCCTGCCACGCGTTCGAGCCCCAGCGGTTCGAGCCGCAGGAAGATCTCGCTGTACATCAGGGCGCTGGGGTGGACGAGCAGGACACGCACGGCTGCCTCCTGGGCGGGACCTCCCACTACCCGAAGGGGTGAAGGCGCATGCGGCGGCCCGTCAGGCGCCGGGCGGATTCCCCCGCTCGGCCGCGTCGAAGGCCGCGAACGCGGCGGCGCGCTCGCGCTCGATCCGCCGACCGAGGAGGTACGCCGAGGCCCACAGCAGCGCGAAGATGCCGCCCAGCACGAACATCAGGGGGATCACCACGCCCAGGGCGATCGCCGCGCCCTGGATCACCCAGCCGAGGCTGTAGGCCCACTCGGCCCGCAGCATCCCGGCGAGCAGCAGGCAGGCGGCCGCGAGGCCGAGCCCGATACCGAGCGCCGGGCCGGTCGCCACCCCGGCGATGGTGATCATCACCGGCGTGGTCAGCCCCAGCGTGATCGCCTCCAGGCTGAGCACGGCGGCGCACATGCCGCGCCGCGGCGACCGAGTGCGCTCGTCCTGAGGAGCCCGCGAGGGACGAGCGGGCGTCTCGAAGGGCTCCGGGTCCGGGCCGGGCTCGACCGCGCCGCTCACGACCGGTCCCTCGGCCGCACCAGCAGGGTCCGCGCCTCGCCGACGGTCACGACGGAGCCGGTGACCAGCACCGCGCCGGAGCCGAGCGGGTCACCGAACGCCTCGCCTGCCTCGGCGAGCGCCGCTGCCTGGTCGATCGCGTCGGAGAGCCGCGGCGCCACGCTCACCCGGTCGTCGCCGTAGATCTCGCGGGCAGCGGCGGCGAGCCGCTCCGCGGGCAGTGCCCGGTCGGTCGCGTTCTGGGTGCAGATCAGGTGGGCCAGGTGCGGCTCGAACGCCGCGAGCAGGCCCTCGTGGTCCTTGTCGGCCATCACGCCGATCACGCCGATGAGGGGCGAGAACGTGAAGGAGTCCTCCAGTGCTGCCGCGGCCGCGGTGGCCCCGTGCGGGTTGTGGGCGGCGTCGAGCACGATGGTGGGGCTGCGCCGCACGATCTCCAGCCGGCCCGGCGAGCTGGCCTCGGCGAACGCCGCGCGCACCACCTCGTCGTCGAGCGGCTCGTCGCCCTCCCGGCCGACGAAGGCCTCGACCGCGGCGAGCGCCACCGCGGCGTTCTGGGCCTGGTGGGCGCCGTAGAGCGGCAGGAAGACGTCGTCGTACCGGCCGCGCAGGCCCTGCAGCGACACCACCTGGCCGCCGACGGCGGGCACCCGTGAGACCACCCCGAACTCCGCGCCCTCGCGGACGACGGTCGCGCCGACCTCGGCGGCCCGGTCGAGCAGCACGCTGGCCACGTCGGGCTCCTGCTCGGCGAGCACGGCCACCGACCCCGGCTTGATGATGCCGGCCTTCTCGACCGCGATCGCCGCCGGCGTCTCCCCCAGGTACGCCGCGTGGTCGACCGAGACCGGGAGCACGACCGCGACCGCGGCGTCGGCGACGTTGGTCGCGTCCCAGGCACCGCCCATGCCGACCTCGACCACGGCGACGTCGACCGGGGCGTCCGCGAACGCGGCGTACGCCATCGCCACGACGGTCTCGAAGAACGACAGCGGGTGCGGCTGGGAATCGTCGACCAGGTGCGTGTACGGCGCCACGTCGTTGAACGCGCGCACGAACTCCTCGTCGGTCAGCGGCTCCCCGTCGACGGAGATCCGCTCGGTCATCCGCTCGACGTGGGGGCTGGTGAAGCGGCCGGTGCGCAGCTCGAGCGCGCGCAGCAGCGTGTCGATCATCCGCGACGTCGAGGTCTTGCCGTTGGTGCCGGTCAGGTGGATCACCGGGTAGGCGCGCTGCGGGTCGCCGAGCACCTCGGTGAAGGCCCGGATCCGGTCCAGGGACGGCTCCAGCCTGGTCTCCGGCCAGCGCGACAGCAGCGCGTCCTCGACCTCCTCGAAGGTCTCGGCCAGGCGGGGGGCCGCGGGCGTGTCACTCATGGTGGATCGAGTCTAGGGACGCCAACGGCCGGACAGAAACCGGACCGCTCCCCCGGGTCAGTGCCCGATGCGGACCTTGCGGCGCACGGTCACCGCCCGGTAGTCCGCCGACCCGGTGTACTTGGCCAGCAGCACGTGACGCCCAGGACCGAGCCGGAGCCGACACGTCGCCGCGCCCTTGTGCAGCGCGCTGCGACACCAGTTCTTGCCGTCGACCTTCCAGACCACGGTGCCCGGCACGGCACCGGCGACCGGTCCGAGGACGCGCACGCGCAGCACTCCTGCATGGCGCTTCTGCAGGCTGCGCGGCACGCTGAGTGCCACCTTGGGACGGGCCTTGGCCACGGTCCAGGTGAGTGTCGCGGTGGCGGGCGCGACGACCTGGTCTCCGGAGTAGGTGACGTCGATGCTGTGGGTGCCCGCCCCGATCACGGACCGCACCGTGCAGGTCGCGCTCCCCTGGGAGGCCGGGGCCGCACACAGTTGCTCCTGCCCGCTCGCGAAGGTCACCGTGCCGGTGGCCCCCGCGGGCAACCCGGTGGCCGTCATGACCGCGGCGGCGCCGTACACGCTGGTCACGTCCGGAGCGGTCAGCGCGGCGCCATCCGGGGTGCCCGGGTCGCCCGGGGTGCCCGGGTCGCCCGGGGTGCCCGGGTCGCCGGGATCGGCGGGGGCCCGGGTGAAGTGCCGGACGGCCTCCGTGGCGTTCCCAGCCTGGTCGACCGCCTCGGCGGTGAACGTGTGAGCACCCTCGGGCAGGTCGGTGAGCTCCACCGGCGCGTCCGGCGCACAGGACACCGGCGAGCCGTCGAGCGCGCACGCGAGGGTGCCCGGGTGGTCGTCGACCACGTGCAGGGTGAGGCTCACCGACGCGTCCGCGACGGTCGCACCCTCCTCGGGGCCGGACGAGAAGGACAGCACGGGCGCGGTGGCGTCGAGAGTGAAAGACCGCGTCATGGTCCGCATGTTGCCGAGATCGTCGGTGGCCGCCACCTCGATCGTGTGCCGACCTTCGGTGACGGTGGGGGTCCAGGGCGAGGCGCAGGACGAGCGCGACCCACCGTCCACGCGGCACAAGAACCTGACGCCGTCGGTGTCTGTCGAGGAGAAGGTCACCGACGGGGCCTGGGCGACGAAGGCGGGCACCTCCCCCACCGCGAGGGCGACGTCCTTGTCCACGACAACGGTCGCAGTGTGGGTGCGCACGTTGCCCGTCGCGTCGGTGGCGCGCGCCGTGATGCTGTGGCTCCCGCTCGGAAGGTCACCGGCCCGGAAGGAGCCGCCACGGACGCCCGTGTCGGACCCGTCGACCCACCACTGCAGCGTCGGCGGCGTTCCGCTGTTGTCGGTCGCGCTCGCGGTGAGCACCCCCGCGCTACCGATGCGGGCCGGCGGGTCGAACGTGAGCTGGGGCGCCGTCTGGTCGACCCAGCTCAGGGTGACGGTCGTCGACTCCGCACTGTTGGTGACGACACAGGTGCGGTCGGGCTGCACGGCGCACCCGGCCCACGTCGGGGCATACCCGTCCGGGCCGCCACTCGCCGTGAGGGTGTACGTCCACCACCCGTCCGACGGTCGCACCGTCGTGGGCAACGACTGCGTGTCCGAGACGCTGCACGTGCTGGGGCAGCTGATCGCGTGACCGTTCTGGGTGTCACTGGTGACCATGCCGGCGCTACGTTCCACGTTCAGCACGGCGGTGTAGTCGTAGGTCGGCGGGTCTCCGGGGCAGCCGCCGATCGGGCATCCGGCCTGCGCCGCCAGGGGCAACGCCACGCACCCCAGCATGGCCAGGAGCAGGCTGACGGACACGCGCACAGCTCGCCGCAGGTTCACGTGGGTCTCCCGAGGGGCAGAACTCGGCCCGGGGGCGGCCGTCCCCGTGCAGCCATGACATCGCCCCCGTGCGATGACATTCGGACCCTAGAGCAAGAAGTTGACCATGTCGACGACTTTGCGGTATCCGATCGCCTCGTAGATCTTGTTCGACGTCGGGTTCGCCTGGTCGGCGAACAGGCAGCAGCGGACGCCCCGCTCGACGTACTGCTGCGAGACCTCGGCGACCGCGCGGCTCGCGAAGCCGCGGCCGCGCTGGTCCCTGGGCGTGTAGACCGGCCCGATGCGCGTCACGCCGTTGGCCGGCAGGTTGGCCGCGGTCAGGTGGACCGGGGTGCCCGCCTCGTCCTCCCAGAGCCAGACCAGCCCGTCGTCGATGCGCGCGGTCATCATCTCCAGCGAGAACTCCTCCATCGCGTGCTCGCCGTCCCGGCCGGCCTGCTCGGCGGCGTCCGCGCCGAATGCGCGGAACCACGCCAGGCAGAGGTCCGCGTCGTCCCGGCCCGCCGGGCGGAGCCCGCCCGGGGGCGCCGGCGGCACGACCAGGTCGCCGAGCTCGAACAGCCGCAGGTGCTCGTCCTCCACGACGACGCCACCCGTGAGCCGGGCGGTCTCGTCCGCGACGGTCCGGGCGGCCGGCAGCGCGCCGTTCACGCCGCCCACCTCCTCGCCGCGCTCGTGCAGCGCACGCGCCAGCTCGAGGGCGGCGTCGTCCGGCATCGACAGGAGGTAGAGCGGGTAGGGCGCGAACGGCGCGGTCCGCATCCCGACCCCGGTGATCTCGCCGCCCTCGTCGCGCGCGATCGACCCACCACCGGTACGGCGCGGGTGAGCCGGTGCCCGCGGCGTACCGGGCGGTGACGGTGGCGATCACCGTGCTCTGCACCGGGTCCGCGGCGAGGTGCTCGCGGGTGGCGTCGAGGAACGCGGCAGGATCGTCGGTGAACTCCAGAGGCATGCGCAAAGTCAGCCACCGCGCGTCCGCGGTCACAACCGGTTTCCCGGTCGGCGAGCCCCCGCCCTAGGATTTCTCGCATGACCGACACCCAGGCTGACCAGGCCCCGGAGACGACGACCGCCCCGCGGCGCGTCGTAGCGGTACCCGACAAGCCTGCCCTCGAGGGACTCGAGGCACCGGTGGAGCGAGCAGTGGAAGGCCGACGACACCTACGCCTTCGACCGCACCCGGCCGCGCGAGAACGTCTACTCGATCGACACGCCGCCGCCGACCGTGAGCGGCAGCCTGCACGTCGGGCACGTGTTCTCCTACACCCACACCGACCTGATCGCGCGCTTCCAGCGGATGCGCGGCAAGTCGGTCTTCTACCCGATGGGCTGGGACGACAACGGCCTGCCGACCGAGCGCCGGGTCCAGAACTACTACGGCGTCCGCTGCGACCCGTCGCTGCCCTACGACCCCGACTTCACGCCCCCGGAGAAGCCGGACCCCAAGCGCCAGGTCGCCGATCAGCCGGCCCAACTTCGTCGCAGCTGTGCGAGCAGCTCGTCGTCGAGGACGAGCAGGTCTTCGAGCAGTTGTGGCGCACGCTCGGCCTGTCCGTGGACTGGAAGCAGCACTACACGACGATCGGCCCGAAGGCGCAGACCGTCAGCCAGCGCGCGTTCCTGCGCAACTTCGCCCGCGGCGAGGCCTACCTGCAGGAGGCGCCGACGCTGTGGGACGTCACCTTCCAGACCGCGGTCGCGCAGGCCGAGCTCGAGGCCCGCGAGTACGCCGGCGCCTACCACCGGGTCGCGTTCCACCGCCCGGACGGGTCGCCGGTGTTCATCGAGACGACGCGGCCCGAGCTGATCCCGTCGGTCGTCGCACTGATCGCGCACCCCGACGACGAGCGCTACCAGCCGCTGTTCGGCTCGACCGTGACCAGCCCGGTGTTCGGCGTCGAGGTGCCGGTCCTGGCCCACCCGGCCGCAGAGATGGAGAAGGGCGCCGGCATCGCGATGTGCTGCACGTTCGGCGACCTGACCGACGTGCAGTGGTGGCGCGAGCTCGACCTCCCGGTCCGCACCCTCATCGGCCGCGACGGGCGCATGTCCCGCGAGACGCCCGAGTGGCTCGCGCACGAGCCGGCGGCGACGGCGTACGAGGACCTCAAGGGCAAGACCGCGTTCTCCGCCCGCGAGGCGGTGGTCGCCAAGCTGCGCGAGACCGGCGACCTGGACGGCGAGCCGAAGCCCACGCAGCGGATGACGAACTTCTACGAGAAGGGCGACAAGCCGCTCGAGATCGTCGCCACCCGCCAGTGGTACATCCGCAACGGCGGGCGGGACGCCGGCCTGCGCCAGGAGATGCTCGACCGGGGCCGGGAGATCACCTGGGTCCCCGAGCACATGTGGCACCGCTACGACAACTGGGTCGGGGGCCTCAACGGCGACTGGCTGATCTCGCGCCAGCGGTTCTTCGGCATCCCGTTCCCGGTCTGGTACCCCCTCGACGCCGACGGCGAGCCGGACTACGCCCACCCGCTGCTGCCGACCGAGGCCGAGCTGCCGGTGGACCCGTCGACCGACGCCCCGCGCGGCTACACCGAGGACCAGCGCGGCAAGCCGAACGGCTTCATCGGCGACCCGGACGTGATGGACACCTGGGCGACGTCGTCCCTGACGCCGCACATCGCGGGTGGCTGGGAGTCCGACGACGACCTGTGGCAGCGGGTCTTCCCCATGGACCTGTGCACGCACGCGCACGACATCATCCGCACCTGGCTCTTCTCGCGCGTGGTGCGCGCGCACTTCGAGAACCACGTCGCGCCCTGGTCGCACGCGCTGATCTCGGGCTTCGTGGTCGACCCGGACCGCAAGAAGATGTCGAAGTCGAAGGGCAACGTGGTCGTCCCGACCGACATCCTCGACCGGTTCGGCGCCGACGCCGTCCGCTGGCGGGCGGCCATGGCGCGCCCCGGCCTCGACTCGCCGTTCGACGAGAGCCAGATGAAGGTCGGCCGACGGCTGGCCATGAAGGTCCTCAACGCGTCGAAGTTCGTGCTCGGCGGCGTGGGCGCGACCGAGGCGAACTCCTTCGAGGTCTCCGAGCCGGTCGACTGCGCCCTGCTCGGCCGGCTCGCCGAGGTGATCCGCAAGGCGACCGACGCGTTCGAGGCCTACGACTACACGACCGCCCTCGAGACCGTCGAGAAGTTCTTCTGGGAGTTCTGCGACGACTACCTCGAGCTGGTCAAGGAGCGGGCGTACGCCGACGACGGCGTCGCCACCGTCTCGGCGAAGGCCACGCTGGCCATCGCGCTCGACGTCCAGCTGCGGCTGCTGGCGCCGTTCCTGCCGTACGTGACCGAGGAGGTCTGGTCCTGGTGGCGCGCCGCCGAGTCCGGCGGCTCGATCCACCAGAGCTCCTGGCCCACGGTGACCGAGCTCGGTTCGGCCGCCGCGACCGACCCCGCCACGCTCGACGCGGTCGCCGCCGCCCTGATCGGCATCCGCGGCGCGAAGTCCAGCGCCAAGGTGTCGATGCGCGCCGAGCTGTCCCGCGTCGAGATCCGCGGACCCGAGGCGATGGTCCGCGCGGCCGAGCAGGCCGCCGACGACCTGCGCAAGACCGGCAAGGTCACCGGCGATCTCGTCTTCACCGTCGACGACGCGGCCTCCGAGATCACCGTCGACGCCGAGGTCAGCCCCGCGGACGCGAGCTGACCGGGTCGGGCGACACGCCGGCGGGTTTCACCGGCTGACCGGTGAAACCCGACCGACACGCCGGGGTGGATCGGCGTGTCGGTCGGGTTTCACCCGACAAGTCGCTCGATCAGTGACGTGCGTGGCCGTGCCCGGTGGCCGTGCCCCGCCTGCCGTGGCCGTGTCCCTGCTCGTGTCATGCTCGTGTCCCTGCTCGTGGCCCTGCTCGTGGCCCTGCCCGTGCTCGTCCGCACGCCCATGACCGTGGCCGTGGCCGCGGTCGCCGTCGAACCAGGGGTGCTGGCCGTGCTCAGCCCGGCCCGCTCCGCGGACCGGGTGGTCGGCCGGATGGTCGGCACCGGGCATCGGGCCGTGCTCGCCGGCCAGGCCCTGAGGGGTGTCGGCGACCCCGTGTCCGCGGGGACCGCGGCCCGGGTGGGCACCACCAGGCGCCTGCGGCCCCGGGGGCGTGAGGCCGGGCCCTGCGGGCGCCGCGTGCGGCACCGGCGCGGACTGGGTCGCGTGGCCATGGCCACGGGCGCCCTGGCCGCGGGGCTGCGGCTTCGCGGGCCCGGACACGGCAGCGGGCGCAGGACCGGCAGCGCGTGGCTCGGCATCGGCTGTCGACGACGACGGAGGGGCGACCGGCGCGGGGGGCGGCGGCTCGACCACAGGCGCCGCCTCGACGCGCTCGAGCGGCGTCCCGGAGACGACCCGCTGGGGCAGGGGCAGACCACCGGCCATGACGTCCGAGACGCCGTGACGCAACCACGCGGGTGCCGCGTCACTGCGGGCCACGTGCACCAGCAGCACCATCGAGGTCACGAGCACGAGCACGAACGCCACCAGGGGTGGCTTGTGGTCGAGGAAGACCCGGTGCTTGCGGCGCGCGTTCATGACGGAAGAAGTCTTTCGGGACGAAGGCCGTCCCACCAAACCCTCGAGCCGAAATGGCCCGAACGGACTAGCCCGGCATGGCTAGGTAGGGCCAGGAACGGCCCTCCGGGGCAACCCCTGCACTTCTGGGCTGAAACTTCGCGGCGACGAGCGAGAGCTTCCCGGCTCACCGGGAAGCTGCGGCGCGGACGGCGTCCCGCGGCTTCGCCGCCGGACTACGCCGACTTCTTCTTCTTGGCCTCGGACTCGCGCGGGATGAGGGTGGGGGCGACGTCGTCGAAGACCACCTCGCGGGTGACGACGACCTTGCCGATGTCGCCGCGCGACGGCACGTCGTACATCACGTGGAGCAGGACCTCCTCGATGATGGCTCGCAGCCCGCGGGCGCCGGTGCCGCGCTCCATGGCCTTGTCGGCGATGGCCTCGACGGCGTCCTGGGTGAACTCCAGCTCGACGCCGTCGAGCTCGAAGAGCTTCTGGTACTGCTTGACCAACGCGTTGCGCGGCTCGGTGAGGATCTGGACCAGCGCCTCCTGGTCGAGCTTGGAGACGCTCGCGATCAGGGGCAGTCGGCCGATGAACTCGGGGATCAGGCCGAACTTGGTGAGGTCCTCGGGGCGCACGTGCGAGAGCAGGTCCTCGGCCTCGCGCTCGGCCTTGCCGCGCACCTCCGCGGTGAAGCCGAGGGTCTTCTTGCCGACCCGCTGCTCGATGATGTGCTCGAGCCCGGCGAAGGCACCACCCACGACGAACAGGATGTTGGTGGTGTCGATCTGGATGAACTCCTGGTGGGGGTGCTTGCGCCCCCCTTGCGGCGGCACCGAGGCGGTGGTGCCCTCGATGATCTTCAGCAGCGCCTGCTGCACGCCCTCACCGGAGACGTCGCGCGTGATCGACGGGTTCTCCGCCTTGCGCGCGACCTTGTCGATCTCGTCGATGTAGATGATGCCGGTCTCGGCCTTCTTGACGTCGTAGTCGGCGGCCTGGATCAGCTTGAGGAGGATGTTCTCGACGTCCTCACCGACGTACCCCGCCTCGGTGAGCGCGGTGGCGTCGGCGATCGCGAACGGCACGTTCAGCATCCGCGCCAGGGTCTGGGCCAGGTAGGTCTTGCCGCAGCCGGTCGGTCCGATCACGAGGATGTTGGACTTCGCGACCTCGACGACCTCCTCCTTGCTGTGCTTGCCGGAGATCGGCTGGAGGCCCGCCTGCACCCGCTTGTAGTGGTTGTAGACCGCCACCGCCAGCGTCTTCTTGGCCTGCTCCTGGCCGATCACGTAGGAGTTGAGGAACTCGAAGATCTCCTTCGGCTTGGGCAGCTCGTCGAGCCCGACCTCGGCGCCCTCGGAGAGCTCCTCCTCGATGATCTCGTTGCAGAGGTCGATGCACTCGTCGCAGATGTAGACGCCGGGGCCCGCGATCAGCTTCTTGACCTGCTTCTGGCTCTTCCCGCAGAAGGAGCACTTGAGCAGGTCGCCTCCGTCACCGATACGTGCCACGGGCGGTCATCCTCCGAATGAGTTCGAGCGGGTCGAGCGGGTGGAGCGGGTCCGGCAGGTGCTGCAGTGCCTCCGACGGTACCCCGTGCCGCCCCCGGTTGGGGGGAGAGACACGAAGCTCGTCTTCCGGCGTCGCGGCACGACCGTCAGGCCAGCGCGGGGGTGCCCTTGCGGGACTCGATCACCGCGTCGATCAGGCCGTAGTCGACGGCCTCCTCGGCGGTGAGGATCTTGTCGCGCTCGATGTCGCGGCTGACCTCCTCGATCGAGCGGCCGGAGTGGTCGCTGATCATCTTCTCCAGCAGCCCGCGCATCCGCAGGATCTCGTTGGCCTGGATCTCGATGTCGGAGGTCTGGCCGAACGTGCCCTCCGTGTAGGGCTGGTGGATCAGGATCCGGCTGTTCGGCAGCGCCAGGCGCTTGCCCGGCGCGCCGGCGGCCAGCAGGATCGCCGCCGCCGAGGCCGCCTGCCCGATGCACACCGTCTGCACGTCGGACTTGATGAAGTTCATCGTGTCGTAGATCGCGGTGAGCGCGGTGAACGAGCCACCGGGGCTGTTGATGTAGATCTGGATGTCCTGGTCGGGGTTCATCGACTCCAGGCACATCAGCTGCGCGATGACCGCGTTCGCGACGTCGTCGGAGATCGGCGTGCCGAGGTAGATGATGCGGTCCTCGAACAGCTTGGCGTAGGGGTCGATGCGACGGAAGCCGTACGACGTGCGCTCTTCCCACTGCGGGATGTAGTAGTTCATGTCGGTCCCTGTTCAGTTCTTGGAGCCGTGGGCAGGGCGGCCGGAGTCGGCGGCCTCGCGGGCACTGGTGATGACCTGGTCGACCAGGCCGTAGTCCTTGGCCTCGGCGGCGGTGAACCACCGGTCGCGGTCGGCGTCGGCGGTGACCTGCTCGACCGTCTGGCCGGTGTGCTCGGCGATCAGCTCGAGCAGGACCTTCTTGATGTGGATCGACTGCTCGGCCTGGATCTTGATGTCGGAGGCCGACCCGCCCATGCCGGACGACGGCTGGTGCATCATGATCCGCGAGTGCGGCAGCGCGTAGCGCTTGCCCTTCGCCCCGGCGCACAGCAGGAACTGGCCCATCGAGGCGGCCAGGCCCATGCCGACCGTGGCGACGTCGTTCGGGATGTAGTTCATGGTGTCGTAGATCGCCATGCCGGCGTCCACGGAACCACCCGGGCTGTTGATGTGGAGGAAGATGTCGGCCTCGGGGTCCTCCGCCGAGAGCAGCAGCAGCTGGGCACAGATCGCGTTCGCGTTCTGGTCGCGCACCTCGGAGCCGAGGAAGACGATCCGCTCCCGCAGCAGCCGCTGGTAGATGTGGTCGTCGAGGACGTTCATCCCCGCGCCGCCGTTGAGCTGGGGGCTGGAGTTCTGGGTCACGACATCGACCCTAGCCGGAAGCCCCGACAGAACCGACGCCAATCCCTCGCTGTTCGCCGACAGCAGATTTCGGGCGCCGTACGCCGGGGCGTCCGACGCTCGCCCCCGACTCAGCCCACCGATTCCTTCAGGCGTTCGACGGTGCGGGCCATGCCCGCCTCCAGCTCGTCGGCGTGCTCGGCACTGCCGCCGAGGAACAGGGGGGCGAACACCCGGGACATGACCGTGACCCCCGTCGGCACGGGCCGGCGGTGCACGACCCGGGTGCCGTCCCCCTCGGGGACCAGCTCCCAGACCCAGCGGGCGCCGCTCGACGTCGTGTCCCAGACGAGCCGCCGGCCGGGCTCGAGCTCGGTGACCACCGACCGGGTCGGCCAGACCACCGCCTTGCGCCGGTTGATGCCGAGGTACCACTGCCCCACCCGAAGGCCGCCGGGCTTGAGCGGCACCATCCGCACCAGCTCGGGGCTCCACTCCGGCATGCGCGCCAGGTCGGTCAGCTGGGCCCAGACCCGCTCGGGAGGCGCGTCGACGTACGTCTCGGCGCGCAGCTCGCGGTCGGCGGCGGAGGGGGCGGTCATGCCAGCCAGTCTCGCAGAGCCCGGTGCACGTCGGGGTGGTTGAGCAGGCCGAAGTGGTCGGTGCTGCCGACGTGGACGACGGTGGCGTCCGGGAACAGCTCCTGCCCGTGCCGGTCCCGCCCGTACGCCGAGGGCACCCGCACCAGCAGGTCGCCGACGACGTGCCCGACGGGGTGCCGCGGCCGGGCCGTCACGGTCGCCGCCACCAGCCGGTAGCGGGCGTGCGGCAACGGCGGGACGTCGTGCGCGAGTCCGGCCACGAGGTCGTGGACGCCGACCGAGCGCCAGTCCAGGATCCGGCCGAACGCCGCGGTCTCCGGCGCCCGGCCCAGGCCCCTGCTCCCGTGCCCGATGCCGCGGGCGATCGGGGCGCCGAGGTGGGGGCTGCCGAGCGTGACCACGTCGGACACCAGATCCGTCCAGGGGCGGTCGACGTCGCTGGCGACCGCGCCGGCGGCCCGCATGATCAGCCCACCCATCGAATGGCCCACCAGCGCGACCCGGGCCACCGGCACCGGCCAGGCCGCCACGAGCTGCTGGGCGAGCGACGACAGCGCCACCCCGTTCTCGCGCAGGCCGAGTCCGGTGTTGGCGCGCAGGAAGACCGGCGTCCAGCCCCGCTCGGCCAGCACGGCGGCGTACGTCGGGTCCGGCCCGCGGTCCCAGTAGGACTCGTTCTCGCACAGGCCGTGCAGGAAGAGCACGATCCTGCCGGTGGCGTCGGGGTACGCCGCCGCGAGGTCCGGGCCGCTCGGCGTCACGTCCCGGCCCGCCGCCCGGACGGCCATCGGGATCGCCATCCGCGGCCGCTCCTGCGCGAGGCGGTCGCCGATCAGGCCGTTGACCGCCGAGCTCACGAACCGACCGCGCGGCGTGTCCTCCAGCCGCGGGCCGACGCCGGTGTCCGCCAGGCGTCCGAATCCCGCCGAGGCGGCGCGGAAGCCCAGGCCGAGCCCGGCGCACACCGCGGACGCGATGCCGCGGCCCGGGTAGCCGCCGAAGCGGTCGGCCCAGGCGTCGTGGGTGTCGCGGACGCTGCGCACCACCAGCTCGTCGGCGACCTCGGAGAGCAGCGAGAGGGCGTCGAGGTACGTCGGTCCCGTGCGGGTGCTCATGGGCGGCACCCTAGCGGCTCAGTGCACAGTCGTGCACTGAGCCGCCGCGGTGTGTCAGGACTCGGTGGTCTCCGCGGTCTCCGCGGGCCCTCGGTCCGCACCCTCGTCGCCGGCAGCCTCGGCGGGCTCCGGCTCGGGCTCCGGCTCGCCGATGGTGCCGTCGGGGCGCAGGCCCTTCAGCTCGACCACGTTGCCCGAGGCGTCCTTGACGACGGCCGACTCGACGATCCGGGCCAGCGCCTTGCCGCGCAGGATCTCCTGCACGAGCTCGGGGATGTGGTTGTGCTCGAACATGTGGTTGGCGAACTCCTGCGGGTCCTCCCCGGACTGCTGGGCGCGCCGCACGAGGTGCTCGGAGAGCTCGGCCTGGTCGATGCCGAACTCCTCCTTCTTGGCGATCTCGTCGAGGAGGAACTGCGCGGCGACCGCGTCGCGGACCCGGCGCTCGAGGTCGGCCTCGAACTCCTCGACGGTCTGCTTCTCGTCCTCGAGGTACTTCTCCAGGGTGAGCCCGGCGTACGCGAGCTGCTGCTCCATGTTGCGGCGGCGGGCGTTCAGCTCGTCGGTCACCATGACCTCGGGCAGCGGCACCTCGACCTTGTCGAGCAGGGCCTCGAGGACGGCGTCACGCGCGGCGGCGGCCTGCTCGAGGCGCTTGCCCCTGCCCAGGCGCTCGCGGACGTCCTCGGTCAGCTCGGCGACGGTGTCGAACTCCGACGCCATCTGGGCGAACTCGTCGTCCAGCTCGGGGAGCTCCTGCTCCTGGACCTGGGTCACCGTGACGCGCACGTCGACGTCCTGGCCCACCAGGTCGCCGCCGACCAGCTGGGAGGTGAAGGTCTTCTCGTCACCGGCCGCCATACCGGCCAGCGCCTCGTCGAGGCCGTCGAGCATGCCGCCGCGGCCGACCTGGTACGACATGCCGCTGACCTCGGCGCCCTCGACGGTCTCGCCGTCCCGGGAGGCCACCAGGTCCATGACCACGAAGTCGCCGTCGGCAGCGGGGCGCTCGACATCGATGAGGGTGGCGAACCGCTCGCGCAGCGCCTGCACCTGCTCCTCGACGTCGGCGTCGGTGAGCTCGACGTCGTCGACCGTCGCCTCGAGGCCCTCGTAGCCGGGGAGGTCGATCGAGGGGCGGACGTCGACCTCGGCGGTGAACTCGAGCGCGTCGTTGTCCTCGAACTTCGTGACCTCGATCTCCGGCTGCGCGATGGGCTGGAGGGAGTTGGCCTGCAGCGCCTCGATGTACTTCTGCGGGACCACGTCGTTGATCGCCTGGTCGAGCACGGCGCCGCGGCCGACCTGGCGGTCGATCACGGCCGGCGGGACCTTGCCCCGGCGGAAGCCGGGGACGTTGATCTGCTTGGCAATCTGCTTGTACGCCGCGTCGAGGCTCGGCTTGAGCTCCTCGAAGGGCACCTCGACGGTCAGCTTGGCCCGGGTCGGGCTCAAGGTCTCGACGGCGCTCTTCACAGGTCTTCTCCTAGATGGTCATGGGGTTGGGTGGTGCGTCGGGGCGACAGGACTCGAACCTGCGATCTCCTGCTCCCAAAGCAGGCGCGCTAGCCACTACGCTACGCCCCGCCAAGGCCCCCTCCTCAGCCGTGGACTCGCGGCAGCGGATGGGCCCTTGGAGCGGATGACGGGAATCGAACCCGCGTAGCCAGTTTGGAAGACTGGGGCTCTACCATTGAGCTACATCCGCGCGCGCTCGACCGCCGTGGGCGCCGGCCGGGTGCGGGACTCATCGTGCCACACCGGCACTGACCTCCCGGAATCAGCGTCGCTGCTCAGCGTCGATCCTCGACGTCGATCCTCGGCGTCGGTGCTCAGCGCCGGTGGACCAGCACCAGCGCCCGGTCGTCGTTCTCCGACCCGAGCGACTCCACGAGCCGGTCGGCGCCGCCGTCGAAGGTCCCACGCAGGAGCCGCTCGGCCTGGCCGAGCATCCGGTCGATGCCCATGCCGATGTCGCGGCGCGGCGTCTCGACCATGCCGTCGGTGTAGAGCAGCAGGGCGTCGCCGGGTCGCAGCAGCCCCCGGACGGCGGTGAACTCGGCGTCGTCGATGAGCCCGAGGACCGGGCCCTCGGCCTCGTGCACCGTCCACCGTCCCGCGCCGGCCTCGAGCTGCGCGGCCGGCGGATGGCCCGCGGTGCGCACCTCGAACTCGCCGGTCGCCACGTCGAGCGACAGGTGGATCGCCGTCGCGAAGCCCTCGGCCCAGTTCTGGCGGAACAGGTAGTCGTTCGCCGCCGGCAGGAACTCCTCCGGCGGCAGCGCCCCGAGCAGGCCGCCGAAGGCGCCGGACAGCTGCAGGGCGCGGGTGCCGGCCTGCTCCCCCTTGCCGGAGACGTCCACGATCGCCAGCTCGACGCGCGTGCTGTGCCGGGGGCGGGTCGCGACGACGAAGTCCCCGGCGAACGGCGTCCCGCCGGCCGATCGCAGCGCGCTCTCCACCAGCCAGCCCACGGGCAGCTGGGGCACGCCGCCCTGGCTCAGGATCCGGTCGCGCAGGTCCACGAGCATCGACTCGCCGAGAGCACCGGCGACACCCAGCTGGGAGCGCCGGAACGACGTGACCAGCACGATGAAGCAGAGCAGGAACAGCACCGCGATCGCGAAGACCGTCTTCGCGGTGACGTCGCGCTGCCCGCCGATCGCGAGCATCAGCATCACCATGAGGAAGACGACGAACCACGGCAGGTGCCGGGGACTGATCAGGAGGCTGCCGAGCAGCAGTGGCACGACCAGCACGGTCAGGGCGACCGTGTCCGGCCATGCCAGCACCGACGCCGTCAGCACCACGGTCAGCGCGACCAGCCAGGCCAGCGTCCGGTGGTGCCGGGGCATGCCGCGCGGCACGGCTCGCCGGATCGTGCGGGGGCCAGTCGTCATGCGGCGTCCTCGGTCCTCAGCTCGGGTGGCGGGCTCACTGTAGTGCCCGGGACCGGAACCTGCGCTGGCATCGCGGACACCAGAAGAGGTTGCGGCCCTGGAGCTCCGCGGTGCGGACCGTGCTCCCGCAGACGTGGCAGGGCATGCCCGGTGCGGCGGTAGACGTAGACCTCGCCGCCGTGGTCGTCCTGGCGCGGCGGCCGGCCCATCGCCTCGGGCGTGTGCTCGGGCCGGACGGTGTCGATCCGCCCGGTGCGGACGCCCTCGCGCATCAGGTCGACGAGGTCGTCCCAGATCGCCTGCCACTGGCGGCGCCGCAGCGTGCTGCCCGGCCGCAGGGGGTCGATGCGGTGCCGGAAGAGGACCTCGGCGCGGTAGACGTTCCCGACGCCGGCGAGGACGGCCTGATCCATGAGCAGGCCGCCGATCGGGGCGCGGCTGCGCCGGATCCGCTCCCAGGCGCGGTCGGGGTCGGCGTCGTCGCGCAGCGGGTCGGGCCCGGACCGGGCCACGACCGCGTCGCGCTGCTCGCGCGTCACCAGGTCGCACGTGGTGGGTCCGCGCAGGTCGGCGAACGACCAGGCCTCCCCCTGCTCCGCGACGAGCCGGAGCCGGACCTGGCCGACGGCGGGCGGCACCTCGGGGACGTCACGCCGGATGTCGAACCTGCCGTACAGGCCCAGGTGGACGTGCACGAACCGGTCGCCCGGGAAGGCCACGAACAGCTGCTTGCCCCACGCCTCCGCACCCTCGAGCACCTCGCCGTCGACGAGCGCCGCGGACGCGGCGAAGCGGCCCTGCGGGCTGCCGACCCGCACCGCCCGGCCCCCGAAGGTGCTGGCGAGCTCGTCGGCCAGGCGGTGGAGGGTGTGCCCCTCAGGCATCGCCGGCGGACGCGGGCAGGGGCGGCAGGTCCCCGGTCTGCTCGTACGCCGAGAGCTGGCCGATCCGGCGTACGTGCCGCTCCTCGCCGCTGAACGGTTCGGCAAGGAACACCTCGACGAAGCGCGTCATGTCGTCCAGGGAGTGCATCCGGCCGCCGACCGAGACGACGTTGGCGTCGTTGTGCTCGCGGGCCAGCCGCGCGGTCTCCTCGGACCAGACGAGCGCGCAGCGGATGCCGGAGACCTTGTTGGCCGCCATCTGCTCGCCGTTGCCGGAGCCGCCGATCACCACGCCGAGGCTGTCGAGTCCCTCGGCCCGCTCGCGCGCGACCGCGTCGGCGGCACGCAGGCAGAACACCGGGTAGTCGTCGAGCGCGTCGTAGACGAACGGGCCGTGGTCGACCGGCTCGTACCCGTGGTCGGTGAGCCAGCGGGTCAGGTGGTCCTTGAGGTCGAGTCCGGCATGGTCACAGCCGAGGTGCACGCGCATGGGTCCATCCTCTCAGCCGTGCAGGCGCAGGAATCCGGCGACCTGACGCATCAGCGGCTCGGCCGCGGCGAACGCCTGCGGATGGCGCCAGAAGCCGTGCAGCTGGCCCAGGTAGCGGGTGGCGGTGACCTCGACGCCGGCCGCCGCGAGCCGGCGCGCCAGCTCCTCCCCCTCGTCGCGCAGCGGGTCGTGCTCTGCGGTCACGACCAGCGTCGGCGGCAGCGTGCCGAGCCGGTCGGACAGCAACGGCGCGAGATCGGGGTCCGCGAGGTCGGCCGGCACCGCGGCGTACTGCTGCCAGTACCACGCGGCCTCGCGCGGGTCGAAGCCGTCGGCGGCCGTGCGGTAGGAGCCGAACGCCGCGGTCGGGTCGAGGAACGGGTAGACGAGCGCCACCGCGCGGTAGCGGCCGGGGTGCCGCAGGGCGTCGACCAGCGCCAGGTTGCCGCCCGCGCTGTCGCCGTGGGCGAACAAGGGGTCGCCGAGGGTCCGCGACGCCCAGCCGGCCGCGGCCGCCGTGTCCTCGACCGCCGCCGGGAAGCGGTGCTCGGGCGGCCGGCGGTACTCGACGCTCAGCACCCGCAGGCCGCTGCGGTTCGCGAGCCGGCGCGCGCTGGCGTCGTGGACCTCGACGTCGTTGAAGACGAAGCCGCCCCCGTGCACGTGCACCACGACACCGGAGCCCGGACCGGTCGGCGTGTAGAGCCGGGCCGGTACGCCGTCCGCGTCGACATCCACGACGTCCGCGACGTCCTCGCGCGGCTCCGCGGCGGCCAGCGCCCGCGCGTCGGCGCGGGCCGCGTCGATGTCGTAGCCGGCGGACCACACCGGCGGCTGGTCGGCGTACGCCTCGACGGCGCGCCGGGCGTCGGGAAACAGCATGCGCGCACTGTAGTGACGCGCGACGATGGAGGGGTGACGGCGATCGGCTGGTTGATCCTCACGCTGGTGTTCCTCGACGAGGTCGTGGCGGTGGCGGTGTTCGCCGTCTGGGGCTACGCCCAGGACCCGTGGTGGATCTGGGTCTGGCTGCTCCCCCTGGCGGCGGCCCAGGCGTGGTACTGGTTCGCCTCCCCGAAGGCGCGCTACGGCGGTCCGCTGCTGCGGCCGGTGGTCAAGGTGATCGTCTTCGGGCTCGCCTGCCTGGCGCTCTGGGACCTCGACCACCCGACCGAGGCGGTCGCGTTCCTCGTCTACTCGATCGCGGTCAACGGGCTCGCGCAGCTGCCGTTCGTCGCCGCCCTGCCGGGGGCCGGCGAGCGCCGCGAGGACTAGGCCTCGATACGCCGGTCGCGACCTCCTTCGTCGGTCGCGCGCCTACTCGACCTGGCGCCCGGTCTCGCCGCGAGCAAGCTCGCGGCGAGGGCGCTCAGAACCCCACGCGCCGGCCGGGGCTGTCGCCGCGTACCGCGGCGCCCTTCGCCTGGGCGGTCGCCTTCAGCTCGGCCTGGAACGCAGTCATCCGCTCCCGCAGGTCGGGCGAGGTCGCGGCCAGGATGCGGACGGCCAGCAGGCCGGCGTTGCGCGCGCCTCCGACCGCGACCGTGGCGACCGGGACGCCGGCCGGCATCTGCACGATCGACAGCAGCGAGTCCATGCCGTCCAGGTAGGTCAACGGAACCGGCACGCCGATCACGGGCAGCGGCGTGACGGACGCGAGCATGCCCGGCAGATGGGCCGCTCCGCCGGCGCCCGCGATGATCACCGACAGGCCACGCGACGCCGCGGAGCGGCCGTACTCGAGCATCTCCTCGGGCATCCGGTGCGCCGAGACGACGTCGGCCTCGTACGCCACGTCGAACTCGCCCAGCGCCTCCGCGGCCGCCTTCATCACCGGCCAGTCGGAGTCGGATCCCATCACGATGCCGACCCGCAGCGACTCGACAGGCTCGCCCACCGGTACCACCTCACTCACTCTCGTTGCCCAGGTCGCCCCGGAACCACGCGGCGGCGTGCCGCGCGCGCTCGAGGCAGTCGTCGAGGTCGTCGCCGTAGGCGTTGACGTGGCCGACCTTGCGTCCCGGCCGCAGCTCCTTGCCGTACAGGTGCACCCGCAGGAACGGGTCGCGGGCCAGCGCGTGCGGGTAGCCGTCGTACAGCCGGCCGACCTCCTCGTGCGGTCCGCCGAGGATGTTCACCATCACCGTCCAGCGCTCGCGCGGGGCCGGCGAGCCGAGCGGCAGGTCGAGCACGGCCCGGAGATGGTTCTCGAACTGCGAGGTCACCGCACCGTCCTGGGTCCAGTGACCGGTGTTGTGCGGGCGCATCGCGAGCTCGTTGACCAGCACACGACCGTCCCGGGTCTCGAACAGCTCGACCGCGAGGATGCCGGTGACGTCGAGCGCCCCGGCGATCCGCAGCGCGATCTCCTGCGCCTCGCCGGCGAGCTCGGACGACAGGTCGGGGGCCGGGGCGATCACCTCGTGGCAGATCCCGTCCTTCTGCGTCGAGGCGACCACCGGGTACGCCGCCGCCTGGCCGCTCGGCGACCGCGCGACCAGCGCGGAGAGCTCCCGGCGGAAGTCGACGAGCTCCTCGGCGAGGATCCGGACCCCGGACGCCCCGGCGGACGCGAACGCCTCGTCGCAGTCGGCGGCCGAGCGGACGAACCACACGCCCTTGCCGTCGTACCCGCCCCGGGTCGTCTTGAGCACGCAGGGGAACCCGAACGCCTCCACGTCCCGCACCGAACCGACGACGGCGTTGCGCGGGCAGGGCACGCCGAGCTCGGCCAGGCGCTCCCTCATGACAGCCTTGTCCTGGGCGTGGACGAGGGCTTCCGGGCCGGGCCGGACGGCGATCCCGTCGTCGGCCAGCGCGTAGAGGTGGCCGGTCGGCACGTGCTCGTGGTCGAAGGTCACGACGGGGCACCCGTCGGTGGCCTTCCGCAGCGTCTCGAGGTCGCGGTAGTCGCCGACCAGGTGGTCGGGGATCACCTGGGCCGCGGAGACGCCCTCGGCCTCGGCGAGCAGCCGCAGCGGGATCCCCATCGCGGCCGCCGGCTCGGCCATCATCCGGGCCAGCTGGCCGCCGCCGATCACGGCGAGGGTGGGCGCGAGCCTGTGGTCGGAGCCGGGCACAGAGCTGGGCACAGAGCTGGGCACATCCACACCCTAGGGGGTGTGGGCCGCGGTCAGCGGGTGCGGTCCTCGGTCTCGAAGCGGAGGCCCTGGCCGCGGATCGTGGTGATCAGCCGCGGGTTCCGGCTGTCGTCACCCAGCTTCCGGCGCACCCAGCCCAGGTGCACGTCGATCGTCTTCGACGACGTCCAGAACGTCGTGTGCCAGACCTCGCGCATCAGCTCCTCGCGCGTGACGATGCGTCCGGCGCGCTCCATCAGGATCTCGACGAGGTCGAACTCCTTGCGGGACAGGACGATCTCCTCGTCCCCGCGCCAGACGCGCCGAGAGTCGGGATCGAGCCGGATGTCCTGCACCTCGATCATCTCTCCACGGTAGGGAGGGTCGGGGCCGGTTGACCGGCAAACGCGGAAACTGAGATCCGGACTCCTGACGTCGTCAAGAAGAGGCTCAGCTGCGGCGGACCGCCACCGGCTCGACGATGCCGAACCCGCGCACCGGCCGCGCCGGCAACGGGCGGGTCTCGAACTCTTCGCCGGGCAGCAGGTCGGCCGTCGTCTGGTCGATGATGATCCGGTTCCGCCGGGCCACCGCGGTCAGCCGGGCGGCCAGGTTGACCGGCGGGCCGAACACGTCGCCGAGCCGCATCACGACCGATCCGCTCGCGAGCCCGACCCGGATGTCGGGCATCCGGGTGTCGCGGCCGACCACGTTGATGATCCCCTCGGCGGTGTCGTAGGCCCGGACCGGGTCGTCGTTCACGAACAGGACCGAGTCACCGATGCTCTTGATGATCCGGCCCCGCTGGGCGGCCACCACGTCCGCGCACCGCGACTCGAACAGCTCGACGAGGTCGCCGATCCGCTCCTCGGTCAGCCGGTTGGACAGCGCGGTGAAGCTGACGATGTCGGCGAAGCCGACCGTGAGCTGGACGGTGTTGAGGTCCTCCTCGTTCGCGCGGAGCGCCTCCACGCGGGCGACCGCGGCGGCCAGGTGCCGCCGCCAGACGTAGACCAGCAGCTCCTCGAACGGCTGCTGGATCTCGTCGACGAGGCGCAGTGCGGACCCGATCCGGCTGCCGGTCGCCTCCTCGCTCGCCTCGAGCTCCTCGACCCGGTGGACCAGGGTCGCGACCTCCCAGTCGGCGAGCCGGGCCATCGTCTGGCCGACCGCCCGCGTCAGGTTCACCGCCATGTCGAAGTCGATGAGGCCCGCGCGGACGACGCCGATCAGGACCGAGAGGGCGTCACTGTCCGCGTCGGTGAACGCCGTCTCGAGACCGTGCTCGGGGAAGCCGAGGGCCCGCCAGAGCCGCCGCGCCTCGTCGATCGTGACGCCGGTCCGTGCGGCGACGTCGGCGGCGTTGAAGACCGGGTCCTGGCCGAGGATCGCGCGCTCGAGGTCGTGGGCCCCGGGGACAGGATCAGGTTCCTTCATGACCTGCCATGGGGTTGTTGAGGTCCTGCAGCATCGCGTTGACCTTGCGCTGGGTCTCCTCGACGTGCGGGATGTCGTGCAGCTTGATCTGCCCCCGCTCGCTCGCGTCGGAGATGACCAGGGTCCCGCAGCCGAGCATGCGGTCCACGATCCCGTACTCGTACGCGATGTCGCTGATCCGCGCGAGCGGCATGTCGTGGCCACGCCGGACGAGCACACCGCTGCGCGTGATCAGGCGCCGGTCGGTGAACGTGTAGGTCGCGGTCGCCCAGACGACGAAGGGCCGCAGCACGAACCAGAGGGCGGCGATGGCGACGAGGGCCCAGACCACCAGGGTGACGGTGCCCTGGTCGATCGTGGCCTGCGCCCAGGTGCCGACGGCGAGGAGGGCCACCAGGCAGAGCAGCGGCCACAGCAGGGCCTTGACGTGCGTGCGGGTGTCGACGACGACGGTCTCACCCTCGTTGAGCAGTCTGCGTGAGATGGACACTAGTGGTCACCGCCGGAGGTTCGTCGGGGGTGGCCCGTGCTCCGGGTGTGTGCCTCGCAAGGCGGCGGAGCGAGGGCATACCGGGTTGTCTGTCGAGCGACGCCAACGCAGCGAGGTGCGTGCCCGGGGTGCGGGACACACGGCGAATCTTCGGTGGTGACCACACACCGATCATGTCACTGATCGGACGGCCGATCGACGGGCCGCACGTGCACGACATCGCCCGCGCCGACGACGGCCTCCCCGTCCGGCGCCTGGACGACCAGCCGCCCGCTCTCGTCCACACCGGTGGCCCGCCCGGTCAGCACCTCGCCGCCGGGCAGGTCGACCCGGACCTCGCGACCGACGGTGACGCAGGCGGCGGCGTACGACGAGCGCAGGTGCGTGACCGCCTCCGGTCCGCCCGCCTGCCAGGCGTCGCTCGCCTCGCGCAGCGCGCGGACCAGGTCGACCAGCAGCGCGGTGCGGTCGGGTGCCGGGCCCGCGGCGAGCGCCAGCGAGGTCGCGGTGGGCACCGGCAGCTCGTCCGCGGTCAGGGAGACGTTCAGCCCCACGCCGACGACCGCGGCGGGGCCGGACGGCGTGTCCACGCGCTCGACGAGGATGCCGGCGACCTTGCGGTCGCCCAGCAGGACGTCGTTGGGCCACTTGACCCCGGCGTCGGCGTACCCGGCCGCGCGCAGGGTCTTGGCCACCGTGTGCCCGGTCAGCAGCGGCAGCCAGGGCCAGGCGGCCGCCGGCACCGTCGGCCGCAGGACGAGCGAGAACGTCAGGGACGAGCGCGGTGGGGTCTCCCAGCTCCGGTCGAGCCGCCCCCGGCCGGCGGTCTGGTGCTCGGCGACGACGACCAGCCCGTCCGGTGCGCCGGCCCGCGCCCGCTCGGCTCCGACGGCGTTCGTGGACGTCGCCGTCTCGAGGACCTCCACCTGCAGGTCGGGCGCCAGCGCGGCCAGCGGTGCCGGGTCGAGTGACGGGCGTCTCAGCGGTTCGGCGGTCACGGGCACTACATTGGCCCACGGTCCAAACGACGTGCCAGTGAGGAGCCAGACCCTGATGAGTGCCCAGCCCGGCGAGGGAACCGACGTCCCCGAAGACATCGACATCCACACCACCGCGGGCAAGCTCGCGGACCTGGACCGTCGGCTCGACGAGGCGGTGCACGCCGGATCGGCGAAGGCCGTCGAGAAGCAGCACGCGAAGGGTCGCAAGACCGCGCGGGAGCGGATCGAGATGCTCTTCGACGAGGGGTCGTTCGTGGAGCTCGACGAGCTGGCCCGGCACCGGTCCACGGCGTTCGGCCTGGAGAAGAACCGGCCGTACGGCGATGGGGTGGTGACCGGCTACGGCACCATCGACGGTCGCCAGGTCTGCGTGTTCTCCCAGGACTTCACGATCTTCGGCGGCTCGCTGGGCGAGGTCTACGGCGAGAAGATCACCAAGGTCATGGACCTCGCCATGAAGACCGGCTGCCCGATCATCGGCATCAACGAGGGCGCCGGCGCCCGCATCCAGGAGGGCGTGGTCTCGCTCGGCCTGTACGGCGAGATCTTCCGCCGCAACGTGCACGCCTCCGGCGTGATCCCGCAGATCAGCCTGATCATGGGGTCCTGCGCGGGCGGGCACGTCTACTCCCCCGCGGTCACCGACTTCACGGTCATGGTCGACGGCACCTCGAACATGTTCATCACCGGTCCCGACGTCATCAAGACGGTCACCGGCGAGGACGTCTCGATGGAGGACCTCGGCGGTGCGCGCGCCCACAACACCAAGTCCGGCAACGCCCACTACATGGGGTCGGACGAGGAGGACGCGATCGAGTACGTCAAGGCGCTGCTGTCCTACCTGCCGCAGAACAACCTCGACGAGGTGCCGGCGTACGACGACGCCGCAGACCTGCAGTTCACCGACGTCGACCGGGCCCTGGACACGATCATCCCCGACTCCCCGAACCAGCCCTACGACATGCACGACGTGATCCGGGCCGTCGTCGACGACGAGGAGTTCCTCGAGGTCCAGGAGCTGTTCGCGCCCAACATCGTGGTCGGGTTCGGCCGGGTCGAGGGCCACTCGGTGGGCGTGGTGGCCAACCAGCCGCTGCAGTTCGCCGGCACGCTCGACATCGACGCCTCCGAGAAGGCCGCCCGGTTCGTCCGGTTCTGCGACGCGTTCAACATCCCGGTCCTGACGTTCGTCGACGTGCCCGGCTTCCTGCCCGGCACCGACCAGGAGTGGAACGGCATCATCCGGCGCGGCGCCAAGCTCATCTACGCCTACGCCGAGGCCACGGTCCCGCTGGTCACGATCATCACCCGCAAGGCCTACGGCGGCGCGTACGACGTGATGGGCTCCAAGCACCTCGGCGCCGACATCAACCTCGCCTGGCCGACGGCCCAGATCGCCGTGATGGGCGCCCAGGGCGCCGCCAACATCGTCTACCGCAAGGAGCTCGCCGCGCTCGAGCAGGAGGGCGGCGACGTCGAGGCCCGCCGCGCCGAGCTGATCGACGACTACGAGACCACGCTGGCCAACCCCTACATCGCCGCCGAGCGCGGTTACGTCGACGCGGTGATCAGCCCGCACGAGACCCGCGTCGAGGTGGTCCGGGCGCTGCGCCTGCTCCGCTCCAAGCGGGAGCAGCTGCCGGCCAAGAAGCACGGGAACATCCCGCTGTGAGGGGGTCGCGAAGCGGCCCCCGAGCAGCGGGATACGCGCCGAGTCGGCGGTACTTCTCGGGGGAGCGCAGCGGAGGAGGGAAGTAGCGCCGACTCGGCGCCCCACAGACCACGGTGAGACGACAGGAATCGGGGACCACAGCAATGGAAGAGCCCACCGGGAGCAGCAGGACCTCCGGGACCACCGACACCAGCAGCGACACCCCCACCGACCTCTCGCTCCCCTTCCTCCGCGTGGTCCGCGGGGACGCGAGCCCCGAGGAGATCGCGGCGCTGGTGGCCGTGCTCTCCTCCCTGGGCGGGACCGAGGCACCTCCGGCGCGGCGGCGTCCGGAGTGGAACGCCCCGCACCGGCTGGTGCGCCGGCCACTCGCCCACGGCCCCGGCGGATGGCGGGCCAGCGCGCTGCCCCGCTGATCTCCCGCGACCTCCGGTCTGGACCACTACTGTTTGAGAGAACCTTGAGTTTTCCCGGTGTGGCGCCTTGAGGCCTGCTCCGCAGACTGGGACAACCAGACACAGGTGACTGCGCGAGAGAGCAGGGTGTGGACGCGAACAGCATGGGGCCGGACGGCTACCCCCAGATGACCCAGCCGGGAATCGCCCCGGCCGGGCCGGGTGCTGTCGACGAGACCCTGTACGTCCGCACCGCCGACCCGGGGCTCGCCGACTACGAGAACCAGTTCCTCGGCGAGCTCGAGGACGTCCCGACGTACCGTCCGACGGTCGGCTGCATCATCCCGGCGTACAACGAGGCGGAGACGATCGCCGGCGTGCTGGACTCGCTCCTCCAGCAGACCCGGCTCCCCGACGTCATCCACCTGATCGTCAACAACACCTCCGACGACTCCGTCGAGATCGCCAGCCACTACGCCGGCCCGCACACGCGGATGACCCCGACCGGCGAGCAGAGCACGATCGTCTACGTCCACGACATCGGCAAGAACCCCGACAAGAAGGTCGGTGCCCTCAACTACGGCTACTCCCTGGTCGAGCACATGGACTACCTGCTCGGCGTCGACGGCGACACCACGCCCGAGCCGGACGCCGTTCAGCACCTCGTGGACGAGATCTCCAGCGACGACCGGATCGGTGGCATCTCCGCGATCTACTCGATCGACGACAGCGCGATCGACAGCTGGGTGGCCAAGTTCCTGATCGCCGGTCAGCGTGCCCAGTTCGCGGCGTTCAACATGCAGAACCTGCTCAAGGGCCGCAACATGGCGGTGCTCGGCGGCCAGTTCTCCATCTTCTCCACCCAGGCGCTGCGCGACGTGCTGCGCGACAGCCACCAGCGCACGCCCTGGGTCAACGACAGCGAGGTCGAGGACTCCCTGTTGTCGCTGCAGATCAAGAGCGCGGGCTACCTGACCAAGATCAGTGCCCGCGCCCGCGCGCACGTGGGCGGCATGGACACGCTGCGGTCGCTCGACGCCCAACAGGTGAAGTGGAACTTCGGCGCCATCGACCTGATGTGGCCCGGCCAGCGCGGCGACACGAAGGGCCAGCCCTTCCACCCGAACCTGCGGCTGCGCTGGTTCGAGCACATGTCGATGGTCATCAACATCGTGACCCGCACGATGTTCGTCTTCCTGCTCGCGGGGTCGTTGAACATCCACGCGTTCGTGTTCAGCCCGTGGTGGCTGATCCCGCCGCTAGCGGCGGTGTGGCTGAACTTCCGGGTCGCACGGTCCATGGAGTTCGCGAACCGGCGCGACTACCTCTTCGCGGTGCTGGTGCTCCCGGCCGAGACCTACATGGTGATCCGGATGGGTCACTTCATCCGGGCGTGGCTGAAGTTCTTCAGCCGCCAGCAGACCGACAACTGGGCGGCCCAGGCGAAGGCGGAGCGCGGCAAGGGCGTCGCGTGGCTCTACCCGTACGCCGCGTTCCTGGTGATCCTCGCGGTCGCCGGCGTGATCTGGACCCAGCTGCTGCCGGTCCCGCTGCGGTCCGACATCCTCGCGGTGTGCTGGCCGATCCTCGGGGTGATCACGGTCCTCCAGACCGCCTGGATGATCCTCAAGGCGATGCGGCGCTACCGCGGTTTCAAGGCCTGACCCAGCACGCCCCCGACCCCGCAGGAGATCCACATGCCCCGCACCCGCTCGCGCCTCGCGGCCGGCCTGCTCGCCGCTGCCGCCGCGCTGACGCTCAGCGGCTGCTCCGCCCTCGACGGCCTCACCGGTTCCAACGACCCGGCACCGTCGACCTCTCCGTCGCCGACGGCCACCGAGACGCCGTACCCCTCGCAGTTCACCCGCGACGGCACGTTCCAGTCGCACATCAAGATCAACGGGATGGACTACGTCTACACGCTGTACCCGACCAAGTCGACGCCGCGGACCAACGAGTGGTACCCCAAGGGCAGCAAGTACTTCTCGTTCACCTTCCAGGCCTACGACCTCAACCGGGACCTGCGCGACCCGTTCTCGACCAAGCGCAAGGTCTACCTCGCGCACATCACCGTGGACTCCAGCACCGTGACCGACGACGGCGGGAAGTCCAGCGCCCCTACCGACTGGACGCGGAGGCCAGGAAGGTCACCTTCGACCCCGAGGCGGTCTCCACCAAGTACGGCATGCTCGTCACCTCGCCCAAGGGCGCCTTCGAGCTGCGCAACCAGCGGATCAAGCCCACCTCGATGCACACCAAGGGCATCGACCTGCACTTCACCGCGACCGTCTGGGTCCAGCAGTCACCCGGCTCGAGCGCGTTCAAGAAGCTCGTCATCCGGCAGAAGGTCCCGATCGCCATCTTCACGAGCGACCAGCCCACCCAGGCGCAGTCGATCCCCGTCGACGCCAACTGACCCCACGGTCGAATCGAGACTTCGACTCGACCGTCAGGCGACCTCGGCGAGCCGGTAGCCGACACCGCGGACCGTCTCGATGTACTTCGGCACGGCGCCGTCGTCGCCGATCTTGCGGCGCAGGTTGGCGATGTGCACCTCGACGGAGCGCTTGTCGGCCTCGTTGACGAAGTACGACGTGACGTACTGCTGGCCGCGCATGGTGAGCACCAGGTCGGCCTTGCTCCGGACCCGGCGCCCCGTGTTGAGCAGCGAGGCGAGCAGGTCGAACTCGGTCCGGCTCAGGTCGACGGCGCTGCCGTTGACGGTGACCACGCGAGTCTCGTGGTTCAGCGCCAGGCCGTTGAAGCGCACCCATCCACCCTGGTTCGGTGGCGCCGCGGAAGCCGCAGGTCCGGGGGCCACGGGCTGCTGCGGTACGGGCTGCTGCGGTACGGGCTGCTGCGGCGCCGGCTGGGCGACTGCTGCGGCTGCTGGGCTCGCTCGCGGCGCCGGCGTGCGCCTGCTGGGGCGGCTGGGGCGCCTGCGCGGGCGGGACGTAGGGCTGCTGAGGTGCCGGCTGCTGGGGTGCCGGCGAGACCGGCGGTGCCGGCTGCTGAGGTGCCGGCTGCGGAGGTGCCGGCGGGGGCGGGGGCTCCTGGGCCGGCGGCGGGACGGCCGACCCGGGTTGCTCCTCGTGGTGGAGCGGCCGCAGCGGGGCGTTGACGGTCAGCTGCCGGGCCGCCGCCGCGGCCCACGACTCCTCCTTCGGCTCCTCCCCCCGGGGGCGGCCTCGTGCTCGTGCTCGCGGTCGCCATCTGCCCAGCCCGTCGGCGTCTCGAACCTGGTCCGCGGCCGACGCAGCATCGAGTCGGCGCGGGCGCGCAGCTCCCGCGGGCGGAACGGCTTGACCAGGTAGTCGTCGGCGCCGGCCTCGAACCCCTGCACCACGTCGATCTCGTCGGCGAGCGCGGTGATCATGATCAGGTAGGTGTTGCTGAACTCGCGCAGCCGCTTGGCGACCGCGAAGCCGTCCATGCCCGGCATGTTGACGTCGAGCGTGGTCAGCAGCGGGTTGTGCGCACGCACCGCCTCGACGCCGTCCGGCCCGTTCTCGGTGACGACCGTGCGGAAGCCGGACTGGGTCAGGACGATGTCGATGAGGTCACGGACATCGGGGTCATCCTCGATGATGACGGCGACCCAGTCGCTCCCCGGCTCCATGCCTCGAATGCTAACAACGGCCCCGCGCGTCACCCGGGCAGGCTCGACGGGAGGACCGGACCTACCACCCGGACGACGCGGCCATGGCCAGGGCGCGGCTCGGCCAGAACTCCCCCGCCGGCGGCCCGCCGCCGCACTCGCCGTCGCTCTCCCCCGGCGGCTTGACCCAGACGTAGGCGTCGAGGTGGGGGACGTCGCCGGCCGGCGCGGCCGTCGGGTCCGTGCCGTAGGCGCGGCCGGACGGGTTGCACCAGTTCTCGGTCGAGCCGTTGCCGTTGCGGCCGCTGTCGATGATGAAGTGCGCGCCGTCGAGCAGCCCGCTGAGCTTCTCGCCGTAGGCTCGTTCGTCCTGGTCGGACTGGTAGTTGGACACGTTGGTGGCGAACCCGCGCACGTCCGCGACGCCGACCTGCTTCAGCAGCGGCGCCAGCTTCTTCGGGTCCACCCAGTTGGAGTGGCCGCCATCGACGTACGTCGTCACGCCGGCCTTCAGCGAGCCGGTCGACGGCGTCGGCGATGAGCTGGACCCGCTGCGCTCGCCGCGAGCACTCGACCGCCGAGGCCAGCGCGTCCGGCTCGACGACCGCCACCACCGGCGTCGAGCCGGCACCGACGGCGGCCGCGTCGGCGATCTCCTGGACCCAGGGGCCGTACTGGCCCGCTGGGAGGCCGCCACCGGAGAACCCACCGGAGCAGTCCCGGTCCGGGATTCCGTAGACGACGAACGTCGGCACCTGCCCGGCCCGCTCGGCGTCGGTGACGATCGAGCTCACGAAGGGGCCCACCTTGCCCGGCGGGTACTCCTCGGGCGTGAGCCAGATCCCCGTCGGAGTCTGGGCCAGACGCTCGAAGACGGTCGCGGCCGCGGTGTCACCGTCGGCCTTCGCGCGGGTCGCGGCCTGGGCGGCGCGGGAGCCCGGGTTGGCGTAACCGGCGTGTCCGGCGTACGGGTCGACCTGCTGGGCCCCGGCCACGTCGGCGCCGGAGGTGTCCGACCCGCCGTCGCCGCCCCCACACCCGGCCAGGGTGGTGGCGACGGCGACGGCGGTCAGCAGGAGCGCGGGCAGCCTCGGGCGACGCGGGAGGGGCACCGGGACATCATGCCCGAGGGGTGGTGCCCCTCCCACGACCCGGCGCGAACACGCTGGCCAGCGCCGCGACCGTGACGGCACCCGCACCGGTGAGGAGCGCGGGCCCGATCGCCCCGTCGTACCCGACCGGGCTGAGCTCGCCGCCGTTGGCCAGGAACACCGCGGTCAGCAGCGCAACCCCGATCGCGACCCCGAACTCCCGCACCGTCGAGTTGGCCGAGCTCGCGACCGCGAAGTCCTCGTCGGGCAGGCCGTCGAGCACCGCGGTCGCCATGGGCGCGAAGGTCAGCCCCATGCCGACGCCGGCGAGCAGCAGCGCCGGGACGAAGGCGGAGTACGCCGCGCCGCTCTCGGTCAGGCGTGCGAACCAGACCAGCGAGGCGGCCTGGAGCACCAGCCCGACCGAGAGCAGCGACCGCAGCCCGAGCCGCGGCGCGAGCGCACCGGCGATCGGGGCGACGACCATCGGCGCCGCGGTCCACGGGAGCGTCCGCACGCCGGCCTCGAGCGGGGTGTAGCCCTGCACGATCTGCAGGTACTGGGCGAGCAGGAACACCGTGCCGAACATGCCGATGGTGAAGAACAGCGCGATCACGTTCGCCACCGAGAAGCCGCGGGAGGTGAACAGCCGCAGCGGCAGGACGGCGTGGGAGCGGCCGCGCGCCCACCCGGCGTACGCCGGCAGCAGGACCGCCGCCGCGACGATCGGCCCGACCACCCGCGGGTCCGTCCAGCCGTCGTCGTTGCCGTGCACGATCCCCCAGACCCCGAGGAACACCGCGCCACCGAGCATCAGCACGCCGGGCACGTCCAGGCGCTGCCAGGTGCCGCGCGACTCCCGGATCGCGACCAGCAGCAGGGGTGCGGCCACCAGGGCCACCGGGACGTTCAGCCAGAAGATCGCCTGCCAGCTGACGCCCTCGACCACGGCACCCCCGACGACCGGGCCGAGCGCGACGCCGAGCCCGCTCACGCCACCCCAGATGCCGATCGCGGCCGCCCGCAGGTGCGGCGGCACGGCGGAGGCCAGCAGGGTGAGCGACAACGGCATGATCGCCGCGGCCCCCAGTCCCTGCACGGCGCGCGCCGTGATCAGCGCCTCGGAGCTGGTGCTCAGCGCCGAGGCGACCGAGGCGAGGGTGAAGACGGCCAGCCCGGCGAGCATCACCCGGCGCCGCCCGAGCCGGTCGCCGAGCGTCGCGGCCGGCAGCATGAAGGTCGCGAACGCCAGGGTGTAGGCGTTCACGAACCAGGAGAGCTGGCCCACCGTCGAGCCCAGGTCGGCCCGGATCACGGGCAGGGCGCTGGTCATCACCAGGTTGTCGAGGGTGGCCATGAACATCGGCAGGGACGCCGCCACCACCGCGAGCCAGACCGGGGTACGCCGGGCGCGGGGTCGGGCGACGACCGGGGCCGGCGCGGTGTCGAGTGCGGTCATCGGGATCTCCGGAAGTAGGCATTGAATGATAACTAGAGCCAGGACAATAAGTAATCGACTGATAACATGTCAACCATGAACGCCTCCCCGACCCGCATGAACGCCGAGGAGCGGCGCGAGCTGGTCCTCGCCGCAGCCACCCGCGCCTTCGCCCGCTCCGGCTACGCCGGCACCAGCACGGACGCGGTCGCGCGGGAGGCCGGGGTCTCCCAGCCGTACGTCGTGCGGCTGTTCGGCACCAAGCTCGAGCTGTTCCTCGAGGTGTTCGAGCGGGCGGTCGGCCGGATCCAGGCGGCGTTCGAGGCGGTCCTCGACGCCGCGCCGTTCGACCCCGGGAGCGAGGACGACAAGGCCCGGATGGGCCTCGCCTACACCGAGCTGCTGCAGGACCACGACCTGCTGCAGGTGATGATGCACGGGTTCTCCAGCGGCGACGTGCCCGAGATCGCCGCCGCCGCGCGCCGGTGCATGGGCGGGGTCTTCGCGACCATCCAGCGCACCGGCTGGGACGACGAGCAGGCGCGCGACTTCGTCGCCTACGGGATGCTCTTGAACGTGATGATCTCGATGCGCGCCCCCGAGCACCTCGAGCCGGGCGATCCGCTCACGGCCCTGGCCACCTGCGCCTTCGGCGACGCGCTCGAGCTGCTTGGATCGACCGCGTGACAGCTCCCGTGACGACCCCCGTGACCCCGCTCGTCCTGGCCTCCGCCTCACCGGCCCGGCTGCAGACCCTGCGCAACGCCGGCCTCGACCCGGTGGTGATCGTCTCCGGCGTGGACGAGTCGCGGCTCGACGGCCTGCCGCCGGCCGAGCTCGCCCTGCAGCTGGCCGAGCTGAAGTGCGCGGCCGTCGCCGAGCGCGACGGCGTACCCGACGGCGCCCTGGTCCTCGGCTGCGACTCGGTCCTCGACCTCGACGGCGAGGCGCTGGGCAAGCCCGGCGACCCGGAGGAGGCGACGCGCCGCTGGGGTGCGATGCGCGGCCGGTCCGGGGTGCTGCGCACCGGGCACTGCCTGCACGACACCGCGACCGGGCGGGTCGCGGCGGCCACGGCGTCGACCACGGTGCACTTCGCCGACGTCAGCGACGAGGAGGTCGCGGCGTACGTCGCCACCGGCGAGCCGCTCGCCGTCGCCGGCGCGTTCACCGTCGACGGGCTCGGCGGCGCGTTCGTCACCGGCATCGAGGGCGACCACCACAACGTGGTCGGGGTCAGCCTGCCGCTGGTCAGGGAGCTGCGTCGCCGAGCTGGGGCACGCATGGACGGATCTGTGGTCGCGTCGCTGATCTCGCTCGACTCGCCCGACGGCTCCGCGGACAGGTCGACCGGCAGCTGGATCGGGCCGGTGTCCATCCGCAGCTCGCTGAGCTCGAAGACCTGCATCGGGTGCTGCTTGAGCTCGGCCAGGTGCACCGGCCGCCGGAAGACCAGCGTCCGGAACAGGTAGAAGCGCGCCACCATGCCGAGGAAGAGTCCGATCACGTTCGCGGAGATGTTGTCCGAGAACGGGTCGTCGAGGCCGAGCGTGTTGCGGCTGATCCACAGGCACGCCATGGGGATCAGCATCGTGGCCAGGTTGATGACGATGAACGCCGCCGCCCACCGTCCGCGGTGCGCGGCGGGCGGTCCTTGAAGACCCAGCTGCGGCTGCCGCGGTAGCTGACCGCCATGCCGACGACGTTGGCGATCACGTAGGCGAGGTACGGATGCCCGGACAGCGGTGCGTCGTACCCGATCCGGAACCCGTGGACGAGCAGGTTGAACAGGACGAACGCGACGATCGTCGCGAGGCCACCCACGGCCAGGAACCGGTAGGCCTCGGTGAGGACCCGACGCCACCGGTGAGACATGGTCGACAGGCTAACAACCGCTCCTTGCTCGCGGCGTCATTCCACCGGCAGGCCGAGTCCGCGGGCGATCAGCATCCGCTGGACCTCGGAGGTGCCCTCGCCGATCTCGAGGACCTTCGCGTCCCGGTAGAAGCGGGCGACGGGGTACTCCTCCATGAAGCCGTAGCCGCCGAACACCTGGGTCGCGATCCGGGTCGCGGTGACCGCGGACTCGGTGGCGTACAGCTTCGCGACGGCGGCGGCCTGCTTGAACTCCTTCATCGAGGCCGCCCCGTCGCGCCCGGCGTGGTCCATCGAGTCCTTCATCGCGGCGGCCCGGTAGGTCAGCAGTCGGCTGGCGTGGAGCATCACCTCGAGGTCGGCGACCTGGAACGCCACGCCCTGCTTGCGGCCGATCGGGCCGCCGAAGGTCTGCCGGTCGCCGGCGTACTCGAGGCTCATGTCGAGGCAGGCCTGGATGCAGCCGACGGCGAGCGCGGCGATCGCGACCCGGCCGTCGTCGAGGGTGGCGAGGAACTGCGCGTAGCCGCGCCCGCGCTCGCCGAGCAGGTTCGCCTCGGGGACCCGGACGTCCTCGAAGGTCAGCGGGTGCGTGTCGGAGGCGTGCCAGCCGAGCTTGTCGTAGGCCTTCTCGGCGGTGAAGCCCGGCGTGCCGGCCGGGACGATGATCGCGCTGATCTCCGGCCGGCCGTCCTCGCGCGTCGCCGGTGCGGGCGGTGACGGTGACCAGGCTGGTGATGTCCGAGCCGGAGTTGGTGATGAACTGCTTGGCGCCGTTGACCACCCACTCGCCGTTCTCGAGCACGGCCCGGGTCGGGTGGCGCCCGCGTCCGAGCCGGCGCCGGGCTCGGTGAGGCCGAAGCCGGCGAGCGTGTCGCCGGCGACCAGGTCGGGCAGCCAGGCCTGCCGCTGCTCCTCGGTGCCGTAGGTGAGGATCGGGTTGATGCCGAGGCCGACCGCCGCCTCGAGCGTGATGCCCATCGACTGGTCGACGCGGCCGATCTCCTCGATCGCCACGCACAGGCTGGTGAAGTCGCCGTCCTCGCCGGCGCCGCCGAACTCCTCGGGGGCGGTCAGGCCGAACAGGCCCAGGCCGCCCATCTTCGCGACGACCTCGACCGGGAAGTGGTGCTCGCGGTCCCACTGCGCGGCATGCGGGCGCGATCTCGGCCTCGGCGAAGTCGCGGACGGTACGGCGGAACTCCTCGTGCTCCCGGGACAGCTCGAATCCGGGCGTGGGGCTGGACGCGCTCATGGCGCCCACCCTAGCCGCTCCGGTTAGCGGTTGTTAACCAGCGACGCGTGGCGCCCCGGAGCATCGGGCCCGACGGAGCCCGTCCGGGAACACGCCGCGGCGCGCTGCCAATCGTTTGGTCTCTGATTGGTAACGGTTGGCAAGTTGCCCTTTCGGGCGATTGCCAGCCGGAAGATTTCGTTGTTACCTGCACCGGTCAAACGTGCGCGGATCTCGGGCCGCCCGGGGTCGGCACACGACGTTTCCTCTCGGAAGTGGAGCGCAAATGCGTCGTACCCCCGGTGTTCTCGCCGCGGGGCTGACCGCCGCCGCCGTCTGTGCCGCCCTCGTGGCGCCCAGCGGTTCGGCGTCGGCCACCCCGGACAAGCCGTCCCGAACCACAGGGACGGGTTCCGGCGCCACGGACCTGCGGTCCGTCGGCCCCGACTACAACCAGGGCAAGCCCCTGCCGGCGACCGCCGGCGTGCGGAAGGCCCTGCGCCAGCAGAAGCAGCAGCGTGGGATGGCCGCCAAGGCCACCCACGACGCCAGCGTGGGCGACACCCGCAGCTGGCTGGCCCTGGACGACACGACCGGCAAGATCTACCGCAAGGACTACACCCTGCGCGGGATCGGCGACCACATCCAGGTGTGGGTCGCCGCGGACACGTCCTTCCCGGCCGGCGACTGCCGCAACGACCTCGGACTGACCGACATCACCGACGACCAGGTCAACGCGTTCGTCCACGAGTTCGACACGAACATCTACCCGAAGGAGTCCGCGTCCTTCTCGGTGCCGCCGAGCCTCGACGGCTCCCAGGCGGCGCTGGCCGGGCCGGACGGGTCCACCGACTACTACCAGGTCTCCGACAGCCAGGCCGACGACATCGTGACGCTCGTGGACAACGTCCGCGACGCGAACTACTACGACCCGTCGACGCCCGACGGCCAGACCTACATCGCGGGCTTCTTCTACTCGACGTTCAACTACTACCTCGATCGCAACATCATGACGATCGACGCGTACGACTGGCTGCACCGGACCGGCGCCAACCCGCCGGACGACTCCAACGACCCGGCGTACCTCGCGTGCGCCCAGTCGCAGGGCTCCAACCGCGGCTACGGCGCCGCCGCGCCCGCACCTGTACGAGGGCACCTTCGCCCACGAGTACCAGCACCTGCTGGAGAGCTACCAGGACGCCGACGAGGAGAGCTGGGTCAACGAGGGCCTCTCGGACTACGCCCAGAGCCTCGTGGGCTACGTCGACACCAACCTCCCGCCGACCGACCCGAACGCCGACTCCCACATCGGCTGCTTCGAGGGCTTCATGCCCGAGTCGTACGGCGGTCCGGAGAACTCCCTCACGCTCTGGGGTGACCAGGGCGGCCCCGAGATCCTCTGCGACTACGGCGCCGCGTACTCGTTCATGATGTACCTCTACTCGCACTACGGCGAGGACTTCATGAGCACGCTGCACCGTGAGCCGGGCAACGGCTTCGTCGGCCTGAACCACGTGCTGACGAAGTACGGCGCGAAGGTCGACGCAGCGCACGCTGCACGACTGGCTGGCGACGATGGCGCTCGACGCGGCGCTCGACCAAGCGACACAAGCTCAAGAACGGCCACGAGGACCACTTCACGGCCGACTCGCTGAGCGCCCGATCAACTGGGCCAACCCGCAGGCCTACAACAGCCCGGGCGCGCCGCCGAACGGCGCCGACTACGTCCGCCTGGGCCGTCCCGGCCACTGGCTGAACGCCAAGCAGATCGACCGGATCACGTTCAAGGGCGCGCCGACCCTGGCACCGTCCCGGTCGAGTGGACCGTCGACGACACCCCGCCGGACGCCACCACCGCGGACACCACCTGTGGTGCCGTCGAGCGACGGCACGGGTCCGACGGCGCTCTACAGCGGTTGCGGCGCCAACCTGGACCGCTCGCTCGTGCGCGAGGTCAGCGTCCCGGCCACGGGCGGCACGCTGTCCTTCCAGGCGCTGTGGGACACCGAGGAGGGCTGGGACTTCGGCTTCGTCCAGGTCTCGACCGACGGTGGCAAGACGTGGAAGTCGCTCTCGACCGAGGACACCACGAGCGACGCCGACCCGGGCGCGGTCAGCAGCGTGTCGTGCGCAGCTGCCCGGCTTCACCGGTGACTCGGGCGAGTGGAAGTCCGAGACGGCCGACCTGTCGGCGTACGCCGGCAAGAAGGTCCTGGTCGGGTTCCGCTACATCACCGACCCGGGCGTGAACGAGGGCGGCTTCTGGGTCCGGAACATCGACGTCGCCGGCACCTCGCTGCCCAGCGACTCGCTGTCCGGCTGGCAGACGATCACCCAGGTCCACCCCCAGGAGGTGCCGGGCTGGACCCTGCAGCTGGTCGCGATCGCCGGCAACGACGTCGTGTGGCACAAGCAGGTCAAGCTCGACAAGTCCTTCCGGGCCTCGCTCGCCGGCAAGCAGCTGCGCCGCGCGATCGGCCACCACGCCAGCACCGTCGCGGCGCTGGTCACGATGGACGACCCGAACGAGGAGGTCACCGAGTACGGCAAGTACTCGCTGATCGTGAAGGCACCGGCCAGGTACGGCAACCGCGCCGGCCGCTGATCCACGGCGTGGCCACGTCCGGCCCCGCGCCCGGGAGAGATCCCGGGGCGGGGCCGGACCCGTTCGCGAGACGAGCACCACACGGACCACCGAGCCATCACGCCTCCGCGGGCGGTAGCCTGCCCCGCGGACATACTCACGACCGGGCAGGAGTCGCAGGTGCCGGAGACCAAGCCGCTGCAGAAGGTCCTGATCGCCAACCGCGGCGAGATCGCGGTGCGGGTGATCCGCGCCTGCAAGGACGCCGGAATCGGGAGCGTGGCGGTCTATGCCGAGCCCGACCGCGACGCGCTGTTCGTCCGGCTCGCCGACGAGGCGCACTCCCTGGGCGGCGCCACCCCGGCCGACTCCTACCTCGACATCGAGAAGCTCGTCGCCGTCGCGAAGAAGTCCGGGGCCGACTCGGTCCACCCCGGCTACGGCTTCCTCGCCGAGAACGCCGACTTCGCCCGCGCCGTGATCGACGCCGGCCTGACCTGGATCGGTCCGCCGCCGGAGGCCATCGAGGCCCTCGGCGACAAGGTGCAAGCGCCCGGCACATCGCCGAGAAGGTCGGCGCCCCGCTCGCCCCCGGCACCAAGGACCCGCTCGCCAACGCGGACGAGGTCGGTCGCCTTCGCCGAGGAGTACGGCCTCCCGATCGCGATCAAGGCGGCGTTCGGCGGCGGCGGCCGCGGCCTCAAGGTCGCGCGGACCATGGGGGAGGTCGCCGACGCGTACGAGTCGGCGGTCCGCGAGGCCGTCACCGCGTTCGGTCGCGGCGAGTGCTTCGTCGAGAAGTTCCTCGACAAGCCGCGCCACGTCGAGACCCAGTGCCTCGCCGACCAGCACGGCAACGTCGTCGTGGTCTCCACCCGCGACTGCTCGCTCCAGCGCCGCCACCAGAAGCTGGTCGAGGAGGCGCCCGCGCCGTTCCTCACCGACGACCAGGTGCGCCGCCTCTACGAGTCGTCCAAGGCGATCCTGCGCGAGGCCGGGTACGTCGGCGCCGGCACCTGCGAGTTCCTCGTCGCCCGGGACGGCACCATCTCCTTCCTCGAGGTCAACACCCGCCTCCAGGTCGAGCACTGCGTGTCCGAGGAGGTCACCGGCATCGACCTGGTCCGCGAGATGTTCCGCATCGCCGCCGGCGAGGAGCTCGGGTACGACGACCCGGAGATCCGCGGCCACTCGATCGAGTTCCGCATCAACGCCGAGGACGGCGGCCGCAACTTCATGCCCGCGCCCGGCACCCTGTCGGCCTGGAACCCGCCGCAGGGCCCGGGCATCCGCCTCGACGGCGGTTACGAGAACGGCGAGACCATCCCCGGCTCGTTCGACTCCCTGATCGCCAAGCTCGTGGTCACCGGCCGCGACCGCACGCAGGCGCTGGAGCGGTCGCGTCGCGCCCTCGACGAGTTCATCGTCGACGGCATGCCGACCGTGATCCCGTTCCACCGCGCCGTGGTGAGCGACCCGGCCTACGTCGCCCGACGACGGCCAGTTCGACGTCTACACGACGTGGATCGAGACCGAGTTCGACAACCGGATCGAGCCCTACGCCGGCGACACCGCCGAGGCCGAGGAGGCCGGCGAGCGGCAGTCGGTGGTCGTCGAGGTCGGCGGCAAGCGGCTCGAGGTCGTGCTCCCCGGCGGGCTCGGCGGGCTGGCCGCGGCCCCCGCCGGTGGCGGCGAAGAAGCCCAAGCGGTCGGCCGGGAAGAAGTCCGGCGGCGCGGCCAGCGGCGACTCGGTCACCAGCCCGATGCAGGGCACCATCGTCAAGGTCGTCGTCGAGGAGGGCCAGGAGGTCGCCGAGGGTGACACCGTGGTCGTCATCGAGGCGATGAAGATGGAGCAGCCGCTCAAGGCGCACAAGTCCGGCACCGTCTCCGGCCTCCAGGTCGAGCCCGGCCAGACCGTCGCCAACGGCGCCGTCGTCTGCGAGATCAAGGACTGACCGACCCTGCCCCCCTCGGGAGGTCATACGGACGGTGTGAGCCCTTGCTCCGTCCGTATGACGTCCCGAGGCCGCGGTGGGCAGCGACGGAGAACGGCCATGTACGGGAGACGCACGGACCGTAGGCTCGGTTGCATGACCGAGGCACCTTCGTCGCCCCGGCTGCGGGCACCTCGGGAACGGGTCAGCCCGCGGGCCCGGCTCATGTGGGCACTGACCGCGGCCGTCGAAGGCGTCGCGCTCGTCGTCGCCCTGGCTCGTGGCCGGGCCGCTGACGGACTGGCTGCCGGTGCCGTGGTGGGGCGTCGGGCTCCTCGCCCTGCTCGCCACGGTGTACGTCGCCGTCGTGCCGGCCTGGCGCTACGCGGTGCACCGCTGGGAGGTCACCGAGACCGCGGTCTACACCCAGACCGGCTGGTGGGCGCGGGAGCGCCGGATCGCGCCGATGTCGCGGATCCAGACCGTCGACCACGCCGAGGGCGCCGTCGCGCGCCTGTTCGGGCTGGCGACCGTCACCGTCACGACCGCCTCGGCCGCCGGCGCGCTGGAGATCGCCGGGCTCGACCGAGCCCGCGCCGTCGCCCTGGTCGACGAGCTCACCCGGATGGCCGACAGCGGTCCCGGGCGACGCGACGTGAGCGACCGCGCCGTCGCCGACCGACGGGTGGCAGCGGCTCGACCAGCGGATGCTGCTGGTCATCCGGTCAGGGAGCTCGCCCGCTTCCTGCCGGTGCTGCTCGGGCTCTTCGTCGCCGGCACCGCCTCCGGCGGCAGGCGGGTGGTGGAACCTCGTGGTGCTGATCCCCGTCGCGCTCGGCGTGCTCCGCTACCTGACCACGTCGTACCGGATCGCCGCCGGCCGCATCGAGCTGCGCCGCGGCCTGCTCAACCGGCACGTGCTCTCCACCCCGCTGGACCGGGTCCGCACTGTCGACATCACCTCCTCCCCCGTCCACCGGCTGCTCGGGCTGACCGCGGTGCGCATCGGCACCGGGCACCGCGTCGACCGACGAGGACGACCAGCTCGACCTCGACGGCCTGCCGGTCGCCGAGGCCCGCCGCCTGCGCGCCGAGCTGCCTCGACGCCGACCGGAGTCCGCACCCGGCGCCGCTCGTCACCGACGCGCGCACCGTCCTCGAGCCTCGATCCGGCGTGGGTCGCGGTTCGCGCCGTTCACCGGCACCGGGCTCGCCGTGGCCGGCGCCGTGCTCGGCGGTCGGGTCAGCCAGCCGCTCAACGTCGCTGGGCGTCGGCGCGAACGTCGACGCCGACCGGATCGCTCGCGACGCCGAGGGCTGGTCGCTGTGGGTGGTCGTGCCCGGCGCTGCTCGTCGGGCTGGTCGCCGTCGTCTCGCGTGCTCGTCGATCGCCGGGTACGTCGTCACCAACTGGGGCTTCCCGCTGACCCATGCACGCGGCGCCTGGCACCTGCGCCGCGGCCTGCTCACCACCCGCGAGACCACGCTCGACGACGGGCGGCTGTCGCGGCGTCTCGGTCGGCGAGCCGATCGGCCTGCGGCTGGTCGGCGGCGGCCGCGCCTGCGCGATCGTCACCGGGCTCGACCGGCGGCGAGTCGGGCAGCGCGCTGCTCGTGCCGCCGGCTCCGCGTGCCGGTCGTACGTGCGTGCGGCCGGCGAGGTGCTCGCGCACCGCCGGCCCGCTGGACGCGGCGCTCCTCGACCACGGCCCGGCCGCACGGCGGCGTCGCTACACCCGCGCCCTGCCCCGGTCCTCGCGGTCACTGGTCCTCGCGGTGCTGCTGGTGACCGTGACCCGATTGCCCGGCTGGGTGCCCGTCGCCGTCGCGCTCGCCGTACCTGCCGCCCTCGGCTCGCCGCCGACCGGGCACGCGCGCCTCGGGCCACGCCCTCGTCGACGGCCACGTCGTGGTGCGCTCGGGCAGCCTGAACCGCCGCCGCGAGGCACTCGAGACCGACGGCGTGATCGGCTGGAACCTCCGCGCCACCTGGTTCCAGCGCCGGGTGGGCCTCACCACCCTGGTCGCCACCACGGCCGGCGGCCGCCAGTCGGTGACCGCGCTCGACGTCCCCGAGCGCGACGCGCTGGTCCTCGCCCGCGCGGCCCACCCCCGCCTGCTCGAGCAGTTCCTCGAGAACGGTCGCGTCTCGCCGGGGCGTGGAGCCGCCGGGGTCGGTGGCGCGCCCTTATAGCGTGTGCGCATGTTCTCCAAGGTGCTGGTGGCCAACCGGGGCGAGATCGCGATCCGGGCGTTCCGCGCGGCCTACGAGCTCGGCGCGCGGACGGTCGCGGTCTTCCCCTACGAGGACCGGTGGTCCGAGCACCGGCTGAAGGCGGACGAGGCCTACGAGATCGGCGAGCGCGGCCACCCGGTGCGGGCCTACCTCGACCCCGAGGGCGATCGTCGCGGTGGCGGTGCGCGCCGGGCGCCGACGCCGTCTACCCCGGCTACGGCTTCCTCTCGGAGAACCCCGGGCTCGCCGAGGCGTGCGCGAACGCCGGCATCACCTTCGTCGGCCCCACCGCCGACGTGCTCGACCCTGACCGGCAACAAGGCTCGCGCGATCGCGGCGGCGAAGGCCGCCGGCGTTCCCACCCTGGCGAGCGTGACGCCGTCGACCGACGTCGACGCGCTGGTCGAGGCGGCCGGCGAGCTGCCCGTACCCGCTGTTCGTGAAGGCCGTCGCCGGCGGCGGCGGCCGCGGCATGCGGCGGGTCGACGACCCCGCCGGACCTGCGCGAGGCCGTCGAGACCTGCATGCGCGAGGCCGAGGGCGCGTTCGGCGACCCGACGGTCTTCATCGAGCAGGCGGTCGTCGACCCGCGGCACATCGAGGTGCAGATCCTCGCCGACGGCGAGGGCAACGTGATCCACCTCTTCGAGCGGGACTGCTCGGTGCAGCGCCGCCACCAGAAGGTCGTCGAGATCGCGCCCGGCGCCCAACCTCGACCCCGAGCTGCGCGACCGGATCTGCGCCGACGCCGTGCGGTTCGCCCGGGAGATCGGCTACCGCAACGCCGGCACCGTCGAGTTCCTGCTCGACCCCGACGGCAACTACGTCTTCATCGAGATGAACCCGCGCATCCAGGTCGAGCACACGGTGACCGAGGAGGTCACCGACGTCGACCTGGTGCAGTCGCAGATGCGGATCGCGGCCGGCGAGACGCTGGCCGACCTCGACCTGTCCCAGGACGACATCCGGACTGCGCGGCGCGGCGCTGCAGTGCCGGATCACCACCGAGGACCCGGCCAACAACTTCCGTCCCGACACCGGCGTGATCACGACGTACCGCTCCCCCGGCGGCGGCGGCGTCCGGCTCGACGGCGGCACGACCTACACCGGCGCCGAGGTGTCCGCGCACTTCGACTCGATGCTCGCCAAGCTGACCTGCCGCGGCCGCACGTTCGACAAGGCGGTCGAGAAGGCGCGGCGCGCGGTCGCGGAGTTCCGCATCCGCGGCGTCTCCACCAACATCCCGTTCCTGCAGGCCGTCCTCGCCGACCCCGACTTCGCGGCCGGGCGGATCACGACGTCGTTCATCGAGACCCACCCGCAGCTCATCCAGGCCCGGGGCTCCGGCGACCGCGGCAGCAAGCTGCTCGGCTACCTGGCCGACGTCACGGTCAACCAGCCGCACGGCGCCGCGCCGGTGAGCGTCGACCCGGCCACCAAGCTGCCGGAGGTGAACCTGGGGGTCCCGGCCCCTGACGGCACCCGGCAGCTGCTGCTCGAGGTCGGGCCGGAGGAGTTCGCCCGCAGGCTGCGGGAGCAGCACGGACGTCGCCGTCACCGACACGACCTTCCGCGACGCGCACCAGTCGCTGCTGGCGACCCGGGTCCGCACCCGCGACCTGCTCGCCGTCGCCGGTCACGTCGCACGGACCACGCCCCAGCTGTGGTCGCTGGAGTGCTGGGGCGGCGCGACGTACGACGTGGCGCTGCGCTTCCTCGCCGAGGACCCGTGGGAGCGGCTGGCGGCGCTGCGGCAGGCGGTGCCGAACGTCTGCCTGCAGATGCTGCTGCGCGGGCGCAACACGGTCGGCTACACGCCGTACCCGACCGACGTCACGAACGCGTTCGTCGACGAGGCGGCAGCCACCGGTATCGACGTGTTCCGCATCTTCGACGCGCTCAACGACGTCGAGCAGATGCGGCCGGCCATCGACGCGGTGCGGTCGACCGGGACGTCGGTCGCGGAGGTCGCGCTCTGCTACACCGGCGACCTGTCGGACCCGAACGAGACGCTCTACACGCTCGACTACTACCTGAAGCTGGCCGAGCGGATCGTCGACGCGGGCGCGCACGTGCTCGCCATCAAGGACATGGCCGGGCTGCTGCGGGTGCCGGCCGCGCGGACGCTGGTCACCGCGCTGCGCGAGAACTTCGACCTGCCGGTGCACCTGCACACCCACGACACCCCGGGCGGCCAGCTCGCGACCCTGCTGGCCGCCATCGACGCCGGTGTGGACGCGGTCGACGCCGCCACCGCCTCGATGGCCGGCACCACGTCGCAGCCGCCGTTGTCCGCGCTGGTCTCGGCGACCGACCACGGCCCCCGCGAGACCGGCCTAGACCTGGCCGCCGTCAACGCGCTCGAGCCGTACTGGGAGGCGACGCGCCGGGTCTACGCGCCGTTCGAGTCAGGACTGCCGTCGCCGACCGGCCGGGTCTACCGGCACGAGATCCCCGGCGGCCAGCTCTCGAACCTGCGGCAGCAGGCGATCGCGCTCGGGCTCGGGGAGAAGTTCGAGCAGATCGAGGACATGTACGCCGCCGCCAACGACATCCTCGGCAACGTGGTCAAGGTGACGCCGTCGTCGAAGGTCGTCGGAGACCTCGCGCTGCACCTGGTCGCGGTCGGCGCCGACCCGGCGGAGTTCGCCGAGGACCCGGGCGCGTTCGACATCCCCGACTCGGTGATCGGGTTCCTCAACGGCGAGCTCGGCGACCCGCCCGGCGGCTGGCCCGAGCCGTTCCGGACCAAGGCCCTGGCGGGCCGCCAGCACAGGCCGCCGCTCGAGGAGCTCACCGCCGAGCAGCGCGAGGCGCTCGCCGGCGAGAGTCCCACGCGCCGGCGTACCCTCAACGAGCTGCTGTTCCCGGGGCCCACCCGCGAGTTCAGCGAGTCCCGGGCGAGGTACGGCGACGTCTCGGTGCTGCCGACCCTCGAGTACCTCTACGGGCTCCAGCAGGGTGTCGAGCACGAGGTGCAGATCGACGAGGGCAAGACCCTCATCCTCGGGCTGCAGGCCATCGGCGAGCCGGACGAGCGCGGCATCCGCACGGTGATGGCGACCATCAACGGCCAGCTGCGCCCGGTCAACGTGCGCGACCGGAGCGTCGCCGCCGAGGTCGCCGCCGCGGAGAAGGCCGACCCCGCTCAGCCCGGGCAGGTCGCGGCGCCGTTCCAGGGTGTGGTGACCATCGCGGTCGAGGAGGGCCAGCAGGTCGCGGCCGGCGAGACCGTCGCGACCATCGAGGCCATGAAGATGGAGGCCGCGATCACCGCGCCGGTCGCCGGGACGGTCCAGCGGCTGGCCCTGTCGGGCACCCAGGCCGTCGAGGGCGGCGACCTGGTGCTGGTGCTGTCCTGACGACCGCCCACGACCACGGCAACCCCGTGGTCGCCGGGATCGTCACGGCGGTCGTCGGGTTCAGCAGCGCGTTCGTGGTGGTGCTCGCCGGCCTGACGGCGGTCGGCGCGAGCCGCGCGGACGCCGCCTCGGGCCTGCTGGCACTCTGCGTCACGGTCGCGATCGGCATGGCATGGCTGGTGCTGCGCCACCGCTCCCCGATCTCGCTCGCCTGGTCGACCCCCGGCGCCGCGCTGCTGATCTCCACCGGCCCCGTCGACGGCGGCTGGCCGGCCGCCGTCGGGGCCTTCCTGGTCGCGGCGGTGCTGATCGTCCTCACCGGATTGGTCTCGTGGCTCGGCGAGCTGATCGCGCGCATCCCGGCGTCGCTGGCCCGCGCGATGCTGGCCGGCGTCCTGCTCCCGATCTGCCTCGAGCCGGTGACCGGGCTGGCGGACTCGCCCTGGCAGGTCGGGCCGGTCGTGCTCGCCTGGCTGGTCATGCACCGGATCTCCCGGCGGTGGGCGGTCCCGGTCGCGCTCGCGGTGGCCCTCGTGGTGGTCGTGGCCGAGGCGGGCTCCGCCGTCGATGCGGCCGACCTGGCGCCGGCGCTCACCTGGACGACCCCGCACTGGACGGTGCCGGCGGTCATCGGCATCGCCGTGCCGCTGTACGTGGTGACGATGGCCTCGCAGAACGTGCCGGGCGTCGCAGTGATGGGCAGCTTCGGCTACCGGGTGCCGTGGCGGGAGTCGATGACCGTGACGGGGCTGGGAACGCTCGTCGGTGCGCCGTTCGGCGGGCACGCGATCAACCTCGCCGCGATCACCGCGGCCATGACCGCCGGCCCGATGGCCGGCGCCGACCGGGCCCGGCGGTGGATCGCGTCGGCGAGCGCCGCGGCGACGTACCTGGTCCTCGGACTCGCCGCGGCCGCGCTCGCCGCGCTGGTCGCGGCCGCGCCCGGCGACGTGATCCCGGCCGCGGCCGGGCTGGCGCTGCTCGGCACCTTCGGTGCGGCCCTGTCCGGGGCGCTCGCCGACGAGGACGGCCGCGAGGCGTCGGCGGTCTGCTTCCTGGTCGCCGCGTCCGGCGTGACCGTGCTCGGCATCGGCGCCGCCTTCTGGGCGCTGCTGGCGGGGCTGGTGCTGCGGCCGGTGCTGCGGGCGGCGCTCAGCCGACCTGGCCGACCTTGAAGGTCACCCAGGTCGACCGCAGCCCGAGCACGGACCGGAACGTGTCGCCGGAGACGGTGACCTTGTCCTGGCTCCCCACGAGCGCGAGCGAGGAGACCCGGCCGCCCCAGTCGCCGTTGCCGTCGCGGCTGAGCACGCGGATCCTCCGCAGGTCCCCGATCGCGGGCCAGGCGCGCTCGAGCGCGGCGTCGTCGAGCTTGACCGACCAGGCGTGGACCGGGTTGCCCGACCACCCGTCGTACGGGTCCTCCTGCGCCGGCAGGTAGGGCACCGAGCCGGCCGACGTCCAGCCGCCGCTGCTGGAGCCGAACTGCGTGAACGCCGGGGCGCCACCGCTGAGCAGGACCTGCTTCGCGGTGTCGGTGACCGCCGCGTTCGAGGCCGGGTACTCCGCGTCGTACCCGCCGTAGACCTGGCAGGACCAGGTGTCGCAGAGCTGGTACGCCGAGGACTGCGGGTGCCGGCGCTCGTACGCCGCGTACGTCCGCGCCGCGACCGCCTGCGCACGGACCGCGTCCGGGCTCCACGACGCCGGGATCTCCAGCGGCACGACGCCCTTGAGGTAGTTGTCGAGGTTCAGGTCGTTGACCGTGACCCGGTCGCCGGTCGCGGTCACCGCGGCCCGCAGCCGCCCGCGGTAGGCGCGGGTGCCCGTCGGCGTGACCAGGTCGATGGGCTTCCCGCGGGCGTAGAACTCGCCCTCGCCCTCGAGCGCGGTCCAGCGGTGCCACCGCTTGGTGCGGTACAGCACCCGGTTGACCCCGTCCTTGCCCTCCGCCACCTTCCAACGGGTCGCGCCGTTGTCGGGCAGCGCCTGGCGCGGGCCGCCCGCGGTGTCGCGGACCGTGAGGCCCGGTTGGGCCTCGACCAGCAGGTCGTCGGTGGTGTCCGCGGTGATGAGCACGGTCACCCGGCCCCGGGCGGTCCCCCAGTCGGTGCCCGGGTAGTAGAACTCCACGATCTCGCGGTAGGTGAGGCCGTCGCGGGCGGCGCCCTCGGCGCCGTACTGCGACATCCCGTGGCCGTGGCCGTAGCCGTGCCCGCGGATGGTGACGGTCGCGTCGGCGGGCACCTTCCAGGCGTCCCTCCCGGCCGCGTCCGCGGGTGCCTGGGCGGCGAGCGCGCTCGTCAGAAGCGCGGCCGCGACGAGGGCCGGGACGGTGCGCATGGTGACCCCTGTGACGACTGTGACCGGTGTGAACAGCAATCGCACCACGGGCCACAGCCGCCCGCAATGTGTACCGGAGAACTACACTTGTGTAATTGTCAGCAGGGTGCTGCGCAGGCCGAGGTAGGACCGGAACGCCGAGCCCGAGACGTCGACCGAGCCCTCGGTGCCGGTCACGTGGAGCATCGTGGCGCGGCCACCGGGCACGTCGCTGGTGCCGTTGCCGTCGCGCTCGGTGACCTCGACCGACACCAGGTCGCCGAGGCCGGTCCAGTGCCGGGTGATCTCCTCGCCCGTGAAGGTCCGGCTGCGCGGGTCGTCGGGCATGCCGTCGTCCTCCGGGTCCGGCTCCGCGACCAGGTAGGGGTAGCCGCCGTCGACGCTGTAGCCGCCGTTGCTGGCCGAGAACTGGGTGAACGCCGGGGCGCCGTCGTACGTCAGGACCTCACCGGCGGTGCTGCTCACCGCGGCGTCCGAACCCGGGTGCTCGGCGTCGTACCCGCCGTAGACCTGGCACGCGTCGGTGTCGCACAGGTCGTAGGCCCGGCCCGCCGGCGCGTCGGCCCGCTCGAAGCTGGCGTAGGTGCGCGCCGCGACCGCCTGGGCCTGCACGGCGGCCTGTGGCCACAGCGCCGGCACCTCCTGCGGCACCACGCCGCGCAGGTACACGTCGAGGCCGACGACGTTCACCGTGTCCCGCCCCGAGCCCACGCTCGCCGAGCGCAGGACGCCGCGGTAGCGGGCCGAGCCGGCCGGCGTGAAGAGCGTGATCGGCCGGCCGCCGGCGGTGAACTCCGCGTCACCGGCTGCTCGGCGCCACCGGTGCCACGAGGAGGTGCGGTAGGAGACGACGGACGCCGATCCCTTGCGGGTGATCCGCCAGCGCTTCACCGTCCGGTGCTGGCGCTTCTTGGGCAGGGTCCAGGTCTTCGGGCTGCCGAGACTGCGCGCCGTCAAGCCGGACCGGGCACCGACCACGACGTCGCTGCTGGTGTCGGCGGTGAGGAGGATGCGGATCTGGCCGCCGTCGGCCCCCCACGACGTACCGGGGTAGTAGTGCTCCACGATGTCGCGGTACGACTGGCCGTGGTTGGCGCGGTTGCGAGCGCCGTACTGGGACAGGCCCTTGCCGTGACCGCTCCCCCAGGTCGTGATCGTGACGCTGGCCGCCGCACGCCCGGCGCGATCGGTGGAGTCGGCGTGCGCGGCCGGCGCCGCGGCCAGGGCGCCGGAGGCCGCCGTGACCAGCCCGGTGGCGAGGATGGCGAGCCGTCGGTACATGGGACCCCCGAGATCGAGTCAGACGCGATGGAGCCGGCGGGCGGCCTCGGCGATCGAGCCGCTCATCGACGGGTACACCGTAAACGCCTGGGCAAGCTGGTCGGCGGTCAACGACTCCGCGACCGCGATCGACACGGGGTGGATCAGCTCGCTCGCGCGCGGACCGACGACCACGCCGCCGACCACGATGCCGGTGCCCGGACGGCACACGAGCTTCACGAAGCCGTCGTGGACGCCCTGCATCTTCGCGCGCGGGTTGCCCGACAGCGGCAGCATCACCACCTCCGCCTCCATCTCGCCGTCGTCGACGGCCTGCTGGGTCCAGCCGACGGTGGCGATCTCGGGGGCGGTGAAGACGTTCGACGAGACCTTCTTCAGGTCCAGCGGGTGCACGGTGTCGCCGAGGAAGTGCCACATCGCGATGCGGCCCTGCATGGCTGCCACGCTCGCGAGCATGAGGACTCCGGTGCAGTCGCCGGCGGCGTACACCCCGCGGGCGGACGTGCGCGACACCCGGTCCACGTTGACGAAGCCGCCGTCCTTGAGGACGACGCCGGCCTCCTCGAGTCCCATGTCGGCGGTGTTGGGGATCGAGCCCAGCGCGAGGATGCAGTGCGAGCCCTGGACCGTGCGGCCGTCGGTGAGGGTGACCGTGACGACGTCGCCCTCGCGGGTCACCGACTCCATCCGGGACCGCGACAGGACCGTCATCCCGCGTCGGGTGAGCACGTTCTCGAGGACCTTCGCCGCGTCGGCGTCCTCGCCCGGCAGCACCCGGTCGCGGCTGGAGACCAGCGTCACCGGGATGCCGAGGTTGAGGTAGGCGCTCGCGAACTCGGCACCGGTGACGCCGGAGCCGACCACGATCAGCTCGGTCGGCACCTCGGTGAGGTCGTAGACCTGCTCCCAGGTCAGGATCCGCTCGCCGTCGGGCTGGGCCGAGGGCAGCGTGCGCGGGGCGGCGCCGGTGGCGATGAGGACGGCGTCCGCGCGCAGCATCCGCTCCTCACCGGACTCCAGCTGGGCCACGACGCGGTCCGGACCGGCCAGGCTGCCGCGGCCGCGCAGGACGGTGACGCCGTCGCGGGTCAGGCGCCGCTCGATGTCCGACGACTGGTCGGCCGCGAGCTGCTTGACGCGGGCGTTGACCCGCGCCAGGTCCACCCGGATCGCGGTGGCGGCGTCACCCTCCGAGTCGTGGAACTCGACGCCGAGCTCGGCGGCGTCGGCGAGGTCGCTCATCACCTCGGCGGTGGCGATCAGGGTCTTGCTCGGCACGCAGTCGGTCAGGACGGCCGAGCCACCCACGCCGTCGGTGTCGACGACGGTCACCTCGGCCCCGAGCTGGGCGGCGACGTGGGCGGCCTCGTAGCCCCCGGGGCCGCCGCCGATGATGACGACGCGCTCGCTGCTGGCGGTCATTCACACATCCCATCAGGTCTCGATACGCCGCGTCGCGGCTTCGTTCCTCAGCCGCGGCGGCACTCGACCTCTTCGGCCGACGCAGCCACCTCGCAAGCTCGGTGCCTGCTGGCCTCAGAGATTGATCATGTGGCCGGCGATGCCCTCGACGGCCTCCTTCATCGCCTCCGACAGGGTCGGGTGGGCGAAGATGTTCCGGGCCACCTCGTCGGCGGTGAGGTCCCACTGCTGGGCGAGGGTCAGGGCCGGCAGCAGCTCGGTGACCTCGGGCCCGATCAGGTGCGCGCCGACGATCTCGTTGTACTGCGCGTCCGCGACGATCTTCACGAAGCCCACCCCCTCGGCCATGCCGCGGGCCTTGCCGTTGGCCGAGAAGGGGAACGTGGCCACCTTGACGTCGTACCCCTTCTCCCTGGCCTGCGCCTCGGAGTAGCCGAACGACGCGATCTGCGGCTGGCAGAACGTCGCGCGCGGGATCATGTCGAAGTTGATCTCCTGCGTCTCGGCCCCGGCGATCGTCTCGGCGGCCACGACGCCCATCGCCTCGGCGGTGTGCGCGAGCATCAGCTTGCCGGTGACGTCGCCGATCGCGTAGACGTTCTCGACGTTGGTGCGGCCGCGGGCGTCGATCTCGATGGCGCCGCGCTCGGTGAGACGCACGCCGGCGTTGTCCAGGCCGTAGCCCTCGACGCGCGGGGCGAAGCCGAACGCCGCGAGCATCCGGTCGGCCTCGAGGACCTCGGTGCCACCGTCCTTGCTGACCGTCACCTTGACGCCGCTGCCCGTGTCCTCGACGTTCTCGACCTTGGTGGAGAGCAGGACCTTCACGCCGAGCTTCTTGTACTGCTTGAGCAGCTCCTTGGACACGTCCGCGTCCTCGGTCGGCACCATCCGGTCGAGGAACTCGACGATGGTGACGTCGACGCCGAAGTTCGCCAGCACGTAGGCGAACTCGACGCCGATCGCGCCGGAGCCGCCGATGATGATGCTGGAGGGCAGGTTGCTGTCGAGGATCTGCTCCTCGTAGGTGACCACGTTCTGGCTCTTGCTCATCCCCGGCAGCATCCGCACCTGGGCGCCGGTCGCGATGATGAGGTTGTCGAACGTGTAGGTCTGCTTCTGGCCGTCCTTGTCGACCTCGATCTCGCCGGCGCTCTTCAGCGTCCCCCAGCCGTCGATCTCGGTGATCTTGTTCTTCTTCATCAGGTAGTGGACGCCCTTGGCGCTGGCGTCGGCGACGCCGCGGCTCCGCTTGTGCGTCGTCGCGAAGTCCATCGAGGCGTCACCACTGATGCCGAAGGTGTCCTTCTCCCTGGTGATGATGTGCGCGATCTCCGCGTTGCGCAGCAGCGCCTTGGAGGGGATGCACCCGACGTTGAGGCACACACCGCCCCAGTACTTCTCCTCGACCACCGCGACGGACTGACCGAGCTGGGCGGCGCGGATGGCGGCGACGTACCCACCGGGACCGGCGCCGAGGACGAGGACGTTGAAGTGCGTGGTCACGCCGATCAGCCTACTGACGTGGGGCAGCCCACCCTCAATCGGTCGTTTAGTCTTCCAGCGTGACGCTTCACCCCACGACGCTGCTCGCTGCGCTCGCACCGCCGCGGGGACCCCGATGACGCTCTACGCCGCCTACGGGACCAACCTCGATCCCGTCCGGATGAGCGAGCGCTGTCCGCACTCACCGCTGGCGACCACCGGCTGGCTGCAGGGCTGGCGGCTGACGTTCGGCGGCGAGGAGCACGGCTGGGACGGCGCGCTGTCGACGATCGTCGAGGACCCGATCGAGCAGGTCTTCGTCGCCGTCTACGACATCACCCGCGAGGACGAGGCCTGCCTCGACGGCTGGGAGGGCGCCGACCTCGGCCTGTACCGCAAGACCCGGGTACGGGTGGCCACGCTCACCGGCGAGCTGCTCGTGTGGACCTACGTCCTCGACGCCTACGAGGGCGGCCTGCCGTCCGCGTCGTACCTCGGCATCATCGCCGACGCCGCCGAGGCCGCGGACGCCCCCGCCGACTACGTCGCCGCCCTGCGCCGCCGCCCCTGCCGCTCGACGGGGCTGTAGGGCGGCTGTCGGTTTCCCCGGTCGACCGGTTCTCCTGACCGATCGGTGGGTCGGGGGCGGTTCGGCGGTGCCCTCGCGCGCCGTGGTTTGTCCGGGGCGGCGTCGGGGTGCGGTCGTTGGACTTGTCCGCCGAAACCCGACCGACACGCCGAGGCCGCTCGGCGTGTCGGTCGGGTTTCCCACGACAGGTTCGAGCTGCAGGGACTGGTGTGACCTGCGGGACCGCTGGTGCGCCGGCGAACGTAGGAACGGGGCGGCCGCGTAGCGGCGGCGCGGGCAGAGCCCGTGCCGACCCACGCGGATCCGGCCCCGAGCGACCCACGGGTTCATCAGAAGAGCCGGCCGACCGGGGAAACCGACGCGATCGCTATGCCGGCGCCACCGTGTGGCACACGGCCTCGACGTTGTTGCCGTCGGGGTCGCGGACGAAGGCGCCGTAGTAGTGGTCGTGGTACTCCGGCCAGTGGCGGGGTTCGTGGAGCACCTCGGCACCCGACGAGACGGCGGTGTCGAAGAAGGCGTGCACCTCCTCGGCGGAGGCGGCGGTGAAGGCCACGTGGATCTCCCGATTCGGGCCGGACGCGGGGCCCTCCTCGGGCTGGCGACCGATCCAGAACGCGGGGAACGACGTGCCGTAGCCGATCGCGACGCCGTGGTCGGCCAGGCGGCGATGCCCGAGGACGCCGAGCACGGCGTCGTAGAAGTCTGCCGACCGCTCCAGGTCGGAGCAGTTGATGCCCAGGTGGTCGATCATGACCTCAGCATGCCGGAGTCCGACGACGCCGGGGCACATCGGCGAAGACGGCGCACTAGAAGTCCGGGGCGTGACGGAGCCCAACCCCTATGACCTGGCCGCGGAGGCCGCCGAGAAGCTCGCGGAGCTGACCGGCGTCGAGCGGCACGACGTCGCGCTGGTGCTCGGTTCGGGCTGGCTGCCCGCGGTCGAGGCGCTCGGCGAGGCGACCGCCGAGATCGACACCACCGACCTGCCCGGCTTCAGCGCGGCGGCGGTCGCCGGCCACTCCGGCAAGATCCGCTCGGTCCGCGCCGGCGACCGGCAGCTGCTGGTCTTCCTCAGCCGCACCCACTACTACGAGGGCAAGGGCGTCGCCGCCGTCGTGCACGGCGTGCGTACGGCGGGCGCGCGCCGGCTGCCGCACCATCGTGCTCACCAACGGCTGCGGCGGGCTGAAGGAGACGTGGACGCCGGGCACGCCGGTGCTGATCTCGCGACCACATCAACCTCACCGGCCGCAGCCCCATCGTGGGCGCGAACTTCGTCGACCTCACCGACCTCTACAGCCCGCGGCTGCGCGCGCTGTGCCGCGAGGTCGACCCCGACGCTCGACGAGGGCGTCTACGTCCAGTTCCCCGGACCGCACTACGAGACCCCGGCCGAGATCCGGATGGCCGGGCCATCGGCGGCCACCTGGTCGGCATGAGCACCACCCTCGAGGCGATCGCCGCCCGCGAGGCCGGCATGGAGGTGCTCGGCATCAGCCTGGTCACCAACCTCGCCGCCGGCATCAGCGGCGAGCCCCTCCACCACGAGGAGGTCCTCGAGGCCGGCCGCGCCGCCGCGTCCCGGATGGGCGAGCTGCTCGGACGCATCGTCCCGAGGATCTGACCGCGGGTCGCCCGCATCCGCGGGTTAGCCTGCGGCGGTGAAGATCCTGGTCACCGGCGCGGCCGGCAGCATCGGACGGGTCGTGACGGTCGGGCTCGTCGAGCGCGGCCACACCGTGGTCGGCCTCGACCGGGTCCCGCAGCCCGACGGCGAGGACGGGCGCTGGTCACCGCCGACTGCACCGACGCCGACGCGGTCGCCGCGGTCTTCGCGGAGGAGTCCGACTCGACGCGGTCGTGCACCTGGCCGGCCGTCCCGAACGAGGCCACCCTGCCCGACTCGCTGACGTCGCACGTGATCACGACCGCCGCGCTGCTCGACGCGATGGTCGAGCCACGACGTCGCCGGCTCGTCTACGCCTGCTCCAACCACGCCGTCGGCCGCACGCCGCGCACTGCCGAGCGACCTGGCTGGACGTCGACGCCCGACCGCGGCCGGACACGTTCTACGGCGTCGGCAAGGTCGCCGCCGAGGCCCTGCTGAGCCTCTACGCCGACCGGTACGGCATCGACGCGGTCGCCTGCCGGATCGGCTCGTTCCTCGAGCGGCCCGACGACCGTCCGCCACCTGTCGACCTGGCTGTCCCACGACGACTGCGTGCGGATGGTCGACGCCGCCCTCACGGCGCCCGCACCCGGGTTCGCCGTGCTCTACGGCATCTCGGCCAACACCCGCGCCTGGTGGGACCTCGAGCCCGGGCGCGGCTCGGCTACGACCCGCAGGACGACGCCGAGGACTTCGCCGCCGGATCGAGCTCGCCGAGCCCGGACGACGAGGCCGAGGCCGCGCACGTCGGCGGGCCGTTCGCGACCGCGGAGTACGACCGACCGGCGTTCGATTGACTTCGAGCGCACTCCAAGCGAGACTGCTCCGATGAGCCTGAGCATCGCCGAGGCCGCCGCCCGCACCGGGCTGACCCCGCACACCCTGCGCTACTACGAGCGCGACGGCCTGATGCTGCGCGCGGTCGACCGCTCGGCGTCCGGGCACCGGCGCTACACCGACCGCGACCTGACCTGGATCGAGCTGCTCACCCGCCTGCGCTCCACGGGCATGCCGATCCGCGACGTCCGCCGCTACGCCGAGCTGGTCCGCGCCGGCGACGGCAACGAGGCCGAGCGGCTCGACCTGCTCCGCGCCCACCGCGAGCGGGTGCTCGCCCAGCTGGCCGAGGTGCACGAGCACCTCGGCGCGATCGACCACAAGATCGGGATCTACGAGGACAAGCTCGACGACCCGAACGGCCGTTGACCTGGAGCGCGCTCGAAGCGTTGAGTGGAGGCATGACCCTCCAGCACGCGCACCCTCGGAACCGCCGCACCCTCACCGTCTCCGCCCTCGGCCTCGGCTGCATGGGCATGTCGGAGTTCTACGGCACCGCCGACGAGGCGCGACGGCGATCGCGACCATCCACCGCGCGCTCGACCTCGGCGTCACCTTCCTCGACACCGCCGACATGTACGGCCCGTTCACCAACGAGCAGCTGGTCGGCAAGGCGATCGCGCGGCCGCCGCGACGAGGTCCAGCTGGCCACCAAGTTCGGCAACGAGCGCCGCCCCGACGGCACCCGGGTCGGCATCAACGGCCGGCCCGGAGTACGTCCGCGCGGCCTGCGACGCCTCGCTGCAGCGGCTCGGCGTCGACCACATCGACCTCTACTACCAGCACCGCGTCGACAAGACGCGTCCCGATCGAGGAGACCGTCGGCGCGATGGCCGAGCTCGTCGAGGCCGGCAAGGTCGCGCCACCTCGGCCTGTCCGAGGCGTCGGCCGCCACCATCCGGCGGGCGCACGCCGTGCACCCGATCACCGCGCTGCAGACCGAGTACTCGCTGTTCACCCGCGACCTCGAGGACGAGATCCTGCCGACCCTCCGCGAGCTCGGCATCGGCCTGGTGCCCTACTCCCCGCTCGGGCCGCGGCATGCTCACCGGCGCCATCACCTCCGAGGACTCGCTCGACGAGGACGACTTCGCGCCGCTCGGCGTACTTCCCGCGCTTCCAGGGCGAGGCGCCTGCGCGCCAACCTGCGCCTGGTCGACGCGGTCCGCGCGATCGCCGAGGCGAAGGGCTGCACGCCCGGCCAGCTCGCGCTCGCCTGGGTGCTCGCCCAGGGCCGAGCGACGTCGCGCCGATCCCGGGCACCAAGCGGGTGCGGTACCTCGAGGAGAACGTCGGCGCCGCCGACGTCGTCGCTCACCGACGACGACCTGGCCGCGCTCGAGCAGGCCGTGCCGCGCGACGCCGTCGTCGGCGACCGGTACGGCGACATGACCACCATCGACGCCTGAGCGCCATCCGGAGGTCGACGTCAACGGGCCGGCGGGGGTCGCGGATCGAGTGGAACTCCACCAAGTTCCTCGTCGGACGGGACGGCAGCGTGCTGCGGCGCTACGCCCCCACGACCACCCCGGACCGGATCGCCGCCGACCTCGAGCGAGCGCTCAACGACTGACCTCCGATCCACCGAAGCGCCGCTCGAGGCCGGCGATGCAGCCGGCCATCATCCGGTGGTGGTTCCAGCGCAGCACCGGACGGGCGACGTACGACGCCGCGCCGAGCGCCCCCTCGACGCCGACCTCCTGCGTCCCGACCCCGGGGGCATTGGCCAGAGCAGCGCCATCTGCAAATTTGATATGTACCCCATCCACCACCCATTCTCCAGGCAAGACGGCTTGCAGGTGCCCCTGAATATCAAAAATGCGGGGCTGGATAACCGTCGCGGCGACGCTGCCATCTGGCAGCAGCATGCCCTGGACCTCAACAATGGTTCCGGGCTGAACCATGCCCACCAGTTGAGTGCTGTCGCTTCCAATCACCCGCACCCCTTCAATCATCCATTCCCCATTGTAGATCTCCTGCAGCACGCCGGCAAAGGTGACCGGGTGGCGGCGTTCCTGCTGCGCCAGGCTTTCCACTTCTTCGAGGCGCTCGTGATCGTAAGCGTGCTGGATCTCGATCCGCTTCGCCTGATCTTCCGTCAGCAGCAGGCGGGTATTTTCACCAGCGAGTTTGAGGGGGTAGAGCAGATCGCCCGGTAAGGACTGGGCAGAGGCGGCGCTGCCGCCCATACCAAGCAGCAGGATGAGCAGGAGCGCAATCGGCGCCAGCGCCAGGCGCCAACCACTGCGAAAATCCAGGCGACGGCGCTGCGGGCGCTGACCGGCAGCAGCCAGGAAGCGGGCGTGACTGCGGTTCGCCGCCCCGGCTGGGATGCCCGGGCTTCCCAATCGGGTCAGTTCCTGGGCGGCTTGCAGCAGCGGGCGCAGCTCATTCGCCCACTGGGGGTAGGAAGCCAAGGCTTGTTCGACGTCTGCACCCTGCTGCAGCCGGACAAGGCAGTTTTCCAATGCCTGTTGTTTTGCCTGGTCGGTCATCATTCGGGTTCTTTCTCGCTATCTAGAAAGCGGCGCAGCGACGCCAAAGCACGAAACTGGAGCGCTTTGACCGCCGTCACCGATTTGCCCACAATCCGGGCAGTCTCATCCAGGGAGCACTCCTCACTGAAGCGCAGCGCCAGGACGTGCTGCTGTTCTTGCGTCAGCTTCGTAAACGCCTGCCGCACCTGCTGCCGCTGCCAGAATTCATCCAATTGGCTCTCGGGGGAAGTGTCGAGACCGCTGGGGAGCGTATTGACATGATCTTCCAGGTTCTCCACGGGGCGCTTGTATTGGCGGCGCAGATAATCGTTGACCAGGTTGGAGGCGGTGCCCATTAACCAGCCGCGCAGCGTCTGCGACGGTCCGCGGCGCTGGTGGAGGGCGTCGATCAGGCGCAGGAACACTTCGGAGGCGATATCCTCGCTGACCTGTTCAGCCCCCAGCCGAAATCGAACGTACCGGTACACCTGGGGGTAGTACCGGTCATGAATTTGCACCACGCGGCGGCGTCGAACTGCCTGGCGCGTTCCAGGTTTTCGTCCGCTTCAATTCCAACCAATGCCAAATTATTCTTCCGTCGAGCGTGGTTCCTTACTGCCCAGTCTGATCTTGAAGCTGAAATTTCGATAGCCATTTATCTTACCATTGAAGGTCTAATTTACAACGAATCTACCCCTGAATTTATGCAATCTTTTTAAAGGCTCATTGGTAATTTCTGGGGTGGGTAGAGAGCGGTGCGCAGCACCGCTCTCTACCCACCCCAGAGAATCCCAAAGACCCTTTTTAAATCCGACAGGCAGACACTGGGTGCACGCAAATGTTGTAGATTTGTGTGCAAACAAGCCACTCAACGCTCCGCAAGGCTGCCCCTGGCTGGGCAGCGGATCAGGTCGGAACCTCCTGAGCCTCTATCTAAACGGTCGTTTAAACGGTCAAAAAGTTGCGGGTGAAGGACCATCCTCAGGCGGATGGCATCCTTAATGTGACATAAGTCACATACAGAACAGAATAGTGATGTTAGGATTAATATTGGATAAGAATCGGAAGTCTTTCCGGAGGGGGAATCAGTAGGTAAGCGAGGAGAATGCGAATGAATGATTCACAAATCACAGAAAGGGACCAAAAACCCATTCCACGCGGCGGTTGGACGGCGGCACGGGCTTTGATCATCGGGCTGACGGCGGTGATCGTGGTGCTGGGAGCAGCGCTGATTATCCTGGCGATCGGCGGCGCGGGGGCGACCCCGGCGGAGGCAGAGCCAATCAACGCCCTGGCGCAGAGCACGGATGAATGCGTCACCTGCCACCGCCGCACGACGCCCGGCATCGTCGAGCAGTATGGGCACAGCACGATGGCGGCAGCCGAGGTGACTGCCAGGACTGCCACGAAGTGGCAGCCGACTATCCGGGCGCGGTCGGCCACGAAGGCACGTTCATCCTGGCCTCGCCGACTGCGGCGATGTGCGAGAAATGCCACCAGCCAGGAAGTGGCCCAGTTCAACGCACAGCCGCCACAGCCTGCCGGCTTATGTCGGCTGTGGCCGGGATCGGAAGATTCTGCGCGCCGATATGCTGGCGACTGTACTCGGCCGTTCCGGAGGGCGGTTTTGGCCGACAAGTCAAGGCGCGCAACGCCATCGCCGCGCTGGAAGGCCGGATACATTGACCCCGTTTACCTGCTTCAGCCTGCCACAACATCGGCGCAGCCGGCGGCGGACGGCTCGGTGGGGCAAGTGCCAGAAATGCCACCTGCGGCACGAGTTCAGCCTGGAGCAGGCGCGCAAGCCAGAAACCTGCAATGCCTGCCATATCGGGCCCGACCACCCGCAGTGGGAGATCTACGTCGAATCGCCGCACGGCATCGCCTACATGACCAGCGGCGACAACTGGCACTGGGAGGCCGAGCCGGGCACGCTGCAGTGTCAGGACTTCCCGGCGCCACCTGCGCCATCTGCCATATGAGCGGCTTTGGCGCCACCGGCACCACCCACGATGTGGGCGACCGGCTGACCTGGTTCCTGTTCGCCCCGGTCAGCGAGCGCCGGCCCGGCTGGCAGGATAACAAGGTGCGCATGCAGAGCGTGTGCCAGGAATGCCACAACGCGAACTTCATCGAGCAGCTTTTACACCGGCGCCGACGAGGCCACCGAGCGGGTCAACGAGTGGGTCGAGAGAGCGATGCAGATCGTCGCTCCGCTCCAGGACGCCGGACTTGCTGACCGCCGAGCCTTCGATGAGCCGATCGACTTCATCTACTTCAACCTGTGGCATCACTGGGGCCGCACGGCGAAGTTCGGCACCTGGATGCAAGGGCCGGACTACTCCCAGTGGCACGGGGCCTACGAGATGCTGCACCCTGGCCGAGCTGCAGAGCTGGCCGACGAGAAGCTGCGAACAGGCCGCATGCGGCGGAGGGGACGCGCAGGGCAGTAAGCGATGTATTACCTGGAAACGCTCTACTCCGACCGCTCGCCGGCTGCGACTGCCCGTCTCGCGTGACCAGGCCATGCTGCTGATGGCGGCCATGAATGAGATCATGCTGGGGGTGGAGACCTACCTGGCGCACCTGATCAGCGGAACCATCGTGCCCCACGAATGGATCCCGATCATCTTCGGGCCGATTGCCGGCGTGCTGCTGCTCGTTGGCCGGGCTGCTCGCCCTGCGCACGGCGGCGCTGGCCGCTGCATCGCGACGCTGGTGTTCCTTGCCAGCATCGTGGTCGGTTTGCTGGGCGCTTACTTCCACCTGGTGCGGGCGGCTCCCGCCTGCCCCGGCCGGGGAGCACGGCTTCGGTTCCGCTGCTGGTGTGGGCGCCGCCCGTCCTGGGGCCGCTGACCTTCGCCCTGGTGGGCCTGCTGGGGATCAGCGCCGCCTGGGTGGAAGACCCGGCCGACAGCGGCGTGCTGCGCTTGTGGGGCCGGCAGCGCCTGGCGCTGCCCTACAGCAAAACGCAGCGCCTACTTTTTCATGGTCTGCATGGGGGCGCTGGCGACGGTGATCAGCAGCGTGCTCGACCATGCCCGCACCAACTTCACCAACCCCTGGCTGTGGCTGCCGACCGGGGTGGGCATCTTCGCCACGGTGGTGGCGGTGATGCTGGGGGCAGAGCGGCGCCCCTCGCGGATCGACCTATTCACCTACATCGGCGCGATGCTGCTGATGATCGGAGTGGGGGTGCTGGGTTCGCTTCTGCACATCTTTCAAAATCTGACCCCGGAAGGCGGCTTCGTGCTGGAGCGCTTTATCCGCGGCGCGCCGGTGCTCGCCCGCTGCTCTTCGCCGATATCGGCACGATCGGGTTATTGGCGCTGTTAGATCCGAGGGAGGCGAGATAAACTTAAGGGAAGACGGCGAGCAGAGCTCGCCGTCTTCCCTTAAAAAAGCCGCATCCTGTATCAATTAGCCCACATCCCTGGCAAATATCTCCAGGGCGGCTTGATCCAGCACTTCGATCTTGCCGCGGTGGACCTGAATGGCGCCGCTAGCTTCGAGCTCGCTCAGCGAGCGGCGCACCACTTCACGCACGGTGCCCAGGCGGGCTGCCATCATCTCCTGGGTCAGGCGCTGCGAGCGGTCCCCGGCAAGTTGGGCGGGGGTAAGCGTGACCAGCAGGCGCGCCAGGCGGTTGGTCACCTGGTAGAAGGATAACTCCTCCAGCTTGCCCACCAGGCGGCGCAGATTGCCGCTCAAGTTGAGGATGATGTGCTGCGCGAATACAGGGTCCGCCAGGATGGCAGCCTGAACGGCGTGGGCGGGGATCAGCCAGATTTCGCTCTCTGCGAGGGCGGCAGCGTTGACCACGTTGGGACCACAATCGAAGACCGGGACTTCGTTGAAGTAGCTCCCGGCCGGCAGCACCCGGATCACCAGCTCCCGGCCGCGGGGTGAGAGCTTGAACAGCTTGACGCGGCCGCATTCGACCAGATATAACCCCTCGCAGGGCTCACCATACCAGCAGATCATCTCCCCGGCATGGTAGTGCGAAAGGAGCGTTTCTTGCGCCAGGCGGGCTTTGGTTTCCGGGCGGCTGCCCTCAAAGAAGAGGGTGGAGAAGAGAGCCCGCTGGGCACTATCTGGATCTCAAATCAGGCGCTGCATATATAAATTATAGTACAGCCCAGGCTGTGAACAACCTTACAACCGCATGTGTCTTTGGGATTCTCCGGGGTGGGTAGAGAGCGCTGTTTCGCATTCTCTCCCCAACCCAGAAATTACGAATGAGCCTTTTCAGCTAGTGTTGTATTTCCATCCAGGATGCCTTACAATTGGGGCAAGTTGCGAGGCAGCCCTTCATCCATGTGACATGCCTCGGGAGGGGTTAACTGCGGTCAAGGCTGCGGTTTGCCCGTCCAAAGGAAAGCGTTCTTTCTTTCAAGGGTGGGAGATGGTATGGCAGAGCGAGTCGAGCTAGTTACTGCGGCGGACGTCGAGCGCAGCAATCCTGAATTAAGCGATCCGCGGTTGTATATCAACCGGGAGTTGAGCCTGCTGGAGTTCCAACGGCGAGTGCTGGATGAGGCCGAGGACTGACACCAACCCGCTCCTGGAGCGGGTCAAGTTCCTGGCGATCCTGGGCTCCAACCTGGACGAATTCTTCATGGTGCGGGTGGCCGGACTGCACAAGCAGATCGAGGCGGGGGTGGTGGATGTGCCGCCGGACGGGATGACGCCCGCCGAGCAGCTGGCGGCGATCCGCAAGGTGGCGCTGCAGATGATGACCGAAGCGCGCGAGGTGCTGCGCGACGAGCTGCTGCCGCGGCTGAATGAGGCCGGGCATCCACATTATGGACTACTCCGAACTGACCGACAAGCCAGAAAGGAACGGTGGACCATTACTTCGAAGAAGTGGTCTTCCCGGTGCTCACCCCCCTGGCGTTCGACCCGGGCCACCCCTTCCCGCACATCTCCAACCTGAGCCTCAACCTGGCGGTGGTGATCCGCGATGAGAATGGCCAGGACTTGTTCGCCCGGATCAAGGTGCCTGGCACCCTGCCGCGGCTGGTGCCGATCAAGCGCTCGTCCGGCAGCGCTGCGGCAGGACGGCACCGTGCCCTTCCACCATTATTTCGTATGGCTCGAGCAGGTGATTTCCGCCAACCTGGACAAGCTCTTCCCGGGGATGCAGGTCATCGAAGCGCACCCGTTCCGGGTCACCCGCGACGCCGACACCGCGATCCAGGAGCTGGAGGCCTCAGACCTGCTGGAGACGATGGAGCAGAGCGTGCGCCAGCGCCGCTTCGGATCGGTGGTGCGGGTGACCGTCAACGAGGACATGCCCGAGCAACATCCGCGAGATCCTGGTCGGAAAACCTGGAGATGGACCGCAACGACATTTACACCCTGGAAGGCCCGCTCGGGCTGAGCAACCTGATGACCCTGCACAGCATCGATCGCTATGATCTGAAAGATCTTCCCTTCAAGCCCGCCATCCCGCCCCTGCTGCGGATCGACCACGACGAGGCGCAACATCTTCGCCGCCATCCGCCGCGAGGATATCCTGATGCACCATCCCTTACGATTCGTTCGCCCCGGTGGTGGATTTCTTGCGGCAGCGGCGCGCGACCCGGATGTGCTGGCGATCAAGCAGACGCTGTACCGGGTGGGGCGCAACTCGCCGGTGGTGAACGCGCTGCTGGAAGCGCGCGAGAACGGCAAGCAGGTGGCGGTGCTGGTCGAGCTGAAGGCGCGCTTCGACGAGGAGAGCAACATCGCCTGGGCGCGCACGCTGGAGCGCGAGGGGGTCCACGTGATCTACGGGCTGCTGGGGCTCAAGACCCACTCCAAGATCGCCCTGGTGGTGCGCAAGGAGGGCGATCGCATCCGCCGCTATATCCACCTGGCAACCGGCAACTACAACGCCATCACCGCGCAGCTATACGAGATATCGGCATGTTCACCTGCGACGAAGACGATCGGCGCCGACGCCACCGACCTGTTCAACTACCTGACCGGCTATTCCGCCAAGAAGGATTACCGCAAGCTGATGGTCGCGCCGATCAACCTGCGCGAGGGGATGGAGGCCCTGATCGAGCGCGAGATCGAGCACCAGCAGCAGAAGGGCGAACGGCCATCTGATCTTCAAGATGAACGCCCTCGTGGACGCGCCGATGATCCGGCTGCTGTACCACGCCTCGCAGGCCGGGGTCAAGGTCGACCTGATCGTGCGCGGCATCTGCTGCCTGCGGCCGGGCGTCGAGGCGTCTCAGCGAGAATATCCGCGTCATCAGCATCGTCGGGCGTTTCCTGGAACACAGCCGGATCTATTACTTCCACAATGGCGGCAATCGACGCAGATTTACCTGGGCAGCGCCGACCTGATGCCGCGCAACATCAACCGCCGGGTGGAAGTCCTCTTCCCGGTGGAGGATCCGCACCTGATCCGCTACCTGCGCGATGACGTGCTCAAAGTCGATGCTGAACGACAACGTCAAGGCGCGCCTGATGCAGCCCGACGGCACCTACCTGCGCCCAAAAGTGAAGGACGACGAGGCGCGGCTGAATTCCCAGATCTGGCTGCTCAACCATCACCAACAGGCTGAGCGGGAGTAGTAGTTTGTCAAAAGTCATTTTGTAGTTTCGTTGAGCGCCTAGGCGCTCAACGAAACTACAAAAACATCTTTGACAAAACAGTAGCCGCCTGGGTAGAAGGTTTCTGGTTTCACTCAGACGTTCATGAGCCTGCCTGGAACCAGAATCAAGAAACGAGCACGATGGAACGCAGCGTGAAGATCCCAGACGAGCAAGTGCAAGAGCGCCTGCGGCAGCTTTTGGAGGAAGCGCTGCCGCTTCCGGTGCAGCGGCGAGCGCACATCATCCTGCTGTACGGGGAAGGCAAACCCACCCGCCAGGTGGCAGAGGAGGTCGGGCTGTCGCGGCGCCAGGTGCGCTCCTGGCGGCAGCGCTACGAGCAGGATGGATTAAGTATTTCGCCCCCCGAGCCCCAAAGGAGGCTGGCATGGCAGATAAACCCGTAGATACCAGAGCAGAACCGATGGCAAGCCAGCCGGAAGACCAGCCGGTCGAGCCGGTGCAGGGGGAGCAGCAGGCGGAGGCGCAGGAGGAACCAGCGGCTGAGCCGCAGCCCGCCGAGGCGCAAGGCAGCGAGCAGCAGGCGGCGTGGGTGCAGCGCCAGGCACTGGAATTGTTCGACCGGCTGCAGGGGGTGCTGGAAGTACCCGAATCCTACCGCCGCATCGAGGAACTCGCCGCCCAGACCCTACCCGCTTTGAAGGCGGCAGGCAAGGACCTGGCAGGCAAAGGCATGAAGACGCCCAAAAAGAGGGCGGAGGTGCAGGATCGGCTGGCTGCGAATTTGCCGAGCGAGGAGGCGGCAAGCCTGGGGGAGGCAGAGCGGCAGGTGCTGGCAGGCGTGCTGCTGCTGGCGGCGGGCAAGCTCAAGCCGCGCCAGGTGCGCGAGCTGAACCTGGAAGCGGAGCAGGAACGGGCAGCCTGGGTGCTGGGCGGGCTGCTGCGCCTGGCAGGTGGGCTGGACCGGTCGGACAGCCAGAGCAGCGAAATCGTGCAGGTCGAAGTGAGCGAGAAACAGATCCAGGTGCTCGCCGCCGGTCCGCAAGCGGAAGCCGACGCGGCGGCAGCCGCGCGCCAGGTGCGCGGCTGGGAGCACAATAAAGACCTGCCCCGCCTGACCGCGGCGGTGTGGGTGGAGCCGGAGCTAAAGGAGATGTGCGAGCCGGTGGCGCCGCTGGCGGCACCGGGAGTGCTGCCGCATGACCGGGTGGCGGAAGCCGGGCGCAAGCTGCTGCGCTACCAGTTTGCTGAGATGCTGTCCCACGAGGAGGGGGTGCGGGTGGGGCAGGATATCGAAGCGGTCCATGATATGCGGGTCGCCACCCGGCGCATGCGGGCGGCGTTCGAGGTGTTTGGCTTCGCCTTCGACCCGAAAGCGCTGAAGCCGCACTTAAAAGGGCTGCGCCAGCTGGGGCGCCTGCTGGGCGGGGTGCGCGATTTAGACGTGTCGATCGAGAAAGCTGAGATGTACCTGGGGCACGTGCCCGAAGAGGAAGGACCGGGGCTTGATCTGCTGTTCGATGCCTGGCGCAGGGAGCGGCAGAGCTTGCACACAGCATTGGTGGCACATTTGAACAGCGAAGCCTACCGGCGCTTTCAGCACAACTTCACTTATTTTGTCACGACCGAAGGGGTGGGGGCGCTGCCCTTGCCCGAGCCGCCCACACCCGACCGGGTGTACACGGTGGCGCCGATTTGATCTATACCCGCCTGGGGGCGGTGCGCACCTTCCACCCGATTGCGGACACGGCTTCGATCCCGCAGCTGCACGCACTGCGGCTGGAGTTCAAGAAGCTGCGCTACACAGTGGAGTTCTTCCAGGAGGTGCTGGGCAAGGAGGCGAAGATGGTGATCAGCGAGCTCAAGCGGATGCAAGATCACCTGGGGGACTTGAACGACGCCGATACTGCAGTAAATTTCCTGAGCCACTTTTTGGATGAGTGGGACGCGCAGCAAGAAGTGCTGCCGATCTTCGAACGGCAGAGCCCGGTGGCGGTGGTCAATTACCTGGCGGCGCGCGACACCGAGCGGCACAAGCTGCTGACCACCTTCCGCAGCGCCTGGGAGAACTTCAACCGCCCAGAATTGCATCAAGCGATTGCTTTAGCGGTGGCGGCGTTGTAGTGATTTATTGGGGATATGGACGGCAAAACCGTCCATATCCCAATCTTTTTTTATTTCCGGTTATAATATAACCATAGTCATAACTATGGTTATATTTTCGGAGAACAGTATGCCGGATACGATTTCGAAAAGCAAACTAAAAGCGAAGATGCTGGAAATATTTCGACAGATCGAGTTCAGCGGTGAAGAATTAGTGGTCACCGACCACGGCAAGCCGGTTTTAAAAATCGTCCCGCTGCGTTCGAAAAAGACGGTCGAGGATCTTTTTGGGGATATCCAAGGACAAACGACTTACCGTGAGGATATTAACTTGCCTACGCTTTCAGAATGGGAAGAGGCCTGAGTGATCGTCCTCGATACCGCGGCCTTGCTGTACTGGACTCTGGATCCGCCCCAACTATCGTCGCAAGCCAGGCAGGCGATCGACCGGGCGGACGTAATTTACCTGAGCTCAATCTCCGTCTGGGAAATCGTCTTGAAGGTAAAGCGCGGCAAGCTGGAGATCCCGCTGGCGATCACAGAATACATCGAACGGTTGGAGCAGCTCGAGAGGCTGGAGATCCTGCCGGTGGATGTGCAAACCTGGTTGGAGAACCTGGATCTGAGCATGGGAGCATCGCGATCCGGCAGACCGCACGGTCGTAGCTCTGGCGAAGCGCTTTGACTGCCCACTGATCAGCTCGGATGGGACCATCCGGGAGTTTTACGCCAGGACGATTTGGTAAAACCCGGATAGGTAGATATTCTGCCCTTCGGGTCAACTCATATTCTAGGGTCTTTGGGATTCTCTGTGGTGGGTAGAGAGCGGTGCTGCGCACCGCTCTCTACCCACCACAGAAATTACCAATGAGCCATATTCTGGAGGAAAGATGCTGGTCTACTTTTTGCGGCATGGGCTGGCGGGGGATGAGAAGAAGTGGCAGGGGGAGGATGCGCTGCGCCCACTGACGGAGGCGGGCGTGCAGCAGGTGGAGCAGGCAGCCGAAGGGCTGGCAGCCCTGCACCTGCACCTGGATGCCATCCTCACCAGCCCGATGACCCGCGCCCTGACACGGCACAGATCACCGCCGACCGTTTGGTGCTGCAAGCCGTGCTAGCGCAAGATGAGCGCCTGGTGGAAGGCAAGGGGCTGCCCGGGGTGGTGGAGGTCATAAAAGATCACCGCCAAGAGCAGGCAATCATGCTGGTGGGGCACAAGGATGACTTCAACGGGGCGCTGCCGGGGCTGACCGGCGGGGGCAAAGTGCACCTGGAAAAGGGCGGGCTGGCGTGCGTGGAGGTGGCTTTGTTCGATCCGCCGCAGGGGAAATTGCTCCTGCTGCTTTCGCCGGAAGTTCTGGCAAAGCTGGGAGCCGCAGATGAACGCAGATAAGATAGGATCTCGGCTGCTTTGCGATGCAAAGCAGCCGAGATCCTATCTTCAGGGATTTATTCTTCTTCTGGGAGCCGAGCGATCGCCAGGGGGGCGGGGGATTGGCCGGCTTCGTCCGTTTCGATGACCGGCTCGAGCACCAGGTCGCGGTTGAAGGCTTTGCGGAAAGCTTTGCGGTGCCCCTGGGCGCCCCAGATCTCGAGCTGGATATCCTGCTTGGCGTGCACCACGAGCACCACCTGCTTCTGCTCCCCCTGCTTGAGCTTCAAGGCGGTCACACTGCCCCGGTGCGATCGATCGAGGCTTTCTGCCAGGCGCAGCAGGGCGGCGAACTTCTTGACAATCTTGCGGGTGGGTTTGCTCAGGGCGGCGTACTCGGGGTGCTTTTTCTTCTTGGGCATCTTTTTGCGGTGGAAGCGCGCCGGCAGCCAGGATGGCGATCTCGGTCTGATCAAAGCCAAGCATCTCGGTATTTTTGATCAGGTAGAGCTGTGCTTCTGGTGACCATTGTACGAAAGAAAGGCGCCGACGTCGTGCAGCAGGGCGGCATATTCCAACAGCTCGCGTCAGCCTCCCCAACTTTGTGCAGTTTTCCAATTTACGGGTCTCGTCGAATAGCATGCCTGCCAAATCGGCAACGTGATGGGCGTGGTCCTCGTCCACCTGGCAGGCGCGCGCCAACTGCAGCACCGACCGCTCCCGCACGGATACCCCTGCCAGGAAGGGCAGCGCCTCGGTGCGCGCCAGGTAGTCCATCAGCAAACCGTCGCGGAAGCCGCGATCGCTGATGCCGATCTCGTTGATTTCAAACATCTCCATCAAGGTATCCAGAATTGCCGCCCCGGCGATGACGATATCTGCCCGTGCCGAGTTATGCCCTGCACCTTGCGCCGTTCCTCGAGCGGCAGAGCGCACAGCATCTGCACCACCTCTTTGAGCTGGGCGTGGGTCATGACGTCATCCCGCTCGCGCTTACGCTTCAAGAAGCGGTAGGCGGCGATGTCTGCCAGGTTCTCGATCGTGCCCGAGGATCCGAAAGCGAGATCGACCTTGACGTCCTGGATCTGCTGGTAGGTGCGGACAGCGGCATTGCGCACATACTGCTGGATCAGGCATAGCGTGCGGCTCGACCGGCTCGGTCTCGCCGGGCAGGAAGAACAGGGAGGTCAGGCGGATGGCGCCCAGCTTGAGCGATTGAGCTGATGGTGCTCGCTGGTCCCGACGATCACCTCCGTGCTGCCGCCGCCGATGTCGATGATGAGCGCTTTCTTATCGCCCAGGTGATTCGCTGACGACGCCCAGATAGATCAGGCGGGCTTCCTCCAACCCGGAGACTATGCGCACGTCGATGCCCGCCTCACGGCGGACCTGGCGCAGGAAGTCGTAGCGGTTCTCAGCTTCGCGGGTGGCAGAGGTGGCGACGGCGGTGATCTTCTTCCGCCTGGTAGGCGCGCGCCATATCGGCGAAACGCTGCACCACCTGGGTGGCGTGCTGCATGGCATCCGCCTGGAGATGGCTGGTGACGAACTCATTTTCCCCCAGGCGGACGGTTTCCTTTTGATCGGAAAGGGTGATATACGAATGGTTGGGGTTGATGCGCACCAACAGCAAGCGAATCGAGTTGGTGCCGATATCCATGAAAGCAACGACGTGCCCCTCTTCAAACCTCCACGGGGCTGCACTCACTTAAATTTCTCCGAGGGCAATGAAATCCACTCCCCGGTCCATCTCCCAGGGATAAACGATATGGGCATCGGTGATGGCAGCGTAGTAATCGGGACGGGCAGACCGAACAGACTGCGGTAGGGGTTGAAGTGCAGCACACAGGTTAGCCGGTGTGCCGCCGGCCGCAGCAACCCGGTGGCGCACGGAGGTGATCGTGCGCCCAGAGCCCCACACATCATCGACCACCAGTGCGCGGCGGTCGCGCAGCAGACTGATCTTCCGGGAACTGTAAGAATTTGGGCCAGGCAAACAGCTTGGCTTTTTCCATTTCGGTTTGGGCGGGGAAATCGACTGCTGCGGTTAGGATGTGGGTCAAGCCCCATTTTTTCTGCCAGGATCCCTCCTGGAACGATGCCGCCCCGGGTAATCATGACCATCGCTTCAAACTCACCTTCGAACTGGGGCATGAGGTGATCGATCAGGCCTCGACTTCCGCCAGGTTAAAATCTTCACGCCGCATTTCTGCCATGGACTGCAACTCCTCATTTATTTTGATTGAGTATATTTTGTTTCTGCCTGTCCTGTTACCAGCAGGCCGGACCAAAAATTTTCATTCGGTCGAGGGCGGCCTTTACCCTGAAGAACTGCTACCAGGGACGTGGGCGGGTGACCGTCCGCAGCTGCAGCCCATTGGATTCAAGCGTGTTCCACGTCCCTCGCCCATAGGTACAGGCAGGTATGGTAAGCCGTGGTGGTATAGGAGCCGATGACCACGCCACCAGGATGAAAATGGCGGCGACCAGGACCCCAGACGATCCCGGTGAAGACCGCAAAGGTAGCGCCGCCACGAACAATGCCAACCCGTCCCTCAGCCCCAGTCCGAGGCCGAGGTGCACCCAGCAGGAAACCCAACATGCCCGGTACGGCGCGACACCGACCGTGCTGACGCCAACCAGCAGCAGGTTCTGGCGGACGATTTGGGTGGCGCGGCGCAGGCCTTCTTTCAGCCTGATATCTTCGACGACCATGGCCGGCAGCACCAGGTAGGTCGCCTCGGTCCAGATCACATCAATGATGCCCGCCAGGAAGTTGCGCCCGCCGCGGTGCCTGCCTTTCCCGCCCAGGACGTACTTCAAGGAAGCCGACCCCGGTTGAGGCGACTGCCAGGCCGAGGATGTCCAGGAAATCGCGCCGGACAATCGCCCAGGCGCGGTCCATGCGCCCATCGCCTTCCGCCAGGTAGCCGTAGATCAGGTAGATGGTCATCGCAGAGAAGATGTAAGTAACGGTATATTGAACAAAGATCAGCAGCACACCCAGCACATAACCGGCGCCCGCCCAAGAGCGCTTTTCGCCGAACAAGACGAAGGTCAGGATGACCGGGATGCTGCCGATCACCGTGACCACAAACCGGCAAACAGGGCGTAGATCGACGGCTTGATTAGATCCCGGTCGTCCAGCGCCATCTGCCAGGACTGTTTAAGAAAGTCAAAGCCTCGCCTGAATGATTTCATACCGGTAGAATGCCTTTCTGTAAGGGCGACTTCGGCTGCGGGTGTATCCGGCAGCCGGATTCATCCATTTATTAAGACAACACCTAATTATAACGGAGGTCGGGGGGTATGAGGGGGCTCATTGGTAATTTCTGGGGTGGGTAGGAGGAAAAGAAGGAATGCCCGTGAACGAAGAACGCAAGCAAGCTTGCTGACTCCGAAATCCAGAAGAAAGACGCAAGCAAGCTTGCTGATTCCGAAATACAAAAAGGACGCAAGTAAGCTTGCTTGGGAAGGCACCCCGCGCCTGACTGCGGGAAAGGGGCGAGGGCGAGGGCGAGGGGCGGTATGAGGCGCCCGAACGTGCGTCGCAGCGAGAAGGTTATAGCAAGCTGACGGGGTCCACTTCGACTTCCAACCGGGGGGCAGGCGGCCGCGCACCAGACCGGCGGGGTCGGGGCCGCGCACGACAATCTGCCAGCGGTACATGGCCCGCCAGGCGGGCGAAGAAGCATGGCGCCGGGCCGATGACCTGGTGGCGCGCCGGTCTTGCTCGGCGATCTGGCGGTGGATTTGGGCGGCAAGCGTCTGGGCGGCGGCCTGGCGCGCCTGGCGCTCTTCGTGGTGGCGCATTTCCAGGCGCACCAGACGGGTGAAGGGCGGGTAGCCCAGCTGGCGGCGGTAGCGCAGCTCCTGTCTGATAAAACTGCTTGTAATCGTGCCGCGCGGCAGCCTGGATGACGTAGTGCTCGGGCTGGAAGGTCTGCAAGATCACCTGCCCGCCCAACGGGCTGCGCCCGGCGCGCCCGGCCACCTGGGTCAGCACCTGGAAGGTGCGCTCGCTGGCGCGGTAGTCGGGCAAATTGAGCCCGACATCGGCCAGCACCACCCCCACCAGGGTCACCAGGGGCAGGTCCAGCCCCTTCGCCAGCATCTGCGTGCCGACCAGGATGTCGGCGCGGTGGTTGGCGAAGTGGGTCAGGATGATTCGTGGGCGCCCTTTTGGTGGGTGGTCTCGTCGCGTCCCAGCGCAGGAGCGCGCGCCGCCGGGAACAGGGCCTGGATTTCGGCTCTCCACCCGCTCGGTGCCGGTGCCGTACTGGCGGATGCGCTCGCCTGCCGCAGTCCGGGCAGCTTGGCGGGCATCGCGCCGCTGTAGCCGCAGTGGTGGCAGATCAGAGCCGGCGTGCCTCGGGCAGGTGGTAAGTGAGCGGCAGGTCGCAGCGCGGGCACTTCACGGTGTAGCCGCAGTCCCGGCAGAAGACGTAAGTGGCAGTCCCGCGCCGGTTCAAGAAACAGGATGGCTTGCTGCCTGGCGGGCTCAGCACCTCCGCCAGGGCGTCTTGCAGCGCCCGGCTGAAAATCGAGCGGTTGCCCTGCTTGAGCTCCTGGCGCATATCGACCACCTGCACCGGGGGCAGCTCCATCGCCTTCGCCTGGCCTTCGAGCGGATGGAAGCGGGGGCGTGAGGCCCCAGGCTGCTCGACCTGGGCGCTCGCACCGCCTGGCGGTGGGCCAGGATGCGGGCGGGCAGCCGCAGGTAGCGCCACTCGCCCTGCGCGGCCCGGTAGGGCTGGCGACGTCAGGGTGGCCGAGCCGAGCAGGCAGCACCGCGCCGGACAGGCGGGCCAGTTGCGATGGCCGCCTGGCGGGCGTGGTAGAAGGGCGGCTTCCGACTGGTAGTAGGACTCGTCGTGGCTTTCGTCCAGCACGATCAGCCCCGGTTGGGGAACGGGGTGAACAGGGCGCTGCGCGGCCCGACTGACGATCGACAGTTCCCCAGCGCGCGCCCGCCGCCAGGTGTCGTAGCGCTCCCCTTCCGACAGGCGCGAATGCAGCAGACCGACCTGCCCGGGAAGCGGCCCAGGAAGCGGTGCACGGTCTGCGGCGTCAGGGCGATCTCGGGCACCAGCACGATTGCCTGGCCCCAGCGCAGGGTCTCGCCACCGCCTGCAAATAGACCTCGGTCTTGCCCGAGCCGGTCACGCCGTGCAGCAGAGCGGGCTTCTGCGCCTGCCCCTGGAAGGCGGCAGCCACATCTGCCGGACCACCGCCCAGACCGCCTGCTGCGCCTGGGTCAGGGGCGGCGGGTCGTTCGGCTGGTAAGCGGCGTTTTCCAACGGGTTAGCCAGACCTCGCTTTCGCCCAACGCCACCAGATCGCGGTCCGCCAGGTAGGACAGGTCCGCCAGGCTCGACCCCTCGGCGTACACCCAGGACACGTCCACCGGACCGGGTTCGTGAGCAAGAAGCGCAGCGCCGCCTGGCGGCGCTCGGCAGTGGGGGACGGGTGTTCCAGGAAGTCGATCAATCCGAGCGCCTGCAGCTTTTGCAGGTCGGTGGAATTGGCGCCGCAGGCGGAATACAGGACGGAGGCGTCCACCGGATCGGGGTTGACCTGGAGGGTGCGCAAGATGATCAGGCGCCGCTGGCGGCCTCGGGTGCCTTCCTTACCCACCTCGTCCAACAGCATCTGGATCTGTTCTTGCGCCGCCAACAGGCGGACCGAGCGCACTGACGGACCAATTTGATCCATTGCCTGCCGGGCGGCGGCGGGTGGGCAGGCTAACTGGACGGTATGCACCACTTTGCGTGCACCCGGGGCGGCGGCAGCACCGCCGGGAGGTGAGCACCCCCGGCGCAGCAGCGATCGCGCCGCCGTGCGCCAGTCCTGCCGGGGCAGGGCTTTATCGAGCTGCACGCCCCGCAGCGGACCGCGTTTATTGAGCAGGGCATCAGCCGGGCGGGGGTGCTGTTCGGCTTTAAGGTCTGGCTGGGCTCTTCGTTCAGGGTATACAGGCTATCGGCGTAGCTGGCAGACCGGCGGGCAGCATCAACCCGATGCACTCGGAGAGCGGCGCCAGGGTCTCATGCGCCAGCCAGTGCGCCAGCTCAATCTGCGCCGGGGTGAGGGCAGCGCCCTCCACCACGTCGAGCACAGGTTTGGTCTCGGGTACGTCGGGCTGCGCCACAGTGCGCAGCACCACCCCATACACCGTCTGCCGCCCGAAGGGGACCTCGACCAACTGGCCGGTTCCCACTCGCCCTCCCAGGGTTCTGGCAGGTGGTAATGGTAGACGTCGTGCACCTGGCGGACGTTGACGGCGATTTCTACGTAGGTGGGCATGGGGGTCAATTATAGTAGAAAAAAACGACTGTGAGTGGGACCACTCACAGGAGTCATTGTATAACATCTGAGGTGTGGAGAGAGCGGGGCTGCGCCCCGCTCTCTCCCACACCCCAGAGAATCCGCAAAGACCCACTCACAGTCGTTTTTTCTAGACTTTTCCGTCGTGTTCGGCTTTATCGGGTTCAAGGGGGGGGTCAGCCAGCTCGGCCCGTTCTAGCGACAGGCGGGCGATGCGCATACCGTCCATTTTTTCCACCCGCAGGCGCACGCCTTCGCCTTCGACCATGTCTCCAGGCGCGGGATGCGCCCCAGCGCGCCCGAGGATGTAACCGGCGATGGTGTCGTAGTGCGGGTCTTGCAGGTTGAGCCCCAGTTGGTCGTTGACCTCTTCGATCAGGGCCAGCCCATCGATCAGGACCGGGCCGTCCGGCTGGGTCTGGATCTCGGGGGTCGCCAGGTCGAAGGGGTCACTCACCTCGCCGACGATCTCTTCCAGCACGTCTTCCAGCGTGACCAGGCCGCCGGTGCCGCCGTACTCATCCATGACGATGGCGATATGCTGGCGGTTGTGGCGGAATGGCGTCAGCAGGGCAGTTGACCGAGACGGTCTCGGGCACGAACATGCGGCTCGCGCATGAAGTCGCGCGCGTAGCAGGTCTCGCAGTCCGGTCCCTGCATCGCCATCAGCAGGTCCTTGACGTGCACGATCCCGATGATCTGATCCAGGCTGTCCTCGTAAACCGGGAACTTGGTGTAGGTGGATTGAGTACCAACTGGATCATCTTCTTCCAGGGGCATGCGGCTTCGATGGCGATGATCTCGGTGCGCGGGATCATGATCTGGCGCACGACCAGGTCGCCAAAGTCGAAGACAGCGTGCAGCATTTCACTCTCTTCGGCTTCGACCACGCCGCCCTCGAGCGCTGGCGGTGACCAGCATCTTGAGCTCTTCGACCGAGTGCACCAACTCGTGCCCGGAGGCTGGCTCAATGCCCGATCAGGCGCAGCAGGGCGTTGCCGGTGCCGTTCAGCACCAGGATAGCGGGCTTGAAGATCGCTCGGTCAGCAGCGTTGGTCCGGCGACGAACAGGGAGGTGCGCTCGGGGTCCTGCAATGCGATCGACTTGGGGGCCAATTCGCCCACCACGACGTGCAGGAAGGTGATCATCACAAAGGCGATGGCGGCCGAGATGCTGTGCGAGACCGTATTTTGAACGGTGATGGGAAACAGTTCAACCAGCGGCTTGATGCAAGTGCGCCAGCGCCGGTTCCCCCAGCCAGCCTAAGCCCAGGCTGGCGAGGGTGATGCCCAACTGGGTGGCGGCGATGACGCGGTCGGGGTTTTCGATCGCCTTTTGCACGGAGACGGCCGAGGTGTTGCCGCTCGCAACCAGTTCGGCGATACGGGTGCGCCGCACGCTGACCAGTGAAAACTCTGCTGCGACGAAAAAGGCGTTGGTAAGGACCAGCAGAACCACCCCCACCAACCGCAGTAAATCAACGACTACAGTACTTTCCATGCTTGGAAATTTAAACTCACTCTCTGCGCGTGATGATAGCGGCACCATAGCCGACCACCCGCGTGAAATCACCATTGATATCGCCTGAGGTGGCGTAATTGACAACCTGCACCTGGTCCGCGCCCAGCTTGCTGGCGGCGGTCAGGACGGCAGCGACGGCAGCCCGTCCACAGGCATAACCCTTGCCCTCCTCCTCCACCCGCATCACGCCCTCGGGGTCGAAAGCTTCGATCTGGCGCAGCATCTCGTGGTCCAACTCTGCGGCGACGTTTTGGGGGTAGAAGTGGGATAGATCGGTGCTGGCAACCAGCAAGGCATTTTGCCCTTCCAGCACCTGCGCCAGCAGGGTGCCCAGGGTGCGCGCCAGCTTATACGACTGGGTACGGACCATGAGCGGCAGCAGGCGGAAGGGAGTTTGCAGCGTGCGCTGCAGGAACGGCAGCTCGATCTCGAGCGAATGCTCCGGGTCGCGGCGGACGGGATACAGCCCCTTACCCATGGCGTTAGTCAGCAGTTCATCCAGGGCATCCAGGATCTGCCGATCGACTTCCACGACGCCCAGGGGCGTGCCGTACGCCTGGTGGGCGGTGGTGATCAGCGGGGCGTCGTAGTCAAAGTGCATCGGGGAAACGATCACGACGGTATCGGGCTGCAGTCCGCGCACGGCAGCAAAGGCATGCGCCGCGACGGGGCCAGAATACTGGTGCCCTGCGTGCGGCGCCACCAACCCGACGATCTGACCCTGGATCTCGGGCAGTTTAACCGCGGCGAGATAGCGGTCGATGCTCTCTGCCAGCTGCTGTGGATCGTCCGGATACCATTGACCGGCAATCGGAGAAGGACGAACATCAACCCCCGTTTGCATACGTTCCTACCTTTATGAACAGGACTGGAAATTTAGGAGAAATTTGAAGTTGGCTGGCATCTATGCGCCAGTCTTGCCTGGGACTATCAACATCCATGGTGTATTTAACTTTAACATATTTGTCCGAATTGGTTTTATCAGAATCGCAGGATCTTTAGGATTCTCTGGGGTGTGTAGAGAGCGGTGCGCAGCACCGCTCTCTACACACCCCAGAAATTACCAATGAGCCGAATCGCAGAGATTTCGGGCGGCGGCTGCCGGATTGGCGCTTCATATGCAAAGATTGTCAGAATGTAACTGCTCAGGTGGTTTGTTGGTTTTGGTTGATGGGGTCGATGTCAATCGGGATGGGTGGATGAGCTCCAGGGCAGCCTGCACTACCTCGTCCACCCGCACCTGCTCCAGGCACCAGTTGTCGATCGGGCAGATGGCGTAACTGCACGGGCGGCACAGGACGGGTGCGCCAAGCCGCGGAAGGGTCCGGGAACGGGGGGACCGTAGCGCAGGGGGGTGTCACCGCCGAAGATGGTGACGGTAGGGGTTTGGCGGGCGTAGGCGATGTGCGCCGGACCGGTGTCGTTGGTGAGCAGCAGGTCGAGGCGGTCGATCAACGCTGCCCAGGACGGCGAGGGAGGTCTTCCCCGCCAGGTTGAGCGCCGGACCCTCCAGGCGGCGGATGACAGCGTCCGCCGTCTCTTTTTCCCCGGCATCCCCCAGCAGCACCAGGGTACCGCCCAATTGGCGCTGCAGCTCAGCTCCGGCGCGGGCAAAGCGAGCCGGGTCCCAGCGGCGGGTGGCAGCGTGGGCGGCGGGGTGGAGGCCCGAGGTAGGGAGGTGTAGAATCGGCGAGCAGACCGGCAGCAGCCAAATGATCCTCATCCCACAGTGGGAATTCCGTCTCCAGACCGCATGGCTCGCCCCCAAGGAACTGCACCAGCGACAGCATGCGCTCGACTTCCAGGCCGGCTATCGGGGTAGGGACAGGCGGCGTCGAGCAGTCCGGGCGGATCGCCCGGGCGGATGAAACCGGCGGTGTAGCGCGCCCCCAGGAGCAGGGTGAACGGGTTGGAGTTGACCCCGCTGCCCTGGAACTGGAGCGCCAGGTCGAAACCCTCGGCTTGCATGGATTGGATGAAATCGGCGGCGGTTTGGGGGGAGAAAAGCTGCTCGGCAATGCCCGGGTAGCCGGGGAAAGGGGCGAAGCGATCGACGGACGGGCTGCGCTCGGCTAAGTCGCGCAGCATGGGCAGGGTGATCAGGGTGATCTCCGCCTGGGGCAGGCGGCGGCGGAGGAGGCGCAGGGCGGGGGTGGTGCACAGAAAGTCCCCGATGCGGGCGGCTTTCAATACCGCCACCTTCCGCGGCGGCTCGATTCGATTCAGCAGTCCGGGTTCGAAAGGATCGCTCACGGGAGCGTGTTCGCCGTCTCAGGGACATAGCGCTCGACCATCTCGGGCAGCAGGTCCAGGGCATGCCCATCCACGGTGCCCTGGTCATTGAGCACGATGGTCGGCACCTGGGAGGTAATAGGTGCCGGAGGGCAGGATGCCGCAGCCGCCCCAGCGGCGCATGAGCAGGTTCTGCACCAGCACTTCCTCGCCGGAATGGTAGCGCGGCAGGCGCTGCCAAAACGCGAAAGCCGCCCACGGCTTCCAGCGCTTTCGCCGGTCGTACAGTCACGCACGACGCCACCCAGGCCACCTTATACAGCCGCACCTCGCCGGCGCCAGCTTGCTGGCTCACGTGCCACAAGTTGGCGGCCCGGTGCAAGCTGCCAGCGCTCCCATTCCGGGCTAGCCCGGCTCGATCGCCTTCGGGCCGCACCGGCCCGTCCCAATACTCGATGCCCTGCTGCTCGAGCCGCACGTCCTGGCGGAACGAAAGCCCGGCCGGGAAAGCGCCCACGAAGCCGCAGCTCTTCGGCCTGCATCGTTTCCACCAGCTGCGCCCAGCACCCAGGGCTCCATGAACACGTCGTCGTCCAGGTACAGCAAATAGCCGCCTGCGGCCCGCTCGCAGCAAGAATTCGCGCTGCTCGGCGATGCCGTGCAGCGGGGCGCGGTGGTGGGTTTCCACCGTCCCGCCGCGGGCCGCGATCACCCGCAGCAGCGCCTGCACCACGCGATCTTCCAGCACCGGCTGGTCGCTCTGGTCGGCGAGGATGAGATGAAAGTCGGTTCAAATCCTGGCCGGCCAACCCGGAGAGCGTCATCACCAGCGATGTACAGCCGGTTGCAGGTTGGGAGCAGTACATCGACTTGAGGATCGTTTCATCATTTTCTGCAGCGAGGCGCTATGCGCCTCGCTGCCTAGAAACATTCGCCCGCGATAAATCGAGCATGCCTGGCACATCTCGGGCGGCGTTATCGGATGAGAGCTGGTCGCGGAAGCCCTGGAACTCAGTCGTTGTCCCAGATCCGGCTGCACCGGCTCCGCTGCCATGCTGCCGAAGTTGATCCGGTCGGGGGTGGCGACCATGCAGCAGGGCATCGCCTAGCCCGTCGTAGCTGATGTAGGCGCCGGTCCAGGGCCAATCGCAGCGCTCGGGCCCGGGGGTGCCGGGCGGGTGGACGCGCATGCGGGTGCGCGGCAGGCGCAGCTCGATGCCCAGCTGCGGCGGCGGTCTCCCGCGCCTGGCCGAAGTAGCGCTTGATGCGGTCCGGGTCCTCGTTCAGCAGGGTCTGCTCCTCGACGAACTCGCGCATCGGGCGGTACTGCTCCGGCAGGCTGGATCTCGCCGAAGTCGTGCGCCAGGTGCTGCACGAACATCTCTTCCATCTCCAGCCGTGTGCCAGGCGCACCAGCTCGGGCAGCTCTTCCAGGTTCTGGCGCATGATCACCATCACCATCTTCAGGTGAGGCGTGTCCGGCGCTGCTCAGGCGGTCGCGGCTCCTGGCAGCAGATCGAGGTTGCGCATGCACCTTGTCGCAACTGGCCGCGCACGCGGATGCGCTCGTAAGTGTCTCGGGTCGGCCGCCGTCGATCGAGACGTGCAGGTCGATCCAGCCCGCTGGTCACGCAGCGCTCGGCCCGCTCGGCGTTGAGCAGGGTCAGGTTGGTGTTGGTGGTGACGCTGGATGCCTTTGCTCGCCGGCGTAGTCGACCATGTCAAAGAAGCGCGGGTGCATCATCGGCTCGCCCAGGCCCTGCAGGTGCAGCTCTCCAGCCCCGGCAGAACTGGTCGATCAGGCGGGTGAACACGTCAAAGTCCATGAAGGCCGGCGGCCCGTAGGGCGGGCCGTCTTGGCGGAACTGGATCGGGCACATCTGGCAGCGCAGATTGCACTGCCCGACCGGCTCGATCTGGAGATAATTGGTATTGGCAAGTCTTCATCCTTTGTCTTCGAATAACGGCTCGATTTACCGATCAAAATTTACTAGTCGTGTCATCCTGAATGGACTTCACTCCGGCGACGGGACCAGGCTCTTGCTTTACACTTTCTTGACCCGCCGCCTACGTTCAGAATGACATGGATCAGAGGCGGTGTAGAATAACCCGTTTTAAGAGAACCAGACGCGGTACTTAATCGGCCAGCAGGCGCCAGTGAGCGGACGGGGATGAGGGCCGAGGTGAGCAGCATCTCGACGCAGTGCGCCGGGGTGTGCCGAGTGCCGCGCAGGCGCATAGGGCAAAGGCGAGGGTCAGCAGCAGCCACAGGCCGGCGCCGCGACTGCCAGCGGCCGGCGCTGCCAGGACAGCGCCCGGCCACCAGGCCAGAGCAGCGCCAGCAGGATGGCGTAGTAGATGCCAGGGCGGAGCGCTCTTATGGCAGCGTCTGCTCGGTACAGTCCGGGGATGCTTCTTGTAGAGCAGGGCGTTGTACATGCTCTTGCGCTGCTGGCGCAGGCTCACCCCCCAGGGCGCCGGGCGGACCGGGTGGACCACCACCGCCTCCGGCAGCCGCCACCAGCGGGTACGCCGGCCGTCAGCAGGCGGAAATACAGGTCGCTGTCCTCGCGCCAGGCCAGGCGGAATCGCTCGTCGAAGCCGCCCACGATCTTCCATGGCGTCGCGGCGGTAGAAGCAGTTGGCGGTGACGAACTCGCGAGTCCTGCGACAGCCCAGCGGCGTCTTGCTCGTAAGTCGGTGGGTGTGGATGGGCAGCGGGCACGATCATCCGCCCGCCGACGCCCATCACGCACCGGCTTGCATGGCGCGCACGCCCGGCCGAGCCAGTCGCGGCTGCGGCAGGCAGTCGTCATCGGTGAACGCGATGATCTGCGCCCCGCGCCGCCCGCCAGCCCAGGTTGCGGGCAGCCGCCGGGCCGTGGTGTCCCGTGGGTCGCCAGGTAGTGCAAGCGCGGGGCACGCGCCTCCACGCTGGTCAGCGCCCGCGGCTCGCCGGGACCGGCGCCTGGGCTGCTCCAGCCAGGACGTGCCTGTGCCCCGCGGTGCCAGGCGCGGCTGCCGGAGGCGGTTCGCTGCACCGGGAAGTGTAGGCCGGGACTCATCCGCCGCACTCCTGCCACCACGCTGGCGGGTGGCTTCGTCGGCGCCATCGTCCACCACGATGATCTCATACGCCGAGGGGTCGAAGTCCTGGCTCAGCAGCGCCAGCAGGCAGCGCGTCCAGCAGCTCGGGGCGCTGGTAGGTCGGGACGACGACCGAGACCTGACGTCATGTTGCTCGGATCCGGCATGCGCTGCCTGAACCGGCTTCTCCAGCAAGAACGGCCCGATCACCAGCGCGTCGAGCGGCGAGGTCCAGAAGCACTCCACCGCGTCGCGCGGCGAGCACGACAATCGGCTCGCCGCGTGTGTTGAAGGACGTGTTGACCAGCACCGGCACGCCGGTCGCTGCTGGAACGCCTTGAGCAGGTCGTAGTAAGCGCGGGTTCTGCGCCGCGGTTGATGGTCTGGATGCGGGCCGTGCCGTCCACGTGACGCACCGCCGGGATGCGGTCGGCCTTGTCGGGCTGCACGTCGAACACGAACAGCATGAAGGGCGAGTACTCTGCGCCCTTGAACCAGTCGCCCGCCTCCTCTTCCAGCACCACCGGCGCCACCGGGCGGAAATCTTCGCGGTCCTTGATGTCGTTCAAGCGCTCCTGCATCTCGGCGTGGATCGGCGAGGCCAGGATCGAGCGCGCGCCCAGCGCGCGCGGCCCAAACTCCATGCCGGCCCTGGAACCAGCCGATGATCTTGTCCTGCGCCAGCAGTTCGGCCGCCTCTTCGGCCACGTCTTCCACGCGCCGGTAGGGCAGCTTCGACCAGCTGCAGGAACTTCTCGATCTCGTCGTCGCTGTATGCTCGGGCCCAGGAAGGCGTGGTCCATGCGGTAGCTGCGGCTCGTCTGGCCGCGCGCTCGCTGCAGCGTCAATCCACAGGGCCGCGCCCAGGGCGGTGCCCGCGTCGCCGGCCGCGGGCTGCACCCAGATGTTCTTGAACGGGCCGTGGTCGCGCAGGCGGGCGTTCATCACGCAGTTGAGCGCCACGCCGCCCGCCATGCACAGGTTGTCCGAGCCGGTCTCGTGCGTGCAGCCACTCGGCAATCTGCAGCACCGTCTCTTCCAGCGCGACCTGCAGCGAATGGGCGATGTCGATAATGCCGCTGCTCGAGCGGCTCGCCTTTCTGGCGCCGCGGGCCAAAGCGTTCCTCCAGGTCGAGGTGTCTGGATGGTGTACTGGCCGTCCTCGCCCAGCTGGATGATCTCGCGGAACTCGTCCAGGTAAGCGGGCTCGCCGAACGAAGCCAGGGCCATGACCTTGTACTCGTCCGACGAATGCAGGAAGCCCAGGTATTCGGTCACCTGCTTCGTAGAGCATGCCCAGCGAGTGCGGCATGTCCACCTGGCCGATGCGTTCCAATCGGTGCCCCTGCCCGTAGCAGTAGGTGGTGGTGGCCTTCTCGCCGCGGCCGTCGAGGGTCATGATGGCCGCCTCCTCGAACGGCGAGGGCAGGAACGCGCTGGCGGCGTGCGCCAGGTGATGGTCGACGTAATGCCATTGGTAGCGGTAGTGGCCGTTGACCTTGACGCCCTTGAAGCGGCTTTAATGTGATGGGGCGCGCCGTCGGCCAGCTGGCGCGGCGCGTTGACAATGTAGGACAGGAACAGCGGGTCCCAGGCCGACTCCCATTCGCGGGGGTTCGTGGGCGCTGGGCTCCAGCGGCAGTTTCAGGAAATCAGCGTGGGCATGATCGCCCAGCAGCAGGTAGGGGTCGTAGGAGTAGGCGACGTGATCGACGTCCGCCAGGCGGATGCCGGCTTCCTTCAAACAATAATCGATGGCGTTGTAGGGCAGCAGATAGGTGGAGAAGGGAACCGGACGCTTGCCATGCTTGATATGGGTGAAGCGTTCTTCCTCGGCCGCCGCCAGCACCTGCCCATCCTTCACTAAGACGGCAGCCGGATCATGATAGGCGGCATTGATTCCCAACGTATACATTCAACCTCCTTAAACGAAAAGCCTGTTTTGGTTTGGGATGCACCTGCTCCGGCGCTCGTAAAACCCCCGCCGCCGGAGGAAACTAACCACCCGAGTTTTACTATAATCCCGCTTCAATTGCTTCTACAATAGGGGTTGTTCCTAAAAGCGGGTAGGGAAATCCCGTAAAGCTGTCCAACTAAAATCCAGGAGCAGAAAAGCAAGCAGAAGTTTGTTGGGTGAAGCGCTCGAGGCTCAGGGGCGCGCTAGAAGCGCTGCCAATTGATCTGGTGAACCGTGGCGTACAACCCATGATCGTCGTCCACGGCGTGGAACGCCAAGTTTGAGAAAACCTGCTCTGCCAGCGCCTGCACGGGGGCAAGCGGCACGATCGCATCGCGGCGGCCGTGATAGACCACGGTCGGCACCGGGACGGGAGCGGGGGGCTGGTTGGCAAAATCGGGCCAGATCAGCGCCGGAGCCAGGAGCACCTGTTGTGCCACCCGGTCCGGGTGCTGGCAGGTGTACAGGGCTGCCATCAGCCCACCCAGGCTGGAACCGATCAGGGTCCAGCCGGTTTGCGCCTGAAGCAGATGATCAAGCTGCACCAGGCGGGTGGGCAGGTCGCCGCGGAATTCGGGGGTGAGAATGTGGGGGAACAGGCCGCGCAGCAAGGTGGCTTTGACGCCCTGGCTGGTGCCTTCTAAGCCATGGATGAAGATCAGGTGGGGTGGAATCAAGGCGAAATCTCCCTTTCTCGTTCGATATTCCTGGCGCGTACGGCTGACTTTTTCCTGACTTCGGCTGTCTTTAATAAAATATAACGCCATTATTGTGTACAATCAAATTGCAAACAGCCCAATTGTATAAGCATTCTACCGAACAAATCCAATCTTTCAAGGGGCTCATTGGTAATTTCTGGATGGGTAGAGAGCGGTTTTACGTACCGCTCTCTACCCACCGCGAATTCCAAAGACCCTTTCAAGGGTCAGGCAGTACTTCGTTTTGGATGGTAACACCGGGCTGCGCCCGGTATTACCATCAAATCAACAGACCAACAAGGTTAACCGGCGTGGTTCACTGGCAATCCTTCCTCAAAAGGTTTGAATTTAGCGCTTGTGATTTAAGCCTCTTTTTCGATCCAGAGAATAGGAGAAAGACATGAACGGCAATTCCAACCGACCGAAGCACAGCTTTTGGCATTGGCCGCTGTCCATCGGCATCCTGATGGCGGTTGTGCTGAGCCTGGTGGCTGGCGCCCCAGCCCAGGCGGCGAATCCGAATTCCGCCCCGTACATTATCGTCTTCAAAGATACGGTCAACCCGACCGCGGCGGCGCCGGGGTGGCGAAAGCGTACGGTTTGCAGACCGGCTTTATCTACGAGCACGCTCTGAAGGGCATGTCCGCGGTTGTACCGGATGGGACGTCTGACCGCTCTGCAGCATGACCCGCGCGTGGCGTATGTGGTGGCGGATATGGAGCGCGCATATCGACGCCCAGGACCATGCCGACTGGCATTCAGCGCATCTTTGCGGATGAGAACGCCGGAATTGGCATCGACGGCGCGGATGACTACCGCGTGGATGTGGACGTGGCGATCATCGACACCGGCATCGACTTCCAGCACCCAGATCTGAATGTGGTGGGCGGCATTAACTGCACCCTCGGCAATTTGTTCGCCGCCTGTGTGCGGCAGGGCGGCGATGATGACCACTACCACGGCACGCACGTGGCCGGCACCATTGGCGCGCTGGACAACGGCATTGGCGTGGTCGGAGTGGCGCCGGGGGCGCGCCTCTGGGCAGTGAAGGTGCTCAATAAGCGCGGCAGCGGCTACAGTTCCTGGATCGTGGCCGGCATCGATTGGGTCGCTGCCCATGCGGATACCATTGAGGTCGCGAACATGAGCCTGGGCGGCGCCGGCTTCAGCCAGGCGGAATATGACGCCATTCAAGGCGCGGTCAATAAAGGCGTGGCGTTTGCGGTGGCAGCCGGCAACGAAGACGACGACGCCAGCAACTACAGCCCCGGCGGCTTCGACAACGTGCTGTCGGTCAGCGCGCTGGCCGATTTCGACGGCGAACCGGGCGGCGGCGGCTGCCCCAACCTGCCGCACCGATGTGGATGACACGCTGGCGGACTTCAGCAACTGGGGCCCGCGAGGTGGATGTCGCCGCGCCGGGGGTGTGCATCCTGTCCACCTACCCTCTTGAGAAGGGCGAGTACGGCACGATCAGCGGCACTTCGATGGCAAGCCCGCATGCTGCCGGCGCGCTGGCGCTGCTGGCCAGCCGGAATAACCCGAATAACGCCGCAGACGTTTATAACCTGTACAACCAGATGAAGAACGCGGGTAACTATCAACTGGACGGACGATTCCGGCGACGGCATCAAAGAGCCGCTGCTGGATGTGAGCACCTTCAAGCCGGTGCTGGTGCCGGGCAGCGGGGGAGGCGGCAGCACAATACACAGCCCAACGTGACCATCACCACCCCGGCGAATGGGGCGAGCTTTGCCTCGGGCACTTCGATCACCTTCTCTGGTTCGGCGGCGGACGCTGAAGACGGCGACCTCTCCAGCAGCCTGGCGTGGAAATCCGATGGTCAAATCGGTACGGGCGCTTCGTTCAGCGCTGTGCTGAGCGAGGGGACGCATTCCATCACCGCTTCGGTCACTGACTCGGGCGGTTTGACTGACAGCGCTTCCGTTACTGTTACCGTGCTGCCTCCGGCAACTGGGGATACAATCACGATTGGTTCTTTGACTGGCAGCAGTTCCACAGTCAATAAGAACTTCTGGAAAGCGACGGTTACAGCGACAGTCGATCCTGCCCGAGCGGCGCAGTAGTTAGCGGCGTTTGGGGCAGCGGGACTGCGGCGTCTTGCACAACGGATGGATCGGGTGTGTGTACGGTTAGCATCAATGTTAGAACTAAGGAAGTCTCAATCAATTTTACGTTAGCGATGTTTTTCTGGCGGGTTATCTGTCATTCAGAACATAGCGAAACCAGTGTTTTTGTCTCAAACCAATAGCTGCCCTACATGATGCTGGTCGCACTAGGCATCCGCCTGTCAGCCTTGCATTCACCGGTGGCGGGGTATCTCCTGCCACCGGTTTTTTTGTCAACAGTGGTTAACGTTTGAGAGGTAAGTGAGTTTTCGATTTTGGTATCTTAACCACGAAGAGCACAAAGAGCACGAAGGTTAAAGGTTAAGGGCTTACTTTGTGTTCTTTGTGAACTTTGTCGTTGATTCTTTTCAGGTTTAGAACCATTTACCATTTGATCCCATATTTCATGCGGATGGAATTCCAGTTGAGGAAGTAACCCAGCCAGCAGCCTTTCAGTTTTAGGTAAGTGAGCAGCTGCGCTTCGTCGATAGGAGACAGCCGGTCGGTTACCTTGTTTTCAATAATGATGCAGTTCTCAACCAGCATGTCAATTCGGTAGCCAGCATCGATCGTTTCTCCATCATAAATAACGGGTAAAGTAACTTCACAGACAACCTTTAACCCCCGTTTGGTTAACTCATGCGCTAAACAATGCTGGTATGCCGGTTCCAGGAGACCCGGCCCCAGGGATTGGTGCACTTTGATGGCGAAATCAACAACTATCTTGCCAATCTCTTCGATATCCATGTTTGCCCTCGGTGAGAAAAATTTCTTTACCACAAAGATCACGAAGGAAGAAACACGAAGAACACAAAGGGTTCTTTTATTTTATTCTACTTTGTGCCCCTTCGTGTCTTTTGTGGGGTCTATGGGATTCTCTGGGGTGAAAACTCCGCAACCATTAAAACGGTAGGCCCGCAAATTCGTCGCGGGCTATCGTTGTAATAAAGTCTACTCGATGGTTTATATCTGCGAGATGGGCTCTGGGTTCCCGCCTTCACCCGCTTTTGGGTTGGAGCGGGTGACCTCGGGCATGATGACGTGCAGGATCGGGTCGCCGCGGAGAAATGCGCCAGCATCGAACCTGCCACCCGTACTGCCCGAACAGCCAGCCCAGGGCGACGCCCAGCACACCGTTGAGCACGACCGCCCGCACCACGATCAGGGGGGTGAGCTTGGTCAGGGCGGCGGTGGCGGGCAGGTGACCCAGCCCGAAGATCGCGGGCAGCCAGGACGTTGGCGGTCCAGAAGGCGCCCACCGGGATGCCCTGGGGGACAGCCCAGACCCGGGTCAGCGGCCAGACCAGCCCGGAGAGGAGGAACAGGCGCAGCAGGATCTCTTCGCCAATGCCGCCGTAGAAGGAGGCCAGGAAGCCTTTCCACAGGTCCATGTGCTGATCGAGCTCACCCAGCGCCTTAAGGATCCGCGCCCGGAAGAACTTGACTTCCAGGACGACGATCAGCAGCCCGCCAGATAAAGCCGATGGCGGCAGCAAGGATGGCGTGCGCTGCGAACAGGGCGGGCAGCCCGGTTCCAGCCAGCAGCCCAGCCAGGATGGGGGTGGGCAGACCGACGGCGTGCGCCGCCAGCAGACCCACGCCGATGGCGATCGCCATCAAGATGCCGTTCTGCAGCACGGTAATCAGGAGGAGCTGTGTCTTGCTCAGCTTAACCTGCGCCATCTGCGGGTTCTTCATGGAGAGGGCATAGGGCAGCACAGCCAGGGTGCTCAAGATTGCGACCACCCAAAGAACCCCAAATTCCAGCCAAAAGTTTGCGTACATGATATACCTCCATCAGGGCTCATTGGTAATTTCTGGGGTGGGTAGAGAGCGGGGCACAGCACCGCTCTCTACCCACCCCAGGAGTCGGAAGAACCCTCCAGCTCAAGTTTGCTCATTGCTTTCTCAAAGTCGAAAGCGATGAAGATTTTGGGGGGTGCGGCGGGTGGCTGAGCCGTCCGCCACGCCCCCAAACCCCCCTGCTTGAGAAAGCCAGGCAGGTTTGCCAGCCGGGGTTTGATCCGGTGGGCAGTTGGGTGAATTCGGTTTCCACTCAGAAGGTTCCTGAGTGAGGGGTGAATGGGAGACTGCTCCTAATCACTCCTCACTCCCCAAATCGCTTTCCAGGTCGGGAAGGATGATGGTGGAAAACAGGCGCCGCGTGCGCCCGGGGGCGGGCGTCAGGTTGACGTAGTTTTCGAATACGGCGTTCATGCGGGCGTTTAACTCGTAGAACTCCTCATCGCTCAAGTTGAGCGGAATTTTGCGGAACCCGGCGCCATCCCACGCCAGATCGATAATCGGACTGTGCCCCAGGTAGCGGGTAAAGTCGTCCATCAGGGTGGAGAGGAAGCCGATGAACAGGCGCAGGAGGTCTGCTTTGCTCAAATTGCGAGCTTCCTCTTCTGAAAGCGAGGCAGCGCCAGCCCGCAGGGCATACACTTTTTCGACTGTGCCGCGCACCGGGCGCTCTTCGACCACTTCCAGCACATCGGCGTCCGCCAGCTTATTGATATGGCGGTACAGGGTCGCCTGGGGCACGTCCCGTAATTCTTCCGCCAACTGTTGGGCAGCCTTGGGCTCGCTCGCCAGCGCCATCATGATGCGCATGCGCACCGGGTGCAGGATCAGATCAAACAGGTCATCGCGCATAAATCCACTCTTTCGCTCCATAATCGTTATCGTTTTTGATTATCGAATATGA
>CAVXNT010000002.1:0-437500 GCA_963763225.1 uncultured Actinomycetota bacterium | reverse complement strand
CCGTACGGCGAGTCGGCGGCCACCCGCGCGTCCCAGTCCTGCAGCCGGTCGACGTCGCGCAGCAGCGGCCACGCGTGGGCGAGCAGGTGGTGCGCGAGCAGCACCGGCTGGGCGTGCTGCAGGTGGGTGCGGCCGGGCATCGCCGCGTCGCCGGCGGTCGCGCGGCCTGGCCGGCGAGCGCGTCGACCAGGTCGAGGACCTGCGCGGCGACGACGCGCGCGTGGTCGCGCAGGAAGACCTTGAAGAGCGTGGCGATCTGGTCGTTGCGGCTGCGACCGGCACGCAGCCGTCCGCCGACGTCGGCGCCGACCTCCTCGAGCAGCAGCCGCTCGAGCGCGCCGTGCACGTCCTCGTCGGACGGGTCGGGCCGCAGCGTGCCCGCGGCGTACCGCTCCCCCAGCACGTCCAGTCCGCGCAGGAGCTCGGCGAGGTCGGCGTCGGTGAGCAGGCCCGCCCGGTGCAGCGCGTTCGCGTGCGCGCGCGAGCCCGCCAGGTCGTACGGCGTGAGCCGCCAGTCGAAGTGCGTCGAGCGGGACAGCGCCTCGAGCTCGGGCGACGGACCGCCCGCGAACCGGCCGCCCCAGAGCTTGCCGACGTTGGTCGTGGACTCGGGGGTGCCCATCAGTCGGTCCCGAACTCCATGGCGGCCTGGTCCAGCGCGGCCTCGTCGGGTTCCGCGTCCACGGCCGGGTTCGCCGTGATGCGGTCGGCGCCACCGGCCTCGAGCTCGCCGTACAGCGTGCCGTGCTCGACCAGCACCTGGCCCTGGTCGAGTGGCTGGGCGGCGTACTGCTCCAGCTTGGCGCGGGAGTCGGCGATGTCGAGGTTGCGCAGGGTGAGCTGACCGATCCGGTCCAGGGGGCCGAACGCGGCGTTCTCCGTGCGCTCCATGGACAGCTTGTCGGGGTGGTAGGAGAACGCCGGTCCCTCGGTGCGCAGGATCGTGTAGTCCTCGCCCCGCCGCAGGCGCAGCGTGACCTCCCCGGTGACCAGCGAGCCGATCCAGCGCTGGATGGCCTCGCGCAGCATCAGGGCCTGCGGGTCGAGCCACCGGCCCTGGTACAGCAGGACGCCGAGACGGCGGCCCGTCCGCGTGGTAGTTGGCGATCGTGTCCTCGTTGTGGATGGCGTTCAGCAGCCGCTCGTAGGCGATCCACAGCAGCGCCATGCCGGGCGCCTCGTAGATGCCGCGGGACTTGGCCTCGATGATGCGGTTCTCGATCTGGTCGGACATGCCCAGGCCGTGGCGGCCGCCGATCACGTTGGCCTCGTGGACCAGGGCGACCGGGTCGTCGTACGACGTGCCGTTGATCGCCACCGGACGGCCCTCGTGGAACCGGATGGTCACGTCCTCGGCGGCGATGTCGACGGCGGGGTCCCAGAACTTGACGCCCATGATCGGCTCGACGGTCTCGAGGGAGACGTCGAGGTGCTCGAGCGTCTTCGCCTCGTGGGTGGCGCCCCAGATGTTGGCGTCGGTCGAGTACGCCTTCTCCTGGGAGTCGCGGTAGGGCAGCCCGCGCTCGGTCAGCCACTGGCTCATCTCGGTCCGGCCGCCGAGCTCGGTCACGAAGTCGTGGTCGAGCCAGGGCTTGTAGATGCGCAGGTCGGGGTTGGCCAGCAGGCCGTAGCGGTAGAACCGCTCGATGTCGTTGCCCTTGAACGTCGAGCCGTCGCCCCAGATGTCCACGCCGTCCTCGTGCATCGCCCGGACCAGCATGGTGCCGGTCACGGCGCGGCCCAGCGGCGTGGTGTTGAAGTACGCGCGGCCGCCGGAACGGATGTGGAAGGCGCCGCAGGCGATCGCGGCGAGCCCCTCCTCCACCAGCTGGCGCCGGCAGTCGACGGCCCGGGCGATCTCGGCGCCGTACTGGAGCGCGCGGTCGGGCACTCCGCTGATGTCGGGCTCGTCGTACTGGCCGATGTCGGCGGTGTAGGTGCACGGGACCGCGCCCTTGGCGCGCATCCAGGCCACGGCCACCGAGGTGTCCAGCCCGCCCGAGAAGGCGATGCCGACGCGTTCGCCGACCGGGAGGGAGGTCAGGACCTTGCTCACGTGGTTGTTTCCTTACTGGGTCTGGTGGTTGGAGTCGGCCATCGCCAGGAACCGGTGCGCGAGGTGGTCGCCACCCTTCGGGTCGCGGCCGATCACCAGCACGGTGTCGTCACCGGCGATGGTGCCGAGCACCTCGGGGAACTCGGCCTTGTCGAACGCCGAGGCGAGGAACTGGGCGGCGCCCGGCGGCGTGCGCAGGACGACGAGGTTCGCGCTGGACTCCGCGCTGACGAGGAGCTCGCCGCACAGCCGGGCCAGCCGACCGGTCGCCGCCGCGGTCTCGACGGGCGCCGGAGGTCGTCGGTCCCCGCCCTCGGCGGGCACCGCGTAGACCAGCGCACCGGAGGGGGCGCGCACCTTGATGGCGTCGAGCTCGACGAGGTCGCGCGAGAGCGTCGCCTGGGTGACCCGGACGCCGTTCTCGGCCAGCAGCTCGGCGAGCTCGCTCTGCGAGCGCACCTCCCGGTGGGTCACCAGCTCGACGATCTGCTGGTGCCGCGCGTTCTTGGTCGCGGGGCGCATGGCGTGCCCTGCGGTGCGAGCCTGCGAGCCTCGAAGGGTGCTCATCGGCGCTCCCCCGCGGACTCCTCGAGCAGGAACGACAGGATCGCCTTCTGGGCGTGCCGACGGTTCTCGGCCTCGTCCCACACGACGCTGCGCGGACCGTCGATGAGCTCCGCGTCGATCTCCTTGCCGCGGTACGCGGGCAGGCAGTGCATGGCGATCGCGTCGGGCCGGGCGTGCTCGAACAGCGCCGTCGTGAGCGAGTACGGCGCGAACACCTCGGCGCGCGCCGCCGCCTCCTCCTCCTTGCCCATCGAGATCCAGGTGTCGGTGACCACGACGTCCGCGCCGGTCACCGCGGCGAGCGGGTCCGGCTCGAGCACGGCGGATCCGCCCGTGGCGTCGGCGATCGCCGCCGCGCGGTCGACCATGGTGGCCGACGGCGCGTAGCCCTCGGGAGAGCTGATCCTCACGTGCATGCCGGCGGTGGCGCCGGCCAGCAGCCAGGAGTTGCCCATGTTGCAGGCGCCGTCGCCCACGAACGCGACGGTCAGTCCCGTCAGCCGCGCCTTGTGCTCCCGCACCGTCAGGAGGTCGGCCAGCAGCTGGCAGGGGTGGAAGTCGTCGGTCAGTGCGTTCACGACCGGCACTCCGGCGTACTGGGCCATCTCCTCCAGCCGGGTCTGCGCGTAGGTGCGCCACACGACCATCGAGGCCTGGCGGCCGAGCACCCGCGCGACGTCGTGCACCGACTCCCGCACGCCGATCCCGGCCAGCGCGCCGTCGACGAGCATGGGGAACCCGCCGAGCTCGGCGATCCCGGCCGCGAACGACGCCTGGGTGCGCAGGGTCTGCTTGTCGAAGATCATCGCGACCGTGCGCGGGCCGGCGAGCGGCTTCGCGTCGTACGGCGCGCGCTTCAGCTCGGCGGCGAGGTCCAGGACCCGGGCCTGCTCGGCCGGGGAGAGGTCGTCGTCGGCGAGGAAGTGCCTCATCCCGCCTCCCCGGCGGCGAAGGCCTCGTCGAGGATCGACGGCCAGGCGGCGAGGAACGCGTCGACGTCGTCGGCGGTGAGCACCAGCGGCGGGGCGAGCCGGATCCGCGACGGGGTGGGGTTGTTCAGGATGAACCCGGCGCTCTGCGCGGCGGCGACCACGTCTGCTGACACGTCCGCGGAGAGGTCGAGGCCGATCAGCAGGCCCTCACCCCGCACCTCGGTCACCCGTGGGTCTGCGGCCAGGCCGTCGCGCAGTCGCTGGCCGAGCGCCGTGACGTGCTCGAGCAGGGCGTCGTCCTCGATGGTGCGGATCACCGCGAGCGCCGCGGCACAGGCGACCGGGTTGCCCCCGAAGGTCGTCCCGTGGTTGCCGGGCTGCAGCAGGTCGCCCGCGGCCCCGACCGCGAGGCAGGCACCGATCGGGATCCCGCCACCGAGGCCCTTGGCGACGGTGACGACGTCGGGGGTGACCCCGGCGTGCGCGAACCAGTGCCCCGTCCTGCCCATGCCGGACTGGACCTCGTCGAGCCACAGCAGGGCGCCGTGGTCGTCGGCGGTCCGCCGGGCGGCGGCGAGGTAGCCCTCGGGCGGGACGACGACGCCGGCCTCGCCCTGGATCGGCTCGAGCAGGACCGCCGCGGTCTCGTCGGTCACGGCGGCGGCGAGCGCGTCGGCGTCGCCGTAGGGCACGAACGTGACGTCGCCGGGCAGCGGCTCGAACGGCGTCCGGTAGGCCTCCTTGGAGGTGAGGGCGAGCGCGCCCATGGTGCGGCCGTGGAAGGAGCCCTCGGCGACGACGACGTGCGTCCGGCCGGTCCTGCGGGTCAGCTTGAACGCCGCCTCGTTGGCCTCGGTCCCGGAGTTGGTGAAGAAGACCTTGCCGCCGCCGGCGCCGACGCCGAGGAGCTCGAGGAGCTTCTCGGCGAGCTCGACCTGCGGGCCGGTCGTGAAGAAGTTCGAGACGTGGCCGAGCGTGCGCAGCTGGGTGGCCACCGCGTCGACGAGGGCGGGGTGGCCGTGGCCGAGCGCGTTGACGGCGATGCCGCCGAGCAGGTCGACGTACTCCTTGCCGTCGGCGTCCCAGACGTGGGCGCCCTCGCCGCGCACGAGCACCAGCTTCGGCGGGCCGAAGGTGTTCATCAGGCTGGCGGCGTACCGCTCCTGGTAGTCGCCGGAGGTGCCGGTGGTGGAGTCGGCGGTCACGGGAGATCCCTCGCCTTCCGGGTCTTGGTCTCGACGCCGGGCAGCACCTGCGTGCCGACGCCCTCCTTGGTGAACAGCTCGAGCAGCACGGCGTGCGGCTCGCGGCCGTCGACGACGGTGGCACGCGGCACGCCGTTCTTCACCGCCTGCAGGCAGGCGCTCATCTTCGGCACCATGCCCGAGGCGAGCGTCGGGAGGATCTCCTCCAGCGCCTCGGGACCGATCTCGCCGATGACGTCCTCGGAGTTGGGCCAGTCGAGGAAGAGGCCCTCGACGTCGGTGAGCACGAGCAGCTTCTCGGCGTGCAGCGCCACCGCGAGGGCGGCGGCCGCGGAGTCGGCGTTGACGTTGTGCACCCGCCCGTGCACGTCCGGGGCGACGCTGGAGACCACCGGGATCCGGCCGGCCTCGATCAGGTCCAGGACGGACTCGGGGCGGACGTGGGCGACGTCGCCGACGAGCCCGAGGTCGACCTCCTCGCCGTCGACGATCGTGTTGGTCGGCTCCGCGGTGAACAGGCCGGCGTCCTCACCGGAGCACCCGACCGCCAGCGGGCCGTGCTCGTTGATCAGCCCCACCAGCTCGCGCTGCACCTGGCCGACCAGCACCATCCGGACCACGTCCATCGCCTCGGGCGTGGTGACCCGCAGTCCGCCGCGGAACTCCGACTCGATGCCGAGGCGATCGAGCATCGTCGAGATCTGGGGCCCGCCGCCGTGGACGACCACGGGCTTGAACCCGGCGAACCGCAGGAACGCGATGTCCTCGGCGAACGCGCGCTTGAGGGTGTCGTCGGTCATGGCGTTGCCGCCGTACTTCACCACCACGATCTTGCCGTGGTACTGCTTCAGCCACGGCAGGGCGGCCGCGAGCGTGCGGGCCTTCGCCGGGTCCGGCTTGCTCGGGTCGTGGTGGGTGTGCTCGATGACGGGGTGCTGGTCGCTCATGAGGAGTACGCGCTGTTCTCGTGGACGTAGGCATGGGTGAGGTCGTTGGTCCAGACGGTCGCCCGCTCGGACCCGGCCTTGAGGTCGATGGTGACGCTGACCTCGCGTGGTGCCAGGTCGACGGTCGCAGGGTCGGCGTGCGGGGTGGACCGCTTGCAGACCCACACGCCGTTCATGGCGACGTCGAGGTCGGCCGGGTCGAACCGCGCGTCGGTCGTGCCGATGCTCGCCAGCACCCGCCCCCAGTTCGGGTCCTTGCCGAACACGGCGGCCTTGAACAGGTTGGAGCGGGCCACGCTGCGGCCCACCTCGACCGCCTCGTCCTCGCTGGCCGCGTTGAGGACGGTGATCGCGATCTCGTGGTCGGCACCCTCCGCGTCCGCGAGCAGCTGCATGGCGAGGTCGGTGCACGCCTGGGTCAACGCACCGGTGAAGTCGTCGAGGCTCGGCGTGATGCCGCTGGCACCGCTGGCCAGGACCGTCACGGTGTCGTTGGTGGACATGCAGCCGTCGGAGTCGAGCCGGTCGAAGCTCACGCGGGTCGCCGCGCGCAGGGCCGTGTCGAGGTCGCCGGCCGGCACGACGGCGTCGGTGGTCAGGACGACGAGCATGGTGGCGAGCTGGGGGGCGAGCATGCCCGCGCCCTTGGCCATCCCGCCGATCGTCCAGCCGCTTCCCTCGACGACGACCTGCTTGCTGACCGAGTCGGTGGTCATGATCGCCGCGGCGGCGTCGCTGCCCCCGTCGGCCGACAGGACGTCGTACGCCGCGGTGGCGCCGGCGAGCACCTGGTCGCGGTCGTTGGTGAGGCCGATGAGCCCGGTCGAGCAGACGACGACGTCGATCGCCCCGATCCCCAGCCGGTCCGCCACGGTCTCGGCGACCGCGTGGGTCGTCTGGAACCCCTCCGGGCCGGTGTAGCAGTTGGCGCCGCCGGAGTTGAGGAACACCGCGCGGACCGTGCCGTCCTTGACGGCCTCCTGGCTCCACAGGACCGGGTTGGCCTTGCAGCGGTTGGCGGTGAAGACGCTCGCCGAGTCGAACCGGGGGCCGTCGTTGACGACCAGCGCGACATCCTTGGCGCCGGTGGACTTCAGGCCGGCGGCGACGCCGGCCGCCCGGAAGCCACGGGGTGCGGTGATACTCATGCGCGTACTCGCTTCGCTCCGTGCGCGCACGAGGCACGCTGGCTGTCCTGAACGGTTCGCTCGCTGCGCTCGCTCACTAGGGAGCAACTCCTACGGTCGTGAGGCCCAGGCCCTCGTCCAGGCCCAGCGCGAGGTTCATGCACTGCACCGCGGCGCCCGCGGTGCCCTTGGCGAGGTTGTCGACGGCGCCGACGGCGACCAGCCGGCCGGCGTCCTCGTCGACCGTGACCTGGACGTGGACGGCGTTGGACCCGACGACCGACTTCGTCTGCGGCCACTGCCCCGGCGGCAGGACGTGGACGAACGGCTCGTCGGCGTACGCCCCCGCGTACACGTCGTACGCGTCCTCGGCGGTGACGCCGTCGCGGACGTCGGCGGTGCAGGTGGCGAGGATGCCGCGCGGCATCGGCACGAGCAGCGGCGTGAAGCTGACCTTGACGGTGCCCTCGACGAGCGCGGACAGGTTCTGGGTGATCTCCGGGGTGTGCCGGTGGACGCCGCCGACGCCGTAGGCGCTGGCGTTGCCCATCACCTCGCTGCCCAGCAGGTGCGGCTTGGCGGCCTTGCCGGCGCCGCTGGTGCCCGAGGCCGCGACCACCGTCACGTCGGGCTCCACCAGGCCGGCGGCGACGGCCGGGGCCAGGGCCAGGCGTCGAGACCGTCGGGTAGCACCCGGGGACCGCGACCCGCGTGGCGCCGCGGAGCCGGTCGCGCTGACCGGGCAGCTCGGGGAGGCCGTAGGGCCAGGTGCCGGCGTGCTCGCCGCCGTAGAACTTCTGCCAGGCGGCCGGGTCGGCGAGCCGGAAGTCGGCACCGCAGTCGATGACGACGGTGTCCTCCCCCAGCTGCGCCGCGATCGGCCCGGACTGACCGTGCGGGAGCGCGAGGAAGACCACATCGTGGCCGGAGAGTGTTTCGACCGTCGTCTCCTCGAGCACCCTGTCGGCGAGGGGCACCAGGTGCGGCTGGAGCGATCCGAGCGGCTGTCCCGCGTTGGAGGCGCCGGTGAGTGCGCCGATCTCGACGTCGGGATGTCCCACCAGGAGCCGCAGCACCTCGCCCCCGGCGTACCCACTGGCTCCGGCGACCGCGACGCGTGTGCTCGACATGTGCATGACTATACACGTCCCTGCATGCCCATGTAATGCGGGTGCAGGTCGGTCCGGGTCATGCCTACGTTCGCGGCATGACGAGACTCTCGTACGACGACTACCTGCGCCACCTGCGCGTCGAGTCCGACCGGCTCCGAGCGGTGCTCGCCGACTGCGATCCCGCCGCGCGGGTGCCGGGCTGCCCCGACTGGAGCGCGACCGACCTGCTCGGCCACCACGGCCGCGTCCTCCACTTCTGGGCCGACATGGTGGAGCGGCGGCCGGCCGCTCCCGACGACTGGCCGGAGCCGACCCGGCCCACCGGCCACCGCGAGCTGCTCGGCTACCACGAGGCCCAGGAGGCGCGGCTGCTGGCCGCACTCGCGGCGGCCGGTCCCGCGGAGCCCGCGTGGACCTGGTCGGACGAGCAGACGGTGGGCTTCACCTACCGGCGCCAGGCGCACGAGGCGCTGATCCACCGCCTCGACGCCGAGCAGACCGCCGGCGCCGTCACCGCGCTGGACCCCGCGCTCGCCGCCGACGGGGTGGACGAGGCGCTCGACGTGATGTTCGGCGGCACGCCGGCCTGGGGCACCTTCACCGGCGACGCCCGGTACGTCCGGGTCGACATCACCGACCGGGCCGAGTCGGTCTGGGTGGAGACCGGCCGGTTCACCGGCACCGACCCGGACCGGGGCCGGGCCTACGACGAGCCGGACATCACCAAGGTCGACGCCCCGGTCCACCGCGGCCGACCTGGTCGTCGCCGGGGCGGCCGCCGCCCTCGATGCGTGGCTGTGGCGGCGCGCCGACGACCACGACGTCACCGTGACCGGCGACCCGGAGGTCCACGCGCACTTCCTGGCGTGCGTGGACCAGCCCATCGACTGAGCCGCGAGGGCGGGTGAAACCGCGGTGAAGGTGGGCTGAAACCGGACGGCCGCAGGCTGGCGCCATGACACACGTTCCTGACACCGACCTGGCCGTCGTGGCCTCGGGCCTGGTCAAGGCCTTCGGCGAGTTCCGCGCCGTCGACGAGGTCGACCTCGAGGTGCGCCGTGGCGAGGTCTTCGGCGTCCTCGGGCCCAACGGCGCGGGCAAGACCACCATGCTCAAGATGCTCGCGACGCTGCTGCCGATCGACGGCGGCCGGGCCAGTGTCTTCGGCGTCGACGTCGACCGGCATCCGCACATGGTCCGCCAGCTCGTCGGCGTGACCGGTCAGTACGCCTCCGTCGACGAGAACCTCACCGGCTACGAGAACCTGTGGCTGTTCGGCCGCCTGCAGGGCCTCGGCTCGGCGCGGTCCCGGGCGACCGCCGCTCGACCTGCTCGAGCGCTTCGGGCTCGCCGAGGCGCGCCGACAAGCAGATCAGGGAGTTCTCCGGCGGCATGCGCCGCCGGCTCGACCTCGCGGCCAGCCTGATCTCCCGGCCCCCGCTGATCTTCCTCGACGAGCCGACCACCGGCCTCGACCCGCGCACCCGCGGCCAGATGTGGGACACGATCCGCGAGCTGGTCCGCGAGGGCAGCACCGTGCTGCTCACGACCCAGTACCTCGACGAGGCCGACCAGCTGGCCGGCCGCATCGCGGTCATCGACCGCGGCGCCAAGGTCGCCGAGGGCACCCCGGACGAGCTGAAGGCCTCGGTCGGCAGCTCCACGCTCCAGCTGCGCGTGGTCGGACCCGCGGCGACCGGCGACGCGGTCGCCGTCGTACGCCGGGTGCTCGGCGAGGAGCCGGTCCTCACGCCGGAGGCCGGCGGCATGAACGCCGCCCTGCCGGACGCGAACCGGGCCGCCGACGTGCTGATCGCGCTGCGCCAGTCCGGCCTGTCCATCGCGTCCGCGACCGTCCAGAAGCCCACCCTCGACGAGGTGTTCATGGCCATCACCGGTCACGCCGCCGAGGACGAGCCCGACTCCCGACGATCGCGAGGCGGTCCGATGAGCACCCCGACCACCACGACCCTGGCCGCCGACCACGACGCGACCGAGGTCCTGGACCGCACCGTCGTCGCCCGTCCATCGCTGCGCGACACCCTCGACCAGACCCTGGCGATGGCATGGCGTGCGCTGAAGAAGATGCGCCGCAACCCCGAGCAGTTGTTCGACGTCACGCTCCAGCCGCTGCTGTTCACGGCGATGTTCGCCTACATCTTCGGCGGCGCGATCTCCGGCAGCGTCGAGGACTACCTGCCGATCGATCATCCCCGGCATCCTCGCCCAGACCGCGCTGACCGCCTGCATGGCGACCGGCATCCAGCTGCGCGAGGACATGGACAAGGGCGTCTTCGACCGGTTCAAGTCGCTGCCGATCGCGCGGATCGCGCCGCTCGCCGGCCCGGCGATGGCCGACCTGATCCGCTACGCCACCGCGGCGACGCTGACCTTCCTGACCGGCGTCCTCATGGGCTACCGGCCGGGCGGCGGCGTCCTCGGCGTGCTCGCCGGCTGGCTGCTGACGATCGTCGCCGGCTGGTCGCTCGCCTGGATCTTCACGTGGTTCGGCACCCTCGCCCGCAGCGCCCAGGCGGTGCAGGGCATCTCGATGATGGTCATGTTCCCGCTGACCTTCCTGTCGAACGCCTTCGTGCCGGCCGACACCCTGCCCGACTGGCTCGAGGCCTTCGTCGACGGTCAACCCGGTCTCGCTGCGTGATCTCCGCGCTGCGCGACCTGATGAACGAGGGTGCCGTCACCGCCGACGTCGGGTGGGCGCTGCTCGGCTGTGCGACGGTGGTCGCGATCTTCCTGCCGCTGTCGGTGCGGAGCTACTCCCACAAGATGTGAGCCGGCCAGCGCCGCCCGAGGAACGAGGGCGGCGCGTGGGGCCGGCCAGATTGAGCAAGGCCCGCGGGGCGAGCCTGCGAGCACCCGCGACGGGCGCGTCGAAATCCATGCGGATGCGCTTGCAGATCCGCCATCCGGGCGCGAGGAACGAGCGCCCGGCGTGGGGCCGGTCGAGTCCCCGACCTTCTCGGGCAGAACCGGGTGCGGTCGTTGGGCTTGTCCGCCGAAACCCGACCGACACGCCGAGGCCGGTCGGCGTGTCGGTCGGGTTTCCCACGACAGGTTCGAACTGTAGGGACCGGTGGGACCTGCGGGACGGCTGGTACGCCGACGACCGGGGCGGCCGGGTGGCGGCGACGCGACGGAGCCCGTGCCAGCCGACGCGCCCGTCAGCCGGCCGGCCGGGGCGCCTTCGCCGGGCACCGATCGCTACGCGAGCTCCGCGACGAGGCGCAGCGCCTCCTCGCGGAGCTCCGGCGCCGGCCGGACGCCGACCTCGGTGCGGATCGCCGCGAGCAGTCCCGGAGCCGCCGCGTCCGCCAGCGCCTCGGCGGGGCCCCACGCCAGGCTCGGCAGCTGCCGGTTGTACCCGAACAGGTCGGCCAGCACCAGCATGCGCACGGCACGCTCGGCGGCGGGCGGCGCAGGTGCACCGGCCAGCTCCCACTCGGCGAGGGCGAGCATCACCGAGCCGACCACCGGATAGTCGATGAACGCGTTGCCCGTGCCGAGGGTGTGGGGCAGCTTGGCCCGCAGCTCCTCGCGCAGCTCGGTGGCCAGGTGGCGGGCGTCGTGCCGGACGTGCGCGGAGACGGCGGCGGCCTGCGGGTAGTAGATCCACGGCTCGTACCCGATCGACTCTCCGAGGCCGGGCAGCGCGCGGCTCAGGAGCACGCGCGACGCCTCCCGGTAGCTGCGCAGGCCCGCCTCGACCCGACCGGCCGCCAGGTCGAGCTCGGGCCGACCGCACAGGAGGATGATGGCGGCGCCGAACACGCCGGCGCCGGCGTCCTCCTGCTCGATCTCGTCGAAGATCCGGGACGCGTCGTCGTACCGCCCCTCCTCCATGGCGGCGAGCGCGAGGACCGCCTTGAGCTGCGCGACGTCCTCCGAGGCGCCCAAGGCCTGCATGACGGGCAGGGCCTCGCAGGCGTAGCGGAGCGCCTCCTCCATGGCCCCCATCTGGATGGTGAGCCCGGCGAGCTGGGCGTCCACGAGCGCTCGCGGCCAGGGCCCGTCGCGATCATCCGCCAGCTCCCGCGACCGCTCGGCCCGACGACGCGCCTCGGGGAGCTCGCCGAGGTTCTCGTACATGTTGCTCGACCACTGCAGGGCGAGCTGGCTCACCCGCGGCTCCGGGTCGTCGCACAACCGCTCGAGGCCGTCCGGGTCGTTCTGCTCCAGGCCGCGGCGGACCGCGAGCATGACCCTGGCATAGGCGTCGGAACGTGTGCCGCGGTCGTCGCCCTCGAGCTCCTCCAGGCGGCTGATCGCGCGAGCGGCGAAGTGGTCGGAGAAGATCATCGAGTTGAACGCGATCGCCGCCAGCGTGGTGCGGAGCGGCGGGACCAGGTCGTGCGGCACCGTCGCCCCGGCGACCAGGTCCTCGACGTCCGGGGCCAGACCGACGACCTTGAGGTGGCTGCCCTCGATGGTCCAGAAGTCCGAGAGGCACGCCATCAACGCGACCACACCCGAGGCGTCGCGCTCGCGCACGCACCGACGAAGGACGTCGACGAGGTTGCCCTCCTCGACGCGGATAGCGCCCATGGTCTCGACCTGCTCGGGTCCGAAGAGGCGCTCGTCGGCGTCGAGGGCGAACGCCACGCCCCAGCCCCGCAGCCTTGCCAGCGCCTCCCCGTCGTCGCCGGCGTCGACCAGCTGCATCTGCCCGAACTCGCGGACGGTCTCCAGCAACCGGTACCGCAGCCCGGCCGGCCCCTCGACCACGGTCACCAGCGACTGGTCGACGAGGCTCGCCAGCGCCGTGAGGGCGTCGCCGCCGACGACCGCGTCCGCGCCGGTGAGCGAGAAGCCGTCGCGGAACACCGCGAGCCGGCGCAGTGCGATGCGCTCGGCCTCGCCGAGCAGGTTCCAGCTCCAGTCGATGACGGCGAGCAGGGTCTGGTGCCGCTCGGGCGCGTCGCGGCTGCCGCCGCGCAGCAGCTCGAACCGGTTCTCCAGCCTGCGCGAGATCTCGCCCACCGACATCACCCGCACCTTGGCGGCGGCCAGCTCGACCGCGAGCGGGAGTCCGTCCAGCCGGGCCACCAGTGCCCGCACCTCGTCCGGGTCGAGTCGTACGCCGGGGCGGGCGGCCGTGGCGCGTCTCCGAAGAGCGTCACCGCGTCGGCCACGCCGAGCTGCGGTAGCTGGTAGACCCGCTCGGCGGCGATGCCGAGCGGCGCTCGGCTGGTCGTGAGCACCCGCAGCGCGGGCGTGCGGGCGACGAGGACCGACACGAGGTCGGCCACGGCCTCCACGAGGTGCTCGCAGTTGTCGAGGATCAGCAGCGCGGGCGCCGTGCCCGATCTGGTCGACGATCCGGCCGACCAGGTCGGTGCGCCGAGCCGCAGCGCTGGTGAGTCGGTCGGTGACCGACTCCCGAACGCCCAGCGCGTCGCCGACCTCGACCGCGACGCCCTCGGGCGACGTCACGCCGGCGAGCTCGACGAAGTGCACGACCGGCTGCTCGGCCAGGCGGCCCATCAGGTGCGCGAGCCGGGTCTTGCCGAGGCCGCCGGCACCGACGATCGACGTCACCCGGGAGGCACGGATCATCGCAGCCAGGGCCGTGACGTCGCCGTCCCGCCCGATCAGCCGGGAGGCGTCGTAGCGGAGCCCCTCTCGCACCGGGTGGTCGCGGGCCAGCAGCTCGGCGTGCAGCGCCTGCAGGCTCCGGGTCGGGGTCGACGCCCAGCCGGCCGGCGAGGCCGGCGCGGTAGGCCTCGTAGCGCTCGAGCGCGGCCGGTACGCCGTGCACGGCGGCGATCGCAGCGCAGCAGCGCGGCGACCACCTCGTCGTCGGGCGTCGGTTCCGGAGGCGCCGGCGTGGGACGAGCCGGCGTCGCGAAGGGCGGCCCGCTCGAGGAGTGGCAGCGCGGCGGCGTACTCCCACCGCTGCGGCCAGCCGAAGCCCTCTCGGGGCGCAGCGCCCACGCGTCGACCTCGACGGAGGGGAGCGCTCAACCGGTAACCGCGCGACGGGTCCGCTCGATCACCTCGGGGCTGGTGGCCGCCCGCGCCCGCGAGACGACGACCTGCAGTGCCTTGATCGGGTTGGCAGGGACGTCGTCGCCCCAGATCTCTCGATCAGCGCCTCCTCGCGACAGCCCCCGTGGCCCGGCGTCCGCCAGGCCGCGCAGCAGCGCGTGGGTGCGCTCGCCCGGAACCGCGCCGGCCGTCCCAGCGTGACGTCGTCGAGGACGGTCGAGCCGCGGGCTGTCCTCGCCGTCAGCTCCGCTGGACCGCACCGGTCCGCTCGGCGGCGAGCGCGACCGCCGCGTCGCGGGCGGCCGCCGTCTCCTCCTCGGTCAGCGTCCGGTCGGGCGCGCGGAACCGCAGCGCGAAGGCGAGCGACTTGCGGCCCGGCCGGCACCTGCTCGCCGGTGTAGACGTCGAAGAGCCGGATCGACTCCAGCAGCGTCCCGGCGCCCTCGCGCAGCGCGGCCTCGACCTCGGCGGCCGTGACATCCGTCGTCGACCACGAGTGCGACGTCCTCCTTGGCGAGCGGGTACGTCGAGAACGTCGGGACCGGGCGCCACGTCGCGCGCGTGCCGCATGCAGCACGTCCAGGTCGATCTCGGCCGACCGCGGTGCGCGCCGGCAGCCCGAACGCCTGGCACACGCGCGGGTGCAGCTCGCCCGCGTGGCCGAGCTCGACGCCCGTCGACCCGGAGCCCGGCGCACCGGCCCGGGTGCCAGGGCATCCGGCTGGCCGCCGCCGCCTCGACCTCGACGCCGAGCTCGGTGCCGAGCCGCGCGCACGAGCGCCGATCGCGTCGGCCCAGCCGGCCTCCCGGCCCGCGCCCCACCAGCCGGCACGCTCGCGCTCGCCGGCGAGCACCGCGGCGAGGTGCAGCGGCTGCTCCGGGATGCGCCTCGAGGAGCTTCGCCAGCTCGGCCGTCGCTCGGGCCGCCAGTCGACGCCGAAGATCGGCGCCGGGCCGCGGTCGACCGGGAAGGCGACCGTGCCGGTCTCGAACAGCGCCACTCCCGTGGCGCCCCGGCCGAGGTTGCGGGCGGCTGCCTGCAGCAGCCCCGGCAGCAGCGTCGTGGTGTACGACGGCTCCTCGCTGGACAGCGGGTTGGCCAGCCGGACGGTGCGACGCAGCACGTCGTCGGCGGGCAGGCCCAGCGCGTCGAACGCGGCAGTCGCCGACGAACGGGAAGCTGATCACCTCGACGCAGCCGGCGCCGGCCAGCGTGCGGCCGACCCGGCGGCGCAGCCGCTGCTCGCGGGTCAGGCCGCGCCCGGCCGCCTCGCGCGGCAGCACCGACGGCACCTGGTCGTAGCCGACGATCCGGGCGACCTCCTCGACCAGGTCGAAGGGGTCGGTGAGGTCGGGCCGCCACGGCGGCGGCGTCGCGGTCAGCGTCGTGTCTCGCCTCGCTCCAGCCGCGCAGCCGACGGCCTCGAGGTCGGCGACCGTCGTCGCCGCGTCGATGTCCATGCCGGTCACCCGGGCCGGGCAGGTCGTAGGCCGATGGTGATCCGGCGGCCGCGCGGGCGGCTCGCCGACGACGGTCACGCCCGGGTCGGCGGTGCCGCCGCCGTACGTCGTCAGCAGCTCGACCACCCGGTCGGCCGCGGCCGCGGTGATCATCGGGTCGACGCCGCGCTCGTTGCGCTTGCCGGCCTCGGAGGTGATCTTGTGCCGCTTGCCCGGTGCGGAACATCGAGACGGCGTCCCAGTGCGCCGCCTCGACCAGGACGTCGGTGGTGGTCTCCGACATCTCGGTGGTCTCGCCGCCCATCACGCCGCCGAGGCCGATGATGCCGGAGTCGTCGGTGACCACCAGGTCCTCGGCGCGAGAGCGCGCGGTCGGTGCCGTCGAGCGTGGTCAGCCGCTCGCCCTCGCGGGCCCGGCGGACCCGGATCGGGCCCGGCAGCTTGTCGGCGTCGTAGCCGTGGATCGGCCGGCCGAGTCTCGAGCATCACGTAGTTGGTGACGTCGACGGCCAGCGAGATCGGGCGCATGCCGGCCTGGCTGAGCCGGCGGGCCATCCAGTCCGGGTGGTCGGCGCGCCGGGTCGAAGCCGGTGACCTTGCGGGCCACGAAGACCGGACAGCCGGCTCGGGGTCGTCGATCTCGACCGGGTAGCCGGCGGTCGTTCGGCCCGGGCACCGCCCGGTCGGCGGGGTCGCGGTACGGCGCCGTCGTAGGCCGAGCGCCGCCTCGCGGGCGATGCCGCGCAGCGACAGGGCGTAGGCGCGGTCCGGGTTGATCTCGAACTCGATGACCTCCTCGCCGAGCCCGAGCACGTCGAAGGCGTCGTCGCCGGGGTCACCGGCGTCGGCCGGCAGCACGATGATGCCGTCGTGGTCCTCGCCGAGGCCGAGCTCGCGGGCCGAGCAGATCATGCCCGGCCGACACGTGGCCGTAGGTCTTGCGCGCGGAGATCTCGAAGCCACCCGGCAGCACGCCGCCGGGGAGCACCACCACGACCAGGTCGCCCGGTGCGAAGTTGTGGGCCCCGCAGACGATGCCCTGCGGCTCGCCCGTGCCGTTCGCGGCGCCGACGTCGACGGTGCACCAGTTGATGGTCTTGCCGTTCTTCTGCGGCTCGGGCTCCATGGTGAGCACGCGGCCGACGCACCAGCGGCCCGGAGATGCCGGCGCCGGCGCTCTCGATCGCCTCGAGCTTGAGCCCGAGCGCGGTCAGCCGGTGGGTGAGGTCCTCGGTGGTGACGCCGGCCGGCAGGTCGACGTACTCGCGGATCCAGGAGACGGGGGCCTTCATGGGTCAGAGCTCCGTTCCGAAGGCGGTGGTGAAGCGGACGTCGCCCTCGAAGAGCTCCCGCAGGTCCTCGATGCCGTGCCGGAACATCAGGGTCCGGTCGATGCCCATGCCGAACGCGAAGCCGGTGTAGCGCTCGGCGTCCACGCCGCAGGCCCGGAGCACGCGCGGGTTCACGACCCCGCAGCCGCCCCACTCGATCCAGCCCTCACCGCGGCAGGTGCGGCAGGCGGCGCCGTCGAGCTCCCCCGCTCCGCGGCAGACGAAGCAGACCAGGTCGACCTCGGCGCTTGGCTCGGTGAACGGGAAGTACGACGGGCGGAAACGCGTGCTGATGCCCTCGCCGAACATCTGGGCGGCGAAGTGGTCGAGCGTGCCCTTCAGGTGCGCCATCGTGATGCCCTCGTCGACGGCGAGGCCCTCCACCTGGTGGAACACCGGGCTGTGCGTGGCGTCGTACTCGTCGGTGCGGAAGACCCGGCCGGGGCACACGACGTAGATCGGGGGCTTGCGCGACAGCATGGTGCGGGCCTGCACCGGCGACGTGTGGGTGCGCAGCACCAGGTGGTCGTCGGCCGGGGCGGTCCAGAACGTGTCCTGCATCGTGCGGGCCGGGTGGTCCGGGCCGAGGTTGAGCGCGTCGAAGTTGAGCCACTCCGCCTCGAGGACGGGGCCCTCGGCGACCTCCCAGCCCATCGCGACGAAGATGTCCGCGATCAGCTCGGCGCCGGTGGTGAGCGGGTGGCGCGCGCCGGCCGGCACCCGGTCGGTGGGGAGCGTGACGTCGACGGTCTCCTCGACCAGCATCCGCTCCTCGTGCTCGGCCTCGAGCACCTCCTGGCGGGCCGCGAGCGCCTGGTTCACCGCCCCGCGGGCCTGGCCGATGCGCTGGCCGGCCTCCTTGCGGGCCTGGGGCGGCAGCGCGCCGATCTCCCGGTTGGCCAGGGCCAGGGGGAGCGGTCGCCGGCGTGCTCGAGGCGGACCTGCTTGAGCTCGGCGAGGTCGGCGGCCGCCGCGATCGCGGCGAGCGCCGCGTCCCGAGCGGCCTCGACCTGCTCGGTCTCCAGCGGGGTCACCTGCACGGGGTCGTAGTCGGTGTTGGGGCCTGACACGGGGTCGAGTCTAGGAAGCCGGCCCGACGCGGCGCGAACCGGTTCACAATCGGGACGTGAGCACTCCTCGTGTGGAACGCCGGATCGCCGCACCCGCGCTGGTGGTCGCGCTGCTGTGCCTGCTCGGCGGAGCGGGCGCGGCGGCCGCGCTCGAGTCGGACACCGTCCCGAGCTTCTGGGGCGGCCTCTGGTGGGCGGTGTCGCTGATGACCAATCTCGGCTACGTCTACGGGACCCCGCACACCACGACCGCGACGGTGATCTCGGTCGTGCTGATGGTGACCGGCTTCCTGCTGATGTCGCTGCTCAGCGCCACCCTGGCGGCGGCGTTCATCCGCACCGAGGCCGAGCCCGCGGAGCGCCTCAGCACGGACCTCGAGCGCGAGATCCTGGCGCGCCTCGACCAGATCTCCCGCCGGGTCGAGTCGCTGGAGCGCCGCCTGCCACCGGCCGAGTGACGCGCAGCGGCGGGAGCTGACCCCGTCGCTGGGCGGCTACGGGACCGCGGACCTCCCGGGCGATCCCTGCGCTTCTGGGCCGAAGTTTCGCCCCGGAAGTTCAGATTTCCCCGGTGCACCGGGGAGGCGACGTATCCGTGGTCGGGCGGGCGGTTCGGCGGCCTCCCGGCGCGTCGTGGTCTGTCCGGGACGCCGTCGGGTGGGCGGGTTTCACCGGTCAGCCGGTGAAACCCGACCGACACGCCGAGCGGCCTCGGCGTGTCGGTCGGGTTTCCCACGACAGGTTCGAGCTGGAGGGACTGGTGTGGCCTGCGGGACGGCTGGTACCGCGGCTGGTACCGCGGCTGTCACCCCGACGATGGGGGCGCGGCCGCGGAGCGGCGGCGCGGGCGGAGCCCGTGCCGACTGGCGCGCCCGTCAGCCGCCGGCCGGGACCCGCGGTCAAGGATGGCCGCAGGCCGCCGCGCACCGGCCGAGCGCCAGCGAGGTCCTCGACGGCGGGAGCCGGTCGGCTACCGCGCGGCCGCCCCGGCCAACCACGCGGATCCGCCCCAGGCCGACCCCCGGACACCGTCAGACGAGCCGGCTCACCGGGGAAACCGCCGCGGCCTCACTCCCCGGCGCCGGCGGCCGGGAGGGTGACGGTGATGCGGGCGCCGCCGGCGTCGGTGTCGCCGATGGTGACGGTGCCGCCGTGGGCATCGACGAGGCCGTTGACCAGGTACAGGCCGAGGCCGGAGCCGCCGGAGCGCCCCGACTTCCAGAACTTCGTGAACACCCGGCGGCGCAGGTCCGGGGCGATGCCCTCCCCCTCGTCCTCCACGACGAGCCGTACACCGGTGGGCGCGGCGGCCGGTCCGGTCGCGTCCAGGTCCACCGTGACCGTGCCGGCGCCGTGCCGGACGGCGTTCTCGACCAGGTTGGTGACCACCTGGATGAACTTGTCCGGGTCGACGGTGATCTCCGGGAGCCCCGGACCGCTGCGGACCAGCGACGGGCCGGCTGGTGCTGGCGACGACGGAGTCGACGGCGCGCCGCGCCAGCGCGTCGGCGTCGCTGGGCCGGCGGTAGCAGCTGGAGCCGGCCGGTGTCGATGCGGGCGACGTCGAGGAGCTCGGCGATCAGCCGGCTGAGCCGGTCGGAGTCGGCACTGACCGTGGTCAGCATCAGCTTCTTCTGCTCGTCGTTGAGCTTGTCCCAGCGGTTGAGCAGGGCCTGGACGAACCCCTTGACGCCGGTCAGCGGCGACCGGAGCTCGTGCGCGACCGTGGCCACCAGGTCCGAACGCTCCCGGTCCAGCCGGGCGCGGCCCCGGCCCGACCGGATGCTCACCGCGACGCACTCCACCGGCCGGTCCAGCGCGGGCCGGTGCAGCCGGGCCACGACGAGCACCTCGGTGCCGTCCGGGAGCAGCCACGACTGCTCGGGCACCGCGGTACGGGTCGCCAGGCCGTCGTAGGGACGGTTGGTCGAGCACCAGGTCCGGCCGTCCTGGTCGCGCAGCGCGAGCACCTCGGCGAGCGGACGGCCGATCCCCGCCGCGGCGTCCACGCCGAGCAGCCGCGCGGCGGCCGCGTTGACCACCGTCACCCGGCCGTCGGGGCCGGCGAGCACCGCGCCGTCGGCGAGGGCGTCGAGGTCGGCCTGGGTCACGGGACCACCCTAGGAGACGGCCGGGCCGACCCGCTGGATCCGGGCGCCCGGCCGGCGCCGCCGAGGGACGATGCCCGGAGGCTACCGGCGCTGCACCCGCGCCGAGGCGTAGAGGCAGAGCACGGCGGCGGTCGAGAGGTTCAGGCTCTCGGCGCGGCCGTGGATCGGGATGCGGACCCGGTGGTCGGCCAGCGCGGCGAGGTCGGCCGGCAGGCCCCAGGCCTCGTTGCCGAACAGCCAGGCCGTCGGCGCGGCGAGCAGGTCGTCGGCGTGCTCGAGGTCGACCTCGCCGGCGCCGTCGGCGGCCAGCACCGTGCAGGCCGGCGGCCTGCGCGGCGCGCACGGCGGCCGCCGGGTCGGGCTCGACGCGAGACCGGCAGGTGGAAGAGGCTGCCCGACGCTCGCGCGGACCGTCTTGGGGTTGTACGGGTCGACCGAGTGGCCGGCGAGCACCACGGCGTCGGCGCCGGCGGCGTCGGCGCAGCGGATCACCGTGCCGGCGTTGCCCGGGGTCGCGGACGTCCGCGCAGATCGCCACCAGCCGGGCGGCCGCGGGGAGCACGTCGAGCGGCGGTCGAGGAACCGGCAGACCGCGACGACGCCGGCGGGGCTGACGCTGTCGCTGAGCGACGCGAGTGCCGCGCTCGTCGACCAGCGTCCACGCGGGCGCCGCCGGCCACCAGCTCGGCGTACTGCTCGGTGGCGGCGGGCGGTGGCGAAGACCTCGACCACGCAGCCCGGCACCGAGAGCGCACCCTCGACGGCCTTCGGGCCGTCGGCAAGGAAGAGCCGCCGCTCGGAGCGCACCGAGCGGCGGCTGAGCTTCCGTGCCTCCTTGACCCGGCGTTGCCGCGGGTCAGGGGGCTGCGGGGCCGGGGCGTGCGTTCAGGCCGAGACCTTGGGCGCGTTGACGTCCTCGGGCAGGGCGGCCTTGGCGGTCTCGACCAGCGCGTTGAACGCGGCGATGTCGTTGACGGCCAGGTCGGCGAGGATCTTGCGGTCGACCTCGACACCGGCCAGGTTCAGGCCCTGGATGAACCGGTTGTAGGTCATGCCCTGCGCACGCGCGGCGGCGTTGATGCGCTGGATCCACAGGCGGCGGAAGTTGCCCTTGTTCTTGCGGCGGTCGTTGTAGCTGTAGACCAGCGAGTGGGTGACCTGCTCCTTGGCCTTGCGGTAGAGGCGCGAGCGCTGGCCGCGGTAGCCGCTGGCGCGCTCGAGGACGACCCGGCGCTTCTTCTGGGCGTTCACTGCCCGCTTGACGCGTGCCACTGTGTTACTCCTTGTTGCTCAGGTTCGGGGTGTCCGCGGGTCTGCGACGCGCTCGACCACCGGTGGGTCGGGGCGCGGGGTCAGAGACCCAGCATCTTCTTCGCGCGCTTGACGTCGGCCTTGGCGACCTCGGTGGTGCCGGTCATGCGACGGGTCACCTTGGAGGGCTTCTTCTCCAGGTTGTGGCGCTTGCCGGCCTTCTCGCGCAGGATCTTGCCCGAGCCGGTCACCCGGAAGCGCTTGCTGGCACCGGAGTGCGTCTTGTTCTTCGGCATCGTCTGTCTCTCTTCTCGTCCTACTGGGCGGCGCAGGCGGCGACCGTCGGCGCCAGCCGCGCTGCGGACGGGTCTCAGGCCTCGATCTCGGGATCGAGGTTCTCGGAGCGGCCACGCTCCTTCTTCTGCGCCACCGGTCCGGCGGCGTGCGCGGCGTCGCGCTCGGCCCGCTCGTCGGCCTCGAGGGCGGCGCGCTCGGCGGCCTTGGCCTCCTTGGCGGCCTTCATGTCGACCTTGGCGTCGGCCTTCTTCTTGTGCGGGCCGAGCACCATGATCATGTTGCGGCCGTCCTGCTTGGGCGCGGACTCCACGAAGCCGAGCTCCTTGACGTCCTCGGCGAGGCGCTGCAGCAGCCGGAAGCCCAGCTCGGGGCGGTGCTGCTCGCGGCCGCGGAACATGATCGTGATCTTGACCTTGTCGCCGGCGCGCAGGAACCGCACGACGTGACCCTTCTTGGTCTCGTAGTCGTGCGCGTCGATCTTCGGACGAAGCTTCATCTCCTTGATGATCACGTTCGTCTGGTTGCGGCGCGCCTCACGGGCCTTCTGGGCGTTCTCGTACTTGAACTTCCCGTAGTCCATGAGCTTGCAGACCGGCGGCTTGCCCTGCGGGGCGATCTCGACGAGGTCGAGGTCCGCCTCCTGCGCAAGCTTCAGGGCCTGGTCCGTGGGAACGATGCCGACGGTCTCCCCGTTGGGTCCAACGAGACGGACCTCGGGAACCCGGATCCGGTCGTTGATTCGCAGCTCGGTGCTGATGTGTCCTCCTGGTGGCAATGTGGCCGGTCGCCGTCGCGTCCCGCCGCCCCCGAGGGCGGTCGAAATCAACAAAGGCTTCCGCTGTCAGCAAGCGGAAGCCAGTCCGACGCCTCCCCGTGCGGGGCACGCCGACGCCAGTGCGGAGCGCCGCGAGGCCTCGCTCAGGACCGGACCCGACGACCTGTGGTGCACGGGCGGTCGATGCGGGTGGGAGGCGATCGTGCAAGCCTCCGCTTGTGGATCTGCCCCGTCGCGGGTGCAGGCGGGACTGATCGGTCAACGCCTGATGGTAGCCGACGATTCCCCGTCGGGCCGAATCCAGGCGGTCCGGTCCCCCACCCGGGCCAGCGTCCAGCCCTCGGCCAGCCCGGACCAGGTCGTCGCCCTCGACGACGAAGCGCACCGGGCCGGCGACGTCGACGACCAGCGCCGCCGCCCCGTCCTGCAGGGCCGCGCGCGCCGCCAGGGGCGCGGCCACCGGCACCGGCCGGCGCCTCGGGGTCCCAGGCCGTCAGCTGCCGGCGTGCCGGTGAAGGCGAGCAGCGCCAGGCGGCCGTCGGCGCCGCGCAGCAGCACCGCCGCCATGTCGCTGGTCTTCTCGCGGGCCAGGCCGTCCGCGTCGACCTCGACCTCGCCGAGGACCGCCACCACCGGCACCAGGAGCCGGGACCGCTGGAGGGCGGCCAGCGCCTCGGCGTACGCCGTGTGGCCGGCCGCCCACGCGGCGAGGGCGTCGGTGCAGCTCGGCGGGCGCGGCGCCGTCGTCGCCGGCGAACCCGGGGTCCGGGATGACACGGTGCTGGCCGGGCTCGATCACCGGCCCATTCTCGCGTGGCGCGTCCACGCACCCCAATTCGCGGGTGTGCGACGCTTGAATCATGGACGACGCAGCCTGGGCAGCGCTGACCCTGAGCCTGACCGTCCTCGGCGGCATCTGGACGTGGTTCTCGTTCCGCCGGCACGGGGCGGCCTCCGGGCTGCGCGGCGCTCGGCTTCACCCTGCTGCCGCTCGCGGCGTACCTGACCCGGACCCTGCGGATGTTCACCCGCGATCGTCGACGCCGATCACCTCCTGGGCGGCCCACCTGGTGTTCAACCCGGTCGTCTGGCTCGGCGTGGTCCTCGGCGGTCTCGGCGTCGTGCTCTTCGTCGTCTCCGGCATGCTGCGCTCGCGCCAGCTGGGCGAGGGCAGTGCCGGCACGGAGCGCCTCCGTCGAGGCGGCCGCGAAGCGGCCGGCGCTCATCGAGAACGACCCGGAGATGGCCGAGATCGAGGCCATCCTGCGCAAGCGGGGCATCAGTTGACCGCGGTCGGCCCCGTGGAGCGCAACCGGCTGTGGTCCCGGCTGGACGACGCCGTCGCCAAGCAGGGCGTCCCCCTGCCGACGCCGGTCTTCGTGGTGGACCTGGACGCGTTCGACGCCAACGCCGACGACCTGGCCCGGCGGGCCGGCGGCAAGCCGATCCGGGTGGCGTCGAAGTCCCTGCGCGTCCCGGCGCTCATCGAGCGGGCGCTCGCGCACGAGGGCGTGCGCGGCGTGCTCGCCTACACGCTGCGCGAGGCGCTCTGGCTGCACGACCAGGGCATCAGCGACGACCTGCTGGTCGCCTACCCCACGGTCGACCGCGGCGCGCTCGCCGAGCTGGTCGCCCGCCCGGAGGCGGCCGGGGCGATCACGCTGATGGTCGACGACGTCGCCCACCTCGACGTCGTCGACTCGGTGCGGTTCGCGCCGGACGCCGAGGTGCGGGTCGCGCTCGACGTGGACGCCGGCCTCCGGTTCGCCGGGCAGCACGTCGGCCCGAAGCGGTCCCCGCTCGCAGCACCGCGGCCGTGCTCGACCTGGCCCGCGAGGTGGACGCCCGGCGGGGCTTCCGCCTGGTGGGCGCGATGACCTACGAGGGGCAGGTGGCCGGGCTCCCGGACGCCGTGCCCGCCGCCCGGGCCCGGTCGGCGCTCGTGCGCCGGATCAAGGCGATGTCGATCCACCAGCTCGCGACGCGCCGCCGCGAGGTGGCGGCCGCCCTCGCCACCGTGGCCGACCTGGAGTTCTGGAACGCCGGAGGCTCGGGGTCGGTGGAGGACACCGCCGCCGACCCCGTGGTCACCGAGGTCGCGGCCGGGTCGGGACTGCTGGTGCCGACCCTGTTCGACCACTACCGGTCCTTCCGGCCCCGGCCGGCGTCGTACTTCGGGCTGCCGGTGACCCGCAGGCCGGCGCCGGGCGTCGCGACCGTGCACGGCGGCGGACTGATCGGCCTCCGGTGCGGCCGGCCGCGACCGGCTCCCCACGCCGTGGGCGCCTGCGGGCCTCCAGCTCACCCCGCTCGAGGGCGCGGGCGAGGTGCAGACGCCGCTCACCGGGCCGTCCGCGGACCGGCTGGTCATCGGCGACCTGGTGTGGTTCCGCCACGCCAAGTCCGGCGAGGTCTTCGAGCACGCCACCACCGTCCAGCTGCTCGCCGGCGACGAGTTCGTCGACGCCGTTCCGACCTACCGCGGGTGTGGACAGGCGTTCTGACGCCGCGCGGGTCCTCGCCCTGGCCTCCGAGCGGCCGGCGACGCTGGGGCCCGGCCGGCTCGTGTGCGTCGACGGCCCGTCGGGAGCCGGCAAGACCACCCTCGCGGGCGAGCTCGCCCGGCGCTCCCCCGACGTCCGCGTCCTGCACCTGGACGCGATGTACGACGGGTGGGACGGCCTGCCGCGGATCGACGAGCAGCTGCGCACGGTCCTCGAGCCGCTCGCCGCGGGACGCGCCGGCACGTACCGCCGCTACGACTGGCACGCGGGGCGGTACGCCGAGGAGGTGGTCGTGCCTCCGGCCCCGCTCCTGGTGCTCGAGGGCGTCGGCGCCTGGTCGCCGGTGTTCGCCCCCCTGGTGACGCTGGTCGTCTGGGTCGACGCGGCGCCGGCCGAGCGGCTGTCCCGGGCGATCGCCCGGGACGGCACGGCGTACGAGGCACCGCTGCGGCGGTGGGCGGCCGACGAACGCGAGCACTTCGCCAGGACCGGCGCGCGCGAGCGGGCCGACCTCACGCTGTGGACCTAGGTCGCGGGCCTAGGGTGTCGCCCATGCTCGCGCCCAGTGGTGACCAGTACGAGATCTCCGGCGGTGGCTACCGCGCGGTCGTCACGGAGAGCGGCGGCGCGCTGCGGGTGCTCGAGCACGAGGGACGGCCGGTCGTCGACGGGTTCGCCGAGGACGAGCGGTCTCCCGGCGGGCGGGGCCAGCTCCTGATGCCGTGGCCGAACCGGATCCGGGACGGCGCCTATTCGTTCGCGGGGCGGGACCTGCAGCTGCCCCTCACCGAGCCGGCCCGGCGCAACGCCTCCCACGGCCTCGCCCGCTGGGTGGCGTGGACCCTCGAGGAGCACACGCCGCACTCGGTCTCGCTGACCTACCGGCTGATGGCGCAGACGGGCTATCCGTGGCTCCTCGACCTGCGGGTCGTCTACGACCTGTCGGCCGACGGCCTGACCGTCACACAGTCGGCGACGAACCTGAGCGACTCCCCGGCGCCGTACGCCAGCGGCGCCCACCCGTACCTCTCGGTCGGGCCCGGCCCGGTCGACGGGTGGGAGCTGACCCTGCCGGCCGCGACCCGGTCCCTCGTCGACGACCGGATGCTCCCGGTCGGCCGCGAGGACGTCGAGGGCACGGCGTACGACTTCCGCATCGCCCGGCCGATCCGCGACCAGGGGTTCGACGACGCGTTCACCGATCTGACCCGCCACACCGACGGAAGGGCGACCGTCGTGCTCACCGACCCGGCGACCGGACGAGGCGTCTCGCTGTGGGTGGACGCGACGCACCGGTGGCTGCAGCTGTTCAGCGCCGACGACGTCCCAGGCACGGCGCGGCGGTCGCTGGCCGTCGAGCCGATGACCGCGCAGGCCGGCGCGTTCCGCAGCGGCGAGGACCTGATCGTGCTCCAGCCGGGCGACGACGTCGCGGCGAGCTGGGGGATCCGGGCCCTGTAGCGCCCCTCCAGTTTCAAGGTACAGCGGCACGGGGGGCTTGCGGCAAGCCCCCCGCCGGACCCCACAATCGCCGGTCGTGACTGCCTCCTCCGACGCGACCGGCCGCTCCCCCGGCTCCGTCTTCGCCCTGCCCGACCGGCTCCGCGCCAAGGCCGACCCGGCCCTGGTCGCCGACGACGAGCGGCACTTCGCCGCGGTCGCCGCCAGCCTCGAGGAGACGGCCGCCCAGCTGACCGCCCGGCTCGACGAGGCGCGCCGGGCGCCCGCCGGGTCCGGCCAGGCCGCGCTGGACCGCGACCAGGAGGTGCACCGGCTCACCGGCCGGCTGCGGACGCTGCGCCGCTTCGGGCTCGACCTGTGCCTGGGCCACGTCGTTCCCGCCGACGGCGGCGATCCGGTGTACGTCGGGCGCCTCGGCCTGACCGACCGGTCCGGACGCAGGCTCCTGGTGGACTGGCGGTCACCGGCCGCCGAGCCGTTCTTCGGCGCGACCCACGCCGACCCCAGGGGCCTGGCGTTCCGGCGCCGGTACCGCTGGACCGGCGTCCGGGTCACCGACTACTGGGACGAGGTGTTCACCCCCGAGGCCTTCACCGGGCACGCGGCCGCGCTGGACGACCAGTCCAGGTTCATCGCCAGCCTCGGCGGGAGCCGCAGCGACCGGATGCGCGACGTGCTCGGCACCATCGCGGCCGACCAGGACGCGATCATCCGGGCGGGGTCGCGCGGCGCCCTCGTCGTCGACGGCGGGCCGGGCACCGGCAAGACCGTGGTGGCGCTGCACCGCACGGCGTACCTCCTGCACGCCGACCCGCGCCTGGGCCACCGCCGCGGCGGCGTGCTCGTCGTCGGCCCCCACGAGCCGTACCTCGCCTACGTCTCGGACGTGCTGCCGAGCCTGGGTGAGGACGGTGTCCAGACCTGCACGCTGCGCACCCTGGTGCCCGAGGGCGCGACGGCCACCGAGGAGCCCGACCCCGAGGTGGCGCGCCTGAAGTCGACCGTCGACATGGTGCGCGCGATCGAGCCGGCGGTGGCGCTCTACGAGGAGCCGCCCGCCCGGGGGCTCGAGGTGGCGACGCCGTGGGGCGACCTCCGCCTCGGGACGGACGACTGGGCGGAGGCGTTCGACGCGCCCGAGCCCGGCACGCCGCACAACGAGGCGCGCGAGGACGTCTGGGCGGCCCTGGTCGACATCCTCGTCGACCAGCACGACGACGACGAGACCGCCGACGACCTGCGCACCTGGCTCGGCCGGAACCGCGCGCTGTACCGCGTGCTCGCGGACGCCTGGCCGGTGCTGGAGGCGACCGACCTGGTCGGTGACCTGTGGGACGTGCCCGCGTACCTGCGCCGGTGCGCGCCCTGGCTCTCCCCCGAGGAGGTACGCCGGCTGCGCCGCCCGGACCCGCACGCGTGGACGCTCGCGGACCTGCCCCTGCTCGACGCGGCCCGGCACCGGCTCGGCGACCCGGACGCCTCACGACGGCAGCGGGAACGCGCCGCCGCGCTCGCCGCCCACCGCGAGGAGATGTCGCACGTCGTCGACCACCTCGTGGCCACCGACGACACCGAGATGCAGGTGATGTCGATGCTGCGGGTGGCCGACCTGCAGTGCGCCCTGGTCGACGAGGCGGGCCTGCCGGCGGCCGACCGCGACCTGCTGGCCGGCCCGTTCGCGCACGTCGTGGTCGACGAGGCCCAGGAGCTGACCGACGCCGAGTGGCAGATGGTGCTGCGCCGGTGCCCGTCGCGAAGCCTGACCGTCGTCGGCGACCGGGCTCAGGCCCGGCACGGCTTCGCGGAGACCTGGGCGGAGCGGCTCGCGCGGGTCGGCCTGGACCGCGTCACGACGGCGACGCTGGGCGTCAACTACCGCACCCCGGCCGAGGTGATGGCCGCGGCCGAGCCGGTCATCCGGGCCGCGCTCCCGGACGCCAACGTGCCCGTCTCGATCCGGGCCACCGGCGTGCCGGTGCGGCACGGGGCGACCGCCGAGCTCGAGGCGGTCCTCGACGCGTGGCTCGCCGGGCACGAGGAGGGCGTCGCCTGCGTGATCGGCGCCGGGCCGCCGGAGGTCGCCGAGCGCGAGCGGGTCCGCGTGCTCAGCCCGGCGCTGGCCAAGGGCCTGGAGTTCGACCTGGTCGTGCTCGTCGACCCCGTCGACCTCGGCGCCGGCATCGAGGGCGCGGTCGACCGGTACGTCGCGATGACCCGGGCGACCCGCGAGCTGGTGGTGCTGGAGTCCCGGTGATCAGCGCGCGCGCAGCTGCTGCTCGGCGACGGCCCGCAGCTCACGGACCGCCCGCCGGGCGCGGTCGCCGTCGGAGCCCTGGATGCCCATCGCCGCCACGGTGCGTGCCGTCGGCGAGGTCGAGCGTCGCCCAGGGTGCGCCGGGGGGCAGGTGCACCGCGACGACCTGGGCGTAGTCGAACTCGTGCCGCCGGTAGCCGTTGACGACGACGAGGCGCTCGTCCTGCGCCACCACCCGCGAGCGGACCAGCGCGTACCAGATGGCGAACGCCAGCAGGCCCAGGGCGAGCATGGTCCGCCGCTGGAAGATCGTGAACTTCGCCCGGGTGTCGGCGTCGAAGCCGATCCAGGTGAACGCGCAGACGACCACCAGGCGCGGCGCCGAGCACGATGCCGGCCAGCCGGACGCCGAGCGGCCGCCAGGTGCGGGGCAGGGGCACGGGCAGCCACCTCAGAGCCGGCAGGCATGGATGTCGGTGAGCAGGATGCCGCGAGCCCCGATGTCGAACAGCTCGTCCATCAGCCGCTGGGCGCCGTCGCGGGGGACCATCGCCCGCACGGCGACCCACCCCTCGCGATGCAGCGGCGCGACCGTGGGGCTCTCGATGCCCGGCGTCAGCGCGACGGCGGCGGCGACCGCTCGGCTGCGGATGTCGTAGTCCATCATCACGTAGCTGCGGGCCACCAGGACGCCCTCGAGACGGCGCTTGAAGACCTCGAAGCCGTCGGGCACGGCGCCGCTGCGGGTGACCAGCACGGCCTCGGACTCCAGGATCGTGTCGCCGAAGATCTCCAGGCCCGCCTGCCGCAGCGTGCTGCCGGTCTCGACGACGTCGGCGATCACGTCGGCCACGCCGAGCTGGATGCTGGTCTCGACCGCGCCGTCGAGGCGGGTCACGGTCGCGTCGATGCCGCGCTCCTCGAGGTAGGCGCGCACGACGCCGACGTACGACGTGGCGATCCGCGTGCCCGGCGAGCTGGCTCAGGTCGGAGTAGCGGCCCAGCGGGCCCGCGAAGCGGAACCGGCTGCGGCCGAAGCCGAGCGCGAGCGCCTCCTCGGCCTTGGCGCCGGAGTCGCGGAGCAGGTCGCGGCCGGTGATGCCGACGTCGAGGGTGCCCTCGCCGACGTAGAGCGCGATGTCGCGCGGGCGCAGGTAGAAGAACTCGACGCCGTTCTCGGCGTCGGTGAGCGTCGAGCTGCTTGGCGTCGTCGCGCTGGCGGTAGCCGGACTCGCGCAGGATCTCGGCGGCGGACTGGGACAGCGACCCCTTGTTGGGGACCGCGATGCGGAGCAGGCGGTCATCGGTGCTTCCTCACAGGTGGGCGTAGACGTCGTCGAGCTCGATGCCGCTGGCCAGCATCAGGACCTGGGCGTGGTACAGCAGCTGGCTGATCTCCTCGGCGGCACGCTCGCGCGCCCTCGTGCTCGGCGGCCATCCAGGACTCGGCGGCCTCCTCGACCAGCTTCTTGCCGATGCATGGACGCCGGCGTCGAGCTGGCGCACGGTGCCGGATCCCTCGGGTCGGGTCCGGGCCTTCTCGCTCAGCTCGGCCCAGAGCTCGTCGAACGTCTTCACAGGGACCAGCCTACGGCGCGGCGTTCGTGAGCTCCCGCAGGGTCCGGGCGGTGAGCAGCGCGGCCGCGGTGGCCTCGTAGCCCTTGTCCTCCTTCGACCCCTCGAGCCCGGCGCGGTCCAGCGCCTGCTGCGTCGTTGTCGCAGGTGAGCACGCCGAAGCCGACGGCGACGCCGTGGTCGAGCGCCACCCGGGTCAGCCCGTCGGTGGCGGCCGAGCAGACGTACTCGAAGTGCGGGGTGCCGCCGCGGACCACCACGCCGAGCGCGACCACGGCGTCGTACCGCTGCGCCGCGAGCGCGGCGGCGACCACCGGCAGCTCGAACGTGCCCGGGCACGCGCACCGTGTGCGCCTGCGCGCCGAAGTCGGCGCAGGCCCGGCCGGCGCCCGCGATCAGTCCGTCCATCACGCGGGTGTGCCAGCTGGCGGCGACGACCGCGACCCGCAGGTCGCTGGCGTCGAAGGTCTCGGCCTCGGGGGCTCCGTGTCCGGCCATGTCAGGCTCCGTCCTTCGTCAGGTCGCCGCCGAGGTGGGGCAGGTCGTGGCCCATCCGGTCGCGCTTGGTCAGCAGGTAGGCGAGGTTGTGGTCGTTGGGGTGCGGGGTCAGCGGCACCCGGTCGGCGACGTCGATGCCGAAGTCCTCGAGGTTCGCGACCTTGTCGGGGTTGTTGGTCATCAGCCGGACGCTCTGGACGCCGAGGTCGCGCAGCACCTGCGTCGCGGTGCCGTAGTGGCGGGCGTCGGCGGGCAGCCCGAGGTCGAGGTTGGCGTCGACGGTGTCCCGGCCGCCGTCCTGCAGCTGGTAGGCCTGCAGCTTGGCGACCAGCCCGATGCCGCGGCCCTCGTGACCGCGCAGGTAGACGACCACGCCGCGGCCCTCCTCGACCATCCGCGCCAGCGCCTCGTCGAGCTGCGGGCCGCAGTCGCACCGGTGGCTGCCGAACACGTCGCCGGTCAGGCACTCCGAGTGCACCCGGGTCAGCACCGGCTCCGGCCCCGAGACGTCGCCGTACACCAGGGCGATGTGCTCGGAGTCGTCGACGGTGATCCGGTAGCCGTACGCCGTGAAGTCGCCGTGCCGCGTCGGCAGCCGGGTCTCGGCGACCCGCTCGACGAGGTTCTCGTGGCGGCGCCGGTAGCGGACCAGGTCGTCGATGGAGATCATCGCCAGGCCGTGCTCGTCGGCGAACGCCCGCAGCTCGGGGCCGCGCTTCATGGTCCCGTCGTCGTTGACCACCTCGACGAGCACTCCGGCCGGCGTCAGGCCGGCGAGCGTCGCGAGGTCGACCGCGGCCTCGGTGTGGCCGCGGCGGACCAGCACCCCGCCCTCGCGGTAGCGCAGCGGGAAGACGTGGCCGGGCCGGGTGATCTCCCACGGCTCGGTCGCCGAGTCGGCCAGGACCCGCACGGTGTGGGCCCGGTCCGCCGCGGAGATGCCGGTGGTGACGCCGTCGCGGGCGTCGACCGAGATCGTGTACGCCGTCCGCAGCCTGTCCTTGTTGTGCGGGGTCATCAGCGGGATCTCGAGCCGGTCCAGCATGTCGGCGGGCATCGGCACGCAGATGACCCCGCTGCTGTAGCGGATCGTGAACGCCATCAGCTCCGGGGTCGCCTTGCTGGCGGCGAAGATGATGTCGCCCTCGTTCTCCCGGTCCTCGTCGTCGACCACGACCACGGCCCGGCCGGCCGCGATGTCGGCGATCGCGCGCTCGACGCTGTCGAGCCGGATCTGGTGCTGCTCACTCATGCGGCCACTCCTTCACTGCTGCGGACGGGCGCATCCGCGCTCGCCCGGGATGCTCGCCACCAGGTGACGAAGCCGGCGACGCACAGGGCGCCGTAGAAGACGTAGAGGATCGCGCTCGGGTAGTACGACGAGTGCCACAGCAGCGGCACGCCGACCAGGTCGACGGCGATCCAGGCGAGCCAGAAGTCGTTCCAGCCGCGGGCCATCGCGTACGTCGCGAGCATCGAGCCGACGAAGATCCACGCGTCGCACCAGAAGTACCAGCGCGGCGCCGGCCACCCGGCACCCACCACGCTGAACACCCACTGGCAGACCAGGACGCCCGCTGCGGCGGCGAGGACGTACCACGCCCGCTCGCGGGCGGTCGCCCAGCGCGGGTCGACCGCCGGTGCGTCTCCCCCGCCGTGGGCGAGCCGCTGCTCCCGCCACCGGTACCAGCCGTAGGCGCTGGTGACGATGAAGAAGACCTGGCGTCCGGCCTGGCCGAACAGCGGCTGCTGGGCCTGCGCGTCGAAGGTCGCGGCGACGAAGACGGTGAAGAGCAGCACGTTGCCGACGATGCCGATCGGCCACGCCCACACCCGGCGGCGCAGGCCGCCGATGGCGGAGGCGAACCCGAACGCGTTGCCGAGGATCTCCCGCCAGGTGATCGGGTGGCCGGCGACGGTCAGGTGGGCGTCATAGAGCGTGGACAGGCTCATGCCGGGTCCTCGCTGCGCGTGAAGGGCAGCAGCCGCTCGACGTGCTTGGCGATCACGTCGACCTCGAGGTTCACGCGGTCGCCGGGCGCCCGGGTGCCGAGGGTCGTGCGCGCCAGCGTCTCGGGGATCAGGCTGACGGTGAAGCGGTCCTCGCCGGCCTCGACGACCGTGAGGCTGACACCGTCGACGGTGATCGACCCCTTGTCGACGAGGTACCTGCTGAGCGCGGGCGGCATCGCGATCTCGACGACCTCCCAGTGCTCGCTGGGGGTGCGGCGCACGACCGTGCCGACGCCGTCGACGTGCCCCTGCACGATGTGGCCGCCGAGCCGCTTGTCCGCGGTGACGGCGCGCTCGAGGTTGACCCGGTCGCCGGGGCGTACGCCGGCGAGGCTGGTCTTGTCGAGCGTCTCCTGCATCACGTCGGCGGTCCAGGTGCTGCCGGCCACGCTCGTGACCGTCAGGCAGCAGCCGTTGACCGCGATCGAGTCGCCGAGCCCGGTGCCGTCGAGCACCGTGGCCGCGTCGATCGTGAGACGGATCGCGTCGCCCTGGTCCTCGACCGCGGCGACGGTGCCGAGCTCCTCGACGATTCCGGTGAACATGTCAGTCCTTCCCAGGCGCGAGCGTGAGACGAACGTTGGGCTCGTCCCCGTCCAGCACCGTGACGTCGGTGACGCGCGGGCGGAGCGCGTCGCCGATGGTGGTGATGCCGAGGTCGGCGACCGCCGACCGGCCGGCGCCGAGCAGCATCGGCGCGACGTACACGACGATCTCGTCGACCAGGCCGGCACCCAGGAACGCCGCGGCCAGCGTGGGCCCGCCCTCGAGGAAGACGTGCCGGCGACCGCGGTCGAACAGGTCGGCCAGGGCCGCCTGCGGGTCACGGGTGCGCAGGTGCACCGTCTCGGCGTCGTCGTTGAAGACGCGGCGGCCGGGGTCGAGGTCCCGCTCCCCCATCACCGCCCGCAACGGCTGGTGCGCGAGCGGCCGGTCGTGCTCGTCCCGCACGGTGAGCAGCGGGTCGTCGACGGCGACGGTGTTGGTCCCGACCAGCATCACGTCGCACTCCGCGCGCAGCCGGTGGGTGTCGCGCCGGGCCGCGGGTGAGCTCACCCAGCGGCTGGTGCCGTCGGCGGCGGCGCTGCGCCCGTCGAGGGTGGTGGCGAACTTCCAGGTCACGAAGGGGCGGCCGTGCTCGAGGCCGAAGATCCAGCAACGATTCAGGTGGCCGGACTCGGCCGCCAGGAGTCCCGCCTCGACCTCCAGGCCCGCGGCCCGCAGCGTGTCGGCACCACCGGCCGCGTCCGGGTTGGGGTCCGCCTCGGCGAACACCACCCGGCGTACCCCGGCCTCGACCAGCGCCTGGGCGCAGGGGCCGGTGCGGCCGTGGTGGTTGCAGGGCTCGAGCGTGACGACGGCGGTGGCGCCGCGCGCCCGGTCGCCGGCGGCCGCGAGGGCGTCGGCCTCGGCGTGCGGGGTGCCGGCGCCGCGGTGGTGCCCGGTGGCGACGGTCGCACCGCGCTCGTCGAGGAGCACGCAGCCGACCCGCGGGTTCGGCCCCAGCGGCACGCCGGGGGTCGCGGCGAGCTCGAGCGCGCGACCCATCGCCGCCTGCTCGGCTGCGCTGAAGGCCATCTCGCCCGCCCCTCCGGTCCGGTCGCGGACTCCGGGGCTGACGGACGGCTGCCGGCGGGCGCGTGCCCGACGGACCACCCTGCGTGCGCTTCCCATCCGGACTTTGACCGTCGGTCCAGGAGTTCCACCTGGTCAACCGGTCGCTGGCTGCGACCGGGTCGCGGACTGTTACCGCCGGCTCGGAATTTCACCGACCCCAGAGCACGCGAGTTGCTAACTCGTCACGACGAGTCTGCCACACGCCAGCGGTGGCGGTCGTCGTGAGCCCGGTCACGGCGCCGGGTAGGGCGTCGGCACCGAGACCTGGGTCGGGCCCGGCTCCTCGAGCTCGTCGAGCTCGCGCAGCCGGCGTGGCAGCAGCGTCAGCAGGGCCGTCGCGAGGACCGCGGACGCGAACACGATCGACGCCGGCCGCACTCCCCAGGCGTCGATGGCGGGACCCGCCAGGAGCAGCCCGACCGGGCCCGCGGCGTACGTCGCGGACGTGATCACGCCGATCACCCGCCCGCGCAGCGGCTCGGGGGTGCGGACCTGCATGGCGAGGTCGAGGATCGGCTGGACCGGGCCCCAGAAGAGCCCGGTCAGGAACGCCAGCACGAGCATCGCCGGGAGGCCGGGCAGGAAGCCGAGGCCCAGGAGGGCCAGGCACGCGACGAGGATGCTGCCGACGAAGGCGCGGTAGCGGGTGGCGCGGCGGACCAGCGCCGACGTGCCGAGCGATCCGGCCACGCCGCCGACGCTCATCGCGGTGATCACGATCCCGAGCTGCCCGGGCGCGTCGATGCCGGTGAAGTGCACGGGCAGGATCACCGACTCGAACGGCAGGTACGCCGCGACCACCAGGCAGGTCAGGGCCGTCGTCACCCGCAGCAGCGGCTGGTGCCAGACGAACGCCAGGCCCTCGACGGTGCCGTGCCAGACGCTCGCCGGGCGTTCGTGGCGCGCCGGGCGCCCTGCGCCGGGGACCCGGAGGAACGCGGTGGCCAGCACCGCGAGGGCGAAGGCGCCGCTGGTCACCCACAGCGTCGACTCCGCCCCCACCAGGCCGATCAGGACACCGCCGACGCCCGGGCCGAGGATGTACGCCGCGCCGTACACCGCCTCGTGCACGCCGTTGGCCCGCTCCCACGTCCAGCCGGCCCGGCTCGCCGCGCCCGGCAGCATCGCCTTGCGCGCGGTGTAGCCGGCGGGGTCGAGCACCGCGCCCACCACCGCGAGGCCGATCAGCCAGCCGGCGTCCAGGTGCCCGAGCAGCGCCAGGGTCGGGATGCCGGCCGTGCTGAGGCCGGACAGGACGTCGGAGAGCAGGGCGACCCGCTTGCGGCCGGCCATGTCGACCAGCGTGCCAACCAGCAGGCTCGACACCAGGACGGGCACCAGGGTCGCGCTCGCGACCAGGCCGGCCGCCGAGGCGCTGCCGGTGAGCTGGAGCACCAGCCACGGCAGCACCACCATGGCCACGCCGTTGCCGGCGCCGGACAGCAGGTTGCCGAGCTCGAGCAGGAGGAACGGCGTACGGCGCACGGCGGTGCGTCCGTCAGGACGAGACAGCCCCGGCAGCGGCGCGGAGGTCGGCGACCATCCGGTCCGGGTCGTCGGCCGAGTAGACCGCGGAGCCCGCGACGAACACGTCGGCGCCGGCCTCTGCGCAGCGCTCGATGGTCTCCAGCGAGATGCCGCCGTCGACCTGGAGCCAGGTCTCGACGCCGTGCTTGTCCATCAGCTCGCGGGCGCGGCGGATCTTCGGCAGGCAGAGGTCCAGGAACTTCTGGCCGCCGAAGCCCGGCTCGACGGTCATCACCAGCAGCATGTCCAGCTCGGGCAGCAGGTCCTCGTAGGGCTCGATCGGGGTCGCCGGTTTCAGCGCCATGCTCGCGCGGGCGCCGTGGGCGCGGATCTCGCGGGCCAGCCGGATCGGCGCCCCGGCCGCCTCGACGTGGAAGGTGACCGACCCGCAGCCCGCCTCGACGTACTCCAGCGCGTTGCGGTCGGGGTCCTCGATCATCAGGTGCGCGTCGAGGGGCACGTCGGTCGCGCGGGCGAGCGCCTCCACCATCGTCGGCCCGAAGGTCAGGTTCGGGACGAAGTGGTTGTCCATCACGTCGACGTGCACCCAGTCGGCGCTGCCGATGCGGCCCACCTCCTCGGCCAGCCGGCCGAAGTCGGCGTTGAGGATGCTCGGCGTGATCTGGATGCCCACGACCGATCAGTCTAGGAGACTCAGCCGGCCCTCCTCCGCCAGCTCCAGCGAGAGGGTGCGGTAACCGACGTCGTCGAAGAGCACGGTGAGCCGGTCCTCCTCGAGGTCGGTGACCACGCCGGCGCCGAAGTCGTGGTGGTCGACCCGGTCGTGGACGGCGTACGGCGCGTCGCTGCCGGCCGCCGGGTCCGGCGCGACGCCGGCGCGGCAGTTGTCGCAGATGCCGCACCGTCGGGCGAGCTCCTCGCCGAAGTAGCCGACCAGGAACTCCTCGCGGCAGCGGTCGGTCTCGGCGTACGCCCGGATCATCTCCACGCGCGAGCGCTCCAGGCTGCGGTGCGACTCGGCGAGATCGACCACCGCCGCGACGGGGTCGAGGTCGGGCTCGTCGCGGGTCTGGTGGACCAGCTCGAGCAGGTTGAGGATCCGGCCGGCCTTGCGGGGGCCGAAGCTCACGCGCGCCGCGACGTCCCGCGGGTCGGTGCCGACCTCGTCCGCGGCGGCCACCACCTGTGCCACGTCGGCGGGCTTCGGCACCCCCGCGGTGAAGAACCGCCCCAGGGACAGGTCCTCGGGCCGGTGGAAGAGCGTGGCGGTCGCGGGGTCGCCGTCGCGCCCCGCGCGGCCGACCTCCTGGTAGTACGTGTCGACGGACTCCGGCACCTGGGCGTGCAGGATCCACCGGATGTCGGGCTTGTCGATGCCCATGCCGAACGCCGAGGTCGCGACGACCACGTCGACGTCACCGGCCATGAACGCCTCCTGGGCGGCCTCGCGGCGGCGGTGCCCCAGCCCGGCGTGGTAGACGGCGGCGCGGCGGCCGCGGTCGGCCAGCGCGTCGGCGTACCGCTCGGCGGAGGGGCGGGTCCGGCAGTAGACGATCCCGTTGCCCTCGGCCTCGGCCGCCGCGTCGACGACGGCCCGCTCCTGCTCGGCGGCGGTGGCGTGGCGCACGACGTCGAGCGCGATGTTGCCCCGGACGAAGCCCGCCACGATCGTGCGGGAGTCGCGCAGCTCCAGGCGCGACACGATGTCGGCGCGCACCGGCGGGGCGGCGGTGGCGGTCATCGCGACGACGCGCGGCCGGCCGACGTCCGCGAGGAGCTCGCCGAGCCGGAAGTAGTCCGGCCGGAAGTCGTGGCCCCACGTCGAGACGCAGTGCGCCTCGTCGACGGCCACCAGGCTCGGGCGCAGGGCCGCGATCTGCTCCCGGACCTCCGGGTTGGCGAGCTGCTCGGGAGAGACGAAGACGAACTCGGCGTCGCCGTCGGCGACCGCGGCCAGGGCGTCGCGCCGTGCCGCGTCGGACTCGGCCGAGCTGATGCGGACCGCCCGCACACCCGCCGACGAGGCCTCGATGCCGTCGATCTGGTCCTGCTGCAGCGCGAGCAGCGGCGAGACGACGAGCGTCGGGCCGTCGATCAGGATGGCCGCGACCTGGTAGACCAGCGACTTCCCGCCGCCGGTCGGCGCGACCAGCAGCACGTCGTGACCCGCGAGCAGGGCGGCCGTCGCGTCGGCCTGGGCGGGCAGGAGCGCGTCGTGGCCGAACGCCTCGCGGGCGGTGTCGCGGACGGAGCGGACGAGATCGTCGCGGTCGTCGTGGTCGTCGTCGGAGGGCACGCCCGGGGGTTCCCCACGACGGTCCGGCTCACTCCCCCGCGCCTACTCGTCCGTCTCGTCCGTCTCGGCCGGCGGGTCGGCGCCCGCGCTCTCGTCGCGGTCCGCCCACTCCAGCAGGGGTGCGAGGTCGAAGACGTGGTCGTCGATGTCGGCGTGCAGGTCGCCCGAGCTCGGCGAACCGGGCCGGCATCGTGGCGATGGTGAAGTCGTGCGGGTCGCAGTCGTCGACCTCGTCCCAGCGCACCGGCGCCGAGACCCGCGCGTCGGGCACGCCGCGCACGGAGTAGGCGGCCGCGATCGTGTGGTCGCGGGCGTTCTGGTTGTAGTCCACGAACAGCTGGCCCGGGTCCCGGTCCTTGCGCCACCACGCCGTCGTGACGTCCTCGGGCGCACGACGCTCGACCTCGCGCGCGAAGGCCAGGGCGGCCCGGCGTACGGCAGGGTGGCCGTGGTCGGGGGGCACCCGCACGTAGACGTGCAGGCCGTAGCCGCCGCTGGTCTTGGGGTAGCCGGTCGCACCGAGCTCGTCCAGCACCTCGTGGACGACGCCGGCCACCCGCTGCACCTGCGCGAAGTCCGACTCGGGGCCGGGGTCGAGGTCGATGCGCCACTCGTCGGGCTTCTCCGGGTCCTCACGGCGGCTGTTCCACGGGTGGAGCTCGACGGTCGACATCTGCACCGCCCAGATCACGCTGGCCAGCTCGGTCACGCACAGCTCGTCGGCCGTGCGGTCCCACCGCGGGAAGTGCAGGCGCACCGTCTCCACCCACGCCGGCGCGCCCGCCGGCAGCCGCTTCTGGTGCACCTTCGGGCCGTCGAGACCCTTCGGGAAGCGGTGCAGCATGCACGGCCGCTCCCACAGGGCGTTGAGGATGCCGGGGCCGACGGAGAGGTAGTAGTCGACGAGGTCGCGCTTGGTCGCGCCGATCTGCGGGAAGTAGACCCGGTCGGGGTGGGAGACCCGCACGACGCGGCCGTCGACCTCGACCTCCTCGGCGGGCACCTTCGACGGCATCGCGCTCAGGCCCTGCGCAGGAGGGCCATGAACATGGCGTCGGTGCCGTGGCGGTGCGGCCAGAGCTGGACGGTGCCCTCGGTGCGCCCCCGGCGCGTCGGGCACCTGCGGGAGCAGCGCGGCGGCGTCCTCGACGACGACGTCCCCGCGCTGGAGGACCGAGGCGACCACCTCGTCGGTCTCGGCGACCACCGGCGAGCAGGTCGCGTAGAGCGACCACGCCGCCGGGCCGCAGCAGGTCCAGGGCCGCGCCGAGCAGGCGCCGCTGGACCAGGACGAGGTCGAGGATGTCCTCGGCGCCTGCGGCGCCAGCGCGCCTCCGGGCGCCGGCGCAGGGCGCCGAGGCCGGTGCACGGCGCGTCGACGAGCACCCGGTCGACGGTGCCGGGACGCAGCGGCGGCGCGGGTGCCGTCGGCGGTCACACCGCCGCCGGGCACCCGCGGTCGCCGACGGCGCCAGCGCGCGCCGGACCAGCCGGGCCCGGTGGTGCTGCCGCTCCACGGCGACCAGGCCGCGCACCCGCGCTGGGCGGCCAGCGCCGGCCAGCAGCGCGGCCTTGCCCGCCCGGGCCCGCGCACAGGTCGACCCAGGTGTCGTCGGGGCCCTCGACCTCGGCGGCGGCGAGCACGCGCGGCGACCAGCTGGGAGCCCTCGTCCTGCACGCCGGCGCGGCCCTCGGCCACCGCCGGCGACCTCGCCGGGGTCGCCCCCGGCGAGGACGACGCCGTACGGCGAGTAGGGCGTCGGCTCGCCGGGCAGCTCCTCGCGCGCCGACACGCCCGGGCCGGGCGACGAGGGTGACCCGCGGCGGCCGTTGTCGGCGCGCGAGCAGCGTCGGGCAGCTCCGTCGGCGCCCAGCGCGCGGCGCAGCTCGTCGACGACCCAGCGGGGGTGGCTGTAGGCGATCGCCGCGTAGCGCGTCGGCGCCACCGAGGCGGGTCCGGCGCCACCCGCTCGATCCACGTCGTCGAGGTCCTGCTCGGCGACGCGGCGCAGCACCGCGTTGGCGAACGCCGCGGCGCCCGAGGTCCCCTTGGCCCGGACCAGGTCGACGGTGGTGCTGATCGCGGCGTGCGGCGGCACCCGCATGGAGAGCAGCTGGTGGGTGCCCAGGCGCAGCGCGTCGAGGACCTTGCCTCGACCTTGCGTCAGCGGCCGGTCGACGCAGGCGGCGAGGATCGCGTCGTAGGTGCCGCGCGCCGCATGCGTGCCGGAGACCAGCTCGGTGACGAACGCCGGCGTCGCGGCCGGCGAGCCCGTGCTCGGCGAGCACCGAGGGCAGCACCAGGTTGGCGTAGGCGCCGTCGACGCGCACCGCCTTGAGCACCTCGAGGGCCGCGAGCCGGGCCGGGTCCGACGCGCCGGAGGCCGGGGCCGGACCGGGTGGACGCCGCGGGCCGGCCGGCCGGCCGGGGCGACCCGCCCCGGGCTGCCCGCGCCGGTGCGGGCCCGCCGCTCAACCACGGTGCGCACCCGGCGACGAGCCCAGCACCGCGCCCGAGGCGGGGTGGGCGCCGCGCGCCCAGGAGGCGGCGGCCATCCACCTCTTCCCGACCGGCTTGACCTGCCCCAGGCGCACCACGCCGGTGCCGGTGCCGACCAGCACCTCCCGCCTGCCCACCACCAGCTCCGCCGGGGGCGAGCCCGCTGCGCCGTCGGCCCCGGCCACGGGCTCGAGGGGACCGACCTTGAGCCGCTCGCCCTGCCACGTCGTCCAGGCGCCCGGCGCCGGGGTGCAGGCGCGGACGTGGCGGTCCACGAGCACCGCGGCTGCGGTGAGTCGACTCGCGCGTCGTCGACCTCGATCTTCGGCGCCAGGCTCACGCCCTCGGGCTGCTGGGCCCGGGCGTCGACCGAGCCGTCCTCGATGCCGTCGAGGGTGGCCACCAGCAGGCCCGCGCCGCCCTCGGCGAGCCGCGTCGAGCAGGTCGCCGGCGGTGTCGCGCGGGCGGATCCGCTCGGTCATCACCCCGAACGTCGGGCCGGCGTCGAGGGCCCTTGACGATCCGGAACGTGGTCGCGCCGGTCACCTCGTCGCCGGCCCACAGGGCGTGCTGCACCGGCGCCGCGCCGCGCCAGGCGCGGCAGCAGGAGAAGTGCAGGTTCACCCAGCCGTGCACGGGCATGTCGAGCGCCGACCTGCGGCAGCAGCGCGCCGTAGGCGACGACCGGGCAGCAGTCGGGCTCCAGCGCGCGCAGGGCGTCCTGGAACTCCGGGTCGCGCGGGTGGCCCGGCTTGAGGACCGGGCACGCCGAGCTCCTCGGCGCGCTGGGCGACCGGGCTCGCCACGAGGCGACGGCCCCGGCCGGCGGGCGCGTCGGGACGGGTGACGACGCCGACCAGCTCGTGGGTCGGAGGCCGCGAGCGGCGTCGAGGGAGGGCAGGCGACCTCGGGGGTGCCGGCGAAGACGACGCGCACCTCAGAAGCCCCAGCCCGCGGGTGGCGTGCGGGGAGACCTTGACCGGGGCTGCTCGAGCCCGAACCACTCGGACTCGCGGATCGCCCGCATCGCGGCCTTGCGGGCCTCGGTGTCGAGCCGGTCGACGAACAGCACGCCGTCGAGGTGGTCGGTCTCGTGCTGGATCGCCCGGGCGAGGAGTCTGCGACCCCTCGATCGGCCACCGGCTCGCCGTGCATGTCGAAGCCGGTGGCGACCACCGACAGGGCCCGGCGGCAGTCGAAGGTGAGGCTCGGGGATGGACAGGCAGCCCTCGGGGCCGTCCTGGAGCTCCTCGGACAGGTCGAGCGCGCGGGTTGACCAGGTGGCCGACCTCGCCGTCGACGTACCAGGTGAAGACCCGCAGCCCGACGCCGATCTGCGGCGCCGCCAGGCCGGCGCCGGGCGCCTCGAGCATCGTGTCGGTGAGGTCGGCGACCAGGCGTGCGCAGCTCCTTGTCGAAGTCGACCACCTCGAGGGCGGGCTTGCGCAGGACCGGGTCGCCGAACAGGCGGATCGGCTGGATGGCCACGGGACTCGCTGCATCCGGGAGCGGCGCAGTCGCGAGGTCGGCGCGTCACGAGCGTCGGCGGGGTCGCACCTGGGATCGCGGACCGGGCGTCCAGCTTGCGGCTGGAGCGCAGGCGCTGCAGGCACCGAGCGCGCAGCGACCGAGAGTCGCGGCGCCCGCGGGCCCGCGGCACCGCGGACCGACGCACCCGGCTCCTCGCCGTCGCCCGGACGGTCGACCGGTCCGAGCACCTCGGCCGGCGGTCGGAGGGTCGAGCAGGGTCAGCGCGTCGTCGACCGCGCCCGGCTCGCCGGTGATCGTCGCCAGCCGGCTGGCCGGCGGCAGGTGGGCCTCCTGGCGCTCGTCGCATCTCGCGCGCGGCGAAGCCGGCCGGGTCCCAGCGCACCAGGGCCTGCACGCGCGGGGTGGGCGGGGTCGCCGACGGCGACGACCACCGCCGCCCGGGCGCGCCAGCGCCGGCGGCGTTGCTCCACCGGCGCAGCGCCTCCTCCTCGGCGCGCAGGTCGATCGCGGGCCAGCAGCAGCCAGGTGTCGAGCAGGACGCACCGCGGCGTACCCGCCCGCGGCGACCGGCTCGCGCGCCCGGGCGTGGCCACGACGACCTGCGGCTCCTCGTCCACCGTCGGCCAGCACCCGGTCGCCGCCGAGCGGTGCGCACCCGGGCCCGCGGGAAGGCCCGGCCGAGCTCCTCGGCGGTCCGCGGCGTCCCCGAGCACCGGGGCGCGCAGGCCGCGGTGGCCGCACTCCGGGCAGCGCCCAGCGCCGCGCCGGCGCCGCGCACCAGCGGCAGGCCGGTGGCGTGGTGGGCCCGGTCAGCGCCAGCGGGCCCTGGCAGGCCGCGCACCGCGCCGGCGTGCGGCAGCGCTCGCAGGCCAGCGCGGCGGCGTACCCGGCGCGCGGGGTCTGCACGAGGACCGGGCCCGTCGCCGAGGCCGCGCGGAGCGCGTCGTGGACCTCGGTGCGGCACCCGCGCGCCCGCGGCCGGCGGGTCGCGCTCGAGGTCGCGGTCGACGCGCCGGCCACGCTCGACCGTGACCCGCTCGCGCAGCCGCCGCGGGCGGGCGCGAGCTCGTGGGCCCAGCCGGTGCGGAGGAGGTACTCCGCCTCGACGGTGCGCGCGAACCCGCCGACCAGCGCGCCCGCGCCCTCGCGCTCGGCGCGCAGCAGCAGCGTCTCGCGGGTGTGGGGGTAGGGCGCGCGGGGCTCGGCGTGCAGGTCGTCGCCGTCGTCCCAGACCGCGACCAGCCCGAGGTCGTCGCACCGGGGCGAACGCCGCCGCGCGGGTGCCGACCACGACCCGGCGGGCGCCGCGGCGGACGGCGAGGAAGTCGCGGTAGCGCGCGCCGGCCCGGCGTCGGCGGTCAGCGCACGTGGTGGCCCTCCCCGAGCACCGCGCGCCAGGGCGGCGTCGACGCGGGCGCGTCCTTGCCGTCGGGCACGCAGAGCAGCGCGCCCCGGCCGGACGGCGTACGTCGCGGCGGCCGCGTGCGCGAGCAGCAGCGGCCAGTCGGTCGCCGGGCGCGGCCGACCACACGGCGCGCGGGGTGCCGCCGTCGGCGAGGTGGCGCAGGAACGCCGCGGCCGGGCTCGTGGCCGGCCCAGGCCGCCTCGGCCGCGGCGGCGTCGCCACGGCGGCCGCGGCGGGCGCGGGGGCGTCGGCTCCTTCTCGGTGGTGGCGTGCCGGGGCGGCACGGCGAGGCGCAGCACGTCGGAGCGGGTGCCGGCGTACCGCTCGGCGAGCTCGGCGGCGAGCGCCGGCGACCTCGGGGTGCAGCACCGGCTCGGGGCTCACCACGCGCCGCAGCGGGGCCAGCCGGCCCGGGTGGTCGACTGGCCGCGGCGCGCGCCGAGCGACGAAGCCGTCGACGTCCTGGCCGGCGAAGCGCACCTTGACCCGCACGCCCGGGCCGCGGCCGTCGGCCATCGCCTCCGGGACCGCGTAGTCGAAGGCGCGGTCGAGGTGGGCCAGCGGCGACGTCGACGAGCACCCGGGCGACCGGGTCGACCTCGGCGATCGCCTGCTCGGCGGCCTTGCGGGCCCGGGTCGCCCGGGCGCTGCGCCTGGGACGCCCTGACCTGCGCGCGCACCATCCCGGGCAGCAGCTCGGGTGCTCGGGGTCGGTCATGGGCGCAGTTCTACCAGCGACCGCCGACGCCGCGTCCGGCGAAAGTCGCCGAGCCGGCCGCACTGTCGCCAGGCCGATGACGGTGCCGGTGCACCGGCCGACTGGCGACGCAGCCGCCTCAGGCGCCGACGGCGGCCGGAGCGCGGCGGCGCGGTCGGTGCGCTCCCAGGTGAAGTCGGGCAGCTCGCGGCCGAAGTGGCCGTAGGCCGCGGTCTGGGCGTAGATCGGGCGCAGCAGGTCGAGGTCGCGGATGATCGCGGCCGGGCGCAGGTCGAAGACCTCGAGCACGGCGCCGCTGGATCTGCTCGTCGGGGACGGTGCCGGTGCCGAAGGTCTCGATGAAGACGCCGACGGGCTGGGCCTTGCCGATCGCGTAGGCGACCTGGGCCTCGCAGCGCGCTGGCCAGGCCGGCGGCGACGACGTTCTTGGCGACCCAGCGCATCGCGTACGCCGCGGAGCGGTCCACCTTCGACGGGTCCTTGCCCGAGAACGCGCCGCCGCCGTGGCGGGCCATGCCGCCGTAGGTGTCGACGATGATCTTGCGGCCGGTCAGCGCCGGCGTCGCCCATCGGGCCGCCGACCACGAAGCGCCCGGTCGGGTTGACCAGCAGGCGGTAGCCCTCCGAGGCGAGGTCGAAGGTCGTCGAGCACCGGGTCGATGACGTGCTTCTTGACGTCCGCCTCGAGGGTGCCGAGCTCGGTCTCCTCGGCGTGCTGGGTGGAGAGCACGACGGTGTCGACGCGCACCGGGCGGTTCTCGGCGTCGTACTCGATGGTGACCTGGGTCTTGCCGTCGGGACGCAGGTAGGCAGCGTGCCGTCCTTGCGCACGTGCGGAGAGCCGCTCGGAGAGGCGCTGGGCGATCACGATCGGCAGCGGCATCAGCACCTCGGTGTCGTCGCAGGCGTAGCCGAACATCAGGCCCTGGTCGCCGGCGCCCTGCTTGTCCATCGCGTCCACCGAGCCGGTGCGGCTCTCGTGGCCGGTGTCGACGCCCTGGGCGATGTCACCGGACTGGCCGCCGATGGCGACCATGACGCCGCAGCGAGTGCGCCGTCGAAGCCCTTGCTCGAGGAGTCGTAGCCGATCTCGAGGATCCGGTCGCGCACGACCTTCTTGATGTCGACGTAGCCGGTGGTGTCCACCTCGCCGGCGACGACCACCAGCCCGGTGGTCAGCAGGGTCTCGACCGCGACCCGGCTGTGCGGGTCCTGCGCGAGCATGGCGTCGAGGACCGAGTCGCTGATCTGGTCGGCGATCTTGTCCGGGTGACCCTCGGTCACGGACTCCGAGGTGAAGAGACGTCCAGGCACAGTGCTACCCACTCCCGTTCGATGGCGATGGGCCCACGTATCGACGTCCCGAACTGGGACGGCCGTCTCAGTCGGGCAGCCGGCGGCGCGACCTCGTCCCAGATCACGTGGGCCAGCGCGCTCTTGGTGCCGCGCGGCACGTCGACCGCGGCGCCGTCGGCGCCCAGGATCGACGGCCTCGTTGTCGGGCCTGCCGAAGACCGCTCCCCCGCTGACGTCGTTGACGACGAGCAGGTCGCAGCCCTTGCGGGCCAGCTTGGCGCGGGCGAGGTCGAGCACCGAGCCGGTCGCGTCGCCGGTCTCGGCCGCGAAGCCGACGACCACCGAGCCGGGCGCGGGGCCGGCTCGGTGCTGATCTCGTGCAGCACGTCGGGGTTCTGGGCCAGCGTCGATCGTGGGCGCCGAGCCGTCGTCGGCCTTCTTGATCTTGGTCTCGCTGACTCGGCCGGGCCGGAAGTCGGCCGGCGCGGCGGCCATCACCACGGCGTCCGCCGCCGCGGCCGCGGCCACGCACCGCGTCGCGCAGCTGGGCCGGTGGTCTCGACGCGCACCACCTTGACGCCCGCCGGGTCCGGCAGCGCGGTGTTGGCCGCGACCAGGGTGACCTCGGCGCCGCGGGCCGCAGCGGCGCGCGCCAGCGCGTAGCCCTGCAGCCCGGACGACCGGTTGCCGAGGAACCGCACCGGGTCGAGGTACTCGCGGGTGCCGCCGGCGGAGACCACGACGTGCCGGCCGGCCAGGTCCCGGCCGGTCGTGCGCCGCGCCGGCGAGGACCTCGCGGCAGACCTCGAAGATCTCCGCCGGCTCGGGCAGCCGGCCCTTGCCGGTGTCCTCGCCGGTGAGCCGGCCCTCGGCGGGCTCGATGACGACGCGCCGCGCTCGCGCAGCGTGGCGACGTTGGCCTGGGTCGCGGGGTGCTCCCACATCTCGGTGTGCATCGCCGGGGCGAACACGACCGGGCAGCGCGCGGTCAGCAGCGTGTTGGTGAGCAGGTCGTCGGCCAGCCCGTGCGCGGCCTTCGCGAGCAGGTCGGCGGTGGCCGGGGCGACGACCACGAGGTCGGCCGACTGGCCGATCCGCACGTGCGGCACCTCGTGGACGTCGCTCCACACGTCGGTCGCGACCGGCTTGCCCGACAGGGCCGCCCAGGTCGGCGCACCGACGAACTCCAGCGCCGCGGCCGTCGGGACGACGGTGACGTCGTGCGCCTGGCCGGACTCGGTGAACAGTCGCAGCAGCTCGCAGGCCTTGTACGCCGCGATGCCGCCCGCGACACCGAGGACGACCCTGGTCAGGGGTGGGCCCTCAGGCCTCGCCGGCGTCCGCGGCGGCGGCCTGGGCGGCGGCCTCCTCGGCGGCGAGCTCGGCGGGGTCGACGTCCTCGCAGGTCAGCAGGTCCTCGTTGATCTCGCGCAGCGCGATCGAGAGCGGCTTCTCCTGCACGTGCGTGTCGACCAGCGGGCCGACGTACTCCAGCAGGCCCTCGCCGAGCTGGGAGTAGTAGGCGTTGATCTGGCGGGCGCGCTTGGCGCTGTAGAGGACCAGCTTGTACTTGCTGTCGGTCTTGGTCAGCAGGTCGTCGATCGAGGGGTTGGTGACACCCTCGGCGGCGATGTTGGGTCCTGACACAGCAATTGCCTCACAGATCTGTCGGGGAATCCGACATCAAGCCTACCAACTCCTCGGCAGCAGCATGAACTTCACGGTTGACGATGGTCACGTCGAACTCCGCCTCGGCGGCCAGCTCCTCCCGGGCGGTCTCCAGCCGCCGCGCGCGTTCCTCGGCGTCCTCGGTGCCCCGGCCGACCAGGCGGCGGACCAGCTCCTCCCACGACGGCGGCTTGAGGAAGACGAACAGCGCGTCGGGCATGGTACGGCGCACCTGCCGCGCGCCCTGCAGGTCGATCTCCAGCATCGCCGGGCGTCCCGACGCCAGTGCCAGGTCCACCGGCTGGCGGGGGGTGCCGTAGCGCGCCGCCTTGTGCACGACCGCCCACTCCAGCAGGTCGCCGTCGGCGATCATCCGGTCGAACTCCTCGTCGGAGACGAACCAGTAGTGGACGCCGTTCTCCTCCCCCGGTCGCGGCGGGCGGGTGGTCGCCGACACCGAGATCCAGACCTCGGGGTGGCAGCGGCGCACCTCGGCGGCCACGGTGCCCTTGCCGACCGCGGTCGGGCCGGCGAGCACGACGAGCCGGGAGCGGCGCTCGGGGCCGGATTCGGGGCCGGATTCGGGGCCGGAGTGGGGTGGCGCGTCAGTCACGCGCGGCGAACTCCTTCTCCAGGGCCGCCACCTGCTTGGTCCCCAGGCCCCGGACCCGGCGGCTCTCGGCGATGCCCAGGCGCTCCATCACCTGACGGGCGCGCACCTTGCCCAGGCCCGGCATCGACTGGAGCAGGTCGAGCACGCGCATCTTGCCGATGACCTCGTTGCGCTGCCCCTCCTCGATCACGTCGCTGATCGACGCCCCGGAGTTCTTGAGCCGGTTCTTCACCTCGGCCCGCTCCCGCCGGGAGGCGGCGGCCTTCTCGAGGGCCGCCTGGCGCTGTTCAGGGGTGAGCGGGGGCAGAGCCACGTGCTGGTCCTTCGTCGGATGGGTTCACGACCGGCCGGGTGCGGCCAGGTGCGAGGTCACCCTAGTCAGAACCGTTGCGGGGCAGCAATCGAGGTGCCTCCTGCCTGGCCGCTACAGGGTCAGCGGGGTCTTGCACACGTCGCGCGCCTGCTGGTCGAGGTCCTGCAGGGCCCGCAGGGTGGTGCCGCCACCCAGGGCCTTCGCGGCGGCGTCGATGCGCGCCTTGTCGTCGGCGGAGAGGCCGGCGGGCGGGTGGGCCCGGTCGTACGTCGCCGGGTCGACGCCGGCGTCCTCCAGCGCCCGTTGCAGGCCCTCGATGCTGGTGACCACCTGCTGCCACTCGTCGGTGATGTCGCCCGGGGCCTTGTCCTGCAGGTCGCGGAAGATGTCGAGCGCCCGCAGCAGGGCGTCGGGGCCCCCGCTGCCGACGATGTCGCTGAGCTCGCGCTGGTGGTCCTTGACCGCCCCGCAGTACTCGTCGCGCTGCGACCCGCAGCCGGCGAGGAGCGGCACCAGGAGGACGGCCACCAGCAGGCGCCTCACCCGCGCAGCTCCTCGTTGGTGCGCTGGACCGCGGCGCGCATCGCGGCGGGGTCCGGACCCAGCCGCAGCACCTCGCGCGAGGAGCTGGGCAGCACCGCGGCGGCCGCGCCGAAGAGCCGGCGTACGTCGGCGACCGTGCCGCCCTGTGCCCCGAACCCCGGCGCGAGGACGGGTCCGTTGAACGCGAGGTCCTCGTCGGTCGACCCGATGGTGGCGCCGACGACCGCGCCGAAGGAGCCCAGCGGCTCGGTGCCGGCGTTGAGGTCCCGGAGGTGGTCGAGCATCCGGCCGGCGACCGTGCCGCCGTCGACCCGCGCGTGCTGGACCTCGGGGCCCTCCTTGTTGGAGGTGAGCGCGAGCACGAACAGGCCCGCGTCGTGGCGGCGGGCGGTCTCGACGATCGGGTCCAGCGAGCCGAAGCCGAGGAACGGGCTGACCGTGATCGCGTCGCTGCGCGAGCGGCGAGGCGGGATCGAGGTACGCGTCGGCGTACGCCTGGCTGGTGGAGCCGATGTCGCCGCGCTTCACGTCGAGCAGCACCAACGCACCCGCGGCCCGGGACTCGGCGACCACCCGCTCGAGGACCGCGATGCCGCGGCTGCCGAACCGCTCGTAGAACGCCGACTGCGGCTTGACCACCGAGACGTGCGGGGCCACGGCCTCGACGGCGGTCATCGCGAACGTCTCGAGCCCGGCGACGTCGTCGGCGAGTCCCCAGTCGGCCAGCAGCGCGGCGTGCGGGTCGATGCCGACGCAGAACGGGCCGCGCGCCTCGATGGCGGCGTGCAGGCGGGCTCCGAAGCTCCTCATGACGGCACTCCCCTGACGATCCGGCGGGGCCACAGCGGGCCCTGGTAGATGAACGCGGTGTAACCCTGCAGCAGCGTCGCGCCGGCGTCGAGGCGGGCGCGCGCGTCGTCGACGGTCGTGATGCCGCCGACGCCGACGAGCGTGAGGTCGGGGCCGACCCGGCCGCGCAGCAGCCGCATGACGTCGAGCGCCCGGTCGGTGAGCGGGCGTCCGGAGAGCCCGCCGGCGCCGATCTCCTCCACGCGCGCGCCGGGCGTGCGCAGGCCCGCGCGCGAGATCGTGGTGTTGGTGGCGACGACGCCGTCCAGCCCGATCGCGAGCGCGAGGTCGGCGACCGCGAGCACGTCGTCGTCGGCGAGGTCGGGCGCGATCTTCACCAGGAGCGGGACGCGCCGGTCCGCCAGGGCGGCGATCCGCTGCACTGCCACCAGGATCGGCTCGAGCTTCTCCACCGCCTGGAGGTCGCGCAGGCCCGGCGTGTTCGGAGAGCTGACGTTGACGACCAGGTAGTCGGCGTACGGCGCCAGCAGTCGCGCGGACTTCTCGTAGTCGCGGACCGCCTCGTCCTCGGGGACCACCTTGCTCTTGCCGATGTTCACCCCGAGGACCGGCCCGGGGCGGCGGCCGGCGAGCGACCGCGCACGGGCCTCCAGGCGCGCGGCGACCACCTCGGCACCGTCGTTGTTGAAGCCCATCCGGTTGACCACCGCGCGGTCGTCGGGGAGCCGGAAGAGCCGCGGCCGCGGGTTGCCGGGCTGTGGCTCGCCGGTGACCGTGCCGACCTCGACGTGGCCGAACCCGAGCGCGCCGAGCGCGTCGATGCCGACGGCGTTCTTGTCGAACCCGGCCGCCAGCCCCAGCACGTTGGGGAAGGTCAGGCCGAGGGCGTGCACCGGCTCTCCCGGCGTACGCCGCAACGCGGTGGCCGGCCGCGCCGCCCGGATCGCCCGGAACGCCCGCTGGTGGGCCGTCTCCGGGTCGGTGCGGGTCAGGACCCGGTCGAAGAAGGTCCGGTAGATCATGGCGCCACGGGGCTTCGAGACGGTTGCTGCGCAACCTCCTCAACCACCGTGGCCGCGGCCCAGTCCTGCAGGGACCGCACCCCGATGTCGCCACGCTCGAGCGCCTCGATGCCCTGCACCGCGGCGCCGAGGCCCTGCACCGTGGTGATGCAGGGGATGTTCGCCATCACCGCTGCGGTGCGGATCTCGTAGCCGTCCAGGCGCGCGGACCCGCCTCCGGAGCCGTGGGGGGTGTTGATGATCAGGTCGACCTCGCCGTCGAGGATCAGCTGGACGGTCGTCTTCTCACCCTCGGGCCCCGGGCCCTCGAAGTGCTTGCGCACCACCGTCGCGGAGACACCGTTGCGGCGCAGCACCTCGGCGGTGCCCTGGGTGGCGAGGATCTCGAAGCCGTGGTCGGCGAGCACCTTGATCGGGAAGATCATCGTGCGCTTGTCGCGGTTGGCCATCGACACGAAGACCCGGCCGGACGTCGGGAGCGGCCCGAACGCCCCGGCCTGCGCCTTGGCGAACGCGGTGCCGAAGTCGGCGTCGAAGCCCATCACCTCACCGGTCGACTTCATCTCCGGGCCGAGGACGGTGTCGACCTGGGTGCCGTCCGGGGTCCGGAACCGGTTGAACGGCATCACCGCCTCCTTGACCGCGATCGGCTGGTCCGGTGGCAGCGTCCCGCCGTCCCCCTCGGCCGGCAGCACGCCCGCGGCGCGCAGCGACGCGATCGACTCGCCCATCATCACGCGGGCCGCGGCCTTGGCCAGCGGCGTGGCGGTCGCCTTCGAGACGAACGGCACCGTCCGGCTGGCGCGCGGGTTGGCCTCGAGTACGTAGAGCACGTCGGAGCCGAGCGCGAACTGGATGTTCAGCAGCCCTCGGACGCCGACGCCGCGCGCGATCGCGGTCGTGGCCTCGCGGATCCGCCCCACCTCGGCCTCCCCGAGCGTGATCGGCGGCAGCGCGCACGAGGAGTCACCGGAGTGGATCCCGGCCTCCTCGATGTGCTCCATCACGCCACCGAGGAAGAGCTCCTCGCCGTCGAACAGGGCGTCCACGTCGATCTCGACGGCGTCGTCGATGAACCGGTCGACCAGCACCGGGTGCTCGGGGCTGATCTCGGTGGCGCGCTCGATGTAGCCCGCGAGCGTGTCCTCGTCGTACACGATCTCCATGCCGCGGCCGCCGAGGACGTACGACGGGCGCACCAGCACCGGGTAGCCGATCTCGTCGGCGATCTCCTTGGCGTCCGCGAACGAGGTCGCGGTGCCGTGCTTGGGCGCCGGCAGCCCGGCCTCGTGCAGCACCCGGCCGAACGCACCGCGCTCCTCGGCGAGGTGGATCGCCTCGGGCGAGGTGCCGACGATCGTCACGCCGTTGTCCTTGAGCGCCTGCGCGAGGCCCAGTGGCGTCTGGCCGCCGAGCTGGCAGATGACTCCGGCCACCGGCCCGGCCTGCTCCTCGGCGTGCACGATCTCGAGCACGTCCTCGAGCGTCAGCGGCTCGAAGTAGAGCCGGTCGGAGGTGTCGTAGTCGGTCGAGACGGTCTCCGGGTTGCAGTTGACCATCACCGTGTCGTAGCCGGCCTCGGACAGCGCCAGCGAGGCGTGCACGCACGAGTAGTCGAACTCGATGCCCTGCCCGATCCGGTTCGGCCCGGAGCCGAGGATGATCACCGCGGGGCGCTCCCGGGGCGCGACCTCGGACTCCTCGTCGTACGACGAGTAGTGGTACGGCGTGCGCGCCGCGAACTCGGCCGCACACGTGTCGACGGTCTTGAAGACCGGCCGGACGCCCAGGGCGTGCCGGACGCCGCGGACGACGTCCGGGGTCATCCCGCGGATCTTGCCGATCTGGACGTCGGAGAACCCGTGCCGCTTGGCCTTGCGCAGCAGCTGCGGCGTGAGCTCGGGCGCGGCGGTCACCTCGGCGGCGACCTCGTTGATCAGCATCAGCTGGTCGACGTACCACGGGTCGATGCCGGTGGCGTCGGACACCTCGTCGGCGGTCGCCCCGGCCCGGATCGCGTCCATGACCTTCTTCAGCCGTCCGTCGTGCGGGACGGCGATCTCCTCCAGCAGCGCCGCCTTGTCGAGGTCGACCCACTCCTGGCGCCAGTCGAACACCGCGTCCTTGTTCTCCAGCGAGCGCAGCGCCTTCTGCAGCGCCTCGGTGAAGTTGCGGCCGATCGCCATCGCCTCGCCGACCGACTTCATGTGCGTGGTCAGGCGCGGGTCGGCGCCAGGGAACTTCTCGAACGCGAACCGCGGCACCTTGACGACCACGTAGTCCAGGGTCGGCTCGAAGGACGCCGGGGTCTCCCGGGTGATGTCGTTGGGGATCTCGTCGAGGGTGTACCCGATGGCGACCTTGGCCGCGATCTTCGCGATCGGGAAGCCGGTGGCCTTGCTCGCGAGGGCCGAGGACCGTGAGACGCGGGGGTTCATCTCGATCACGATGACCCGGCCGTCGGCCGGGTTCACGGCGTACTGGATGTTGCACCCGCCGGTGTCGACGCCGACCTCGCGGATGATGCCGATGGCCAGGTCGCGCAGGTGCTGGTACTCGCGGTCGGTGAGGGTCATGGCCGGCGCGACGGTGATCGAGTCGCCGGTGTGGACGCCCATCGGGTCGAGGTTCTCGATCGAGCAGACGATGACGACGTTGTCGGCCTTGTCGCGCATCACCTCCAGCTCGTACTCCTTCCACCCGATGATCGACTCCTCGATCAGCACCTCGGTGGTCGGGCTGGCGGCCAGGCCGGCGCCGGCGATGCGCGCCAGGTCGCCCTCGTCGTACGCGATGCCGGAGCCGGTGCCGCCCATGGTGAACGACGGGCGCACGACCACGGGGTAGCCCAGCTCGGCGACCGCCTTCTCGCAGTCCTCCAGCGAGTGGCACACGACGCTGCGCGCCACCTCGCCGCCGATCCGCTCGACGATCGCGTTGAACTGCTCCCGGTTCTCGCCGCGGTGGATCGCCTCGAAGGAGGCGCCGATCATCTCGACGCCGTACTTCTCCAGCACGCCGCGCTCGTGCAGCGCGATCGCGGCGTTGAGCGCGGTCTGGCCACCGAGGGTGGGCAGCAGCGCGTCGGGCCGCTCCTTGGCGATCACCTTCTCCACGAAGTCGGGCGTGATCGGCTCGACGTACGTCGCGTCCGCGAACTCGGGGTCGGTCATGATCGTGGCCGGGTTGGAGTTGACCAGGATCACCCGCAGGCCCTCGGCCTTGAGCACCCGGCAGGCCTGGGTGCCGGAGTAGTCGAACTCGCAGGCCTGGCCGATGATGATCGGCCCCGAGCCGATCACCAGCACGCTCTTGATGTCGTCGCGCTTGGGCATCAGATCTCCCCCCGCATCAGGTCCACGAACCGGTCGAACAGGTACGCCGCGTCGTGCGGCCCGGCGGCCGCCTCGGGGTGGTACTGGACGGAGAAGCCCCTCAACCTGCCGTCCGCGTCGCGCAGCTCGAGGCCCTCCACCACGTCGTCGTTGAGGCAGACGTGGCTGACGCTGGCCTCGCCGTACGGCGTGGTGGTGCTGCCGTCCAGCGGAGCGTCGACGGCGAACCCGTGGTTGTGCGCGGTGACCTCGACCTTGCCGGTGGTGCGGTCCATCACCGGCTGGTTGATGCCGCGGTGGCCGTACTTGAGCTTGTAGGTGCCGAACCCGAGCGCGCGGCCGAACAGCTGGTTGCCGAAACAGATGCCGAAGTACGGCAGCCCCGCGGCCAGCGCACCCTGCAGCACCTCGATCTGGTGGGTGGTCGCGGCCGGGTCACCGGGCCCGTTGGAGTAGAACAGCCCGTCCGGCCCGACCGCCCGGATGTCGTCCAGGCTGGCGGTGGCCGGCAGCACGTGGACCTCGATCCCGCGCTCGGCCATCCGGTGCGGCGTCATCGACTTGATGCCCAGGTCGAGCGCGGCGACGGTGAAGCGCTTCTCGCTCCCCCAGGGCCCGGGCAGCGCGGGCACGACGTACGCCTCCTGCGTCGAGACCTCCGACGCGAGCTCGCTGCCGGCCATCTCGCCGGACTCCTTGACCCGCGCGAGCAGCGCGGCGGGGTCGGACTCGGTGGTGGAGATGCCGACCCGCATCGCGCCGCGCTCGCGCAGGTGCCGCGTGAGCGCTCGGGTGTCGACGCCCGAGATGCCGACGACACCCTGCTCGCGCAGCTCGTCGTCGAGCGTGCGGCGGGCGCGCCAGCTCGACGAGCGCCGGGCGGGGTCGCGCACGACGTACCCGGCCACCCAGATCCTGCGGCTCTCCGGATCCTCGTCGTTGACGCCGGTGTTGCCGATGTGCGGCGCGGTCATCACCACGACCTGGCGGTGGTACGACGGGTCGGTCAGCGTCTCCTGGTAGCCGGTCATGCCGGTGTTGAAGACCGCCTCGCCGAAGGTCTCCCCCTCGGCACCGTACGACTCGCCGTGGAACGTGCGGCCGTCCTCCAGCACGAGGATCGCCGGGGCGCTCATGCGAGCTTCCCGTCGAGGACCGTGGCCTTGCCGCGCAGGAAGGTCGCGACCACCCTTCCCGGCAGCTCCATGCCGCGGTACGGCGTGTTGCGGCTCAGGCTCGCCGACTCGCCGGGGTCGACCGTGCGGAGCGCGGCAGGGTCGTAGAGGACGAGGTTCGCGGGCTCACCGGGCTCGACCGGACGGCCGTGCCGGTCGGAGACCCGGCCGATCCGGGCCGGTGCGTAGGACATCCGCTCGGCGACGCCGGCCCAGTCCAGCCGGCCGGTGTCCACCATCGTCCGCTGCACGATCGAGAGCGCGGTCTCGAGCCCGAGCATGCCGAAGGCGGCCGCGGCCCACTCGCAGTCCTTGTCCTCCAGCGGGTGGGGGGCGTGGTCGGTGGCGACGATGTCGATCGTGCCGTCGGCGAGGCCGGCGTGCAGCGCCTCGACGTCGGCCGCCGACCGCAGCGGCGGGTTCACCTTGTAGATCGGGTCGTACGTCGCCGCGAGCTCGTCGGTGAGCAGCAGGTGGTGCGGGCACACCTCCGCGGTCACGTCCCAGTCCCCGTCCTTCCTGGCCTTGCTCTTGGCCCAGCGGACGATGTCGACGGACCCGGCCGTGGAGACGTGGCAGACGTGCAGGCGGGAGCCGACGTGCTCGGCGAGCAGCACGTCGCGGGCGATGATCGCCTCCTCGGCGACCGCGGGCCAGCCCGCCAGGCCGAGGCGGCCGGACAGCTCGCCCTCGTTCATCTGGGCACCCTCGGTGAGCCGCGGCTCCTGGGCGTGCTGGGCGACGACGCCGTCGAAGGCCTTGACGTACTCCAGCGCCCGGCGCATCAGCACCGCGTCGCTGACGCACCTGCCGTCGTCGGAGAAGACCCGCACGCGGGCGGCGGAGTCGGCCATCGCGCCGAGCTCGGCGAGCTGCTCGCCACCCAGCCCGACGGTGACCGCGCCGACCGGGAACACGTCGCAGTAGCCGGCCTCGCGCCCCAGCCGCCAGACCTGCTCGACGACGCCCGCGGTGTCGGCGACCGGCTCGGTGTTCGCCATCGCGTGCACGGCGGTGAAGCCGCCCAGCGCGGCGGCGCGGGTGCCGGACTCGACGGTCTCGGCGTCCTCACGGCCGGGCTCGCGCAGGTGGGTGTGCAGGTCGACCAGACCGGGCAGCGCGACCAGGCCGGTGGCGTCGATGGTCTCGACGTCGGGCCCGGCGGCGTCGGCGGGATCGGCCGACGTCGGCGATCACGCCGTCGCGCAGCAGCAGGTCGGTCGGCGTGCCGCCGAGCACCGAGACGTTCTTGATCAGGTAGTCGGTCACTCTTCTCCTCCGACAGCGGGGGTGCTGCCACCCAGCAGCAGGTACAGCACGGCCATCCGGACGGCGACGCCGTTGGTGACCTGCTCGACGATCACCGACCGGTCGGAGTCGGCGACGTCCGCGGTGATCTCCATGCCCCGGACCATCGGGCCGGGGTGCATGACGATCGTGTGGTCCTGCAGGGTCGCCATCCGGCGCCCGTCGAGGCCGTAGCGGCGGGAGTACTCGCGCGCGGTCGGGAAGAACCCGCCGTTCATGCGCTCGCGCTGCACCCGCAGCATCATCACCGCGTCGGCCTTGGGGAGCGCCCCGTCGAGGTCGTAGGACGCCTCGACCGGCCAGCTCTCGACGCCCACCGGGAGCAGCGTCGGGGGCGCGACCAGTGTCACCTCGGCCCCGAGGGTGTGCAGCAGCAGTGCGTTGGAGCGGGCGACCCGGCTGTGCAGGACGTCGCCGACGATCGTGACCCGTCGACCCTCCAGGCCGCCCGGCCTCGACTCGCCGAGGTGGCGCCACATCGTGAACGCGTCCAGCAGCGCCTGGGTCGGGTGCTCGTGGGTGCCGTCGCCGGCGTTCACCACGCTGGAGCGCACCCAGCCGGAGTGGGCCAGCCGGTGCGGTGCGCCCGCAGGCGCCGTGCCGGACGACGACCGCGTCCGCCCCCATCGCCTCGAGCGTCAGGGCGGTGTCCTTGAGGCTCTCGCCCTTGGAGAGGCTCGAGCCCTTGGCGGCGAAGTTGATCACGTCCGCCGACAGCCGCTTGGCGGCCGCCTCGAACGAGATGCGGGTGCGGGTGGAGTCCTCGAAGAACAGGTTGACCACGGTGCGGCCGCGCAGCGCGGGCAGCTTCTTGATCGGCCGGTCGGCCAGCTAGCGCAGCTCCGCCGCGGTCTGCAGGATCAGCTCGGCGTCGTCGCGGCCCAGGTCGGCCGCGCTCAGCAGGTGGCGCTTCACGTCAGGCCCCCTCGATCGTGACGGCGTCGGCCTCGTCGATGCCGGCCATGGTGACCCGGACGCGCTCGACCAGCGAGGTCGGCAGGTTCTTGCCGACGAAGTCGGCACGGATCGGCAGCTCGCGGTGGCCACGGTCCACGAGGACCGCCAGCCGCACCGCCCGCGGGCGGCCGAGGTCGTTGAGCGCGTCCAGCGCGGCCCGGATGGTGCGGCCCGAGAACAGCACGTCGTCGACCAGGACCACGACCCGGTCGTCGATGCCCCCGGGCGGGATCTCGGTCGGCAGCAGGGCCCGGGCCGGCTTCATCCGCAGGTCGTCGCGGTACATCGTGACGTCGAGCGACCCGACCGGCACGTCGTACCCCTCGACGGCGGCGATGCGCTCGGCGATCCGCTGGGCCAGGGGGACGCCGCGGCTGGGGATGCCGAGCAGGACGAGGTCGTCGGCGCCCTTGTTGCGCTCGAGGATCTCGTGGGCGATGCGGGTGAGTGCCCGCGGGATGTCACCGGCGTCGAGGACGACGCGGGGCCCGGCCGACGACGCGGCTGGGGCTTCTCGAGGATGCGCAGGCAACTGCCTCGGACCTCCTTCTCCGCCTCACGGGACGGCTCGTTAAAGGATGTCGAACGACCCGAACCTTACCCGCCGATCGGCCGCTGTCCCCCCTTGGGCCGGGCGTTTCTCGCCACGCGAGACGCCGGGACGGGCGAGCGCGGTGTCAGGCCGGTGCGATGTCGAGCAGCACCTTGCCGACCGCACCGCCCTCGACCGCGTCGTGGGCGGCGGCCGTGTCCTCGAGCGGGAAGTGGTGGAGTGGGAGGCCGGCGACCTCGCCGACCCGCAGGGCGCCGGCGACCATCGCGGCGTTCACGTCCTCGGTGGCCGCACGCACCAGGCCCGGGTCGAGGGTGTACAGGATGAGGAACTGGAAGCGCAGGTTCTTCCCGAACGCCGCCCGCAGCGGCATCGTCATCTCGTCCCCGCCGTTGTTGGCGTAGATCGACACCAGGCCGTGCACCTTGACCACGTCGAGGTCGATCGCGATGTTCTGCGCCGGGGCGACCTCGACCGCGATGTCGACGCCGTCGGAGCAGAACGCGCGGATCTCCTCGGCGGCATCGGCGACCCGGTAGTTGACCGTGTGGTGGGCGCCCGCGGCCACGGCGAGCGCGGCCTTCTCGTCGCTGGAGACCGTCGCCACGACGGTGGCGCCCGACCAGCGGGCGAGCTGGATGGCGGCGTTGCCGACCGCCCCCGCGCCACCGGCGACCAGCACGACCCGCCCCTCGAGGGCACCGGGACCGAGCCGCGCCGGGCCGAACTCGGACGCGGTGAGCGCCCGGTGGGCGGTCACCGCCGGCACGCCGACGCTGGCGCCGAGGTCGAAGGACGCGGCGTCGGGCAGCGGGACGACGCGGTCCACCGGCTGCACGGTGTACTCGGCGGCGGTGCCGTACGCACGGCCGTGCTGGGCGAGCACCAGCCAGACGCGGTCGCCGACGTCGTACCCGTCCACGCCGGCACCGACCGCGTCGACCACGCCGGCGCCGTCCTGGCCGGGGGTGACCTCGTCGTACCCGCTCATCATGCCCGCTCGGAACTTCCAGTCGGTCGGGTTGACGCCCGCACGCACCAACCGGATGCGCAGCTCGCCGGCCCCGGGCTCGGGCAGGTCGCGGTCGACGACCCGCAGGACGGACGAGGGGCCGGTCTCGTGGTAGACGACGGCGCGCATGGGGTTCCTCTCGACGGACGGTCAGTGTCTGCCCGCGGTAACCCGCCACCGGGCGGGTTCATGCCCGGAGGGCCCCACCGGACCGACTTGTCCGCCGAAACCCGACCGACACGCCGGTCCCGCTCGGCGTGTCGGTCGGGTTTCACCGGCTGACCGGTGAAACCCGCCGGCGTGTCGCTACAGCGCCGCGGCCATCCCCGCGCAGGCCCGCAGCCACGACATCCGGGTGCCGTGGGACAGCTGGGCGTACGGCACCACCGAGCCGGCGACCAGCGCCGGGTCGTAGGGGACGCGGTACACGCCACGGGTGCGCTGCTGGTAGACCTCCACGAGGTCGTCGGCCAGCTTCCCGTCCACCTGCGCGGAGGGGTCGGAGAGCACCGTGACGCACTTGTACTTGAGGTTCTGGTACCCGGCGTCCTGGAGGGCGTCGAGCATCCACAGTCCGCTGTACCCGGTGTCCTCGCGCACCGTCGAGGTGACGACCAGCAGGTCGGCGGCGCCGGCGGCGGCGAGCCAGTTCTCGGCGCGCATGTTGTTGCCGGTGTCGATGAGGATGACCCGGTAGAAGCGCTCGAGCAGCTTGTGGACGGCGTCGAAGTCCTGCGCCCGGATGGTCCCGGTGACGTCGGGACGCTCGTCGGAGGCGAGCACGTCGAAGTGGGCGTCGCCCTGGGAGCGCACGAACGCACCCAGGTCGCCGATCCGGGACTGGTAGACGTCGGTGAACCGCTCGAGGTCCTCGAGCAGCTCGCGGGTGGTGTTGCGGTGGCTGCTGCGGGTGCCGCGGATCCCGAGGGTGCCGCGGGTCTCGTTGTTGTCCCACGCCACCACGCCGCCGCCGCGCACGGTGCCGAACGTGTAGCCGGCGGCCAGCACACCGGTCGTCTTGGCCGCGCCGCCCTTGGGGTTGATGAACGCGATGGTGCGCGGCCCGTCGAAGTCGCGCTGGATGGTGCGCCGGTCGTCCTCGTAGGCGCGCTCGGCCGGCCCCATCTTCGGGCTGACCAGTCCGCCGCTCCACCGCCGGACCGTGCCGCGCCAGCCCCAGGTCGCCGGGCCGTGCTCCTGCTCGGCATCGCGGCGGTCCAGGAAGTCGGTCGCGGTCATGAACCGCCGCACCTCCGGCTCCGCCGAGACCTCGGCCGACCCGGCGCCGGTCCGCGCGTCGGTCCCGGTGTCGGCCGGTGCGGCCACCACCTGCGGACCCGTCTCGGGCGGCGGCGGAGGGGCGTACGCCGGCGGCGGCGTGGTCGGCATGGCGTACGCCGGCGGCGCCGACCCGGGCAGCGGATCGCTCAACGGGTCCGGGGCCGCGCCGCTCAGTGGCCCGGCGAGCGGATCGGCCAGCGGATCGGCCAGCGGATCGGCCAGCGGATCGCCCGGCGGATCGGCCGGTGCACCCGGCCGCGCCCCCGCGCTCCCGGCGACCCTGGTCTCCCGGCGCGCGGCGTACTGGGCCAGGTCGTCGGGCTGGTACAACCGGCTGCTGGTGTCGTCGTGGTCCTGTCGCGAGCTGCCCGAGCCCCATGCTTCCTGCGACATCCGTGCCTCCCTCGAGACCTCCGGGTGGTCCCGGCTCACCGCGGGTCCTTCCCACAATTCTCGGGCGTCACACCCCGCTCATCCGTCGAGTCCGAGATCGGCCAGGGCGCGGGCGATCGTGCGGTGGAAGGTCGGGAACGCGAAGTGCATGCGGCCCAGCGTCTCGACCGGCACCCGGGCGTGGACGGCGGTGCTGAGCAGCCCGACCACCTCGCCGCCGTACGGTGCGACGACGGTGCCGCCGACCAGCACGCCGCGGTCCGCGTCGGCGACGACCTTCACCAGCCCGCGGGCGTCGTGCATCCAGCCCCGGCTGTCCGTCCCGATGTCGGCCCGCCCGACCGCGACCCGGACACCGGCCTCGCGCGCCTGCTCCTCGGTGAGCCCGACCGCGCCGACCTCCGGGTCCGTGAAGGTCACCCGGCTGACCGCCCGGTAGTCGGCCCGCGGGCCGTCCGCGCCGAGGATGTCGGACACCGCGATCTCGCCCTGGTAGACCGCGACGTGGGTGAACGCACCCTTGCCGGTGATGTCGCCGATCGCCCACAGGCCGTCCCCGGCGCGCATCCGGTCGTCGACCGGGAGGTGGCCGGCCGCGGCGTCGAGGCCGACGGTCTCGAGCCCGATCCCGGCGAGGTTCGGCCGGCGCCCGGTGGCGACGAGCAGCCGCTCGGCCGCGACGACCTCGGTGCCGAGGTCCACGTGGAAACGGCCGTCGTGGCGCACCGCCGCGACGTCGACACCGGTGCGCACGTCGATGCCGTCGCCGCGCAGGCACTCCTCGACGACAGCCGCGGCCTCGGCCTCCTCCGGGTGCAGCAGCCGGTCGCGGGCCTCGAGCAGGGTGACCCGGGTCCCGTACCGGGCGAGTGCCTGGGCGAGCTCCGCACCGATGGGCCCGCCGCCGACGACCACCAACGAGTCCGGTGGCGCGGGCTGACGCACCAGGTCCCGGTTGGTCCAGTACGGCGTGTCCGCCAGGCCGTCGATCTCCGGTACGGCGGGCTCGGTGCCGGTGTCGAGCAGCACGCCCCGGCGTACCTCGACGACGGTCGACGAGCCGCCGCTGTCGACGACCACGCGACGCGGACCGTCCAGGCGACCGTGCCCGCGCAGCAGCCGCACCCCGGCGTCGGTGAGCGGGTCCGCGTGCTGGGCGTCGTGCCAGTCGTGGGTCGCCTCACGGATCCGGCCGAGCGGCCGGTTCCAGTCGGGCCGGACCTCGGTGGGACCGGCGAGCCGGTCGGCACGGCGGGCCTCGGCGACCAGGTCGGCGGAGCGCACCAGCAGCTTCGACGGCGTGCAGCCCCAGAACGGGCACTCCCCTCCGACCAGGTCCCGCTCCACCGCGACGACCTGCAGGCCCGCCTCGGCCAGCTGCCGGGCGGCTCGTTCGCCGCCGCTGCCGAGGCCGACGACGACGACGTCGGCGACGAGCGGGGCGTCCGCGGTCACTGGGACAGGTGTCGGGCGCGGGCGAAGGTGAACAGGCCGTAGCAGGCCAGCCCGACCCCGGCCGCGCAGAGCAGCACCGGACCGAACGGCTGCTTCAGGACCACCAACAGCGCTTCGTCGAGGCCCCCGGTCTTCTTGGCGTCGTGGGTGACCGCGCCGTAGCAGAACAGGCCGCCGACCAGCACGATCACCGTGCCCTTGGCGGTGTAGCCGGCCTTGCCGAACGCCAGGTAGGCCCTGCCCGTCTCGCCGCTGCGTCCCTCCGCGTCGAGCTTCTCGGCGAACTTCTCGCTCCAGGCCATCCAGACCTGGTAGGCGCCGTACCCGATGATCGCCAGACCTGCGGCGCCCACGAGGAACTGGCCACCGGGCCAGTCCATGACCTTGGCGGTCCACGTCTGCTGGGAGCTGCCGCCACCGGAGTTCGTGGCGACACTGATCCCGCTGACGCCGACCGCGGCGTACAGCACCGCCTTCAGGCCGGACGCGAGCCGCTTGCGGGTGCGCTTGCTGTCGTCCTGCTCCTCGCGGTGGCCCACCAGTGCGTCGATGCCCTTCCACAGGACGAGCAGGAACATGCCGATGGTGACGACCCAGATGAGCACGCCGCCGACCGGCTGCTGGGCCAGCTCCCGCAGGGCGCCCTTGCTCGACGGTTTGCCCTGGTGGTCACCGAACGCCAGTTGGATCGCCAGCCACCCCACCACGAGGTAGATGACGGCGTACGCGACCAGGCCGGCGCGCGCCGCCCAGTCCATCCAGGTGCTGCTGTCCGCGCCTTGGCCCGCTGCACGGGCCCGGTCGCCGAGGTTGCGGGAGACGTTGCCGGTGGTCATTGCTCTCAACTCGATTCGAGATCTCCCAACGCCGACTCGATCGCGCGGTGGAAGGTGGGGTAGGCGAAGATCATGCTCTTCAGGGTCTCGACCGGGACCTCCGCGTGGACGGCCACGGCCAGGAAGCCGAGGATCTCGCCGCCCGCGGGCCCCATGGCTGTCGCTCCGACCAGCACCCCGCGGTCGGCGTCCTCGACGACCTTGATCAGTCCGTGCCCGCCCGGCCCATGGGTGAAACCACGCGACGACTGCTCCAGCCGCGTCAGGCCGGTGCGCACCGCGATGCCCGCGTCGCGGGCCTGCCGCTCGGTCCGCCCGACACCGCCCACCTCCGGATCGGTGAACGTCACGTGCGGGACCGCGTGGTACCGCGCGGCCGGTCCCTCCTCGCCGAGGATGTCGCGCAGCGCGACCGCCTGCTGGTACATCGAGACGTGGGTGAAGGCGCCGTGGCCGGTGACGTCGCCGATCGCCCAGAGCCGCTCCCCCGCCCGCAGCCGCTCGTCGACCGGGACGGTGCGTGCCGTGGGGTCGAGGCCGACCGTCTCGAGGCCGAGATCGTCCAGGTTCGGCGTCCGCCCGGCGGCCACCAGCAGCTTGTCCGCCACCAGCTCCTCGCCGGTGTCGAGGCCGAGGGTGAACGCGCCGTCGGCGTACGCCGCCCGCTGCAGCTCGACGCCGGTCAGCACCCGGATCCCCTCGCCGGCGAAGACGTCCGCGAGCAGGGCGGAGGCTTCGGGCTCGTCGGCCGGGAGCAGGCGGGGCCCGTGCTGCAGGACGGTCACCCGCACGCCGAACCGGGCGAAGACCTGCGCCAGCTCGCACCCGATCGGGCCACCGCCGACGACCACGAGCGAACCCGGCAGGTCGGTGACCCGGACCGCGTCGCGGTTGGTCCAGTACGGCGTGTCCGCGAGCCCGTCGACCGGCGGCACCGCCGGCCGGGTGCCGGGGTTGACGACGACGCCGCGCCGGGCCGTGTAGGTGACCCGCTCGCCGCCGGCGGTGTCGACGGTCACGCGACCGGTTCCGGCGAGCCGGCCGACGCCGTGGTGCACGGTCGCGCCCGCGTCCCCCAGCCGGTCGACCGCGACGGTGTCGTCCCAGCCGCTCGTCGCGTCCCGGTCGATGCGCCGCGCCACCACCGACCACGCCGGTGTCAGGATCGCGTCGCCGGCGACCTGCGGCGCCCGGCGTACCTCCGCGACGACGTCGCTGCCGCGCACCATCATCTTGGTGGGGATGCAGCCGTAGTAGGGGCACTCGCCCCCGACGAGGTGCCGGTCGACCGCGACCACCTCGAGGCCGGCCTTCGCCGCACCGGTGGCGAGCGCCTCCCCGCCGGGTCCGGTGCCGATGACGACCAGGTCCACCTCGCGCTCGCTCATGCACTCAGCATGGCGGCGGGGTCAAGCGGCCGTCGCGGACCTCAGGACAGGGCTGCCTTGTTGCGCACGATCGCGCCGAGGACGCCGTTGACGAACTGCGGCGACTCGTCGGTGGAGAGCTCCTGGACCAGCGCCATCGCCTCGGACACGGCGACCGCATCGGGGACGTCGTCGGCGTACAGCAGCTCCCAGACGCCCAGGCGCAGCACGTTGCGGTCCACGGCGGGCATCCGGGCGAGCGACCAGCCCTCGGAGTACGTCGTGAGGACCTCGTCGATGCGCGCCCGGTGCTCGTCGACGCCGCGCACGAGCACGGCCGTGTAGTCGTTGGTCGGGCCCTCGCCATCGGCGATCGCCCGGTCGAGCGCCTCGGCAGCCGACTCGCCCCGGACGTCGGAGGCGTACAGCACGTCCAGCGCGCGCTTGCGGGCCTTCGATCGAGCCGCCATCAGGTCAGGACTTGACCCGGCCGAGGTAGGAGGAGTCGCGGGTGTCGACCTTGACCTTCTCGCCCTGGTTGATGAACAGCGGGACCTGGATCTCGTGGCCGGTCTCGAGCGTGGCGGGCTTGGTGCGGCCCGTGGCCGAGTCGCCGGCCAGGCCCGGCTCGGTGAACGTGATCACGAGCTCGACCGACGCCGGCAGCTCGATGAAGAGCACCCGGCCCTCGTTGGTCGCGATGATGACGTCCTGGTTCTCGAGCAGGAAGTTCTTCACGTCGCCGACGATCTCCGGCGGGACCTCGAGCTGCTCGTAGGACTGGACGTCCATGAAGACGTACGACGAGCCGTCGTTGTAGAGGTACTGCATGGTGCGGCGGTCGACCGTCGCGGTCTCGACCTTGGTGCCGGCGTTGAACGTCTTGTCGACGGTCTTGTTGGACTCGACGTTCTTCAGCTTGGTGCGGACGAACGCCGGGCCCTTGCCGGGCTTGACGTGCTGGAACTCCACGACCGACCAGAGCTGGCCGTCGAGGTTGAGCACCATGCCGTTCTTGAGGTCGTTCGTCGTTGCCATGCGCGCGTGTCAGCCTTCGTCCGTCGGTGGGATCGGGAGGTCGCCCGGTCCCCCGGGTGCCAGCGGAGGAGTCTATCGGCCGGACCCGGTCCGGCAGTAATCCGCCAGGAGACTGCTGAACAACTGTCCGTCGCGAGCGTCGCGATGCGCGTGCGCTGGCAAGGCGCCGGAGGGAAGGCGGTCTGGTTGACCGTCGACCGACGGCAACGCAGCCCGCGTGCGTGCAGCGCGACGCGTAGCAGGACGTGTTGTTCCGCAGTCTCCTAGGCGCTCCCACACCACGCGCACCGTCACCGCCGTGCGCTCCTTGCCGGCGCGGATCGGGACGCCGCGGACCGCGGCGAGGTCCAGGGCGCCGGTGCGCGGGAGGTACCCGTGCTGCGGCGTCGGCAGCGGCTTGCTGTGCACCTCGCGGATCGTCAGCACGTCGCCGAGCGTCTGGCCCGACGCCTCGGCGTACTGCTCGGCCTTGGCCTGTGCCTCCGCGACCGCCGCCCGGCGTGCCTTCGCGCTGGCCGCATCGGCGTCGCCGACCAGGAGCCGCAGCCCGGAGACCCGGACCGCGTTGCCGCCGGCCGCGACCGCGGCGGTCACCGCCCGGCTCCCGTCCGCGAGGTCCTTCACCAGCACGCTCGCGCGCTGGTTGACGCGGTAGCCGGTGATCGTGGGCGGGTCGTAGGGGTGGTAGTCGTACACCGGCGTCATCGAGAGCCCGGTCGTCTGCACGTCGGACTTCGCGACGCCGTACTTCGCCAGCGCGCCGAGCACCCGCGTCATCGTGGCGCTTGCGGCGTCGAGGGCGTCCCCGAGGTCCGGCCGGGTCAGCGTGACCCCGACGCCGAACCCGAGCTGGTCCGGCACCGCGGTGGCGTCGCCGGTGCCGGTCATGGTCAGGACCCGCTGCCGCCCGGTGTCGGTGCCGGGCTCGGCCGCCTGCGCCGACGCGGCGGGCCGGCCGCCACTGCCGAGCAGGTAGGCCACGAGCACGGCCAGGGCCACCACGGCCGCGAGGAGGATGCTGCGCACGCTGAGCGTCACGTTCCCGTTCATGACCGGTCCGACGGCGCCCACCCCGGATCGGTTCCCACGGTCGACGGAACTCTCGACTCAACCGTGGGCGAAGTGCTCCAGGGCCAGGCGGTAGCTGTCGACGCCGTGGCCGGCGACGACCGCGGCGGCGTGGGGGGTGACCACCGAGGTGTGGCGGAACTCCTCGGGGCGCTGGTGCGGGTCGGAGAGGTGGACCTCGACCAGCGGCGCGGTCAGCTGGGCGCAGGCGTCGTAGATCGCGCACGAGTAGTGCGTCCACGCGCCCGCGTTGAGCACCACCGGGTTGCCGTCGTCGGCGGCCGCGTTGAGCCAGTCGATCAGCTCGCCCTCGTGGTTGGTCTGGCGGACCTCGACGTCGAGGCCCGTGCTCGCGGCCCCACTCGACGCACTGGTGGGCCAGCTCGGCGTGCGTGGTGTGGCCGTAGATCTCCGGCTGGCGGCGGCCGAGCCGTCCCAGGTTCGGGCCGTTGAGGACCAGGACTCGGGTCATCGGACCCCTCCGATCGCACTGTAGGCGTCGCGCAGGTCGGCGACGGACGGTCCCGCGAGCACCGTGGGCACCGCGAGGTCGGCGAGCACCACGAACCGCAGCTGGGAGCCACGCGACTTCTTGTCGACCTTCATGGCGCTGTGGAGGTCCTCGAACGAGGCCTTCGCGTACGTCGTGGGCAGCCCCACCCGCGTGAAGACCTCGCGATGCCGCTCGACCACCTCGGGCGCGAGGGTGCCGGCGCGCGCGGCCAGCTCGGCGACGTACACGCACCCGATCGCGACCGCCTCACCGTGCCGGATCCGGTAGTTCTCGGTGCGCTCGATCGCGTGCGCCATGGTGTGGCCGTAGTTGAGCACCTCGCGGCCCGGGTGGCCGCCGGTGCCGCCGGTCTCCTTGAGGTCGGCGGAGACGACGTCGACCTTGACCCGCACGGCCCGCTCGACGAGCTCGCGCAGCACCGGCGAGTCCGGGCCGAGCTCGCCGGCGTCGTGGTCGTCGACCAGGTCGAGGATGGCGGGGTCGGCGATGAAGCCGCACTTGAGGACCTCGCCGAGGCCGGCGACCAGCTCCGGCGCGCGGCAGCGAGCGCAGCAGGGTGAGGTCGCACAGGACGCCGGCCGGCTCGTGGAACGCCCCGACGAGGTTCTTGCCCGCGCGGGTGTTGATCCCCGGTCTTGCCGCCGACCGCCGCGTCGACCATGCCGAGCAGCGTGGTCGGCACGTGCACGACCCGCACGCCGCGCAGCCAGGTCGCGGCGACGAACCCGCCGAGGTCGGTGGTGGACGCCGCCCCCGAAGGTCACGACGGCGTCGGAGCGGGTGAACCCGGCCTCGCCGAGCGCCTCCCAGCACGACACCGCGACCGCGGCCTTCTTGGCTCGCTCACCGTCGGGGATCGGCAGCACCATGACGTCGTACGCCGCCGCGAGCGAGTCGAGCACCGGCGAGACGAGCTCGGCCAGGACGTCGGAGAACACGACCGCGACGCGCTGGACGCCCGACGCCCAGCATCTGCGGGAGGCGCTCGGCGAGGTCGTGGCCGACCACCACGTCGTACGGCGCCGGGCCGTCCACCCGCAGGACGGTGTCCCGGTGCTTGCTCGCGGTCACGTGCTCTCCTCATCCGCCGGCTCGGCCCGACCCGCGAGCGCCGCGACGATCTCCTGCGCCACATCCTCCGGGGTGCGTCCGTCGGTGTCCACGACCAGGGTGGCCACCGACTCGTAGACGGGCGTGCGTTCGTCGAGCAGCGCCTTCACGCGGCCGCGGACGTTGCCGAGCAGCAGCGGCCGGGCGCTGCCCAGACCGACCCGCTTCACCGCCTCCGCCAGCCCGACGCGGAGGAACACCACCTCGTGTCCGGCGAGCCGTTCGCGCGTCCCGGGGTCGAGCACCGCGCCGCCGCCGAGGGCGAGGACGCCGTCGTGGGTCTCGAGCGCCTCGGCGACCGCCGCCCGCTCCAGCGCCCGGAAGGCCTCCTCGCCGGAGTCGACGAAGATCTCCGAGATCGACCGCCCCTCGGTGGTCTCGACGTCGAGGTCGGTGTCGCGGGCGGTCGTGCCCCAGGCCGCGGCCAGCAGGGTCGCGACGGTGGTCTTGCCGGCGCCCATCGGGCCGACGAGGACGACGCGTGGGCTCACCGGTACCTCAGCGTGTCCAGATAGCTCTCGGCGTTGCGCCGCGTCTCGGCGACCGAGTCGCCACCGAACTTCTCCAGGACCGCGTCGGCCAGCACGAGCGCCACCATCGCCTCGGCGACGATGCCGGCGGCGGGTACGGCGCAGACGTCGGACCGCTGGTGGTGGGCGACCGCCTCCTCGCCGGTGGTGACGTCGACCGTGCGGAGCGCGCGCGGGACGGTCGCGATGGGCTTCATCGCGGCACGCACGCGCAGGACCTCCCCGGTGGACATGCCGCCCTCGGTGCCGCCCGGAGCGCCCGCTCACCCGCCGGATGCCCTCGTCGGTCGGGACGATCTCGTCGTGGGCGCGCGAGCCGGGCGTGGCGGCGAGCTCGAAGCCGTCGCCGACCTCGACACCCTTGATCGCCTGGATGCCCATCAGGGCGCCGGCGAGGCGGGCGTCGAGGCGCCGGTCCCAGTGCACGTGCGACCCGAGGCCCGGCGGCAGGCCGTGGACGACGACCTCGACGACGCCGCCGAGCGTGTCGCCGTCCTTGTGGGCCTGGTCGATCGCCTCGACCATCCGCCGGCCGGCGTCCCCGGTCGAGGCAGCGCACCGGGTCGCTCGTCGAGCCGGGCCACGTCGTCCGGATCGGGCACAGACGCCCGCGGGTGCCCGGACGCCGCCGAGCTCGATGACGTGGGACACGATCCGGGCACCGACGGACTGCTCGAGGAAGTTGGAGGCGACCCGCCCGAGCGCCACGCGGGCGGCCGTCTCGCGCGCGGAGGCCCGCTCGAGCACCGGACGCGCCTCGTCGAAGTCGTACTTCTGCATCCCGACCAGGTCGGCGTGCCCGGGCCGCGGGCGGGTCAGGGGTGCGTTGCGCGCCAGCGCCTCGAGCTCGACCGGGTCGACCGGGTCGGCCGACATCACCTTCTCCCACTTGGGCCACTCGGTGTTGCCGACCTCGATCGCGACCGGGCCGCCCAGGGTCTCGCCGTGACGGACACCGCCGACCAGGGTCACCTCGTCCTGCTCGAACTTCATCCGGGCGCCCCGGCCGTAGCCCAGGCGCCGGCGGGCGAGCGCGTCCGCGACGTCCGCGGTGGTGATCCGGACGTGGGCGGGCAGCCCCTCGAGGATCGCGACCAGGGAGGGGCCGTGGGACTCACCCGCGGTCAGCCAGCGCAGCATGGGGCCAGTGTTTCACGCAGCGTTGCGCGCCCGTGCAGGTCATCCGGTGGCGAGATGGGACCACGCCGCGCCGCCCAGCACCACGCCGACCAGCGCGCCCGCGAGCAGGAACGGCCCGAACGGGTAGGCCACCTTGAGCACGCCGCGGTTGCGGCGCAGCAGCGCGACCAGCAGGCCGGGCAGCGAGAACGCCAGGAAGGCGCCGTAGATCCCGAGCAGCGAGCTCGGCCCAGCCCAGGTACGCCAGCGCGAAGCCGAGCACGGCCGACAGCCGCACGTCGCCGAACCCCATCCCGGCCGGGTGGATCCACCACAGCGCGTAGAAGAAGGCGAAGACGCCGGCCGCGCCCGCCCAGGCACGCACCGCGGCGTCACCGTCGTGGGCCAGCCAGGCGCTGAGGCAGCCGAGGACGGCGACGCCGGCGAACGCCGGCCAGACCACGGCCGTCGGCAGCAGCCGGGTCCGCAGGTCGACGACCGCGAGGGCGACGCCGACCGGCACGAGCGGCAGCAGGAACAGCAGCGGCCACGCCAGCCCGACGGCCGCGGCGACCAGCCCGCCGGCGACCAGGCAGGCGGCGGCCGCGGCGATCGGCAGCCGCGGCGCGGCCGCGATCACGGTGTACGGCGTCTTGGGCTCGTCGCCGGGTTCGGGCTCCGGGATCGCGCGGATGAGGCGCGGGACCAGCAGCCCGGCGGCGGCGCAGGTGAGCGCGCCGAGCCCGACGGCCCCCGGGTCCACGCTCACCGGTCGGCCTGTCGTCCGGCGAGCGACGCGCTCCCCCGCCTCGCGCATCGCGGACCAGCGGACCCGCCACTCCGGTGAACAGCTCGAACTGGAGCACCGCCTGGTGCACGAGCAGGTCCAGGCCGCCGACCAGCACGCGATCGTCACCGACCGTCGCGGCCAGCGGCGTCGGCCACGGGTCGTAGACCACCTCGAACACCACCGGGCGCCGAGGCGCAGCGGGCCACCAGTCCCGGCGTCCTGGACGGCCGCCGGCATCGTCGACACGACCACCTCGCCGATGACCTCGGGCGTCGGCCAGGGGCAGCACCTCGACCCGCGGGCCCGAGGGGTGCGCGGCGATCGCCCGGGCGGCATCCGCGGCCCGCTCCGGGGAGCGCGCGAGCACCCGGACCGCGGTCGCGCCCAGCTCACAGAGGGCCAGCCCGGTCGACGCGGCCGTGGCGCCACCCCCCAGCACGGTGCCGGCGGTGACCGGCCCGTCGTACCGCTCCCGCACGGCCGCCACGGCGCCGGGCAGGTCGGTGTTGTCGGCCAGGACGACGGTGCCGTCCTCGACGCACCAGGGTGTTCGCGCGCCCCGGCGAGGCGGGCCCGGTCGCTGACCGTCGACAGCGAGGTCGAGCGCCAGCCGCTTGAGCGGCATCGTGAGCGACAGCCCGCGCCAGCTCCGGTCCGAGGGTGGCCAGGAACTCCGCGAGCCCGTCGGCGCCCGACCCGGACGGCGTCGTAGCTCCAGGCCGAGCCCGACGCGCGGCGTAGCCCGGCCCGGTGCAGCGTCGGGCGAGAGCGAGTGCTCGATGGGGTCACCGAGGACCGCGCACCTCATCGCGCGCCTCCCCCGTCGGATCAGCAGGCACCGCCGGACTCGGTCTCGCAGTACTCGCCGCAGCTCCTGCTTGTACTTCAGGAACTCGTCGTAGGTCTCGGCGAACTTGGTCTCGCCGGTCTTGAGGTTGACCGTGACGTAGTAGTACCAGTCGCCGTCGGCGGGGTGGGTCGCGGCCGCATGGCGTCGTCGCCGGGCGCCTCGATCGGCGTCGGCGGCAGCCCGGGGTTCTGGTAGGTGTTGTACGGCGAGTCGAGCTCCAGGTCGGCGGTCGTCGGCACCGCGCCCAGCTTGTTGTCGGCGGCGTAGTTGACCGTGGCGTCGATCTGCAGGAGCCCGTTGGTCTCGTCGCCCTCGAGCCGGTTGTAGATGACCCGGGCGATCTTCGGCATGTCCTCTGCCGCGCCCCTCGGACTGCGACCAGGCTCGCCACCGTCATCAGCTGCTCGGGGCGTGTAGCCCAGCTGCGCTGGCCGCCGCCTCGAGGTCGGCGTCGTCGGCCGCCTGCCGCCAGCGGTCGACCATGGCGGCGAGCATCGAGGTCGGGGTGGCGTCCTTGGGACCGAAGTCGTAGGTCGCCGGGAAGAGGTAGCCCTCGGCGTTGCCGTGCGCGTAGTCGGGCAGGCCCAGCTTCGGCGGGATGGTCGAGGACCTTCTGGAAGTCGGCCTTCTTGAACTTCGTGTTCTTGGCCAGGATCGCGATGATGTCGACGACGCGCAGTCCCTCGGGGACCGTGACCGTGTTCTTCACCAGGTTCGCGGGGTCGACGAGGACCTCGACCGCGTCGGCGGCGGCCATCTCCTTCTTGAGCTGGTAGTAGCCGACCTGGAGCCCGTTGGCCAGTCCGGGCTGTTGTTGGCCGGCGGCGATGAACGCGTCGACCGAGGCGACCACGACCCGCGTCCTTGAGGCGCGGCCCGATCTCGCCGCCGAGTCGCCGTGCTCGACCTGGAAGGTGACCTTGCCGTGACCCGGGACCGTCGTAGTCCTCGGGCGCGAGGCGAACTGGTCGCGAGATCTTGCCGACGCCCCAGGTCACCACGACGTAGAACCCGCCCAGCGACGATCGCGAGGGCGACGCAGCACGCGAGGCAGCCGCGGGATGCTGCGGCGCTTGCGTCCGCGGCGCCGGCCACCGTCGGTCGGCCGGACCGGCGGCGCCTCGATCGGCTCGTGCACCGAGGCAGTGTCCGGCAGCTGCGGTGGATCGTGCTCGATCGGTCATCGCGTCTCCTCGACGATCTCGCCCGGCGCGGCTCCCGTGGCGCGCTCGGTGTCCAGTGCGTGCTGCAGGATCAGCACGGCCGCTGCCTGGTCGACCACGGCCCGCCGCTTGCCCGCCCTTGCGGCCCCGGTCGCGCAGCATAGCCTCCGCCGACACGGTGGTCAGCGCTCGTCGACCAGCCGCACCGGCACGCGGCGCCACCCGCCGGGCCAGCGCGGCCGGCGAACTCGCGCACCTTGGCCGCCGCCGGTCCCTCGCCGCCCGGACAGGGACCGGGGCAGCCCGACGACCACCTCGACGGCACCGTCCTCGTCCGCGATGCGCCGCGATCCGGGCCAGGTCGCCCTTGCCGCGCCGCACCGTCTCGACCGGGGTCGCCAGGAAGCCCGCACGGGTCGCTGCGGGCGACGCCGATCCGGGCGTCCCCGGGGTCGATGCCGAGCCGGACGCCGAACGCGCATCAGCCGGCAGCCGACCGCGGCCGACCTCGGCGCCGACCAGCGCCACGGCCTCGTCGATCCGGGAGGCGTCGGTGCCACCGCCCTGGGCGACGTCGTCCTTGCCGCCGCCCTTGCCGCCGACCAGCGGACCGACCGCGCGGACCAGCTCGTTGGCGCTGAGCGCCGCGCGCCCGGGCCTCGTCGTTGAGCGCCGCGACCACGGCGACCTTGCCGTCGGCGGCACCGATCGACCGACCACGACACCGGGCTCCCCCTGCGGCAGCCGGCCCCGCACGTCGAGCGCGAGCGTGCGGACGTCGCCGCCGCCGGCGCCGTCGGCGCGGTGGGCCACCAGGTTGACCGGGCCGACCCTCGCCGCTCCGGCCGCGAGCTCGCCGCCGGCCGCGAGCAGCTGGTGCGAGCCGGACCTTCTCGATCTCCTTCTCGGCGGCGCGCAGCTTCTCCACGATGTCGTTGACGCGCTCGGGCAGCTGCTCGGGGCGGACCTTGAGCGTGTCGGAGAGCTGGTCGACCAGGACGTGCTCGCGGGCGAGGAACCGGTAGGCGTCGCTGCCGACCAGCGCCTCGACGCGGCGTACGCCGGAGCCGATCGACGACTCACCGAGCAGCTTGATCACGCCGAGCTTGCCGGAGCTGCCGGCGTGCGTGCCGCCGCACAGCTCGCGCGCCCAGTCGCCGACCGAGATCGACCCGCACGCTGGTCGCCGTACTTCTCCCCGAACAGCGCCATCGCGCCGGAGTCCACGGCCTCCTCCTGGCTCATCACCTCGGCGTGCACCGCGAGGTCGTCGAGCACCACGTCGTTGACCCGGGCCTCGACGTCCGGCCATCACCGACGGTCGGCACCGCGCCGGTCGCGGAGAAGTCGAAGCGGAACCGGCCCGGCGAGTTCTCCGAGCCCGCCTGGGTCGCGGTCTCGCCCAGCGCCTCGCGGAACGCCTTGTGGACCATGTGCGTCGCGGTGTGCGAGCGCGAGATCGAGCGGCGACGCTCGATGTCGACGCAGCGCGTGAGCCGCCGAGGCCCGCCGTCAGCTCACCGTAGAGCACCCGCACCTGGTGCACGATCAGGCCGGTGACCGGCGACTGGACGTCGCGCACCTCCAGACGGGCGCCGTTCTCCAGCTCGATGACGCCCTGGTCCGCGAGCTGGCCGCCGCCCTCGGCGTAGAACGGGCGTGCGGTCGAGCACCACCTCGACCTCGTCGCCGGCGCCCGGCCGAGGGCACCACCCCGCCCGCCGCGACGATGCCGCGCACGGTCCCCTCGTCGGTGACCGTGTCGGTAGCCGGTGAACTCCACCGGCGTGCCCGAGGGTGTCGGCGACCTCGCGGTACGCCGACGCGTCGCGGTGCTGGCCCTTCTTGGCCCGCGCGTCGTCCTTCGCGCGCTGGCGCTGCTCGTTCATCAGCCGTCGGAAGCCCGTCCTCGTCGACGCTCAGCCCCTGCTCGGTGGCCATCTCGAGGGTCAGGTCGATCGGGAAGCCGTAGGTGTCGTGCAGGGCGAACGCCTTGTCACCGGACAGCTGGGAGCCGCCGGCCCCCTTCACCTCGGCGGTGGCCTGGTCGAAGATCGTGGTGCCGGCCCGCAGGGTCTGGCGGAACGCGTCCTCCTCGGCGTACGCGACCGTCGAGATCCGCTCCCAGTCCTGGTGCAGCTCGCGTGTAGGTCTCCGCCATCCTGTCCCGGCTGACCGGGAGCAGCTCGGGCAGCGCGGGGTCCTCGTACCCGAGCAGCCGCATCGACCGCACCGCTCGGCGCAACAGCCTGCGGAGCACGTAACCGCGGCCCTCGTTGCCGGGCGTGACCCCGTCGGCGATGAGCATCATCGAGCTGCGCACGTGGTCGGCGATCACCCGGAACCGGACGTCGTCCTCGTGGCCTCCCCGGCGCCGTACCGCCGGCCGGTGAGCTCCTCGGCCGTCGAGATGACGGGGAACATCACGTCGATCTCGTACATGTTCTCCTTGCCCTGGAGCAGGAACGCCACGCGCTCGAGGCCCATGCCGGTGTCGATGTTCTTCTTCGGCAGCGACCCGGCGATGTCGAAGTCGGACTTCGAGCGCACCGCGGAGAGCTCGTCCTGCATGAAGACCAGGTTCCAGATCTCGAGGAGCCGGTCCTCGAGCTCGACCGGCATGTCCGGTCCGAGCGCCGCCGGGTCGAAGTCGGGGCCGTACGCCGGACCCCGGTCGTACAGGATCTCCGAGCACGGGCCGCCGGGCCCGGGGACGCCCATCGACCAGTAGTTCTCCTTCTTGCCCAGCCGCAGGATCCGCTCGTCGGGCAGCCCGGTGACCTTCCGCCACAGCTCGACGGCCTCGGGGTCGGCGTCGTACACGCTCGGGTAGAGGCGGCTCTCGTCGAGCCCGAAGCCGCCGTCGGCGACCGGCTTGGTGACCAGCTCCCAGGCGTACTGGATCGCGCCTTCCTTGAAGTAGTCGCCGAAGGAGAAGTTGCCGCACATCTCGAAGAAGGTGCCGTGCCGCGTGGTCTTGCCGACGTCCTCGATGTCGGGGGTGCGCACGCACTTCTGCACGCTGGTCGCGCGCGGGTACGGCGGCGTCTCCTGGCCCAGGAAGTACGGCTTGAACGGCACCATGCCCGCGTTGACGAACAGCAGGTTCGGGTCGTCGAGCAGCAGGGAGGCGGACGGGACCGGGGTGTGGCCGTGCGACTCGAAGTGAGCCACGAACCTCCGGCGAATCTCCGCGGTGTCCATCAGCTGCTGCCTTCCTTGCTCTCGTGAGCGGTGGGGGGACCGACCGCCTTGTGGCGACCGGCCGTGAGCTCGGGGGTTCCATGAGGCACGAGCCCGAGCCTCTCGCGCAACTCCGATTCCTTGTCCGCCCGCCCCTGGGCGACCTCGTCACGGAACATCCGCGCACCCACCTCGAGCGCGCCGACGCGGTCCTTGAGCCCGTCGACGGTGAACGCCTCGGCCACGCGCCGGCCCCGGACCATCGCGTAGACCGCGGTTCCGGCTCCGGCGACGAACCAGAGCCCGCGCCTCATGCGGCGTCGCCCGCGGCCGGCTGGCCCGCACCGCGCTCGCGGGCCGTCCACTCCCGGCGCGCCCGGCGGGTGTCCGCGCGCCGCTGCTTGCGGGCGCGCTTCGACCTCGCGCCGCATCTCGAACCGGATCCGGTTGCGGGTCTCGGGGTCGAGCGCGCGGCGTACGCCGTGGGCGAGCGACGCGGCCTTGACGACGGTCTCGCGCAGCACCAGGTCGGCGAACAGCGCGGAACCGACGGTGGCCGCGTCCTCGGTCTCGGTGGCGGCTCCGGTCTCGCTCGGCCGCGGCTCGCCGAGCCCGGTGATGACGTACTCGGCCTCGGTCGGGCGCGGCTCGGGACGGGCGACCCGCCGCTCCAGCGCATCGAGACGGGCCCGGACGTCCTCGGTCTCGGCCCGCGCCGCGGCCAGCTCACGCTCGGTTCGCGACCGCGCGCGCAGGAGCGCGACGCCGAGGATCAGCGCGAGCAGCGCCAGGAGCGCGGCGACGGCGGGCGCGATCCAGTCGTGCATGGTCCCCGACCCTATCGCGGGGCTCGCAGGGTGGTTGAGGAGGTTGCTCTGGCAACCGTCTCGAAACCACCGTGCGCGAGGGTGGTCTCGAGGCTCAGGCGTCAGGACGCCTTCGCACCTCAACCACCGTGTTCGCCACGGATCAGGCGGCGCACCCGCTCCCAGCGGTCCTTGATCGCGGCCTCGGCGCCCAGCGAGGTGGGCCGGTAGTACTCGCGGTCGAGGACCGCGTCGGGGGCGTACTGCTGCTCGGCGATACCGAACGGCTCGTCGTGGCTGTACTTGTACGTCGTGCCGTGCCCGACCTTCTTCGCCCCGGCGTAGTGCGCGTCGCGCAGGTGCGCGGGCACCTGGCCGATCTTCCCGGCGCGGACATCGGCGAGGGCGGCACCGATCGCGGTCGTGACCGCGTTCGACTTCGGGGCCACCGCCAGGGCGATGGTGGCGTGCGCGAGCGTCAGCTGCGCCTCGGGCATGCCGATCAGCTGCACCGTCTGGGCGGCGGCGACCGCGGTGCTGAGCGCCGTCGGGTCGGCGAGCCCGATGTCCTCGGAGGCCAGGATCATCAGCCGGCGGGCGATGAACCGGGGGTCCTCGCCCGCCTCGATCATCCGGGCCAGGTAGTGCAGGGCGGCGTCCGCGTCGGAGCCCCGCACCGACTTGATGAACGCGCTGACGACGTCGTAGTGCTGGTCCCCCTGCCGGTCGTACCGGACCGCGGCGCGGTCGACCGCGGTCTCGGCGGTCGCCAGGTCCACCGTGTCGAGGCCCTGGGCGGTCGCGGCTCCCGCCGCCGCCTCCAGGTAGGTCAGCGATCGGCGGGCGTCCCCGCCGGCCAGCCGCACCAGGTGGTCCAGCGCGTCGTCGTCGACGTCGACGGCCCCGGCGAGCCCCCGTTCGTCGACGATCGCCTGCTCGAGGACGGCGCGCACGTCGTCGTCCCCCAGCGACTCCAGCCGCAGCAGCAGGCTGCGCGACAGCAGCGGCGAGATGACCGAGAAGAACGGGTTCTCGGTGGTCGCCGCCACCAGCGTCACCCAGCGGTTCTCGACACCCGGCAGCAGCGCGTCCTGCTGGGCCTTGCTGAAGCGGTGCACCTCGTCGACGAAGAGCACCGTCTCCCGGCCACCGCCCGCCAGCTCGGCGCGGGCCGCGTCGATCGCGGCGCGCACCTCCTTCACGCCGGCCGACACCGCCGACACCTCGACGAAACGGCGGTCGGTCTGCTGGCTGACGATCGCGGCGATCGTGGTCTTGCCGGTGCCCGGCGGCCCCCACAGCAGCAGCGACATCGACTGGTCGCCCTCGACCAGGCGGCGCAGCGGGGAGCCCGGGGCCCGCAGCTGCGCCTGCCCGACCAGCTCGTCGAGGGTCCGCGGTCGCATGCGTACGGCGAGGGGCGCCGACGCGTGCGTGTTCGCGTTCAACGAGCCGCCCCCGGCCCGGGAACCGGAACCGGGGGCGTCGAAGAGTCCTTCGTCCACGCTCAGAGACTACGAGCCGAGCCCTGGGGCTAGGCCGAGGCCATGGTCTTCCGCTCGAGGTCGAACCAGGTGTCGGCGAAGCCGGGCTCGTTGCCGACCGTCGTGGTCGGCGTCGCCCCGGGCGTCGGCGTGCCGCTGTCGTCGACCCCGAGCAGCGAGGCCGTCACCGGGCGGTCCGGGTGGTGACCCAGCTCGCCCGCGAAGTGGCAGGCGACCTTGTGCCGCTTGCCCACCTGCAGCAGCGGCGGCTCGACCCGGGCGCAGATCTCCTGCGCCAACGGGCAACGGGTGCGGAACCGGCAGCCCGACGGCGGGTTGATCGGGCTCGGGACGTCGCCCTCGAGCCGGATCCGCTCGCGCCGACCACCCACCGCCGCTTGCTTGACGTCGGGCACCGCCGAGAGCAGCGCCTGCGTGTAGGGGTGGTTCGGCCGGTTGTAGAGCGTCTCCCGGTCCGCGATCTCGACGATCTTGCCGAGGTACATGACCGCCACCTCGGGGCAGAAGTGCCGGACGACCGCCAGGTCGTGCGCGATGAAGAGGAACGCGATTCCGAACTCCCTCTGGAGGTCCTGGAGCAGGTTGATCACCTGCGCCTGGATCGACACGTCCAGCGCCGAGACGGGCTCGTCGGCGACGAGCAGCTTCGGCTGCAGCGTCAGCGACCGGGCGATGCCGATGCGCTGGCGCTGGCCGCCGGAGAACTCGTGCGGGTAGCGGTTGTAGTGCTCGGGGTTCAGGCCGACGATCTCGAGCAGCTCCTGGACCCGCGGCAGGATCTTCTCCTTCGGCATGACGCCGTGGATGAGCAGCGGCGCGCCGATGATCGCCCCGACGGTGTGCCGTGGGTTCAGCGAGGTGTACGGGTCCTGGAAGATCATCTGGATCTCCCGGCGCAGCGGCTTGAGCTTGTTCGCCGACGTCTTGGTGATGTCGCGGCCGTCGAAGTTGATCGAGCCACCGGTCGGCTCGTAGAGCCGGGTGACCAGACGACCGGTCGTCGACTTGCCGCAGCCGGACTCGCCGACCAGGCCCAGGGCGCCGCCCCGCGGGACCTGGAACGAGACGCCGTCGACGGCCTGGACCTGCCCGATGGTGCGCCGGATGACGCCGGCCGACTTCACCGGGAAGTACATCCGCAGGTCGCGGACCTCCATGATGGAGTCGGCGTCCGGGTTCCGCTGGGAGGCCCCGTGCGGGGACGTGGCCGACACGTAGTCGACCGCGTCGTCGGTCGGGTCCTCGTGGTCGTCCGGGCCGGGATCGTCGTTGGGCATCCCGAAGGTGACCGGGAGCTCGTCGCCCCCGGGCTGGCCGAAGCGCGCCGGGCGCTCGTCGTTCATGCAGAGTCCCCTCGAAGTCGTGGGTGGGCGGGCAGCTGGCTCATCGCTCCTCCACCAGGTCCGGCGCGATCTCGGGAAGGATCTCGGCCTCGTACACGGCGTCCGGGTCGGGCAGGTGGCACCGCTTGAGATGGGTCTCGTTCTGCTTGCCCGGGAGCAGGTCGGGCAACGTGGTGAAGCACAGATCGCCCGGGACCTTGTCCGTGTGCGTGCAGCGCGGGTGGAACGGGCAGCCGCTGGGCACGTTCAGCAGGCTCGGCGGGTTGCCGGGGATCGGCAGCAGCCGGGACTCGGTGTCACCCGTGACGTCCGGGACGCTGGAGAGCAGACCCCAGGTGTAGGGCATCTCCGGGTGGGTCAGGATCTCCTTGGTCGTGCCGTACTCGACGCAGCGCCCGGCGTACATCACCAGCACGTCCTCGGCCATCTCCGCGATGACACCGAGGTCGTGGGTGATGATGATGACCGCGGACTCGAACTCGCGCTGCAGGTCCTGCAGCAGGTCGAGGATCTGCGCCTGGACGGTCACGTCCAGCGCGGTCGTGGGCTCGTCGGCGATGAGCAGGCTCGGGTTGTTGATCAGCCCCATCGCGATCATCGCGCGCTGCCGCATACCGCCCGAGAACTGGTGCGGGTAGTCGTCCACGCGCCGGTCCGGCTGCGGGATCCCCACGCGGTCGAGCATCTCGACGGCCCGCGCACGGGCCGCCTTCTTGCTCACGTCGTGGTGGACCCGGTAGGCCTCGCCGATCTGGTTGCCGACCGTGTAGTACGGGTGCATCGCGGACAGCGGGTCCTGGAAGATCATCGAGACCTCGGCGCCGCGCTTGCGCCGCATCTCCTCGTCGCTGATCGCGAGCAGGTCCGTGCCGTCGAGCAGGATGCGCCCGCTGACCCGGGCACTGCTGCCACGGTGCAGCCCGAGGATCGCCGAGGACGAGACCGACTTCCCGGAGCCGGACTCGCCGACGATCCCGAGCGTGGATCCCTTCTCCAGCTTGAAGGACAGTCCGTCGGTCGCCTTCACGACGCCGTCGGGCGTCGGGAAGTGGACCTTGAGGTCCTCGACGGAGAGGAATGGTGTGGTCGTCATCAGGTGTGCTTCCTAGTCCGCGCTCAGTCCAGCCGGACGCGAGGGTCGATGTAGGCGTAGAGCACGTCCACGATGATGTTGGCGAAGATCACGAAGAAGCCCGCCAGCAGCAGCAGCCCGACCAGCACGGGCAGGTCGTAGGAGACGTTGGCGCGGACCGCCAGCGCTCCCAGGCCGTGGTAGCTGAACACCGTCTCTGTGATGATCGCACCCCCGAGCAAGCTCGCGAAGTCGAGACCCACCATCGTCACCAGCGGCGTGAGGGCGGCGCGCAGCGAGTGCTTGAACAGCACGGTGCGCTCCTTGGCGCCCTTGGCGCGCGCGGTGCGGATGTAGTCCTCCGACATCGACTCGAGCACGAACGCGCGCGTCATCCGCACGTAGCCCGCGAGGTAGAACAGCGCCAGCGTGATCGCGGGGAGCAGCAGGTTGACGAACCAGCCGCCGATACCGCCCTCGGCGATCGTCTCGTACTGCGGGAACGGCAGCCAGCCCCACTTGATGGCGACGTACTTGAGGATGAAGGTGCCGACGAAGAACGTCGGGAACGCGTACACCACCAGCGTCAGCCCGACGATGCCACGATCGAGGAGGGACCCCTTCGTGACGGCGGCCAACAGGCCGAACAGGATGCCCAGCGTGACCCAGAGGAACAGCGCGACCAGGGCCAGCGAGACCGAGACGGGCGCGGCCTCCTTGATCAGCTCGTTGACGGTCTTGGCGTTGACCTGGGAGTAGCCGAAGCACGGTGCGCCGCAGTGGGTGACGATGTCGGGCGCCGCCTTCTGCAGGGCCGGGTCGTCGGGGTAGTCGCGGCCGACCACCATGCCCTTCATGAAGTCGGCCCACTGCACGATGGTCGGCTTGTCGTAGCCGAGCGCCTTCTCGGTGGTCGCGCGCTTCTCCGGGGTGCAGTTCTTGCCGCACGCGTACCGGACCACGTCCACCGGAGTGGCGAAGAAGAGGAAGAACGTCACGAGGCTCAGGGCGAGCAGCAGCACGATGCCGATGAACACGCGACGTACGAGATATGCGAGCAAAGCCGGATTCTGCCTTTGCAATCGGGCGGGCGTGTGCCCGCGGAGAGGCGGGGGCCCGGCTGGCCGGGCCCCCGCCCTTGCTGGCGCTGATGCTGGTGCTGGACCTAGTGAACTAGGTCGAGCTCCTCAGCACCAGCAGCTGGTCACTGCGTGACGCCGATCGGACCGAGGTCCGGGTACGACGACGAGGCGGCATCGGTCATGAAACCGGTGATGCCCGAGCCGTACAGCCAGTAGAACCGGCTGGTGTCCAGCGGGATGTAGGCGACGTCGTTCGCGAGAACGGTGTCGGCCTGCGTGAGCAGCTGGTTCTGGGTGTCGATGTCGGGCGCCGAAGCGGCCTGGTCGATCAGGTCCTCGAACTGCTTGCTCTGGTAGTAACCGTAGTCCTGACCCAGGTTGGTCACGTTGCCGTTCGCGTCCTTGGCGAAGTTCGCCCGGCTGTCGAACAGCGGCGGGAGGACGGTCATGGCCGACGGCCAGTCGGCGCCCCAGCCGGCCCACACGACATCGCTGTCCTTGTCGGGCTGGTTGATGACGTCGTAGTAGGTGTCAGCCAGCGGGTCGAGGGTGACCTTGAAGCCGGCCTTCTCCCAGCCCTCCTTGAGGATCGCAGCCATCTTGTCCTGCGTCTCGGACTGGCCGTAGGTGTACTTGATCGGGTACGGCATCTGCACGCCGGCCTCCTCGAGGAGCGCCTTCGCGGCCTCGGGGTCACCGTCGTTGGAGCCCGAGAACATCTGCTGCTCGGAGTAGCCCGGCAGGTTCGGGTTGATGATCGACTCGGCCGGCGTACCCGCCTTGTCGCCACCCTCGGCCTTGATGTAGCCGTTCACGTCGGTCGCCACGGCCAGCGCCTGACGGACCTTCGGGTCCTTCAGGGTCTGCTGGTTCGGCACCAGGTAGTTGGTGTACGGCGAGTCGACGAGCGCGGTGCGGTCCGCGACCGGGCCCTCGATCTGGCTGTAGTAGGCGGGAGGGATCCGGGCCGCGGTGACGGCGTTCTTGTCGTCACCCGAGTCCGCGACCAGGCGGTCGAGGATCGGCTCGGAGGAGGTGTAGATGTCGTAGTTGATCTGGTCCGGCAGCGCCATGCGGAGCTTGTCCGGGGTGTCGGTCGACGCGTCGTAGTTGTCGTTGCGGACCAGCGTCGCGCCCTTGTTGACGTCCCACGTGCCGCCCTGGACCTTGTACGGACCGTTCGAGAAGACGACCCACTTGGACTTGTCGCCCTTGTCCATCGACTGCTTGTACGGGTCGGTCGCCATCAGCGACGCCACCGACAGCGGGAAGTCCGGCCACGGCTTGTTGAAGTGGTAGGTGATCGTCTTGCCGTCGCAGGTGACGGCCTTGTCGAACAGCTCCTGACCCGTCTTGCGGTAGGGGCCCTTGTAGGCCGAGCCGCCCTTGGGGTCGGACGGGATGTCCAGGTAGCTCTTCAGGTAGAAGCCCGCACCACCGGTCAGGACGTCGTCGGCGAACGCACGCGAGGCGCCGTACTTGAAGTCCTCACACGTGATGTCCGAGCCGTCCTCCCACTTGATGCCGTCCTTCAGCGTGAAGGACCACACCTTGCCGCCCTCGCTCGAGGTACCGGTGTCGGTGGCGAGGTCGGGGATCGGCTTGTTCGCCACGTCCGGGTCGCTGTCGAACGGGAAGCCGACGAGCGAGCGGTAGATAGTCCGGCGGAAGTTCGCCAGCTCGACGCCGTAGTAGATCCGCTGCGGGTCCGTGCTCTCGAACGGGAAGTGCTGCAGGTACAGCAGCGTCCCACCCTTCGCGCCGGTCTCGCCAGAGCCACCATCGCTCTTGGGCGAGTCGGAACCGCCGCCACAAGCCGCGAGCGTGGCAGCCGTCAGGGCTGCCACCGCGCTCAGGGCGGCCATCCGCTTTCGCATCTTGGCCATCACTTCTCCTTGAATCTCAATGCGCCGAGACCGGCGGCACTCTTCCGGCGACGTGCTGCCGCCGAAGCATGGGGGTCAGCGCTCGCCCTTCGGGTCCAGGGCGTCGCGCATGCCGTCTCCGAGCAGGTTGAACGAGACGACGATCAGGGCGATCAGGAACGCCGGGGCGAAGAAGTACATGAAGTCGCCGCTGGCGTACTGGATCGAGTCCTTCAAGACGTTGCCCAGCGTGGGTGTCGGGGGTCGGACGCTGACACCGAGGTAGGACAGCGCGGCCTCCGCCGAGATGAACGCGGGCATGTAGAGCGTGAAGGTGACCAGGACCGGTGCCCACAGGTTCGGCAGCAGCTCGCGGAACCAGATCCGGCGGCGGCTCGCACCGAACAGGCGGGCGGCGTCGACGAACTCGCGCTCGCGCAGCGAGAGCACCTGCCCGCGGATCAGGCGGGCGGTGCCGGTCCAGCCGAAGAGGCCCAGCACGAGGATCACGAACAGGCCCTGGGACAACGCGCCGTCGGGCACGTGGAAGGTCTCGGTGAGCAGCGCGACCCCGACCGGAGCGGCGGCCAGCAGCAGCAGGGTCTGCGGGAACGCGAGGACCAGGTCGATGATCCGGCCGATGATCGAGTCGGTCCAGCCGCCGGCGTAGCCGGCGATGATGCCGAGCGCCACGCCCAGGATGATCGCGATCAGCGAGGCGGACAGCGCCACGGTCACCGAGTAGCTCAGGCCCAGCCAGATCCGGCTCAGCACGTCCCGGCCGATGCCCGGCTCGACGCCCAGCGGGTGGTCCGAGCTGATGCCCCACCACTTGCCCAGTGGCAGGCTGTCGGCGCCGATGAGGTCCTGGTCAGGAGTCTGCGGGTCGAGAATCCCCGCGGCCACGAGGATCGGGCCGGCGAGCGCAGCCAGCAGGTACAGCACCACGATGACGAGCGCCACCATCGACTTCTTGTCCTTGCGGAGCCTGGCCATCGCCAGCTGCGTCGGGGACTTGCTCACGACGCCCGACTTCTTCGAACCGTCCTGCCCCGGCTCGGGCGTGAGTTGCTCGAGCTCGTTCACCTGACCGGTAGTCATGGCACCTCTGTCTGGTCGGATCTGTGCTGCTGTCGGCCATCGGTCGAAGGATCACTCCGGGTCACAGCCGGAGCGACTCTATGTGACGCCGACGCATCATTTGGACATCTGCGTGTAACGATCTGATCTCGACGCCATCTTGTTATCGGGTCTTGACCTGGGCGTCGAGCACCATCCGTCCGATCAGGCGTCGGACGGGTCCTCCTTCGCCGGTACGGCGTCCACACCGGCCTCCTTGCGCTGCTCGGGAGTGATCGGCGCAGGAGCTGCGGTGAGCGGGTCGAACCCGCCTCCGGACTTGGGGAACGCGATCACGTCGCGGATCGAGTCGCTGCCCGCGAGCAGCGCGACGATGCGGTCCCAGCCGAAGGCGATGCCGCCGTGCGGCGGAGCGCCGTACTTGAACGCCTCCAGGAGGAACCCGAACTTCTCGGCCGCCTCCGCCTCGTCGATGCCCATCACGGCGAAGACGCGCTTCTGGACGTCCTCGCGGTGGATACGGATCGACCCGCCGCCGATCTCGTTGCCGTTGCACACGATGTCGTAGGCCCAGGCCAGGGCGCTGCCCGGGTCCCGGTCGAAGGTCTCGAGGTCCTGGGGGGAGGTGAACGCGTGGTGCACGGCGGTCCACGCGCTGTAGCCCAGGGCGACGTCACCGGAGGCGGTCGCCTCGGCCGTCGGCTCGAACAGCGGCGCGTCGACGATCCAGACGAACGCCCAGGCGTCCTCGTCGATCAGGCCGCCCCGGCGGCCGATCTCGAGGCGGGCGGCACCGAGCAGGGCGCGGCTGGACTTCACGGCCCCCGCGGCGAAGAACACGCAGTCGCCCGGCCGGGCGCCGACGTGCGCGGCGAGGCCGGCCTTCTCCTCGTCGGAGATGTTCTTCGACACCGGGCCGGTCAGCTCGCCGTCCTCCTGGACGAGCACGTAGGCCAGCCCCTTGGCCCCGCGCTGCTTGGCCCACTCCTGCCACGCGTCGAGCTGCTTGCGGGGCTGGCTCGCCCCACCGGGCATGACCACGGCGCCGACGTACGGCGCCTGGAACACCCGGAACGGGGTGTTCGCGAAGTACTCGGTGCAGTCGACGAGCTCCTGGCCCATCCGCAGGTCCGGCTTGTCCGACCCGTACCGGGCCATCGCCTCGGCGTAGGTCATCCGCGGGATCGGCGTCGAGATCTCGTGCCCGACCAGCCGCCAGAGCGCGACCAGGACCTCCTCCGAGACCGCGATCACGTCGTCCTGGTCGACGAAGCTCATCTCGATGTCGAGCTGGGTGAACTCCGGCTGGCGGTCGGCGCGGAAGTCCTCGTCGCGGTAGCAGCGCGCGATCTGGAAGTAGCGCTCCATGCCCGCGACCATCAGCAGCTGCTTGAACAGCTGGGGGCTCTGCGGCAGCGCGTACCAGCTGCCGGGCTGCAGGCGTGCCGGCACCAGGAAGTCCCGCGCACCCTCGGGGGTGGACCGGGTGAGCGTCGGCGTCTCGATCTCCACGAAGTCGTGGCCGTCGAGCACGTCGCGGGCCGCCTTGTTGACCTTGCTGCGCAGCCGCAGGGCGGCGTTGGGGCCCGGGCGCCGCAGGTCGAGGTAGCGGTGCCTGAGGCGGGCCTCCTCCCCCACCTCGACGTGCTCGTCGATCGGGAAGGGCAGCGGTGCCGCGGCCGAGAGCACCTCGACGTCCGTCGCCACGACCTCGTAGCGACCGGTCGGGAGGTTGGGGTTGACGTTGCCCTCGCTGCGCTCGACGACCTCGCCGGTGACCTTGAGGCAGTACTCGCTGCGTAGCGGATGGGCCACCTCCGGGTCGCGGATCACGACCTGGACCACGCCCGAGGCGTCGCGCAGGTCGATGAACGCCACGCCACCGTGATCGCGCCGGCGGGCCACCCACCCGGCGAGGGTGACGGTCTGGCCGACGTGCGCAGGCAGCGTGAGGGCGCCGGCGTCCTGGGTGCGGATCACTGCTTCTTCTCCTGAACTTGGTCGGTCGTGCTTGTCGAGACCACCTGCGGTCGCAGGTCCTCGGTGGGCGGGGACCAGGCAGCGGGATCGGCCGCGACCTGCTCCCCCGATCGGATGTCCTTGACCTCGTGGGCCCCCGCGCTACCGGGGAACCAGACGTACGGGATGCCGCGACGCTCGGCGTAGCGGATCTGCTTGCCGAACTTCTGCGCGCTCACGGCGACCTCGCAGGGGATGCCGCGGGCACGCAGCGCGGCGGCGACCTCGTCGCTCGCGGCACGGGAGTCGTCGTCGACGAGCGCGACGAGAACGACGCTCGGGACCTTGCGGTCGGTGCTGAGCAGGCCGCGGCTCATCAGCGGCACCAGCGAGCGGCTGATCCCGAAGGAGATGCCGACGCCCGGGTACGTCGTACGGCCGTCGGACGCGAGCGCGTCGTACCGGCCACCGCCGCCGACCGACTTCAGGAACTCGAAACCGACCATGTAGATCTCGAAGACGGTGCCGGTGTAGTAGTCCAGGCCACGGGCGAGGCTCAGGCTGGCCTCGACCTCGAACCGGTCGCTGCGCACGCTCGCGCAGCCGTCGATCACCGCGGCCAGCTCGGCCAGGCCGGTGTCGAGCAGCTCGTGGTCGACGCTTCAGCTCGCGCACCAGCTCGACGAACGACGTGTCCGCCGTCGAGATGCGCGCCAGCGCCAGGCACTGCGCGACCTGGTCGTCGTCGAGCCCGGCGTCGCGGACCAGGAGCGCGGCGACCTCCTCCTCCGGCAGCTTGTCCAGCTTGTCGATGATCGTGATGACCGCCTGGGGGTCCGTCGGCGCCGATGCCGCGGTAGAAGCCCTCGATGAGCTTGCGGTTGTTGACCCGCAGGCGCAGCGGCGGCAGGGGGAGCCCGGACAGCGCCTCGGCCATCACCCGGGCGACCTCGACGTCGAAGTGGAAGGGCAGCTCGTCCTTCATCACCACGTCGATGTCGGCCTGGGTGAACTCGCGGTAGCGGCCCTCCTGGGGACGCTCGCCGCGCCAGGCCTTCTGGATCTGGTAGCGACGGAACGGGAACTCGAGCTTGCCGGCGTTCTCGAGCACGTAGCGCGCGAACGGCACCGTGAGGTCGAAGTGGAGGCCCATGCCCGAGTCCGCGGCCGCGTCCGTCTCCTGCAGCCGGCGCAGCACGTAGACCTCCTTGGAGGTCTCGCCCTTGCGCAGCAGCTGGTCCATCGGCTCGACGGCCCGGGTCTCGATGCCCGCGAAGCCGTGCAGCTCGAAGGCTCGCGACGCAGGGTGTCGATGACCTGCTGCTCGACGAAGCGCTGCTCGGGCAGCAGCTCGGGGAACCCGCTGAGCGGGGTCGGCTTGCTCATGGGATCAGCAGACCTCGGGTGGCTCGTCCTGCGTCGCCCTCGCGCTGGAGGTCGAGCAGGAAGGGGTTGGTCGCACGCTCGCGGCCGATCGACGTCTGCTCGCCGTGCCCGGGCAGCACGACGACGTCGTCGGCGCAGCGGTCAGCACCTTCTCGGCGAGGCTGCGCAGCATCGTCGGGTGGTCGCCGCCCGGCAGGTCGGTGCGGCCGATCGAGCCCGCGAAGAGCAGGTCGCCGGAGAACATCACCTCCGACACGTCGTCACGGTCGTAGGGGCTCCGGAACGTCACCGACCCCTCGGTGTGCCCGGGAGCGTGGTCGACGACGAAGCGCAGCCCGGCCAGCTCGAGCTCCTGGAGGTCGGCCAGGTCGCGCACCTCGTCGGGCTCGGCGAACTCGTAGCCGCCGCCCAGCAGCATCTGGCTGGTCTCGCGGGAGAGCCCCGCCATCGGGTCGGTGAGGAGGTGCCGGTCCGCGGGATGGATCCACGCGGTGGCGTCGTACGTCCCCGCGACCGGCGCGACGCACCACATGTGGTCGATGTGACCGTGGGTCACCAGCACCGCGACCGGCTTCAGCCGGTGCTCGCGGACGACCGCCGCGACGCCCTCGGCCGCGTCCTTTCCGGGGTCGACGACGACGCACTCGCTCCCGGGGCCGGTGGCCGCCACGTAGCAGTTGGTGCCCCACGGCCCCGCGGGGAATCCGGCGATCAGCACCAGCGCAGCCTACCCAGCGCGCCCGGACGGCGACGCACCGGTGGGATCGCGGGCCGACGGCCCCCTCATGGCGCAGGAACAGTCCCCGCGCTACGAACGTAGAGACGGGCCCGGATCAGGCCAGGGGTCGCTGGTCCCGAGGGCGCAGGGTCGCGGGACCCGGACGGGAACGGCTCCGCCTTGACTAGCATGTGCGTGCAACGACCTGGAGCGAGCGGAGTGCAGCAGTGATGAGCCACGACTGGGGTCGCGTCGACGACGACGGCACCGTCTATGTGAAGACCCCCGACGGGGAGCGCTCCGTCGGCCAGTACCCCGAGGGCACCCCCGAGGAGGCGCTGCAGTTCTTCGTCGCCCGGTATGACGCGCTGGCCTTCGAGGTCGACCTGCTGGAGCAGCGGATCAAGTCCGGCGTGATGTCTCCCGAGGAGGCGGCCACGTCGGTGCGCACCGTCCGCGAGCAGGTCTCCGGGGCGAACGCGGTGGGTGACCTCGCCTCGCTCCTCGCCCGGCTCGAGGCCCTGGCCCCCCTGCTCGACAGCCAGCGCGAGGCCCGCAAGGCCGAGCGGGCCCAGCGCTCCGCCGAGGCCCGCGCCGGCAAGGAGCGCATCGTGAGCCAGGCCGAGGCGCTGGCCGAGGGCTCCGACTGGCGCAACGGGGCCAACCGGATGCGCGACCTGCTCGACGAGTGGAAGGCGCTCCCCCGGATCGACCGGTCCTCCGACGACGCGCTGTGGCGACGCTTCTCGACCGCGCGGACGGCGTACACCCGGCGCCGCAAGGCGCACTTCGCCGAGGAGCACGAGAAGCGCGACCAGGCCCGCGTGGTCAAGGAGCGGCTCGCCCGGGAGGCCGAGGAGCTCGCCGGTTCCACCGACTGGGGGCCCACGGCCGGGCGCTACCGGGACCTGATGCGCCAGTGGAAGGCGGCCGGCCCGGCGCCCCGGGACGTCGACGACGCGCTCTGGAAGCGCTTCCGCGGCGCCCAGGACACCTTCTTCGGCGCCCGGGACGCGGCCGACGCCGAGCAGGACAAGGAGTTCGCCGCGAACGCGGAGGTCAAGGAGCAGCTGCTGGTCGAGGCCGAGGCGCTGCTGCCCGTCACCGACCTCGACGCCGCGAAGAGGGCGTTCCGCGAGATCGCCGAGCGCTGGGACGCGGCCGGCAAGGTGCCGCGCGACCGGATGCGCGAGCTCGAGGGCCGGATCCGCAAGGTCGAGCAGGAGATCCGCGGCGTCGAGGACGAGCAGTGGCGCCGCTCCGACCCCGAGAAGTCCGCCCGCGCCGACGACATGGTCTCCAAGCTCGAGGCCGCGATCGCCCAGGTCGAGGCGGACCTGACGAAGGCCCGCGAGGCCGGGAACGACAAGCGCGTCCGCGAGCTCGAGGAGGATCTCGCCTCCCGGCAGTCCTTCCTGGAGATGGCCAGGCGCGCGAGCGCCGACTTCTCGTAGCCGTCGGTCCTGCGGCCGGTCAGCTCGCCAGCCGCTTGAGGAACCCGCGGATCTGCGGCCTGGTGAGCGAGCCGCAGGTGCACCCGAGGTCGAGCGACGGGAACGTCAGCAGGTCCGCGGTGTCACCACCGATGCGGTAGACGGTCACGTTCGCCCGGACCGGTGTGGTGCAGTCGTCACCGCTCTCAGGGACGTCGGCCAACCCCTCCAGGCACGGCGGGACGCTGAGGTTCAGCAGGGTCAGCTCGCTGATGTCCAGCGGCTGGCTCGGGCTGGCGTTCACCGCGAACGTCGTGTGGCAGACCACCAGCGAAAGGCAGGAGCGGCTCAGCTTCTCCACGTCGAGCGACCCGGTGTCGGTGTCGAGGTCGTACGAGATCGGGTTGCCGAGGCTGAGCAGCCCGACGACGCTCCCGACCAGCGACAGCGGGTCGGCGGACGGATCGGCGGACGGCACGTCGGTGAGATCGGTCCCCGCGCGGATCGACACCAGGTAGTTCCCCGGCGTCGTGATCGGCGCCGCGCCGCTGCCGAGGAGCGTCACGGCCGGGATGCCCGAGTCGAGGTCCAGGACGCCCGTGCCGTCGAAGGTGCTGTACGACACGAGGCGGCCGTCACCGTCGGCGCCACGCGGGCCGCGCGCACCCTGCGCCCCCTGGGGCCCCGTCTCCCCGACCGGCCCCGCAGGACCGGGCGCCCCCGTCGGGCCCACCGGGCCCGGCGACCCGGTGGGACCCACCGGCCCGGGCTCGCCCTGCTTGCCCTTGCGCGAGAACGAGTCCTTGACCTTCTCCGACAGGTCGACCTTCCGGATCGTCCCGTTCTTGATGTCGGACGAGGTCACGAGCCTGCCCGCGACGGCACCCGAGGTCGCTCCCACCACCAGCACGACCGCGAGCGCCGCCGCCACGGCGGCGGCTCGCGACGGGGATCCCAGTTTCGCCATCCCCGCACGGTAGGCGCCGTGGGACGGGGACGCCCCGTCGTCCAGACCTGCCGCGCTAGACCGTCGGCTACTGCGTGACGCGGTAGGCGTCGAAGACGCCGGGCACGGAGCGGACCGCCTTGAGGACGGTGTCGAGGTGCTTGGCCTCGGCCATCTCGAAGGTGAACCGGCTCTTGGCGACCCGGTCGCGGGTGGTCGACAGGTTGGCGCTGAGGATGTCGACGTGCGCGTCGGAGAGCGCCATCGTGATGTCGGAGAGCAGCCGGGCCCGGTCGAGCGCCTCGACCTGGATGTTGACCAGGAAGCTCGACTGGCCGGTCGGCGCCCACTCGACGTCGAGCAGCCGCTCCGGCTGGGCCTGCAGACTGGCCGCGTTCGTGCAGTTCTGCCGGTGCACCGAGACCCCCCCGCCCTTGGTGACGAAGCCGAGGATGGGGTCCGGCGGCACCGGCGTGCAGCACTTCGCGAGCTTCACCCACACGTCCGGCGCGCCCTTGACGATCACGCCCGCGTCGCCGCCCGGCTGGACCTTGGTCCGGCCCCGCCGACCGGTGATGGTGACGCCCTCGGCGAGGTCCTCCGCAGCGCCCTCGGTCGCCACCGTGCAGGTCGATGACCCGGCGTACGACGGCCTGCGCGGACAGGTTGCCCTCGCCCGACCGCGGCGTACAGCGCGGACACGTCGGCGAGCTTGAAGTGGGCGGCGGCCAGCATGAGCGACTCGTGGGACATCAGCCGCTTGAGCGGCAGCCCCTCCTTGCGCATCAGCTTGGCGATCTGCTCCTTGCCGCGGTCGATCGCCTCCTCGCGGCGCTCCTTGGTGAACCACTGGCGGATCTTCGACCGGGCCCGCGGGGACTTCACGAAGCCCAGCCAGTCGCGCGACGGGCCCGCGGTGGGCGCCTTGGAGGTGAACACCTCGACCACGTCGCCGTTCTCCAGCGCCGACTCCAGCGGCACCAGTCGGCCGTTGACCCGCGCGCCGATCGTGTGGTGCCCGACCTCGGTGTGCACGGCGTACGCGAAGTCGACCGGGGTCGCCCCGGTCGGCAGCGCGATCACGTCGCCGCGCGGCGTGAACACGTAGACCTCGGCCCGGTTGATCTCGAAGCGCAGCGACTCGAGGAACTCGCCCGGGTCCTCGACCTCGTTCTGCCAGTCGAGCAGCTGGCGCACCCAGGTCATGTCGTCGAGGTCGCCGGCCCGCTCGGTGTCGACACCGGCGCGGCCGTTCTCCTTGTACTTCCAGTGCGCGGCGACGCCGTACTCGGCGCGACGGTGCATGGCGAAGGTCCGGATCTGCAGCTCGACCGGCTTGCCCTGCGGACCGATCACCGTGGTGTGCAGCGACTGGTACATGTTGAACTTCGGCATCGCGACGTAGTCCTTGAACCGGCCCAGCACCGGGTTCCAGCGCGAGTGCAGGACGCCGAGCACCGTGTAGCAGTCGCGGTCGTCCTCGACCAGGACGCGGATGCCGACCAGGTCGTAGATGTCGGAGAAGTCGCGGCCCCCGACGATCATCTTCTGGTAGATCGAGTAGTAGTGCTTCGGTCGGCCCGGTGACGGTCGCCTTCACCTTCGCCTCGCGCAGGTCGGCCTCGACCTGGGCGATCACCTCGGCCAGGAACTGGTCGCGCGACGGCGCCCGCTCGGCGACCATCCGCACGATCTCGTCGTAGATCTTGGGGTGCAGGGTCGCGAACGCGAGGTCCTCGAGCTCCCACTTGATGGTGTTCATGCCCAGCCGGTGGGCCAGCGGGGCGTAGATGTCGAGGGTCTCGCGGGCGACCCGCTCCTGGGTCTCCTGCTGGACGTAGCGCAGGGTCCGCATGTTGTGCAGCCGGTCGGCGAGCTTGATGACCAGGACCCGGATGTCGCGCGACATCGCGACGATCATCTTGCGGATGGTCTCGGCCTGTGCGGAGTCGCCGTACTTGACCTTGTCGAGCTTGGTCACGCCGTCGACGAGCTGGGCGACCTCGTCGCCGAAGTCCTGGCGCACCTGCTCGAGGGTGTACGGCGTGTCCTCGACCGTGTCGTGCAGCAGCGCGGCCGCGAGCGTCGGCTCGGTCATGCCGATGTCGGCCAGGATCGTGGTCACCGCGAGCGGGTGGGTGATGTAGGGGTCGCCGCTCTTGCGGGTCTGGGTGCCGTGCAGCTTCTCGGCGGTCACGTAGGCGCGCTCGAGCAGCGCGAGGTCGGCCTTGGGGTGGTTGGCCCGGACCGACGCGGAACAGCGGCTCGAGGACCGGGTTCGCCGACTGGTTCCGCGTGCCCATCCGGGCCAGCCGGGCGCGCATGCTCCGGGTCGAGGACGGCGACTCCGGCGCGCGCCGCTCCCGCTCGGCAGGCGGGGCGGTGCGTTCCTCGGTCACCTGGTCAGTCTAGGACCTCGGCCACACGGTCCCGGCGGGGATCAGACCGTCAGCAGCGTGGTGAGCGGTACGTCGCCGAGGGTCGTCGCGCCCCGACAGGAAGCCGAGCTCCATCAGCATCGCCGCCGCGTGCACGACCGCCCCGCACTTCTGGACCAGCTCGACGGTGGCTCTCGCCGTCCCGCCGGTGGCCAGCACGTCGTCGACGAGCAGCACCCGCTCCCCCGGCTGGAGCGCGTCCCGGTGCACCTCGAGGGTGGCCTCGCCGTACTCCAGGGCGTAGGAGACCGCGTAGGTCTCGCGCGGCAGCTTTCCGGCCTTGCGGACCGGCACGAAGCCCACGCCGAGCGCCAGGGCCACCGGGGCACCGAGGATGAACCCGCGCGACTCCATCCCGAGGACCTTGTCGACCACGGGGCTCCCGGACCCGTCGCGGCCGGGAGCGGCCAGGGCCTCGACCACCAGGCCCAGGGCCGCGTGGTCGGCGAGCAGCGGCGTGATGTCCTTGAAGACGATCCCGGGCTCGGGGAAGTCCGGGACGTCGGCGATCAACGCGAGCGCGTCGTCCAGAGCCGTCGCGCGGCTCAGTCATGCCCGGGGGTCACTTCTTGCCGCGCTTGGACTTCGGCTGCCGGCTCGGCTGCTGGCGGCCGGACGCCGCGCTCGGCCGGACCGGACGCGTCGGCTGCGGTGCCACGCGGCCGCGGCCCATCGCCTCGGGTGACCGGGGCTCGCGGGCCGCCGGCGCGCCACCGGCGACCGGGGCGTCCTCCACCTGCTCGTCGTCGAGGTCCGGCTCGTCGTGCACCGGCATGTCGTCGGTGAACGCCGGCACGGAGGCGTACCGGTCGGCCTCGCAGCGCCTTGCGCCGCTGCGCCGCCCGGCGCTCGGCCTGCTGGACCTCGGTCTCGTTCGCCTTCAGCTGCACCAGCAGCGGGGTGGCGATGAAGATCGAGGAGTAGGCACCGGCGGCCATGCCGACGAACAGCGCGAGCGCGAGGTCCTTCAGCGGTGCTCGCGCCGAGCTGGACCGCGCCGACGTAGAGGATCGCGCCGACCGGGATCAGCGCCACGATCGAGGTGTTGATCGACCGCACCAGGGTCTGGTTGACCGCGAGGTTGGCGGCCTCGGCGTACGTCGTCCGGACCTCGCGGAGGTTCTTGGTGTTCTCGCGCACCTTGTCGAAGACGACGACGGTGTCGTAGAGCGAGAAGCCCGAGGATCGTCAGGACGCCGGTGACCGTCGCCGGCGTGACCTCGAATCCCGACAGCGCGTAGACGCCGACCGTGATCACGAGGTCGTGGGCCAGCGCCACGATCGCCGCGACCGACATCTTCCACTCGCGGAAGTAGGCCCAGATGAAGAGCACCACGAGGACCAGGAAGACGGCCAGGCCGATCGCCGGACCGCTTGGCGATCTCCTTGCCCCAGCTCGGCCCGATCTCGGTCGGGTTGACGTCGCCGGCGGCGACGCCGGTCGTCTTCTGGATGGCGGCGGCGATCGTCTGGCTCTCGTCGTTGGTGACCGGCTTGACCTGGACCAGGAGGCCGTCGTTGCCGTTGGTGGTGACGACCGGCTGCTGGGCCGCGTCGAGGCCGGTGTCGGCGACGGCGTTGCGCAGGTCGTCGGCCGACGACTGCGTCATCGCTCGGCCGGGACGTTGGTGACCTTGTACTCGGCGCCGCCGATGAACTCGATGCCCATGTCCAGGCCCTTGACCGAGAGCCCGAGCACGGCGGCGACCACGATCAGCCCCGAGACGGCGTACCAGAGCCACTTGCGGCCGACGAAGTCGATGGACCGGCGACCCGTGTAGAGGTCGTTGCCGAACCGCGAGAACTTGCCCATCAGGCGCCCCCTCCGGACGTCGTGGTGATGCGGTCGATGCCGAGGGTCTCGGCGCTCAGGCCGGAGAGCTTGTGACCGCGGTTGAAGAACGGGTAGCGGGCCAGCCAGGTCACCATCGGGTGGGTGAACCAGAAGAAGATCGCCAGGTCGATGAGCGTGGAGAGGCCGAGCGCGAACGCGAAGCCCTTCACCACGCCGGCCGCGAAGATGTAGAGGACCACCGCGGCCAGCAACGAGACGGTGTCGGCCGCCAGGCAGGTGTTCCGCGCGCGATTCCAGCCTGCCTGGACGGCGACCCGCATCGACTTGCCGTCGCGCATCTCGTCGCGGATGCGCTCGAAGTAGACGATGAAGGAGTCCGCGGTGATGCCGACCGCCACGATCAGGCCGGCGATGCCGGGCAGGGTGAGCGTGAAGCCGGCGGTCTTGCCGAGCAGCAGCACCATCGCGTAGGTGACGCCGCCGGCCACGATCAGCGACGAGACCACGACCAGGCCCAGGCCGCGGTAGTAGAGCAGGCAGTAGATCATCACCAGCAGCAGGCCGAGGACGCCGGCGGTGAGGCCGGCGGTGAGCTGGTCGCCGGCCAGCGAGGCGCCGATCTGTCTCGACCTGAGTGCCGTCCTTCTCGAAGGCGATCGGCAGCGCGCCGTACTTGAGGCTGGTGGCCAGGCTCTTGCGCCGGTCTCGGTGAAGTTGCCGGTGATCTGGGCCTGGCCGTTGGTGATCACGCCGTTGAACGTCGGCGCCGAGATCACCTTGCCGTCGAGCACGATCGCGAACTGCTGGTCGGTGCCGACCATGGCTCTGCGAGAGCTCGGCTGAAGACCTGCTTGCCCTCGCCGCCCAGGGAGAGGTCGACCTGCCAGCCCACCTGCTGCTGCGGGACGCCGGCGCTCGGCGCCCTTCAGGTCGGTGCCCTCGATGACCGCGGGCGAGAGGAGGTACTTGGTCCGCGCGTCGTCCCCGGTGCCGCAGGTCACCAGCGGCTTGTCCGGGTCGTCGTCGACCGGCTTCTTCGCCGGGCAGGAGTAGGCTGTTGAACGCCTCGATCGCGGCCGGGTCGGGGCTCTGCATGAACGCCAGCGCCCTGCGCCGGGTCGCCACCGGCGTCGAGGCGCACGAGGCGGCGACGCGGTCGGCGACGCGGCGCGGCGACGTCGCGGTGGCGCGCGGGCTCTTCGACGTCTTGCGTGCTTGCCGGCCGTCAGGAACGCCGGGCGGTCCTTCGGGCTGGAGCTGGACCTTGCCGGACGCCTTCTTCGAGGGCTGCGCCGACGGCTGCGCGGACGGCTGGGCCCGACGGCTGCGGCTGCCCGGCCCAGCTGCGTGGGCGCGCGTCCCGTGGCGCACGGGCCGGGGTTGCTGGCTGGTGCAGGCGACGGTGCGGAACCGCAGCTGCGCCTGGCGCTTCGACGGTCTCGACGAGGTCGCTGCGGTGTCGCCGGGGATCTCGACCACGATGATGCTGCCGCCCTGGGTGGTCACCTCGGCCTCGGTGACGCCGGAGCCGTTGACGCGCTGGTCGATGATCCCGCGCGGCCTCGTTGAGGTTCTCCGCGGTGGGGCTGCCCTTGGCGTAGGTGATCCGCGTGCCGCCCTGGAGGTCCAGGCCGAGCGCGGGCTTCCAGCTGCCGCCGAGCGCCACCAGGCCGTAGGCGATCGCCACCACCACGAAGAACACCACGAGGGTGCGCCCCGGCCGGGCGGTCTTGCGTGCCATGTCAGTTCTCCTCCGACCGCCGACGGTGCCGGACTGGTCCTCGTCTGCGGCCGGTACGTCGTCGGGCCGCTCGACCTTGGTGGCGACCTGTGCCGATCGGCGCCGCGGGCGACCTTGATGGTCACGCCGTCGGCGATCTCGACGCAGACGTGGTCGTCCTCGAGCCGGTGTACGGTGCCGAAGACCCCGACGTCAGCATGACCTCGTCACCCACGGTCAACGAGGCCTGCATGCGCCCGAGTTCCTTCTGCCGCCGGCTGGCGGGCCGGATGATGAAGAGCCAGAAGAGCAGGGCGATGCCGACGAGCGGCAACAACTCCAGCACGAAACAACCTCTCGAGCGCGAACAGGGGTGGCCGGTCCCGGGCCAGCCGGCCGACCGACGGGCAAGTGTAACCGCGAGGGTGGCGCAGGCCACGAATCCGGCGTACCTGGTCCGGCGCGCTCAGTCCCCGAACGAGCGGCGCGTCGCCCGCCGCCGGGCGCGGGGACGGGGCGCGGCCAGGCCGAGGTGCTCCCAGGCGGCGGGCGTCGCGACCCGGCCGCGCGGGGTGCGGGCCAGGAAGCCGTTGCGCACGAGGAACGGCTCGGCGACCTCCTCGACGGTCTCGCGCTCCTCCCCCACGGCCACGGCGAGCGTGGAGACGCCGACCGGTCCGCCGCCGAACCGGCGGCACAGCACGTCGATCACGGCGCGGTCGAGCCGGTCGAGCCCGAGCTCGTCGACCTCGTAGAGGTCGAGCGCGGCCTGCGGCGACCGGCAGGGTGACCACGCCGTCGGCGCGCACCTGGGCGTAGTCGCGCACCCGGCGCAGCAGCCGGTTGGCGATGCGCGGCGTGCCGCGGGAGCGCGAGGCGATCTCGGCGGCGCCGTCGGCGGTGAGCTCGACGCCGAGCAGCCCGGCCGAGCGGTGGACGATCAGGTCGAGCTCGTCCGGCTCGTAGAACTCCAGGTGGGCGGTGAAGCCGAACCGGTCGCGCAGCGGCCCGGGCAGCAGCCCGGCGCGGGTGGTGGCGCCGACCAGGGTGAACGGCGGGATCTCCAGCGGGATGGCGGTCGCGCCGGGGCCCTTGCCGATGACGACGTCGACCCGGAAGTCCTCCATCGCCATGTAGAGCATCTCCTCGGCCGGCCGCGACATCCGGTGGATCTCGTCGACGAAGAGCACGTCGCCCTCGTTCATGCCCGGACAGGATCGCCGCGAGGTCGCCGGCGTGGGTGATGGCCGGGCCGCTGGTGAGCCGCAGCGGCGCGCCCATCTCGGCGGCGATGATCATCGCCAGCGTGGTCTTGCCGAGGCCGGGCGGGCCGGACAGCAGCACGTGGTCGGGCGCGCGGCCGCGCTGGCGGGCCGCCTCGAGCACCAGCCCGAGCTGGCTCGCGGACCCGGGCCTGGCCGACGACCTCGTCGAGCGTGCGCGGGCGCAGCGCCGCCTCGACGGCCCGCTCGTCGCCCTCCGCCTCGGCGGCGGTCAGCGACGCGCAGGTGCGTGCTCCTCCGCCGCGTCCAGGTCGTCCTCGTGGAACGGCACGGCTCAGGCCTTGCTCAGGGTGCGGAGGGCGGCCCGCAGCAGCGCGGCCACGTCGGGCACCTCGCCGGCCTCGGGCGGCGACCGCGTCGACGGCCTTCTCGGCGTCCCGGGCCGGCCAGCCGAGGCCGACCAGGCCCTGGTGCACCTGGTCGCGCCACGGCGCCGCCGGCGCGCCGGCCGCCGCGGCCGGGCCGGCCGCCGGTCGGCGCGCCGATGCGGTCCTTGAGCTCGAGGATGATCCGCTGGGCGCCCTTCTGGCCGATGCCGGGCACCCGGGTCAGCGTCTTCACGTCGTCGCCGGCGATGGCGCGGCGCAGGTCGTCCGGGGCGAGCACGGCGAGCATCGCCTGGGCCAGCTTCGGGCCGACGCCGGAGGCGGTCTGCAGCAGCTCGAAGGTCTGCTTCTCGTCCTCGTCGACGAAGCCGAACAGGGTCAGGGAGTCCTCGCGCACCACCATGCTCGTGGGCAGGGCCGGCCTCCCGCCCGGTGCGCAGGGTGGCGAGGGTGCCCGGCGTGCACATGCACCTCCAGGCCCACGCCGCCGACCTCCAGCACGGCGCTGGAGAGGGTCACGGCGGCCACCTGGCCGCGCACGAACGCGATCATCGCTCTGCTCCTTCCGTGCGGTCCGGCGCTCGCCGCGCAGCGCCGCGTCGATGCGCGCCTGGGCGCCGCCGCGCCAGATGTGGGTGATGGCCAGCGCGAGCGCGTCGGCCGCGTCGGCCGGCTTGGGCGGCGCGTCGAGCCGCAGGATCCGGGTGACCATCGCGCCGACCTGCGCCTTGTCGGCGCGGCCGTTGCCGGACACCGCCGCCTTCACCTCGCTCGGGGTGTGCAGCGCGACCGGCAGGCCCCGCCGGGCCGCGCACACCATCGCGATGCCGCTGGCCTGGGCGGTGCCCATCACCGTGCTGACGTCGGAGCGGGCGAAGACCCGCTCCACCGCGACCGCGTCCGGGCCGTACTCGTCGAGCCAGGCGTCGATGCCCCTCTCGATCGTCACCAGCCGCTGCGGCGACCGGCAGGTCGCGACGACGTGCGCAGCACGTTGACGTCGACCAGCGTCAGCGGCCGGCCCACCGAGCCCTCGACCACGCCCATGCCGCACCGGGTCAGGCCGGGGTCGATCCCGAGCACGCGCATCGTCAGGCCTTCCGTCCGAACAGGTGTTCGGAGCCACGCTAACCGGCGGCGCCCCCGGCGGCGGGCGCGACACGCCTGCGGAGCGCGGCCATCAGCTGTAACGCCGGGTTACCCCGCCTTCCCACCATGTTGTCGCCCCTCATGGGAAGACGGGGTAAACGGGCGTTACAGCCATCTGGGCGGCCCCGAACCGTCCACAGCCCATCCCGGCGCAGGGGCCGTCCACACCCGGGCTGCGCACTCGAGCGAAGCCGGTGGCGGACGCCCCACCGTGGGGACATGTACCTGCGCCACCCACTTCTTCATCCCGACGAGCACGGCCTCATCACGCGCCAGGCCGCAACTGCCGCGGGCCTCGACGACGCCGATCTGCGGCGCCTCGTCCGTGACGGGGAGCTGGTCCACCTGCGCCGCGGCGTGTACGCCGAGGCGGACCGGTGGGCCGAGCTCGATCCGTACCGGGGCCGGCCGTTGCTCCGCGCCCGGGCGGCACAGGCATGCCTGCGGTGCGCGCACGTCCTGAGCCACGACTCGGCCGCACTCGCGCTGGACCTGGGCTCCCCCGACCCCGAGCGGTCACTGGTGCACGTGACGCGACCGAAGGTCCACGGCGACGCCGTGCGCGCGGGCGTCAAGCACCACCTGGCGCCGTACACGTCGGAACAGGTGGTGACGGTCGACGGCCTCCGGATGCTCGACCTTGCGCGCACGGCCCTCGACATGGCGCGGGAGCACGGCCTGGTGGCCGGCGTCGCCTGCTGCGATGCCGCGCTGCGCCGCGGTGTGACCCGTGCCGACCTCGCCGCCGCCCGCGAGGCGATGTGGTGCTGGCCGGGCAGCCGCACCATGGATGCCGCGATCGACCTCGCAGACGCCGGCGCCGAGTCCTGGCTGGAGTCGGAGGCACGGGTCCTGGTGCACGGCCTCCGGATCGGTCGCCCACAGACTCAGTTCGGGCTCACCGACGGCATCCGGACGGTCTGGTGCGACCTGCGGGTCGGACGGCACATCTTCGAGCCGGACGGGTGGTCGAAGTACGGCCTCGACGGCCAGGATCCGCGCGCGTCGCTGCGACGCGAGAAGACCCGGCAGGACTTCATCACCGGCTTCAAGCTCGGCGTCTCCCGCATCACCGTGGAGGACTGCCGCGAGGGTCAGGCCGCCGCCCGCCGCCGACTGCTGCGGGAGTACGCCGACACGTGCTCGCGATTCGGCACCGACATCAGTGACCTCGCGCCGTTCATCGTGACGCGCCGGCGGACCTGATCCGGCGCCGGGCAACAGCTGTAACGCCCGTTTACCCCACCTTCCCACCCGTTTGCAGCACGGTGGGAAGAGCGGGTAAACGGGCGTTACAGCAAGTGACGCGAGTCGCTCACGCGTCGATGGACTCGAGCACCTCGTCGGAGATGTCGGCGTTGCTGAAGACGTTCTGCACGTCGTCGAGGTCGTCGACCGCGTCGACCAGGCGGAACACCTTGCCGGCCACGTCGACCTCGGCGACCGGGATGTCCATCGTCGCGACGAACTGGACCTCGGCCGAGTCGTAGTCGATCCCGGCGGCCTGGAGTGCGGTGCGGACGGCGACCACGTCGGAGGCCTCGGACTGGATCTCGAAGGTCTCGCCCAGGTCGGTGACCTCCTCGGCGCCCGCGTCGAGCGTCGCCTCGAGGATGTCGTCCTCGGTGATCTCCCACGGCTTGCCGCCGCGCTCCTGGTTCTTCTCCACGACCACGACGCCCTTGCGGGTGAACAGCCGGGACACGGAGCCGGGGTCGGCCATGGTGCCGCCGTTGCGGGTGACCGCGGTCCGGACCTCCATCGCCGCCCGGTTGCGGTTGTCGGTGAGGCACTCGACGAGCAGCGCCACGCCCTGCGGTCCGTAGACCTCGTACATGATCGTCTCGTAGTCGACGCCGCCGCTCTCCAGGCCACCGGACCGCGCTTGACCGCGGAGTCGATGTTCTTGTTCGGCACCGACTGCTTCTTGGCCTTCTGGATGGCGTCGTAGAGGGTCGGGTTGCCGGCGGGGTCAGCGCCGCCCATCTGCGCGGCGACCTCGATGTTCTTGATCAGCTTGGCGAACAGCTTGCCGCGCTTGGCGTCGATGACCGCCTTCTTGTGCTTGGTGGTCGCCCACTTGGAGTGGCCAGACATGCGTCTCCTTCTAAGTACGGTGGTCGAGCTCGTCGAGACCCTCGACCAGGTCCACGAACAGCCGGTGGACCCGGGCGTCGCCACCCACCTCGGGATGGAACGACGTCGCCATCAGCGAACCCTGACGGACCGCGACGATCCTACCCGCGGCCGGACCTCGTCGACACGAGCGAGGACCTCGACGTCGTCGCCGACCCCTCGACCCAGGGCGCGCGGATGAAGATGGCGTGCACGGGCGCGTCGAGCCCCGCGACGTCGAGATCGCCCTCGAACGAGTCGACCTGCCGGCCGAACGCGTTGCGGCGCACGGTGATGTCCAGGCCGCCGAACGTCTCCTGGCCCGGCACGCCGTCCTCGATCCGGTCGGCGAGCATGATCATCCCGGCACAGGTGCCGAAGGCGGGCATGCCCTCCTTGATGCGCTGCCGGATCGGTTCGAACAGGTCGAACGTCCGCGCCAGCTTCGCCATCGTGGTCGACTCCCCGCCGGGCACGACGAGGCCGTCCACCGCCTCGAGCTCCGACGTACGCCGCACGGGCACGGCCCCGACGCCGAGCCCGGCGAGCACCCGCAGGTGCTCACGGACGTCGCCCTGGAGGGCGAGGACGCCGATGCGCGGTCGGTCGCCCGCGCTCACCAGCCGCGCTCGGCGAGCCGGTGCGGCTGCGGGATCTCCTCGACGTTGATGCCGACCATGGCCTCGCCCAGGCCCCGCGAGACCTTCGCGACCACGTCCGGGTCGTCGTAGAACGTGGTCGCCTTGACGATCGCCTCGGCCCGCTGCGCCGGGTTGCCCGACTTGAAGATGCCCGAGCCGACGAACACGCCCTCGGCCCCGAGCTGCATCATCATCGCCGCGTCCGCCGGCGTGGCGATGCCGCCCGCCGTGAACAGGACGACCGGGAGCTTGCCGCTGGCGGCCACCTCCTTGACGAGGTCGTAGGGCGCCTGCAGCTCCTTGGCGGCGACGAACAGCTCGTCCTCGGCGAGCGCGCCGAGCCGGCGGATCTCGCGCCGGATGGTCCGCATGTGGGTCACGGCGTTCGACACGTCGCCGGTGCCGGCCTCGCCCTTGGACCGGATCATCGCCGCGCCCTCGGTGATGCGGCGCAGGGCCTCACCGAGGTTGGTGGCACCGCACACGAACGGCACGGTGAACGCCCACTTGTCGATGTGGTTGGCGTAGTCGGCGGGGGTCAGCACCTCGGACTCGTCGACGTAGTCCACGCCCAGCGACTGGAGCACCTGCGCCTCGGCGAAGTGCCCGATCCGCGCCTTGGCCATCACCGGGATCGACACCGCCTCGATGATCCCGTCGATCATGTCGGGGTCGCTCATCCGCGAGACGCCGCCCTGCGCGCGGATGTCCGCGGGGACCCGCTCGAGCGCCATCACGGCGACGGCGCCGGCGTCCTCGGCGATCTTCGCCTGCTCCGAGGTGACGACGTCCATGATCACGCCGCCCTTGAGCATCTCTGCCATGCCGCGCTTGACGCGCGTGGTGCCGGTGCCGGTCTCGACGCCGGCGGTCTCGATGGTGCTGTCAGCCATGCTCAGATCGTAGTGCCGGACTCCGCAATCGCCTGCTTCCGGACCACCCACACCCGCTGCACGACCGTGATCGTCGAGGCGACCGCGAGCGCCCACAGGGCGACGTACAGCAGGACGGGCAGGTCGAAGATGGCGCTGAGGCCGGTCATCACCAGGATCGCGACCAGCCGGTCGGCCCGCTCGGCGATGCCGACCTTGACCGAGAAGCCGAGGGTCTCGCCGCGCGACCGGGCATAGGACGTCACCCCGCCCATCAGCAGGCAGACCAGGCAGAGGACCAGGTAGAGCCGGCTGGGCTCCTCCCAGGCGAAGTAGAGGGCCAGCCCGATGAAGATCGCGCCGTCCCCGATCCGGTCCAGCGTGGAGTCCCAGAACGCACCGAACTTGCTGACCCGGCCGGTCGTGCGCGCCATGTAGCCGTCGACGAGGTCGCTGAAGACGAACGCCGTGATGACGAGCACACCGACGAGCAGCATGCCGCGCGGGAAGAACACGAGCGCACCCGCGGACACGCCGAGCGTCCCGACCAGGGTGACCGCGTCCGGACTCACCCCGAGCCGGATCAGGAGGTTGGCGATCGGGGCGAGGACCTTGGTCCAGAAGGCACGGAAACGTTCGAGCATGGCGGGAGCAGGCTACCGGCAGGGCGTCAGACCGCCTGCGGCACCGCCTGCGGGTACTCCAGCACCGGTGCGAACGCCAGCTCGGCCGCGCCGATGAGCGGGGAGTCGTCCTCGAGCTGCGCGGCCCGGATCACGACCTCGTCCCGGGGCGCCATCAGCGTGCTGCGCATCATCGCCGCGTTGACCCGGTCGCCGGCCGCCCGCCACACCTGGGCCAGGCAGCCGCCGAGCACGATCACCTCGGGGTTGAAGAGGTTGACGATCGCGCGGATACCGACCCCGCACCAGTCGGCGACGTCCGCGACCGCCGCGGCGGCCCGCTCCTCCCCCGCCTGCGCCGCCGCGATGACCTCGGCGACCGCTTCCGGGCCGCCGCCGGGCAGCCGCCCGGCGTGCTGGAGCAGCACGTTCTCCCCGACCTTGGTCTCCCAGCACCCGACCGCACCGCACCGGCACACCGGTCCCTGGCTGTCGACCTGCATGTGGCCGACCTCCCCGGCGTACCCGGTCGCGCCCGCGAGCGGTCGGCCACCCATGAGGAAGCCGCCACCGATGCCGACGCTGGCGCTGAGGTAGACCACGTCGGAGTAGCCGACCGCCGCGCCCCGCAGGTGCTCGGCGAGGACCCCGAGGTTCGCGTCGTTGCCGGTGGAGACCGACCGCCCCAGCCGCCGCGCCAGGAGGTCGGTGAACGGCTCCTCGACCCAGCCGAGGTTCGGGGCGAACCGGACCAGCCCGTCGACGGCCCGGACGGCGCCGGGAACCGAGACGCCGATCCCCAGGCAGCGACGGCCGCCCGCGTCGCAGCGGATCTCCTCGACCATCTGCGCCACCGCCTCCACGACGTGTGCGACGTCGTGCTCGCCACGCTGGTGGATGCGGGTGCGCCGGTCGAGGACCGTCCCTCCCAGACCCACCAGCGCCACCGCGATCCGGTCCACCCCGACGTCCACCGCGACCACCACGTTGTCCTGGCGCGGGACGACGAGGTGGGAGGGGCGGCCCGAGCGCCCCCCGACCGCCGCCGTCTCCTCGGAGACCAGGCCGAGGCTCTGGAGCTCCACGGTGAGCGCGCCGATGGTGCTGCGGTTCAGCCCGAGCTGTCGGGTCAGCGCCGCCCGCGTCGTGGGACCGTGCGTGTGCACCGTCTGGAGGATGGCGCGCAGGTTCGCCCGCCGCAGCTCCTCGGTGCCGACGCCGCTGCGGGTGGACATGGCCGTCTCTCCACCCGTCCTGTCACCGGCCGCTGGCGGAGGCCCGCCGGCGACTGATCGCGTCGACGCTGGCCGCCAGCAGCAGCACGCCGCCGGTCACCATGAACACGGTGCCCGGGGGCTGGTTGAGCAGGATCATGCCGTTGTCGATCACCGCGATGACGAAGCCACCGATCAGGGCGTGGAAGACCTTGCCCTTGCCACCGAAGAGGCTGGTGCCACCGATCACGGCCGCGCCGACGGCGTACAGCAGGGTGGTGCCGCCACCCGTGGTGGGCGAGACGCCGTTGTCGCGGCTGGCGATCAGCACGCCCGCGACCGCGGCCAGCGTCGAGCACATGATGAAGCAGGTCAGCTTGATCCGGGCGACGTTGATGCCGGCCCGGCGGGCGGCCTCGGCATTACCGCCCACGGCGTACACGTGCCGTCCCCAGGATGTGCGGCTCAGCAGGAACGTGAGCAGGATCAGGAGCCCCACCAGGATGGCCAGCACGAGGGGCACGCCCTTGAGCGAGATCAGCAGCGGATTGCGGCTCCGCTCCTTCGACAGGTAGCCCACGACGGCGATCACCAGAGCGCTCATCCCGGAGACCTTGATGGCCCACAGGATCAGCGGGTCGGCGACCAGCCCGCGGGCCCGGCGCTGCCGCATGGTGTGGAACGTCAGCCCGGCATAGCCGACCAACCCGACCAGGGCCAGGGTCCAGCCCAGCCACACCGGGAGGGTGTCGTTGTTCAGCTTGAGCAGCGCCTCGTTGTGGATGCCGACGGTGCCGCCGACCCCGAGGAGCGCGAGCATGACGCCTTGGAGCCCGAGGAAGAACGCCAGCGTCACCACGAACGACGGGATCCCGAGCTGGGCGACCAGCAGGCCGATGACCGTGCCGATCACCGCGCCGGTGAGCAGGCAGGCGATCAGGGCGGGCACGGCCGGCCAGTCGTGCTTGGTCGCGGCGATCGCGAGCACGGAGGCCGCGGTGCCGCCGGTGACACCGGCCGACAGGTCGATCTCACCGAGGAGCAGGACGAAGACCAGCCCCATGGCGAGCACGACGTACGCCGCAGCCTGGCTGATCAGGTTCGCGAAGTTGAAGGCGTTGGTGAAGGTCGCCGGCTTGAGTGCGGAGAAGACGACCACCAGGGCGATGAGCCCGAGGATCGCCGGCAGGGAGCCGACCTCGCCACCCCGCAGCCGCGTGAGGTAGCCCCGGGCGACGTCCCCAAGGGTGACCCGCGGCGCCGTGGCCTGGTCGCTCATCAGGAGTCACCTCCGTCCTGGACGCCGAGGTCGCCGGACCGGCCCGTCGTGATGAGCTCGACGACCTGGTTGTTGCTGACCTCGTCGCGCCGCACCTGGGCGACCAGCTCGCCCAGGTACAGCACCGCGATGTCGTCGGCGACCTGGAACACGTCGTTGAGGTTGTGGCTGATGAGCACGACCGCCAGGCCGCGGTCGGCCAGCCTCCGGACCAGCCGCAGGACCTGCTCGGTCTGCGCGACGCCGAGCGCCGCGGTCGGCTCGTCGAGGATCACCAGCTTGGAGTTCCAGAGCACGGCACGGGCGATCGCCACGGTCTGTCGCTGGCCGCCCGAGAGGGAGGACACCGACGTGCGGACCGACTTCAGGGTCCGGACCGAGAGACCATCGAGGGTCTCGCGGGCCCGCGACTCCATGGTGAAGTCGTCGATCAGGCCCCGGCTGCGCAGCTCGCGCCCGAGGAACATGTTGTTGACGACGTCGAGGTTGTCGCACAGGGCCAGGTCCTGGTAGACGACCTCGATGCCGAGCTCGTTGGCGTCCTTCGGGCCGTGGACGGAGACCTTGCGGCCCTCGAAGGTGTAGTCGCCCTCGTCGAAGGCGTGGATGCCGGCGATCCCCTTGATCAGGGTGCTCTTGCCGGCACCGTTGTCACCGACCAGGGCTGTCACCTGGCCGGGGCGCACGTCGAGATCGACCCCGCGCAGCACGTGCACGGCTCCGAAGCTCTTCTGGATGCCGCGCAGGCTGAGCAGCGGCTCGACCGACGCGGGTGGCCCGGACTTCTCGGGCGCTTCGACGGACACAGATCTCTCCTCGTCAAGGCGTGGGATGGCGAACGGTGCGGGGACATGCTGCCGCGCATCGGGCTCCGACCGCAGTCGATCGGGCCAGGAGACGGACACGGGGACCCGTCCCGAGCGGACGAGCCCCCGTGTCACGCGTGCATGGGCCGGCGGCTACTTGATGCCGGCCTGGTCGCAGTACTTCTTGAAGTTGCTGGTGCAGACGTCGGAGACCTTCTGGTAACCGTCGTCGAAGACCTGCTGCATGTTGTCCTTGGTGATGGCGACCGGGGTGGCCAGCGCGGACGGGACGTCCTTGCCGGTCTCGGTGTCCTTCACGGTCTGGTTCGCCATCGAGTCGGCCTTCGCCTTGTCACCCTGGATCAGGGCGATCGCCAGGTCGGAGGCGGTCTTGGCCTCGAGCTCGGCGTTCTTGTAGACCGTCATGCACTGGTTGCCGGCCAGGATGTTCTGCAGACCCTCGACCGACGCGTCCTGGCCGGTGACCGGGACCTTGCCGGCCAGGCCGTTGGCCTTCAGGCGGGCGATGATGCCCGACGCCATCGTGTCGTTGGCGGACACGACCCCGTCGACCTTGCCGTTGTTCTTGGTGTAGAGCTGCTCGAAGGCGGTGCCGGCCTTGGTGGCGTCCCAGAAGCCGCTCTGGTCACCGACGAGCTTGTAGTCGCCGGAGTCGATCTTGTCCTTGAGCGCCTCTTCGTAGCCGGACTTGAACAGTGCGGCGTTGTTGTCGTTCGGGTCGCCGTTGATGTAGACGATGTTCGCCTGCGACTTGTTCTCGGCGTCGAGGCAGTCGATGAGTCCCTGGCCCTGGAGCCGGCCGACCTCGACGTTGTCGAAGGACACGTAGTACGACGCGCCGCCGCCCAGCGTCAGGCGGTCGTAGTCGATGCTGACGACGCCCGCGGCGGTGGCCTTGTCGAGGCACGCCTTGCCGGATGCGGAGTCGAGGTTGACGATCAGCAGGACCTGGACCTTCTGGTTCAGCATGCTGTCGCAGATCGTGCCGAACTTCGAGGTGTCGCCCTGCGCGTTGTCGATGATCGACTCGATGCCGGCGTCGTCGAACGCCTTCTGCAGTGCCGGGCGGTCGTTGGCCTCCCACCGCGGGGACGTCGTCGCGTCGGGGAGGATCACCCCGACCTTGCCGGTGGCCTCGCCACCGCCACCGCTACTGCCGCCGCCGTTGTCGTCGCTGCCGCACGCCGCAAGGGCGCCCAGCGCGAGCACGCCCGCCGCCGCGAGGGACGCGAGCCGTGCACCGTTCTTCCTGACCATTCCTCGACCTCCATGCTGGGACGGGACGACCGGACTGGTTGCTCTGACCACTGTCCTGTGACGGCCGTCACCGGGTATGTTGTGGGTCACAACATACTCACGACTCCGGCCCCCGGCAAGGGCCCGATAGCGGGGTTTTGTTGCCCGACCAAACGAAACGACTCCGACGGAGGCTGCAGGGACCATGACCGAGTCAGCGAGCTACTCCCCCACCCGCGACGACCGCTTCTCCTTCGGGTTGTGGACGGTGGGCTGGCAGGGCGTCGACGTGTTCGGCGGACCGATCCGGCCGGTCCTCGACCCTGCGGAGGCCATCCACCGACTCAGCGACCTGGGCGCCTACGGCATCACGTTCCACGACAACGACGTGTTCCCGTTCGGTGCCGACGAGGCCGAGAAGCAGCGGCACCTCGCGCCGTTCCGCAAGGCGCTCGAGGAGACCGGCCTGGTGGTCCCGATGGTCACGACGAACCTGTTCTCCCACCCGGTCTTCCGCGACGGCGGCTTCACCAACAACGACCGCGACGTGCGCCGGTTCGCGATCGCGAAGGCCGCCGACCAGATCGACCTCGCCGCCGAGCTCGGCGCGCAGACCTTCGTGGCCTGGGGCGGGCGCGAGGGTGCGGAGTCCGGCGCCGCCAAGGACGTCAAGACCGCGCTGTCACGCTACAAGGAGGCGTTCGACATCCTCGGCGCCTACGTGCGCGAGCAGGGCTACGACCTGCGGTTCGCGATCGAACCGAAGCCGAACGAGCCGCGCGGCGACATCCTGCTCCCGACCGTCGGACATGCTCTCGCCTTCATCAACGAGCTCGAGCACCCCGAGATGGTCGGCCTCAACCCCGAGGTGGGACACGAGGAGATGGCGTCCCTGAACTACGCCCACGGCCTCGCCCAGGCGCTCTGGCACGGCAAGCTCTTCCACATCGACCTCAACGGCCAGACCGGTCCGCGCTACGACCAGGACCTGCGGTTCGGCGCCGGGAACGCCCGCGGCGCGTTCTGGACCGTCGACATCGTGGAGAACGGCGGGTACGACGGGCCGCGGCACTTCGACTACAAGCCGCCGCGCACCGAGGACATGGACGGCGTGTGGGAGTCGGCACGCGCCTGCATGCGCAACTACCTGATCCTGCGCGACAAGGTCCGCGCGTTCCGGGCCGACCCCGAGGTGCAGCAGGCGTTGACGGACGCCCGCGTCGACCAGCTCGCCGTGCCCAGCCTCGCGCAGGGCGAGTCGCTCGCCGACCTGCGGGCCGAGTCGTTCGACCCCGAGGCCGCCGCACAGCGCGGGATGGGCTTCGAGAGGCTCGACCAGCTCGCCCTGGAGCACCTGTACGGCGTGCGGTGAGCGGTCAGTCCTGAGCCCCGAGCCGGCGGGCGATGTCGGCGACGGCGGTCGGGGCCCCGGCGGCGTACCACGTGACGCCGGCGGCCTCGATCCGTCGCGCCGCTCCCCCGGCCCCCAGGATCAGCGCCGCGCCGGGCAGCTCGTCCCACGGCGGCAGGGAGTGCTGGCAGCGCACGTGCAGGGCGCCCTCGGCGATCGCGGTCGCGTCCATGGACGCCGACCCGAGCATGCGCAGGGTCGCGGCGCCGCCGACCATCCGGCCGAACGCGGCGCCGACCTCCCCGGCGTACGACGGCGGGTGGAGGTACGTCGTCAGGCAGGCCTGCGCGAGCGGCCGGTCGGCGATCGGGCCGACCCGGACGCCGTCGACGGTGGTCGGCAGGCCCGGCCCGCCGACGAACGTGCGACCCGACGCGGGGTGGTGGACCGCACCGAGCACGAGCTCGTCGCCGTCCACGAGGGCGATCGCCGAGCACCACCAGGCCAGCCCGGCGACGAAGTTGTAGGTGCCGTCCACCGGGTCGATGACCCAGCGGCGGCCGCTGGACCCGTCCCGGGAGGCGCCCTCCTCCCCGAGGACGCCGTCCTCGGGACGCTCGGCGGCGAGCGCGTCGACGACCAGCCGTTCGGCCGCGTGGTCGGCCGCGGTCACGACGTCGGAGATCGATGTCTTGGTGGCCAGCTCCAGCCCGTCGGCGCGCATCCGGTGGGCGAGCGAGCCGGCGTTGCGCACCAGCCGCGCGGCGAGGCCGACGTCGTCGGGGCGCGGGGTCACCGGGCGACCCACGCCTCGGCCAGCAGCACCCGGGTCTCGTCGAGCAGCTGCGGCAGGACCTTGGTGCCGCCGACGACCGTGATGAAGTTGGCGTCCCCGGACCACCGCGGTACGACGTGCTGGTGCAGGTGCTGCGACAGCGAGCCGCCGGCGACCCCGCCCAGGTTGAGGCCGACGTTGAAGGCGTGCGGACCGCTGACGATCCGTAGCACCCGCACCGCCTCCTGGGTCATGGCCATCAGCTCGGCAGCCTCCTCGTCGGTCAGGTCCTCGAGGTCGGCCACGTGCCGGTTCGGCAGCACCATCAGGTGACCCGGGTTGTACGGGTGCAGGTTGAGCACGGCGAAGCACGTCTCGCCACGGTGCACGACCAGGCTCTCCTCCTCCTCCGGCCGCTCGATCATCCGGCAGAAGGGGCAGCCCGGCGCGGCGGCGGGTCCGGTGGGCGCGACGTAGGCCATGCGGTGCGGCGTCCACAGCCGGTCGAAGCCCTCGAACCCGTCGCGCACGGGCTCCACGGGGTCGGTCATGGGCCCAACCCTAGGGTGAGCACGTGAGACTCCGTCCGGCCGTCCCCGAGGACATGGGCCCCGTCGCCGACATCTGGCACCGTGCCTGGCACGTGGCCCACGCGGGCCACGTCCCGGAGGGCCTGACCGCCGGGCGCACGCTCGAGGCCTTCCACGAGCGCACCCCGTCCCGTGTCGCCGACACGACGGTGGCAGAGGTGGACGGTCGCGTCGCGGGGTTCGCCATGGTGGCCGACGACGAGGTCGAGCAGATCTTCGTCGACCCCGACCTGCACGGCAGCGGGGTCGCGGCGCCGCTGCTCGCCGACGCCGAGGAGCGCGTCGCCGCGGGCGGGTACGACGTCGCGTGGCTCGCGGTGGTGGTCGGGAACGCCCGGGCACGGCGCTTCTACGAGAAGCACGGCTGGTACGACGCGGACGACCTCCCCTACGAGGTGACCGCCCTGGGTCAGCGGTTCGTCTCGCCGTGCCGCCGCTACGAGAAGCAGCTCACAGCTGCACGAACCACCGCGCCAGGCGGGCGGACGTCCCCGGGCAGGTGATGTCCTGGTCGCGCTGGTCCGCCACCCACTGGGCGAGCACGGCGCGTCCGCCCTGGATCGACCAGTCGGCGCCGCACCGCGCTCGTGCCTCGGCCTGCGAGGTCTGCCCCGCGGCCCGCCACTCGGGCAGGCCGAGCGCGAGCGCCCCGACCACACGCTCCCAGAGCGCCGGCGTCGAGTAGATCCCGACCCGGTAGCCGCCGTCCCGGTAGCCCCGGACGGCGCCCTCGACGACCGCCGCGTTGACCGTGCGGTCGGCACTCCACTCGAAGTCGGGCACCGGCTCGACGTCGACCCAGACCACCGGCGACGCGAGGCCCGCTCGCCGCAGGGTGACGACGTTGGCCAGCGCCTGCTGGTAGCCGGCGTTCGCGAACCCGCCGAGCCGGGTCGCGCCGTCGTAGGGACCGTCGGCAGCGTGCTCGGCGAGCGCGTCGTCACCGGGCAGGCTGACGACGGCGTACGCCGCGCCGAGCAGGTGCCGCTCCCGGACCCACGCCACCTGGTCGGCCAGGCACGGGTTGGCGGTGAAGCCGGGACCGTTGGTCAGCCCGAGCACGACGTACTGTGCCGTCGGCACCGGCATCGGTCGGCCGAGCGTGCGCCGCTCGAGAATGCCCATGCCGCGCGGGCACTGCGGCCAGCTCACGTCCGCACCGAGCACCTCGCCGGTCCGCGGTGCGGGTGCCCGCCGCTGCGGCAGCGCGGCCGCCGCCGACTCCGCGAGCCGCGCGAGCGCGGCCATGCGGGCGGCCGCCGGGTCCTGGGTCGGCTCCACGACCGAGGTCGGCCGCGGCGACCGCGCAGACGGCGCCGGCGCCGCGCCGCCTCCCGCGGACGAGCACGCGCCCGCGCCGAGGGCGAGGACCAACGCGATCCCCGCCAGCGGGCGCATTCCTAGACCTGCGTGCGCGCCGCCACCGCCTCGGCGACCCGCGCGATCGCCTCGTCGATGGGCACCCCGTTGTCCTGCCGGCCGTCGCGGTACCGGAACGACACGGCACCAGCCGCCATGTCGTCGTCACCGACGATCACCATGAACGGCACCTTCTGCAGCTGCGCGTTGCGGATCTTCTTCTGCATCCGATCGTCGGAGTCGTCGACCTCGACGCGCAGGCCCTGCGCCCGCATCCGCCTCGCCACGTCGAACAGGTAGTCGTTGTGCCGCTCGGCGACCGGGATGGCCTGCACCTGCACCGGCGCGAGCCACGGCGGGAAGGCGCCGGCGTAGTGCTCGACCAGGACACCGATGAACCGCTCGATCGAGCCGAACTTGGCCGAATGGATCATCACCGGCTGCTGGCGCGAGCCGTCGGGTGCGACGTACTCGAGCGCGAACCGGTCCGGCGACGGCTGGTTGAAGTCGTACTGGATGGTCGACATCTGCCAGGTGCGGCCGATGGCGTCCCGGGCCTGCACCGACACCTTGGGGCCGTAGTACGCCGCCCCGCCCGGATCGGGGACGAGCTCGAGGCCCGACTCGAGGCAGACGTCCTCGAGGACCTTGGTCGCGATCTCCCAGTCCTCGTCGGAGCCGATGAACTTGTCCGGCTTGGAGTCGTCGCGCGTGGACAGCTCGAGGTAGAAGTCGTCGAGACCGAAGTCGCGGAACAGCCCGAGGCAGAAGTCGAGCAGGTGCTTGATCTCCGCCGGCGCCTGCTCCTTGGTGACGTAGGAGTGCGAGTCGTCCTGGGCGAACCCGCGCACCCGGGTGAGGCCGTGGATCACGCCCGACTTCTCGTGCCGGTACACGTGTCCGAACTCGAACAGCCGCAGCGGCAGCTCGCGGTAGGAGCGCTGTCGCGACCGGTAGATCAGGTTGTGCATCGGGCAGTTCATCGCCTTGAGCCGGTACTCCATGCCGTCCACGTCGAGCGGCGGGAACATCCCCTCGCCGTAGTACGGCAGGTGGCCGGAGGTGTAGAACAGCCCCTCCTTGGCGATGTGCGGGGTGCCGACGTACTCGAAGCCCTCCTCGATGTGCCGCCGGCGGACGTAGTCCTCCATCTCCCGCTTGATGATCGCCGCCCTTGGGGTGGAACACCGGGAGGCCGGAGCCGATCTCGTCGGGGAAGCTGAACAGGTCGAGGTCGCGGCCGAGCTTGCGGTGGTCGCGGCGCTCGGCCTCCTCGATGCGGTGGAGGTGCTCCGCGAGCGCCTCCTTGGACTCCCACGCGGTGCCGTAGATGCGCTGGAGCTGCTTGTTCTTCTCGTCACCGCGCCAGTACGCCGCGGCGGACCGCATCAGCTTGAACGCCGGGATGCGCTTGGTCGTCGGCAGGTGCGGGCCGCGGCACAGGTCGCTCCACGCGACCTCTCCGTTGCGGCGGACGTTGTCGTAGATGGTGAGCTCGCCGGCGCCGACCTCGACGCTGGCGCCCTCGGCCGCCTCCTCGCCCTTGCCGGAGCCCTTCAGGCCGATCAGCTCGATCTTGTAGGGCTCGTCCTGCAGCTCGTCGATCGCCGCCGCGTCGCTGGTGACCCGGCGGGAGAACCGCTGGCCCTCCTTGATGATCTTGCGCATCGCGGTCTCGATCTTGTCGAGGTCCTCCGGCACGAACGGGGTCTCGACGTCGAAGTCGTAGTAGAAGCCGTCCTGCGACCGGCGGGCCGATGCCGAGCTTCGCCTCCGGGAACAGCTGCTGGACGGCCTGGGCCATCACGTGGGCGGTGGAGTGGCGCAGGATGTCGTGGCCGTCCTTGGACTGTCGATGGCGACGCCCTCGACGTCGTCGCCGTCGGCGAGCTCGTAGGAGAGGTCCTTGAGCTGGCCGTTGACCCGCGCGGCGATGATGTCGGCGTCGTCGGCGAACAGCTCCCAGGCCTTGGTGCCCGTCGTGACCGTCCGCTCCTCACGCGCGTCGGCGTGGACGAGGGCGATCTTCAGGTCGGACACGGTGTCTCCTCGGTCTCGGTGACGGACCGCCCGATGGTATCGAGCCGCCCGTCACCGTCGCGCGCCGGTTTCGGCGCGTTCACATGTCGCGGTAGCGCTTCGCGGCGTCCAGCTTCTCGCCGCAGCAGGTCCGCGTCGACGCGGCGGGCGTGCTGCGGGGGCCACGAGGTGACCTCCCCCTCGACGTACAGGCCGGCGTACGCCGCGGTGTCGCGCTGGAACCGCCAGCCCTCGGCGAGCGGGCCGGCGTCGTACGCGTCGTACCCGATGTCGTCGAGGAAGGCCGACACCTCCTGCTTGGCCGTCGCGTCGTCCCCGGCGATCGCCAGGACGCTCCGCTCCGGGTCGCCCTTCGGGCGGGCCAGGCGATGCAGGAACTCGAAGTAGATGTTGTTGAAGCCCTTGACCACCTTCGACTCCGGCAGGTGCGCCTGCACGAGCTCGGAGGTGGTCGTGGACTCGTCGTCCAGCTCGGCGATCTGCCCGTCGCGCTGCGGGTAGTAGTTGCAGGTGTCGATGACGACCTTGCCGCGGAGCGGCTCGACGGGGACGTCGGGCACGCTCTTCAACGGCACCGTCACGACGACGAGGTCGCCGGCCGCCGCGGCCTCGTCCGGTGGTCGCCGCCCGGGCGTGGTCGCCGAGCTCCGCCACCAGGTCGGCGAGGGTCTCGGGGCCGCGGCTGTTGCTCAGCACGACGTCGTAGCCGGCGTCGACCGCGAGCCGCGCGACCGTGCTGCCGATGTTGCCTGATCCGATGAGTCCGATGGTGGTCATGGCAGTCCCAACGGATGCACGCGCGGGGCCATTCCTCGCGCACGGCCCTTCGGACCGGTCGGTACGGGACCATCGGCGCTGCCCGACCACGCCGACCACGACGAGGCTGGCACCATGATCGCGGAGGCCCGGCTCGCTGATGGCACGCTCGCGCAGATCTGGCCGCTCTATCCGGAGGACCGGGCGGCCCTGCGCGACGGCTACGAGCAGCTCTCCACCGACGCGCGCTACCACCGGTTCCTCGCCTCGGTGCCCCACCTGAGCGACGCCCTGCTCGACCACCTCGTCGACGAGGTGGACGGCGTCGACCACGTGGCGCTGGCCCTGGTGGTCATCGACGAGGACCACCAGGGCGTGCCGGTCGGGGTGGCGCGGATCATCCGCTACCGCGAGGACCCGACTGCGGCCGACGTCGCCGTGACGGTCCTGGACGAGTGGCAGGGCCGGGGGGTGGCCACCGCCCTCCTCGACGAGCTGATGCGCCAGCGACCGCCCGGCGTGACCGAGCTGGTCACCACCGTGACCGCGGACAACGAGGCCTCGCTGGCGATGCTGCGCCGGCTCGGCCCGACCACCACGACGCCGGCCGGGATCAACCGGCTGGACGTCGTCGTCGACCTGGGCCACCTCGGGCCGGCGATCCCCTCTCCCACGAACCCCACCCTCACCCCCACAGGACTGGAGAACCGAGATGTCCGAGACCACCACCACTCCCCTGCACGAACCGTTGCCCGGTCAGGCGACGTCGGTCCCCCGGATGCTGCTCGACCGGATCGCTGCGACCCCGAGCTCGGAGGCGTTCCGCTACCCGGTCGGTGACCGCTGGGAGTCGGTCACCTGGGCACAGGCCGGCGAGACCGTGCGCACCCTCGCGGCCGGTCTGCTGGCGCTCGGCATCGAGCCCGAGGACCGGGTGGCGATCGCGAGCGGCACCCGCATCGAGTGGCTGTACGCCGACCTGGCGATCGCCTGCGCCGGCGCGGCGACCACGACCGTCTATCCCACGACGGGGGCCGACGACGTCGGCTTCATCCTCGACGACAGCGAGTCCCGGATCGTGTTCGCCGAGGACGACGTCCAGATCGAGAAGATCCGTGGCCAGCGCGACCGGCTGCCCACACTGACCCGGGTGATCACCTTCGACGGCACCCCCGACGGCAACTGGGTGCTCGCGCTCGACGACCTGCGCGAGCTGGGCGCCCGGCACCTGGCCGAGCACCCCGACGCGGTCGACCGGGCCGTCGCCGCCGTACGCCCCGACCATCTCGCGACCCTGATCTACACCTCCGGCACGACCGGGCGGCCCAAGGGCGTCGAGCTCCCCCACCGCTGCTGGACCTACATCGGGGTCGCCGCGCAGGAGCTCGACATCCTGAGCGAGCACGACCTGCAGTACCTCTGGCTGCCGCTGTCGCACTCGTTCGGCAAGATGCTCCAGGCGGTCCAGCTCCAGGTCGGCTTCCCGACGGCCGTGGACGGCCGGATGGACCGGATCGTGCCGAACCTGGCCGAGGTCCGCCCGACCTTCATGGCGGGCCCGCCGCGCATCTTCGAGAAGGTCCACGCCAAGGTGGTCCAGAGCGTGGAGGAGGAGGGCGGGATCAAGGCTGCGCTCTTCGGCTGGGCCTTCGGGGTGGGCGCGCAGGTGGCGCAGGCGCGCCTGGATGGCCGCCCCGCCGGTCGCCTGATCCGCGCGCAGCACGCCGTCGCCGATCGGCTCGTCCTGGCCAAGGTCCGCGACCGCCTCGGCGGCCGGATCCGCTTCCTGATCTCCGGCAGCGCTGCGCTGTCGCCCGACGTGGCCGAGTGGTTCCACGCCGCGGGGATGGTGGTGATGGAGGGCTACGGGCTGACCGAGACCAGCGCCGGGACCTGCATCGTGCGGCTCGACGACCTGACGTTCGGCAAGGTCGGACCGCCGGTCGCCGGGACCGAGGTGCGGATCGCCGAGGACGGCGAGGTCCTGGTGCGTGGGCCGAGCGTGATGCGCGGCTACCACCGTCAGCCCGAGGTCACCGCGGAGGTGCTCGACGCCGAGGGCTGGCTCGCGACCGGGGACGTGGGCGAGCTCGACGAGGCCGGCCGGCTGCGGATCACCGACCGCAAGAAGGACCTGATCAAGACCTCCGGCGGGAAGTACATCGCCCCACAAGCCATCGAGATGCTCTTCAAGGCGGTCTGCCCACTGGCCAGCCAGATCGTCGTGCACGCCGAGGGTCGCAACTACGCGACCGCACTGATCACCCTGGACCCGGAGGCGCTCGCCCAGTGGGCCGCCGCCAACGGCATGCCCGGCACCGAGTACGCGAGGCTCACCGCGATGCCTGCCGTGCGCGACTACGTGCAGGCCTCGGTCGACCAGGTGAACGCCCGGTTGAACCGCTGGGAGACCATCAAGGACTTCCGGATCCTCGACCGCGACCTGACCGTCGAGGCCGGTGAGGTCACACCGAGCATGAAGGTGCGCCGCAAGGTCGTCGAGACGACGTATCGACCGCTGCTGGACTCGATGTACGCCGAGGCGGGCTGACCGCACAAGAGCCGCCCGCCTTGCGGCGGACGGCTCTGTCGGTGGGGTCGGTGGGGTCGGGTGGGCGATACTGGGTTCGAACCAGTGACCTCTTCGGTGTGAACGAAGCGCGCTACCACTGCGCCAATCGCCCGGGGCACCTGTGCGGTGCGGTCGCAGACTCTAGCCTACCGACCCGTCCGGATCACATTCGCGGCACCGGCGTCATGGTCGGCAGGTCCGTGCGTCTCCCCGACGTGACACAGCAGCCCATCTCGCGAGCCCTGACCCAGGAGCTCGTCCTCCAGGTCCTCGACGCCTGGGGCCGGACCGTCGACCTCCCCGCCGAGTTCGGGTACGACGCCGCCGACCCCTGGGCCGTCTGGATCACCTTCCGCGGGGCCAGCGGCCGTTCGTCCGAGGAGGTCCGGTGGGCGCTCGGTCGCGACCTGCTGCTGCAGGGACTCACGGACCCGGCCGGCGAGGGCGACGTCCAGCTGTGGCCGAGCGTCGACGAGTACGGCCGTGCTGCCGTGGTCATGGAGCTCTGCTCCCCCGACGGCCGCCTGGTGACCCAACTGCGCACCAGCGACCTCTACCGGTTCCTGACCCGCACTCTCGCCATGGTGCCCGCGGGCACCGAAGTGATCGACCTGGACAGTCTCGTGGCCGACCTCGTGGGCCAGTCGGGGGCGCACTAGACGGCCGCGCGACCGGCGCAACGCGCCGACGAGGGGGCGATTTTGCGTGGTCTGGGGCATCGGCTACTGTTCTCACGCACGCCGACCGGGTGACCGGATCGGAGCGCAAGCGGACGTAGCTCAGTTGGTAGAGCGCAACCTTGCCAAGGTTGAGGTCGCGAGTTCGAGCCTCGTCGTCCGCTCGGAGAGGTCTCTCCCTGGTTTGGCCTCCACGGTGGGTTGGCCGAGAGGCGAGGCAACGGACTGCAAATCCGTGTACACGGGTTCAAATCCCGTACCCACCTCCACGCAGTCCCTCCGTTCCAACTCAAGACCCGGGCGATTGGCGCAGTGGTAGCGCGCTTCCTTGACACGGAAGAGGTCACTGGTTCAAACCCAGTATCGCCCACCAGAGTAACCGCAGGTCAGAGGCCCTTTCGAGGGTCTCTTTCCGTTTTCGGGAACATACGGGGAACAAGAAGCGGCCACATTTGGCCGGTCCTGACCCGGCGACGATTCATCGCCGGTTACCGACCGGCCGGGCGTCGATGAACCGCTCGATCGAGTCGACCTTGATCCGCAGCGTCTTGCGGCCGAGACGGACGGCTTCGAGCTGGCCGTCGGCGATGTAGCGACGAACGGTCCGAGTCGAGACAGCGAGCGCGGCGGCAGCGTCGGCGAGCGAGACGAGGCGGCGGCTGATCGTGGCAGTCATGATGTCCTCCTGGGGTTCAACGGCCGTCCCGCCGACGGCCTCACTCCCCCAAGGCCGCGGTCTGTCCGCGAGTGGCCACGCATGGCGCGATGTGTCGTCCAATCGGTGGGCGCTCTCCCGCGCTGGCTGGTCGCCGTAAGGCGATCCGCGAAGGCCTCACCGAGGAGATGGTCGACGCGGCGTACGTCGCATGGCGCGCCGACTGCGCGGCTGGGCGCGCGAGCATCCTCGTGACGGAGTCGGCGCGGGACGTCCGGGCGCTCAACGAACGCGCCCGGGCCGAGCGGCTGCTCCTGGATGTTGCGGTCCACCACCGCGAGGTCGGCCTGGTCAACGGCTGCCGAGCCTCGGTGGGTGACGTCGTGATCACGCGCCAGAACGACCGCCGGATCCGGACGATGCGCGGCGGGTGGGTGAAGAACGGCGACCGTTGGCTGGTCACCGACATTCGGCGTGACGGCTCTGTCCTGGTCAAGCGCCTCGACGCCCGCGGTGGGCGAACGGTCCTGCCGCCGGAGTACGTCGCCGAGCACGTCGACCTCGGCTACGCCGTCACCGCGCATCGCGCGCAAGGCATCACCGTCGACACGGCGCACGTCGTCGTGACTGCATCCACGACCCGGGAGAACCTCCATGTCTCGATGACCCGCGGCCGCGAGTCCAACATCGCGTACGTCGCCCTCGACCAGCCCGACGACAGCCACTCCACGCCGGAGGAGGAAGACGTCACGGCCAGGACGGTCCTGTACGGCGTCCTCCAGCACAGCGGCGCCGACCTGTCGGCCACGCAGACGATCGAGGCCGAGTATGAAATCCACGGTGGGATCGACCGCATCGCAGCCGAGCTCGAGACGATCGCGGCCGAGGCTCAGCACGACCGCTTCGTCGACCTGCTCAGCCGTTCCGGGCTGACCGCCGAGCAGCATGCCGCGGTCGTCGAGTCGACAGCCTTCGGCCCGCTCACAGCGGCGCTACGACGCGCCGAGGCGTACCACCACGACCTCGAAGTCCTGGTGCCGCGGGTCGTTGGCCAACACGGTCTCGACGATGCCGACGACATCAGCCGCGGTTCTCCGGTACCGGGTCGGCAAGCTCGCAGCTGCTCCGCCACGGGGTTGTCGGCTCCGGCCACGGCTCATCGCAGGGCTGATCCCCGAGCCGCTCGGGCCGATGTCAGCCGAGGATCGGCAGGCGATCGGTGAGCGGGACGGGGCGAAGGCCGTCCGGTCATCGTCTGTAGACGTGGCTGCGTCGATCGATGTGCACGATCTCGACGGTGCGGACATCCTGAAGCACGCCGTAGATCACCCGGTAGTCACCTCGGCGAGCAGAGTGCAGGCCGCCGAGCTCGCCGCGCAGCGGTTTGCCCACTCGCTGTGGATTGTCAGCGAGGGGTCCGAAGATGAACTCGACGCAAGCCGTGGCCATCTTCTCCGGTAACCGCTGCAGATCGCGTTCGGCTCGAGCCGTGACTCGGATCGAGTACCGCTCCTGCACTCAGGCGATCCCGTAGCGGGACTTGAGTGCGTCGTTGTCGGCGAAGCGGCCTGCGGCGGCGTCGGCGAGGCCCTCGCTGATGGCTTCGGCAGCGCCGGGCGTTCCGAGAACCTCGAGAGTCTCCTCAATGGCGGCGAGATCGTCGGCGGAGATGAGAACCGCAGCGGGGTGACCGTGGCGGGTGATGGTCACCCGCTGGTGGGTGCGTTCCACTTCCGAGACGTACTCGGAGAGCCGGTCTCGCGCATCGCCAAGGGGCACTGCAGTCATGGTCACAGTGTAGCCAAAACACCGGGCATAATTCGACTCCCGGTTCTGCGCGGCGATGGTGACGCCGGGGCGGGTCGGCGTACAGCCCCGCTGCGACCCTTGCGGCCGGAATGGGCCGAGCGCCCTGCTGGTGACGTCGGGCACTGCCCGATGCTCGAGTCGGCGCGTCCCGCGGACCGACCGAGCCCGGCCCTTGGAGGTGCGCCATGAGCGCACTGCTTGTCGGGTACGCCCGATGCTCCACCACCGATCAGCAGGATCTCACCGCTCAACGCGATGGCCTGCTCGGCCTCGGGGTCGAGGCCGATCGAATCTACGTCGACCACGGCTTGACCGGCACCAACCGGGAGCGACCAGGATTGCGTGAGGCACTTGCCGCCTGCCGTGCGGGCGACACGCTGGTAGTGACGAAACTCGACCGCGCGAGGGGCCACGTTGAACGACGTGCCCGTGCCCTGCTGCAGTCGGACCGGAGTTGGTGCTAGTCTGTAGATGCCTCCCCGGGGCTCCGGTGTGAGGAAGAAGGCCCCGGACTCGCTGATGGAATCAGCACCCGGGGCTGACGTCTTTCTAGACCAGTCGAACGGGCAACTCCGTGACCGCCGCAGCGAGCAGTTCACGCGGCAGTGCATCGGCCGACTTCAGGGCAGCGCCCAGCGCCCCCGCCACAGCGTCAGGGACCCAGAGCATCGGCTCGGCCGTGGGCTGCGCGAAGTCGAGTCGGAGCGCAGCGCTGATCAGGCTCTTGCTACGCACGGCGTCAACCATCTTCAGATCCCGTGAGTCTTGGCGGGTCTTGCGGCTCTCGATCCACACCTGCTGGACGCCGCACCGATCAAGTTCCATCAGCAGCAGTTCCATGCAGATCCGTCGAGCACGTTCCTGCTTGTGCTGGTTCAGTGGTGTGCCGATCACGACCGTGTGCCGATGTCTGCGACGGTTGCCGCGAGGAGGTAGACGCCCTCATCGAGACTGCGGCCGGCGACGTGCATGGACTCGTCCACCCAGGCGTGAAGGGTGGGCGCGACGGTCATCCGCTCACCTTGCCAGCGGCCGCCGACCGTTGGACCAGGGCCGACAGTCGCTTGGCGATCTCGGTGTGGCGGTCGGCGGCGGCGTGTTGGTATCGCATGGCAGCGCCAGGGGTGGAGTGGCCGAGCCGGCCCATGAGCTCGGCCAGCGTGGCGCCGGTCTGGGCGGCAAGGACCGCGCCGGTGTGGCGGAGGTCGTGCCAGCGCAGATCCTCGCGGCCGACGGCCTTCCGGGCCGGGTAGTAGACCTTGTAGAGCGTCGACGGCGCCATGTGCGCGTTGCTGTCGGCCGCGGCCGGGAAGAGCAGCGCGTCCTTGCCCCTGCCGGTGTGGTCCTTCCGGTGCGCCTTCACCACCGGGATCAGGTGCGGCGGGATCGCGACGTCACGGACGCCGGCGTCGGACTTCGGCGAGCCGACGACGAAGCCGCCGCCGACGCGGACGCACGCCGCGGGTGATCGAGCACCCGGTTGGTACGCAGGTCGATGTCGCCGCGGCGCAGCTCGGCCAGCTCGCCGAAGCGCATCGCGCACCAGACGGCGAGGAGGCACATCAGCTTGTACCGCTCCGGGAGGGCCTCGACGATCGTCTCCAGCTCCTGGAGCGACGCGGGCCGGACCTTGTGCGCGCGCTTCACGTTGCCGGCGCCGCGGATGTGCGCGGGGTTGTACGGGATGAGCGGCTTCGGCCGCGCGGAGGCTGCCGAACCGAGGATGGTGCGGAGCAGGCTGTAGGCCTGCGCGCGGATGGTCTCCTTTCCGGGCGCGAGCGCGTCGTACCACTTGGTGACGTCCTCGGCGGTGATCCGGTCGAGCCGCTCATCGCCGAAGGTCGGGTAGATGTAGGTGTCGAGCAGCATCCGATACTGCTGGCGCGTGGTCGGGCGCAGCTCGCGGCCGCGGGTGTCGACGCCCAGGCAACGGATGCCGGTCTGCGCACCGCCTCAACCACCGGAAGCAGATCGTGGTTGAGGTGCGAGGAGCGCCAGCGACGAGCCCCGAAACCACCACCCCCAGCGACAGGTAGGCACCCGAGAACCGGCCCGAAACAAGTTTTGGAAACCGTCTCGCAGAATGAGACAGACCGGCCCTGAGCAGGCCTCGATGTCGGTGCCCCCTGCTTGGCTGGATCCCATGGCAGCCACCGCCCCGATCACCCGTGAAGCGCTGGTGATCGACGCTGCCCGCGCCAACCGCGCCGCGATCACCGACCTGGAGATCCAGCGCCTGCAGTTGGCGGTGGAGTGGGTGCTGCTCCACCCCGGCGACGAGGTCGACACGTCGGTGCCGTGGGCGATGCGGGACCTGGAGATCGCCGGCGACGGCGCCCCCACCATCGACGAAGGCGCCATCGCCGAATTCGCGCTCGCGATCGGGGTGTCCACCGACTCGGGGCGGTTGTACCTGGGGGATGCGGTGGAGCTGAAGTACCGGCTGCCCCGGATCTGGAAGCGGGTGCTGGATGGCCGGTTGCCGGTGTGGAAGGCCCGCAAGATCGCCGACGCCACCCGCTCTCTCCCCGCCGACGGGGCAGCGTTCGTGGACCGGGCGCTGTACTTCGTGGCCCACAAGTGCTCCTACGCCGAGATCGACCGGCAGGTCGACAAGGCCCGCGCCGAGTACGACCCCGCCGAGGCCGAACGCCGCCGCCTGGAGGCCGCCGAACGCCGCCACGTGAAGGTCCACCTCGGGGCGATGACCCACGACGGACAGGTGCCGATCACCGCGATGGCCGACCTCGGCGACGCCGTCGCCTTCGAGGAGTACGTGGCCACCCAGGCCGCCAAGCTCGACCCGGCGATCCCGCTGCAGGTCCGCCGCTCCATGGTGCTGGGCATGCTCGGTAGCAACGGCTCCGGCGCCGGTGACAGCGGGACGCAGCGGGAGCTGGTGATCTACACCCACACCCGTCCCGGCCAGGCCATGGTCGACCTCGACAACACCCGGTCGTTCATCACCCCCGAGCACCTCAAGGACTGGTGCGCCCAGGCGGGGACGAAGGTGACGATCAAGCCGGTCATCGACCTCAACGAGGAGCTGTCCGCTAAGGGCTACCGGCCCACCGCGGCCCTGAAGGAGCAGACCCGGCTGCGCTACCCCGAATGCCCCTTCCCGCTGTGCAACCGCCCCTCCTGGCGACCCCGTCACGCCTCCGAGCAGCCATCCGAACGCGAGGCCGAACAGGGACCCGCGCAGGGCTCCGGGCAGCACGCCGACCACGACCACATCGTCGAGTACCCCACAGGGCCCACCGCGTCCTCGAACATGGCCCCACCCTGCCGCGGACACCACCGACTCAAGACCTTCACCGCCTGGACCTACACCCGAGCCCCCGGCATCGGCTGGATCTGGACCAGCCCCCTCGGCCACCGACATATCGGCTGACCACGACCCCGCCGACCACGGCCGGCGGGGCCACACCCGTGCCTGGTGCTGCCCAGACGCCGCACGGTTACCGTCGAGGCGTGACTGCGTTGATCGGCCGCCGACGCATCGGGGGCTTGTCCCTGCTCCACCACCACCCGTGGCTGATCCTCGCCGTGGTGGTCGTCATCGTCGCCCTGCTCATGTGGCAGCAGCGGCGCCGCTGAGTCCCTGACAAGCACCTGACAAGCACCTGAGAATCCACCCGGCGCCGTGGTTCCGGCGGACGTCGGCTGCCATCGTGGACGGGTGCCTGTCGAAGACCCGCCGGCCGCTGAGTTGAGGGACGCGTTGCGCCGGATCCGCGAGCTGGAGATGGCTCTCAGCTCCCGGACCCAGATCGCTCGCGCCCAGGGCATGCTCATGGAGCGCTACGGCCTCGATGCCGACGCGGCCTTCGCACTGCTGAAGCGCGTGTCGAACCGGCTGAACGTCAGGCTGCGGATCGTCGCGGCGGACTTCCTCGCCGCCCGACGGCTGCCGGCGAGCGTCCTCCCGGAGGAGCCGTCCGCGGACACCTCGTCCAGGACATAGGTGACCCCGGCGGCGTCTCGGGTCACCACCGGGGTCGACATGAACAGTACCTGCGCCGACGCGCGGAACCCAGCGTCTTGAGGGAAGCTGGAGAATTCTGCGGACCGCACTCAGGCGAGCACGCCGATCAGCAGCGCGAGCACGATGCCGACCAGGAAGATCAGGTTCCAGGTGGCCAATTCCGGACCTCCGGACACGGTGGGGGGCAACGCCGCCCGGGACCGGCCGTCGAGCGCAGTACAACGCGCGGGCCGGGGAGGGGCAAGCGCGGCGCGCCGTGGTCTGGTCCGCCCACGTGCGCTGGCCAGGGGCCCGGAACCTTCGAGCTTCGAACACATGTTCTAGACTGCGCGGGTGGGGAGTCCTGACGCGACGCCGCGACACGTCTGGGTCAACGTCACGTCCGAGCCGCGCTGGGCCCTTCCGGGCCTTCAGCTGGCCACCCGGGAGGCGCCGGGCCCGGGCGGCCGCTGCACCGAGGCCTGGACCGTCTCGGCGGTCGTCGAGCGACCGGGCGGCACCCTGCGGGTGCGCGAGGGCTGGACCCGTGCCGAGCACCTCACCACCCACGGCCCTCCCCCGGCTCCCCGGGGACCGCGCCACGTGCTGGTGCGGTTGGGACCCGACTCGCTCGACGTCCATCCGGGGCTGCTGCTGTTCTGGTGGGGCCTGCCGGCCATCGGTGGCGCCCGGTGGCTCGCCTGGGTCGTGTGGGCTGTCGGCGGCGGTCAGCACGAGATCGAGGCGCACCACGGGTGGCTGCTCGCCGAGCACCTGCGACCCGCGTGAGACGGATTACCGAGTCTCGTCCGGGCGGTGCAGGACGAACCGGCGACCGGTCACCACATCGGGACGCACCCGGACCAGGTCGTACTTCATCGTGGGCACCCACGAGTCCTCCGCCGGGATGTCGAGCCGCTCCGCCTCGTCCTCGGCCACCCGCTCCAGCCGGCCGCGGACCAGCACCGACCAGGCGTCGGCGGTTCGGAATCGGTCGATCTCCAGGGCGACCGATTCGTGGAGCTCGGCGGCGAGCAGCTTGTTGCCGGCCGCGGACAGGATGACGAACGTCTGGTCGCGCACCGTGTAGTTCACGGGGACGACATGGATCTCGTCGAGCAGGTGGTAGCCGAGCCGGCCCACGTGCTCCTCCTCGAGGAGCGTCCAGCACTCCCCCTCGTCCATCTCCACGACCGGGCGGTCCTCGTCGGGTCGGTTCGTCATGACGTCACCCTCCTGTCCGTTCCGTTCAGGTGCGGTCGACCACCAGCACGGGCCCGTGCGCGTGGCGCAGGACGGTCCGGGTGATCCCGCCCAGGTGCGCCCCCCGCTGCGTCTCCTTGCGGCGGCACAGCACGACCATCGACGACACCCGGCTGGCGCCCACGAGGCACTCGGCGGGCCGGCGCCACTGGACGTCGTAGTGGACCTCGTCGGTCGGCTCCACGATCTTCGACAGCACCAGGTCGAGCTCGCGCTCCGCCTCGTGCACCCACTTGTCGCGGGTGTCGTTGGAGAACCCGAGATCCTGGTAGGGCTCGGCCAGCCAGCTCGCGTGCAGGACGACCAGGGGCAGCCCGGCCATCCGGGCGTACTCCAGCGCCGGCTCGACCTGCGGGAGCGCCTCGAGCGGTCGGTCGACGCCGACCGTCACGTGGCCCGGGTCCTCGGTCCGGGGCCGCCAGTGCTCGGGGACGATCGCCACGGGCACGTGGGCGTGGGCGGCCACCCGCGTCGAGATCGACATGGTGAGCAGCCGCTCGACCGCGCCGGTGTCGCGCCGCTCCATGACGACCAGCTCGGCCGCCGCGCCTCGGTCCATGACCGTGGTCGCGACCGGGCCGGAGGCCAGCTCGGTGCTCAGCGGCACCCGGTCGGCCAGCAGCGGCCGGATCCGGCCGGCGGCGTCGGCGAGGGTCTTGCGACCCACGGTGGTGAGGGCGTTGTCCATCGACTCGAGCGGCTCGAGGCTCTCCGGCATCGCGACCAGCGAGTGGACGACGTGCAGGAGCTCGACCCCCGTCCCGCGCCGCACCGCTTCGGCGGCGGCCAGGTCCAGGGCACCGTCGTGGACCCCCTCTGGCCCGACGGCCACGACCACGCCGTACTCCGTGGCGGTCATCTCGATCACCTCTCCTCGTCCGGCGCGACGACGCGCACCGGGCACTCGGCGGACCGCAGCACCGCCCGGGCGGTGCCGCCCAGATGGGTCGCGGCCGGAATGCCCCGACCGCGGCGCAGCAGGACGACCAGATCGGCGTCGCGGGAGGCCGCGACCAGGGCGTGCCCGGCGTGGTCGTGCACCACGCGGACCTCGACCTTGACCTCCGGGTGCGTCGTGCGCGACTCGCGCAGCAGCGACTCGATCTCCTCCGTCGAGCTCCGGGCGAAGTCGTCCAGTGCGACCCGGTCCTCGATGACGTCGTCGTAGCCGCTCGGCAGCTTCCAGGCGTGCAGGACCACCAGCGTCGCTCCGTGTGCACGGGCGACCCCGAAGGCGTCGCCGAGGAGGACCTGGGCGTGGGCGGGCTCCTTGACGCCCGCCACGACGGTCCCGTGCGGGCCCTCGGGGGCAGGCTCCCAGTCGGACGGCACCTCGACGACCGGGGTGGTGGCGCGGGCCGCGACCCCCGTGGCGGTGTCGCCGCGCAGCAGCCGCTCGACCAGCGTCCGATCGTCCCGGCCGACCACGAGGAGACGCGCCTCCGCGGCGGCTCGGCTCAGCTCGACGGCCCGGGTGCCGTGGTGCAACCAGCACTCGACGGCGAGGTCGGGGGCGACCTCGTGGACCCGCGCCTCGGACTCCCGCAGGATCTTCGTCCCGGTGTCGGTCAGATCGCCCGGTGTCACCGGCATGAGTGGTGACACCGGCAGGTGGTCGGGAACGACGTGGACCAGGGTGAGCCCGGCTCCGGTCGACCGGGCCTCGGCGATGGCGTACCGCACGGCCCCCAGGTTCGCTTCGGAGCCGTCGACGCCGACGACGACCTGCGCGTGGGTGGGACGGATGCTCATGGCGGTCTCCTTCCGTCACCATGCTCGTTCTCACCGGGGCGCGGCAGCAGGGCCGCCCGCCCGGGGCGGGCGGGACCTTGGTCACGAGGCGTCGGGACGGACCGATCTGTGCCGGGTGCCGGCCCGGCGTCAGCGTGTGGACATGACCACCAGCCACCTGGCCTCGCTCACGGCGTACGACTGCTGGAACCTGCTGCCCGAGGCCGAGATCGCCCGGGTGGCCTGGCAGGGACCGGACGAGATCGGCCTGGTCCCGGTCAACTACGCCGTCGTCGCCGGGTCCCTCTGGTTCCGGACCGACGCCGAGTCGTCCCTGGCCCGTGACTGCGGTGAGCAGCTGGTGGTCGTCGAGGTCGACCGGGTCGACCCCGCGATGCGTGGCGCCTGGAGCGTCGTGGTGCGCGGCACCGCCGAGCTCGTCGATGCGCTCGACGTGCCGGACATGCTCGTCGACATGCGGGTCTGGCCCGGCGGCGAGCGAAGCCTTTTCGTGCGGGTCGAACCGGTCCGCATCACCGGTCGCCGCCTGTGGGGAGCGACCCCGACCGAAGGAGGATCGTGATGCTCGTGCGCGACCTGATGACCCCCGAACCCGTGACCGTCACCGTCGAGACGTCTGTCAAGGAGGCGCTCGGCCGGCTCGCCCGGCTCGGGATCACCTCCATGCCGGTCATCGACGACCGCCACCGGCTCTGCGGCATCGTCAGCGAGGCGGACCTCATCCGCGACGTGGTCGCCCGCGACCCGCGGGCGCAGGAGCGTCCGGTCGAGGTGGAACCGATGTTCCCGCCGCACACCGTGGACGAGGTCTACACCCGGGCTGCGGCCTCCGTGCGCGCCGACGACGACGTGGCGAAGGCGGTCGAGCTGATGACGGCCCTGTCCGCGAAGAGCCTGCCGGTCGTGGACGACCGGGGACACCTGGTCGGCGTGCTCAGCCGCAGCGACGTGGTCCAGGCGCTGGCCCGTGCCGACGACGTGATCGCGGCGGACGTCGACGAGGTCCTCGCCTCGCTGGGCCATGGTGACTGGCTGGTCGAGGTCGACGACGGTCTCGTGGAGATCTCCGGGCCGTCCGGGCCGGCCGAGCACTCCCTGGCGGTCGTCGTCGCGCGCACCGTGCCGGGTGTGGTCGAGGTCCGGGTGGGCTGAGCCGGTCTCCGTCAGCTCGGGACGGCCGCGCCGTGGTGGACCTGTGGCGCGACGAGCAGGACCGGACAGGCCGACTCGCGCAGGACCGCCCGGGCGACCGGCCCGAGGTGCGAGCCCGAGGGAACCAGCGAGCTGTGCCGGCCGAGCACGACCAGCTCGGCCGTCCGTGACGCGTCGATCAGGGCGTCGCCGGCGTGGGCGTGGCGGACGTGGACCTCGACCGTCACGTCGGAGCGGTCGAGCCGGTCGAGGCTCCGGGCGATGCCGTCCTCCAGGCGTTGCGGCCAGGCCGGGTCGTGCGGCGCGACCGAGGGCGTGTGCCACCGCGCGGAGAGGACGACCAGGCGCGCCCGGCGTTCCCGGGCGGCGACCAGAGCGACGGCGAGCACGTCGGTGCAGCCGTCCGGGTCGTCGACGCCCACCACGACCGTGTCCGACCGGCCGGAGTCCTGCCAGTCGTCGGGCACCGAGAGCACCGGTGCGCGGACGCGGGAGGCGACGCCCCCGGTCGCGGACCGCGCGTAGGGGTGGATGTGTCGCGCCCCGGGCCCCCGGCCCACGACGACCAGGTCCGCCTCCCGTGCCGCGTCCACGAGGGCGTCGGCGGCCGAGCCCGTGACCAGGCTCGAGGTCACCGGCGCCAGCCCGTCCAGGAGCGCGGTGGCCCGCCGCACTGCGGCCGCGAGCACCTCGCCGTCGTCGATGTCGTCGGCGGGACCACCGTCGACGACGTGCACCAGGTGCAGGCCCCGGTGGTGCCGCAGCGCCTCGGCCGCGGCGTACTCGAGGGCCGCGTCCGACCCGTGCCTCCCGATCGCCACCACGACGGCTCCGTCACTGGGGTCCATGCTCTCCTCCTGGGGTCGTATCCACCGTCGGGCGGCCGGCGCGGGCGACGTAGGGACCATCGGCCCGTTTCGGCGGGTCGCCGGTCACCGCGGGCCGTGCGAGCCTCGCCGGGACGCCGGTCCCGGGTGCAGGCTCGTCCCATGGGCACCTACGTGTACGACTTCGAGCAGGGCAGCATGGACCAGAAGGACCTCCTCGGCGGCAAGGGAGCGAACCTGGCCGAGATGACCAGGCTCGGGCTGCCGGTGCCGCCGGGCTTCACGATCTCGACCGAGGCGTGCCGGGCCTTCCTCGCCGGCGGCGCGGAGCCGTCCGGGCTCGACGCGCAGGTCGACGCACACCTGTGGAGCCTCGAGCAGCGCATGGGTCGGCGGCTCGGCGATCCGGCCGACCCCCTGCTGGTGTCGGTGCGCTCGGGCGCGAAGTTCTCGATGCCCGGGATGATGGAGACCGTCCTCGACGTCGGGCTCAACGACCGCTCCGTGGTCGGCCTGGCCCGGCAGAGCGGTGACGACCGGTTCGCGACCGACTCCTACCGCCGGCTGCTGCAGATGTTCGGTTCGACCGTCCTCGGCGTCGACGGCGACGCCTTCGAGAGCCGGCTCGAAGCCCTGAAGGACGAGCGCGGGGTGCGCTCGGACGCCGACCTGGGGGCCGCCGACCTGGCGGCGCTGGTCGAGGAGTTCAAGGACATCATCCGCCGCGAGACCGGCTCGGACTTCCCGCAGGAGCCCCGGGAGCAGCTGCGCCTGGCGATCCGGGCGGTGTTCACCTCCTGGAACACCCCGCGTGCCGTCCTCTACCGCCGCCAGGAGCGGATCCCCGAGGACCTCGGCACCGCGGTCAACGTCCAGGCGATGGTGTTCGGCAACCGTGGCGACGCGTCCGGTTCCGGCGTCTGCTTCACCCGGGACCCGGCCACCGGGGCGCAGGGCGTCTACGGCGACTACCTGCAGAACGCCCAGGGCGAGGACGTGGTCGCCGGCATCCGGAACACCGTCCCCCTCGCCGACCTGGCGACGATCGACCCGACGGCGTACGACGAGCTGCTCCTGATCATGTCGGTGCTCGAGCACCACTACCGCGACATGTGCGACCTCGAGTTCACCGTCGAGGACGGCAAGCTGTGGATGCTCCAGACCCGGGTCGGCAAGCGCACCCCCGAGGCCGCAGTCCGGATCGCGGTCGACATGGTCGACGAGGAACTGATCGATCTCGACGAGGCCCTGTCCCGGGTGACGGGTCAGCAGGTCGCGGCCCTGATGTTCCCCCGGTTCGAGGTGGACCGGAGCCGCCGGCCGGTGACCACGGGCATGAGCGCCTCCCCCGGCGCCGCCGTGGGCCGGGTGGTGCTCGACTCCGAGACGGCGGTCGCCTGGGCCGAGCGCGGGGAGGACGTGATCCTCGTCCGCAAGGAGACGACCCCGGACGACCTGCCGGGCATGGTGGCTGCCCACGGCATCCTCACCAGCCGGGGCGGCAAGACTTCGCACGCCGCGGTCGTCGCCCGCGGCATGGGACGCACCTGCGTCTGCGGCGCCGAGACCATCGAGATCGACCTGCCGAACCGCCGGTTCCGCGTGCGGGGCGGACCGGAGGTCCAGGAGGGCGACGTCGTCTCCATCGACGGCGGCACCGGCGAGGTCTTCCTCGGGCCTGTGCCCGTCGGCCACTCGGCCGTCGTCCGCCGCCTCGAGGGCGAGCGTGTCGACGACCCGGTGGCGACCGGGGTGGACCGGCTGCTCGCGCACGCTGACGGCCTGCGCCGCCTCGAGGTCCGCGCCAACGCCGACACCCCCGAGGACGCCGAGCGGGCGCGCCGCTTCGGCGCCGGTGGCATCGGACTGTGCCGCACCGAGCACATGTTCCTGGGCGAGCGGCGCGAGCTGGTCGAGGCGCTCGTCGTCGCCGACGACGAGGATGCTCGCGAGACCGCGCTGGCCAAGCTGATGCCGCTGCAGCGCCAGGACTTCACCGAGATCCTCGCGGCGATGGACGGCCTCCCCGTCACGATCCGGCTCATCGACCCTCCCCTGCACGAGTTCCTTCCCGACCTCACCGACCTCGCCGTCCGGGTGGCCCTCGAGGACGAGCGGCACATCGACGACGAGCACGACCACCAGCTCCTCGACGCGGTCCGGCGGCTGCACGAGCAGAACCCGATGCTCGGACTGCGCGGTGTCCGGCTCGGCATCGTCGTCCCGGGACTCTTCGTCATGCAGGCCCGCGCGGTGGCCGAGGCGATGGCCGACCGGATGGCGGTCGGCGGCGACCCGCGTCCCGAGGTGATGGTTCCCCTCGTCGCCAGCGAGCGGGAGCTCCGGCTGGTGCGCGGCCAGCTCGAGGAGGTGGTCGCGTCGGTCGCCGCCGAGCGAGGTGTCGACCTGCGCATCCCGATCGGCACCATGATCGAGCTGCCCCGCGCCGCCGTGACCGCGGACCGGATCGCGGGCGTCGCCGACTTCTTCTCCTTCGGCACCAACGACCTGACCCAGACGACCTGGGGGTTCTCGCGCGACGACGTCGAGGCCGAGTTCTTCCCGGCGTACCGCGACCGCGGCATCCTCGCGGTCTCGCCGTTCGAGTCGATCGACGTCGAGGGCGTCGGCGCGCTGGTCGCGATGGCGGCCCGCCTCGGCCGCGATGTCCGGCCGGACCTCCACCTGGGCGTCTGCGGCGAGCACGGCGGCGACCCCGACTCGATCCACTTCTTCGAGGAGGTCGGACTCGACTACGTGTCCTGCTCGCCGTTCCGGATCCCGGTCGCCCGCTGGGAGGCGGCGCGGGCCACGCTGCTGCGCCGCTGACCGCGGCCCGAAGGCCCGCGGGCAGCGGGACGTTGGCCCCTCCCCGGCCCTGCGGACCGGGCAGGAGGGTGGTGGGAGAAAGGTCGTGATCCCCCATGACGGCTCCCACCCTCACTCCCCCGGTGCCGCCGCAGCCGCAGACCACCCAGCGCTGGGGTGTCGGCCGCGTGCTGGCCATCGTGGCCTCCTCGCTGCTGCTCCTCCTGGGCGTCGGACTGCTGGTCGGCGCCGGCGGGGTCCAGCTCGCCGACAGCGTGCTGCGTGACGACGCCGGCTACGTCAGCAGCGACGCGACGTCGTGGACGTCGCCCGGGTACGCCGCCCGCTCGGAGCGGCTGGACCTGCGCCGCGGGCCCCTGTCGTTCGACCTGCCGCACCGGATGATCGGTGACGTCCGGGTGACCGCGGACCCGACCGGCGCGGACGGCGTGTTCGTCGGCATCGGACGGACGGCGGACGTCAACCGGTACCTGCGCGGCGTCGCGCACTCGACGGTGCACGACCCCTTCGACCCCGACGGGTCCGCCGACCCGACGTTCGTCGACGGCGGCTCGCCGCGGGTGGCCCCGACCGAGGCGGGCTTCTGGGCCGCTGCGTCGACCGGCACCACCACGCAGTCGCTGGTCTGGGAGCCCGAACCCGGGACGTGGACGCTGGTCGTGATGAACCGCGAGGGCACGACACCCGTCGCCGCGGACGTCACCGTGGGCGCCGAGCTCCCGATGCTCGGCACGACCGCAGCGGTGCTCCTGGTCGCCGGTCTCGTCACCATGGGGGTCGGCGGTCTCGGGCTGTGGCTCGCGGTGCGGGCCCGATGAGCGAGTCCGTGCACGCCCCCGCGCCGGTCGCGCTCGCCGTCCCCGACGGTGAGATCGGCGCGGCCCTCGGCTTCGCCGTCGGCGAGGCCCGTCGCCACGGCTGCAGCGTTCGCCTCGTGGGGTACGACGAGCTGCTGCTGCACCGCGTCGCCGGCCGCGTCGCCGGCATCGCGGTGACGCTCGCGGTCGTGGGAGGACCACCGATGCGCGCCGTCCTCGACGCGTGCGCGGACACCCGCCTGGTCGTCGTGCGCAAGCGCGACCTCCTGCACCTGGTGCGGGCACTCACGGCGCCCGACGAGGTGTTCCCGACCGCCTGGGCCGATCCGCCGGTCGCGTGCGTCCCGTCGGGCTGGGTCTCCGCGGCGGCAGACGACCGCCCCGTCGTGGTGGGCGTCGAGCACCCGGAGCACGCCGACGCGCTGGTCGCTCGGACGCGGGCCGCCTGCGGGGCCGGGCCGCTCCTGACCGTGCACGCCAGTCACGACCGCGCGGGGAGGGAGCTCGTCGACAGGTCGGCACGGTCGCGCCTGCTCGTGCTCGCGCGCAACGCCGCCGACGCCCGAGGCGGGACGCGGCTGGGCCGGACCGCCCGCACGGTGCTCTACGCGAGCAGGTGCCCCGTCCTGCTGCTGCCGCCCGACGGCAGGGGCGAGCTCGCCGACGAAGACCTCGACGAGGACAGGGAGGGCCCGAGGGCAGCGACGACCTCGGGCCACCTCCCTGTCGACGATGCGTCCCCGGTTCCGTCCCCGGGAAGTGAACCGCGCCGGCGTCCCAGGGCACCGGTACGACCCGGGTAGAGAGTAGGCCGGGTCGGGTGGGGCGCGGACACGGTTTGCGTGAATCTGGAGGAACTGGTCCGGCCCGGCCTACCCCGGGCGGGCCAGCCCGGAAGGGTGTAGGGATCGTCGACCGTCCGAGGTACGGTCGACGGGAGCCGAGAGTTACTCGTGACCCGCCAGCCAAGGCGTCTCCGTTCCCGGTTGTACCGCTACCCCGCTCGGGAGCAACCGTGGACTTCAGCCTCACCATCGACCAGCGCCCTCCGGACGTCACGATCACCGCGCAGGGTGAGCTCGACATCTTCACCGCCCGCGAGGTCTCCCGCCGGCTGGCCGAGGCCGTGGAGGCGGGCTGTCGCCGGGTCCTGGTCGACGTCGGGGCCGTCACCTTCGTCGACGCGTCGGCGCTCGGCGTCTTCGCGCGGGCGCGCAAGGACCTCGACGAGCAGCGCGGCTCGCTCGGGTTCGTCGCGACCAGTGCGCCGTTCCGCCGCCTCTGCGCGCTGACCGGCCTCGACGTGGTGTTCGACCTGAACTAGGCACGCCGGCCCTGGAACGTGGACCAGCGGCCGCCTGCGCACCCGGTCCCCCGTGACCAGGCCCGCGGGCGAGCCGCTGGAACAGCAAGGATCGATGACGAACGCCCGGTCCCGGTTCACCCCTGCGGGTGGAAGTTCTCAGCCGTCGTACGCCGGGAGCGTGAACTCGAACACCGTGCCCTGGCCGTCGGGGTTGGACAGCGCGACGATGGTCCCGTCGTGGCGCACGATGATCCGCCGGACGATCGACAGACCGAGCCCGCTGCCCTCGTAGTCGCGGTAGTGCGCCCGGTGGAACTCCTCGAAGACCTGCTCCTGCTCGCCCGGTGGGATCCCGATCCCGTTGTCCGCGACCCGCACGGTGACGTACCCGGGCTCGCCGGCACACCCGTGCACCACGATGCGCGGCTCGACCCCGGGGGCGACGTACTTGAGCGCGTTGCCGATCAGGTTGTCGAGAACCTGACGCAGCAGGACGGGGTCGCCGAGCACCGGCGGCACGCCGTCGCAGCGCACGTTCTTCTCCGCGTGCCGGGCGACCGTCACCTCCTCGACCAGGACCTCGAGGTCCACGCGCGTGAGGTCGAGGTCGCGAGCGCTGCTGGTCGCGTGCGCGAGGAGATCACGGATCAGCTCGCGCATCCGCCGCGAGGACGACCGAACGCGGGAGACGAACTCACGGGCGAGCTGGGCGTCGAGGGCACCGGAGTCGAGCTCGTCGGCGATCATCTCGGTCCAGCCGTCGATCGCGGCGAGCGGGTTGCGCAGGTCGTGGGCCACCACGCCGGCGAAGGCCGCGAGCTCCTCGCGCCGGGCGTGCTCGATCGTCGTGTCGCGCAGCAGCACGAGTGCGCGGGCCCGGTCGCGCAGCAGGTCACGCGGCAGCGGCGTCGCCGACACCGCGACGACCTTGTCGGGCTGGTCGCCGGCGCGCACGAGGAGCTCGAGGTCCCGGACGGCGTCGCCGCGCAGCGCGCGCACCGCCGGTCGGTCGTCGGGTGGGATCGGCGACCCGTCGGCCCAGCGGTCGGTCCGCGCCGTCAGCCGCTCCCGGGTCATCTGCTCGTGGGCGAGCCCGTAGATCTCCTCCGCGGCCGCGTTGTGCAACAGCACGTTGCCGCGGTCGTCGAGCACGAACACGCCCTCGTTCATGGATCCGATCACGGCCTCACGCACGCTCGCCTGGTACTCCGCCTCCTCACGGGTACGCCGCAGCTCGGCCGCCAGCGCCTCCCGCTCGTCCCGGCCGGTGGACAGAGCCAGCCCGGTCACCACGATGGTCACGACGTAGAACACGGCGAGGAGGTAACCCAGCGACCCCTGGCCGACCGCCGCGAACGGGCCGATCCCGACCATGGTCAGGCCCATCACGGCGACGCCGGTCACGAACGAGTGCCCGGCGCGAGCAGCGTGCGAGAACCGCAGGCCGAACCAGACCGTCGCCGCGAGCAGCGGGAACGCCAGCGGCAGGCGGTCCAACCAGAAGGCCAGCACGTACATCACTGCCGTGAACAGCCACCGGCCGCCACGCAGCTCCGTGCCGCTCGCTCGCTGAGCAGCCGCGACCGGGGCGGCTCGGAGGTGATCCGCTGCCCAGCAGCAGGCCGAACGGGCGATGACGACGAGCCCGCCCCAGGTCGCGCCCGAACCACAGCAGCCCGCCGGGGTCGAGCCGCGCCCCGGCCGAGCGCCGGCCAGCAGCCGCGGCGACGGCGGTGCCCACGACGCATGCCGAGGGCCGAGACGCGGCCGGCGTACCTGCGCAGCACCCGGGGACGGTCCAGCGGCCGCTCGCCGCCGCACCCCCACAGGTCCGGCGCCCATCGCCGCAGCAGGCAGACCGCGACCAGCGTCTGGATCGTCACGGCGGCGGCGAAGGCGCCGCGACGGCGAGTCCGCGCCCAGGAGCGAGGTTCCCGCCGGCGGCGACGCAGCCAGCAGCGCCACGGTCTCGACGCTGCACCAGCCGCACGCCGCGCAGGCAGGAACCAGAAGACGGCGATGCCCCCGGTCGGCACCGCCAGCGGCGAAACCAGGCTGCCGTCGTGGCCGCTCCCGCCGTGCCGCCGCGAGCGCGACGACAGCCCCGGCGAAGCCCACGGCCGCCGCCGGGTCCGATCGACCGCACGCGGCGCTTCCGCTCGCCCGGCATCCCCGACCCCCATCCAGGCCCCCACCTGTGGTCAGCAGGCTAGCCGCGCCGCACCGCCGGGTGCGGGACACCGGAGACTCCAGCGACGTCGCGCGTCAGTCGTCGCTGGCGAAGTCCTCGTCGTGGGTGCCGGGCCGCGGCGCCCAGGGCAGCTCCTTGGCCGGGCGTACGACGATCAGCCGGTCGCCGCGGGCGAGCTGGGTGACGACCGGGTCGAAGTAGCGGTACACCTTCTCGTCGCGCACCACCGCGATCACCTGGTCGGGCAGGCTCTGCGGCTGCTTGCCGACCTCGGAGACCAGCAGGTCGCGCTCGGCCACCTCGAGTCCCTCGCCGTAGGTCAGCAGGTCCTCCATCACGCGTGCCGAGCGTCGGCGACAGCGACGAGAGGCCCAGCAGCCGGCCGACCGCGTCGGAGGAGGTGATCACCGAGTTGGCGCCGGACTGGCGCATCAGGGCGACGTTCTCCTGCTCCCGGACCGCGGCGACGATCCAGACCTCCGGGTTGAGCTGGCGCACGGTGAGCGTGGCGAGCACGTTGGAGTCGTCGCGGTTGGTCGTGATGATGACCTGGTTGGCCCGCTCCACCCCGGCGCGGCGCAGCACGTCCTGACGGGTCGCGTCGCCGGTGACGACCGCGAGGCCGTCGGCGTGGGCCTCCTGGAGGGCGCCGGATCCCGGGTCGACGACGACGATCGACTCGCGGTCCTGACCGTTGTTGACCAGGGTGTCGACCGCGGCACGGCCCTTGGTGCCGTAGCCGATGACGACGACGTGGGACGACATCCTCTTCCTCCAGCGGGAGACCCGGAACAGCTCGCGTCCCTGCGAGGCGAGCACCTCGAGGGTGGTCCCGATCAGCAGCACCAGGAAGGCGATGCGGAGCGGGGTGATGACGAAGGCGTTGATCATCCGGGCGTGCGCGGCGACCGGCGCGATGTCGCCGTACCCGGTCGTGCTGAGCGTGACGGTCGTGTAGTAGATCGAGTCGACCAGGTTGACGCCGTAGCCCGGCGGGTCGTTGCCGTCGCGGTAGGCACCGCGGTCGAGGTAGACGAGGAGGACGGTGCCGACCAGGATCGCCACCGCGGCGAGCAGGCGACGGCCGAGCTCCCACCAGCGGCGAACGGCCCGGGTCGGGAAGGGAGACCTTCCCCCGGACTCGTCCCTGCGTGATGTCGCTGGATTGCTCCGACACGGGCGGAATCTATCCGTTCCCCGTGCCCGCGGCGTCGCGCGCCCCGAGTCGGCGCAGCCGCAGCACGAGCTCCAGGCGGGCCCGGGTGGTCGCCTTCTGGGGGAAGACCTGTCGAAGGCGGCGTTGACCGCGGCACCGACCAGCACCGCGATCGAGACCAGGTAGAGCCACAGCAGCACCGCGATCGGGGCGGCGAGCGGTCCGTAGATCGAGCGGGAGTCGGCGGCGGTCGCGGTGAGGAACCAGCGCAGGAGGTAGGAGCCGACGACCCAGCAGGACAGGGAGAACGTCGCTCCCGGCAGGTTGAAGCTCCAGTTGGTCCGCACCGGCACGGACACGTGGTAGAGCGTCGCGAGGAAGCAGATGCACACCACCACGACGACCGGCCAGTAGAACCCGATCAGGAAGTCCAGGCGTCTCGGCAGCCAGTCCGCCACCAGGCTCGGTCCGGCCACCACCAGCGGCAGGGTGACGACGCCGGTGACCATCGCGAACAGGTAGAGCACGAACGACAGCGCGCGGGTCTGCACGATCCCCCGCGTGCCGCCGAGGCCGTGCATGATCGTGATCGTGTCGACGAAGACGTTCAGGGCGCGCGAGCCGGACCACAGCGCCAGCACGAACCCCAGCGAGAGCACGTCGAAGCGGCCGCCGCGCAGCACGTCGTCGATCGTCGGCGTGATGATGCGGTCCACGGCGTTGGCGGTCAGCGCCCGCTCGGACAGGTCGATGACCGCCCCGCGGACGTCGGCGACCTGGGCGGCGGTGAACTGGTCGGTGACGAAGCCGACCGCACCGGCCATCGCGAAGATCAGCGGCGGCACCGAGAGCACCGCGAAGAACGCCGCCTCGGCCGCCAGTCCGGTCACCCGGTGCCGGAGACAGGACGCCACCGTCGTGACGACCAGCCGCCAGACCACCTCCCGTGCCTGGGATGCCCGGGTCGCGGAGCACACTTCCCGCGCTCTCCCACCCCGACATGGATCTAACGTAGCCACATGCGTTCCGACATCCGGGTAGCCACGAACCAAGCGCCGCCGCTGGTTGGTCACAACGTCGTCACGGCCGACCGCGCTGGTCGAGGCGGTCACCCGACACGGGTCGGCCGAGGTCGTCGACGACCTCGCCGTCGTCGGCGCCGACGCCGGCACCGCCGAGGCCCGCGAGCACGGCCTGCTCGCCAACCAGCACCATCCCGAGCTCGTCCCGTACGACCGCTACGGCAACCGGGTCGACGAGGTCGAGCTTCCACCCGTCCTGGCACTGGCTGATGGAGCGTGCCGTCGGCCACGGGCTGGCGGCGGCGCCGTGGGAGCAGCAGGAGGCGGGCTCGCCGTACGCCCACGTCCGGCGTGCCGCCGGCTTCATGGCCTGGTCGCACACCGAACCCGGCCACGGCTGCCCGATCTCGATGACCTACGCCGCGGTCCCGGCGCTGCGCGCCGACGAGGCGATCGCCAAGGAGTGGACGCCGCTGCTCGCGTCGACCGCGTACGACCCGGGCGTCCGGCCCGCCGCCACCAAGCGCGGCGCGCTCGCCGGGATGGGCATGACCGAGAAGCAGGGCGGCTCCGACGTGCGCGCGAACGTCACCGAGGCGCGGCGTACCTCCGTGGACGGCGAGTACACCCTGCACGGCCACAAGTGGTTCACCTCGGCGCCGATGAACGACGTCTTCCTGGTGCTCGCCCAGGCCGAGGGCGGACTGACCTGCTTCGTGGTGCCGCGGGTGCTCCCGGACGGGACCCGCAACCCGCTCGACGTGGTCCGGCTCAAGGACAAGCTCGGCAACCGCTCGAACGCGTCGTCGGAGCTCGAGTTCGACGGCACGGTCGCCCACCGGCTCGGCGACGAGGGCCGCGGCGTGCGCACGATCATCGAGATGGTCGCCGCGACCCGGCTCGACTGCGTGCTCGGCTCGACGTCGCTGATGCGGCGCGCGGTCAACGAGGCGACCTGGCACACGTCGCACCGGTCGGCGTTCGGCTCGCTGCTGGCCGAGAAGCCGCTGATGCAGAACGTGCTGGCCGACCTGGCGGTCGAGACCGAGGCGGCGACCGTCCTCGCGATGCGGCTCGCGGCCGCCGTGGACTCGATCGCCGACCCGCACGAGGCGGCGCTGCGGCGGATCGCGCTCCCGCTCGCCAAGTTCTGGGTGTGCAAGCGCACGCCGTACCTGGTGGCCGAGGCGCTGGAGTGCCTCGGCGGCAACGGCTACGTCGAGGAGTCCGGGATGCCGCTGCTCTACCGCGAGGCGCCGCTGAACTCGGTGTGGGAGGGCTCCGGCAACGTCAACGCCCTCGACGTGCTGCGCGCGCTGGGCCGCGAGCCGGAGGTGCTCGACGCGTGGATCACCGAGGTGGGCCGCGCCCGCGGCGGCGACCCGCGGCTGGACCGGGCCATCGAGGACACGCTCGCCCTGATCGGGTCGCTGATGGGCGACCCGGCCTCGCTCGAGGTCAACGCCCGGCGGCTGGCCGGCCGGATGGCCGCGGTCCTGCAGGGCTCGCTGCTGGTGCGCTTGGCGCCGCCCGAGGTGGCCGACGTCTTCTGCGCCTCCCGGCTGGGCTCGTCGTACGACGGCACCTTCGGCGCCCTCGACGGTGGCGACCTGCGGGCGATCGTGGAGCGCGCGACGCCGGCGGTGTGAGGGCTGCGCGGGCGTCGTCCTGGCTGTAACGCCCGTTTACCCCTTCTTCCCACCCTGCTGCAACATGGTGGGAAGAAGGGGTAACACGGCGTTACATGTGCGCGGGCGGCCCGCTCAGGCCAGGTCCAGGCCCGGGTAGAGGGGGTGCTTGTCGAGCATCTCCGCGGAGGCGTCCTTGACCTTGTCGGCGACGCCGTCGCCGAGCGCGTACGACGCCTTCGACGGCCGGCCGTCCTTGGTGGTGCCGGGCTCGGTGTTCTGCAGCACCTGCACGATCAGCTCGGCGACCCGGTCGAACTCGTCGTGGCCGAAGCCGCGGGTGGTCAGCGCCGGGGTGCCGAGCCGGATGCCGGAGGTGTACCACGCGCCGTTCGGGTCCTGCGGGACCGAGTTGCGGTTGGTGACCACGCCGGCGTCCAGCAGGGCCGACTCGGCCTGGCGGCCGGTCAGGCCGAACGACGAGACGTCGAGCAGCACCAGGTGGTTGTCGGTGCCGCCGGTGACCAGCCGGGCGCCCCGCGAGAGGAACCCCTCGGCGAGCGACTTCGCGTTGTCGGCGATCCGCTGGGCGTAGGCGCGGAACCCGGGCTGGCGGGCCTCGGCGAGCGCCACCGCCTTGGCGGCCATGACGTGCGACAGCGGGCCGCCGAGCACCATCGGGCAGCCGCGGTCGACGTCGGCGGCGTACTCCTCCTGCGCCAGCACCAGGCCACCGCGCGGCCCGCGCAGCGACTTGTGGGTCGTCGTCGTGACGATGTGGGCGTGCGGCACCGGGTCCTCGTCGCCGGTGAACACCTTGCCCGCGACCAGGCCCGCGAAGTGCGCCATGTCGACCATCAGGGTGGCGCCCACCTCGTCGGCGATCTCGCGCATCTTGGCGAAGTTCACCCGGCGGGGGTACGCCGAGTAGCCGGCGATCATCACCAGCGGCTTGAACTCGCGGGCCTTCGCGGCGACCGCGTCGTAGTCGAGCAGCCCGGTCTCGGGGTCGGTGCCGTACTGCTGCTGGTGGAACATCTTGCCGCTGATGTTGGGCCGGAAGCCGTGGGTGAGGTGACCGCCGGCGTCCAGGCTCATGCCGAGCAGCCGCTGGTTGCCGAGCTCGTGGCGCAGCGACTCCCAGTCCTCCTCGGTCAGCTCGTTGACGTTCTTCGCACCGAGCCGCTCCAGGGCGGGCGTCTCGACGCGGTGGGCGAGGATCGACCAGAACGCGACCAGGTTGGCGTCGATCCCCGAGTGCGGCTGGGCGTAGGCGTACGGAGCCCCGAACAGCTCGCGGGCGTGCTCCGCGGCGAGCGACTCGACGGTGTCGACGTTCTGGCAGCCGGCGTAGAAGCGGTGTCCGACGGTGCCCTCGGCGTACTTGTCGCTGAACCAGGTGCCCATGGTCAGCAGCACCGCCGGCGAGGCGTAGTTCTCGCTGGCGATCAGCTTGAGCGAGTTCCGCTGGTCGACCAGCTCCTGCCGGGTGGCGTCCGCGATCCGCGGCTCGACCGAGGCGATCACCTCGAGGGCCTGCCGGTACGCGCTGCTGGTGAGGGAGTCGATGCGCTCGTCGGTCATGGCGGCAGCCTAGTCACCACCGGCATGTGACGTGGACCGCACTCCGCGCGCCGGCAGGCGGCATCCGCCCGGCACCGTCTCGACACGTGGACAGTCCGTCCACATCATGAGATTTCATCTTGTGGGACCGGCGTCCGAGCACTGAGACTCCTTGACATGACCTCCGCTGCGACCACGACGTACCTCGTGGCCCGACGCCACGTGGACTTCGGTCGCACGCGCAGCATGATGTGTTGGCCTTCCTGACTGACCGCTGATCCCCCAGTCGTTTGGCCGCTGAGCCTCCCGGCAACGTCGCCGGTCCGAGTGTCGCGCGCCCGCACCGTCAAGGAATCGTCCGCATGTCCGACCTCCGCTACGCCGCCAGGCGCGCCGAGCACACCGAGATCCCCCGACGCCAAGCGCGGCGAGGGCCAGTGGGCCCTGGGCTACGCCGAGCCCCTGAACAAGAACGAGCAGTCCAAGAAGGACGACGACCCGCTCAACGTCCGCGACCGCATCCTCCACATCTACTCCCGGCGCGGCTTCGACTCGATCGACCCCGCCGACCTGCGCGGCCGGTTCCGCTGGATGGGGCTCTACACCCAGCGCCGGCCCGGCATCGACGGCGGGAAGACCGCGGTGCTCGGCGAGGAGGAGCTCGACGACCGCTACTTCATGATGCGGGTGCGCAGCGACGGCGCCCTGCTGGGACCCGAGCAGCTGCGCACGCTCGGCGGCATCTCCACCGACTTCGCCCGCGGCACCGCCGACGTCACCGACCGCCAGAACATCCAGTACCACTGGATCGCGATCGAGTCGGTGCCGGAGATCTGGGACCGCCTGGAGCGGGTGGGGCTCTCCACCCTCGAGGCCTGCGGGGACTCCCCGCGCGGGTTCCTCGGCTCCCCCGTCGCCGGCGTGGCCCGCGACGAGATCATCGACGGGTCGCCGGCGCTGGCGGAGATCAAGCGCCGCTACATCGGCGACCCGGCGTACGCGAACCTGCCGCGCAAGTTCAAGACCTCCGTCTCCGGCCACCCCAGCCTCGACGGCGCCCCGGAGATCAACGACGTGTCGTTCGTGGGGATCGACCACCCCGAGCTCGGCCCGGGCTTCGACCTGTGGGTCGGCGGCGGGCTCTCGACGAACCCGATGCTCGCCCAGAAGCTCGGCGTGTGGATCTCGCTCGACGAGGTGCCGGACGTCTGGGAGGCCGTGATCTCGATCTTCCGCGACTACGGCTACCGCCGGCTGCGCTCGCGTGCCCGGCTGAAGTTCCTCGTGGCCGACTGGGGCGTCGAGAAGTTCCGGCGGGTGCTGGAGGACGAGTACCTGCACCGCCCACTCCCCGACGCCGTCTCCCCCGAGGTCGGGACGACGAGCGGCGACCACATCGGCGTCCACGAGCAGCAGGACGGCCGCCGCTACATCGGTGTCGCCCCGACCGTGGGACGCATCGACGGCGCCACCCTCACGGCGCTCGGTGACCTGGTCGAGCAGTACGGCGCGGCCGGGGTCCGGCTCACGTCGTACCAGAAGCTCGTGGTGCTCGGCGTCGAGCCCGCCGTGGTCGACGAGCTCGTCGACGAGCTCGAGCTGATCGGCCTCAGCGCCCGGCCCTCCGCCTGGCGGCGTTCGACCATGGCCTGCACCGGCATCGAGTTCTGCAAGCTGGCGATCGTCGAGACCAAGCAGCGCGCGACCGACCTGGTCGCCGAGCTGGAGAAGCGGTTCCCCGACCTCGACACGCCGATCACCGTCAACGTCAACGGCTGCCCGAACTCCTGCGCGCGCACCCAGATCGCCGACATCGGGCTCAAGGGCCAGCTGGTGATGCACGAGGGCGAGCAGGTCGAGGGGTTCCAGGTCCACCTCGGCGGTGGCATCGGCCTGCACAGCACCCTGGGCCGCAAGCTGCGCGCCCACAAGGTGACCAGCGCGGGCCTCGACGACTACGTCACCGCCGTGGTCACCAACTACCTGGCCGAGCGCGCGGACGGCGAGAGCTTCGCCGCCTGGGTGGCGCGCGCCGACGAGGACCTGCTCCGCGGCGACCAGGTGCTGGAGGGATCCGGTGTCTGAGCGCGCGGTCCCCTTCCACTGCCCCTACTGCGGCGACCAGGACCTCTGGCCCCACGAGGGTGCGCACGGCTCGTGGGAGTGCCGCTCGTGCCTGCGGGCCTTCAGCGTCAAGATGCTCGGGTTGGTCCGCCCCGGAGGGTCCACATGACCGCGGCGACGACGACCTCGGCCCGGAACTTCCGCGGCGCCAGCACCGACGGCCGCTCGGCCGAGGAGCTGCGCGCCCTGGTGTCCCACTGGGGCGCCGAGCTGGAGCTCGCACCCGCCGAGGTGATCATCGAGTGGGCCGTCGCCACGTTCGGCGAGCGCTTCTGCGTGACCTCGTCGATGGCCGACGCGGTCCTCGCCGACCTGGCCTCGCGGGTCGCCCCCGGCATCGACGTCGTCTTCCTCGACACCGGCTACCACTTCGCCGAGACGATCGGCACCCGGGACGCCGTGCGGGCCACGCTGCCGGTCAACCTGGTCACGGTCGCCCCGGAGCAGTCGGTGGCCGAGCAGGACGCCGCCCACGGCCCGGACCTGTACCGCACCGATCCGGACCTGTGCTGCCAGCTGCGCAAGGTCCGGCCGCTCGCCGCCGTGCTCGAGGGGTACGACGCCTGGGCGACCGGCCTGCGGCGCGCCGAGACCCACCACCGCGTGATCGCACCGGTGATCGGCTGGGACGCCAGGAAGGGCAAGGTGAAGGTCTCGCCCCTCGCCCGCTGGTCCGACGCGCAGGTCGAGCAGTACGTCGTCGAGCACGGCGTCCTGGTCAACCCGCTGACCTACGACGGCTACCCCTCGATCGGCTGCCGGCCCTGCACCCGCCGGGTCGCGCCCGGCGAGGACCCGCGCAGCGGCCGATGGGCCGGCACCACCAAGACCGAGTGCGGGATCCACTCATGAGCGATCCCACCCGAACCGACGCACCGAATCGAGAGGAGGCCCCCTGATGGCCGCTCCTGCTCTGGTGGCCCTGGCTCACGGAAGTCGTGACCCGCGGTCCGCCGCCACCATCAAGGCCCTGGTCGCCGAGGTCAAGGCCATGCGCCCCGACCTGCGGATCGAGCCGGCGTTCCTCGAGCTCTCGAAGCCGTCGTTCCAGACCGTCGTCGACCGCCTGGTCCGCGCGGGGCACGACGAGATCGTGGTGGTGCCGCTGCTGCTCACCGAGGCCTACCACGCCAAGGTCGACGTTCCCGGTGCCATCGCGGAGGCCGAGGAGCGACACCCCGGCGTACGGATCCGGGCGACGCGGATCCTCGGCCTGGAGGCGCAGTTCCTCGAGGTCCTCGACCTGCGGATGCGCGAGGCGCTGCGCGCCGCGCGGGTGCGGGAGCTGGACGCCCTCGTCCTGGCCGCGGCGGGCTCGAGCGACCCGCTGGCCAACCAGGCCGTCGCCCGCCTCGCCCGGGTCTGGGGGTCGCGGCACAGGCTGCCGGTGACCGCGGCGTTCGCGTCGGCCACCCCGCCGGCGACCGGCGAGGCGGTCCGCGCGTTCCGCGGCGAGGGGCGCCGGCACATCGCCGTCGCGTCGCTGTTCCTGGCCCCCGGCTTCCTCCCGGACCGCGCCGCGGAGCTCGCGCTGGAGGCCGGCGCGATCGCCGTCTCGGAGCCGCTGGGTGCGCACCCCGAGCTGGCCCGCGTGGTCCTCGCCCGGTACGCCGTCGGCGCGGTCGAGCTGGTGCCGGTCTGACCTGCCTGGCTCAGGCGACCAGCGTCGCCAGGAGGTGCGCCAGCTGGCGGGCCGGGTCCCGGGTGACGCCGCCGTGGACCGGCCCGGGCTGGAGGACGGTACTGCGCGGCGCCTTGAGGAACCCGAAGCGCTGACCGATCGGCTCGACGGCCGCCGCTCCCCCGCGCTCGTCCCCCGCACAGACACCCTCGACGAACTCGAGCGCCTCGCAGACCTGGTCGAGGTCCAGGCGCGGGTCGAAGGCCTGCAGCCGGTCCCGGTCGACCTGCCAGGCGACCTCGAGGAAGTCGGTGGCCTGGCAGTAGAGCACCACGCCGACGTTGACGAACTCCTCGCGGTCGACGCGCGGCACGCAGCGCAGGACGACGTACTGGTAGGAGACGCGGTCACTCATCGGACGGCCACCTCGGGCAGCCAGGCCCGCGAGCCCAGCCGGGCGGTCAGGAAGGACACGTACGCGGCCCGCAGCTGGTCGGCGTCCTCGACGCCCGGAGTGCCGGTGGCGTCGAGCCACTCGTCGGGCACCTCACGCAGCACCTCCGCGAACACCTCCGCGTCCAGGAGGGTGCGGACCTCCTCGTCGACCGCCGGCAGGTCGGCGGCGTGCGCCCGCAGCACGTGGTCGTCCATGCTCCACGGCTGGGCGGCGAACCGCGCCGGATCGGTGACCCCGCCGGACCAGGCGTGGTGGAAGTACAGGCTCGCCCCGTGGTCGATCACCCACAGGTCGCCGTGCCAGAGCAGCAGGTTCGGGTTGCGCCAGGAGCGGTCCACGTTGGCGGTGAACGCGTCCAGCCAGAGCACCCGTGCGGCCACCGGGTCCCCCGACGGCAGCTCGCCGTCGAACCCGAACGCACCGGGGAGGAAGTCGACGCCGAGGTTGAGACCGGCGCTCGCGTTGAGCAGGTCCTGCACCTCCTCGTCGGCCTCGTAGCGAGCGATCTCCGGGTCCAGGTCGAGGGCGACGAGCTGTGGGGTGCGCAGGCCGATCCGCGCCGCCAGACCCGCGACGACCACCTCGGCGACGAGCACCCGCACGCCCTGCCCCGCGCCGCGGAACTTGCAGACGTAGGTGCCCAGGTCGTCGCCCTCGACGATGCCGGGCAGGCTGCCACCCTCGCGCAGGGGCGTGACGTAGCGGGTCACGGCCACGGTCGGGATCACCGGCACACCCTAGCGACGGGCCGTTCAGCCCAGGACGCGGCGCACGTCGAGGCTGCACCCGACGACGGTGACGACACTGCCGTCCCGCTGGGGCTCGTCGAACCACAGCCCCTCGGTGAACCCCGCCTTGGCCAACATGCGCAGGCTGGCGGCGTTGCGGTGGTCGGGCGCGGCGAAGTAGGTCGTGGCCCCGGGGAACCGCGTCCGTGCGCGCGCCATCCACGCCCACAGGACCGGTGCTCCGAGACCCCGCCCGCTCCACTCCTCACTCAGCGCGTAGTCGACGCCGATGGCCTCGGGGTCCGGCCCGAGCACGGCGAAGTCGGGGTAGTCCCCGATTCGGTAGTCCTGGAGGAAGCCGACCGACCGGCCGTTGACCTCGGCGATCCACATCCGGGTCGGCGTCATCCCGTCGATGCTCGGCCCGTAGTGCTGCTCGATCCGCTCCGGAGTCGGCTCCCCGTCCGAGGCCCACCACCGATGGAGGTGCTCGGTCTGCCGCCAGCGGATCACGTCGAGCAGGTCCCCACGCGTCATCGCCCGCACGGCCACCCGGTTGTCGTGGTCGACGAGGAACTGCTTGACCTCCCCGGAGAGGTCCACGGGCACGGGCTCCACGTGCAGGCTCGCGACGGTACGCCGGGCAGCCGCCCGCCAGGACTCGCCGGCGTGCACGACCCCCGCCAGGTCACGTCCGCGGTCGTGGACGACCAGCCGGACCGGTGTCAGGGCCTCGCGCTCAGTCGTCACCCGCGCATTGTCGTCCAGAGGCGGCCAGCTCGTCTCGCACCACCGCGAACGCGACACCCGATCCGTATCCCTTGCGGGCCAGCATCCCGACCAGGCGCCGGGTGGCGGTGGTGTCGTCCACCCGGCTGAGGGAGCGCAGCTTCTTGCGCACCAGCGCACGGGCCGCGGCCTCCTCGTCGGCCGGGTCGATCTCGTCGAGCGCCTCGCGGGCGACCTCGTCGTCGACGCCCTTGCGGCGCAGCTCCTGGGCCAGCGCCCGCTTCGCCAGGCCCTTGCCCGGCTGGCGCGAGGCGATCCACGAGCGCGCGAATGCCTCGTCGTCGACCAGCCCGACCTCCTCGAACCGGTCGAGGAGCCGGCTCGCGACCTCGGTGGGCACGTTCTTGGCGGCGAGCTTGTCGCTGAGCTCCTTGCGACTGCGGGCCTGTCCGGTCAGCTGGTCGAGCAGGATCTTGCGCGCCACCGACTCGGGGTCCGCATCCGGGCCCTGCGCGACCGGGTCCTCCGGTGGCCGCCGGGCCGGGTGCCCGGCCGGGGTGGCGCGTCGGGTCCACGCGTCCACCCCGGCCGAGACGTCACCCAGCCAGTCCGGCGGCGGCCGGTCCTCGTCGAGGGTCATCGGTCCTCGCTTCCTGGTGAGGTCTCGATACGCCGGCCGCGGCTTCGTTCCTCAGCCGCGCGGCTACTCGACCTGACCCCTGGTCTCCGCTCTTCGCAAGCTCAGACCGGACGGGGTTCAGAAGTCGTCGACGCCGATCGGCTCCGCCGGGAGCGCGGTGACGTCGTTGTCGACGGTCGGGCCGACACCGAGCTTCTCGAGGATCTTCTTCTCCAGCTCGTTGGCGAGGTCGGGGTTGTCGCGCAGGAAGTTGCGCGCGTTCTCCTTGCCCTGGCCGAGCTGGTCGCCCTCGTAGGTGTACCAGGCACCGGCCTTGCGGACCAGGCCCGCCTCGACGCCGACGTCGATCAGGCCGCCCTCGCGGCTGATGCCCTTGCCGTACATGATGTCGAACTCCGCCTGCTTGAACGGCGGGGCGACCTTGTTCTTCACGACCTTGACCCGGGTCCGGTTGCCGACCATGTCGGTGCCGTCCTTGAGGGTCTCGATGCGACGCACGTCGAGGCGCACCGACGAGTAGAACTTCAGCGCCCGGCCACCGGTCGTCGTCTCGGGCGATCCGAACATGACGCCGATCTTCTCGCGCAGCTGGTTGATGAAGATCGCGGTGGTGCCGGAGTTGTTGAGCGCACCGGTCATCTTGCGCAGCGCCTGGCTCATCAGCCGCGCCTGGAGGCCGACGTGGCTGTCGCCCATCTCGCCCTCGATCTCGGCGCGCGGCACGAGCGCGGCCACCGAGTCGATGACGATCAGCGAGAGCGCACCCGAGCGGACCAGCATGTCCGCGATCTCCAGGGCCTGCTCACCGGAGTCGGGCTGCGACACCAGCAGGGCGTCGGTGTCGACGCCGAGGGCCTTGGCGTACTCCGGGTCGAGCGCGTGCTCGGCGTCGATGAAGGCGACGATGCCGCCGGCCGACTGGGCGTTGGCCACCGCGTGCAGGGCGACCGTGGTCTTGCCGGAGGACTCCGGCCCGTAGATCTCCACGACGCGACCGCGCGGCAGGCCGCCGAGGCCCAGCGCGACGTCGAGCGCGATCGATCCGGTCGGGATGACCTCCAGGGGCGCGCGGGTCTCGTCGCCCAGGCGCATCACCGAGCCCTTGCCGAACTGCCGCTCGATGTTCGCGAGTGCGGCGTCCAACGCCTTCTCGCGGTCTCCTCCACCAGCCATGGTCTGCTTCCTCTTCTCTCGTCGTGGTGCCAGGCACATCGACGACGCTAGAGCGAGCCACCGACAGGGCCTGATCAGCCCGGCCGACTGCTGTGGACGACCTCGTCCGGCGTCATGCCTGTGGACACAACCTAGCCCCGAACAGTGTTCGGCAGGCGCGGCACGCGTGTCCGGCGTGTCGGGGCGGGTCGGGGTGGGTCGGGTCAGGCGGGGAGCACGCACCCGGAACCGGCAGCCCACCGGGTGCCGGAGCGCCGACGTTCTCGACCGAGACCACGCCGCGGTGCGCCTCGACGATGCCCCGGACGATCGCCAGCCCCAGGCCGGCACCCTGGCCCTCGGCGCCGTCGGGCGCGGGCGTCCGGGCGGACTCTCCGCCCGCCAGGCGAGGTCGAAGACCCGGTCCATGTCCTCCTCCGAGATGCCGCCGCACTGGTCGCTGCACGCTGAGCTCCACGCCCGTCGGGGACCACCCGGCCATGGATCTCGACCGTGCCGTCGGCCGGGGTGTGCCGGATCGCGTTCATGATCAGGTTGGTCATCACGCGCGACAGCCCGGCCGCGTCCGCCGTGACCTCGACCCCCTCGTCGACCGCTGCCGCCCAGCCGCACGCTGCGGGCCCGGGCCACCGGGTCGGCGCCGGCGATCGCCTCGCTCACCAGGTCGCCCAGCACCACCGGCTGGGGACTGATGCGCAGGACACGCCGGCATGGATGCGCGACAGCTCGAAGAGGTCGTCGACCATCCGCACCATCCGGTCGACCTCGGCGCGGATCTGGCGGTGGTAGCGCTGCGGGTCGGGCGCCATGCCGTCCTCGAGCGCCTCGGTCATCGCCCGCATGCCGGCCAGCGGGGTGCGCAGGTCGTGCGACACCCAGGAGACCAGCTCGCGCCGCGACTCCTCCAGCCGCGGCCTCGCGCAACCGCGACTCCTCCAGCCGCTCGCTGGTGCGGGCCAGCTCCTCCGAGAGTGCCTGCAGCTCGCTGGGTCCGCGCCGCTCGGCCACGTAGGTCCCGTGCGCGTCCAGGGTGCCGGGCGCCCTCGCGCAGCGCCTCCGACCAGCGCGAGATGGCGGCCGCCGAGCGCGAGTGCGACCACCAGCGCCACCACGCCCGCGACGGACGCGACCAGGCTGATCACCCGCCAGTCGTGCGGCGAGATGAACATCAGCCGCGCGACGGCGACCACGCCCGCCACCACCGAGCCGATCGAGACGAGCACGATCAGTCCGAGCTGCCACCGGATCGAGCGGTGCCGGACCAACCAGGCCACCAGCAGGCCGAGCATCCCGACGCCGGCGGCACACGCGGCCGCGACGAGGACGATCTGCACCTGGTCTCCGTTCATCGCCGGCCTCCCACCGATAGCCGACTCCCCACACCGTCACCAGCCGGGTGGGGCGCTTCGGGTCCGGCTCGACCTTCTCGCGGAGCCGGCGCACGTGCACCGTGACCGTGGAGTGGTCACCGATCGACCAGCCCCACACCTGGCGCAGGAGCTCGTCTCGCGAGAACGCCGTGCCCGGATGGGCCATCAGGAACCGCAGCAGGTCGAACTCGCGACCCGTGAGGGCCAGCTGCGCGCCGTCGCGGTACGCCGTGTGCGCGGCCTCGTCGACCACCAGGTCGCCCGACTCGAGCCGCCGCGGGGCGGTCGGCACGTGGGAGCGGCGCAGCACGGAGTCGACCCGCAGCGCGAGCTCGCGAGGGCTGAACGGCTTGGTGACGTAGTCGTCGGCGCCGACCTCGAGCCCGACGACCCGATCGGTCTCCTCCCCCAGCGCGGTGAGCATGACCACCGGGACGTCACCCGCCTGGCGCAACCGCCGGCACACCTCGATCCCGTCGATGCCCGGCAGCATCAGGTCGAGCACGACCAGGTCGGCGGGCCGCTCGCGCATCGCACGCAGCGCCGACTCGCCGTCCCCGACCTCGACCACCTCGTGCTCGTGCGCGCGCAGGTAGGAGACCACGACCTCGCGCACCGTGTGGTCGTCGTCGACGACCAGGACCCGCGCCATGCTCACCTCCCACCGGGGCGTCGACGCGAGCGTACGAGTGCGGCGACGGCCACGGCCAGCACCGTGGTCCCGGCGAGCACCAGCCAGCCGGCGGTGTAGTCGCGGTCCAGCAGCGTCGGGTTGTCGGCGTGCGCCCCGAACCGACCCAGGACCGGGATCGCGAACACGGTTACCGTGCCGAGCACCACGAACCCGACCGCGACCGGCGCGCGGGCCGGCCCGGGCACCACCCGGACGGCGAGCGCGCCGAGGGCCAGCGTCAGCACGGCCAGCACCGCGTCATGGAGCACCACCCCGGACACCAGCCAGACGGCCACGTCGACCAGGTGGTCCTCGCGGCTGACCAGCAGCCACCCGCCGTACCCGAGCACCACGAGACCGGTGGCGGCCAGCAGCGTCCTCATGGGCGCGGCTCGATCCGCGCGACCCACTTGGTCTGCAGCACGCCGGGCCGGTTCGGGGCGATGACCCGCGCCGGGTAGCCGTGGTCGATCGAGAGCGGCTCGCCGGACAGGGCGAGGGCGAGCAGCGTGCGGTCGTCGTCGGCGAAGTTCCCGTGCAGGACGGTCGTGGTGTAGGGGCCGCGCTCCTGCAGCGAGGTCACCAGCACGTCGGTGTCGGGCGGGATGCCGACCAGGTCGAGCAGGTGCCGCACGCGGACGCCGGTCCAGGTGCCGCTCGCGCTCCAGCCCTCGACGCAGGCGATCGGCAGCTCCTGGGTCGACTGCGGCATCGCCAGCAGCTCCTGGCGGGTCAGCTCCACCTCGCCGGTCGCCGTTGACCACGGACGAGCCGGTAGTCGGCCCGGGTCGCGCTGGCGGTCACGCTGCGCGGCCACCGCGCTCTTGTTGATCGGCACTCCCTGCGGCCCGTCCCCCGAGCGCACGCCGAGCACCGACACGCGGCGCAGGAACGGCACCGCGATGCCGGCGGTCGCCACCACGGCGACGCCGGTGGCCAGCCAGGTCGTGCGCAGCAGCCCCCGCCGCGACAGCACACCCGGGGCGGTGGCCGTCGGCCGGTCCAGCGCCGTGTCCTCGACATCGGCGCCGAGGGCCGTGCGGATGACCGGCAGCTTGACGGCCACGTGCGACCAGGATCGCGCCGGTGACGATCCAGGCGACGGCGTAGTGGGTGGTGCGGAAGGAGAAGTCCCAGGGATACCACTGCGCGGAGTTCGCGAGCCCGGAGGCGAGCTGGAAGACCGCGGACGCCACCAGGACCGCGATCGAGCCCCGCTCGACCGCCTCGACCAGCAGCTGTCCCGCCCGGCGGCCGGGCCGGCGGAACAGCCACGGGTAGACCGACCAGAGCTTCACCAGCAGCAGCGGGACCGCCGCCGTACCGGTGACCACGTGCAGGCCCTGGGTGACGCGGTACCCCCAGGCGGGACCGGTCGGGAAGACGACCGGCTGGTCGGCGTTCTGGGCGTAGTGGCTGATCAGACCGGTCACGAAGCAGATGCCGAAGCAGACACCCAGCCACAGGCCGACCCGCGCGGTCACCGCAGCGCTGCGCAGGCGCGAGGTGAAGTCGCGGTCGCTCGGGACCTTCAGGCGCCTCATGCCGCCACCGCCAGGACCGCGCACCACCGGTCCCCGAAGCGGTGCAGGTCGACGGTGCCGAAGTCGGCGCGGGGTCCGAGGTCGTCGATCTCGTCGACGCCCACCACCGACCACCGGAACCGCCCGGTCGTCTCGCCGCCCGCACTGACGGTGGCCCAGCCGGAGCCCGCGAGGGTGCCCGGCGGGGCCAGCTCGACGACCACCCGGCCGCCGGGCGCCGAGCAGCTCGCGCAGCCGACGCAGCAGGGCGACCGGGTCACCGCCGATCCCGATGTTGCCGTCCGCGAGCAGGACGGTCCCCCAGCGCCCCTCCCCCGGCAGCGTGTCGAACACGTCGCGGCACAGGGCCGACGCGCCCCGGCGTACGGCGGTGCCGACGGCCCGGCCGAGGACGTCGATCCCGAGAGCGACCTGGCCGCGCCCGGCCAGGCCCGCGGCCAGCCGGCCCGGGCCGCACCCGACGTCGATGGTGGGCCCGACGCACAGGTCGAGCAGGGCGCGGTCGTGCGCATCCGGCGCACGGTCCCACTGGTCGAGGTGCAGGATCCGGTGCGGCAGCGACTCGCTCACCGGCCCAGCTCCCGCCAGGCACGGGCGAACTCCCCGTCCGGGGCGGTGGCCACGACCGCCCGGGCATCGGCCACCGTGTCGACGTCGCGCAGCTCGCCAGTGGCATCCACGCGGACGCCGGCGGCGACCAGGGCGCGACGCGTGTCGTCGTGTGTCGTGGGCCGGGACATCGCAACTCCTCGTAGCGCCGCCGCGCCGGCGCGGTCTCGGAGGCCGAGGACCCACCAGCCGCCGTCCGTCGCCGGACCGAGCACGGCGTCGCGGTCGGTGAGGACGTCGGCGGCGTCGCGGAGGTCGCCGGGCGTCACCTGTGGGGTGTCCATGCCGACCTGCACCACCGGACCGCCCGGCGGGACGTCGACGTGGGCGTTGGCGAGCCGCTCGGCGAAGGTACGGCCGCGCTGGCGGGTGACCGACCAGCCGGCGAGGGCGCGGCGGATCTCCTCGCCGCGGACCGCGTCGGCGAGGTCCCCGGCCACCGCGACCACGCACCGCGCCGGGCCGAAGCCCTTCCGGCAGGCGGCGAGCGTGTCCAGCAGCGCGGCCGCCGCGAGCCAGGCGGCCGCCTCGGCGCCGACGTCCGCACCGAGCCGTGTCTTCACCCGACCCGGGATCGGGGCCTTGGCGACCACCAGCACCCGGGCGCCGGCGCCGGCGCCGGTCACGCGAGCACCCGCCAGAAGTCGCGGGCCGCACGGACGGTGCCCCGCACCGATCCGGACACCTTGGACCGGGTGCCGACGGCCCGGGGTCGGTAGTGCACGTCGCGCTCGACCAGCCGCCAGCCGGCGCGGGTGGCCTTGTCGAGCAGCTCCACGGGGTAGCCGAAGCGGCGGTCCTGCACGTCGAGGGCCAGCAGGGCGTCGCGCCGGCAGACCCGCATCGGCGCGATGTCGTGCGCCGCCATGCCGATCCGCCGACGGAGCCACCACACGACCAGGCCGTTCCCGGCGCGCGCGTGCCACGGCCACACCCGCCGCGACACGGGCCTGCGTCGGCCGACCGCGAGGTCGGCCCGGCCGGAGCGCACGTCGTCGAGCAGGGGAAGCAGGTCGGCGGGGTCGAAGGAGCCGTCGCCGTCCATGAAGGCCACGAACTCATGGGTCGCCGCGAGCAGGCCGGCGTGCACGGCGGCGCCGTAACCCGGCCGCGTCTCGGTGACCACGCCGGCGCCCAGCCGGCGGGCGACGTCGGCCGTGCCGTCGCTCGACCCGTTGTCGGCGACCACCACCGCGAACTCGCCGGGCACCTCCGGAAGGAGGGCAGCGAGCGCTACGGCCTCGTCCCGGCACGGGAGCACCAGGTCGCAGTGCGGCTCCATGACGCAACGGTAGGCAGCCGGGCCGGCCGGGAGGCGGTCCAGTGCTTACGTCCTCGTGACGGATCGGCGCCGCACCCCGTCCGGCCGCCCGGGCCCCTAGATCAGTCATTCCAAGGCGTCTGATCGGCGTGGGCGCTATTTATCAACGCGAAGGGTGTCCAGAGTCGGCGTTGCTATCACACTGCCGAACCCCTTGGAGCTCGTCGTGGACGCCGATCTGGACACCCTCGCTACCGCACTCTATGTGACCACCGATGACCTGCTGGCCGCTCATCCCGAGCGTGTCCCGGCACGACCGAAGGTCGGGATCAAGCCGAAGATCAGTGATGCAGAACTGATCACTCTCGCGGTGATCCAGGCACTGCTGGGCTACACCAGCGAGGACAGGTTCTTGCGCTACGCCCGCAAGAACCTGCTCGGCATGTTCCCCCACCTGCCCCAGCAGCCCGGCTACAACAAGCGCCTGCGCAAGCTCGCCGGCACCATGTCCTGGCTCATCAGCGCTCTGGCAGCACAGACCACCTCTGCCAGTGACGATGTGTGGCTGGTGGACTCCTCACCCGTGGAATGCGGGCGTTCCCGAGAAACCCAGAAGCGCTCCGACCTGGCCGGCTGGGCCGAGTACGGCTACTGCGCCTCCCACTCCCGGTTCTTCTGGGGACTGCGACTGCACCTGGTCACCACCGTGCACGGCCTGCCGCTGGGCTGGGCACTAACCGGCGCGAAGGCCGACGAGCGTCAGGTGCTGACTCAGATCCTCGCCCAGACCCCAGCACTGGCCCAGGGGTTGGCCACCAACCCCGGCCGGCAGATCGTGATCGGTGACAAGAACTACTACGGCCGCGCCTTCGAGACCGACCTGGACGCCGCCGGCATCGACTTGCTGCGACCCGCCCGCAAGGGCGAGAGGCCCCGGGCCGGGCAACGATTCTTCAAACCGCTACGCCAGATCATCGAGTCCGTCTTCGACACCTTCAAAGGCCAACTCGACCTCGAACACCACGGCGGCAAGACCATCGCCGGCGTCTGCACCCGAGTCGCTCAACGCGTGCTCGCCCTGACCGCCGCCATCTGGCACAACGACCGCATCGCAGCGCCCGTCCTACGCTCCCTGACCGCCTACGACCACTGACACCCCTTGGAATTTCTCATCTAGGGTCGGGGTCATGCCGACGACGCGAGCCCGGGCGGCCTGGCTCGGCCTGGCCGCGGCACTGGCGCTCGTCGCGGTCGCGGTCGCGGTGCCGCCGCTCACGGGCTGGCAGGTCTGGTCGCGGGCGCCGCGCAGCGTCGTCCCCCACGAGGCGCCTCCACTGCACGGCTGGTGGGACCCGAAGCTGCTGGGCCCCGGCACCCTGCCGGCAGTCGCGATCGCGCTCCTCGGGTGGTGGCTCGGGCCCCGGCTCGCGGCGCAGCTCTCCTGGGGCCGGCTGCTGCTGGCGTCGTACGTCGTCGGCCTGGCCTGGCTGCTCGCGCTGGCGTTCGTCGACGGGACCGACGGCATCTCGCGCGTGCTCGGCAGCCGCTACGAGTACCTGCCGTCGGCGCGCGCCGTGACCGACCTGCACGCACTGCTGCAGGGCTACGTCGGCCGGATCCCGATCGACTCCCCGCACGCGTGGCCGACCCACCCGGCCGGCCACCCGCCGGGCGCGCTGCTCTTCTTCGTGCTGCTGGTGCGGGTCGGGCTCGGCGGCTCGTTCGCCGCCGGCCTCGTGGTCACCGTGCTGGCGGCGACGACCGCGGTGGCGGTGCTGGTCACGATGCGCGCGCTCGACGCCGAGCCGGCAGCCCGCCGGGCGGCGCCGTTCCTCGTGCTCGCCCCCGCGGCGGTGTTCATGGCGGTGTCGGCCGACGCCCTGTTCGGTGCGGTCGCGGCGTGGGGGCTGGCGTGCCTCGCGCTCGCCACCCGGGCGGCCGGGGCTCGGCTCGCCGGGTGGTCGGCGCTCGCCGGCCTGCTCCTGGGCTGGTGCGTGATGAGCTCCTACGGGCTGCCGTTGCTCGGGATCCTCGCGGTCGCGGTGCTCTGGCTGGCGCGCGACTGGCGGCCGCTGCCGGTCGCCGCCGCGGCGGCGCTGGCGGTCGTGCTCGGGTTCGCCGCCGCCGGGTTCGCCTGGTGGGAGGCCTACCCGGTGCTCCACGACCGCTACTGGGCCGGGATCGCGGCGCGCCGGCCGGCGGCGTACTGGATGTGGGCGAACCTGGCGGCGCTGGTCGTCTGCGCCGGCCCGATGCTCGGCGCCGGCCTCGCGAGCGTGCGCCGCCACTCCGACCGTGTCGTCCTGCTCCTGGCCGCTGCGGCCGCGGCCTGCGTCCTGGTCGCGGACGTCAGCCGGATGAGCAAGGCGGAGGTCGAGCGGATCTGGCTCCCCTTCGTGCCCTGGCTGCTGCTCACGACGGCGCTCCTGCCGCCGCGGTGGCGCCGGTGGGGCCTGCTGGTGCAGGTGGCGTGGGCGCTTCTGGTCCAGCACCTGCTCTACACCAGCTGGTAGGTCACGAGACGGTCACGGCCGGGCAACGCTTCGTCACGACACGCCGCGCCCCCCTGTTTGCCGGGCGGGTGACCGGAAACGGTGGGAGTGACCGCCCCGATCACCGAAGGAGGAGCCACCCATGCTCACCCTGACCGAAGCGGCCCGCAACGTCATCCGGATGATCCCGGAGGACCCGCGCCACGCCGACACCGCCGGACTGCGCATCGAGCGTCCCGAGGACGCCGACACCGGGCTGACCGTCGCCCCCGCGGACGAGCCGGCCCGCGACGACCACGTCGTCGAGAAGGACGGCGCCCGCATCTTCCTCGACCCCGATGCCGCCGAGCGCCTCCACGGCGCCCACCTGGACGCGCGCTTCGACACTCACGGCCGGGTCCACTTCCACAGCGAGAAGGCCGACTGACAGCCTCGAGGATCAGTCCCGCAGCGGCGCGCTCGCGAACGCCGTCAGACCCTCGTCGGGTCCGACGGAGGCCGAGAACCCGAGCCCGGCCCGCGCCCGTGCGGGCGAGGCGACCACGTGCCGGACGTCGCCGAGGCGGTAGTCCCCGGTGACCTCCGGCGCCAGGTCGCTGCCGGCCGCGACGAGACCGGCGACCTCGAGGATCGACACCGGCCGGCCGGAGCAGACGTTGTACGCGTCGTACCGGCCGGGGCCGGAGGCGACCACCGACTCCAGCGCGAGCACGTTGGCGCGCGCCACGTCGTCGACGTGCACGAAGTCGCGCATCTGGCCGCCGTCCTCGAACACGCGCGGGCGCTCCCCGCGCTCGAGCGAGGAGCGGAACATCGCCGCCACGCCCGAGTACGGCGTGTCCCGCGGCATGCCCGGTCCGTAGACGTTGTGGTAGCGCAGCGCCACGGCGGAGCCGTCGGCCTGGCGGACCCACGCGGACGTGTAGTGCTCCTGGGCGACCTTGCTGGCGGCGTACGACGACCGCGGGTCCAGCCGGGCGTCCTCGTCGACCAGCGCCCACGCCGAGCGCCTCGCCGCAGTCCGGGCAGTGGTTCTCGAAGTCACCGGCCTCCAGCGCGGCCCGGGCGCGCGACGGCGGCACCTGCTCGCCGTGCCGGGAGCAGGTGTACCTGCCCCTCGCCGTACACCACCATCGAGGACGCCAGCACCAGCCGGTCGACCCCCGCCTCGTGCATCGCGGCCAGCAGCACCGCGGTGCCGAGGTCGTTGTGCCCGGCGTAGTCGGGCAGGTCGGCGACCGTCACGCCGGCGCCGACCATCGCCGCCTGGTGGCAGACCGCGTCGACGCCGTCGAGCAGGCCGGCCCAGCCGTCGCGGTCGCGGACGTCGAGGCGGTGCGTGCCCGGCGGCGGTTCGGTGGCGCCGTGGGCCTGCGGCAGCATCGCGTCGACGCGCACGACCTCGTGCCCAGCGTTCGTCAGGGCGGTGCCGACCGCGGCGCCGATGAACCCGGCCGAGCCGGTGAGCAGCACCTTCATGCCCGGTGCGGTTCCGGCACGTCGTAGGTCAGCTCGATGCCGTCGGCCCAGGTCGAGCACGTGCACCCGGCGGGATCGGGCAGCGCCGCGATCGGCCGCGGCGAGCAGGCCGGTGAGCCGCTCGAGGTTCGCGCGGAACAGCGCGAACACCTCGTCCTGGCCCACGCCCTGCCCGGTCTCGGCGCCGGCGTCCATGTCGGTGACCAGCGCGATCGCGGCGTAGCACATCCGCATCTCGCGGGCGAGCGCCGCCTCGGGGGCGCCGGTCATGTTGATCAGCGTCCAGCCCTGCCGTCGGCGTAGCTGCCGCGACTCCGCGCGGGTCGAGAAGCGCGGTCCCTCGATGACGACCATCGGCGCCGCCGGTCTTCACGTCCGGTGTCGGCGCCGGCCAGCGCCGCGGACACGCCGCGGGCAGTACGGGTCGGCGAAGGGCAGGTGCACGGCGCCGCGCTCGACGTACGACGGCTCGCGCCGCCACGTGCGGTCGACCAGCTGGTCGGGCACGACGACGTCGCCGGGGGCGACCGTCGGCACGCAGGCCGCCGACCGCGCACGGGGCGAGCACCTGGCGCACCCCGAGCGAGCGCAGCGCCCAGAGGTTGGCGCGGTACGGGATGCGCGTGCGGCGGGTACTCGTGGTGCGGCCCGTGCCGGGGCAGGAACGCCACGCTGCGGCCGGCCACGGTGCCGACGGCGACCGGCGCCGACGGCGCGCCGTACGGCGTCTCGACGGTGACCTCCTCGGCGTCGTCGAGGAACGAGTAGAAGCCGGTCCCGCCGATGACGGCGACGTCGGCGGTGGTCACGGGGTCACCCTGCCAGTCGGGTGGTCGCGCAGTCGGGTGGTCGCCCGGGCCCCGGCGCCGGCGACCGCGACCAGCGCCACCAGCCCGATCGCCCCGACCGCGAGCTGCGGGTAGCCCCAGGCACCGACCACCACACCCGCCGCTCCCCCGGCCGCCGCGGCGGTGAGGCCCATCAGCAGGTCCGCGGCACCCTGGACGTCGGTGCGCGCGTCCAGCGGCGCGTGCTCGGCGATCAGCGTGGACGCCGCGACGGTCGCGAACGACCAGCCGAGGCCGAGCAGGAAGAGACCGACCAGGATCTGCCAGGAGCTGCCCTCCGGCGACCGGGCGCACAGCACCAGCGACGCGAGCAGGACCAGGGCGCCCTCGACCAGGACCGCGGGCCGTCCCGTGCGGTCGGCGAGCATGCCCACGAGCGGGGCGAACGCGAACATCCCGAGCACGTGGACGCTGATCACCACCCCGATCACCCGCAGCTCCGCGCGCCCGTGCTCCATGTGCAGCGGCGTCATCACCATCACCGCGACCATCACGGCGTGCGCGCACGCCATGCCGAGGACGGCGAACCCCAGCACCGGACGCTCCCGCGCGGCGTCGACCGCGCGACGCCAGGCGGTGCCGGACGGCTCGGTGGCCGGTACGCCGGCGGCCTGGCGCGCGAGCAGCAGCGGGTCGGGCCGCAGCAGCAGCCCGACGATCAGCGCCGCGGCCAGCATCCCGATGCTGCCCAGGGCGAACGGCCCGGTCAGCGCGCGGGATGCCGAGCCACTCGGCGAGCGACGCCGGAGGGGCCGGTGAGGTTCGGGCCGGCGACCGCACCGATGGTCGTCGCCCAGACCACGGTCGACAGCGCCCGACCGCGTGTGGGCCTCCTCGGCCAGGTCGGTGGCGGCGTACCGGGCGCCGCTGTTGGCCGCGGTGGTCGAGCCGAGCAGCACCGCGCCGACCAGCAGCAGCGGCATCGAGCCGACCACGCCGGCCAGCACCGCCAGCACCGCGCCGGCGGCGCCGAGCAGGTAGCCGGTCACCAGCCCGACCCGGCGACCGCGCCGCGACATCAGCCGGGCGAGCAGGTACGCCGCGACCGCGGCGCCGAGCACCTGGAACGGTCTGGGCCAGGCCGGCCTGCGCTCTCCGAGCCGGAGATGTCGCGGGCCAGCAGCGACGCGGTGGCGATGCCGATGGTGATGCCGACGGCGCCGACCGCCTGGGCGGCGACCAGCGTGCGGACGGTGCGCCGCTGCGCCGGCGGCCAGGTCGGTCGCCGGCGACCGGGTCGCTCATCGCTCGGTCGCCGGCAGCTCGAGGACCGCGCCAGACCGCCGCCCAGACCTCCTTCGGCGGCACGCCCGCGGCGAGCGCCTGCGCGGCCGTGCGGCCGCCGAGCTCGCCGATCACGAACAGGTCGGCCCAGGATGCGGGCGTACGCCGGCCCGAGCGCGTCGTCCATCCGGGCCCAGAACTCCGTGTGTCTCATGAGTCGGTCCGGTGCCTCAGCCGTCGGCACGCACAGCCAGCCAGGGCTGGCCGGTCTGCGACGCCGTCGTCGCGCGCGACCTCGTCGACCTCCCACCCGGCGTCCGCGAGCGACGGCGCGCAGCGGCCCGCTCGCGCCAGTAGGTGAAGTGCGCGGCGGCGCCGAGACGTGGCCGTGCGTGGACCACCGGCGCCGTCGCCCTCCTTCACCGAGAAGCGCAGCAGCCCGCCGGGCGCGGGTCGCGGCCGCCAGCCGGCGCAGCACGACGGGCAGGTCCGCGCGGGCGACGTGCAGCAGGCAGGCGTTGGCCCAGACCCCGTCGTACGGCGTGCCCGGGCGAGCCGGGTCGGCCAGGTCGTCGGTGAGCGGGTCGAGCACGTCGGCGTCGTGGCCGTCGGCGCGCAGCAGGTCGACGAAGCCCGGCGTGACGTCGGTGCGCCGCACGCTGACGCCCGGCTCCTCCAGCAGCCGCGCGTCGCGTCCCGCGGCCGCTGCCGATCTCGAGCACCCGGCCGCCGGGGCCGACGTCGGCTGCGAACGCGGCGATGGCCGCCAGCACCGGGGCCGGCGTCGGGCCGTCCCGTCGCGGTAGGCGGCCGCGGAGGCGTCGTAGGCCTCGACGGTGGCGCGGCGGACGGCGGCGCGGACGTCCCAGGCGTGGTGGACGATGTCGTGCAGGTGGTAGCGGCCCAGGCCGTCGACGGTGAACTCGCTGCCGTCGCTGCGGAAGCCCCGGCGGTCCCAGGACCCGGGCGGCACCGCCTCGTACCGCTCGGCGACCGTCGTCGGCGGCATCGAGGAGGTCGGCGGCACACGCTCGCCGGGTCCTGCTCGCCGTACCGCTCGGCGATCGCGGTCTCGTCCTGGTCCCAGTTCGGGAAGCGCGGATCGTCCTCGTCGAGCATCAGCGCCGATCCGCCGGTCGAAGAGTGCGGTGCACGTCGCGGACGTGGCAGGCGTACTCCAGCGGCGACCAGATGCCCGGCGCCGGCCGGACCGCGGCGTCGGGGAGCGTCAGCACCGCCTCCCAGGTGGTGGCGTTGTCCCGGACGATCGCGGGGATCCGGTCGACGGTCACGGCCGACGCCTCGAAGCCGCACTCCGGGCAGGTCCGCTCGAGCACCCACGTCCAGTCCTTGGTGTCCGGCACGATCGGCCCTCATGGCGCCGATCCTCCCAGCCGCGGATGCGTGGCGCCTGCGACTTCCCGCCACGGTCCGCGAAGATGGCGCCATGGTGCCGTCCGTCCGGTGCGCGAGCCCGACCTGCCCGCGCTCGCCGCCATCTACGACCACGAGGTGCGCCACGGGATCTCGACGTTCGCGATGGAGCCGCCGGGTGTCGAGCACTGGCGCCCACGTCTGCAGCTGCACCCGGCCGGGCGACCACCTCGTGGTCGCCGAGCGGGACGGCGAGGTCGTCGGCTACGCCTTCTCGGGCGACTACCGGCCGCGCAGCGGCTACCGGTACACCCGCGAGACGTCGGTCTACCTCGCGCCCGAGGCCCGCGGGCAGGGCATCGGCCGGGCGCTGTACGACGAGATGCATCGAGCCGGCTGCGCGCCGACGGGATCCGCACGGTGGTCGCGGTGATCGCGGTGCCGAACCCCGGCAGCCAGGCCCTGCACCGCGCCTGCGGGTTCCGGCACGCCGGCACGCTGCACGACGTCGGCCACAAGCTCGGCCGCTGGATCGACACCGAGCTGTGGGAGCTGACGCTGGGTTGAGCGCGGGTGGCCAGAAGCCGGCCCCGGCTGTCCGGGGTGCGGTTGCTGGACCTGTCAGGGGAAACCCGACCGACACGCCGAGGCCGCTCGGCGTGTCGGTCGGGCTTCCCACGACAAGTTCGGAGCTGCAGGGGCTGGTGTGACCTGCGGGACGGCTGGTACCCCGGCGAACGGGGAACTGGCCGGCTACGGCGCGGCCTCCGCCCGGAGGATGACGGCGGTCTGCGTGGGTGCGGTCATCCGGCGCGGCTCACGTGAGCAGCAGCTTGTCGAGCCGGCGCCCGACGACCGCGAGGCCGACCAGGCCCATCGCCACCAGGTAGACCACGCGAACCGCCGAGCCCCACGACACCGCGCCGGTGGTGAGCTCGCGGCACAGCACGACGCCGCGGTAGAGCGGCGTGACCTCGACGATCCACCGCACCACGCCCGGGTAGGCCGGTGACCGGGAAGAACGTCGCGGAGAACAGGAACATCGGCATCGTCGCGAGCGTGACCCACTCGAAGTCCTGCCAGCTAGCGCATCCACGTCGTCAGCGCCATGCACACCCCGCCGAAGGCGAGGCCGATCAGCAGCGCGGCCGGTACGGCGAGCACGGCCCACCACGACGACACCAGGCCCATCGCGGCCATCACGACCAGGAACGCCGCGGAGTAGATGCCGCCGCGCAGCAGCGACCAGGTCAGCTCACCGCGGGCGATGTCCGTGGTGGTCAGCGGCGTGGCCAGCATCTGGTCGAAGAGCTTGTTGTACTTCAGCTTGAAGAAGAAGTTGAAGGTGCTGTCCAGCAGCGACCCGTTCATCGCCGAGGCGGCGAGCATGCCGGGCGCGACGAACTCGGCGTACGGGATGTCCTGGCCGTTGAACTCGAAGCCGGTGACCAGCTGGCCGACCCCGACGCCGATGGAGAACAGGTAGAACACCGGCTCGAGGAAGCCGCTGACGAAGACGTACCAGGCGCGTCGGTAGGCCAGGTAGTTGCGGTAGAGCAGCAGGCCGGTGGCCTCGCGCGGGTTGAGCGGGCGGGCGGCGGACCGGGCAGGGCGGTGGTGGCGAGCGACATGTCAGACCACCAGCCGCCTGGTGAGCCGGTGCACGGCCCAGAACCAGCCCAGCACCGCGAGCGGCGACGAGGTAGGCGACGTGCACGAGGGCAGCGACCAGCGTCGACCCTGTCGAGGGTGAGCATCCGGGTCAGGTCGACGCCGTGCCACAGCGGCGTCACCTTGGCGAGCGACCTGCATCCAGCCGTCGAGGTTTGCAGCGGGAAGAACGCGCCGGAGAAGAGGAACATCGGGATCATCCCGAGCCGGAACAGCAGCGCGAACGCCCTCTCGTCGCTTCAGCCCGGCGGAGAACGCGTAGATCGGGGTCGCGAACGCCAGCCCCACCAGCAGCTGCACGGGGAACGCGAGCAGCGCCCCCCAGACGGTCGTGTAGACGCCGAACGGCGCCATCACCGCGAGGAACACCGCGCGGTGAGCCCGACGCGGAACAGCACGAAGCCGAGGTGGCCGAGGATCACCTGCCGCACGGTGAGCGGCGAGGCGATCATGCCGTAGTAGATGCGCTGCCACTTGATCGCACCCATGACCGGGTAGGTCACCTCGCCGAAGACGGTCTGCATCGCCTGCGCGGCGACCAGGCCGGGCGCGATGAACGCGAGGTACGACGTGGCGCCGTCGAGCTTGGCCGGGTCGCCCTCGATGTAGCCGCCGAGCAGCACGCCCATCGCCAGCACGTAGAGCAGCGGGTTGACGAAGGACGAGACCACCGAGCCCTTCCAGGTGCGCCGGTAGGCGATCGCCCAGTAGTCGAGCAGGCGGCCGGCGCCGGCGAACGGACCGGACGGGGCGGTGCTGCGGGAGACGGTCGCGTCGCTCATCAGTCCACCAGCGTCCGTCCGGTCAGCCGGAGGAACACGTCCTCCAGCGTGGAGCGGCGGACCAGGGTGGCGACCGGCTGGAGCCCGCGCTCGTGCACCTTCGCGATCGTCTCCTCGCCGTCGGTCGTGTAGAGCAGCAGCCGGTCGGGCAGCACCTCGACCCGCTCGGCGAGGTCCTCGACCTTGCTCGCCAGCGGCTCGTTCTCCCCCACCCCGAAGCGCAGCTCGGCGACCTCGCGGGTGGAGTGCTCGGCGATGAGCGCCAGCGGCGCCCCCTCGGCCACGATCAGTCCCTTGTCCATGACCACCAGCCGGTCGGTGAGCTGCTCGGCCTCGTCCATGTAGTGGGTGGTCAGCACCAGGGTCACGCCCTGCTGCTTGAGCCGGAACAGCCGGTCCCACACCACGTGGCGCGCCTGCGGGTCCAGCCCGGTCGTCGGCTCGTCGAGGAGCAGCACCTCGGGCCGGTTGATGAGGCTGCGCGCGATGGTGAGCCGGCGCTTCATGCCGCCGGAGAGGTCCTCGACCATCGCGCCGGCCTTGTCGGTCAGCTGGACGAACTCCAGCAGCTCGTCCGCTCGGCTGCGGACCTCCTTGCGGGGCAGCCCGAAGTAGCGGCCGTAGACGTAGAGGTTCTCGCGCACGGTCAGCTCGGTGTCGAGGGTGTCCTCCTGCGGGCACACGCCGATCCGTGCCCGGATCTCCGGCCCGTCGGTCGCGGGGTCGAGCCCCAGGATCCGCAGCGTGCCGCCGCTGACCGGGCGAGACGGCGGCGACCATCCGCATCGTGCTGGACTTGCCGGCACCGTTCGGGCCGAGGAAGCCGAACGCCTCGCCCCGGCGTACGTCGACGTCGATGCCGCGCACCGCCTCGAAGCTCCCGAACGACTTGCGCAGTCCCGAGGCGAAGATCATGGAGTCGTGGTCGGCGTCGTGCACAGTCCGACCCTAGACGGCGGCTCCGACGGTCCGTCCACCGATTTGGGTGCGCGTACTCAGGCGTGAGCCGGGAGTGGACGGCACCGTGGAGCCATGGAGCACGCGCACGCCGCCGACCTGCCGGAGCGGTCGTCGTTCTGGAGCTGGGTGGCCCTGGTGGGACTGGCGACGATCCACGTGGCCGCCGTGGTGGTCCTGTCCTCGCTGCTGGCGCTGGGGTCCCAGGGCGTCTGCGGGGACCCGGCCTCCCCGGGTGAGCTGGAGCAGGTCCGCGTGGCGCTGGGCTTCGTCCTGGCGATCTCGGCTGCGCTCTGGTCACCCGCGGTCATCCTCGCCGTCCGGCGCCGCCGGCACGTCGCCCGCCGGCTCGTCGCCACAGTCGTCGTGCTGCTCGTCCCGGCCTGGGTCCTCGCGCAGGCCCTCGCGGCGACGCCCGCGGACTGGTCGACGGACTGGTGCCTGTTCTGACCTCCGCCCTCACCCGCCTGCCCTAGAGTCCGGCCCATGGATCGTCGGCACGCGCGTTCGGGCTCCCCCTTCGAGGAGGCCATCGGCTTCAGTCGGGCGGTCCGGCTCGGCCGCACCGTGGCCGTCAGCGGCACCGCTCCCGTCTGGCCGGACGGCACGGTCGACCCGGACCCGGCCGTGCAGGCGCGACGCTGCTGGGAGATCGCGGTCACCGCGCTCGAGGAGCTCGGCGGCAGCGTCGCCGACGTGATCCGCACCCGGCAGTACGTCGTGGACGCGGCCGACGGCGATGCGATCGGCGCCGTGCACGGAGAGTTCTTCCGCGAGGTGATGCCGGCCAGCACCATGGTCGTCGTCGCCGCGCTCCTCGACCCGCGGTGGAAGGTCGAGATCGAGCTGGACGCGGTGCTGCCGGAGGACTGAGCGGGTGTCCCTGTTGGGCCCACCGCGCGCCTCGCGGCTGCGCGAGCCCCTCAGTCCGGCGGATTCGGGTCGTGCGTTGGGTCCGGTCCCGCACGCGAGAGGATGGCGGAATGGCGATCGATCCCCGCGGCAAGGACCTGAAGGCATTCCTCGAGGCGGACCCGGAGGCCCCCGTGGTCATGCTGAACCTGCTGCGCTTCACCGAGGGCGGACGAGCCGGCTACGAGGACTACCTGCGCCACTTCCGTGGGCACGCCGAGTCGCGAGGCGCGGACGTCCTCTACTACGGCACCGGCGACACGCCGCTGGTCGCTGAGGCCGGCCAGGACTGGGACGCGGTGCTGCTGGTGCGCTACCCGACCCGGCGCTCGTTCAGCGAGATGGTCGCCGACCCCGGCTACCAGGCGGGCGCCTCGCTGCGCAGCGGCGCGCTGGTGGAGGCCGTGCTCCAGCCGACGGCGCCGGCCGACTTCTAGGCTCCGGCCCGTGACAGACGGCGCGTGGGTCGCCGATGCGGCCGACTCCTACGACCGGGTCGCCGAGCGGTATGCCGATCTCGTCGGCTCCGGGCTCGACGACCTGCCGCTGGAGCGGGCCCTCCTTGACCACTTCGCGCGCCGGGTGACCGACGCGGGCGGCGGACCGGTGCTCGACGTCGGATGCGGCCCGGGCCGGCTGACCCGCGATCTGGCAGCCCGGGGCCTGGTCGTCTCCGGGATCGACGTCGCGACCGCGATGCTCCGCCTGGCGCGCGGCACCAGCCCCGGGGTCGGCTTCGCGGCCGGCTCCGTCACCCGGATCCCGGTCCGCGACGGGGCGCTCGCCGGCGTCTTCTGCTGGTACCTCCTGCACCACGTCCCCGACGAGGCGCTCGGGACGGCGATCCGCGAGCTCGCGCGCGTGACCGCGCCCGGTGGATCGCTGATGATCGGCGGGCACGTCGGCGACAGCGCGTACGTCAAGACCGAGGGGTACGGCGGTCTTGCGATGCGCGTCCTCGTCGCACGCCGCAGTCCTGAGGCCTATGCGGGTCTGCTGCGCGACGCCGGCCTGGTGGTCGACGCGACCGTCGCGCTCGGTCCGGGCCATCCGGCGACCGCAGCCGTCTGGCTCGCGCACAAGCCCGTCTGACGGCCGCGTCGACCACCGGCTCGGATAGCGTGCCGGCGTGGACTGCGACGACTACCAGCGCGCGGCGATACGCACCGCCCGCGACAAGAACGCGCCGGACGAGTTCATGCACCTGGTCCTGGGTCTGGTGGGCGAAGCGGGCGAGATCGCGGAGAAGGTCAAGAAGCTCGTGCGGGACGAGAACAGTGACCTCGATCGGCTCGATCGCGACGCCATGGCGGCCGAGCTGGGCGACGTCTTGTGGTACACCGCAGTGCTGGCGGACTTCCTCGACCTCTCGCTGAACGGCGTCGCCCAGCAGAACATCGACAAGCTCGCCGATCGGCAACACCGCTCGGCACTCGGTGGCTCGGGCGACAACCGTTGACCGCCACTCGATCAGGCGATGAGGGCGGCCCGCACTTCCGGACTGCCCGCAGTCCTCGCTGTCAGCCGCGAGGCGGCACGAACGGCGTCGACCCGCACCTGAAGAAGTAGACGTGGCGGTTCAGCGGGGCCGGGACCGTCTTCGTCACTGTGCCCCGGGCGCGGGTGCCGGTCACGGGGTCGCGCCAGCATCCGGGCGGGAACACGACGTCGCGGGTCCTCGCGCCCTGCGTGACGACAGGAGCGACGAGGACATCGGGCCCCAGCAGGTACTCCTGGTCGATCTGGTCAGCGCCAGGCATCCGCGGATGGGCGAGCCACAGCGGACGCGTGATCGGCATGCCGGTGCGCTTCGCCGTACGCCACAGCCTCATGATGTAGGGCTCGGCGGCACGGTGGAGTCGGAGGGTGTTGCGGTAGATCCGCAGCGGCTCTGGCGTCGAAGCTCCACGGGAACCTCTGGCCGAAGACGGGGCCGCCGTGCAGGCGGTTGCCGGGCGTCAGCGCGGCGTACCAGGACCACCGCAGGAAGAGCTCGCGCGTCACCGAGCCGGACCGGAGGTCCATGATGCCGCCGGTGTCGCACTGGAAGCCGTAGGCACCGCCGACGGCCCGGTTGAGCATGTCGGTGGTGAGCGCCGCGATCCCCGTGCTCCGACTCCAGCTCGACTCGTAGTCACCGCACCAGTTCGCCGACTCGTACGCCGCCGACCCGGGCCGGCCCGAGTATCCCGACCGCACGTAGAACATCGGCTCCGTCCGATGCGGGTGGTTGCGGTGCCACGTGTCGATGATGCGCCGGGTGACGCGGTGGTAGTCGACGGGATAGCGGTTGTGCATCACGTCCCCGGTCGTCCCGTCGGCGAAGTGCATGTCCCACATCGTCTGCTCACCGAAGTCCTGCATGAACCCGTCGGCGCCGGCGTTGAGGACCGCCACCAACCGGTGGCGCCACCAGGCGACGGTCTGCGGGTTGCTGAAGTCCAGCTCCACCGCGGACTTGCCCGGCTCGAAGGTGTTGCCGAACACGTACGGCGACCCGTCGGCGTGGGTGGCGACGTACCCCTGTTGCTGGGCGATGTCGTAGGCAGTGTCGTCCTCGTAGCCGTAGTCCTCGTTGCCTGCGAAGGACCTGAAGTAGACGAGGGGATGCATGCCGTTGCGCTTGATCAGCGCGATGATGTCGTCGAGCGAGCCGTTCTCCTTCAGGAGCCACCAGCCCTCGAAGCTGAAGGCCCGGTAGGGCAGGTGGAGGTGCCTGATCTTGCGGATGGATGCGCGGATCTCGGCCTCGTAGGTGTCGCCGGTCTTGCCCTGCGCAGCGCCCGTGAGCGTCTGGGTGAAGATCGGCGCGACCTGCCACCTGGGCGGTACCGGAGTGCGGCCGGTGATCGCGGTGAGCGTGCGGATCGCCTTCGCGGAGTCTCCCGGGGCCACGGTGAACCGCAACGATGGAGAGTTGCTCTCCACCTGCCAGGCATCGTCGCGGTCCGAGCGGAGCCGCCACAGGGAGAGCTCGCTCTGCTCGAGGAAGAACCCGTAGGGACGCGACGAGATGAACTGCGCCTGCTGGTACCACCCGGTCTGGGGCTGTCCCCCGGTGCCCGGTCCCTGGAGCACGGTTTGGTCGATCCAGTTGAAGAAGCTCTCGCCTGCCTGGTCGACCGCATTGCGTCGGCCGCCGAAGCCGTGGAACGCCTCGTCGGGACCGGACCGGAAGCTGGCGCCGACGAAGGCGATACCCGTGGCCGGCACGAAGTGCACCTGGGCGCGGAGCGAGTCACCGCGGTCGGGGCGCACCTGCACGATGGCGATGCGCCCGGTCGGGTCGTCGGTGGCGACGGTGAGCGACACGCCACCGTCGTCGAGGCGAGTCCCCGAGAGCACGTCCGTGAGCGAGTAGGTCACTCCCGCGGAGACCTCGAGCAACGGGTTGCCGGTGACGGCCGGGGTCTGCTCGTGCTGCATCATCGACACCTCCCCGACCGTGAAGGTGATCGGCGCGTACCGCGGCGGGGGGACGTCGGTGTCGCTGAAGGTCCCGAGCAGGTCGGACACGTGCACCGTCGGCGTGGGCAGCCCACCGCCCGGGACCGAGGAGAGCACGTCCCTGCCCCTCATGTCCCGGAAGGACAGCCCGAACGGCGACGTGCTGACCGAGGCGCTCACGCGTCCCGATGGGACGACGACGGTGTCGGGAACGGTCGTTCTCTCCGCTGTCCCCGCCGCCACTGTCGGGACCGGGTTGAGCAACCCGATCAGTGGCGCAGCGACACCGAGAACCAGGAGCGTGACCTTCCGCGGGTAGCGCACGCACGTGAAACGAGTCGGAGAGAGGCGCGTCACGCCCGCGTCCCGCGCGGGCCGTCCGAGACCCGCGCCCGCCGATCGATGTCGAGTCGTGTGCCTGAGACCGACCTATGGCGCGGTGTCAGGCGCACGACCCGGACCAGCCGGCGGCCCTGACCATGGTCCGAGTCCTCCAGCATCCCGGGCGAGACCCGCCCCGGCAGGGCTCACCGCGGGACCTCCCAGGTTGTCTGGATCGCCAGGGCGACCAGGCCCGCGTTGATGACGAAGCCGAGGACGAGGGTCGACGCGAGGAACATCACCAGCAGCGTCGTCGACCCGACGACTCCGACGGCCACCAGGCCGGTCCACCAGCCCGCGGGGACCAGCCACCCGAGCACCGCCAGCGCAGCCGCGGCCAGTGCCACGAACGTGACGACGGCCAGCACGACGCCCACCGCGTGCACGAGTCGGCTGTTCACCCCCTGGTCGATCAGCCATGACCGGTCCATGTCGAACGGGTTCTCGGCGCCGGTGTCGGCCGCGTCGTCTCCGGTGACCGGGAGGAGGAAGACCAGGTGCACCCATCCGTGCGCGAACAGGATCGCCGCGACGAGCCAGGGGCCGGCGGCGCTGCCGCGGTCCAGCAGCCACCAGAGCAGGGCAGCCACGGCCAGGAGGACAGCCGCCAGCGGCAGGACGCTCGCCAACCCCTTCATCACATGCCTCCCCGGCACGCCGTTGGCCGCGTTGCTCGTCACGGCGTCGAAGTGCTGCACTGCCAACGACACGCCCCCGAACCCCCGTAGGTGCAGAGCCGTTCGTCGGAGGGCCTCGTGACGAAGGGCCCCGATGCTTCCCGGCGGCGCGGTCCCCTGTCGGTGCCGTGCGCAAGACTGGTCGGGTGCCCGATCCCCTCCAGCGGTTCAGCGAACCCACCCGCGCCTGGTTCGGCGCGGCGTTCGCCGAGCCGACGCCCGCGCAGTCGGGCGCGTGGGGGGCGATCGGCGCGGGCCGGCACGCCCTGGTGGTGGCGCCGACCGGGTCCGGCAAGACCCTCAGCGCCTTCCTGTGGAGCATCGACCGGCTGCTCACCGAACCCCGCCCCGAGGACAAGCAGCGCCGCTGCCGGGTGCTCTACATCTCCCCGCTGAAGGCGCTCGGCGTCGACGTCGAGCGCAACCTCCGCGCGCCGCTGACCGGCATCCGGCACACCGCCGAGCGCCTCGGCACGAGCGTGCCGGAGGTCAGCGTCGGCGTGCGCTCCGGGGACACGCCGGCCGCGGACCGGCGCAAGCTGGTCACCAGCCCCCCGGACGTCCTGATCACCACGCCCGAGTCGCTGTTCCTCATGCTCACCAGCCAGGCGCGGGAGTCGCTGCGCGGCGTGGAGACGGTGATCCTCGACGAGGTCCACGCCGTGGCCGGCACCAAGCGTGGTGCCCACCTCGCGGTCAGCCTCGAGCGCCTCGACGCGCTGCTGGACCGGCCGGCCCAGCGCATCGGGCTGTCGGCGACCGTGCGGCCGCTGGAGGAGGTGGCCCGCTTCCTCGGCGGCAGCGCACCGGTCGAGATCGTCGCCCCACCGTCGGAGAAGGAGTGGGACCTGGAGGTCGTCGTCCCCGTCGAGGACATGACCGCGCCCGAGGAGTACGACGAGGAGGACGGCGACCCGCAGCGCTCCCAGAGCATCTGGCCGCACGTCGAGGAGCGCGTCGTCGACCTCATCGAGCAGCACCGGTCGACCATCGTGTTCGCCAACTCCCGCCGGCTCGCCGAGCGGCTGACCGCGCGGTTCAACGAGATCGCGTCGAACCGGGCGGACAGTCGAGGACCCTGCCGAGGTCGTGATCGCGAAGGCGCACCACGGGTCGGTGTCGAAGGAGCAGCGGGCGCTCATCGAGGACGACCTCAAGCGCGGCCGGCTGCCCTGCGTGGTGGCGACCAGCAGCCTCGAGCTCGGCATCGACATGGGGGCCGTCGACCTGGTCGTCCAGATCGAGAGCCCGCCGAGCGTCGCCAGCGCCCTGCAGCGCGTCGGCCGCGCGGGCCACCAGGTGGGCGAGGTGTCCCGGGGCGTGCTGTTCCCCAAGCACCGCGGCGACCTGGCGCAGACCGCGGTCGCCGTCGGGCGGATGCGGTCGGGGGCCATCGAGGCCCTGCGCGTGCCCGCCAACCCTCTCGACGTCCTCGCCCAGCAGGTGGTGGCCGCGACGGCGCTGGACGCGTGGTCCGCCGACGACCTGTTCGCGCTGGTCAGGCGCAGCGCGCCGTTCACCAACCTGCCCCGCAGCGCGTACGACGCCACGCTGGACCTGCTCAGCGGCCGGTACCCCTCCGACGAGTTCGCCGAGCTGCGCCCCCGCATCGTCTGGGACCGCGTCACCGGCACGCTCACCGGGCGGCCGGGCGCGCAGCGGCTGGCGGTGACCAGCGGCGGCACCATCCCCGACCGCGGCCTCTTCGGCGTCTTCCTCGTCGGTGGCGAGGGCCCGGGCCGGCGGGTCGGCGAGCTCGACGAGGAGATGGTCTACGAGTCCCGCGTCGGCGACATCTTCGCCCTCGGCGCCACGAGCTGGCGGATCGAGGACATCACCCACGACCGCGTCCTGGTCACCCCGGCGCCCGGCATCCCCGGCCGCCTGCCGTTCTGGAAGGGCGACAGCCTGGGCCGGCCCGCCGAGCTCGGCGCCGCCATCGGTGCCTTCACCCGCGAGCTGGGCGCACTCCCCCGGGCCAGGGCCGAGGCGCAGGCGCGCGCCGAGGGCCTCGACGAGTACGCCGCGACCAACCTGGTCGGCTACCTCCACGAGCAGCTCGACGCCACCAACCTGCTGCCCAGCGACCAGACGCTCGTCGTCGAACGCTTCCGCGACGAGCTCGGCGACTGGAGGCTGGTCGTGCACTCGCCGTACGGCATCCCGGTGCACGCCCCGTGGGCGCTGGCCATCAACGCCCGGCTGCGGGAGCGGTACGGCGTCGACGGCCAGGCGGTCGCCTCCGACGACGGCATCGTCGTCCGCATCCCCGACACCGACGCGGAACCGCCCGCCGGCGACGTCATCGTGTTCGAGCCCGACGAGATCGAGGCGATCGTCACCGACGAGGTCGGCGGGTCCGCCCTGTTCGCCAGCCGCTTCCGCGAGTGCGCCGCCCGCGCCCTGCTGCTCCCCCGGCGCGACCCCGGCCGCCGGTCGCCGCTGTGGCAGCAGCGCCAGCGCTCGGCGGCGCTGCTCGAGGTCGCCTCGAAGTACCCGTCCTTCCCCATCGTGCTCGAGGCCGTGCGCGAGTGCCTCCAGGACGTCTACGACCTGCCCAGCCTGGTGGCCCTGATGCGCGGCGTCGAGCGGCGCGAGGTGCAGGTCGTCGACGTCGTCCACGCACCCAGCCGTCGCCGTTCGCCCGCAGCCTGCTCTTCGGCTACGTCGCGCAGTTCATGTACGAGGGCGACTCCCCCATCGCCGAGCGCCGGGCCGCCGCGCTGTCGCTCGACCAGGGGCTGCTCGCCGAGCTGCTCGGCCGGGCCGAGCTGCGCGAGCTGCTCGACCCCGAGGTGCTCGCCGAGCTCGAGGCCGAGCTCCAGCGCACTCGCCCCCGACCGCCGGGCCCGCGACGCCGAGGGGGTCGCCGACCTGCTGCGCCTCCTCGGCCCGCTGACGACCGCCGAGGTGCGCCGAGCGCAGCACCGCCGACGCCACCGAGTGGCTCGACAGCCTGGCCGACAGCCGACGGGTCGTCGAGGTCCGGATGGCCGGCGAGGAGCGCTGGGCCGCGATCGAGGACGTCGGCCGGCTGCGCGACGGCCTCGGCGTCCCGGTCCCGCCCGGCACGCCCGACGTCTTCGCCGAGCCGGTCGAGGACCCGCTCGCCGACCTGGTCGCGCCGCTACGCCCGCACCCACGGCCCGTTCACCACCGACGACGTCGCCGCCCGCCTCGGCCTCGGCGCCGCGGTCGTGCGGCACACCCTGCAGCGGCTCGCCGCGCAGGGCCGGGTGCTCGACGGCGAGTTCCGCCCGTCGGGCAGCGGCACGGAGTGGTGCGACGCCGAGGTGCTGCGCCGGCTGCGCCGCCGGTCCCTGGCCAGGCTGCGCCAGGAGATCGAGCCGGTCGAGCCGGAGACGCTGGGCCGGTTCCTGGCGGCGTGGCAGCACGTCGGTGGCACGCCACCGCGGCATCGACGGCGTCCTCACCGTCGTCGACCAGCTGGCCGGCTGCGCCGTTCCCGCCTCCGCGCTGGAGCCGCTGGTCCTCGCCGCGCCGGGTCCGCGACTACGAGCCGTCGTACCTCGACGAGCTGACCGCCTCCGGCGAGGTGATCTGGGCCGGCCACGCCGCCCTGCCCGGATCGGACGGCTGGGTCTCGCTGCACCTGGCCGACCAGGCCGCAGCTGACGCTCCCCGAGCAGACACCGTTCGACCACGGCGAGCTGCACCAGGCCGTGCTCGACGCGCTGGCGCCCGGCGGCGCGTGGTTCTTCCGCCAGCTCGCCGACCAGGTCGGAGCCAAGACCGACGCGGCTCTCTCGGCCGCGCCTGTGGGACCTCGTCTGGGCGGGCCGGATCAGCAACGACACCCTCACGCCGCTGCGCGCGCTCACCCGCAGCGGCACGCCCAGCCACCGCACCCGCCGGCCCCCGCCGCGGCTGGGCCGGCGACCGGGCGGCGGGCCGGTCCGCACCGGCCCGCCGGAGACCGCCGGCCGGTGGGCGCTGCTGCCCCCGGTCGACACCGACCCCACCCGCCGGGCGCACGCGCGTACGCCGAGCGGCTGCTCGACCGGCACGGCGTCGTCACCCGCGGCGCCGTGATGAGCGAGCGGGTCCCGGGCGGCTTCGCGGCGGTCTACAAGGTGCTGTCGGCGTTCGAGGACTCCGGCCGCTGCCGGCGCGGCTACTTCGTCGCCGGGCTCGGCGCCGCGCAGTTCGGCACCGCCGGCGCCGTCGACCGGCTGCGCACCTTCGCCGAGGTCGGCCGACGCCAAGCCGAACGCCGTGGCGCTCGCCGCCACCGACCCGGCCAACCCGTACGGCGCCGCGCTGCCCTGGCCGGACTCCGACGAGCGGCCACCGGCCCGGCCGCAAGGCCGGCGCGATCGTCGTCCTGGTCGACGGCGCGCTGACGATGTACGTCGAGCGCGGCGGCCGCACGCTGCTCACCTGGAGCGACGACCCCGACCGCCTCGGCCCGGCGGCCGCGTCGCTGGCCGAGGCCGCGCGCCGCGGGTCGCTGGGGCGCATCACCGTCGAGAAGGCCGACGGCGAGCAGCTGCTCGGCTCGGGCTCGACGCCCGCTGCGCGAGGCGCTGCAGGCGGCCGGCTTCGTCGCCACGCCCAGGGGCCTGCGGCTGAGGTCGGCCGGTGCCTGAGGGTGACGCCGTACTGCCGGACCGCCCGCCGGCTCGCCCGGGCGCTCGACGGCCGCACGCTGACCCGCACCGACTTCCGGGTCCCGCAGCACGCCACCGCCGACCTGGCCGGCGCGACCGTGCTCGGGACCGTCTCGCGCGGCAAGCACCTGCTCACCCGCCTCGACGCCCCGGACGGACGGATCACGCTGCACACGCACCTGAAGATGGAGGGCAGCTGGCGCAGTTCGAGCCCGGCCGCCGGTGGAACCCGCGCTCGCACGAGATCCGGGTGGTGCTCGAGACGGCGGGGCCGACCGCGGTCGGCTTCCTGCTCGGCATCGTCGAGCTGCTGCCGACCGACCGTGAGGAGGAGGCCGTCGGCCACCTCGGCCCCGACCTGCTCGGCGCCGGACTGGGACGAGGCCGAGGCGCTGCGCCGGCTGCGCGAGCACGCCGACGAGCCGGTCTTCGAGGCGCTGCTCGACCAGACCCTGCTCGCCGGCATCGGCACGATCTACGCCGCCGAGGTGCTCTTCGTCATGGGCGTGCCGCCGGCCACGCCCGTCGGCGACGTGCCGGACCTGCCGCGGCTGGTGCGCCGGGTGCGGCAGATGCTCGACCGGGAGTCGGTCACCGGTCGAACCGCGATGTGGGTCTACCGCGCAGCGGCTGTGCCGCCGCTGCGGCACGCCGGTGCGCGTCGACCAGTTCGGGCCGGCCGGCCGGGAGCGCTCGGCGTACTGGTGCCCCGCTGCCAGAGCGGTCGGCTGATCAGGCAGCCGACGTGACGACGCTCGCCCGCCGGGGCGGCGACCGGGATGCGGTCAGGCCGGCCGCGGCCTCCTCGAGGGCGACCGCGTCGGAGACGTCGCGCAGCACGTCGGACAGCGGGACGTCGAGCGCCGCGCACAGCGACGCGAGCAGCTCGGAGGAGGCCTCCTTCTGGCCGCGCTCGATCTCGGAGATGTAGCCCAGGCTGACCCGGGCCTCGGCGGAGACCTCGCGCAGGGTCATGCCGCGCTGCATCCGCAGGTCGCGGAGCACGTCGCCGAGCAGTCGACGGAACAGCACCATGCGCGTCTCCCTTCGCGAGTTACGTACGCCCAACGCTACCGGAGGGGTGTTTCTTCCCGCTGCAGCACGCCCTCGAAGGCCTCGAGCGCCTCGGCGACGGTCCGGTCCTGGACCTGGTCGCGGTTGCCGGACAGCTCGAGCGCGACCGCCTCCAGCAGCCCCGGCCCCGCGATCCCCACGAAGACCGTGCCCGGCGGCTTGCCCTCCTGCTCGGTGGGCCCGGCCACCCCGGTGGTGGCGATCGCCGAACGTCGCGCCGGTCAGCGCCCGCACGCCGCTGGCCATCGCCTTCGCGCACTCCGGCGAGACCACGCCGTGCTCCTCGATGACCTGCTCCTCGACGTCGAGCATCGACGCCTTGAGCTCGGTCGCGTAGGTCACCACGCCACCCAGGTAGGTCTCCGACGCCCCCGGCATGTCGGTCAGCGCGACCGCCAGCCGGCCGCCGGTCAGCGACTCGGCGGTCGCCACCGTCGCGCCGGAGGCGCGCAGCAGCAGGTGCACGCGCTTCAGCAGGTCGGTCACGACGGCCAAGGTAGCCCCTCGGGTGTCCGGCTAACCTCACCCGCATGGCGCTGCCGATCGAGGACTACGCCCTCATCGGCGACCGGCGCACCGCGGCGCTCGTCGGCCGCAACGGCTCGATCGACTGGCTCTGCCTGCCGCGCTTCGACTCCCCCGCCTGCTTCGCCGGGCTGCTCGGCGACGACGACAACGGCCACTGGCAGCTGTGCCCGGTCGGGGACCACGGGTGAGCCGCCGCTACGTCGAGGACTCGTCGGTCCTCGAGACGACGTTCACCACCGACGACGGCGTCGTGACGCTCACCGACCTGATGCCGCGCGGCGACGGCCGGGCCGACGTGGTCCGGCGGATCACCGGGCGTGCGCGGCACCGTCCGGATGCGGCACGAGTGGCTGGTGCGGTTCGACTACGGCGCGATCCTGCCCTGGGTGCGCCGGCGCACCGTCGGCCGGCGAGCAGGTGATCACCGCCGTCGCCGGCCCCGACCAGCTGGTGCTGCGCGGGCCCCGGCTGCCGAACGCCGACGACCACCGCCACGTCGACGAGTTCGACGTCGGGGAGGGAGCGGTGCTGACGTTCTCCACGACCTGGCTCCCGTCGTACGCCCCGGTCGGCGCGATCGGCGAGCCGCGGGACGCGATCGAGCGCGACCGTCGCGCGCCGACGACCGGTGGGCCGGCCGGTGCCGCGACGACCTGCCGCACGCGCGACGTCGTGCGCCGCTCGCTGGCCACCCTGCGGCTGCTCACCGACGAGCAGACCGGCGGGATCGTCGCCGCCCCGACCACCTCGCTGCCCGAGGACCTCGGGCGGCGAGCGCAACTGGGACTACCGCTACTGCTGGCTGCGCGACGCGGCCCTGACCCTGGAGCTCGCTGATGCGCGCCGGCTACGTCGACGAGGCCGAGCCTCTGGCGCGGCTGGCTGCTGCGCGCGGTCGCCGGCGACCCGCAGGACCTCCAGATCATGTACGCCGTGGACGGGCACCGCCGGCTGCCCGAGCTCGACGCTCGACCACCTGCCCGGCTACGCCGACTCACGGCCGGTGCGGATCGGCAACGGCGCGGCCCTGCAGCGCCAGGCCGACGTCCTCGGCGAGGTGATGGTCGCGCTCGAGCAGGCCCGCCGGTCACCGGTGCGGCGCGACGGCGACGCGTGGGCGCTGCAGCGGGTGCTGGTGGAGGACCTGGCCAGCGGCCTGGCGAGCGCCCGACCACGGGCTGTGGGAGATCCGCGGCCCGCAGCGGCACTTCACCCACTCCCGGGTGATGGTCTGGGCGGCGTTCGACCGGGCGGTGCGCGCGGTCGAGGAGCACGGCCTGCCAGGGCCGGTCGACGCGCTGGCGCCGGCTGCGCGACGAGGTGCGCGCCGAGGTCCTCGAGCACGGCTTCGACGCACGAGCGCGGCACGTTCACCCAGCACTACGACACGACCGAGGTCGACGCGTCGCTGCTCGTGCTGCCCGCGGATCGGCTTCCTCGCCGGCGACGACCCGCGGATGCTCGGCACCATCGCGGCCGTCGAGGAGGACCTGATCCGCGACGGGCTGGTGCTGCGCTACCGCACCCAGTCCGGCGTCGACGGCCTCGACCGGCGACGAGCACCCGTTCCTGGCCTGCTCGTTCTGGCTGGTCTCGGCCTACGCCCGGGCGGGCCGCCTCGACGACGCCCACGCGCTCTTCGACCGGCTGTGTCGGGCTGGTCAACGACGTCGGACTGCTCTCCGAGGAGTACGACGCCGCCGCACGGCCGCATGGTCGGCAACTTCCCGCAGGCGTTCAGCCACCTGGCGCTGGTGCAGGCGGCGTTCGACCTGGCGGACGCCCGCTAACCGACGCCCAGGTCCAGTCCCACGAGCTCGGGGTCGTGGTCGGAGGCGCGGAACTGGTCGGGCGCGTAGAAGTCGGTCGCGTTGTAGTTGTAGCGGCTGTACTCGAACGCCACCGCCTCCGTCGGCGTTGATGTTCCAGATGTCCGCGCCGGTGACGTCGGCCAGCGCCGCGTCGTTGGCCAGCACGTGGTCCAGCGAGCCGGCCAGGCCGGCGTAGTTGTAGGTCCACTCGCCGCCGTCGGTGTCGGACTCTGCAGGTTGTGTAGCCGTCCTCGTACCAGCACCTGGATCGGGTCCTCCTCGGTGTAGGCGTTGAAGTCGCCGGTCAGGAACAGCGCGCGTCGATGCCGAGCTCGGCCGTCGACGTCGTCGGCGAAGGCCGACAGCGCCTCGGCCTGGGCGACCCGGTCGGGGTTGGCGTTGCCCTGCCCGGTGCCGTCGTCGACGCCCGAGCCCTTGGACTTGAAGTGGTTGACGATCACCGGAACGCCTCGGTGTCGCGGCGCGCCGGCCGGCTTGAAGGCCTGGGCCAGCGGCTCGCGGGCGTTGGCGAACGCCGGCCGAGCCGAGTGAGCACCCGCGACCGGCCCCACGGGCTCGAGCGTCGGCGGGCGGTAGATGAACGCGGTGCGGATGACGTCCTGCTCGGCGAGCGGCGGCAGGTCGGCCGGGCCGGCGAGGGCGCGAGGCCCAGCGTCCGCGAGCCGGCGGCGGCGTTGAGCGCGTCGACCAGCGCGGCGAGCGGCGGCGTCGCGGTCCTTGCCGAACTTCACCGAGTTCTCGATCTCCTCCAGCGACACGATGTCGGCGCCGAGCGTGTTGATCGCGGTGACGATCTTGGCCTGCTGGCGCTGCAGGTTCGTCGTCGTCGGCGGCGCCGCGCGGACCGGGGTCGTCCGTCGTGCCGCACCGGTTGACCGTGATCGGGTTGCCGTCGCGGTCGGTGTAGTACGTGCACGAGCCGAGCCCGCGGCCTCGTACTCCTCGCCGGTGGTCGGGAAGTAGTTCAGCACGTTGAACGTCGCCAGGCGGACGTCGCCGCCGACGTCCTCGGGCGCCGCGGTCCGGGTGTCGGAGAACGTGGCGACGTCGCGGCCCTCGTCGGTGACGTGGTGGGTGGGCTGGAGGTTCCAGGCGCCGTAGCGGTACTCGAGCACCACCGGCTGGTGGAAGGTGACCGGCGAGCCGACCCGGACCGGGTTGTCGGTCCCGAGCCACGGCAGCGGCGTCGCCTTGTTGGCACGGCTGTTGAAGTTGGTGCTCGCGCCGTCGTCGAGGGTGATCGCCCGGGCGGCGTTGTCGGCCTCGACCGCCGCGATCGGCGTCGGCGTCCTGGGCGTCCGCGACCTCGGTCGGCTGGACCAGCGGGCTGGTCGCCGGCGGCGAGCAGGAACGACCGCGTAGTAGTTGGTGTCGTAGTTGTCGGTGACGGTGAAGCGGCCCCGCGGCGCGACCAGCTCGCCCTCGTGCGCCTCCTTCTCGGCGTCGGTGTCCAGGAAGCGCCACGGCGCGCGCAGCGGCTGGACCTTGCCCCGGGTCCCGGGGAGTACCTGGACGTCGGAGGCGCTGACGTGGCCGAGCTCCGTGGTGCCCTGGAACTCGTCGACGGTGCCGGTGACCTCGACGCTGTCGCCGACGTCCACCGCGGCGGCCGCCGCCGACCCGTAGACGAAGACCGCGTCCGAGGCGCCCGGGGTGTCGCGGCCGGCGAGGCGTCTGCAGGTAGAAGCCGTTGAGCCCGCCCTCGGGGTACGCCGCGGTCACCACGCCCCGGGTGCTCGACGCAGCTCGCCGACCATCGGCGAGGTGTCGCCGGTGCCCTGGATCTCGCGCGATGGTGACCTCGGCCGGCTCCTCCGGCGGCGTGGTGCCACCACTACCGCTGCTCTGCGGATCCGGGTCGCCGACGGTGAAGTCGGCGGCGTTGTCGTCGGTGTCCGCGCCGGTGCGCGCCGCCGACGAGGTGTTGCTGGTGGCGCCGACCTGCGCGGTCTCGTAGGTGTTGCTGCTGACCCCGACCAGGTCGACGATGCCGTCACGCGTCGTCGAGCCGTCGGCGCTCGGGTTCAGCGGGGCGGTGCCCTCGGCGAGCCACACGGTGTACGCCGTGGCGCTCATCGCGATGGTGCCGGTGGCGTCCGGGGCCGGCAGCGGCGTGCTGCCGCCGGCGCCCTGCGCCTCCTGCACGAGGTAGTGGCCGCCCGCCGGGACGCTGCCGCTGAGCGCGGTCACGCCGGTGGCCGCGGACGTGCTGCCGCTGCTGCGGTACTGGACGGACAGGCCGTCGACGCTGATCGGCGCCGACGTGGGGTTGTAGAGCTCGACGAAGTCGTTGGTGTAGGTCGCGCCGGAGTTGCCGCCGCCGCCGTACACCTCGCTGATGACGAGGCCGGTGCTGGCCGCGCTCGCAGGGGCGGTGGGCAGCATTGCGAGGCCCGTCGCCGCCGCGGCGAGGCCGGCGGCAGCCGCCAGCACTCGCCGCGACGCCCGAGACGTCTGGGACATGAGAAGCCTTCCGAGAGGTGAGATGTCGCGGTCGCGTCAGCGCCGCTTGATGTGGATCGGCACCCGCACGACGGTGCCGGTGTGGTTCCCGACCAGCCGCATGGTGGCCGTGCGCGGCTTGCCGAGCGGGAACTTCACCGCGACCGCCGCCGTGCCCGTCTCGTCGTACGCCGAGAGCGGGTCCTCGAGCGGGGCCGGGGTGTTGTCGACGGCGTACCGGCCGATCGTCCGCTTGCCGACCCGCGCCAGGATGCGGGTGTCGTGCAGGTCGCCCGCCGCGGTGAACGCCCAGGAGGACACGGCGATCCGCACCTTCCGCGAGCCGGGGTGCACCACGTCGTCGGTGAGCCAGTGCAGGTCGATGGCGTGCTGCTTCCAGATCGGCGAGACCGGGTGGTCGGCGGCGCGGGCCGAGGTAGTCGACCATCGCCTGGAGGTCGGTCTTGCCGGTGTCGCGGACGGCGGTGCCGTCGGCGAGGGTGGTGAAGTTGTCACCGCCGGCGGCGAGGAAGCTGTTCGCCGTCACCGAGTAGGTCTCGTCGGGCGTGATGCGGTGGCCGCGCAGCCACATCGTGGTGATGTGGTGGCCGGGGGCGGCGTCCGGGTCGGCGGTGTACTTGAAGCCGTTCGACGTACCGAGGCGCAGGAACGGTCGCGACGCGCCCTCGGGCTGCCACTGCTCCTCCAGGACCTGGCGGATCTGGGCGCCGGTGAGCGTCATGTTGACCAGCGTGTTCGCGAACGGCTGGACGGCGGCGGCCTGCCGGTAGGTGACGGGCGCCGGGTAGCCGCCGTCGGCGTTGCCGGCCATGTCCTCGCGCAGCCCGCCCGGGTTCATGAACGCGATCTGCGCAGCGCCGGCGGCCGCGGAGCGGGTCGCCCAGCGCTGCACCTCGGCCACGAAGTTGCCGAGGGTCGACTCACCGCCACGGTTCTCGCTGCCGTCGGCCTTGGTGGCCCGCCGGAACGGCGCGCCGATCTGGCCGAGCTCGACCGACCCCGGGCCCTCGGCGTCCGCCTCGGCCTGGTCGACGATCGCCTGCACGTCGGCGTCGGGCTGGTAGTCGCCAGCGTTGATGTCCAGGTTCTCCTGGGTGACCGCCTGGACCACGCCGGTGGCGGGGTCGACGGTGAAGTCCAGCTTGTTGAGGTACGCGCCGTACTGGCCCGCCGAGACCACCGGGCGCTCCTTGACCGGGTGGCCCGGGTCGGCGGCCCAGGCCGGGACCGGGAACGAGCAGCTGTAGTCCAGGTGGGTGTGGCCCGACACGATCGCGTCCACGTCACCGCTGACCCCGTCGATGATCGAGCCGAAGTCGGACTGCGGGTCGTCGTCCATCGTGGCGCAGTCGGTGTTCGGGGCGCCCTCGTGGACCAGCAGCACCACGACGTCGGCGCCCGCGGACTTGAGCGCGGCCGCCTCCTGGTTGGTCGCGTCGACGATGTCGGTGACCTGGAGGCCCTCGATCCCGGCCGGGCTGACCAGCTCGGGCAGGTGCTCGGTGACCGCACCGACGAAGCCGACGGTCACGCCGCCGACGTCGGTGGTCCACGACGGGGCGATCTCGTCCGCGCCGCCGGGCTCGTCGATGTTGGCGGCGATGTAGTGCCACGCCGCGCCGCCGTGCGGGTTGGTGTCGGCGTCGTACGGTGCCATCACCCGGTTGACGAGGTCGTCGTAGCCCTGGTCGAGCTCGTGGTTGCCGACCGCCGAGACGTCGAGGCCGAGCTGGTTGAACACGTCGATGGTCGGCTTGTCCTGGGCGATGAACGAGTCGAACGTCGTCGCGCCGATCAGGTCGCCGGCCGCGGCGAAGATCGGTGTTCGGGTTCTCGGCGCGCAGGGCGTCGACGGCGCCGGCGTACTTGGCGGCGCCGGGGATGTCGTAGCCGGGCTGCAGCCGGCCGTGGAAGTCGTTGGTGCCGATGATCTGGACATCGACCGGGTCAGCGGCCCGTGCCGGGCCACCGACCAGGGTGGTGGCGGTGGCGACGAGGGCGAGTCCGGAGGTGACGACCAGGGCGCGCACGCCCCGTCGCTCCCGAGAGTTGCTGGGGTGCACGATGAGAACCTTTCGGCACAGAAGTGTTGTGGTGCGCGCCAGCCAACCCCATCAGGCCGGAGAAAATCCATACCCAGGATGAATGAGATGTAACGATTCCGGCACGAGCCGGGTTCGTCAGGAGGACCGCAGGCTGGCGCGCTGCCGCCACACGTCGCGGAAGAACTCCCAGCCCGACCACAGCGTCAGCGCCACGGCCACCGCCAGGCAGATCTGCGCGGCGTAGAACACCACCTCGCCCGGGACCTCGAGCCAGGCCGGCAGGTCGGGGTCGCGCAGCGGCAGGCAGAGCAGCCCGAGCGCCAGCGCCTGGACCGTGGTCTTGAGCTTGCCGATCTCGGCGGCCGCGATGACCACCTTCCGCAGCACCGAGAGCCGCAGCAGGGTCACGCTCCACTCGCGCAGCAGCACCACGATCGTCACCCACCACCAGATGTCGCCGACGATCGAGAGCCCGATGAACGCCATGCCGGTGATCGCCTTGTCGGCGATCGGGTCGGCGATCTTGCCGAAGTTGGTGACCAGGTTGTGCTTGCGGGCCAGGTCGCCGTCGATCTTGTCGGTGACCATGGCGACGACGAAGATCGCCCACGACACGCACCGCCAGGTGATGCTGTCGCCGTTGTCGACCAGCAGCGCCCACCCGAAGAACGGCACCGCGACGATGCGGAGGGTGGTGAGGACGTTGGGGACGTTCCAGTTGCTCGGCTGGTGGTCGACCGCCTCGGACATCACAGCACCCGAGCGTAGAGGTCGACGCCCTCGGCGCCCACGACGGTCGCCCGGACCAGCGCCCCGACCCGCGTGTCGAGGCTGGCTCCGGCGTCCAGCAGGTACGTCGAGCCGTCGACCTCCGGCCCCTGGTGGGCGGCACGGCCCTCGACCGAGCCCTCGACGGCGTCGTCGTCGACGCGCTCGACGAGGACCTCGACCTCCTCGCCGATCCGCTCGGTCGCGCGCTGGGCGGTGAGCTCCTCGACCAGGCCGGTCACGTGCTCGGCACGGGCGCGGACCTCGTCCTCGTCCAGCTTGCCCTCGTACGTCGCCGCCTCGGTGCCGTCCTCGTCGGAGTAGCCGAACACGCCGGTGACGTCCATCCGGGCCGCCACCAGGAAGTCGCAGAGGGTCTCGAGGTCCTCCTCGGTCTCCCCCGGGAACCCGACGATCACGTTGCTGCGCACGCCCGCGGCTGGGTTGAGCGAGCGGATCTGCTCGAGCAGCCCCAGGAAGCTGTCGGGGTCGCCGAACCGCCGCATCCGGCGCAGCACCGGGGCGCTGGCGTGCTGGAAGGACAGGTCGAAGTACGGCGCGACGCCGGGCGTCGTCGCGATCGCCTCGACGAGCCCGGGGCGGGTCTCGGCGGGCTGGAGGTAGGAGACGCGGACCCGGTCGACGCCCTCGACGGCGGCCAGCTCGGGCAGCAGCGTCTCGAGCAGCCGCAGGTCGCCGAGGTCCTTGCCGTAGGACGTGGAGTTCTCGCTCACCAGGAACAGCTCGCGCGCCCCCTGCTCGCCGAGCCAGCGCGCCTCCTGGAGCACGTCGCTGGGCCGGCGGCTGACGAACGAGCCGCGGAACGTCGGGATCGCGCAGAACGAGCAGCGCCGGTCGCAGCCGCTGGCCAGCTTGAGCGCCGCGGTGGGGCCGGGATCGAGCCGCCGGCGTACCGAGGCCGGACCGGAGGCGTGGCCGGGCACGGGCGCCGTGGAGAGGGCCCGCTCGACCGGCGTGATCGGCAGCAGCAGCCGCCGGTCCTGGGGCGTGTGCGGGTGCGGGGCGTCGCCGGCCAGGATCGAGCGCAGCCGGGCGGCGATGTCGGGGTAGTCGTCGAAGCCGAGCACCGCGTCGGCCTCGGGCAGCGACTCGGCGAGGTCCTTGCCGTACCGCTCGGCCAGGCAGCCGACCGCCACGACCGCCTGGGTCCGGCCGGTCGGTCTTGAGGTCGGCGGCCTCGAGCAGGGTGTCGACGGAGTCCTTCTTGGCCGCCTCCACGAAGCCGCAGGTGTTGACCACGACCGTGTCCGCGTCGGCGGGGTCGGCGACCAGCCGGAAGCCGTCGGCCTCCAGGCGGCCGGCGAGCTCCTCGGAGTCGACCTCGTTGCGGGCGCAGCCGAGGGTCACCATGGCCACCGACGGCAGGTCTGGGGTCTGGGTCGTCATGATGGCCCCGAGTATCCCAACCCGGGTCCACCCGGGCCTATTCGGCGGCCGCGAACGTGTTCTGCGCCGGCTGGCCGTCGGCGCCCAGCGGGCCCCGCTGCTGGCCGTCCACGGTGACCTCCAGGCCGCCGTCGGAGGACTGGATCCGCACCGGCGGGGTCGCCTTGACCGTCCGGCTGTCGCCGAACGCGAGGTCGCCGTTGAACACCACCCGGCCGGTGCCGTCGCGGACCACCACGTGGGCGCCGCCGGACGACGCGTCCAGCAGCACGGGCACCGCCGGGCCGAGCTTGCCGGCGCTGGACGGCGAGCCGTTGAGGACCGGCTTGCGAGTGCAGCTCGACCGGGCTGTCGATGACCAGGCGCGCGATCGACCAGGCCAGCACGACGGCCATCACCGCGGCGACGAGCACCGACCAGTTCGGGCCGCCGCGGGTGCTGCGGATCGGACCGCCGGCGCCGGTGGCCAGCTCGGCCTCGAAGACGCGGCGGGCGTCGATCGGCGCGTCGGCGTACCGCTCGTCGTAGGCGGCGAGCAGCGGCGCGGCGTCGACGCCGAGCACCCGGGCCAGCGTGCGCAGGTGGCCGCGGGCGTAGAAGTCGCCGCCGCAGGGCGCGAAGTCGTCGACCTCGATGGACTCGATGACGTGCGGCCGGATCCGGGTGCGGTCGGCGAGCTGGTCGACGCGTGAGGCGCGAGCCGGGTGCGGGCGGCGGCCAGCTCCGGGCCGATGACCGGGTCCGGTCGGCGGGCTCGGCGGCGAAGTCGTCGATCACCAGCGGCCAGGCCGGTGCCGTCCGGGTCGGGCGGATGGTCGCTCGGCCGCGGTGTCCTCGACGAGCTTGACGAGCGCCGCGGCGCAGCTCGCGCGCCTCGGGTCGGCGCGGGTCGCGACCCGGAGCGCGCGACCGCGGCGCCTCGAAGTCGCGGACCTCGGACGCGCACGCCGGCCACCGGCTCGCGCAGCGGCAGCGGGGTCGCGCTGGCCGCCGGGGCGACCGGGCACGGCTCGGCGCTGGGGGCCGGGTCGGTCGCCGTCCACGGGCGCGGGCGCCTCGTCGGCGCGGCGCCGCCGGGCGGCACGACGTAGCCGATCGCCCGGGCGATGCACGGGCGCGGGTCGGGCAGCACCGGGTCGGCTGCTGGCTCGGCCTCGGTCCTCGAGGTCGTCGTCGGTCGCTCGGCGTCGACCGCCGGCGTCCGGCTCGTCCCGGGCCCGACCGCGGTCGGCCGTCGGCCTCCGACGCACCTGGCCCGACGGTCGCCGGCGAGGCGGCGGCAGCGCGGCGGTCAGGTCGCCGTCGGCGCCGGTCACCCGGGTGGACACGGTCGAGCGCGGCACCGCAGAGCGCCGGCGTCCTCGCGGCGTCGCGCGGCACCAGCAGCACCCGGCCGTCGCGGCAGCAGGCCGCGGCGGGGCGGGTGCTCCACCCGCGCGACCGTCGGCCCAGGGCATCCCGCGCCAGGTGCGGCCGCGGCCGCATCCGGACGCCCTGCGTCGTCGGCGACCAGCAGCGGGGTGCGGGCGTCGACGAAGGCGACGCAGGTGCGCGACGCCGAGGGCACCCATCGACCAGCGACCAGCGCCCAGTCCAGCCAGGCGCCGCCGCCGGTCGCCCGGGCGAGGTAGGCGATGGCCACCGCGAGGCGAGCCCGAGCAGCGCGGCCGACCGCCGTTGCGGCGACGCCGCGCGTCGGTGCGGACCCGACGGCTCACCGGCTGTCGTGACGACCCCTGTCGGTCCGGGCCTCGTCGGTCAGGGCACGTGCCTCCATCACTCTCCCCCTGGAGGGTCGCGATGACGGCGTCGATCTCGTCGGGCTTGACCAGCACGTCGCGCGCCTTGGAGCCCTCGCTGGGCCCGACCACGCCCCGGCTCTCGAGGATGTCCATCAGCCGGCCCGCCTTCGCGAAGCCGACGCGCAGCTTGCGCTGCAGCATCGAGGTCGACCCGAACTGCGTGGAGACCACCAGCTCGATCGCCTGGATGACCAGGTCGAGGTCGTCGCCGATGTCGTCGTCGAGCTCGCGCTTGCTCTGCGCCGGGGCGGTGACGTCCTCGCGGTACGTCGGCTCGAGCTGGTCCTTGCAGTGCTTGACCACCTGGGCGATCTCGGCCTCGGTGACCCACGACCCCTGGACGCGCACCGGCTTGGAGGCGCCCATCGGCAGGAACAGCCCGTCACCCTGGCCGACCAGCTTCTCCGCGCCCGGCTGGTCCAGGATGACCCGGCTGTCGGCGAGGCTGGAGGTCGCGAACGCCAGCCGCGACGGCACGTTCGCCTTGATCAGGCCGGTGACGACGTCGACGCTGGGTCGCTGGGTCGCCAGCACCAGGTGGATGCCGGCGGCGCGGGCCAGCTGGGTGATCCGCACGACCGCGTCCTCGACGTCGCGCGGGGCGACCATCATCAGGTCGGCGAGCTCGTCGACGATCACCAGCAGGTACGGGTACGGCGCGAGCTCGCGCTCGCTGCCCGGCGGCAGCTCGACCTTGCCGGCGCGGACCGCCTTGTTGAAGTCGTCGATGTGGCGGAAGCCGAAGTTGGCCAGGTCGTCGTAGCGCAGGTCCATCTCGCGCACGACCCACGCCAGCGCCTCGGCGGCCTTCTTGGGGTTGGTGATGATCGGCGTGATCAGGTGCGGGACGCCCTCGTAGGCGTTCAGCTCGACCCGCTTGGGGTCGACCATGATCATCCGCACCTCGTCGGGCGTGGAGCGCATCAGGATCGAGGTGATCATCGAGTTGATGAAGCTCGACTTGCCGGAGCCGGTGGCGCCGGCGACCAGCAGGTGCGGCATCTTGGCGAGGTTGGCGACCACGAAGCCGCCCTCGACGTCCTTGCCGAGGCCGGCGACCATCGGGTGGTGGTCGGCCCGGGCGGTGTTGGAGCGCAGCACGTCGCCGAGGGAGACGATCTCCTTGTCGACGTTGGGGATCTCGATGCCGACCGCGGACTTGCCGGGGATCGGGCTGAGGATCCGCACGTCGGCCGAGGCGACCGCGTAGGCGATGTTGCGCTGGATGTTGGTGATCTTCTCGACCTTCACGCCGGGGCCGAGCTCGACCTCGTAGCGGGTGACCGTCGGCCCGCGGGTGTAGCCGGTGACCTGGGCGTCGATGGAGAACTCCTCGAGCACCTGGGTCAGCCGGTCGACCACGGCGTCGCTGGCCTTCGAGCGCGGCTTGTGCGTCGAGCCGGGCTTGAGCACCTCGTTGGCCGGCAGCGCGTAGGCGACGTCGCCGGACAGGGCGAGCTGCTCGACGCGCGGCGGCAGCGGCGAGTGCGGCGGCGGCTCGAGCTCGGTCCTGGTCTCGACCGCGTCCGGGCCGGCCGGACTCGGCCGGACCCGATCCGGGGCGAGATGTCGAGGCCGTCGTCGGTGGCCTCGAGGCGCTTCGCGCTTGCGCATCTCGCGGTCGGCGAGCACCGGGCTGTCGTAGGCCGGGTCGCCCATCTCCGGGTCGATCTCGCCGGTCTCGTCGAGGCCCGGCGGCGCGAGCGCGTGGCGGGGATCGTCTGGGCGGCGTCGGGGTCCTCGGCGGGCGCGGCCCGCGACCGAGCAGCCGGTCGCGGGTCTCGGCGAGCTTGGCCGGCACCTGGTAGAGCGGGGTGGCGGTGATGACCAGCACGCCGAAGAACGCCAGCAGGGCGAGCAGCGGCACCACGACGTACGTCGGACCGCAGCAGGTCGAGCAGCAGGCTGGCCACGACGTACCCGACGGCGCCGCCGGCGTCGCGCAGGTCGGAGGTGTCGCCGAGCACCGGCTGGGGGTTGCCCGCGGCGATCTGCACGATGCCGAGCAGGCCGAAGGCCAGCGCGGTCCAGCCGACGACCTGGCGACCGGCCGGGCCGTTGTGCTCGGGGTCGCGCATGGTGCGCCAGCCCACGAACACCAGGGCCAGCGGCACGAGGAAGCCGACCTTGCCGACCGAGCCCTCGACGACGGTGCGGGCGGCGTCCATCACCGAGCCCGGCAGCTGCCACCACACGGCGGCGGCCACGACCACGGCCAGGCCGAACAGGGCCAGGCCGATGCCGTCGCGCCGGTGCTCCGGCTCGAGCTCGCGGGCGGTGTGGCCGATGCTGCGCGCGACGGCGCCCACGCCGTGGGCGATGCCGAGCCAGGCCGCGGCGATCCCGCGGAAGACCAGCGTGAAGAACTGGGCGACCGGCCCCGGCCCCGAGCGCACCGCCCGCGGCGCTGGGCGGCGCGATGCGGGCTTGCGGCTCTTGGAGGCAGGCTTGCGCTTGGAGCTGGTACTCCGGGATCGGGTGCTCGAGCCGTTGCGTCCGGTGCTGCGGGTGGTGCTGGTGCTCCTGGACGTGGACGTGCTCTTGCTCCGCGACCCCGGCGGGGAAGACGTACGGGTCGCCATGGTCACCACCCTACGCAGCCGTCACTCTCGCCACACGCATCACAGGAGTGCGTGTCTTCGGGCCCGGTCCGCGCCCCTCGGCTGTGGATAACCGCCGAGCGAGCGGGTACCACCCCAGGTAGATGTCATGACCGGCATGTCGATGCGCAACGCAAGGAGATGAGTCGCATGGCCACCGCAACACAGGAACGAACTCGGGTCTCGACCAGTGAACGGATGCACGTCCCTCGCAGCCGCGGAGCGGTGAGCGGGGTGATGCTCGTGATCCTGGGCGTGTGGGGCGGGCTGATCCCGTTCGTCGGGCCCTACTTCGACTTCGCCTACACCCCCGACAACGCGTGGGACTTCACCTGGGGCCGCTTCTGGCTCGAGATCCTGCCCGCCATCGCCGTGGTCGTCGGAGGCCTGGCCGTCCTCGGCACCACCAACCGCGTCAACGGCTGGATGGGCGCCTGGCTCGCCGCCGCCGGCGGCGCGTGGTTCGTGGTCGGCCAGCAGGTCAGCCAACTCTGGAACGACGGGCTGCCCGCTGCCGGTGAACCGGCTGCGATCAGCACGCTGGGCCGCGTCGTCGAGCAGCTCGCGTTCTTCACCGGCCTCGGCGCGGTGATCGTCTTCTTCGCCGCGGCCGCCCTCGGGCGGATGAGCGTCGTGGGCGTGCGCGACCTGCCGGAGCGCCGGACCGTGCCCGAGCACGAGGTGCGCGACCGGCGCACGCGCGCCGAGGAGTACGGCGAGCACCGGGACGAGCCCCTCGAGCACCGGCAGCACCGGCACGTCGGCGACTGAGCCGACGCCGAGACCTCGTTCCTCGGTCTCGGCTGGCCTCAGGCCTCGATGACCACCGGGATGATCATCGGCCGGCGGCGGTGGGTGTTGCTGACCCAGCGGCCGATGGTCCGCCGGACGGTCTGCTGCAGCTGGTAGGCGTCGGTGTTGCCGTCGCCGACGGCGGCGTCGAGCGCGTCGATGATCGGCTGCTTGATCTCGTCGAAGGTCGAGTCGTCCTCGGCGAAGCCGCGGGCGTGGATCTCCGGGCCCGCGGACACCTTGCCGCTGACCGAGTCGACGACCACGATCACCGAGATGAAGCCCTCCTCGCCGAGGATGCGGCGGTCCTTGAGGTCGGACTCGGTGATGTCGCCGACCGAGGAGCCGTCGACGAAGACGTAGCCGCAGTCGACCTTGCCGGCCACCGACGCGACGCCGTCGACCAGGTCGACGACCACGCCGTCCTCGGCGACCACGACGTTCTCGACGCCGGTCGCGCGGGCCAGCTCGGCGTTGGCCAGCATGTGCCGGATCTCGCCGTGGACCGGCAGCACGTTGCGCGGCCGGACGATGTTGTAGCAGTAGAGCAGCTCGCCGGCGCTGGCGTGGCCGCTAGACGTGCACGAGCGCGTTGCCCTTGTGCACCACGCGGGCGCCCCAGCGGGCCAGGCCGTTGATGACCCGGTAGACGGCGTTCTCGTTGCCCGGGATCAGGCTCGAGGCGAGCAGGACGGTGTCGCCCTCCTCGATGTGCACGAAGTTGTGGTTGCGCTGCGCGATCCGGCTCAGCGCGCTCATCGGCTCGCCCTGCGAGCCGGTCGAGATCAGCACCTGCCGCTCCGGCGGCAGGTCGGCGAGCTCCTTGGCGTCGACCAGGACGCCCGGCGGCACGTTGAGGTAGCCCAGGTCGCGGGCGATCCCCATGTTGCGCACCATCGAGCGCCCGACGTACGCCGACCTTGCGGCCGTGCGCGACCGCGGTGTCGAGGACCTGCTGCACGCGGTGCACGTGGGAGGCGAAGCAGGCCACGATGATGCGCTGGTCGGAGTCGCGGAACACCTGGTCGATCACCGGGGTGATCGACTTCTCCGAGGGGGTGAAGCCGGGCGTCTCGGCGTTGGTGGAGTCGGTGAGGAAGAGGTCGACGCCCTCCTCCCCGAGCCGGGCGAAGGCGCGCAGGTCGGTGATGCGGCCGTCGAGCGGCAGCTGGTCCATCTTGAAGTCGCCGGTGTGCAGCACCAGGCCGGCGTCGGTGCGGATCGCGACCGCGAGCGCGTCGGGGATGGAGTGGTTGACCGCGACGAACTCGAGGTCGAACGGCCCGAGCCGCAGCCGGTCGCCCTCGCGGACCTGGTGGTGGACGGTCTCCTTGCAGCCGGTGCTCGCGCAGCTTGCAGTCGAGCAGCGCCAGGGTCAGCTCGGAGCCGACCAGCGGGATGTCGCGGCGCTCGCGCAGGAGGTACGGCGTGGCGCCGATGTGGTCCTCGTGGCCGTGGGTGAGCACCAGCGCCTCGACGTCGTCGAGGCGGTCCCGGATCGAGCGAAGTCGGGGAGGATCAGGTCGACGCCCGGGTGGTGGTCCTCGGGGAACAGCACGCCGCAGTCGACGATCAGCAGGCGGCCGTCGTACTCGAAGACGGTCATGTTGCGGCCGACCTCGCCGAGGCCGCCGAGCGGGGTGACCCGCAGGCCCCCCTTCGGCAGTGCGGCCGGTGCGGAGAGCTCGGGGTGGGGGTGACTCAATGGAGGTCCTTTACAGGAGGGCGGCGGCCTCGAGCCCGGCCCGCAGCGCGGCGACCTCGGCGTCGTCGAGCGGCACCAGCGGCCCGCGGACGTTGCGGTTGTCGAGGACCCCGAGCAGCTGGAGAGCCGCCTTGGCGGTGGTCGCTCCGTAGTTGGGGACGCCCATGACGGCGTCGATCGCGGGGAGCAGCCGCGTGAAGATCTCGAGGGCGCGCGCGTGGTCGCCGGCGCCAGAAGGCCTCGGCCATGGCGCGGGTCTGGTCGCCGGCGACGTGGCCGACGACCGAGACGAAGCCGGCGGCGCCGTGGGCGAGCCAGCCGAGGTTGCTGGCGTCGTCGCCGGAGTAGACGGCGTACCCCATCTGCATCAGCCGGACGCCGCGGACGAAGTCGCCGACCGCGTCCTTGACCGCGACGACGGTGTCGAGCCGGAACGCCTGCTCGTAGGTGTCGAGCGCGATCTGGGTGCCGGTGCGGCCGGGCACGTCGTAGAGCATCACCGGGACGTCGGTGGCCTCGGCGACGGTGCGGAAGTGGTGGAGCACGCCGGCCTGGCCGGGCTTGTTGTAGTACGGCGTCACGAGCAGCAGCCCGTCGGCGCCCGACCTTCGCGGCCTGCTGGGCGAGCTCGACCGAGTGCGCGGTGGAGTTGGTGCCGACGCCGGCCACGACCGTCGCCCGGTCGCCGACGGCGTCCTTGACCGCGGCGAGGATCTCGCCGTCCTCCGCGGTGGTGGTCGTCGGCGACTCGCCGGTGGTGCCGGAGACGACGACGCCGTCGTGGCCGTGCTCGACGAGGTGGGCGGCGATCCGGGCGGTGCCCTCGAGGTCGACCGACCCGTCGTCGTGGAACGCCGTGGCCATGGCCGTCAGCACGCGGCCGAACGGTGCTGCGGGCGCGGACGTCATGTCCGACAGGCTATCGCTCCCGCCCGTCACGAGACGTGCGGCATGACCTCCGTCCGCCACCAGCCGCAGGTGGTCGAGGTCGGCGAGGTCGAGGACCTGCAGGTAGACGCGCTCGGTGCCCAGCTCGGCGTACCGCCGGATCTTCTCGACGGCCTCCTCGGGCGTGCCGGCGAGACCGTTCTCGCGCAGCTCGTCCTTGTCGCGCCCGATCGCCGCCGCCCGGCGCTCGACCTCGGCCTCGTCGGCGCCGACGCAGACGACCAGCGCGTTCGACCAGCGCATGGTCGCCGGGTCGCGGCCGGCTCGCTCGCAGGCCTCGCGGACCCGGCCGAACTGGGTCGCGCGTGTCGTCGAGTCCCGCGAACGGCAGGTTGAACTCGTCGGCGTAGCGCGCCGCCAGCGCCGGGGTACGCCGCGCGCCGAGGCCGCCGACCAGCACCGGCGGCTTCGGCCTGCACCGGCTTGGGCAGCGCCGGGGCTGTCCGCGACCCGGTAGTGCTCACCGTCGAAGGTGAAGCCGCCGTCGGCTCGCCCACAGCCCGGTGATGATGGCGAGCTGCTCCTCGAGCCGGTCGAACCGCTCCCCGGTGTCGGGGAACGGGATGCCGTACGCCGTGTGCTCGGCCTCGAACCAGCCGGCGCCGATGCCGAGCTCGACCCGGCCGCCGCTCATCTGGTCGACGTTGGCGACGCTGATCGCCAGCGGCCCGGGCAGCCGGAACGTCGCGCTGGTCATCAGCGTGCCGAGCCGGATGGTGCTGGTGTCGCGGGCCAGGCCCGGCCAGCGTCACCCAGGCGTCGCTCGGGCCGGGCAGCCCGTCGGTGCCCATGCCGAGGTAGTGGTCGGAGCGGAAGAACGCGCCGAACCCGAGCTGCCTCCGCCTCCCGCGCGACGGCGAGCAGGTCGTCGTACGTCGCGCCCTGCTGGGGTTCGGTGAAGATGCGCAGCTCCATGGGCCAGCCTGTCACGGCCCATGTAGCGCCGGGTTCCCGTTCCCACCGGGTTGCAGCACCGTGGGAACAACGGGTAACCGCGCTACAGCCGGTCGGCGGCCCGCACCAGGAGCACCCGCTCGTAGCCGTCGTGCTCCTCGCGGCGTCTCCAGCCACTCGTCGGCGTCGTACGTCCGGGTAGCGCGTGTCGCCCGCGGGCTCGAGGTCGACCTCGGTGAGCACCTGCTCGTCGGCGTGCGGCAGCGCGGCGGCGTAGACCTCGCCCCCGCCGGCGACCATCACCTCGCCGCCGCGGCAGGGTGTCGGCCAGCGCCGAGCGCCTCCTCGACCGTCGTGCGCGACCAGCACGCCGTCCGCGGCCCACCAGGGCGATCGCGGGTCAGCACGATCGTGGTGCGCCCGGGCAGCGGCCGGCCGATCGACTCGTACGTCGTGCGGCCCATCAGCAGCGTGTGGCCGAGCGTCAGCTCCTTGAAGTGCCGCTGCTCGCCGGGCATCCGCCACGGGATGTCGGGGCCGTCGCCGATGACGCCGTTGCGGGCGACCGCGGCGACCAGCACGACCCGCCGGCCGCCGGGGGTCGGCCTCATACCGCGATGGGCGCCTTGATGCCCGGGTGCGGGTCGTAGCCCTCGACCGCGATGTGCTCGAGGTCGAACGCGTCGAGCTCGGTCACCGACGGGTCGAGCACCAGCGTCGGCAGCGGCCGCGGGTCGCGGGTCAGCTGGAGCCGGGCCTGGTCGAGGTGGTTGAGGTAGAGGTGCGCGTCGCCGAGGGTGTGCACGAAGTCGCCGACCTCGAGGCCGGTGACCTGGGCGACCATGTGGGTCAGCAGGGCGTAGGAGGCGATGTTGAACGGCACGCCGAGGAAGACGTCGGCCGAGCGCTGGTAGAGCTGGCAGCTGCAGCCGGCCCGGCCCGTCCGGCTGGGGGGCCACGTAGAACTGGAACATCGTGTGGCAGGGCGCGAGCGCCATCTCCGGGATGTCGGCGACGTTCCACGCCGAGACGATGTGGCGGCGGGAGTCGGGGTTGCTGCGGATCTGCTCGACCACCTGGGCGATCTGGTCGACGTGCCGGCCGTCGGGGGTGGGCCAGGAGCGCCACTGGTAGCCGTAGACCGGCCCGAGGTCGCCGTTCTCGTCGGCCCACTCGTCCCAGATCGTGATGCCGCGGTCCTGGAGCCACTTCACGTTGGTGTCGCCGCGCAGGAACCACAGCAGCTCGCCGAAGACCGAGCGGGTGTGGACCTTCTTGGTGGTCACCAGCGGGAAGCCGGCGGCGAGGTCGAAGCGCATCTGGTGGCCGAAGACGCCAGCGTGCCGGTGCCGGTGCGGTCGCCCTTCTCCACGCCCTCGTCGAGGATCCGCGGAGGAGGTCGAGGTACTGCTGCACGGTGCCGAGACTACCGCGCCTCAGCACGAGCACGGCTCCCGGCGATGGTCGTCGCCGTGTCGCCGCCGACCCAGACCTGTCCCGTCGACGGTCTCCACGTGCACCCGGCCGCCCCGGCCGAGCGCGGTGCCCTGCGCGGCGACGTACGACGCCGGCAGCACCGTCGCCCGCGAGCCACTGGGCGATGCCGGCGTTGAGGCTGCCGGTCACCGGGTCCTCGGTGATGCCGAGGCCGGGGCAGAACGCCCGCACCTCGACGTCGGCGGCGCCGCCGGCGGGGTGCGCGCCCGACCGACGCCGATCTCGAGGCCGCCGAACGCGGCCCAGTCCGGCCGAGCGCGAGCACGGCCGCGGCGTCGGCGAGCAGCACGCCCGACCCAGCCGGGCCGTTGTCGATCCAGGCGGCTGTCGACGACGTCCCCGACCGCTCGATCCGCAGCGCGCGGGCGATCGCGGCCAGGTCGCCGTCGGACGACCGGGCCGGAGCGCACCAGCGGCGGCGCCGCGAACGCCAGCCGCTCGCCGCGCCGGATCCGCACCAGCCCGGCGCCGCACTCCTGGACCACGTCGTCACCCGCGCGGCACGCCGCCGGCCTCGAGCCAGGCGTGCGCGCTGCCCAGCGTCGGGTGGCCGGCGAACGGCAGCTCGCCGCCCGGCGTGAAGATCCGCAGCCGGTAGTCGGCGCCCGGGTCCGTGGTCGGCGTGCAGCAGGAACGTGGTCTCGGAGAGGTTGGTCCAGCGGGCGAACGCCGCCATCTGCTCGTCGGTCACGCCGTCGGCGTCGTGCACGACCGCGACCGGGTTGCCGAGCAGCGGCTCGGCGGAGAAGACGTCGACCTGGCTGAAGCGCATCCGCCGATGCTAGGAGCCGGTGCCCGCCGGATCGTCAGCCCGGCCCGGATCGCGGCCAGGGAGACCCGGGACGAGTCCACGCGCCAGTCGCGCTCCTTGTCGGCGTTGAACCACACGATCGCCTCCAGGTGCGACAGACCGCGGGTCGACAGCATCCGGGCCACCCAGGCGGCCTTGCTGTGCAGCGGGTCCACGGGCGCACCGTCGGCAACGGTCGGCTCCTTCGAGGCTGTCTCGCAGATCCACACCGGGGCGCTCCGGTCCAATCTGACCAGGTTCCGGTACTGGCGGCGGAAGATGTCGGGGAAGGAGCGCCACCGCAGGCCGGACCCGCTGTTGCCCCAGTTGAACCCGTCCAGGCCGAGCACGTCGACGTACCGCTTGCCGGGCCAGATCCGGCCCACGCGGGTGGTCTCGGCATAGGTGTCGGCGGTGGGGTTGAACACCCAGCGGAGGTTGGTGGCGCCGGCGTGCCGCAGGTGCTTGACGACGTAGCGCCACGCCGCCCGGAACTCGGCGAACGTGCCACCGTGGGGACGGTCGCCGGAAGCGGTCGGCTGGAAGGACTGCCAGTCACCGTTCATCTCAGGCCACGGACGCACGTACAGCGGGTAGGGGTAGGCGCGGGCGGCCGCGGCGATCTCGTCGAGGTACGCGTCCTCGGCTCCCGACGTCCAGTCGGTGAACCGGGTCGCGCCCATGTCCCACGACACGAGCACCTTGCGGGCGCCACCGTCGGCGAAGTGGCGCTCCGTCGGACCGGGGAAGACGTCGCCGTACCCGTAGTAGTACGACGCGATGTCGGTGCGCCGCCCGACCAACTGCTCGAAGTCGTCAAGCACGCCCGGATCGGCCTGCATGCCGTCCACGAACGCGCCGAACTGGACCCGCTGCCCCAGCGGCTTCGCCCGGTGCCCGTGGCGCCCCGCGGCCGTCGCCTCGAGGGCAGGCGAGATCAGGGTCGCCCCGATCATCGCCGTCACCAGCACGACTGCGACCGCAAGACTCGTCCTCCGCACTCCCCGATCGTCGGTGGCGCCGCTCCCTGACATGAGCGTTCGCCGGGACCCGGTGCCCATTTGGCTCAGTAGGACCACGTGCACATGGCCCACGAGGACTACTCCGATCTGGTCATTGTGCGCTACCTCACCCGCATGGGTCGCAGCGACCCGGGCACCGGCGGGGCCGCGACAGTTCTCGGGGGCCGACCGGCCGCTGGCGCACGACCGGTCAGGTGAGCCCTGGGGGGACCGATCGCCCCGCGGCGCGACCTGGCAGTGAACGGCTCAGCTGACAGGGGGACTTTGTGGGGGTCGCGACGATCGCGCAACCGCGCGCCGCGGAGACGGGAGCCGCGTCGGAGAGCACTTCGCCGTGGACCGAGCGGTTGGCTCGCGGGCGGCTCGTGGCGCTCGTACCGGCGCACGACGAGGAAGCGACGTTGCCGCAGGCACTGGCATCCCTGTCGAGGCAGACCACGCCACCCGACCGCACCATCGTCATCGCCGGACAACTGCACCGACGCCACACCTGCGGTCGCCGCCGACGCCGGCGCGGAGGTCGTGGTGACGCGAGACAACCGCCACAAGAAGGCCGGCGCCCTGAACCAGGTTCTGGACGATCTCCTGCCCCACCTCGATGACGCCGATCTCGTCCTCGTCATGGATGCCGACTCCCTGCTCGACCGAGCCTTCCTCGGAGAAGCTCGGCGACACCTCGTCGAGTCCTGGCGGTCGGCGGACCGGCGCGGGCTGGGCGGGGTGGGCGGCACGTTCTCCGGGGGGCCCGGCGGTGGACTCGTCGGCACCTTCCAGCGCAATGAGTACGCCCGCTACGCCCGGGACGTGCGTCGGCTCAAGGGCCGCGCCCTGGTGTTGACCGGCACGGCATCGGTGTTCCCCGTCGGCGTCCTGCGCGCCGTCCGTGACGCGCGGCGCGACGGCCGATTGCCGGACCGGTCCGGTGCCGGCCAGGTGTACGACGTCCATGTCCTCACCGAGGACAACGAGCTCTCCTTGGGCCTGATGCACCTCGGGTACGGGATCCTCGCGCCCGCCGGATGCGTCCTCGAGACCGAGGTGATGACGACGTGGCGCGATCTCGCCCGGCAGCGCGTCCGATGGAAGCGGGGTGCGCTCGAGAACGTCGGGGACTACGGGTTGACCCGGGTCACCGCGCCGTACTGGGGCCGACAGGTGCTCAGCGCGGTCGGAGTGGTCGCCACGGCTCTGTATCTGGCCAGCCTGGTCTGGGGGATGTGCACCTCGTTCAGCCTGCACCCGTTCTGGCTCGCCGCCTCCTGCTTCTTCGCGCTGGAGCGGGTGGTGACCGTTCGGCGCCGCGGCTGGCGGCAGATGGCGCTGGCCGCTCCCCTGGTCATCGAGATGGCGTACGACGTGTTCCTCCAGGCCGTGCAGGCCTGGGCGTTCTGCCAAGTCCTGCTCAGACGCGAAAGGAGGTGGTGACATGTACAACCAGGGTGCTGTCCTCGGTTCCGGCGGAGGCCTCGCGATGACCGGCCTCACCGGGAACCCGTTGTGGCTCTTCCTGTCCGCGTTCGCGCTGCTGGCTCTCGGGCTCGCGATCCTTCGGACGATCCCGCGGAGCGAGCGGTGAGCGGCCGGGTGCGCCGGACGATCGGCTGGGCGTGCTGCCTGGCCGCGTTCGCCGTCATCGGCGTGGTGGTCGGTCAGAAGCTGCTGACCGACCACCACACCGCCCAGGCCCAGGCGACCCTGCGCCACGAGCTGGCCCAGGCCCCCGGCCCCGTGCGGCGCCCGGCCCCGGTGTCGCGGCGCCGTCTGCCCGTGGCGCATCCCGCCCCCGCCGGCCACGCGCTCGCCGAGCTGCGCATCCCGCGCTTCGGCGCCACGTGGTCGTGGATCGTGGTGGAGGGAACCACGAGCGCCGACCTGGCCAAGGGGCCCGGCCACTACTCGGCTACTCCCCTGCCCGGCGAGCGCGGGAACGTCGCCATCGCCGCCCACCGGGCGGGCCACGGCGACCCGTTCATCGACTTCGACCGCCTGCGCCCCGGAGACCGCGTCGAGCTGCGGCAGGGCGACGCCTGGTGGCGCTATCGCGTCACGAACCAGCCCCAGATCGTCCCGGTCACGGCGGACTGGGTGCTCGACCCGCTGCACGGCCGGCGGCTCACGCTCACGACCTGCTGGCCGAAGTGGGGATCGAGCAAGCGCATGTTCGTACGTGCGGTGCTCGAGAAGTCCGGCCTGTCACCGGGGCACCGTCGCACCGCGACGGACTAGTGGGCGAACATGGCGCGCCCGCCGGTCGTCGGGACCGGGACCACGTCGTGGCACTCCGCGGCCCCGCCGTCGTCCGGCAGCGCGCAGGTGCGCAGCACCAGCAGCCGTGAGCGGTTGCCGTCCAGGTCGGCGCCCCCGAGATCGGCGCCGCGGACGACCAGGTAGGTCAGGTCGTGGTGCGGCCCGAACGCCGCGTCGACCACCCGCTCGTCCCGCGCCACGCCCGAGTCCAGCAGCAGGCCGGACCGGGTGTCGTAGAGCAGCGGTGTGTACGGCGTACCGGCCGCCGTGCCGGGCTCGCCGCTGAGCACGTACGCACCGCCGGGCGAGACCGTCGCGCCCTCGCCGCGGCGGACGTAGGAGACGCTGAAGAACGGCTGGACCATCTCGATGCGGTGCCCGAGCTGGTAGGCGCGGGTCGCGGACGCGACGTCGACCAGCTGCGGCGGGCCCAGCGGCTCCAGCTCAGCGTCCTCGCCCGCCGCCCAGGAGAACGCACCGTCGGCGCCCTGGAAGTAGACCCGGTCCTGGTCGATCGCGACCAGCTCGGTGTCGGGTGGCACCGGCATCCGGGCGAGCTCCGCCCCGAGCCCGATCGACCAGACGACGATGCTCCTCCGATCCGGCTCGGGCGCGATCCAGGCGGCCCAGCCGTTCTCGGCCGAGCCGAGGATGGCCGACCCCTGCACCGCCGTGCCGACGATCGTGCGCGTGCCGTCGGCGTTGACGAGGCCGACCCGTCGCTCCTGGTCGAGGTACGCGACGCCCTCCCCGACCGCGGCGACGTCCGTGAGGTCCGGGACGTCGACGGCCACGGCGCTCAGGTGGAGCCGGCCCTCGGCGTACCACGCGGTGCCGACGGGGTTGGTGAGCGGTACGACGTGCACGGGGACGGGCTGCGACGGCGGCGTCGGCCGCGTGGTCGCCCAGGCGACCGCGCCGCCCACCACGAGCGCCGCGGCGACCCCGCCGGCGACCGCCCGCAGCCGCCGGCGGCGCTGCTGTCGGGCCTCGACGACGATCCCCTCGACGGGCACCGGGTCGACGTCGATGGCCTCGGCGGCGGTGCGGAGGACGTGCTCGGCGAGGCGTTCGGTCATCGGGCCGGGACCGATCGCCAGGTCCCCCGCCGCCTCGCGGAGCTCCGCGGCGTCGAGGCCGTCGAGCGCGTCCGCCTCGCGGCTGCGCGCGGTCGCGACGGGTACGTCGAGGACATCGGCGACCTGCAGCCCGTCGAGCCCGGCTCCGAGCCGGAGCACCAGCGCCTCGCGGGACTCGGGTGCGAGTCCGGACAACTGGTGCAGCAGGGCGTGGCAGAGCCGGGCCGGGTCGGTCGCGTCCGGTCCGGGAGGCGGAGGCGGTGGAGGCGCGACCGCGGCCCTGCGCCACGGACGAACCCGCCGGCTCGCGTGCCAGCCGTCCAGCACGGTGCGGTAGACGTACGCGTCGACGTCGTCGGACCCACGGACCTGCTCCCACGAGGTGCGACAGCGCGCGAGCCCCGCACGGGCGAGCCGTTCCGCCTCGTCCCGCGGGCTGCCGATCAGGACCAGCGAGCGGACCACCGGCGGCCACCGGGCGGCCAGGTAGGCGTCGAAGTCGGCGTCGTCCCGGGCCATACCGCCATCCTTCTCCGCCTCGAGCGCAGCGACCAGACCCTTCCGGGCCCCCGTCGACCGGGCGCGTCGACGTGCTTGTCCGCCGAAACCCGACCGACACGCCGGTGCGCCCCGGCGTGTCGGTCGGGTTTCACCGGCTGACCGGTGAAACCCGCCGGCGTGTCGGCCTCACGCGTGCAGCGACATCGGGCCGTAGACCTGCCGGTCGTGCTCGAAGAGCGTCACCGCGTCGACGCCCTCGGCGGCCAGGTCGGACCAGGTCTCGCCCACCCACGACTCGGCGTCGGCCTGGCTGGCGAACCGCTGGTCGGCGAGGTCGCCGGCGACCGCGACCTCCTGCGCCGGCGGCGTCCTCGAGGCGCCACCACCACGGCCGGTCGGCCGGCGACGGCGGGCGGAACGTGCTCGGGCTGCTCGGGCAGGTTCATGTCACGCCTCCCGGACGGACGGGTCGACGAACGGCGGCTTGACGAGCTGGAAGATCTCCCGGCGGCCGCGGATGTCGACACCGACCTCCGCGTCGGGAGCGACGAACGACGGCAGCAGCGCCAGGCCGATGCCCTTGCGCAGGGTCGGCGAGAACGTGCCCGAGGTGACCTCGCCCGAGCAGCACGTCGGGCGTCAGGCTGACCGCTCATGTGCGGGCGCGGGATGCCCCGGCCGGTCGCGACCAGCCCGCGCAGCACGCGCTCCGGGCCCGTCCGCGCTGCTCGGCGGCCAGCACGTCGCGGCCCCAGAACGCCTCCTTCGTCCAGCCGACGGCCCAGCCGAGCCGCGCCTGGTTGGGGGTGACGTCGAGGGAGATGTCCTGGCCGTGCAGCGGGTAGCCCATCTCGGTGCGCAGCGTGTCGCGCGCGCCCAGGCCGCACGGCGAGCATCGCCGTACGGCTCCCCCGCCGGCCGAGGCAGCGCGTCCCACAGCGGGCCGGCGACGGCGTTCGGCGCGACCAGCTCGTAGCCGCGCTCGCCGGTGTAGCCGGTGCGGCAGACCACGACGGTCGCATCCTCGGTACGCCGCCTCCACGAACGACATGTAGTCGTGCCCGACCGGCAGTCCGACCGCGGCGAGCACCTCGTCGGACCGCGGCCCCTGGACGGCGAGCACGGCGAAGTCGCGGTGCTGGTCGGTGACGGTCACGCCGTCGGGCGCCTCGGCCTGGAGCCGGCGGACGACCTCGGCGGTGTTGGCGGCGTTCGGGACGAGCAGCACCCGGTCGTCGTCGTGCAGGTAGGCGATCAGGTCGTCGACGACACCGCCGGTCGCGTCGTCGCAGCACAGCGTGTACTGCGCGCGTCCCGGACCGATCCGGCCCAGGTCGTTGGTCAGCGTGCGGTTGACGAAGGCGGCGGCGCCGGGCCCCGCGACGGTCGCCTTGCCGAGGTGGCTGACGTCGAACATGCCGACCGCCTCGCGCACCGCGGTGTGCTCCTTGACCACGCCGGAGGAGTACTCCAGCGGCATCGACCAGCCGCCGAACTCGGCGAACTTCGCGCCGAGGGCCTGGTGCCGGTCGTGCAGGGGCGAGAGCAGCAGGTCGGCCATGGGCGCGAACCTACCTCAGCCGCCGTCGCGCCCGGCGGCGTCTATCCTGCCCCGGTGACGTCCTACAGCCTGCGCACCGCCAGCCCCGCCAAGACCCGATGCGACGCCATCGTCGTGGGGGTGGTGCAGGGCCCGAAGGGACCCGAGCTCGCCGAGGGCGGCGAGGACGTCGCCAAGGCGTACGGGCGCAAGCTGCGCCCGCTGCTCTCGGGCCTCGGCGTCACCGGCAAGGCCGGCGAGGTCGTCAAGGTCCCGACGTCGGGCGTCCTGTCCTCGGCCGTGCTGGTCCTGGTCGGGCTCGGCAAGGAGGCGCACGCGACGGCGGTACGCCGGGCGGCCGGTGTCGCCGCGCGGGCGGTGACGAACGCGGCGTCGGTCGCGGTGGCGCTGCCGGCCGACACGCCGGAGCTGGTCCGCGCGGTGACCGAGGGCTACGAGCTCGGGGCGTACACGTTCACGACGTACAAGAAGGAGCAGGCGCCGGACGCGCCGGGCGAGGTCGTGGTGCTCAGCCCCGTCGCCCGCCGCAAGGAGGCGGTCGCCGCGTTCGAGGAGGCGCGCGTCGTGACCCGGGCCGTGGCCGGCACCCGCGACTGGGTGAACACGCCGTCCGGCGACCTGACGCCGCCGCTGTTCGCCGACGCGGTCGCCGCGACCGTCAAGGAGCTCACCAAGGGCCGCGGCGCGCCGAAGGTCGGCATCCGGGTGCTCGACGAGGCCGAGCTGGCCGAGCTCGGCTGCGGCGGCATCCTCGGGGTCGGCGCCGGCTCGGACGCTCCGCCGCGCCTGGTCGAGCTGACCTACACGCCCAAGGGCGCCAAGCAGCACCTGGCGCTGGTCGGCAAGGGCATCACCTTCGACTCGGGCGGCCTGAGCATCAAGCCGGCCCAGAGCATGCACGAGATGAAGTCGGACATGGCCGGCGCCGCGGCGGTCGCCCAGGCGACGTTCGCGATCGCCAGGCTCGGGCTGCCGGTGCGCGTGACGACGTACCTGCCGCTGGCCGAGAACATGGTCTCCGGCTCCGCGACCCGACCCGGCGACATGCTGAGGATGTACGGCGGCAAGACGGTCGAGGTGCTCAACACCGACGCCGAGGGCCGGCTGGTGCTCGCCGACGCGATCGTCCGCGCCACCGAGCAGGACCCCGACGTGATCGTCGACGTCGCCACGCTGACCGGCGCGATGGTGGTCGCCCTGGGCGACCGCGTCTCCGGCGTGATGGGCTCCGAGGACGTCGTCGCCGACGTGCTCGCCGCCGCCACCGTGGCCGGCGAGGACATGTGGGCGATGCCGATCCCCGAGGAGATGACCGACCGGGTCAAGGGCAGCAAGATCGCCGACCTGGCCCAGCACGACTGGATCCGCTGGGGCGGCGGGCTGTTCGCGGCCGCGTTCCTGCGCGAGTTCACCGCCGGGCGGCCGTGGGCGCACCTCGACATCGCCGGCCCGTCGTTCAACTCCGGCGCCGCGTGGGGACACGTCACCCCCGGCGGCACCGGCGTGGCCGTGGCGACGCTGGTCGACTACGCGCGGGCGCTGGCCGACCGGACGTAGCCGCTAGAGGCCGCCCTCGAGCTTCTTGCGGCGGTTGTAGTCGCGCATCCGCTGCGGCACGCCGACCACCGCGGCGTCGTACGACGGGATCTGGTGCCGGTTGCAGAAGTCGTGCGCCCAGCGCACCGACGGCACCCGGCGCCGGGTCCACTCACCGTCGTGCGCCACGAGCAGCAGCGTCACGTCGCTGACCGCGGTGCGGGGCTCGACGAACCCCTCCACCCCGCGGCGCGACCCGATCCAGGTCTCGAGGTGGTCGACGTCGGTCGAGTCCGAGGCGCGCACCCGGGTCGAGCCGGTGCGGAAGGCGTCCTTCGAGGGTCGCCGCATCTTCGTGCCGCGCCGGAACCGGTCCATCCATGACATGGGGTCCAGTGTGCCAAGGAGGGCTACTGGGGCGTAGCAGGGTGCGTGTGGACACGTCGGGCAGAAGTGCAAGGATGGGACCGTGGCCGATCCCGACTTCGACGTGCTCATCCTCGGCGCCGGTTCCGGCGGCTACGCGTGCGCGCTCCGCGCGGCCCAGCTCGGGCTGACCGTGGGGCTGGTGGAGAAGGGCAAGATCGGCGGCACCTGCCTGCACGTCGGCTGCATCCCCACCAAGGCGCTGCTGCACGCCGCCGAGGTCGCCGACCAGACCCGCGACTCCGAGACGTTCGGCGTGCGCGCCACCCTCGAGGGCATCGACATGCCCGCGGTGAACACCTACAAGGACGGCGTGGTCCAGCGCCTCTACAAGGGCCTCACCGGCCTGATCAAGGGCCGCGGCATCACCGTCATCGAGGGCGCCGGCCGGCTCACCGGCCCGCGCGAGGTCACCGTCGACGGCAAGGCCTGGACGGGCAAGCACGTGGTGCTCGCCTCCGGCTCCTACTCCCGCTCGCTGCCCGGCCTGGAGATCGACGGCGAGCGGGTGATCACCTCCGAGCACGCGCTGCGCCTCGACCGCGTCCCGGCGTCCGTCGTGGTGCTCGGCGGCGGCGTCATCGGCTGCGAGTTCGCCAGCGTGTGGCGCAGCTTCGGCGCCGACGTCACCATCGTCGAGGCACTCCCCCGGCTGGTCCCGGTCGAGGACGAGGCGTCGTCGAAGGCGCTGGAGCGGGCCTTCCGCAAGCGCGGCATCACGTTCCGCACCGGCACGCCGTTCCAGAGCGTCAAGACCACCGAGACCGGCGTGGCCGTCACCGTCGAGGGCGCCAGGAAGGAGCAGAGCGTCATCGAGGCCGAGCTGCTGCTGGTCGCGGTCGGGCGCGGCCCGGTCACCGAGGGGCTGGGCTACGAGGAGCAGGGCGTCGCGATGGAGCGCGGGTTCGTGCTCGCCGACGAGCGGTGCCGCACGAACCTCGAGGGCGTGTACGCCGTGGGCGACATCGTCCCGGGCCTCCAGCTCGCGCACCGCGGGTTCCAGCAGGGCATCTTCGTCGCCGAGGACATCGCCGGCCTCGACCCGCGGCCCATCGACGAGGCCGGCATCCCGCGCGTGACCTACTCCCACCCCGAGGTCGCCTCGGTCGGCCTCGACGAGGCAGCGGCCGCGACGGCGTACGGCGCCGACGGCATCGAGACCGTGACCTACGACCTCGGCGGCAACGGCAAGAGCCAGATCCTCAAGACGCAGGGCTTCGTGAAGCTGGTCCGTCGCAAGGACGGGCCGGTCGTCGGCGTGCACCTGGTCGGCGACCGCGTCGGCGAGCTCATCGGCGAGGCGCAGTTGATCTACAACTGGGAGGGGTACCCCGAGGACGTGGCCCCGCTGGTCCACGCCCACCCGACGCAGAACGAGGCGCTCGGCGAGGCGCACCTGGCGCTGGCCGGCAAGCCGCTGCACGCACACTCCTGATCCACCTGACCCACGAACCTCATCTAGCGAAGGAAGTCCATGGCCACCGAAGTCAACCTGCCGGCCCTCGGAGAGTCCGTCACGGAGGGAACCGTCACCCGCTGGCTGAAGCAGGTCGGCGACTCGGTGGCGGTCGACGAGCCGCTGCTGGAGGTCTCCACCGACAAGGTCGACACGGAGATCCCCTCGCCGGTCGCCGGCACGCTGCTGGAGATCAAGGCGAACGAGGACGACACCGTCGAGGTGGGCGCGGTCCTCGCGCTGATCGGTGACGAGGGCGAGTCGTCGGGGTCGCAGGAGCAGGCCTCGGAGCCCGAGCCGGAGCCCGAGCCCGAGCAGCAGCAGGCCGAGGAGCCCGCCGCCGCCGAGCAGCCCGCGCCCGCCGCGGAGGAGGCCGAGAAGCCGGCCGCGGAGACCAAGCCGTCCAGCGGCTCCGGTACGCCGGTGACGCTGCCCGCTCTCGGCGAGTCGGTCACCGAGGGCACGGTGACCCGCTGGCTGAAGTCGGTCGGCGACGAGGTCGCGGTCGACGAGCCGCTGCTCGAGGTCTCCACCGACAAGGTCGACACCGAGATCCCCTCCCCCGTCGCCGGCACCCTGCTCGAGATCAAGGTGCAGGAGGACGAGACCGTCGAGGTCGGCGCCGAGCTCGCCGTGATCGGCGACCAGGGCGCCGCGCCCGCCGCGCAGGAGGAGAAGCAGCCCGAGCCCGAGCCCGAGCCGGAGCCCGAGCCGGAGCCCGAGCCCGAGCCGGAGCCGCAGAAGCAGCCCGAGCCGGAGCCCGAGCCGGAGCCGGCGAAGTCCGAGGCCACCACGGCCCGGGACGAGGCCCCGGCGCCGAGTGCCCAGTCGCCCGCGACCGAGGAGCCCCAGACCCGCGAGGAGCCGGCGGGCGGCGGCGACGGTCCGGGCTACGTGACGCCGCTGGTGCGCAAGATGGCCGCCCAGCACGGCGTCGACCTGGCCACGGTCACCGGCACCGGCGTCGGCGGCCGGATCCGCAAGCAGGACGTCCTCGACGCGGCGGCCCGCGCCCAGGAGCCGGCCCCGGCGGCCGCTCCCGCGGCGTCGGCGCCGGCTGCCGCGTCGGCTCCGGCTCCCGCGACGCCGTCGCCGCTGCGCGGCAAGACCGAGAAGATCTCGCGGCTGCGCAAGATCATCGCCACCCGCATGGTCGAGTCGCTGCAGACCTCCGCCCAGCTGACCCAGGTGATGGAGGTCGACGTCACGAACATCGCGCGGCTGCGCGACTCGCGCCAAGGAGGAGTTCCTGGCGCGTGAGGGCGTGAAGCTGACGTACCTGCCGTTCTTCGCCAAGGCGGCGATCGACGCGCTGAAGGTCCACCCGGCCCTGAACGCCACGATCGACACCGAGGCCGGCGAGGTCACCTACTTCGACCGCGAGCACCTCGCGATCGCGGTGGACACCGAGAAGGGCCTGCTGACCCCGGTGATCAAGGACGCCGGCGACCTGTCGGTGGCCGGGCTGGCCAAGAAGATCGCCGACATCGCCGGCCGCACCCGATCAACAAGATCGGGCCCGACGAGCTGTCCGGCGGCACGTTCACGATCACGAACCTGGGCAGCTTCGGCGCGCTGTTCGACACGCCGATCATCAACAAGCCGCAGGTCGCGATCCTCGGCCCCGGCGCGGTCGTGAAGCGCCCGGTGGTGATCGACGACCCGAACCTGGGCGAGACCATCGCGGTGCGCTACATGGTCTACCTGTCGCTGACCTACGACCACCAGCTGGTCGACGGCGCCGACGCCGGCCGCTTCCTCCGCGACGTCAAGGAGCGCCTCGAGTCCGGCCAGTTCGAGGTCTGACCGAACGCCGAGTCGGCGTGAGTTACCCGCCCAGCCCCGCCGAGTCGGCGTGAGTTGCCGCCCCGAGTGAGCAACTCACGCCGACTCGGCGGCTCCGCGGGAGCAACTCACGCCGACTCGCGATTTCGGGCGGCGTGACAGGGTGAGCGCATGGCACTGAACGTCGTGATCGCCGGGGCGTCGGGGTTCCTGGGCAGCCACCTGGGCGCGGAGCTGGTGCGGCGCGGCCACACGGTGGTGGCGCTGACCCGCCGGCCGACCTCGTCGCCGGACGAGTCGAGCTGGGACCCGTACGCCGGGGTCTACGACCGCGCGGTCATCGAGGCGGCCGACGTCGTGGTCAACGTGGCCGGCAGCCCCGACGCTGGGCAACCCGCACTCGACCCGCTGGGCGCAGAACCTGCGCGAGAGCCGGGTGATCACCACCCGGGTGCTGTCGGACGCGATCGCGGACAGCGACCGGCGCCCGGCGTTCCTCGCCGGCAACGCCATCGCGTGGTACGGCGACCACGGCAGCGAGATCGTCACCGAGGAGTCCGACAGCCGCGGCAACACCCTGATGACCCAGGTGACCCGGGACTGGCAGGACGCGGCCGGCTGCGCCGCCGAGGCCGGCGCCCGGGTCTGCTACCTGCGCACCGCACCCGTCATGGACGGGTCCGCGCCGCCGCTGAAGCAGCTGGCGCTGCTCACGAAGCTCGGGCTCGGCGCGCAGCTCGGCGACGGGCGGCAGTACATGGCGATGGTCTCGCTGCGCGACTGGGTCGGCGGCGTCATCCACGTCGCCGAGCACGACGACGTCAGCGGACCGGTCAACCTGTGCAGCGCCGAGACGCCGACCAACGCCGAGTTCACCGACGCGCTCGCCCGCGCCGTGCACCGCAAGGCGTTCCTCGCGGTGCCGTCGTTCGCGATCAGGGCCGGCGCCGGCCCGCTCTCGCCCGAGGCGCTCGGCTCGCTGAACCTGCGCCCGGCGGTCCTGATGGAGGCCGGGTACGACGTGCGCGACCGCACCGTCCACGAGGTCATCCGGACCGCGCTGCACTGACCGTGCGGACGGCGCTCACGCGCCACTCCCCCGCGACGACCCGCAGCGTCACGAGCGTGCCGGCTCGGCCGGTCCCGCGGCAGCGCCAGCCCGCCGGGCTCCGCGACGCCGCCGGCGAGCCGGTCGGTGACGTCGAGCACCAGCCGGGACGGCGTCCGGTCCCGCACCGCGACCGCCAGCAGCTGCATCCGCAGGCCGCCCACCCGCAGGTCCCGTCGCGTCCACGCGCGCAGCATCGCGGCGTCGGCGCGCCCGGCCTCCGAGCCCGGCGCGTAGAGGTCGCGCAGCGCCGCCGCGTCGCCGGCCGACCAGGCGGCGGCGCGCCGGTCGTCCCACGCGTGCAGCACCTCGGCGGGGCTCGGCCCGAGGGCGACGGCGGCGGGCAGCAGCAGGTCGGAGATCACGCCGTACGCCTACCCCGTCCGCGCGTCGCGGGCGCAGCTCGTCCACAGGCTGTCACACTCGGCGCGTGCTGAGCCGTCGCGCGCTCCTCCTCGGGGGCACCGCCGCCGGTGCCGCCCTCGCCGTCGGCGCGGGGGTCGGCGTCGAGCAGGGCGTGCTCCCCGGCCGTCCCTGGATCCAGGGCACGCTGCACCTCAACGGTCCCGCCGGGACGGTCCCCGACGTCCCGCCCAGCCCCGTCGAGACCGGCAGCTTCGTCTCCGCCGCCCGGCTCGGCGTCGAGACCAGCTGGTGCCTGATCCACCCGCCCGGGCACCGCCGCGACGTCCCCCTCGTGGTCGCGCTGCACGGCCGCGGCGAGAGCGTCGACTCGCTGCTCGGCCCGGACTTCGGGCTCCCCCAGTTCCTCGACGTCCGCGGTCGGCCACGGCGTCCCGCCGTTCGCGATCGCCGCCGCCGACGGCGGCTCGTCGTACTGGCACCCCCGCCCCGACGGCGAGGACGCCGGCGCCATGATCACCGACGAGCTGCTGCCCCTGCTCCGGCACCGGGGCGTCCGCACCGACCGGATCGGGCTGATCGGCTGGTCGATGGGCGGGTACGGCGCGCTGCGGCTGGCCGGGCTGCTCGGCCGCCGGCGCGTGGACGCCGTGGTCGCCTCCAGCCCCGCGATCTGGAGCAACCCCGGGGACGCGTCCGACGCCGGGTTCGACGACGCGGCCGAGTACGAGCGCTACTCGGTCATCGGGCACCAGGACGACCTGGCCGGCATCGCCGTGCGCGTCGACTGCGGGACCGGCGACCCGTTCTACCGCGACGTACAGGACTACGTCGACGGCTTCCCGGACGACGCGGACGTGACCAGCACCTTCGAGCCCGGCGCGCACGACCCGGCGTACTGGCGCCGGATGCTGCCCGACCAGCTGGCCTTCCTCGGGGAGCGCGTAGGCTCGAGCGCGTGAAGTTCGAGGACGCCGGTCTCGTCGACTACCTGGCCGCCTGGGACCTCCAGCGCGCGGTCCACGAGCGCGTCGCCGACGGCGCTCGGGAGGACACCGTCCTGCTGCTCGAGCACCCGCCGGTCTTCACCGCGGGCAAGCGCACCGAGCCGCACGAGCGCCCGCTCGACCCCGGCGGCGCGCCGGTCATCGACGTGGACCGCGGCGGCAAGATCACCTTCCACGGGCCCGGCCAGCTGGTCGGCTACCCGATCGTCACGCTGCCCGACCACGTCAAGGTCGTCGACTACGTGCGCCGCGTCGAGGAGGCGCTGATCCGCGCCTGCGCCGACCTCGGCGTGGTCACCGCGCGCGTCCCCGGCCGCAGCGGCGTGTGGTTGCGCGCCGACGACCGGGGCCCCGAGCGCAAGGTCGCCGCCATCGGCATCCGGGTCAGCCGCGGCGTGACCATGCACGGCTTCGCGATCAACTGCGACGTCGACCTCGGGTGGTACGACCGGTTCGTCCCCTGCGGCATCTCCGACGCCGGCGTGACCTCGCTGAGCCGCGAGCTGGGACGCGACGTCACCGTCGCGGAGGTGACCCCGTACGTCGAGCGGCACCTGCGCGAGTACCTCGCCTGGTCGCCGTACGAGCCCACCCCGGACTACGAGCCGCGCCCCGAGCCGGGACGGCACCCGCGGATCGAGATCCTCACGCCCTGACGCGTAGAGTTGACCGATGTGACGCAAGCTCCAGCACCCGAAGGACGCAAGCTTCTCCGACTCGAAGTGCGCAACGCGGAGACCCCGATCGAGCGCAAGCCCGAGTGGATCAAGACCCGGGCGAAGATGGGCCCGGAGTACAAGCACCTCCAGGGCCTCGTGAAGTCCGAGGGGCTCCACACGGTCTGCCAGGAGGCGGGCTGTCCCAACATCTTCGAGTGCTGGGAGGACCGCGAGGCGACGTTCCTCATCGGCGGCGACCAGTGCACCCGGCGGTGCGACTTCTGCCAGATCGACACCGGCAAGCCGCAGCCGCTCGACCGCGACGAGCCGCGCCGGGTCGCGGAGTCGGTGCAGACCATGGGCCTGAAGTACGCCACGATCACCGGCGTCGCCCGCGACGACCTGCCCGACGGCGGCGCCTGGCTGTACGCCGAGACCGTGCGGGCCATCCACGAGCTCAACCCGGACACCGGCGTGGAGAACCTCATCCCCGACTTCAACGGCAAGCCGGACCTGCTGCGCGAGGTGTTCGAGTCCCGCCCGGAGGTGCTCGCCCACAACGTCGAGACCGTGCCGCGGATCTTCAAGCGGATCCGGCCCGGCTTCCGCTACGAGCGCTCCCTCGACGTGCTGACCGCGGCGCGCGACTTCGGCCTGGTCACCAAGTCCAACCTGATCCTCGGCATGGGCGAGACCCGCGAGGAGGTCTCCCAGGCGCTGCGCGACCTGCACGACGCCGGCTGCGAGCTGGTCACGATCACCCAGTACCTGCGCCCCTCGGTGCGCCACCACCCGGTCGAGCGCTGGGTGAAGCCCGAGGAGTTCGTCGAGCTGAAGCAGGAGGCCGACGAGATCGGCTTCTCCGGCGTGATGTCCGGTCCGCTGGTCCGCTCGTCGTACCGCGCCGGCCGGCTGTACCGTCAGGCGATGGACGCCCGCGCGGGCGCCGCCACCGCCTGAGATCCACGACCCGACCCGATCCCCACGAGCCAGAACGAGGCAGCGACCGACCATGGCCAAGGACCCCAAGCCCGTCGACCCGGAGAAGATGAGCCGGCGGGCGCAGTTCGTCGAGACCTACCGGATGGCCAAGCGCTCCGACCCGCGCCTGGGCCTGTGGCTGCTCGGCTCGTTCGTGGTCGGTGCGGCGCTCGGCTTCGTGGTCTTCTGGCTGCTGCCCGGCGACGGCCTGCTCGGCACGATCCTGTCGATCGTCGCGGCGCTGCTGCTCGGCACGCTGCTCGCGATGATCGTGTTCGGGCGCCGCGCCCAGCGCGCGGCGTACACCCAGATGGAGGGCCAGCCGGGTGCCGCCGCCGCGGCGCTGCGGATGCTGCGGCGCGGCTGGACGTCCGAGCCGGTGATCGCCTTCAACAAGCAGCAGGACGTCGTCCACCGCGTGGTGGGCCCTCCGGGCATCGTCCTGGTCGGTGAGGGCAACCCGAACCGGCTGCGCCAGCTGATGACCGCCGAGCGCCGCAAGCACGAGCGGGTCGCCGCCGACGTACCGATCCACGAGGTGATGTGCGGCAACGGCGAGGGCCAGGTGCCGCTGCCCAAGCTGGTCCGGCACGTCCAGAAGCTCGGCCGTCAGGTCAAGCCCGCCGAGATGACCGACATCCTGAACCGGCTCAAGGCCCTGGACGCCAACCGGTCGAACATCCCGCTGCCCAAGGGCCCGGTGCCGACCAACATGAAGGGCCTGCGCCAGAACATGCGGGGCCGCTGACCCCGCCCCTCGATCAGGCGGCGTTCGGCGACGGGGACATCATGGAGCCGAAGTCCGGCATCTTGGTGACCTGGTCGGCCGGCGGGGCCGCGATGTCGACGGGCTTGCCCCAGTCGGACACCGTCATCTCCATCGACGCGTCGCTGCCGCCCATCGGCAGGTTGTCCATGGACATCCGGGAGAACCGGTTCTGGTCGTCGAGCCAGATGTCGTAGGTGAGCGAGTCCGGGAGCTGGGCCTGGGCGCCCTTCGGCAGGTTGCCGCCCAGCGAGGCCATCATCTTCTTCATGTCGACGGTCAGCTCGTAGTGGTCGAGGTTGTCCTCGTTCCCGACGTACGTGACCTTCGAGATCCCGTCCTGCACCTGCGAGAGCGCCTTGGCCGGGTCCATCTGGTCGAGCATCTTGTCCATCCCCATCGCGGCGAACGGGCCGTTCGGGTCGGAGGGGTCGATCTTCCAGAACTTGCCCTGGGTGAGCTGGCCCATCGACATGTAGATGATGCCGTCGACCATCCGGATGTCCATGTCGCCGCCGCCGGTCGCCTCGGCGGGCAGCGCCATCGTCATCGCCATGCTCGGGGGCTTGGTCGTGTAGTCCATGTCGCCCTCGGCGGTGACCTTGCCGGTCGTGCCGGCGGCGATGGTCATCGTCATGTGGGCGGTCGTGCTCGCCAGGACGCCGTCCTCGACGGTCTTGACGAACTCCGCGGGTGGGACCTGGTCGCCCTCGGACAGGTCGCTGGACAGCGCCACCTGCGACGTCGAGTCGGTCCCGGTGGTCGAGTCACCGGCGGTGTCGTCGCCGCAGGCGACCAGGCCGGTGGCGAGCAACGGCGCGATGGCGCTGGCGGCGAGGGTACGGCGGACGGTGAGCAGGCGGGTCACGGCGGGGCCTTTCCGAGATGCGGTGGTGTGCCCAGCATCTCCCCTCGCGCAAGCGCGACCAAACCCCGGGGGTCAGGCCTGGGGACGGTGCGCAACCTGGAGCGTGACGGTGGCCGAGCCGACCGCGAGGTCGTGCAGGCCGCGTCGGTCCGGGCGGAAGACCAGCGGCGGGATCACCAGCGCCACCAGCACGGCGCGCGCGAGGGAGCGCAGCGGGTCGAGCCGTCCTCCGCCGTCGACGGCCACGACCCGCAGGCGGGTCGCGAGCTTGCCGAAGGACCCGCCGGCCGTGCTGGTGAGCACCGCCGACTCCAGGACGAAGACGAGCAGGGTGTACGTAGCCGCCCGGGCCGCCCGTCGTAGCCGAACACCGGGACGAAGACGCTCACGACCAGCAGGCACGCCAACCAGTCGACGACCAGGGCGAGCACCCGGCGGCCCCAGGACGCGGTGTCGTACGGCAGGTCGGGAGCGGCAGCCACGGCGCCAGCGTAGGGCCGCCGGAGTGCCGTCCGGTCACCGACCACCTGTTACATGCCTGAAACAAACCCGATACGGTCGAGAAACTGCCCGTGCCTACGGTGCGAGCACACCGCCCGGTGCAGCGTCGCCCCGGCGATCTAGTTCGCGAGCTTTTTCACGGCTGACTCCGCGCGCAGCCAAGGAGGACGAATGTTCCAGAACAGCGATGAGCTGCTCAAGTACATCAAGGACGAGGGCGTCGAGATGGTCGACATCCGTTTCGTCGACCTGCCCGGCATCGAGCAGCACTTCACCGTCCCGGTGTCGTCCTTCGACGAGTCGGTGTTCGAGTCGGGCCTGGCCTTCGACGGCTCCTCGATCCGCGGCTTCCAGGCGATCAACGAGTCCGACATGGCGCTGTTCCCGGACCCGTCCACGGCGTACCTCGACCCGTTCCGCGCGGCGAAGACGCTGAACCTGAGCTTCTTCATCCACGACCCGATCACCGGCGAGGCGTACTCCCGCGACCCGCGCAACATCGCCCGCAAGGCGCTGGCGTACCTCGTCCACCACCGGCATCGCGGACACGGCGTACTTCGCCCCCGAGGCCGAGTTCTACATCTTCGACTCGGTGCGCTACTCCACCACGGCGAACGAGGGCTTCTACCACATCGACTCCGTCGAGGGCTGGTGGAACTCGGGCAAGGAGGGCGACAACCGGGGCTACAAGACGCGCTTCAAGGGCGGCTACTTCCCGGTCGCGCCGTACGACCACTACGGCGACCTGCGCGACGACATGGTCCGAACCTCGAGGCGTGCGGCCTGCTCGTCGAGCGGTCCCACCACGAGGTCGGCACCGCGGGCCAGGCGGAGATCAACTACCGCTTCGACACGCTGCTCAAGGCCGCCGACGACGTGATGAAGTTCAAGTACCTCATCAAGAACACCGCCTGGGAGGCCGGCAAGTCGGTCACCTTCATGCCGAAGCCGATCTTCGGCGACAACGGCTCGGGCATGCACGTCCACCAGTCGCTCTGGAAGGACGGCGACCCGCTGTTCTACGACGAGACCGGGTACGGCGGCCTGTCCGACACCGCCCGCTGGTACATCGGCGGCATCCTCAAGCACGCCCCGGCGCTGCTGGCGTTCACCAACCCGTCGGTGAACTCCTACCACCGCCTGGTGCCGGGCTTCGAGGCCCCGATCTCGCTGGTGTACTCCTCGCGGAACCGCTCCGCCTCGGTGCGCATCCCGATCACCGGCTCGAACCCGAAGGCCAAGCGCGTCGAGTGCCGCTTCCCCGACCCGTCGGCGAACCCGTACCTCGCGTTCTCCGCGCTGATGCTCGCCGGTGTCGACGGCATCAAGAACAAGGTGGAGCCGCCGGCCCCGATCGACAAGGACATCTACGAGCTCCCGCCGGACGAGATGGCCGAGATCGACCAGGTGCCGACCTCGCTGGGCGCCGTCCTCGACGCCCTCGAGGACGACAACGAGTTCCTCACCGTCGGCAACGTCTTCACGCCCGACCTGATCGACACCTGGATCGACTACAAGCGCACGAACGAGATCGCCCCCGTGCAGCTGCGCCCGCACCCGCACGAGTTCGAGCTCTACTACGACATCTAGTCACTTGTGCACGTAAAGCTCGAACTCAGGGTTCGACGACGAGGGCCCCGGCTTGGCCGGGGCCCTCGGTGCATCCCGAGCCGCGATCGGCAATTCGGCCCTAGCGGCGCTCCCCACGGCCCAGGCCGCCGGGTGACGTGCACACACATGGCAGCCTCGATGCAACCGGATCTGCCGACATCCGCGCCCTCGCAGAACTCCGGGTCGTGCGCCTGAGAACGACCGATAGACCGGTGTCAGGCACACGAGTCGAGTCATCCGGTCATGCCGAGTTGAGTGCTCCGTAGTCAAACGTGCACAACCGCCTTGCTGAGCTTGTCGCCCCGCCTGGACGAACGCGCCGACACCCCGTTACGCCCGTCCGGCTACGAGCCGGCCACGACAGAGAGCCGCCGGGAGACGGTTGAGGGCTTGTAGCCGGCGACTTCCTGCAGTGAACCTCGCCCGCTACACCCCAGCAACGCCCCCGCCACCAGAAGCTTCGCCGCTACCCGCGGCTGCCTGACACGAGCCTGTCGTGTCCGCGCCCGGATGGACCGGGCCGTAGAGCCGACTGTCACCCCGCACCACGAAGGCGCCCTGGGTCGGAACCGAGACAACACCCGCAGTCGCGGGCGGCTGCTCGGACGGCGACCAAGAACACGCGCCCCTCCGGGACGGGTGTCAAGGGGAGCCGGTGGGTCCTGAATAGGGACACACCCAGTTAGCGGCTGCCAGATGTGCACGACACGTGATGATGAGTGCACGACACGTGATTCGTCAGTGTTGCCCATAAGGTCAGTCTGGCTATGACGACTGCCGTTCTGCTCGCCTTCTCCAGCGGGCTAAGGAGTTCGTGCGCGAGTCGCACGTTCACGGGTTCCGCGACGGCATGCTCCTGGTCGCGGCCAGCACCCCGGGGCGGGGGCTTGACGCCGACGTCATCAGGTCGGTGCCTCTCGCGGACCTCGCCTTCGCGGAGACCTGCGAGCAGGACGACTCGGCAGAGGACGAAGAACCATCCGAGCACTCGGGTTGGACCGCCTCTTGGCAGGACGACTGACCCGACTCATCGTCCCAGCACACCTCGCAGCAGATCCGCATGGCCGCGAGCGGCACGCTAATCGCGGCAGATGAGTGCGTGGCCTCCGACCGCGTCCTCAGGACGTCATGCGCATGGAGCAAGGGCTTACACCGTCCGTATGACGTCCCGGGGCGCCCGCAACTCGGCATGAGCGGGCACCCACTCCCTCGGATTGACAGCGCTCTCCCCCATCGCCAGACAACGCGCGCGGCCGTGGCCGCTACCGCTGCGACTGATGCGACCAACTCCGGGACGACCTAGAGAACGGCCGTTTTCTAGACCAATCCAGGTGGGCTGCGTAGCCTCACGACCCCTGCAACGAGAGCTAGCCTGTTACAAGCCCGGTACAAATGGCCGGGGAATCTGTCCGGGGCGCGGGAGAGATGCCCACAACGGCTCCTGAGGTGCGAAGCGACCCGCCGACGTCTTCGAGCCTCAGGGGACCGCTTCCGCTGGCGCGTGGTACCCACACCGAACGGCGGGCTCACGGGCACCACTTCGGCGACGGGCTAGGCTGGCACTACTGCCGGCGCAGATCACCCCATGCCGGGTCTGCCGCAGCTACCGAAGGCGGTGGCCCATGGTCACACAGGCTCGACTCTCTCAGACCGTCACCTACCGAGGGCCGACGATTCTCGTCGGCGCGCTCGCGCACCTGTTGCGCGAGGAGGGGGTCGATTTCAAACGGCCAGGTGATGACCGGACCAGCACCGCCGAGGTCGTCGAGGTGATCCTGACCGTGCGACCCGGCGAGACGGACCCTGATCGTCCCCTGGACGACATGGTCGACACAGCGGTGACGAGGTTCAGAAGGCGCTTCGGCGACTCCCCGGCGTCCGTCACCGTCGGCCCCGACGCGTAGTCAGGCGCCGTCAGCAAGCAGCCCTTGACGCTGCTCGCGCAGGGGTGCCTACGGTGCGGCTGTGTCCGGACCGGACGGTGGCGGTGCGGCGCGGAGGACCTCGTCGGCTGACCGCTCGCGTCGCACCAGTGCCTCGGCCAACGACGCGAGCCTGAGGTTGTGGTCACGGGCGAAGCTGCGCAGTGCGGCGAAGGCCGTGTCCATCCCCACCTCGCCGTGCTCCGCCAGCACCCCCTTCGCCTGCTCGATGACGATGCGGGTGTTCAGCGCGGACTGCAGCTGCTCGACGAGTTGCGAGGACCGGTGGAGTGAGCGTTGCTGGAGGATGGCGATGGTCGCCACGTCGGCGAACGCCCGGGCCAGTTGCTGATCCTCCCAGCCGACCGAGGGTGGCTTGGTGTTGAAGAGGTTGAGTGCTCCGATGGTGGTCTCTCGCCAACGCATGGGAACGGCGTAGACCGAGCGGAAGCCGACGGCCATCGCCTTCTGCGCGAAGTGCGGCCACGGTGTCTCCACCGCGAGGTCGCCGACGTCGACGGCCAGACCGGTGCGGCTCGCCTGGACGCACGGTCCGCCCTCGGCTCCTTGCAGCTGGAACAGCTCCACGACCCGCGTCTCCTCGTTGGAGGAGGCCATCAGGTGCAGGTCGCCATGCTGGTCAGCCAGCATCAGCCCGGCCTGGGACACCCCGAGGAGCGCCACGCATGAGTTCACGAGCTGGTCCAACATGTCGACGATGTCGTAGTCGTCCACCAGCGTGTCAGCCAGGGCCACGAAGGTCTGCGCCAGCAGGGCGTCTCGCTCACTTCCGGAACCGATGGGCCGCATCACGTCGTCCCTCATCGCGGATCCTCGTCGAACCGTCGCTCGCCGTACACGACCGCCCGCGCCAGCTCGCCGATCGGCCGCGTTTCGGCATAGGCGGTCGCACGCAGCCTCAGCAGGGCGTCCTCGATACTGCACCCGGCCTGGACCATGACCATGCCAGCGGCTCGGTGGACCTCCAGGTTGCGTAGCGACTCCGCACCGAAGGCTCCGTCGATGCCTGTCTCGCCGTCGAGCAGCGCGAGCGCCATCGTGTCGACGACCGTCAGCGACCTCGCCACGTCGCTGGCCTCCAGCGGACCGGCGGACCTGCGGTAGAAGTCGACAGCGCCGAGGGTGCCGGGCCCGACGCACAGAGGGAACGCGAACACGGCCCGGACACCCAGACTGAAGGCCTCGGCCAGGAAGGCCGGCCATCGTTCATTCGCTCCCGAGTCGGGCGCCTCCAGGTCGGGCACCAGCACCGGGGATCTCGCGGCAGACGCGTCGACACAGGGACCTTCGCCCAACGTGAACTGGAGCGTCTCCAGCGTCTGAGCAGTCGGATCCGAGCCGTAGACGGGCTCGCGGCTACCGGTGATGGACAGCAGAGACATGCCACCTCCGTCCACTGCCACCGCCGCGATACACGCCACCAGAAGGTCCTTGATCCGGGGGTCGACCCCATCAGCCCTCGTTGTTCCTTCGAACCCACTCACCAGGTTCGCCCGTCCTCACCGCGCTGAGTTCTGGATCGTGCGCGACTCAGGTCTCCTTTCACCCTACGTCCCCACCGCCGGAACCGACCCCCGCACGACGTCGCGTGGGCGCACAGAGCTCAGACGTCGTGGCCGCTGCGCAGCGCGACGATGATGTGTCGAAGCTCCGTCACGAAGCCGTCGAGGTCGGCGATCACGTCGAGCAGCTGGGACTGGACGGCAGGACGTGCACTCGTCGCGATCCCGGCCAGTTCGTTGGCGGCCATGGCCAAGCCGTCACGTGCAACGACTTCGAGACGCTTGGTGGCCATGAGGAACTCATCGCCCGTCAGGACAGACACCACCTGCGCCGTACCGTCGACGCCGCCAACACGATCCGAGCGCGGTCCCATGCCTGGCCTTTCATTGATGGCGAGGCATGGTCCGGACCCCCTGAAGGCCCAGTAGAACGCGAGGCCGGTGCTGGGTCAAGGGGTGCCGACCGGCGCTCGACCACGAAGTCGTTGCCGGACTCTGGACCCGGATCGCCTGAGCCGCTGATTGTTTCTAATCACGACACATGTGACAATCGAGAGGTGACCGGACCGACGCTCGCCGATCAGCCCACCGAGCTCCCGGCGCGCAACCGGCGCGCCGAGGTGCTCTCGCTCCTGCGCCAGTCCGCGCAGCCGATGTCGGTCGCCGAGATCGCGGAGGCGATGGGGTTCCACGTCAACACGGCCCGGTTCCACCTCGACGGTCTCGTCGAGGACGGGCTCGCCGAGCGCGCGACCGAGGAGCGGGCGACGCGCGGCCGGCCGCGCATCCTCTACTCGGCAGAGGGCCCGGCACTCGGGCCGCGCAGCTACGAGCTGCTCGCCGAGATGCTCACCGGACTGGTCGCCTCCCTCGAGGACTCCGGCCCCGCCACCGTCGGACTCGGCCAGGCGTGGGGCCGTCACCTGATCGAGCGAGCCGCGCCATCCGAGCGCGTGGACACCCCCGAAGCCGTCGCCCGGCTCAACCGGATGCTGGATGCCGTCGGCTTCCAACCCGAGTCACAGGAGACCGACTCCGGCGTCGAGGTCCGCCTGCAGCGCTGCCCGTTCCGCGAGGTCGCCGAGAAGCACACCGACGTGGTGTGCGCGATCCACCTGGGGCTCATGCAGGGCGCCCTCGAGGAGCTCGACGCACCGGTCGCCGCCACCTCGCTCCAACCGTTCGTCACCCCGCACCTGTGCATCGCCCGGCTGCAGCCGCGCCCCGGCGCCGGCTAGGCAGGACCCGGGTTCGACTCGCGAGCCCTCTTTTATTACACTGCGCTTGTGTCAAACATTCGAGGGACACTGCTGGTCCCCGCCGGCCTGGCGATGCTCGCCGGCCTCGACGCGGCGCTGCTGCTGATCGGCGTGCCCGCCCCGGTCTCGGCCGACCGGCTGCCCGACGTGCACGGCATGCTGATGGTGCTCGGCTTCGTCGGCACCCTGGTCTGCCTCGAACGGGCCGTCGCGCTCGCCCGGCCGCTCGGGTACCTGGCGCCCGCGCTGCTCGGCCTCGGTGGCCTGCTGCTGCTCGCCCCGGTCCCCCTGGCCGTCGGACGCACCGGCCTGCTGTTGGGCATGGTGGCGATGACCCTCCTCTACGTGCCCCTGTGGCGCCGCCAGCGCGACGACGCAGTCCTCGTCCAGGCCCTGGGCGCCGTGCTCGGCGCCGGCGCCGCCGCGATGTGGCTGGGCGGCACGGAGATGGCCCTGCTCGTCCCGTGGCTCGCCGGCTTCCTGGTCCTGACCATCGCCGGCGAGCGGCTGGAGCTGGCGCGGCTCGCGATGGGACCGACCGCGGGCCCGACGCTGGTGCTGCTCACCGCCGGACTGATGGCGGGAACGGTGGCGTCCCTGCTGTGGCCGGACGCGGGCTATCCCCTGCTCGGGCTCGCCCTGGCGGTGCTCACCGTCTGGCTGGTCACCCACGACATCGCCTGGCGGACCGTCCGGCGAGCCGGGCTGACCCGGTTCATGGCCGCCAGCATGCTGGCCGGCTACTTCTGGTTGCTGGTCGCCGCAGGCACCTGGCTGCTCCACGGCAGTGCCCTGTCGGGAGCGGCCTACGACGTGGTCATCCACGCGACGTTCCTCGGCTTCACGATCTCGATGATCATGGCGCACGCGCCGGTGATCCTGCCGGCCGTCCTGCGTCGTCCGCTCCCCTACCGGACCGTGCTGTGGGCGCCGCTGGTGCTGCTGCACGCGTCGCTGGCGCTCCGGCTCTGGCTGGGCGACGCGCTCGACGTCCACCTGGCCTGGCAGGTCGGCGGGGCCGCGAACGTCCTGGCCCTGCTGTCGTTCTTCGCCCTCAGCGCGTGGTCGGTCGCGACCGCCGCACGCAGTCCGCGGAGCGCGCGGGTCACGGAGCGTGCGGCATGACCGCCATCACCACCGGCAGCCGGCCCGCCGGCACGAGCCCGAGACGGGGCTTCGCCCCGCTGCGCGACCTGCCCGCGGTCCTGTGGCTGACCGCGGTCGTCGTGGTCTCGCTGGTCCACCGCGACCTCCCGGCGCCGCGCTGGCTGCTGCTGCACCTCTTCCTGCTCGGCGCGGTCACCCACTCGATCCTGGTGTGGAGCCAGCACTTCACCGACGCGCTGCTGCACAGCGCCCCGACGGGTACGGCGTACCGCGCCCGCTCGGTACGCCTCTTCCTCTGCAACAGCGGCGCTGTCCTCGTCGTCGTCGCGGTGCCCACCGACCGGTGGGTGCTCGCCGCGGCGGGTGCCTCGGCCGTCGCCCTGGCCGTCGGCTGGCACGCGGTGTCGCTGGTCGTCCAGCTGCGCCGCGGCCTGGGCTCGCGGTTCGCGGTCACGGTCCGCTACTACGTCGCCTCGGCGGCGCTCCTGCCCTTCGGGGCGCTGTTCGGGGTGCTCATGGCCCGCGGGCTGTCCGAGCAGTGGCACGTACGGATCATGGTCGCCCACGTGATGGTCAACGTGCTCGGCTGGATGGGCCTCACCGTGCTCGGGACCGTGGTGACGCTCTGGCCGACCATGCTGCGGACCCGGATCGCCGAGGGCGCCGAACAGACCGCCCTGCGGGCGCTGCCCGTCCTCCTCGGTGGCCTGCTCGTGGGCGTGGCCGGCTGCCTGCTCGACGTCCGGCCGCTGGCGGGCGGGGGCCTGCTGGGGTACGTCGTGGGGCTGGTCCTGCTCGCCCGGCCGTTCGTCAGCGTCGCCCGCACCAAGCCACCGCTGCACTTCGCGACCTGGTCGGTGGCCGCCGGGGTCGCCTGGCTGGCCGGGCTCGTCACGGTGCTCGGCGTCGGCCTCCTCGTCGCCCCCAGCTGGATGGACGCCCATGAGCTGTCCGAGTCCCTCACCCCGGGCCTGGCCGCCGGGTTCGGCGCCCAGGTGCTGCTCGGCGCCATGGCGTACCTCGTCCCGGTCGTCGTCGGCGGCGGCCCCACCGGTGTCCGCGCGGCGAACGTCGAGATGGACCGCGGCGGCGCGCTGCGCGTGGCGGTCACCAACGGCGGCGTGCTCGTCTTCCTGCTGCCCGCGCCGAGCCCGGTGCGTGTCGTGGTCTCCGCGGCCGTGCTCGTCGCCCTGGCGGCCTTCCTGCCCCTGATGTTCCGCGCCATGCGGGCCGCGCGCCGGGCCCGGCAGCGCCCGGTGGAGTCGGTTCCGAGGGCGCAGCGCACCGGGCCGGCCCCGGTCGCCGCCGACCGGCCCCGGGGCCAGCGCACCGGACTCGCGGCGACCGGCATCGCGCTGGTCGTGCTGGCCGTGGCCGCCGGCGTCGCGGTGGACCCGACCGCCCTCGCCGGGACGAAGCACGAGTCCTCGGCCGCCGGCGTTGCGGCCACCGGCCGGACCACCCGCGTCCAGGTCAGCGCCGCGAACATGCGGTTCACCCCCGACACCGTGGAGGTGCCCGCGGGCAACCGGCTGGTGATCGAGCTGACCAACGCCGATGACACCACGGTCCACGACCTCGTGCTCGACTCCGGGGCCGACAGCGGCCGGCTCGCACCCGGCACGACCACGGTCGTGGACGTCGGCGTCGTCGGCCGCGACATCGAGGGCTGGTGCTCGGTGGTCGGCCACCGGCAGATGGGCATGGTCTTCCACGTCCGGGTGACCGGGCTCGACCGGGCCCGGCCCGCCGCCGATCCCACGGCCGCGATGCCGGGCATGGACCACGGCGGCGAGGGCGACCAGGGCGCCGCCGCCGACCTCGACTTCGCCGCCTCCCCCGCGCCGGGCTTCCGCGCCCACGACCCGTCGCTCCCGCCGCTGGAGCAGGCGCGTGTGCACCGGCGTACCTTCCGGGTCTCCGCCGTGCAGGCCGAGGTCGCGCCCGGCGTGCGCCAGCAGCTGTGGACCTACAACGGCACCATGCCCGGCCCGACCCTGCACGGCCAGGTCGGCGACCGCTTCGTCATCCGGCTGGTCAACGACACCGCACGATGGGCCACTCCATCGACTTCCACGCCGGGAGCCGGCCGCCCGACCGGAACATGCGCACGATCGCGCCCGGTGAGTCGCTGGTGTACCGGTTCACCGCCGACCCGCTCCGGCATCTGGCTCTACCACTGCTCGACGATGCCGATGTCGGTGCACATCGCCAACGGCATGTTCGGCGCGGTCGTGATCGACCCGCCGCGACCTGCCCCGGGTCGACCAGAGCTCCTCATGGTCCAGTCCGAGCTCTACCTCGGCGCCCAGGACGGCCCGGTCGACGCCACGAAGGTGCTGGCCGAGCGGCCCGACGTCGTCGCGTTCAACGGCTACGCGAACCAGTACGACCACGACCAGATCCCGGTGAAGGTCGGCGAGCGGATCCGGATCTGGGTGCTCGACGCCGGGCCGAGCCGGGCCACGGCCTTCCACGTGGTCGGGGAGCAGTTCGACACCGTCTTCTCGGAGGGCGCGTACCTGCTGCGGCGGGGCAACGCCGAGCACGGCGGCAGCCAGGTCCTCGCGCTCGGGCCCGCCCAAGGCGGGTTCGTCGAGCTCACCTTCCACCAGCCGGGCCACTACCCGTTCGTGTCGCACCTGATGGTCGACGCCGAGCGGGGCGCCCACGGGGTCTTCGAGGTCACCCGGTGACCGCCGTCCCACGAGTCCGTTCCACCACCACCGAAGGAGACACACCATGACCGACCGCCAGCTGGACGTCCGCGAGGAGCCCCCGGCACGCCGGCACGAGCTGATCTTCAGCACCTACCGGGGCCTCACCCCCGGCGACGGGTTCGTGCTCGTCAACGACCACGACCCCAAGCCGCTGTACTACCAGTTCGCCGCCGAGCACGAGGGCCAGTTCGCGTGGGACTACCTCGAGCAGGGCCCGGAGGTCTGGCGGGTCCGGATCGGTCGCGTCGCCTCCTGAGCCACGCTGAGCCGGCTCCAGGATCTCGTCAGCGGTCGGTGCCGTCGCGTCCGGTCCGGATGTCGACGATGACCCGCGCCAGCTCGACGGCGCCGACCCCCGCGGCCACGGCGGCGGTCCGCAGCCGGGCCTCGGCCGTGCCGACGTCGACCTTCAGGTCGACCGCCAGGATGCCGATCGCGGTGTCGATGACGGCCCGCTCGCGCAGCCGGTGAGGGGTCTCGCGGGCCCGGTCACGGGTGCTGAAGGCGAGGTCGGCGTTGGTGATCGCTGCCGCGGCCCAGGCCCCGAAGACGGCGGCCAGGTCCTCGTGGTGCCCGGCGAAGGCGCGCCGGGACGCGGCGTACAGGTTGACCGTGCCCACCACCCGGGCACCGGCCCGGACCGGGAGGGTCAGGGTGCTGCGCACCGTCTTCGCCGCGGTGGCCTCCGCGAAGAGCCGCCAGCGCTCCTCGTCGAGCACGTCGTCGTCGTGGAACGTCTGGACCTCGCCGGTGCGGCCACCGGCCACGCAGGGACCACCGGCGACGTACTGCACGGCGTCGAGCACGGCCAGGTCCTCGTCGCTCGCGACCAGCGTGAAGGTGAGGTCCTCCTCGAGCCGGGCGATGCTGACCCCGACGAGGTCGGGCACGACCTCCCGGGCGTGGTTGGCCAGGCGGACCAGGCTCTCGAGCAGGTCCTCCTCGGGCGCGAGCTGGTCGAGCTCACTGGCCGCGTCGACCGTCTCCGGAAGCGGCTCCATCGGTGCCATCGCGCTGTTGCCCCTCCTGCTCGGCTCGGTTCCCCGGTGACGGGCGGTCTTCCATTGTGCTGCGCCCCGGCGCCGACAAAAACCGGCCGAAGGGGTGATCGGGCCGCAGCCCCGCGGCCGCGGCCGTGACCTCGAGCACAGCGGCCTCGTTGAGAACTCGTGCCGCGGGCCGGTCCGACCGCCGGGCGAGCGCGCGGTCGATGAGGAGGATCGCTCGTGACCGTGCCCGCTCGGAGGCTCCGTGTCGTCGCCGCCCTGGTGTCGGCGTTCTCGCTCGTGCTGGTCGCCCTGACCGCCGTGACCGGTCCACCCGCCGTGGCGGCCCGCGGTGACTTCACCGCACGGGGCAGCGCCCGGCAGGTGTACGCCGTCGGCCTGCCGCACGGCGCCCGGGCCACCCTCCTCGACGCCCGCGGGCACGTGGTGAAGCGCCAGCACGCCGACTCCCTGGGCGGCGTGCTGTTCCGCGCACGTCAAGCCGGGCAGGGGCTACCGGGTCCGGGCGGCGGGACCGCACCTCGAGCCCGCTGACCGTGCACACCACCACCCCGCACCAGTGGAACAGGAGCATCTACGACCAGTCGATGCCCGAGGACGGGTACGGCTACCTCACGACGCGCGACGGCACGAAGCTCGCCTACTCCGTGCACGCGCCGACGAACCCGGCCGGCATCGGCGGCGCACCACTGCCGGTGGACGGGCCCGACTACGCGCCGCCGTACCCGACGCTCATCGAGTACTCCGGCTACGGCTACGCCGACCCGTCCGGCCCGACCAACGGCATCGCGGCGATCGCCAACGTGATGGGCTTCGCGGTCGTCGACATCCAGATGCGCGGCACCGGCTGCTCCGGCGGCGCGTTCGACTTCTTCGAGCCGCTGCAGTCGCTCGACGGCTACGACATCGTCGAGACGGTCGCGCGCCAGCCGTGGGTGAAGGGCCACAAGGTCGGGATGATGGGCATCTCGTACGGCGGCATCAGCCAGCTGTTCACCGCGCAGACCCGGCCGCCGCACCTCGCGGCGATCTCCCCCCTGTCGGTGATCGACGCGACCGCCACCACGCTCTACCCCGGCGGCAACCTCAACACCGGCTTCGCCGTCGCCTGGGCCAAGGAGCGACAGCAGGAGGCCCAGCCGGCGGGGACCGGTGCGCAGGGCACCCAGCCGTACGCCGAGCAGCGGATCGCCGACGGCGACACCACGTGCCGCGACAACCAGGCGCTGCACGGCGAGGCGGCGTCGCTGATGTCGAAGATCCGGGCCAACAGCCACTACGTGCCGAAGGTCGCCGACCCGCTCGACCCGGTCTCGTTCGTGCACAGGATCGACGTGCCGACGTTCCTGGCCTGCCAGTTCGAGGACGAGCAGACCGGCGGCCACTGCCCGGCGCTCGTGCGGCACTTCACGGGCACGACGAAGAAGTGGTTCACGTTCACCAACGGCGCCCACGTCGACTCGCTCGACCCCGAGACCCTCAACCGCTGGTACGACTTCCTCTCGCTCTACGTGGCCGACCAACCGCCCTCGCTGAACGCCGCGGTCGTCCAGGCGGCGGCGCCGGTCATCTACCAGCAGGCGCTGGGCACCCCGCCCGGCGACCCGATCACGCTGCCTCCGGATCCGGTGCAGCAGCAGCCGACGTACGACGGCGCGCTGGCCGAGTTCGAGAAGGCCCCGGCGGTGCGGGTGCTGTTCGACAACGGCGCCGGCACCGGGCCCGCGCAGACCAACCAGCCGGGCGACCCCTACCCGACGTACGAGCACTCCTTCCGGTCGCTCCCGGTGCCCGGCACCACGGCCGTGTCGTGGTACCTCGGGCGCGGGAGCGCGCTGCACCCGCACGCGCCGGCCAGGCAGCACGTCGACCGCTACCGCTCCGACCCGCGGCTGCTGCCCGGCACGGACTTCGCCGGCGGGACCGGCACGGGCGGCCTGTGGGGCAACGCGTCGCAGTGGAGCTGGGACTGGAAGCAGCGCGAGGCGGGCACGGCCGTCTCGTACGTCTCGCCGCCGCTGACGGAGGACGTCACCACGGTCGGCGCCGGCGCGGTGCAGCTGTGGGTGCGCTCGTCGACGCGCGACGTCGACCTCCAGGCGACGGTCAGTGAGGTGCGCGACGGGCACGAGACGTTCGTGCAGAGCGGCTGGCAGCGCGCCAGCGAGCGCAGGCTGGCGCGGAACCGGCACAACATCATGAAGCAGCGGCCGACCCTGCTCGAGCCGATCCCGACGATGCGGGCGCGCGACGTCCGCCCGATGCCCTCGGACCGCTACACCAGGGTCGTGGTGCCGCTGTACTTCCAGGCCCACGCCTACCGGGCGGGCTCGCGGATCCGGATCACGATCTCGGCGCCGGGCGGCGACCAGCCGATCTGGTCGTTCGCGGAACCGCGCCCGCGCCGCGGGGCGGCGACGGTGCACGTGCTGTCGTCGCGGCGGCACCCGTCGCGGCTCGTGCTGCCGGTCGTGCCGGGCCTGAGCGTCGACGCTCCTGCTCCCCCGTGCCCGAGCCTTCGCAACGAACCCTGCCGCGACTACGTGCCGTTCCGCAACGACTGACGGCGCGGGACGCCCCGCCGGACCCGCACGACCCGCAGCCGCCTCCCCCAGATCTCGTGGAGGAACCCGTGCAGCGCCGCCTGGTCCGGAAACGTGCCCGACAGCACGGTGCACTCGTCATGGGTCACCGCCGACCGGGTGGCCAGGCCCGCGAGCTCCTGCGCGAGCTCGTCGGGCGGCACGTGTCCGGCGAGATGGATCTCGTATCTCGTCACGCTGCTCCCTCCCTGCCTGCGACTGAAGAGCCCAGTCCACAGCCGACGAGGGGCAGCGCGCATCGCCACGGGCGGACGAGGGATTCACGCCCCAGGTTCACCCCGGGCGGACGAGGCGAGCGCCCGCACGCCGGTCCAGACTCGACCTACCGTCGGACATCGAAGAAAAAGGGGTGCCGTCATGTCGTTCTGGGACGTCGTGTGGTTCATCATCATCTCGTTCGCCTTCATCGCCTACCTCATGATCCTCTTCCGGGTCATCACCGATCTGTTCCGCGACCGCGGGACCAGCGGCTGGGTGAAGGCGGCGTGGCTGATCCTCCTGATCTTCCTGCCGCTGGTGACCTCGTTGGTCTACCTGATCTTCCGCGGGACGGGAATGGCCGAGCGGGAAGGCCTGGCCACGGCGGATCTCCAGGCACGCCAGGACGCATACATTCGTGAGGTCGCCGGTCAGGCAGCGACCCCCGCGGCGGAGATCGCCAAGGCCGCCGAGATGCGCGACCACGGCCAGATCACCGAGGCCGAGTTCGACAAGATCAAGGAGAAGGCCCTGGCCTGACGGACCTCGTCGGCCCGCCGTGCGGGCCTAAGGTCCGCGGTCCCGCGGGGCTTCAGCCCCTCATCGCCCCGCACCGGGTCTCCTAGCGTCACAGGAGAGCTCGAGAGCGGGCGGCGAAGGAGGGGTGCGCGTGGAACGGTCGACGGAGTGCTACCTCTCGCGGGCCCGGCTGGTCGAGCCGCTGGACGGCCCGACCCCGCTGGTGCTCGTGAGCGGGCCCGCGGGGGCCGGCAAGAGTGCGCTGCTCGACGCGTGGTGCACGCAGCCCCACGACTCACCGATCTGCTGGATCGCGCTCGAGGACGACCAGCCGCTGTTCTGGCAGCCGGTCCTGCAGGCGCTCGGCGACCACGGGCTTCCCGTCGCGCCGATCGTGCGACGCCTGGCCCGGGAACCGGTCCTGGGTGATCGCCTGCTCGCCGACCTGGTGGAGACGCTGCGCGCCTCGGGCCGCCGCTGGATCGTGGTCGTCGACGGTTACGAGCTGACCTCCCGGCCGCTCGCGGACGAGGTGGAGCGGTTGCTGGGCAGCGCCGGCGACAGCGTGCGCCTGGTCCTCGCGGCACGGGTGGACCCGGTGCTCCGCCTGTACCGCCACCGGCTCGACGCGTCGCTGACCGAGATCCGGGCGGCCGATCTGGCGTTCACCGACGCGGAGGCCGCCGCGCTGCTCACCCGCTGTGGCACCCCGCTCCCCGATGACGCCGTGCGCACTCTGAACGCACGGATGGGCGGCTGGGCGACCGGCCTGCGCTTCGCGGCCGATGCCCTGGCACGCCGCACTCCGGACGCGGGTGTCGCCGAGCTCCCGGCCGCCGACGGCGACCTCACCGAGTACCTGCTCCACGAGGTCCTCGGCCGGCAGGACCCCGAGACCCGACGCCTGCTGCTGCACACCTGCGTCCCGGACTCCCTCACCCCCGAGCTCGTCGACGAGCTGGTCGGCCCGGACGGCGTACGGCGGCTGGCCGGGCTCGTGCGCTCGAACCTGTTCCTCGAGCCGTCCGGCGACGAGGGCACCCTGCGCTACCACCCGTTCTTCCGCGACCTCCTGCGCGCCCAGCTGGCCGAGGAGGATCCCCCGACGGCGGCACGGCTCCACCGCCAGGTGGCCGGCTGGTTGCGTGCCCACGAGGACTGGGAGGGCGCCTCGAGCCAGCTCGCCGCCGGGCGGCTCTGGGAGGACCTGGCCGAGCAGCTGATCGACGACCTGCTCGTCGCCCGTCTCCTGATCGGGGAGGACGGCCGGCTGCGGACCGCCGCGCGCCGGATACCTGCCGAGGTCGCCACGCCCGCGGCGAACGTGGTGCGCGCTGCCCTGGCCCTCGCGGACACCGACATCGCTGGATGCGCCGAGCACCTCGGCCGAGCCTGGGTGCCCGCCCGGGCCCTGCACGCTCGGAGCGCGGCCTGCCGCCTGTCGTACGCCGTGGTCGCGGCCGTGCACGCCGCCTCCGGTGAGCGGCTCGACGTCGGCGAGGCCGCGGTGCTGCAGGCCTGGCGGGCGCTGACGGCGGCGCGCGCCCCGGCCGTGCGGCTCGTCAGCCCCGAGGTGGAAGCGCTGCTGCAGGTGGCCACGGCGCGGGTCGCCCTGCGCCGGGGAGAGGTGGACCGAGCGCTCGCCGCGCTGGCGCGCGTCGACGCGCTTCCGGGGCTTCCGATCCGGCTGCGGGTCGGTGTGCTCGGCCATCGGGCGCTCGGGCACGCTCTGGCCGGTCGCCTGTCCCAGGCGGACGAGAGCGGGCGCGAGTCGCTGGAGCTCGCCGACGACGCCCACGTCGCGCCCGACCGCCGCAACCCGGCTGCGTACGCCGCACTGGCGCTGGTCGCACTCGAGCGCGACGACCTCGCGGTGGCCGGCCGCCACCTGGGCGCTGCCCGCATCTGCCGGGGCATGATGACCGACCCCGTGTCGCGAGCGGTGGGGGCCGGTGTGCTGGCCCACGTCGAGGCCCGGGCCGGCGCGTATCGGCCGCTGTCGGAGCAGGGTGAGATCCGCGACCTCTGGGACGACGTCGACGATCCGTGGCTGGCCCGCTGGGTACGGCTGCAGCTGGCCGAGGTCGCGGTGGACCACGGGCACCCCGAGGATGCGCTGGCGGCGCTCGCGCCGCTCGCCGCGGGCAGCGGACCGCTGGCCGAGCTCGTCACGGCCACGGCCTATGCCGAGCAGGGTCGGACGGTCGCGCTGGGCCGGACGCTGGCCCGTCCGCTCGGTGACGGCGCATCGCCTGCCTGCCGGGTGAACCGTCTCCTGGTCGAAGCGGTGCGCACCGCCGACCGTCACTCGATCCGCGCGGCGGCGCCGCTGGTCGAACAGGCTCTGGCGATCGCCTCCGAGGAGCACCTGCGTCGACCGTTCCGCGCGCCGCCGCCCACGGTGCGCCGGGTGCTCGCCGGTCACCAGGAGCTGCTGGACCGGCAGCGCTGGCTGAGCGACGACCTGCTGGTCCCGGCGCCGGCCACGGCGGCGCCCGCCGCCCGTCCCGCGGAGGCGCGTGCCGCGAGGCAGTCCGCCGACCCCGCGGGAGCCCCGCTCGAGCCGCTGACCCCGAAGGAGCTGGAGGTGCTCGGGCACCTCGCCGAGCTGCTCAGCACCGAGGAGATCGCGGACCAGATGTACGTCTCGGTCAACACGGTCCGGACGCACGTGAGGAGCATCCTGCGGAAGCTGGACGTGCATCGGCGCAACGGGGCCGTCCGGCGCGCGCGGGACCTGGGCCTGCTGGCTCCCTCCCCCGGCTTCGCCGCGTCGATCACCCCGCAGGGATGAGGCAACTCAGTCCCCGCTGGGATGTGCTGACTGCCTGTCAGTGACTTCTGCTGGGATCTGGTGTGTCGATGGGTTCACCCGAGTACGTGGTGAGGGTCAACGGTGACCTCGAGGGGCTCGAGGGCCTCGACGGGCTCGACGGGCTCGGCGTGGTCGAGGTGGTCGGGCAGGAGGTCACGACCGTCCTCTCCGGCACCTTCGACGACACCGCCGCGCTGTCGGACCTGCTCCGCCGGCTGCGGGCCCACGGCCTCGAGGTCGTCGAGATCCGCCGCGTGGCCGACCCCGCCGCGGGGGACGGCTCGTGACCGGGCCCGCACGACGACGCGACGACGGTCGCAGGCGCCGGGAGCGCTACGAGATCGTGGTCCGCGGCACGGTCGGGTCCGCAGTCCGCGGAGCGCTCCTGCCGGTCCGGGCCACGACGGAGCACGAGACGGTGCTGCGCGCGCGCCTGGCGCCCGGGGTCCAGGTTGCCGACCTGGTGTCGGTGCTGTGCGCGCACGGCCTGCAGGTGACCGGCGTCGAGGTCGTCGGTTGACGTCCGCCTCGGTCGCCGCGGTCGACCGGGCCGGCGGGTCCGGGCGGGTCCTCGGCACCCTGGCCGCCGCCCAGTTCCTCATGACCCTCGACAGCTCGGTGATGAACGTGTCGATCGCCACCGTGGCCGAGGACCTGGGCACGACCGTCACCGGGATCCAGACCGCGATCACCCTCTACACGCTGGTGATGGCGACGCTGATGATCACCGGAGGCAAGGTGGGACAGATCCTCGGCCGCCGCCGTGCCTTCGCGCTGGGATGCAGCATCTACGGCGCCGGCTCGCTGACGACGGCACTCTCGCCGAACCTCGCGGTCCTGCTGGTGGGCTGGTCGCTGCTCGAGGGCATCGGAGCGGCGCTGATCATGCCGGCCATCGTCGCGCTCGTGGCCTCCAACTTCGGACGACCGGAGCGGCCACGCGCCTACGGACTGGTCGCCGCGTCGGGCGCCATCGCGGTCGCGGCCGGGCCCTTGATCGGCGGCCTGATGACGACGTACGCCTCGTGGCGGTGGGTGTTCGCGGGCGAGGTCGTCCTCGTGGCCGCCATCCTGCTGCTGGCGCGTCGGATGAACGACCAGCCGGCCGATCCCGAGGCGCGCCTCGACCTCGTGGGCACGGTCCTGTCGGTCATCGGGCTGGGCCTGGTCGTGTACGGCATCCTGCGCGCCGGCGCGTGGGGCTTCGTGAACCCGAAGCCGGGCGCACCCTCCTGGCTGGGCCTGTCACCGACGGTGTGGCTGGTGCTCACCGGCGCGTTGGTGATCCGGCTCTTCCTCGGTTGGGAAGTACATCGCCGGAAGGTCGGTGCACCGGTGCTCGTGGGCCCGGGCCTGCTCGACAACCCCCGGCTGCGGAGCGGGCTGACGTCGTTCTTCCTGCAGTACTTCCTCCAGGCCGGGATGTTCTTCGTCGTGCCACTCTTCCTGTCCGTGGCGCTGGGGCTGTCGGCCGTCTCCACGGGCCTGCGGATCATGCCGCTGTCGCTGACCCTGCTGCTGGGCGCCGTCGGGATCCCGAAGTACTTCCCGCACGCGTCGCCGCGCCGCGTGGTCCGACTCGGGTTCGTGGGCCTGCTCCTCGGCCTGGTGTCATTGGTGGCCGCCCTCGAGGTGGGTGTCGGTCCGGAGGTGGTCACCGGCCCCCTGCTGCTGGCCGGTCTGGGGATCGGCGCGCTCGCCTCCCAGCTGGGCAGCGTGACCGTGTCCGCCGTCAGTGACGAGCGCAGTGCCGAGGTCGGCGGCCTCCAGAACACCGTGACGAACCTCGGGGCGTCGATCGGGACCGCGCTGGCGGGCGCGGTGCTGATCTCGGGTCTGACCACGTCGTTCCTGGGCGGTCTCGCGAACAATCCCGACGTGCCGGCCTCCGTGTCGTCCCGGGCGGAGACGGAGCTGGCCGGCGGGGTCCCGTTCGTGTCCAACGCCGCGCTCGAGGAGGCGCTGGCCGACGCGGACGTGGACAGCGACACCGCGGCCGCGGTGATCGACACGAACGAGGCTGCCCGCATCGATGCGCTCCGGTCGGCCCTGATCGTGCTGGCGCTGGTGTCCCTGCTCGCCGTCTTCATGGCCGGCTCGCTCCCCACCAGACAGCCGGCCGCCGAGCCGACGCCCGCGCCGTAGCCGCCGGGTCGACCGGGGCCGCGCCCGGCGTGTCAGCCGTCGTACGACGCCGTCACCCGGCCGGCTGCCGCCGCGGCGGTCAACGCGGCGAAGTCCCGGTCGTTCTGGTCGGCGTAGTCGACGGCGAAGTCCGCCACCGCCTCGTCGAACGTCGCCCCGCCACCCAGGTAGGCCGCCATGGCGATCCGGTCGCCGGAGCGGGCATGGGCCCGCGCCAGCGTCCATGCGCACAGGCGCCCGTAGGCCGTCATGGCGTCGGGCGCCATCTCCGCCGGCTCCGCGGACGCCTTCCAGTCGCGCAGCTGCCTCAGGTAGTAGTCGACCTGCACACCGTCGGGAGCCATGACCCGCTGCCAGCCGAGGAAGATGTCGCTGCTGGCCTGCATCAACCGCTGACCCTCGACGACCCGTTCCCCGTGGTGGTCGTACTCGCTCGGCGCCAGGAACGGCTCGAGCACGGACGCCTCCGCCTGCTTGGCCTGCAGCAGCAGCGGGTCGTCACGATCGCGGCCCAGCAGGAGAAGGATCCACACGCGGGTCCCGACGCTGCCCACGCCGACGACCTTGCGCGCCAGGTCGACCACGCGGAACTGGTCGAGCAGGTGCCGCCGGTCGGGCGCCAGGGTGAGCCGGTACGCCGCGACCAGGCCGTGCAGCTGCGCCTCGAGGTCGTGAGCGGCGCGTTCCGGGAACACGTCCTCCACGCGCTCGACCAGCGGTGGCGCACTGACGATCCGGGGAGTCCCGTCGACCATCGTGGTGAGCTTGCCGAGCGCCTGCATGGAGTCACGCGTGCGTGCCTTCGCGAGCTGCTTGGCCGCCCGGGCGCGGACCTTCGTATCCAGCGTGGGACCCAGCCAGGCCATCACCTCGTCCATGTCCGCCCGGGCGTACCAGACCGACAGGTTGGGCCGGCCCGCGAAGTCGCGCATCGCCCGGCGGTACGCCGCCGCGGCGGCGACCACGACGTCGCGCCGGTGGCTGGACGAGAAGCCCGCGGTACGCCCCGCGATCTCGAGGCTCGCGACGAGGCGCTTGACGTCCCACTCGAAGGGACCGGGCAGGGTCTCGTCGAAGTCGTTGAGGTCGAAGACCAGGCGGCGCTCGGGAGACCCGAACACCCCGAAGTTCGACACGTGGGCGTCACCGCAGAGCTGGACGGTCAGGCCCGACTGCGGCCCCGCCGAAAGGTCGGACGCCATCACCGCCGCGGCGCCACGGAAGAAGGCGAACGGCGAGGTCAGCATGCGGCCGTACCGGATCGGCACCAGGTCCGGTATGCGGGTGACGGCCTGCCGCTCCAGCACGTCGATCGGGTCGGCTCGCCCGGCAGGGAGCTGGAGCGCCGCCAGGTCCCGGCGGCCCACGACGCGGCGTACCGCCCGACCCTGTGCCGCCCGCTCCGCCACGCTGGCGGGCCCGACGACCGATTCTCCGGTGACCACGGCCCCAGCCCACGGCATCGGCCGGTCGCGCGACTCACCCGCAAGGGGTGAGGTGCGGGCGGACCCGGCCCGGCAACAGTGGGTCTGGCTGCCGACCCCTAGCCCCCGGAGTCGCCATGAACAGGATGCAGAAGCCGGCCGCCGCGACCATCGTCGCGGAGCACCAGCAGGCGGCCGCCTCGCTGCCGATGCACGACGTCCAGGACTTCCACGACGCTCACCGCGGCCACCTCGCTGCCCTCGAGCCCGGCGTCGTGCGCAGCGACGGCCGCGTGGTGTGGGACAACGACTCCTACGCGTTCCTCACCGGCGAGGCGCCGGTGACGGTGCACCCCAGCCTGTGGCGCCAGTCCACCCTGAACTCGATCCAGGGCCTGTTCGAAGTGGTGCCGGGGCTCTACCAGGTGCGGGGACTGGACCTGTCCAACATCTCCTTCATCGAGGGCGAGGACGGCGTGGTCGTGCTCGACCCGCTGATCTCCGCCGAGACCGCTGCCGCGGCGATCGGCCTGTACCGGCAGCACCGCGGCGACCGGCCGGTCACGGGCGTCATCTACAGCCACAGCCACGCCGACCACTTCGGCGGCGTCCGCGGCGTGGTCAGCCAGGAGCAGCTGGCCTCGGGCGACCTGCCGATCCTCGCCCCGGCCGGCTTCCTCGAGCACGCGGTGAGCGAGAACGTGTACGCCGGAACGGCGATGGCCCGACGGGCCGGGTACATGTACGGAGCGGCGCTGGCGCGGGGACCGCAGGGCCAGGTCGGGGCCGGCCTGGGCCAGACGACCTCCACCGGGAGCTTCGGCATCATCCCGCCCACCGTCGACATCACGACGACCGGCCAGGAGGAGGTCGTCGACGGCGTCCGCATGGTCTTCCAGATGGCCCCGGGCAGCGAGGCGCCGGCGGAGATGCACTTCTACCTCCCGCAGTGGCACGCGCTCTGCATGGCGGAGAACGCCACCCACGTGCTCCACAACGTCCTGACCCTCCGTGGCGCGCAGGTCCGCGATGCCCACGCCTGGGCCGGCTACCTGACCGAGGCGATCGACCTGTTCGGCGACGACCTCGAGCTGGTCTTCGCCTCCCACCACTGGCCCACCTGGGGTCGGGAGCGGTCGTGCGAGTTCCTGGCACTCCAGCGCGACCTGTACGCGTACCTCCACGACCAGACGGTCCGGCTGCTCAACCAGGGCCTGACCGGCTCCGAGATCGCCGAGGTGATCGTGCTGCCGCCGGCGCTGCAGGACGCCTGGCACGCGCGCGGCTACTACGGCTCGGTCAGTCACAACGTCAAGGCGATCTACCAGCGCTACCTGGGGTGGTACGACGGCAATCCGGCGCACCTGTGGCCGCACCCGCCCGCGGAGGCGGCCCGCCGCTACGTCGAGCTCATGGGTGGTGCGGACGCGGTCGTGGCGAGCGCCCGCTCGTCGTACGACACCGGCGACTTCCGGTGGGTCGTCGAGGTCCTCAACCACGTCGTGTTCGCCCAGCCCGACCACGAGGCCGCACGGGAGCTGCTCGCGGACACCTACGAGCAGCTCGGCTACGGCGCCGAGAACGGGACCTGGCGCTGCGTCTACCTGTCCGGCGCCCACGAGCTGCGCCACGGCGGCTTCGGCACTCCGGTCACGCCCGCGTCGGCGGATGTCGTGGCCCAGCTGACGCCGAGCCAGCTGTTCGACTCCCTGGCCATCCGGGTCGACGGGCCCAGCTGCTGGGACGAGGAGCTCGCGATCGACGTCGACCTCACCGATGCCGGGACCTGCTACCGGCTCACGCTGCGCAACGGCGTGCTGACCTACACGACCGCCGCACAGGCCAGGGCCGCCGACGCCGTCGTGCACCTGCCGGCCGCAGCGCTGCCACTCCTGGCCACCGGCGCCGCAGACCCGGGTGCCCTCGCGTCCGCGGGCGTCGTCATCGACGGCGACCCGGCGGCGCTCGGGCGGCTGCTCGCCGCACTGGACTCCCCCGACCCGGACTTCGCGATCGTCACGCCCTGACCCGGGGCGCGGGAGCTCACGACAGCACGGTCGCCGGCGCGGCGATCCGGGTGCCGTTGACGACGGCGAGCTGGCGGCGGGTGTAGTGCTGCAGCCGGGCCAGGGACCGGCGCGTCCAGCTCCTCGCAGACCCAGTCCCAGTGCAGCGCGCACCAGGTCGCCGGGGCGCAGTGCCGCGGTGCGTGGAGGCCGGTCATCGGCCGTCTCCTCGACCGGCTCGCCGAGGGTGAGCCGGCGGCCGTCCCACACCAGCGGCCGGGACCGGACGACGACCGCGCCCGCGCCGACCGACCGCACCTGGCCCCAGCGGATCCGGCACCGGTCGAGCACCCGCAGCGGCTCGTCGAGCCGGCCCTCGCGGAGCAGCCCGAGCCACGGGTAGACGCCGAACACGTGGAACGAGTGGTGGGGTACGGCGCCGTCGGGCACCGGCGCGACCAGGTCGGCCCAGGACCGGCCGGCGCGCCGGCGGAACCGGTCCTCGAGCGAGGCACCCGAGCAGTCGCGGGCCGACACGCGGTCCAGCAGCGGGTTGCCCACCCAGTACGCCTCGACCACCCGGTCGTCGAGCGGGTCGGCGATGCCGTTGGCGGCCGCGATCAGCTCCAGGTACGGCCACGCGCCCTCGAAGCCGCGCAGCAGCCGGCGCAGGTCGACGTCCGCGACCCCGGCGCCGACCTGCTCGAGCAGCTGGGTCGAGGCGTCCGGACCGCAGTAGCCGAGCTCGTTGGGCGGGTAGGCGTAGCGGGCGAACCGCAGCGGGCCGCCGCCCGGGTCCGGCACCTCACACCGCCGCGACCGGCACCGGCCGGGCGCGCCAGCCGGCCCACAGGGCGAGCGCCCCGCCGGCGAGCAGGACGACCAGCCAGTCCAGCTGCGGGCCGAGGGGTACGCCGTGCCGCCGCGTTGCTGAGCACCGCCGTCAGCGGCGCGGCCAGCACCAGCACCGCGGTCACGTCGACCGCGGGCGCGCGCCGGAGCGCGGCGAACCAGGTGCGCGACGTACCCGGCCAGGAGCACCCCGGTGAGCAGCACCCAGCCCGCCTGCGTCGCCGTCATCGAGGTGAGCAGCCCGAGGTCGCCACGGACGGCGACCCAGCGCGAGCAGCGCGACCGAGCCCGACGCCCATCCGGGCGACGCCGACGGTCCACGAGGACAGGTCCGGCCAGCAGCCGCTTGGCGACCACGACCTCGACGGCCCACATCAGCGTCGCGGCCAGGATCATCGCCTCCGGCGCGCCGAACCCGCCGATCCCGCCGACCAGGCCCACCTGCCCGACGACGAGCAGCCCGATCGCGAGCAGGTGCACGACGCTCAGCCGCTCGCGCAGCAGCGCCACCGCCAGCACCGCGACCCACACCAGGAGGGTCTTGTGCAGGAACGCGGCCTGGCCGGAGCTCGCACGCGACAAGCCCTCGAAGAACAGCACGAACGGCACGCTGCCGCCGATCACGCCGACCGCCGCCAGCCCGGCCCACTGCCCGCCGGTGCGCGGCCGGGTCAGCCGCGCGCCGGTGCGGGATCCGGTCCCGACCACGGCGACCAGCACGAGGGCGGCGACCAGGTTCTTGGCCGTCGTGTACGCCGTGGCGTCGCCGAAGGCACGGACGCCGTCGGCGTTGAGGAACACCGCGACCCCGCTGATCGCCGCGGTCACGAGCGCGAGCAGGAGGCCGGTACGCCGGGTGGTGGGGCTGGTCATCGGGGTTCCTCCTGGAGTGGGTTGCGGATCCGGGCCGCGTCGCGCCGCTCGGCGTCGGTGAGGCGGGCGAGGGCGAACCCGGCGTGCACCTGGAGCCAGTCGCCGGTCGCGACCGGACCGTCGAGGGTCAGCAGCGAGACGGTGACGAGCCGGTCACCGACCCGGGCGCGCACGGACCGGTCGTCGACGAGGTCGACGACCTGGGCGATCTCACCGAGGCACATCGACGGCCTCCTTCCCTGCGGCGTCCAGCGCGTCGACGACGCGCAGCGACGGCGGCCGGGACCGCCGCGGCGACCGGGTCCGACAGGGGTGCGCCGTGGTCGAAGCCGTCGGCCTCGACCCCGACGATCACCAGGTGCACCGGCAGCCGGCCCAGCGACCGGGCCAGCCCGACCACCGCCGCGAGGCCCAGCGCGTGGGTGCCGCCGCGCCCGGTGGCCGCCCAGGCCGCCGGTGAGTGCCCGGCGGTGGAGGTGCCCGCGCCGAGGACGTGGACGGCTCCCGGCGGCGCTCCCGAGCAGACCGCGTCGACCACGACCACCGGGTCGTGCCCGGCCCACGCGTCCATCAGGTCGGCCGGCTCCTCGGTCTCGTGCACCTCGACCCCGGGCAGCCCCCGGGCAGCGACCGCGCGGGCGACGTGGGCACCCACCGCGTCGTCGCCGCGGTCGGCGCGGCCGAGGCCGACGACCAGGGCGCGTCACGTCCGCTCCACGGTCAGGTCGAGGAAGTGCGTCGCGCACGAGATGCACGGGTCGTAGTTGCGGATCGCCTGCTCGCAGCGGTGCTGGAGCGCATGGTCGTCGAGGTCGCCGAGGTCGACCCACGCCTCCGCCATCCGGCGCAGGTCGCTCTCGATCGCCGCCTGGTTCTGCGAGGTGGGCGGCACGATGCGGGCGTCGGTGATCAGGCCCGCCCCGTCGAGCGTGTAGCGGTGGAACAGCACGCCGCGCGGTGCCTCCGTCGCGCCGTGCCCGACGCCGGCGCGCGGCGCCACGTCGACGTACGGCGGGGCGCCGTCCGCCCAGCCGTCGACGATGCGCAGCGCCTCGGCGCACGCCTCGACCAGCTCGACGGCCCGCACCACGATCGACCGGAACGGGTTGCGGCAGGTCGGGTCCGAGTCCCGGCCTCGCGCGCCGCCTCGGCGGCCACCGGCGACAGGCGGTCGGCGTTGAGGGTGTACCGGGCGAGCGGGCCCACGGCGTACGGCTCGGACCGGCCGTCGAGCGTGGCGTGCAGCGCGTTGCTGTGCGCGACGTGCTCCTCGGCGACGTGGTCGGCGAACGCGGCGACCGGGAACCCACCTCCCGAGGAGGTCACCACGGTGCCGGTCTCGATCGGGTAGCCGGTCTCGGGCCGGAGCGCGAGGTACTCGTAGGGCTGCTCGAAGTCGGGGAAGTCGAAGCCGGCGACCAGCCGGACCGTCGCCAGCGAGTCCTCCAGCGCCAGCTCGAGGACCGGCCGCAGCGCCCGCAGCTCCGCCACCGACGGGTAGCGGTAGAAGCCACCGACCCGGACGTTGACCGGGTGCACCGACCGGCCGCCGACGACGGTCATCAGCGTGTTGCCGGCCTTCTTCAGCCGCAGCCCGCGCTCGACGACGTCCGGGTGGTCGGCGGCCATCTCGATCGCGCCGTCGTAGCCGAGGAAGTCGGGCGCGTGCAGCAGGAAGACGTGGAGCGCGTGGCTCTCGATCCACTCGCCGCAGTACAGCAGGCGCCGCATCGACCGCACGTGGTCCGGCACGGTCACGCCGCACGCGTCCTCGATCGCCCAGCACGCGCTGGTCTGGTAGGCGACCGGGCAGATGCCGCAGATCCGCGCGGTGATGTCCGGCGGCTCGACGTAGGACCGGCCGCGCAGGAAGGCCTCGTAGAACCGCGGCGGCTCGTAGATCTGGAGCTGGACGTCGCTGACCCGGCCGTCGTGGAGGACCAGGCGCATCCCGCCCTCGCCCTCGACGCGCGCGAGCCCGCCGACCGAGATGACCTGGCCGCCGTCCTTGAGGTTGTGGGTCATCGCGGCACCTCCTCACGGGGTGGCTCGTGCCGCTCGCTCTCGCGACGGAACGCCTCCGCGGCGGCGTTGAAGGTGCGGAAGACGCGCAGCACCTCGGGTTCGCCCATCCCGCACCGCGACAGCTGCTCGGCCATCGACGCGGTGTTGGGGCTGTCCTGCGGGCCGAAGCAGCCGTAGCAGCCGCGGTGGAACGACGGGCAGAGCGCGCCGCACCCGGCCTGGGTGACCGGGCCGAGGCAGGGGGTGCCGTGCGCGACCGTGACGCAGACGTTGCCGCGCTGCTTGCACTCGACGCAGACGCTGTGTGACGGGATGCGCGGCGCGCGGCCCTGCAGCTCGGCGGCCAGCACCTCGAGCAGCTGGCGCCGGTCCACCGGGCACCCGCGCAGCTCGAAGTCCACGCGGACGTGGTCGGCGATCGGCGTCGAGCGGTCGAGGGTCGAGAGGTACTCGGGGTGGGCGTAGACGACCGAGCGGAACTCCGCCACGTCGGCGAAGTTGCGCAGCGCCTGGATGCCGCCGCTGGTGGCGCAGGCGCCGATGGTGATCAACCGGCCCGACGCGGCACGGACCTCGAGGATCCGGTCGGCGTCCTCCGGGGTGGTGATCGAGCCCTCGACGAGCGAGACGTCGTACGGTCCCTCGACGACCGCGCGGGTGGCCTCGGGGAAGTAGGCGATCTCCACCTGGCCGGCCAGCGGGATCAGCTCGTCCTCGCAGTTGAGCAACGTCAGCTGGCAGCCGTCGCAGGACGCGAACTTCCACACGGCCAGCTTGGGCCGGTGGACGCCGTGGCCCGTCACAGCTCGGCCCTCCCGAGCAGCGGCGCGACGACGTCGTACCCGAGCACCGGGCCGTCCTGGCAGATGAACAGCTCGCGCAGCTGGCAGTGGCCGCACAGGCCGATGCCGCAGCGCATGTTGCGCTCCATGGAGACGCGGACGTCGGCGGCGGGCACGCCGCGGTCGAGGAGGGCGAACGCCGTGTGGCGCATCATCACCTCGGGGCCGCAGATCAGCGCCGTGGTCCGTGCCGGGTCGAAGGCCGCGCGGTCGAGCAACCCGGTGACCAGCCCGACCCGGCCGTGCCAGGCGTCGTCCGCGCGGTCCACGGTCACCTGGACGTCGAGCGGGCCCTCGGTCGCCCAGCTGAGCAGCTCGCCGGGGAACAGCATCTCCGTGGGCGTCCGGGCCCCGTAGAGCAGGCTGATCCGGCCGAAGTCGTCGCGGGCCGCACAGAGCTCGAGGATCGCCGGTCGCAGCGGCGCCAGCCCGATGCCGCCCGCGACCACCACGACGTCGCGACCACGGGCCCCGGACACGTCCCACCCGGCCCCGAACGGTCCGCGCACCCCGAGGCGGGTGCCGACCGGCGCGGTCGCGATCGCGTGCGAGACCGGCCCGACGTCGCGCACGGTGTGCTGGAGGACGTCGGTGACCGCCGGGTCACCGCTGATCGAGATCGGCACCTCGCCGACCCCGAAGGCCTGGAGCATGGTGAACTGCCCGGCGGCGAAGCCGAAGGGGCCGCCGTCGCTCGGGCTCCAGCCAGAGCGTCGCCGTGTCGGCGGTCTCCCGGCGTCGGCGGGTGACGACGAACGGGCGGGCACCATGGGGCCGGCGGTCCGGTCGGCGAGCGCGCGGGTCGTGGTCATGGGCGTCCCGTAGAGGTCGAGCAGCCGGACCCGTGCCGACTGCAGGCGGGCCGACATCACTGCGACGACGCGCTGCATGCAGCGCGTAGCCGAGCGCCGGGTCGTCGTCGCACTTGCCGCGCAGGCAGGCGCCGTCGAACTCCACGGCCCGGACCTCCTCGACCGCGCGACGCGTCGAAGGTCCAGCGGTACGGCGGCACCAGCCACGACCAGCCGATCACGTCGCCGTCCTCGGCGGTGTCGAGCACCTGCGACCCCGTGGGCGTGCGCATCTCGAGGGCGACCCGCCCCCGGCGTACGACGTAGAACGTGTCGGCCTGGTCGCCCTCGCGGAAGAGCGAGCGCGCCCGGGCGGAAGCGCACGTTGCGGCCGCAACCCGGCGACCAGGGCGACGGACTCGCGCGGCAGGCCCGTCGAAGAAGGGGTGGTCGACCAGCCGGTCGGCGATCGGTGCGCATGGTCAGCCCTCCTCGCCGCAGCGCCGCCACCTGGGCGGTGATGTCGATGCCCGCCGGGCACCAGGTGATGCAGCGCCCGCAGCCCACGCACCCCGACGTGCCGAACTGGTCGATCCAGGACGCGAGCTTGTGCGTCATCCACTGCCGGTAGCGGGCGGGCGTGGTGCGGCGCACCGACCCGCCGTGCAGGTAGGAGTGCCGCAGGTCGAAGCAGGAGTCCCAGACGCGGTCACGCTGCACCTCGTCCCCGGCCAGGTCGGTGATGTCCTCGACGTCGGTGCAGAAGCAGGTGGGGCAGACCATCGTGCAGTTGGTGCACGCCAGGCAGCGGGTCGCGACCTCGTCCCACATGGGGCTGTCGACGCTGTCGTAGAGCAGCTCCTTGAGGCCGTCGGTGTCCAGGTGCCGGCCCATCCGCTCGGCGGCGCGTTGCGCCACCGCGTCGGCGGCACGCAGGTCCGGCTCGGTCGCCGCCGGCGCCGCGAGGTTCGCGAGCACCTCGGCGCCCACATCCGTCCCGGCCTCGACGAGGAACCGGTGTCCCTCTGCGTCGAGCACCTCGGTCAGGGCGAGGTCGTACCCCGCCCCCCGGCCCGGCTCGGGACGTGGACCGGTGCCCATCGAGACGCAGAAGCAGGTGCCGCCGGGGTCGCTGCAGGTGACGGCCACGACGAAGGCGTCCGCGCGGCGCACGGCGTACGACGCGTCGGCGTACGCCCGGCCGAGCAGGACCGTGTCGTGGATGTCCAGCGCCGCCAGGTCGCACGACCGGACGCCGAGCAGGGCGACCGGCCCGGCCGCTGCGGCACCGTCGGGCCCGGGCGGGTCGACGCTGACGCCGTCGTCGCGGTCCCGGTGGACGCGCCACAGCAGGTCGCGGGCGGGGAAGAACACCGACTTCGCCGAGCCCGCACCGGTGGCGTAGCCGAACACGAGGTCGTCGTCGCGACGGCGCAACCGGTAGCTGCCGGCCTCCTGCTGGTCGCCCCAGCCGACCGGCAGGTCGGCGACCCGCGCGACGGGGCCGTAGCCGATCGCACCGTCGGCGACGACCGGTCCGAGGACGCGGTAGCCCCGCCCGGCCAGCGCCTCTATCAAGGCCTGCAGCCCGGCGAGCGACAGGACGCCGGGCTCGACGCGGGGCGTCGACGCGACGGAGTGAGCGGGATACCGCACGTCTTCAGGCTCGTCCCCGCGGCGCCAGCGGTCTAGGGACCTTCGGCCGGACCTGGGGGCCGTCCCTCCCCGATCGTGCCCACTCTCCGACAAGCGACGACCAGGGACTCCAACGCGGCCGGCATCGCGTCCGCGATCTGCCACGGGTCCGGGACGAGATTGGGGCTGGCGGCGATGCCGACGTCGATTGAGCCGGCATAGCTGATCACGGTGATGTCCAGCGCCACGCTCTGGATCAGCGGACCGAACAGGTAGCAGGAGAGGACGCGTGCGCCCGAGGAGTACAGCGACATGGTGGTCCCGGCACGTTCGAAATCACAGCGTTGAAGGGTGGCCTGAGCATCGAGGGCAGGCCGTCGCACCGTACGCGCGCAGCGCCACGCCGAAGATGCCGGGAGGCAGAGCGTCAGCCAGACGCATCACCATCGTGTCGCCCAGCGCCTGGTGCAGCGCCTTGGCGCTCTGCGTCGAGGCGCTGATCCGGTGCAAGCGGTCCACGCGGATCGGCGACGTCCGTGGCGAGGGTTGCGCCGAGGACCGACGTCGCGTTGCCCAGCGTCGCGCCCGCGTGGGCACCGATCCCACCCACGGCGGCCATGACGGTCGCGTTGAGGGACCTGCTCGGCAGCTCGTGGCGGTTGTCGAGATAGCTGCGCAGTGCTGTGCCGCAGACAGCGAGCACGACGTCGTTCACCTTCACGCCCAGAGCCTTCTTCACGATCTTGACGTCATCGAGCGAGATAGACGTGAACGCGAAGGTGCGGTCCGCAACCAGTGCGCCGTTGAGCGACGTCTTCGGGCCGGCGAACGGCAACGTGCCCGACAGCCGGCCGCCCCCCAGCAGGAAGCGGGAGACCCGGACGGCCGCCAGAGCACTCTCGCCGAGCAGCCGCGCGACCCGGACCGGGACGGCGCTCACGTCCACGGCGGCACGCGCCACCATCGCGAGTGGAGAGGGGATCTGCTCGCCGAGGTCGGGCGGCGCGTGCCTCCTCCTGGGCCACCGGGACGTCTAGGTCGTAGAGCAGCCGGAGCAGGTTGGTCACCTCCACGCCGCCCATCAGCGCGTGGTGCGCCTTCCAGATCAGGGCGACCCGACCGTCCTCGAGCCCCTCCACGAACCAGAGCTGCCACAACGGTCGGTCACGAGGAAGCTGGCCGGCGAATAGCTCCCCGGCGAGTTCGGCGAGCTGCCGCGGGGTGCCTGGACGAGGTACGGCGGCCGCGTGGATGTGCCGCTCGAGGTCGAAGCCGCGGGTGTCCACCCACACCGGCCGACCCAAGCCGAGAACCGAAGTGGCGACCTGCAGCCGGAAGGGAACGAGCCGGTCGAGCCTTGACGCGATGTCGCGCCGGACCTGCTCGATGCCGAAGCCGTCGGGTGCCGTCGACGGGTCGAGGATCGTGATGGACCCCCCGTGAAGCGGCATCGTCGCGGACTCGGCGTACAGGAAACTCGAGTCCAGGCCGCTCAGGCGGCGTGTCATGTCCTCACGCTAGGTCGGTCACCGGCAGCCAGGTAGGGCGCGTACGTCCCGGCAGGCAGTGCCCCTGGCACCCCAGGTCGGCTCGAGGCATGGGTGTGGCCCCGCCGGCCGTGGTCGGCGGGGTGTGGTCAGCCGATATGTCGGTGGCCGAGGGGGCTGGTCCAGATCCAGCCGATGCCGGGGGCTCGGGTGTAGGTCCAGGCGGTGAAGGTCTTGAGGCGGTGGTGTCCGCGGCACGGTGGCGCCATGTTCGAGGACGCGGTGGGGCCTTTGGGGTACTCGACGATGTGGTCGTGGTCGGCGTGCTGCCCGGACCCCTGTCCGGCCTCCCGTTCGGATCGACTGTTTGGATGGCTCCTCGGGTGTCTGGCGGGGTCGCCAAGAGGGGCGGTTGCACAGCGGGAAGGGGCATTCGGGGTAGCGCAGCCGGGTCTGCTCCTTCAGCGCGGCGGTGGGCCGGTAGCCCTCGGTGGACAGCTCCTCGTTGAGGTCGATGACCGGCTTGATGGTCACCTTCGTCCCCGCCTGGGCGCACCAGTCCTTGAGGTGCTCGGGGGTGATGAACGACCGGGTGTTGTCGAGGTCGACCATGGTCTGGCCGGGACGGGTGTGGGTGTAGATCACCAACTCACGCTGCGCACCCTGGACCCTGGTGCTCACCGGTTGACTGGCCGAGCATGCCCAGGACCATGGAGCGGCGCACCTGCAGCGGGATCGTCGCGTCCAGCTTCGCTGCCTGCGCAGCGACGTACTCCTCGAAGGCGACGGCGTCACCGATGTCGGCCATCGCGGTGATCGGGACCTGTCCGTCGTGGGTCATCGCACCGAGGTGGACCTTGACGTGGCGGCGTTCGGCGGCCTCGAGGCGGCGGCGTTCGGCCTCGGCGGGGTCGTACTCGGCGCGGGCCTTGTCGACCTGCCGGTCGATCTCGGCGTAGGAGCACTTGTGGGCCACGAAGTACAGCGCCCGGTCCACGAACGCTGCCCCGTCGGCGGGGAGGGAGCGGGTGGCGTCGGCGATCTTGCGGGCCTTCCACACCGGCAACCGGCCATCCAGCACCCGCTTCCAGATCCGCGGCAGCCGGTACTTCAGCTCCACCGCATCCCCCAGGTACAGCCGCCCCGAGTCGGTGGACACGCCGATCGCCAGGCTGAATTCGGCGATCGCGCCCTCGTCGATGGTGGGGGCGCCGTCGCCGGCGATCTCCAGGTCCCGCATCGCCCACGGGATGCTCGTGTCGACCTCGTCGCCGGGGTGGAGCAGCACCCACTCCACCGCCAACTGCAGGCGCTGGATCTCCAGGTCGGTGATCGCGGCGCGGTTGGCGCGGGCAGCGTCGATCACCAGCGCTTCGCGGGTCACCGGCACCGGGTCCGGGGTGGTGATCGGGGTGCTGGCTGCCATGGGATCAAGCCAAGCAGCGACCACCGACATCGAGGCCTGGTCAGGGCCGGTCTGTCTCACTCTGCGAGACGGTTTCCAAAAGTATTTTCCCGTCCGATTCTCGAGCGCCTACGCGTCGCTGGGGGTGGTGGTTTCGGGGCTCGTCGCTGGCGCTCCTCGCACCTCAACCACCGTGTGCTTCCGGTGGTTGAGGAGGTTGCGCAGGCAACCGTCTCGAAACCCCGGGAGCCGGGAAGCGACGGCGACCGCCCGCCCGGCGTACCCGCTTCGCTGCCTGTCGGCGCGCAACCACCCGCCGGCCCGCAGGCCGCCGTCGGCGGCGCGGTGGTTTCGAGGCTCGTCGCTGGCGCTCCTCGCACCTCAGCCGCCGTGGCTACGTGCTGGTTGAGGAGGGTGCGCAGCAGCCGTCTCGAAACCCCGCGACCCGGGAAGCGACCGCGACCACCCGCTCGGCGTACCCGCTTCCCTGCCTGTCGGCGCGCAACCACCCGCCGGCCCGCAGGCCGCCGTCGGCGGCGCGGTGGTTTCGAGGCTCGGGCGCGGGGCGCCCTCGCACCTCAACCACCGTCTCCCTCCGTCTCGAAACCACCGGACGTGCCCCGGGAAGGCGCGGCCCGTTTGTCGGACACCGGTGCGGGTACCCGGATGTCAGCGAGGTGAGGCGATGACGGACAACGACGGTGCGACCCACGGCCACCCCGTCGACCGCGACGGCGTCGAGCGGGCTCGGGCGCGGATGCCCAGCCGCGAGGAGAGTGAGCAGCTCAGCGGCGTGCTGTCGCTGATCGCCGACCCGACCCGCTCGCGCATCCTGTTCGCGCTCGACCTGGTCGACGAGCTGTGCGTCGGCGACCTCGCGCTCGCCCTGGAGACCACCGAGGACGCGGTGGGCTACGGACTGCGGGTGCTGCGCACGGCGGGGCTCGTCTCGCGCCGCAAGCAGGGGCGGGTCGTGTACTACCGGCTCGCCGACGGCTTCCCCGAGCCATTGCGGCACCACTGCCTGTACCGGCTCATCGACCTGGGTCGCCAAGGCCCCGACGACGACTGAAGGAGGACCCGGTGTACCTCGGACTCGCGGCGGCCATCGCCCTCGGGATCGTGCTCGTCGTCGCCCTGCGCGCCGCCCACCTGCTCCTCGCGGTGTCCCGCGAGCCCCTCGTGGTGCTGCCGTTCCTGTCCGGGCACCAGCCGGTCGAGCACGCGCTGTCCCGCTACCACGTGCGCTGGTACACCGCGAGCATCGTGTTCCTCGCCTTCGACGTCGAGATGCTCTTCATGTACCCGTGGGCGGTCGTCGTCGCGGACCTGGGCCGCAGCGCGGTGATCGAGATGTTCGCGTTCCTCGGCGCCCTGCTCGTCGCCGTCGCCTGGGCGAAGCGCGAGGGGGCGTTCCGATGGGCCTGAACGCCGTGGTCGCACGACTCGCGGTGTCGCGCGTGCACGTGCTGGTGGTCGAGCCGCCGGGGCACTTCGCGCTCCGGGTGGCCGCCGAGCGCTCCGTCGACCGGCGCGGCTGGGTGGTCGCCGACGGCCCTGCCGACGCCGACCTGCTCCTAGTGCTGGGCTCTCCGCCCGTCGAGCTGCGCGAGCTCGCGGACCGGCTGTACGAGTCCATGCCCGGCCCGCGCGCCCGGGTCGACGTCACCGCGGCCGACCTGGTCGACGCCGCCCTGGACCGGGGCGCGCGCCAGCTCGCCGACACCGCCGCGCAGCGGGCCGACGCCCGGAACCGGGCCGCGGAGCCCGGGGAGGACGTCCCGCTGGCCGACGGCGCGGACGACCGCGACGGCCTCGAGATGGACGTGCTGCACGTCCCGCTCGGCCCGGTGCTGAGGTGGTGGCCGGCCGGACTGACCCTGACCTGCGCGCTGCACGGTGACGTCGTCATGGACGCGGAGGCCGCCTGGACCGGTCCCCCGGCGATCGACGCCGCCGCGACCACAGCCGACGGATGGGTGCACGCGGCGGCGTGGCTCGACGCCGCGACCGCCGTCCTGACCCTGGCCGGCTCGCCGCACCGCACGACGGCGGTACGTCGGGCACGCGACGCGTGTCTCGACCGCGACCCGTCGGCGGCCGGGCTGGTGCGCACCGAGCGGCGCCGCGTCGTGCACAGTCCGCTGCTGCGCTGGTCGCTGCGCTCGCTGGCGGCCGTCGACGGGCTGACGGCCGAGGCGAGCCCGCCGTTCACCGGTGACGCCGCGACCCGGCTGGCCGCGTCGCTCGAGGCGGCCGCCGACGAGCTCGACGGCCGGGAGGTCCGCACGCCCGAGCCGTCCGTCCTGGTCGACCGGCTCCCCGCGCTCGTGGCCGGGCGCGACCTGGGCGAGGTGCGGGTGCTGGTCGCAGGGCTCTCCCCCGCGCTCGGGCCGGCGGCCGGCCGGTGGGCCACGGCGCATGCGTCCCCGGCGGGACAGCCATGAGCGCCGGGCGGGGCGTCGCCGGTGCGGCCTCGGTCGTCGCCGAGGGCGCGCGGCTGCTGCGCCAGCGACCGCGACGCACGGTGTCCGCGGACCTGCTGCTGTGGCGGCTGGCGTCCGCCGGGCTGCTCCCGGTGGCGCTGGGCATGGCCGCGTTGGTGCCGCTCCACGGCCGGTCCGGGGCGCCGCCCGGGCTCGGGATCGTGTGGTTCAACGCGCTGGACGTCACCCTGTGGGCGCTGTTCTGGCTGGCTGGGCTGGGGCGCCAACTCGTTCCACGGACTGGCCGGCGGGTACCGCTTCCTCGCCCTCGGGCTGGCCTACGAGCTGCCGCTCATGTTCGCCCTGGTGGCGCCGGCGATCGCCGCGGGCAGCCTGGACAGCACCGCGGTGGCGACCGCCCAGGACGGCCTCTGGTACGTCGTGTGGATGCCGGTCGCATTCGTGGCGTACGCCGTCGGGGTGCTCGGCTTCACGATGTGGGGTCCGCTGCGGGCGCCTGCGGGAGCCGACGTGGCAGGCGGCGTGCTGGCCGAGGTGTCCGGCGTCGACCGGCTCCTGGTCACGGCCGGCCGGCCGGCCCTGCTGGTCGCGGGCGCGGCCTTCGCGGTGCCGATGTTCCTGGGCGGCGAGGGCGGGCCGTGGCTGCCCGGGCCGCTGTGGCTGGTCGTGAAGACGGCCGCCGTCCTGGCGCTGCTGCTGGTGGTCGCCGACCGGCTGCCGCTGCTGCGGCCCGAGAAGGTGCTGGAGGTGGGCTGGGTCGTGCTGCTCCCGCTGGTGGTGCTGCAGGACCTGGTGGTCGCCGTCGTCGCCGTGGCGCAGAAGAGCTGAGGGAGAGGTGGATCCGACGATGGAGCTGACCGTGACGGCCGCCGTGGTGTTCTGGATCTCCGCGGTGGTCGCGGTGCTGGCCGGGGCCGCCGTGTTCTACGTCGACTCGATGGCCCGGGCGACGTACGCGCTGGCCCTGTCGTTCGTGGCGGTCGGCGTCGCGGTGCTGACTCTGCACCAGGGCTACCTCGGCGTGGTCGTGGTGCTGATGATGGTCATGGAGATGGCGGTGATGGCCGTCTACATGGTGATGTTCATGGGGATGAACCCGGCGCTCATGCCGATGAGCGATGGTGCACGGCAAGCGGGCCGCGCTCGCCGCCTCGATCGCGACGTTCGTGGTCCTCGGCGCCGGCGCGGTGCTCGTCCCCTGGCCCGAGCGGCGGTCGCTGCCGCCGTCGGACCTGACCCGCGCGCTCGGGGAGGCCCTCATGGGCAGCCACATGCTGGTGATGGTCGCGATCAGCCCGGTGATGGTGGCGACGATCGTCGCCGGCGTCGTGCTCGTCGTCGGCACCGCACCCGGTACGACCGGCTCGGCGACGACCTCGACCAGCGGCCGGCGCGTGACCCCCAGCCCGGAGGTGTCGGCCGATGACCCTCGAGCTCGTGCTGCTCGTCGCGGCGGCGCTCTTCAGCGTCGGGCTGTACGGCGCGCTGTCCCAGCAGTTCGTGGTGATGGTGATGATGGGCCTGGAGCTGATGCTCAACGGCGTCATCCTCGCCGTCGCCGCCTTCTGGTGGTTCCTGGCACCCGACCCGTCGGGGCAGGTCCTCCTGCTCGTGGTGATCGGCGCGATGACCGTCGAGATGGCGATGGGCTTCGCCGTCGCCACCACGCTGCACCGGTCGTCGGGCAGTCGACATGACCGACATGGCCACGGAGCTGACGCGGTGACCGCCGACGCCGCCCTCCTCGCCCTGGTCGCCCTGCCGGCCTCGTCGGCGCGGGCCTGTGCGCTCGTCGGCGACCCGACGCCCGGCGGGCCGCGCCGCGGCCGTCGTGTCCCTCGGCGCCGCCGTGCGTCGTCGTCGTGCTCGCGGCCGTCGTCGCCGTCGGGCCGGTCCGCGGTGTCGGCCGCCTTCCTCGCCGGCGCGCCGTTCGGGTGCGCGGGTCGACGGGCTGGCCGCGCTGTTCGTGCCGACCATCGCTGCGGTGGCCCTGCTGGTGCTCGTGTTCGCGGCCGCCGACCTCGGCGCGGACCCCGGTGCCCGGGCGGCTCGGAGGCCGGTTCCACGGCCTGATGCTGCTGTTCGTCGCCGCCGTCCTGCTGACCGCGGTCGCCGCCAGGCTGCCGACGCTGCTGATCGGCCTGGGAGGTCATGGGCGCGACGTCGTACGCGCTGATCGGGTTCCGCTGGCGCGACGACCACCGGGTCACCTCCGGCACCGACCGCGTTCCTGACCACGCGGACCGCCGACCTGGGGCTCTACGTCGCCGCGGGCGCCGACGCTCGCCGGCGGCGCTGGCTGGGCTGCTGGCCGACCTGGACCGGCGCCTCGTCCGGGTGGCGCGACGTCGTCGCCGCCGGTGTCGCCCGTCGCCGCGCTCGGCAAGGCCGCGCAGCTGCCGTTCTCCTTCTGGCTATCGGCCGCGCCATGGACGGCCCGAGCCCGGTCAGCGCGCTGCTGCACTCCGCCGCCATGGTGGCCATGGGTGGCTACCTGCTGCTGCGCGTCGCGCCGCTGCTGGCGCCGCCGGCTGGGCCGGCCGACGCCGTCGCGTGGATCGGCGCGCTGACCGCCGTCGCTGCTCGGGCGCGGTCGCCGTCGCGCAGCGCGACCTCAAGCAGCTGCTCGCCGCGTCGACCGGCCGCCCAGCTCGGCTTCGTCGTCCTCGCCGCGGGCGTGGGCGCGCGTCGCCGGCGGCGTCAGCCACCTGGTCGCGCACGCGGCGGCCAAGTCGCTGCTGTTCCTCGCCGCCGGTGCCTGGCTCGCGCGCTCGGCACCAAGGACCTGCACGCGCTGACGCGGCGCCGCCCGCCGGTCGCCGGCTCGTCGGCGCCGCGGCCGTCGTCGGCCTGCTCGCCCTCGCCGGGCTCCCCCGCTGTCGCTGTGGGCGACGAAGGACGAGGTGCTCGCCGGCGCCCTGGAGACGTCGCCCGCGCTGTACGCCGTCGGGCTCGCCGGCGCCGCGCTGTCGGCCGCGTACGCCGGCCATGCGCTCGTCGTGCTCCTGTGCGCCGCTCGAGACCGAGGCGTCTACGACGCCGGCGCCCCGGCACCCGGCCGTCGGCCGCCGAGCAGGCGCCGCTCGTGCTGCTCGCCGCCGGCGCCGCCGCTGCTCGGCGTGCTCGCGCTGCCCCCGGTCGCCGACCCGCTGCGCGCCGCGCTCGGCGACACCGCCCGCCGCCGGCGTCCGGGTCGGGAGATGGCGCTGTCCACGCTGGTCGCCGTCGCGTCCGTGCTCGCCGTCGTCGTCTCCGCCGGGACCGTCCGCGCGGCTCGAGCGCGACCGGCCTCGCCCGGTGGCTGGATCTCGAGCGGTTCGCCGACGCGGTCGTCGTCCGGCCGACGCTGCGGCTCGCCCGGCGCGCTGGCGCGGTTCGACGACCACGTGCTCGACCGGAACCGTCGACCGGCCGCCGCCGGCGCACGGCGCGCCTGGCGGCCATCGCGCAGCAGCTCGACGCCGACCGACGTGGGCGTGCGACGGTGCCGGTCCGGCGCGGTCGCCACCGGCGTCGCGCAGGCGGGCTGGCCGGCGCCGCCCGCAGACCGGGCCAGCTCCACCAGTACTACGCTGCAGGCCGTCGCGGTGCTCGGCGCTGCTGGCCGTCGTCCGCCTCGTCCGCTGCTCCGGTCGTGAGGTGAGCCGTGCTCAGCCTCCTGGTGTTCCTGCCGCTGCTCGCGGCGCTCGTGCTGCCGTCGTGCCGCGGCTGCCGGGACGCGCGCGGTCCGCGCGTGACTCGCGGTCCCACGCGTGACCGAGCTCGCGCTGGTCGTGGCGATGTGGGTCGGCCTACGACGGCCAGCCGCCGGGGCGCGGCTCGCCTACGAGCGACACCCGACTGGATCCCGACCGTCGGGCAGCAGCTACCACCTCGGCGTCGACGGGCTGTCGCTGCCGCTGCTGGCGCTGACCACCGTGCTCTTCGCTGCGTGCGCCGTCTACGCGCTGCGGCGAGACCGACCGGCCACGCGCTTCGCCGCGCTGTTCCTGTTCCTCGAGACGACGTGCCTCGGGCTGTTCGCGTCCGCCGACCTCATCCTGTTCTTCGTCTTCTTCGACCTGTCGATCGTGGCGATGTACTTCGTCATCGCCGGCTGGGGGCACGGCGACGCCGCGCGGTCGGCGCTGAAGTTCTTCCTCTACACGTTCCTCGGCTCGCTGGCGCTGCTGGTCGGCTTCATCGGCCTCTACGTCGGCGCCGACCCGCACACGTTCGACATGGTCGACGCTCGCCGCGGAGCCGCCCGCTCGCCGGGCACGGCGCGGCCGGGCGGGCTCGTGCTCGCTGGCGATCGGCTCGGGCTGGCGGTCAAGACGCCGACCGTTCCCGTTCCACACCTGGCTGCCGCCCGCGCACACCGACGCCCCGGCGCGGGTCGGCGATCCTGCCGGCGTGCTGCTGAAGATGGGCACCTACGGCTTCGTCCGGATCGCGATGCCGATGCTGCCCGACGCCTGGCGCGCCTGGGCGCTCGGTCTCGTCGTCGTCGGCGTCGTCTCGGTGCTCTACGGGCGCGCTGGTCGCCCTCGCGCAGACCAACTTCAAGCGGATGATCGCCTACACGTCGGTCAACCACATGGGCTACATCCTGCTCGCTGTCGGCGCCGCCGGGCTGGCCGCCGACGCCTCCCGCAGGCGCGGCAGCTCGCCGTGACCGGCGCCGTCACGCAGATGGTCAGCCACGGCCTCATCACCGGCGCGCTGTTCCTGCTCGCCGGCGTCCTGTTCGACCGGGCCGGCACCTACGACATGGACGGCGTACGGCGGGCTTGCCGCGCCCGCGCCGCGGTTCGCGGCGCTGACCGCGGTCGCGGCTTTCGCCTCGCTCGGGCTGCCCGGCTTCAGGGCTTCATCGCCGAGTTCCAGGTCTTCACCGGCAGCCTCGGGCCCGCGCCGGTCGCCGCGGTCGTCGCGCTGCTCGGCATCGCTGCTCACCGCCGCGCTGTTGCTGCGCGCGCTGCACCGGCTGTTCCCCGGCCGACCGCCGGCGGCGTCACGTCGGCGGTCTCCGCCGACCTCGCCGCGACGCGAGGTCGCCGCGATCGCGCCGCTGCTGCTCGGCGGCGCTCGTCATCGGAGTCTTCCCGCGCCCGCTGCTCGACGTCATCGAGCCGGCGGCCGCGGCCGTCGTCGACTGGTCGGTCGGTGACCGGTGCGTCATGACCGAGGACCCGCTCGCGCTGCTGCCCGAGCTCTGCTGCTCCTCGGTGCGGTCGTCGCCCTGCTGACCGGCGCCGTTCCTGCCGCGCACCCGCCAGTGGGTGCCGCGGCTGGTGGCGCTGGGCGCGCTGGTCGCGGCGATCGTCGCCGCGGCCACCGCGCTCGGCGCGCAGCGCAGCATCTACCAGGCGACGCTACGCCATCGACCCGCCACCGCACGGGGCCCGGCTCGTCGTGACCGTCCGCACCGCTGCTGGTGCTCGGCCTGTCCGTCGACCGGCTCGCCGGAGACCGGCGCGAGACCGAGTTCTACGTGCTGCTGCTCCGTCGGCGGTCGCTCGGGTCGGTCGTGCTCGCCGGCGCCAACGACCTGGCGCGTGCTCGCCGTCGGCTTTCCTGCTCGTCCGTCCCGCTCTACGCGCTCGTCGGCTTCGCCCGCGACGCGCTCGGCACGGAGGCGGCGCTCAAGACCTACCTGCTCGCCGCGCTCGCCGGCTCGTGCCTGCTCGCCGGGGTCGCCGTCCTCGCCGGGGTCGGGGGCACGACGTCGTACGCCGCGCTGGCACCCGCCTCGGCAGCGCGCCGCCCGGCGCCGTCGCGGTGGGCGTCGTCGGGTGCTCGGCGGGCCTGCTGTTCAAGGCGGGTGGCGTGCCGCTGCACTTCTGGGTGCCCGACGTGGTGCGAGGGCGCGACGACACCGGCGGCGGCGTTCCTCACGACCGTGCCGAAGGTCGGCGCGCTGATCGCCGCGTTCCGGTTCCTCGCCGTCGTGCCCACCGGACCGTCGACTGGCCGCCGCTGGTCGCCGTCATCGCCGCGGTGACGATGACGCTCGGGAACCTCGCCGCGTTCGCCCAGTCGACCCGCGACGCCTGCTGGCCTACTCCACGATCAGCCAGGTCGGCTATGTCCTGCTCGTCCGTCGCCGCCGCCGGGCGCGCCGACCTGGCCCGGCCCGCGCTGCTGGTCTACCTCGCCGGCTACGCGGTGACCAACGTCGGCGCGTTCGCGGTCGTCGCCGAGCTGCCCGGGCGACGTCGCTGGCCGACTACCGCGGGCTGGCGCGCCGCCGCCCCGCGCTCGCCGGCGCGTTGCTGGTCTGCCTGCTGGGGCTGGTCGGGACACCGCCCACGGCCGTGTTCGTCGGCAAGCTGTCGGTGTTCACCGCGGCGTGGGACGCCGGCCTGGCGTGGCTCGTCGTCGCCGCCGCGGTCAACACCGTCGCGAGCCTCTACTACTACCTGCGCTGGCTCGCCCCCGCGGTCGCCGTGCGGTCGCCCGACCCGGAGGCCGCGGGCAGCGGGCCGATCGGGGCCCCTGCCCGGCTGGTCGGCGCCACGGTCCGACGGCGCCGTCCTCAGCGTCGTGGTCGGTCTCGCCAGCGGCCTGCCTGTGCGCGCGTTCGGACCGTCGCGTTCCTCGGCTGAAGGGCCGGGTGGCGTCAGGGCGCGGGCGCTCATCTACGACGGGCCGAGCCGCACGAGCGGTAGCCCTCGGCGCGGAGCTCGCGACGATCCGGGGAGCGCATCGGGCGCTCCAGGTGGTGCCGTCGTCGGGGTTCGACCCCAGGCCGCGGATCCAGCACGTTCGCGCCGCGCTCCGCGGGGCGTCCACGACGCGGGACAGACCACCGACGCGACGCATGCGCTGGGACGTCCCTTCAGCCCAGGGTGTCCACCGTCCAGCGGAAGGGGGCACGTAGCACAGGTCGTTGACCAGGTCGACCAGGCGCTGGTCGTGGGCGCCGTACGGGCCCGGAGGATCCGCCGCGGGCTCTTCCCGTCACCGCCGGATCGCGGCCTCGGCGTCACGGACCTTGGCGGTTGCCGCGGGTCGGACAGCGTGGCGAGGTCGGGGATGCGTCATGGTGCTCGGTTCCGACGGCACGTCCCGCTTCCTCGCCGAGCCGCCGGGATCTTCGGAGGACAGGTGCGCGCGAACCCTCCCGGCTAGGAAGAAGGTGGCCCGCAACCTTCGTCCGCAGCAGGGCGGCCCGGATCCAATGGCACGCCGTCGGGCGTTCGCACCGGCGTCGAACGTGAGCGGCGTGATGAGCCGTCCTGGCAGCGGTAGTCGCTCGATGTCCTGGTCCGCGAGCCGGGCTGGAGTCCGGCGCAGGCGTCGGCGCGAGCCGCGGCGTCGGACGTCGGCGCTGGTGTCGGGGTCGGTGTCGGTGTCGGCGCGCGGCCGGTGTCCGGCGCCGCAAGCCCGCGGGCGAGGAGGAGTGCACAGCCCAGAGCACCGGACGCCCGCGCACGCGCCATCCGCTTACCCGACTCGAGGAGCACCTTGACTCGAGCGTGCGCCACGCGCGCGGCGGGTGCAGGGCCCTTCGACGTCAGGCGGGTCGGGCCGATGGTCATCGTCGTCCGACCGACGGCATCCGTGCGGCTCGGCCAGGGGTCGGGGTCCGGGAGGTTCCTCGGGCGAGCGCATCGAGATGCGGGCCGCTCTGACGGCGCTCTGGTAGCGCCACCGGACCATCCGGCCCGCCGGACTGTCGACCTGGTGCTGCTGGTCCACGTCTGGTCTCCGTTCTCGTCGCGGCCTCCCTGCCGAGGCCGGGCGGTTTCGACGAGACTGGCAATCCGCCGAATGCCCACCCCAGAGACGAAGGTCCCGGGTCCCGCGGGCCCAGTGCCCGCGGCCCGGCGAGCTGCGGCGCCAGGCGATCCAGCCCGCGACCACCGCGACGACCGCCGGGAGCACCCACCGCCGGCCGTCCGCGGTCATCGGTGACGTGCCTCCTGCGCCGCGAGCTCCAGGTCGGTCGTGTCGCCGACGCCCAGCGCGCCCGTCCATCCCCGCGGTGCCGTCGTAGCGCAGGAAGAGGACACCGATGGCGACGAACAGCAGCGCCCGACACCAGGACGTGGTGTGGACCCGCGGACGCGACCGAGGCGCAGCATCCGGCCGCGAAGCCACCGTCTGCGACCGAGGTCCAAGCGGTCCCACAGCGCCGCCAGCACGAACAGCGGCGCGGCCATGCCGGCCGCGTAGACGGCGAGCAGCAGCCCGCCCTGCGACGGGCGAGCTCCTGGGCGGCAGCCATGGTCAGGATCGCACCGAGCACGGGGCCGGAGCAGAACCCGGCCAGCCCGTAGACCGCACCCAGGACCACGGTGGAGACCCAGTGCCGGCGGAGCCGCCGCCGCGTCGCGGCGACCAGGTCTGGAGCCGGCTGGCCGAACGGGAGGGCGAACCCGCCGCCCAGGAGCTGGAGCACGCCGAGCGCGATGATCGTCCAGCCTGCGACGGCGATGAGCAGGCCGCGGTGGCCGTAGAACACCGAGGACGCGGCGGCGGCACCGGTGCCGAGCGGCACCAGCGTCAGCAGCAGCCCCAGCGTAGAACGCCGCCGTGCGCAGCGAGCAGGGCCGTGCGGCTGGCGAACGGCGTAGGCGAAGAACGAGGGCAGCAGCAGCGCGCTGCAGGGGGAGAGCAGCGCGAGGACACCTGCGGCGAACGCGGAAAGCAGGCCGACGTCGGTCATCGGCGGGCCGTCCGCTGCGGCCTGCTCGACGGCCCTGCACGAACACCTCGGTCGGCTGGGCCCCCATGATCGGCTGCCCGTTGACCACGAACGCCGGCGTGCCGGTCACGCCGATGGACTGCCCTTCCCGGAAGTCCTCGCTGACGGCCGCGGAGACGGCCCCGGAGTACAGGTCCTGGCGGAATCGGCGATGTCGAGGCCGATCGTCGGCGCCACCGAGACGAAGTGGTCCTCGTCGAGCCGCGCCGCTGTTGGGTGGCCGCTGGTCGGCGTACATGGCGTCGTGGAACGCCCAGAACCTGCCCTGAGCCGCGGCCGCCCGGCCGGCGTGGGCGGCCGCGAGCGACTCGGGGCCGAGGTAGGGGAAGTCCCGCCACTCGATGCGCAGCGTGCCGTCGTCGACGTACCGCCGGACCAGCTCGGGCTCGGTGTCGCGGGCGAACTTGCCGCAGAACGGGCACTGGAAGTCGCGAGTACTCCACCATGACCACCGGTGCGTCGACGTCGCCGACCGCCATCGGGTCGCCCGGCTCGCGGCGCGCGAGCGGCTGGTCGGCGGCGGTGTGCTGCTGCGACGGCGCGCCGCTCGCGGAGCTCTCGGCCGCGGGCCGTTCGGTGTCGGCGTCGCCCGAGCCGCGGCCGGCGATCAGCGCGGCGACCACGGCGACCAGCGCGACGGCGGCGATCACCAGCGGCACGACCGGGCTCTTGCGGGCGGTGGCCGGCTCTGGGTCGGGGGCTACGGCATGCATGGTCCTGTTCGGGTCGGCGGCCCTGGGGGCCGGGGTCGAGGTCGGTCGGGCAGGCCAGCTCCCCGCGGAGCCGGCCGCGCAGCGCCCACAGCAGCAGGGCGACGGCGACGGCCTGCAGGGCGGGCTGCACGGGCTCGAACCAGGTGACCGCGCCGGCGCTGCCGAGCGCGAGGAGCACCAGCTTGTTGCACACCGGGCAGCCGACCGCGAAGTACGTCAGCAGCCCCCGCCCCAGCCGCGGCGGGCGCCCGCCTCCCGACCGGTGGGTACGTCGTCGGCCGCGGGCCCGGCCACGTAGCTGGCGACGAGCAGCCCGCCCAGCACCGAGGACACGACCAGGGCGGGCCAGGCCCAGGGGGGTGGCGGGATCTCCCGGCCGAAGACCGGGTTCGATCAGGTCGGTGGGGACCGCGACCACGACGAGGAACGCCGTCGCCCCGGCCGCGGCGGCCAGCCAGCGGCGCGCCGACCAGGACCGCAGCGCCGTCCACGCGCGGGGTACGTCGGCGGTCACGCCGGTCCCCCGGCGCCGGTCTCGACCGGGTGACCGTGCGTGCGCCACTCCAGCATCCCGTCCTCGAGCCTGGTGGCCTCCACGCCCCGGGAGGCCGAGCAGGCGGACCGCGTCATGGGCCATCACGCAGAAGCTGCCGCGGCAGTAGGCCACGACCGGGCGGCGGTCGCCCAGCTGGGGCGCCAGGTCGAGGACCTCGTCGAGCGGCGTGCTGACGGCGCCGGGGATGTGCGCGGCGGCGTACTCCTCCCGCGGCCGGACGTCGAGCAGCGTCACCGCCTCCTGCTGCATGAGGCGCACGAGCTCCTCGCGGGTGACCGTGCCGACCTCGCCGCCGCTGGGCAGCTCGAGGTAGGCGGCCCGGGCCCGCTCGACGTCGGCCGACCGGCGTACGGCGAGGGTGCGCAGCCGGTCGTAGAGGTCGGCCACGTCGTCGCCGGCGAGCCGGTAGAAGATGCGGGTCCCCTGCCGCCGGGTCCGGACCATGTTGGCCATCTTGAGGACCTGCAGGTGCGCAGAGACCGTGGTGACGCCCAGGTCCGCGGCACGGGCCAGCGAGTCGACGGTGCGCTCACCCTGGGCCAGGAGGTCCATCAGCTCCAGCCGGCGCGGGCTGCCGAGCGCCTTGCCCACGACGGCCAGCTCGTCGAACAGGGCCCGGCGGCGTGCGGTCCCGGTCATCGTCCCTCCCTCGCACCGTATTCCAGAGATCTTTGGATGACGGTAGCAACCGGACCGGGCGAATCATGTGCCGCCCCGGGGGTACCGGCGCGGCGCCCCTCCGTCCCGCCGAGCACCGGCGCCGCCCTGCGCGGTCGCCCGGGGAAACCTTCGATGCCAGGGCCCACCGAGCAGCAGTACCAGACACTCCTGGTGTTCCGGACCGCGCTGCGCCGCTACCTGGCGTGGAGCTCCGAGGCAGCCCGACAGGTAGGGCTCACCGGCCAGCAGGGCCAGCTGCTCCTCGCGGTGCGCGCCCACCCCGGCCCCACGCCGCCGAGCATCCGCGAGCTCGCCGACCACCTGATGCTCCGCCACCACAGCGTCGTCGGGCTGGCCAACCGGGTCGTCGCCCTGGACCTGGTCGAGCGCTGCGCCGACGAGCACGACCAGCGCGTCGTGCGGCTCCGGCTGACCCCGGCCGGCCGGGAGCTGGTCCAGACCTTGGGGGCCGCCCACCTGGAGGAGCTGCAGCGGGTCGCGGAGCGGATGCACCTGGGCGAGGAGGTCCTGGAGATGCTGTCGCGCGACTTCTCGCGATTGCTCGGCCCGCACCCGCATGGGTGAGGACGACCCGGTTACCGGACGACATCGCTCGCATTGCGATACATCCGCAGATCCGCCGGCCCGGCGCCGGCAGCAACAACCGGGAGTGCCATGACGGTCCTCGAGTCCATCGAGAGTCCCTGCGACGTACGAGACCTGCCCCCACCGCAGGTCCCGGTGCTGGTCGAGGAGCTGCGCTCACGACTGATCGAGACGGTCTGTGCGACCGGAGGCCACCTCGGGCCGAATCTCGGAGTGGTCGAGCTGACCGTGGCCCTCCACCGGGTCCTGGACTCCCCGCGGTCGCCGATCGTGTTCGACACCGGCCACCAGTCCTACGTCCACAAGCTGCTCGACCGGGCGCAACGCCGCCTTCGACACCCTCCGGCAGGCCGGCGGCCTCTCCGGCTACCCCTTCCGGGCCGAGTCCACGCACGACCTGGTCGAGAACTCCCACGCCTCCACCTCGCTGGCGTACGCCGACGGGCTGAGCAAGGCCTACGAGCTGGCGGGCGAGCCGGACCGGGTGGTCGTCGCGGTCATCGGCGACGGCGCCCTCACCGGCGGCCTCGCCTGGGAGGGCCTCAACAACCTCGGCACAGGCGGGCGCCGGGTCGTCGTGGTCCTCAACGACAACGGCCGGTCCTACCAGCCGACGGTGGGCGCGCTCGCCCATCACCTGCGCCGCCTGCGCGATCGGCCCGGGTTCGCCCGGCTCGACGAGCTGCTGGGCGACGTCGGCGCCGGAGCGGAGGGCCCGTCCGGTCGGATCGACCCGGCCGACCCGACCGCCGGCTACCTCGGCGGCATCTTCGAGGAGCTCGGGCTCCGGTACGTCGGACCCGTCGACGGCCACGACGTACCCGCCCTCGAGGAGGCCCTGCGTGCGGGCGTCGCCGGGGACGGCCCGGTCCTGGTGCACTGCCTGACCGAGAAGGGCCGCGGCTACGAGCCGGCGGAGTGCCACGAGGCCGACCGGATGCACGCCGTCGGCCGCTCGGACGCCGCCACCGGCCGGCCGGTGTCGGTGCCGGCGAGCACGTGGACCGACGAGTTCGCCGACGCGCTCCTGGCGGAGGCCGAGCGGCACGACGACCTGGTGGCGATCAGCGCCGCGATGGTCGGGCCGACCGGCCTGCAGTCCTTCGCGACCGCCCACCCGGAGCGGTGCTTCGACGTGGGCATCGCCGAGCAGCAGGCGGTGACGTCCGCGGCCGGACTGGCGATGGGCGGCCAGCACCCCGTCGTCGCGCTCTACGCCACCTTCCTCAACCGGGGGTTCGACCAGCTCCTGCTCGACGTCGGGCTGCACCGGCTGCCGGTCACCTTCGTCCTGGACCGGGCCGGCGTTACGGGCCCCGACGGCGCCAGCCACCACGGGATGTGGGACCTCGCGCTGCTCGGCATGGTGCCGGGCATCCGGGTCGCCGCCCCGCGCGACGCCGGGCAGCTGCGCGAGCAGCTCGACGAGGCGCTCGCCCATCCCGGACCGACCGCCCTCCGCTTCCCCAAGGCCACCCTCGGCCAGGAGCTGCCCGTGCTTCGCCGGACCGCGGGACTCGACCTGCTCCGCGCGGACCCGGGCGCGAGCGTGCTCCTGGTCGCGATGGGCCCGCTCGCCGAGCCCACGGTCGCCGCGGCGCAGCGGCTCGCCGCCGACGGCATCGGCTGCACCGTGGTGGACCCGCGCTGGGTGCTGCCGCCCAGCGAGTCGCTGCTCGACCTCGCCGACGCCCACGACCTGGTCGTCACCGTGGAGGACGGGCTGCGCGACGGGGGCGCCGGGTCCCGGGTCGCGGCCGGGCTCGCGCGCCGCGGCAGCCGGTCCCGCGTGGTCGCGCACGGGCTGCCGACCGGCTTCCTGGGCCACGCCCGCCGCGAGGACATCCTGGCCGAGCACCGGCTCGACGCGGCCGGTATCGCGCGCGTCACCGGCGACGCGCTCGACGCCCTCGACAGCCACCGGCCGCGCCGGCCGGTCCTGGCCGCCGTCCCCGGGCAGGTGTCGTGACCGTCGTCGACAGCACCCCCGCGCGAGCCCGGGCGCGCGACGAGAACTTCCCCGTCGCCCTCCGGGTGCTGCCGCCCGCCCTGCGCCGCGACCTGTGGGCGCTCTACCGGTTCGCCCGGCACACCGACGACCTGGGTGACGAGTACGCCGGCGACCGGGTCGCCGCGCTCGACGAGCTGGCCGGCCAGGTGCGCCGCCTCTACGCCGGCGAGCCGGTCACCGACCCCGTGGTCGAGGGGATCCGCGACCTGGTCCGCACCCGCGGCGTACCGGTCGACCCGTGGCTGCGGCTGGTCGAGGCCAACCTCGTCGACCAGCGGGTGACTCGCTACGAGACCTTCGACGACCTCCTCGGCTACTGCCGGCTCTCGGCGGACCCGGTCGGCGAGATCGTGCTCCACCTGGTCGGGCAGGCGGACGCCCGCCGGATCGCGCTGTCGGACCGCATCTGCACGGGCCTGCAGCTGGTCGAGCACTGGCAGGACGTGGCCGAGGACCACGCGCACGGCCGGGTCTACCTGCCGCAGGAGGACCTGCGGCGCTTCGGGGTCACCGAGTCCGACCTCGTCGCGGCGCCGGCCACCCCGCAGGTGCGCGCCCTGATGGCCTTCGAGACCGACCGGGCCAGGCGGTGGCTGGACGCCGGCGCGCCCCTCGTCGGCCGGCTGCGCGGCGCCGGGCGGCTCGCCGTGTCCGCCTACCTGGCCGGCGGCCGGGCCGCCGCCGAGGGCCTCGCCCGGCGCGGCTACGACCCCACCGTCCCCGTGGTGAAGCCCCGGGCGCGCGACATCGTCCGCGCCTGGGTCGCCGGCTCGCAGGAAGGACGACGCCCATGACCACCGCACCTGCACCCGTCGACCTCGCCGCCGCCTACGAGCGGTGCGAGGAGATCACCCGCGCCGAGGCGCGCAACTTCTCCTACGGGATCCGCCTGCTGCCGCGCCCCAAGCGCCAGGCGCTGTCGGCGGTCTACGCGATCGCGCGGCGCATCGACGACATCGGCGACGGCGACCTGCCCGACCCCGAGAAGCGGCGGCGCCTCGACGAGGTGGACGAGTCACTGCGGCGGCTGCCCGACCCCGGCCCCGACCACGACCCCGTGCTCGTCGCGGTCGGCGACACCGTCGAGCGCTTCGACGTCCCCGTCGGCGCGCTGCGCGAGATCGTCACCGGCTGCCGCGCCGACGTCGACGGGACCAGCTACCGCACCATCGACGACCTGGTGGGCTACTGCCGCTACGTCGCCGGGTCCGTGGGCCGGCTCTCGGTCGCCATCTACTCCCCCGCCCGGATCGCCGAGGCCCGCCCGCTGGCCGACTCCCTCGGCGTCGCCCTGCAGCTCACCAACATCCTGCGCGACCTGTGCGAGGACCGGCAGGAGGGCCGGATCTACCTGCCCCAGGAGGACCTCGACCGGTTCGGGTGCACGCTGGACCTCGACGACACCGGCGTGCTGGCCGACCCGCCGGACCGGTTCGCCGACCTGGTCCGCTTCCAGGCCGGCCGGGCCCGTACCTGGTACGCCGACGGGCTGCGCCTGCTGCCGCTGCTGGACCGGCGCAGTGCCGCCTGCACCGCGGCGATGGCGGGGATCTACCACCGGCTCCTGGACCGGATCGAGGCCGACCCCGAGCAGGTCCGCGGGCAGCGGCTGTCGCTGTCCGGGCGCGCCAAGCTCGGCGTCGCCGTCCAGGCCCTCGTCCGGGGGTCCGCATGAGCGCGACGGTGACCGTCGTCGGCGGCGGCGTGGCCGGCACCACTGCGGCCCTGCGGCTCGCGCGCGACGGCTGGGACGTCACCCTGCTCGAGTCGCGACCGCGGCTGGGCGGCGCGGCGTACTCCTTCACCCGCGGCGACCTGGTCGTCGACACGGGCCAGCACGTCGCGCTGCGCTGCTACACGGCGTACCGCTGGCTGCTGCGCGAGACCGGTGCCGACGACCTGGTGCCGGTGCAGCCGGCCCTCGACATCCCGGTGCTGGCGCCCGGGCGGCGGCCGCGCCACCTCGCGCGGACCCCGGGGCTGCCGGCCCCCGCCCACCTGCTCCCCGCGTTCGCGCGCTACGCCCACCTCACCCCCGGCGAGCGGGTGCGAGCCTCGGCGGCGATCGCCCGGCTGCGCACCCTCGACCCGGACGACCCCGACCTGGACGCCCGGTCGCTCGGGTCCTGGCTGCGCCGGCACGGCCAGTCCGACGCCGCGATCCGTCGCCTGTGGGCCCTGATCGCCGTGCCCGCGCTGAACGTCGACGTCGACGACGCCTCGCTCGCCCTCGCGGTGCGGGTGTTCCGCACCGGGCTGCTCGACGACCCGACGGCCGGCGACGTCGCCGTCCCCGCCGTACCGCTGGGCCGCATCCACCACGACGCCGCCGCCACCGCGCTCGACCGGGCCGGGGTGCGGGTCCGCACCGGCGAGCGCGTACGCCGGCTCACCCCTCGCCCCGAGGGCGGGTACGCCGTGGCCACCGACACCGGTGAGGCCGGGACGGACGCCGTGGTCGTCGCCGTCCCCCACGACCGCGCGGCCCACCTGGTCCCGCCGCAGGCGGCCCCGGAGCGGGACGCCTGGTCCGGCCTCGGTGAGGCGCCCATCGTGAGCGTGCACGTCCGCTACGACCGCCCGGTGACGCAGCACCGGTTCGCGGCCGTGGTCGACTCGCCCGTCACCTGGGTCTTCGACCGGACCGCGGCCGCCGGCTGCGAGGGCCAGTACCTCGCGCTGCCCACGTCGGCGGCCACCCGCGAGCAGCAGGAGCGGTCGGGGACACTGGTCGACCGCCACACCGCGGCGCTCGCCGCCCTGTTCCCCCCGGCCCGGAGCGCGCGCGTGCTGGACGCGTTCGTGACCCGCGAGCCGCGGGCGACCTTCCGGCAGGCCCCGGGGACCGCCCGGTGCCGTCCCCCGGCCCGCACCCGGCTGCCCGGCCTGGTGCTGGCCGGCGCCTGGACCGCCACCGGCTGGCCGGACACGCTCGAGGGCGCCGCGCGCAGCGGCCAGGCCGCTGCGTCCGCCCTCGGTGCCCCCACCACCCTTCCGGCCCGCGTTCCGGCCCGCTCACGACACGAGGGAGTGACCATCGCATGACCGACCAGCTCGCCCCGCCACCGGCGGTGGACCTGACCGACACCTGGGCGCGCACCCGGGAGCTGATCGACGCGCCGATGCGTGCGGCGATCGCCCGCCTCGACGACGACACCCGCACGATCTGCGGTTACCACCTGGGCTTCTGGGACGCCGACGGCGCCCCCGGCCAGGGCGGCGGCAAGGGCGTGCGGCCCGCGCTCGCACTGCTCTCGGCCCGCGCCGCCGGGCAGCCGGAGAGCGTGGGGGTCCCGGCCGCCGTGGCGTGCGAGCTGGTCCACGACTTCTCGCTGCTCCACGACGACGTGATGGACCGCGACCGCCAGCGCCGGCACCGGCCGACCGCCTGGACGGTGTGGGGTACGTCGGCGGCGATCCTCGCCGGCGACGCGCTGCTCAGCCTCGCCAACGAGGTGCTCAGCGAGGCCGACAGCCCCACGACACCGTGGGCGGTGCGCACCCTCAACGCCACCACGCGGGCGCTGATCGCCGGTCAGATGGCCGACCTCGACTTCGAGACCCGGGAGCGGATCGAGCTGGACGAGTGCGTCCGCATGGCGCACCAGAAGACCGGCGCGCTGCTGGGCTGCGCGGCGTCGCTCGGTGCCGTGCTGGCCGACGCGCCGAGCACCCTGGCCCTCGGGCTCGCCGACTTCGGCCGGCACGTGGGGCTGGCGTTCCAGGCCGTCGACGACCTGCTCGGCATCTGGGGCGAGCCGGAGCGGACCGGCAAGCCGGTGTGGTCGGACCTGCGGGCCCGCAAGAAGTCGCTGCCGGTCACGGCCGCGCTCGCCGCCCCCGGCTCCGCGGCCCGCGAGCTGGCTGCGCTCTACGGCTCCGACGAGGAGTGGACCGAGGAGCGCCTGGGCCGCGCGGCCGCGCTGGTCGAGGACGCGGGCGGCCGGACCTGGACCGAGCGCCGCATCGAGTCCGAGTCCGACGCGGCCCTGGCCATCCTCGACGACCTCTGCCTGGCCGACGACGTCCGGGCCGAGCTGGAGGCACTGACGAACCTGCTGAGTGGGAGGGACCACTGAGATGACGGCCACCGACGCACGCCACGCCGCGCTGACCGACGAGCCACCGGCCGCCCCGGCCGACCGGGCGCAGGCCGAGGACTGCCTGGACCGGGCGGTCCGGCACCTGCTGGACCGGCAGGAGCCGGACGGCTACTGGCGGGGCCTGCTCGAGACGAACGTGACCATGGACGCCGAGGACCTGATGATGCGCCAGTTCCTCGGCGTGCGGACCGACGAGCAGACCGAGCAGACCGCGCGGTGGATCCGCAGCCAGCAGCGCGCCGACGGCTCCTGGGCGAACTTCCGTGACGGCCCCGCGGACCCCTCGACCACGGCGGAGGCGTACGTCGCCCTGCGGCTGGCCGGTGACCCGGCGGACGCGCCGCACCTCGTGCGCGCCCGGCAGGTCGTGCTCGACCACGGCGGCCTCGAGGCCACCCGGGTGTTCACCCGGATGTGGCTCGCGCTCTTCGGCCAGTGGAGCTGGGACGAGCTGCCGGCGCTCCCGCCGGAGGTGGTGCTGCTGCCCCGCTGGGTGCCGCTCAACCTGTACGACTTCGCGTGCTGGGCCCGTCAGACCATCGCCCCGCTGACGATCCTCGCCGCCCTGCGGCCGAACCGGCCCCTCGGCGTCGACGTCTCCGAGCTGCGCAGCGGACGTGCCCCCCACCGGCCGGTGCGCGGCTGGGGCCGCGCCTTCCGGGGGCTCGACCGGCTCCTCCACCTCGCCGAGCGCAGCCCGGTCAAGCCGCTGCGCGAGACGGCGCTGCGCCGGTCCGCGGAGTGGATCATCGCCCGGCAGGAGGCCGACGGCTCCTGGGGTGGCATCCAGCCGCCGTGGGTCTACTCCCTGATGGCGTTGCACGCCCTCGGCTACCCGCTCGACCACCCGGTGATGGCGCGTGGCCTGGAGGGCTGGGAGCGGTTCACGGTCCATGAGGACACCCCCGAGGGCCCGGCCCGCTGGATCGAGGCCTGCCAGTCGCCGGTGTGGGACACCGCGCTCGCGCTGGTCGCCCTCGGCGACGCCGGCGTCCCGGCCGACCACCCGGCACTCGTCCGGGCGCGCGACTGGGTGCTGGACGAGGAGATCCGGGTCCCCGGCGACTGGACCGTCCGGTCCCGTCCCTGCGAGCCCAGCGGGTGGGCGTTCGAGTTCGACAACGACGGCTACCCCGACACCGACGACAGCGCCGAGGTGGTGATGGGCCTGCGGCGTACGGCGCCGGACGCCCGCGTCGACGCCGCCGCGGGCCGCGCCACGGCGTGGCTCGAGGCCATGCAGTGCCGCGACGGCGGCTGGGGGGCCTTCGACGTCGACAACGACCGCGAGCTCGCCTACAGCCTGCCGTTCTGCGACTTCGGTGCCGTCATCGACCCGGCCAGCGCGGACGTCACCGCGCACGTCGTCGAGATGCTCGCCCAGGAGTCCCCCGGCGGGAGCGCCGCCGTCGACCGCGGCGTGGCCTACCTGCTGGACCAGCAGGAGCCGGACGGCTCCTGGTTCGGGCGTTGGGGCGCCAACCACGTCTACGGCACGGGTGCGGCGGTCCCGGCGCTGGTCACGGCCGGTGTCGACCGCGACTCGACGCCGATCCGCCGCGCGGTGCGCTGGCTGGAGACGGTGCAGAACGCCGACGGCGGCTGGGGCGAGGACCTGCGCTCCTACACCGACCCCGACCACATCGGCCGCGGTCGTTCGACGCCGTCGCAGACCGCCTGGGCGCTGCTGGCCCTGGAGGCCGCCGGCCGGGCCGACTCCCCCGCCGCTCGACGTGGCATCGGCTGGCTGGTCGAGAACCAGCGGCCGGACGGCGGCTGGGACGAGCCGGCCTTCACCGGCACCGGGTTCCCCGGCGACTTCTACATCAGCTACCACCTCTACCGGCAGGTGTTCCCCGTCAGCGCCCTGGGCCGCTGCCTCGAGCGGAGGCAGCCATGACGGCCCCCGCGATCGCCGTCTGCACGCCGATGCGGCTCGAGCAGCGGGCGCTGCGGCGCAGCCGCGTGGCGGGCTCGCTCGTGCGGACCGGGCCGGGACGCCGCAACGCCTGCGCGGCAGCGCAGACCCGTCCGGTCCGGGAGGCGGCCGGCGTGGCCGTGGTCGGCCTGGCCGGCGCCACCGACCCGAGCCTGGAGGCCGGGGACGTGGTCGTCGCCACCGAGGTCCGCGCGGACGACGCCGTACCGCTGCCCTGCCCCTCCGCGCCGCTGGTGGCCGCGAGCCTGCGGGCCGCGGGCCTGCGCGTGGTCCTGGGCCCCGTCCACACCGTCGACCACCTCGCCGGGGTCAGCGAGAAGCGACGCCGGGCCGCCGAGGGCGTGGTCGCGGTCGACACCGAGAGCCGCTGGCTGCTGCCGGAGGACCGTCCGGGCGTCGTGGTCCGGGTGGTCGCCGACCGCGCTCGCGACCCGCTGCTGCGACCGGCCACGGCCGCCCGCCTGCACCGGGCCCTGCGCGTGCTCGGCACGACGGCGGCGGCGGTCGACGACTGGGGTCGTGCGCTCGGCGCCCGCCAGGTCCTGCTCGCGGAGCCGAGGTCGTTCTGCGCCGGCGTCGACCGCGCCATCGAGGTCGTCGAGCGTGCGCTCGAGCAGCGCGGCGCGCCGGTGTACGTCCGCAAGCAGATCGTGCACAACGTCCACGTCGTGTCCGACCTGTCCCGCCGCGGGGCAGTGTTCGTCGACGAGATCGACGAGGTACCGCCGGGCTCGACCCTGGTCTTCTCCGCCCACGGCGTCTCCCCGGCGGTGCGCGCGGCGGCCGCCGAGCGCGACCTCGACGTCATCGACGCGACCTGCCCCCTCGTCACCAAGGTGCACACCGAGGTCCGGCGGTTCGCCGACCGGGGCGACACGATCCTGCTGATCGGCCACGACGGCCACGAGGAGACCGAGGGAACCCTCGGCGAGCGCCCGGACCGGACCATCCTGGTCCGCGACGAGGCCGACGCCCGCCGGGTCGAGGTGCCCGACCCGGACCGGGTCAGCTACCTCGTGCAGACGACCCTGTCGACCCACGAGGTGGAGAGCGTCGTCGCCGAGCTGTCCGACCGGTTCCCCCGGCTCAAGGCGCCGCCGACCGACGACATCTGCTACGCCACCACGAACCGCCAGCACGCACTCGCCGAGGTGGCCCGGGACGCCGATGTCGTCCTCGTGCTGGGCTCGGCCAACTCCTCCAACAGCCGCCGGCTGGTGGAGACGGCCGAGCGGCTCGGCACCCCCGCACACCTCGTCGACGACGCCGAGGACGTGCCGCTGAGCTGGCTGGCCGGCGCCCGGACGGTGGGCATCACCGCCGGCGCGTCGGCGCCCCCCGCGCTGGTCGACGAGCTGGTGCGCACTGTGTCGGGCCTCGGGCCGGTTGAACCGGTCACCCGGCAGCACACGACCGAGGACATCCACTTCGCTCTCCCCAAGGAGGTCCGGACCCCATGAGCATGCCCCTTCGCCAGACCATCAAGATCGGCTCCTACGTGCTGCGCCAGCGACTGCGCGGCCGCAAGAAGTTCCCGCTGCTGGTGGAGCTGGAGCCGCTGTTCGCCTGCAACCTGCAGTGCGCCGGCTGCGGCAAGATCCAGCACCCCGCCGACGAGCTGCGCCGGCGGATGCCGGTGCAGCAGGCGCTCGACGCGATCGAGGAGTGCGGTGCCCCCGCGGTGTCCATCGCCGGTGGCGAACCGCTCATGCATCCTCAGATCGACGAGCTCGTCAACGAGCTGGTCAAGCGCAAGAAGTTCGTCTACCTGTGCACCAACGCGATGCTGGTGCGCAAGTGGTGGGACCGCTACGACTTCAAGCCGTCGCCGTACTTCTCCTTCGCGATCCACGTCGACGGCCTCGAGGAGCGCCACGACGAGTCGGTGTGCCAGGAGGGCGTCTTCGAGGAGGTCACCAAGGTGATCCCGTTCCTGAAGGAGAAGGGCTTCCGGGTCACCACCAACTCGACGTTCTTCAGCAACGACACCCCGCAGAACATCATCGACGTCCTCGACTACCTCAACGACGAGCTCGAGGTCGACAGCATGATGATCTCGCCGGCGTACGCCTACGAGAAGGCGCCCGACCAGGACCACTTCCCCGGCGTCGAGGAGACCCGGTCGCTCTTCTCGAAGGCGTTCGGCGACGGTCGCCGCAAGAAGTGGCGGCTGAACCACTCGCCGCTGTTCCTCGACTTCCTCGAGGGCAAGGTGGACTTCGAGTGCACCGCCTGGGGCATCCCGAGCTACTCGCTGTTCGGCTGGCAGAAGCCCTGCTACCTGATGTCGGACGGGTACGCCGCGACGTACAAGGAGCTGGTCGAGGAGACCGACTGGGAGAGCTACGGCCGCGGGCGCGACTCCCGGTGCGCGAACTGCATGGCGCACTGCGGCTACGAGCCGACCTCGGTCATGGCCACGATGGGGTCGCTGCGGGAGAGCATCCGCGCGGCCGGCGCCGCCTGAGCCGCCCCGTGCCGGACGTTCCCTCAGCGCGGCCGGCGCCGGGCGTCGAGCGCGGACAGCCGCGCGTAGACACCCGGCGCCGCCTGGCGCAGCACCGCGGGGCCCCGCAGCCACCGCGGCACGAAGACCTCGGGGCGGCGCCGGTCCACGGCCCGGAGCAGCTCCTCGGCCACCCGCTCAGCGGACACCGGGCGGGGGCGGGGCCGTTCGGGCGGCACGCCGCGCCGGCGGAAGAAGTCGGTGTCGACGATGCCCGGTACGACGACGGTCACGCCGATCCCGGTGCCGACGAGCTCCTCGCGGACGCTGTCGGCGTACGCGCCCAGCGCCGCCTTGGTGGCGGCGTACCCGGCCTCCCGCGGCACCCCGACGCGTCCGGCGATGGACGTCACGAACACCAGGTGTCCCGGCCGGCCTGCGGCCGCCTCCATCCGCATCGCCGGCAGCAGGGCGCCGGTGAGCGCCATCGGCGCCAGGAGGTTCACCTGGGCCAGCCGGCGGGCGGCCGTGACGTCGGCGGCGTCCGCCGCGCCGTGCATGCCCACACCGGCGCAGTGGACCACCAGGCCGGGTGGCTCCCCGGCCGCCAGCCGGTCCGCCAGGGCGGCGACCGCGTCGGGGTCGGCGAGGTCGGCGGCCAGGGACTCCCCTCCGGTCGCCGCGGCGACCCCCGCCAGCCGGTCCGGGTCGGTGCCGCCCAGCGCGAGGCGGGCGCCCCGCGCGGCCAGCAGCAGGGCGGTCGCCCGGCCGATGCCGGACGACGCACCGGTCACGACGGCGAGGCGGTCAGCGACGTCCACGGGCCCACGGTGCCCGCCGCATGATCGTCGCAATCCCGTTCGCCGTCGCGGCCGGCGCCTGCTTCGCGGCCGCCGGCGTGCTCCAGCAGCTGGCGAGCCGGTCCGGGCACGGCGACCTCGCGGGACGGGAGCTCGCCTGGGCCCTGGTGCGCGACCGCACCTGGCTCGGCGGCATCGGGCTCGCGGTCGTCTCCTACGGCTTCCAGTCCGTCGCCCTGGCCTTCGGACCGCTCTCCCTGGTGCAGCCGCTGATGGTCGCCGAACTCATCTTCGCGCTGCCCATCGCCGCCCGGATGCACCATGTCCGGATCCGCGGCCGCACGGTGCTCGGCGCGCTGGCCGTGGCGGGCGGCCTGGCCCTCGGCGTCCTCGCAGGTGCCCCGACCCAGTCGGATCCGGTCGCCTCGCTGTCCTCCTGGCTCTTCGTCATCGGGGGCGCCGCGGGACTCAGCGTGCTCGCGGCCACGCTGGGCAAGCATCTGCCGGGGATCGCCAGCGCCTCACTGTTCGCGTTCGCCGGCGCGGCCGTGATGGGGATGCAGTCCGCGCTCCTCGACACCACGATCATGAACCTGCAGCAGGGCCCGACCGCCCTCTTCGGCGCCTGGCAGACCTACGTGCTCGTCGTCGCCAGCATCGTCGGGATGCTGCTGATCCAGGCGGCGTTCCACCGCGGTCCCCTGGCCGCCAGCATGCCGGTCATCGACGCGGTCGAACCGGCCGTGGCGATCACCATCGGCATCCTCCTGTTCGGCGAGACCCTGGCCGACGGGTGGCTGCGCCGCGGCCTGACAGCCGCGGCCGCGCTGGTGGTGCTCGTTGGGATCATCGTCCTCGACACCGCGCCGGCCACCCAGGCGCTGCACCAACGCGAGGAGGCCGAGGCCTGACTGGCTCACCTCAGGACGTCATGCGGACGGTGTAACCCCTTGCTCCGTCCGTATGACATCCCGAGGCCGTAGGTGCTTCGTGCTGCAGCCCCCGGAGACGACGCCGGTCCACACCGGCAGCAGGTCCTCGGCGAGCACGTCCGCCCAGGACGGGTGGTGCCGCTCGATGGTCGCCCGGGCGCCCGCGCCGATGCGACGGCGGCGCTCCGGGTCGTCGACCAGGGGCGCGATCGCCCGCGCCCAGGCGCGCGGCCCCCGCCCGGTCACCAGGACCCCGTCCCGACCCGGGTCCACCAGCCACCGGGAGGTCCGGGCACCCGATGGCAGCACCACCGGCAGGCCCGCGGACATCGCCTCGCCGACCACGTTGCCGGCGGTCTCGCTCCCCGAGGGGAACGCCAGCAGGTCGCACCCGGCGTACACCTCCGCGAGCTCGGCCTGCGGCAGCCGCCCCAGGAGGGTGGCCGCGGGTCCGAGAGTGTCGGCGACTCGCTGCTGGTCCGCGCCCTCCCCCGCGAGCACCAGGTGCACCCGCCGTCCGGACTGCAGCAGCATCGCCACGGCCTCGGCGGCGAGCAGCGCCCCCTTGCTCCGGTCCACGCGGCCCGCGAACAGCACGCGCACGGCGTCGTCGGGGACGCCGTGGCGGCGGCCGAGGGCGGCGCGGGGATCGTCGCGGGGATCGGTGCGCGGGGCCTCCCTCCCGAACAGGCCGAGGTCGACGCCGCGGCGCAGCCGCGACACCCGGTCGTCGCCGACCAGATCGGCCACCGACCGGTGGTCCTGGTCGTTGGAGACCAGCACCCGGTCGCAGGCGCGCAGCATCCGCTCGCGCCGGGCGCGCGCCCGGCGGCCCGGCCACGTGTCGGCCCCGGTGGCCCGCACCACGCGCGCGGCGGGTGCCGGTAGCCGGGCCAGGACCTGGGAGGTGTAGGTGTCGGTCAGGTACGGCACGTCGGTGTGCACCGACGCCACGATCGGCCGCCGCCACCGCCTCGGCATCCGCAGCGCGGTGCCGGTGAAGGCGAACTCGTGCGTCAGGTGCCAGACGTCGTGGGCCGGCAGGCGTGCGGCCAGGGTGGGGTGGAACGGCGCCAGGTCGGACGCGTCGACGCCACCGATGCGGCGGCTGAGCAGGCCGTTGCCGGCGACCGGCGGCAACGTCACGAACCGGACGTGGGGAGCCAGCGGCTCGACGCGGCGCCGGTCACCGAGCACGTAGAGCGTCAGGTCCAGGTCGTCGCGCTCGACCGCGGCGTCGGCGAGCCACTCCCAGCACTTGACGTGGCCGCCGGACTCCTCGCTGCGCTCGAGCTCGATGAGGACCGCCACCGACATCCGGTCGGGTCGAGCTGCGGGCACCGGCGCGGTCATCGCCCCCGCCTCTCCGCGAGCTCCTCGACCACACGGTAGGACACCGCCAGCAGCGGCACGGCGGCGAGCGCCCCGAGGATGCCGCCGACCGTGGTGCCGACCGTGACCGCGGTGACGATGACCACGGGGTGCAGCTGCAGGACGTGGCCCATGATGAACGGCTGCAGGACGTTGCCCTCGATCTGCTGCACCGCGACGACGACGCCGAACAGGATCACCGCCTGGAGCGGTCCGACGAGCACGAGGGTCACGCCGACGGCGAGCGCGCCGCTCACGAAGGCCCCGACGATCGGCACGAAGGCGCCGATGAACACGATGAGCGTCAACGACGACGCGAGCGGCACCCCGAGCACGAACATGCCCGCACCGATCCCGATCGCGTCCATCAGTGCCACCAGCACCGTCCCGTGCGCGTAGCCGCTGAGGACGTGCCACGCGGAGCGTCCGGAGGCGTCCACCTCCTCCTTGCGGTGCTCCGGCGTCCACCGCACGAACCACTGCCAGATGCGCTCACCGTCGCGCAGGAAGAAGAAGAGCAGGAAGACGCACAGCAGGATGCCCGTCAGGGCGTCGACCACCATCGTCGCGCCCGAGCTCGCGCTCGGGGCGGCGTCCTGCACGAACGCCGTGAGCTGCTCCTCCGCGGTGTCCACCCGGTCGCGCGAGATCGGCAGCGACGAGTGCACCAGCGTCTGCTCCAGGCTGTGGATGCCGTGGGTGATGGCGGCCTGCAGGTCCCCGACCTGGCTGAGGGCGCGCTCGACCACGAGGAAGATCGCCGCGACGAGCACGCACACCAGGAGCAGGACGGTCAGCAGCGCGGACAGCCAGGGCGGCAGGCGCAGCCGGCGCAGGAACCGGTCGACCGGCGCCATCAGGGCCGCGAGCAGGACCGCGGTCACCGCTGCGAACGTGACGGTCTGCACCCGCATCAGCACGTGCGCCAGCCCCCACAGCACGACGGCGAGGACGACCAGCGCGACGGCGTACCCGACCAGCCGGCGCAGCCACGACGGCAGGAGCCGCATCGGTCCCGCGCCCACGGCGCGCGGACCGGGGCCGGCGGAATCCATGGGCCTCTCCCGGGGGTCGACTACTCGGGTCCTCCGAGTACCCCAAGCCGCGGGCCCGCATGTGGCGGCGTACCGACACGGCGAGCGGGTACCGGTCGGTATGGCCGTGTACGTCCTGGCACTCGCGGCGGCGGCGCTGTTCGGCCTGGGGTCGGTCATCCAGCAGCGGGTGGCGTTCGAGGCACCGCCGGGCATGAACCTGCGTCCGTCCCTGCTGTGGTGGCTGCTGCGCCAGCCGGCCTGGCTGGCCGGCGTCGGCACCGCCGTCGTCGGCAACGGGTTCAGCGCCGTGGCCCTGGGCCTCGGCAGCGTCGCGCTCGTGCAACCCCTGCTCGTGTCGCGCCTGGTCTTCGCGCTCCCCCTCGCGGCCGCGTGGGCCCGGCAGCGGCTGACCGCCCGCGACTGGCTCGGCATGCTCGCGACCGCGGGCGGCCTGGCCGCGTTCCTGGTCGTCGGGCGGCCGTCCGACTCGACCGACGCCGCGGTGTCCGACCTGCACTGGATCTACGCGGCCGGCGCGGTGGCCGTCCTCACCGGCAGCCTGGTCCTGCTCACCCGCAGGTGGCGCCCGGCCCTCGAGGCGCCGGTGCTCGGCGGCGGTGCGGGGCTGCTGTTCGGCCTGCAGTCCGGGCTCATGCACGCCACCGTCTCCCGGTTCGACGCCGGCGGGGCGCTCTCCGTGGCGCTGAGCTGGACGCCGTACGCCGTCGCGGCCGCCGCGATCACCGGGACGTTGCTCGCCCAGAGCGCCTACGAGATGGCGCCGCTGCAGTCGTCGTACCCGGCCCTGGCCGCGGTCGAGCCGTTGGCGGGCATCGGGGTCAGCCTCGGCGTGCTCGGCGGGTCGCTGGCGACCGGCGCCGTCCCGATGGCCGGGACGGCGGTCGCCCTGGCGGTGATGACCTGCGGGATCTGGCTCCTCGCGACGTCGCCGCTGGTCACGTCGCGGGAGGACGAGATGGCGGCCCGGGCCTACGAGGAGGAGGTGTGGCGCGCCGAGGACGAGCTCGTCGAGGCGCTCGACCAGCTGGAGGCGGACCTGCGGAGGCAGGGGCGCCGGGCGTCGACGCGCCACGCCGAGCGCCTGCGCAGCGACCGGGAGCGCATCGAGCAGGACCTCGCGTCGTACCTCCGGCTCCTCGACGCGCCGCCGGCGAGGTTCCCGGCGGGCAGCGGCGACCACGCGTCCGCGCTCGAGCAGTGGCACGAGGACCGGATGGCGTGCCGACATTCGCTGGAGCACCGCGCCCGGGCGGCGGCCGCGCTCGTCGACGAGCTCGCGACCGGGCCGGACTGATCTCGCGGGACCCCGAGTGGACCGGCGCCTTCCGGGAACCGGGGCGGGGAGAGGGGCGGACCGGCCGTCCCGGGACAACAGGAGGAATGCTCATGGGCAAGAAGCCCCGTGCCGCACTGCTCAGCCTGTCCGCCGCGTCCTTGGTGGCGCTGATGGTGGACTACCTGCTCTCGGACCTGTCGAAGGCGAGGGCCTGAGCGTCCGACCGACAGCGCCCGTGGCCGTGGCGCCGCGGGCGCTGTCATGTCCGGCCATGACCGACGTCACACACCGTCGGCCGGTCGACAAGGTGTGGGGGTCGCCGCTGTGGGATACCCCCCGGGTATGAACGAGACCCCGATCTGCGCCTCCGTGGAGCGCGACCTCCAGATGTCGGTGGACGAGCTCACCGCGTCCCAGGGCACCGCGCCCGTCCCGGACACCGAGGCCGCGCCGCCCACGGCGCCCGAGAGCGCCTGACGGCCCCCTCTTTCTGACCCGCCCCGCGGAGGAACCTCGAGACACCCTCGACAAGTGGCATCATCTGGGGCCATGGAGAGCATGGGGGACGGTCCGGGGGCTGATCGTCGTGCTCTGGTGGTCGAGGACGACGAGGACATCCGCGCACTCATCGAGTTCACCCTGCAGACGCAGGGCTTCGACGTGACCGCCGTCGACTCCGGGCTCGCCGGGGTCGACGCCGTCCGCTCCGGACGGCCCGACCTGGTCACCCTCGACCTCGGGCTGCCCGGCATCGACGGGATCGAGGCCTGCCGCCGGATCCGCGAGATCAGCGACGCCTACATCGTCATGATCACCGCGCGCGACGACGAGATCGATCGGCTGCTGGGCCTCGAGACCGGCGCCGACGACTTCATCGCCAAGCCGTTCAGCGCCCGGGAGCTCAAGGCACGCGTGAACGCCATGTTCCGCCGCCCCCGCACGTCGCAGGGCGTGCCGGTCCCCGCGGGCCGCACCGCAGACCCCGCGGCGGACAACGAGGTGCTGCGGCACGGCGGCCTCGAGGTCGACGTCGACGGGCGGCGCGCCTTCCGCGACGGCGCGGAGCTCGAGCTCACCCGCACCGAGTTCGACCTGTTGACCCACCTGATGCGCACCCCGGCGCGGGTGTGGACCCGTGAGGCCCTGCTGCGGTCGGTGTGGGGCACCGACTGGGCCTCGGACACCCACCTCGTGGAGGTCCACATCGGCAACCTGCGCCGCAAGCTCGGCGAGGTGCGCGGCGGGCCGCGCCACATCCGGACCGTGCGTGGTGTGGGCTACCGGATGGAACAGCCCGGCTGACCCGCGCCGAGGAAGCCGGCGAGGGCGGTGTCGGCACGGCGGGCCGCGTCGAGCAGTCCCGTCTCGGCGAGGACGGCGTCGGTGACGTCGCCGCGGCGCACCAGCCGCTCGATGCGGGTGGCGATGCCGGCGAGCTCGTGGGCGCCGACGGTGGCCGAGCTGACGCGCAGGCTGCGGACGGCGTCGAGCGCGTCGTCCGGGTCACCGGCCGCGAGCGAGGCGGCGACCCGGCGTACCCGCCCGGGCAGCAGGCGCCGGTAGCGCTCGACGAGGACCGGGGCGAAGGTCCGGTCGTCCGGGTCACCGGTCAGGCTGCAGACCGCGGCCGGGTCGAAGACGGCCGTCGGGTCGACGATGTCCTCGATCATGGCGCCTCCCGGATCCGACCTCTCCTCGCTTGGTTCCAGCGTGCCTGTGCAGGTTCAAGCCGGAGCGCCACGGACACCGCAGGTTTCCTCAAGGCGCGCTCAACCGGGTCCCGCCAAAGGTCCGGAGCCGCTGCGGACCTTCTGCCCTCGCCCGGCCGGGCCGGCGGTCCGACCGTGGAGGTGTCGACGTCCGGAGGAGAGTCCGATGAGCATGCCCTACCCCGTCCGCGTGGACGCCCACCTCGACGACCACCTGAGCCGCGGGCTCTGGCTGGTCAAGTGGCTGCTGGCGATCCCGCACTTCGTGGTCCTGTTCTTCCTGTGGATCGCGTTCGCCGTCCTGACCGTGGTGGCGTTCTTCGCCATCCTGTTCACGGGCCGCTACCCGCAGTCGGTCTTCGAGTTCAACGTCGGCGTGATGCGCTGGACCTGGCGGGTCGCCTACTACGCGTACGGAGTCCTCGGGACCGACCGGTACCCGCCGTTCACGCTCGCCGAGGTCGCGGACTACCCGACACACCTCGAGATCGACCACCCCGAGCACCTCTCGCGCGGACTGGTCCTCGTGAAGTGGTGGCTGCTGGCGATCCCCCACTACCTGCTGGTCGGCCTCTTCGTCGGCGGCAGCTTCTACGTCGGCAGCGCCGCGACGTCCGACGCCGACACCCGCACCGGCGGCGCGAGCGTGGTCGGCCTGCTGGTGCTGTTCGCCGCGGTCGCCCTGCTCTTCACGGGCCGCTACCCGCGGTCGATCTTCGACTTCGTGCTCGGCCTGCAGCGCTGGGCACTACGGGTCGCGGCGTACGCCGCGCTCATGACCGACGTCTACCCGCCGTTCCGGCTCGACGCCGGCGGCGACGACCCCGGGACCCTCGCCGTCGCGCCGGCGCCGCCGGTAGCGACCGGCTGACGCCGGCCGCTACGGCTTGGTGTGGTCGAAGTGCTGGACCTCGGCGTCCGGCCCCGGGAAGACCAGGGCCTCGTGCCCGGTGTCGGACCACCGCACGACGTACGGCGGCGAGCCGTCCGCGTGCCGCACCTCGAGGATCACTCCGTCGCGGACGGGCCCGTCGACGTGGTTGCTCCGGACGACCAGTCGATCACCCACTGAGGCGAACATCGGTCGACCCCCTTCCTGTGTCGTCGGTCCGGGGCTCGCCCTCGAACCGTTCCGGTGCGGCGCAGTACTCCTGCACCGCGCGTGCGAGCGCGGCGGCCTGCTGGCCGTCGACGTAGCGGTGGTCGAAGGTCGCGGTGACCGTGAGCATCGGGCGTACGACGACCCGCCCCTCGATCGCGACCGGTCGCGGCGTCACCGCACCGACGAGCACGAGGACCGGCACCCGGTAGTAGCTGGCCAGCGGCGAGTACGCCTTGGCCACCCCCCACATGCCGACCGACGAGATCATCGCGCTGCCGAAGGGCTGGCGGCGCACGCCCAGGACCGGCAGGTCGAGGTCGAGGTCCGACGCCAGCCAGGCGCTGAACCGCACCGCCGGGCCGACCGCCCACGACGGCAGCATCGCCATCGTGTGCTTGGCCCGCCCGAAGGAGGTGTCGGACCCGTCCGCGATCGCGTGCGCAGCGCCCGACAGCTCCCGGGCGATCTGCGCGACCGGCTTGCGGTCGGCCGACTCGACCTTGGTGCCGGTGAGCTCGTCGGTCATCGGGTCGGCGATGATGAAGAAGACGTCGTTGGTGGACCGCGGGTACTCGCGCCCGTGGGCGACCCGCACCCGGAGCACGGGGACCCGGCTCAGCCCGTGGGCGACCGCCTTCCCGACCAGGTGGGTCACGGTCACGTGGACGCCCGTCCGCTCCTCGACCCGCGCCGCGAAGGCGAGCAGGTGGGCGGCGTCGATCTCGAGGTCGCCGTAGAACTGCGGGTCGTTCGGCGGGCCCCAGACCCCGCGGGCCAGCTTGCGCCAGCCGTGCACCGGTCGCGACATCGCCACCTCCTAGTGTTGACGGGTCGGGGGGCGCTGCCCCCGCCGGGCGATCCAGATCGCGATGGTGACGAGCACGATGCCCGCGACCACGAGCGCGAGCGCCGCCGCGACCGAGCCGTCGAACCAGCGCGCCATCGCCGCAGGCACGTTCATCAGGGTCGCCAGGGCGCCGAGGGCGAGCAGGGCGAGGTCGCGGGTGACGACGGCCGCGACGACCACGCCGACGACCGTCACCAGGGTCAGCACCATGCCGGCGTCGGTGCTCCCGGTCATCATCGCGCCGAGCACCGTCATGGCGGTGCCGGCGAGGACGGGCAGCTCGCGCGGCGTCAGCAGCCCGGCGACGCCGAGCGAGATCCACGCGAGGCCGACGACCCACACGCCGGCGCCGGCCCACTCCGGCGAGCCGGCCCAGGCGACGAGGCTGCCGGCGACGAAGGCGACGGCCGCCATCATCGCCACCTGCTGGAGCCCGTGGCGGAAGGCCGTCCACAGTGCGGCGGCGTACGCCGCGCCGAGACCGGAGATCAGCACCGCCTGACCCTCCGACGAGAGGTCGAGGGTGGTGTCGAGGACCCCCAGGACGAGCACGGCCGCGGCCCCCGTCCAGGCTGCGGTCGACACGAGCCACAGGACCGAGCGCAGCCGGAGCCCGACGGACCCCAGGCGCTGGGGTACGACGAGCCCGCCGGTGAGCAGCGCCGCGGCGGCCACGACGAGCAGCGCGAGCCGCCAGCCGTCGGCGAGGTCGCCCCAGTAGAGCCCGGCGATCAGGGAGCAGCCGGCCACGACCACCGCTCCACCGAGGTAGGCCAGGCCCTCCGCGAGCAGGGGCAGCCCACCCGCCGCCGGCGACCGGAGCGCCGGCGCAGGAACGCCCACCGGGGCGCCGCGCATCCGGGCGGCCTGCTCGGGGCTGATGACACCGTCGGCCAGCCACTCCGCGATCAACCGGTCCACGTCGTACGTGGTGGAGCGGACCTCGGTCATGGCGCCAGTCTTCGCCGCTCCCGTGCCCGGAGGGCAGAGACGAATGTCCTCCGCACCTCGGGACCGAGGACCGTACGCCGCCCCGCGGCGGCCGTCGATGATCGCCATGAGGGCTCATCGCCGAACGGAGACATCCCATGCACACCAAGACCTGGCACCTGCACATCGACATGTTCGAGGATGACGACTCGACCCGGGCGGAGGCGGTCCTGCGGACCGACGCCGGCACCGAGCTGCGGCAGGTCGGCGTCGCCCGCCGTCGCCCCGGCGACCGCGACGTGCCCGAGATCGGCGAGGAGCTCGCCGCCTGCCGCGCCCTCTCCGGACTGGTGCACGAGCTGCTCGACGCCACCATCGCCGACATCTCCGAGAACGACCCCAGCGACGGCCCCGCGACCGTCCTGGTCGACTGAGGCCACCCGCCGTGACCACCGCCGGCCCGCGGCCCGTGTACGTGCGCGACTTCGGTGAGCTCGGCCGGGGCGACGTCGCCCTCGTGGGCGGCAAGAACGCCTCGCTGGGCGAGATGTACCGGCACCTCACCGACGCCGGCGTCCGCGTGCCGGGCGGCTTCGCCATCACCGCGGACGGGTACCGCCACGTCCTCGACGAGGCCGGGGCCTGGTCCGAGCTGGCGGCCGTGTTCGAGGGCATGGACACCGAGGACGTCACCGACCTGGCGGACCGGGCCCGGCGCGCGCGCCGCATCGTCCACCAGGCCGGGCTCCCGGACGACCTGCGCGACGAGGTGCTCACGGCGTACCGGACCCTGCGGGAGCGGTACGGCGAGGACGTCCGGCTCGCGGTGCGCAGCAGCGCGACCGCGGAGGACCTGCCCGACGCGAGCTTCGCGGGCCAGCACGAGAGCTACCTCGACGTGGCCGGCGAGGACGGTCTCCTGGAGGCGGTCCGCAGCTGCTTCGCCAGCATCTTCACCGACCGCGGGGTGCACTACCGACACCGGCACGGCTACCACCAGCTCAAGGTCGCGCTGTCGGTCGGCGTCATGCGGATGGTGCGCTCCGACCTCGCCAGCTCCGGCGTCGTGTTCACCCTCGACACCGAGTCCGGGTTCCGCGACGCGGTCTTCCTCACCGCCTCCTACGGCCTCGGCGAGAACGTGGTCCAGGGCAACGTCGACCCCGACGAGTTCTATGTCCACAAGCCGACCTACCGCACCGGGCACCGCGCCGTGCTCCGCCGCCGGCTCGGGGAGAAGGCGGTGCGGATGGTGGTGGCCGGCGCCACCGGGACCCGCAACGAGCCCACCGACGAGGCGGACCGGCGCCGCTTCTGCCTCACCGACGCCGAGGTGCTCGAGCTGGCGGGCGCGGCGATCGCGATCGAGGACCACTACGGCGTGCCCATGGACATCGAGTGGGCCAAGGACGGGGTGGACGGGCTGACCTACATCGTCCAGGCCCGGCCCGAGACGGCCAGCTCCCAGGTGTCCGCCACGACGCTGCACCGCTTCGTCGTGGTGGACCACGGCCCGGTGCTGGCACAGGGACGGGCGGTCGGTGACCGGGTCGCGGTCGGGCCGGTGCGCGTGGTGCACGGCACCCGCGAGCTCGCGCGGTTCCAGCCGGGCGAGGTGCTGGTCGCCCCGACCACGACCCCCGACTGGGAGCCGGTGATGAAGACCGCCGCAGCGGTCGTCACCGACCGGGGCGGCCGCACCTGCCACGCTGCGATCGTCGCGCGCGAGCTGGGCCTCCCCGCGGTCGTCGGCACCGACGACGGCACGCGGACGCTGTCCGACGGCGAGATCGTCACCGTCTCCTGCGCGGAGGGCGAGACCGGCCGCGTGTACGCCGGCACCGCGACCGTGCACGTCGACGAGCTGGACCTGGCCGGACTGCCGCGTCCGCGCACGAAGATCATGGTCAACCTGGGGAACCCGGCGCTGGCGTTCCACACCGCGCTGCTGCCCAACGACGGCGTCGGCCTGGCCCGGATGGAGTTCATCATCAGTGAGGCGATCAAGGCGCACCCGCTCGCGCTGCTCCACCCCGAGCGGATCCGCGACGACACCGATCGGGCCGGGGTCGAGGCACTCATCGCGGGGTACGCCGACGGCGCGACGTACTTCGTGGAGCGGCTCTCCGAGGGCGTCGGCACCATCGCCGCGGCCTTCCACCCACGTCCGGTCGTGGTGCGGATGTCGGACTTCAAGACCAACGAGTACGCCAGCCTGCTCGGTGGCGCCGCGTTCGAGCCGCACGAGGAGAACCCGATGCTCGGGTTCCGGGGTGCGTCGCGCTACGCGCACCCGGCGTACGCCGAGGGCTTCGAGCTCGAGTGCCGGGCGATGCGCCGGGTCCGTGAGGAGATGGGCCTGACGAACGTCGTGCTGATGCTGCCGTTCGTGCGCCGGGTCGCCGAGGCCGACCTGGTGCTCGGCCGGATGGCCGAGCTGGGCCTGGAGCGGGGCCGCAACGGGCTGGAGGTCTACGCGATGTGCGAGATCCCGAACAACGTGATCCTGGTCGACGAGTTCGCCCGACGCTTCGACGGGCTCTCGATCGGCTCCAACGACCTGACCCAGCTGACCCTCGGCGTGGACCGCGACAGCGAGGTGGTGGCCTTCGACTACGACGAGCGCGACCCCGGCGTGAAGCGGATGATCCAGCTCGCCGTGGAGGGCTGCCGGCGCAACGGCATCCACTCCGGGATCTGCGGGCAGGCGCCGTCGGACTACCCGGACATGGCCGAGTTCCTGGTCTCGATCGGCATCGACTCGATGAGCCTCAACCCCGACAGCGTGCTGCGCACCACCCAGGCCGTCCTCGCCCTCGAGGAGCGGCTGGCCCTCCAACCGACCTGACCGATCCGCGACCGAGGAGGTTGCCGTGAACCGAGTCCCGATGTCCACGACGGCGCGTGCCCTGGTGGCACCGGGCAAGGGCATCCTCGCCGCCGACGAGAGCACGCCGACGATGGCCAAGCGGCTGGCCGCGATCGGCGTGGAGTCGACCGAGCTGATCCGCCGCGCCTACCGCGAGATCCTCTTCACCGCGCCGGGACTCGGCGAGCACGTCAGCGGGGTCATCCTGTTCGACGAGACGATCCGCCAGCACGACGTCGACGGCACGCCGTTCCCCGTGGTGCTGGAGCGCGCCGGGATGATCCCGGGCATCAAGGTCGACGGCGGCACCAGGCCGCTGGCCGGGTTCCCCGACGAGGTGGTGACCGAGGGCCTGGACGGCCTGCGCGACCGGTTCCGGGAGTACGTCGGCCTCGGGGCCCGGTTCGCGAAGTGGCGCGCGGTCATCCGCGTCGGCGTCGACCGGCCCACCCCGGCCTGCCTGGAGGCCAACGCCCACGCGCTCGCGCGGTACGCCGCGCTGGCCCAGGAGGCCGGGCTGGTCCCGATCGTCGAGCCCGAGGTGCTGATGGACGGCGGGCACTCGCTCGAGCGGTGCCAGGACGTGACCGCCGACGTGCTGCGCGCCGTCTACGACCAGCTCGCCCGGCAGCGGGTGGTCCTGGACGCCACCCTCCTCAAGCCGAACATGGTGCTGCCCGGCACCGAGGCCCCGGTGCCGGTCGACGACGACACCATCGCGGTGCGGACCCTCGCGGTCCTGCGCGACACCGTTCCCGCGTCGGTGCCCGGCATCGTGTTCCTCTCCGGCGGTCAGTCCCCCGAGGACGCGACCCGGCGTCTCGACGCGCTCAACCGGCAGGCGCCGCAGCCGTGGCAGCTCAGCTTCTCCTTCGGCCGGGCGCTCCAGCAGCCGGTGCTCCGCGCGTGGGCCGGCAAGGGCGCGAACCGGGCGGCCGCCCAGGCCGCGCTGGTCCACCGGGCGGCCCTGAACGGGGCGGCGCGGTACGGCACCTACCACGCCGAGATGGAGCTCGGCGCGGTCGAGGAAGAACGTCGGGTGGCCCCGTGACCTTCGGCCCTCCCCTGTCCTCGGGCCCCGGACAAAGGTGGGAATGAGGACGAATGCTGGAGAGGACGGAGCGCGACATGGTGCGGATCGGGATCAACGGGATGGGCCGGATCGGCCGGGTCTTCCTGAGGTTGGCCGAGGAGGCCGAGGACCTCGAGGTGGTGGCCGTCAACGACGTCACCGACGCGGGGACCATCGCCCGCCTGGTGCGACGCGACAGCACGTTCGGCCCGTTCCACGGCGAGGTCGCGCTCGACGACGACGTCCTGCTCATCAACGGGCGCAAGGTGGCCGTGACCTCCGAGCGCGACCCCGCCGCGCTGCCGTGGGCCGAGCACGGGGTGGACGTGGTCGTCGAGTCCACCGGCAAGTTCCGCACCCGCGAGGCGGCCGCGGCACACCTCGCGGCGGGAGCCCAGCGGGTCGTGCTCTCGGCGCCCGGCAAGGGTGTGGACGCCACGATCGTGATGGGCGTCAACGACACCACCTACGACCCGGACCGGCACCAGATCGTCTCGAACGCGTCGTGCACGACGAACTGCGTCGCGCCGATGGTCAAGGTGCTGCACGACGCCTTCGGCGTGACGCAGGGCTTCATGACCACGGTGCACGCCTACACCGGCGACCAGAACCTTCTCGACGGTCCGCACAAGGACCTCCGGCGCGCCCGGTCGGCCGCGGTGAACATCGTGCCGACGACCACCGGCGCCGCGAAGGCCGTCGGCGAGGTGATCCCGGACCTCGCCGGCCGGCTGGACGGCGTGGCCCTGCGGGTCCCGGTCGTCGACGGGTCGATGGTCGACCTCGCCGTGCTCCTCGAGCGCGATGTCGAGGCGACCGACGTCGACGCGGCCTTCGCCGCGGCCGCGTGGTCGGGACCCCTGGCCGGCAGGCTGAAGCTACGAGAACGAGCCCCTGGTGTCGGCCGACATCATCGGCGACCCGGCGTCCTGCGTCTTCGACGCCGCCCTCACCCAGGCGCGAGGCCGGTTCGTGAAGGTCTTCGGCTGGTACGACAACGAGTGGGGCTACACCAGCCGGATGGTCGACCTCGTCCGCATGATCAGCGCCGCGGGCTGAGCCGTGTTCAACGTCCGGTTCCACGGCAGGGGCGGCCAGGGCGTCGTCACCGCGGCCGAGATGCTGTCGGTCGCCGCGTTCAGCAGCGGCCGTCACGCCCAGGCCTTCCCGACCTTCGGGTCCGAGCGCACCGGGGCACCCGTGGTCTCGTACTGCCGGGTCGACGACGCGCCGATCCGCTTCCACGAGCCCGATCGACGCGCCCGGACGCGGTGATCATCCAGGACCCGACCCTGCTGCACGGCGTCCCCGTGCTGCGGGCGTCGGGCCGTCGACGTACGTCCTGCTGAACACCTCCCGGGCGCTGTCCCTCGACGGCGTCGCGGGTCGCCGACCTGTCTCCCCCGACCGGCTGGTCGCGGTGGCCGCCACCGACCTCGCCCGCGAGGTGCTGGGCCGGCCGCTGCCGAACACCGCGCTGCTCGGGGCGCTCGCCGCGGCGACCGGGGTGACCAGCCTGGACGCGGTGCTGGCGGCGATCCGCGGCCGCTTCACCGGAGCCGGTCGCCGACGCGAACGTGGAGGTCGCGGTCCGGGCGCACGCGGCCGTCGCCGGGCGGGTGAACAGCCGTGCGTGAGCAGCTCGAGGGTTCGAAGGCGGTCGCCACCACGGTCGCGCGGTGCCGGCCGCAGGTGATCGCGGCATACCCGATCTCCCCGCAGACCCACGTCGTCGAGGCGTTGTCGGACCTGGTCCGCACCGGCGAGCTGGCGCCGTGCGAGTACCTCACCGTCGAGTCCGAGTTCGGGGCGATGTCGGCCTGCATCGGGGCGTCGGCCGTCGGCGCCCGGGCCTACACGGCGAGCGCGAGCCAGGGCCTGCTGTTCATGGCCGAGGCGGTCTTCAACGCGGCCGGCCTCGGCTTCCCGATCGTGATGACGGTCGCGAACCGCGCGATCGGGGCACCCATCAACATCTGGAACGACCAGTCCGACTCGATGGCGCTGCGCGACGCCGGGTGGATCCAGCTCTACGCGGCCTCGGTCCAGGAGGCGGTGGACCTGCATGTGCAGGCGTTCGTCGTCGCCGAGCGGGTGTCGCTGCCGGTGATGGTGTGCATGGACGGGTTCGTCCTCACCCACGCCACCGAGCCCGTCGACGTCCCGGAGCAGGCCGACGTGGACGCGTTCGTGCCGCCGTTCGTGCCGCGCCAGGTCCTCGACCCGGCGGACCCGGTCACGATCGGGGCGATGGTCGGGCCGGAGGCGTTCACCGAGGTCCGGTACCTGCTCGAGCAGCGCATGTCGCAGGCTCTGACCGCCGTGCCCTGGGTCGCCGAGGACTTCGCGGCCCGGTTCGGGCGACGCTCGGGCGGGCTGGTCCGCGGCTACCGCACCGAGGACGCGGACACCGTGATCGTCACCATCGGGTCGGTCGCCGGCGCGGCCGAGGAGGTCGTCGACCAGCTGCGCCACGACGGCATCGACGCCGGGGCGCTGACCATCACCTGCTTCCGGCCCTGGCCGGCCGAGGCCGTGCGCCAGGCGCTGGCGCGGGTGCGCCGGGTGATCGTGGTCGAGCGGGCGTTCAGCCCGGGCCGCGGCAGCATCGTGGGCCAGGACGTCCGGGCCTGCCTGGAGGGCAGCGGTGCGGCCGTCGTCGAGGTCGTCGCCGGCCTCGGCGGCCGTCCCGTCCTGCGGGCCGACCTGCGCCAGCTGGTGGACGACGTGCGGGCCGGCCACGTCGGCCCCGGACGCCTGCACTTCCTGGGCCTCGACCACGAGCTGCTGGCCACCACCGGGATCGGCTGAGGAGGACCCGTGAACGACACCCTGCGCGAGACGCGGCTCTACCAGGTCGGCACCTTCGCCGCCGGCAACCGCCTGCTCGGTCTCGAGGACCGGACCGAGCAGGCCCACCCCGACCGCGCGAACGCGATCACCAGCGGCCACCGGGCCTGCCGCGGCTGCGGGGAGGCACTCGGCGCCCGCTTCGTCCTCGACGCCGCGGTGCGCGCCGCCGGCGGAGAGCTGGTCACCGTGAACGCCACGGGGTGCCTGGAGGTGTTCTCCACGCCGTACCCCGAGTCGTCGTGGCAGGTGCCCTGGCTGCACTCGCTGTTCGGCAACGCGCCGGCGGTGGCGTCGGGCATGACCGCCGGCCTGCGGGCGCTCGGCCGTGGGGACACGCGGGTGGTGGCGCAGGCCGGGGACGGCGGGACCGTCGACATCGGCTTCGGCTGCCTGTCGGGAATGTTCGAGCGCAACGACGACGTGTTGTTCGTCTGCTACGACAACCAGGGCTACATGAACACCGGCGTGCAGCGGTCCGGAGCGACCCCGCCGGCCGCGCGCACCGCGACGACGTCCCAGCTGGGGGACGAGCCCGGCAACGCGTTCGGCCAGGGCAAGTCGGCGCCCCTGATCGCGATGGCGCACGAGATCCCGTACGTCGCCACCGCCACCGTCGCCGACCTGCACGACCTGGAGCGCAAGGTCACGCACGCCATGGGCATCCACGGCGCCCGGTACCTGCACGTGCTGGTCCCCTGCCCGCTGGGCTGGGCGGCACCGGCGGCGGAGACCGTGCACCTGGCCCGCCTGGCCACGGAGTCCGGCCTCTTCCCGCTGTTCGAGGCCGAGCACGGCGAGATCACGGCGGTCACGCCGATCCGGCACCGGGTCCCGGTCGACGAGTACCTCCGGCTGCAGGGCCGCTACGCGCACCTGTTCGGCGAACATCCACGGCCCGACCTGGTCGCGCGGCTGCAGGCAGGGCGCCGACCGCAACATCGCCCGGTTCGGACTGCTCGAGGAGACCGGAGACTGACATGGAGCACCCGTTCGCGATCACCCTGGACGTCGGCACCAGCCACGCCAACCACACCGGCGCCTGGCGCACCGAGCGGCCGGTCTACGTCGACCTGCTGCCGCCGTGCACCGAGGGGTGTCCGGCCGGCGAGGACATCCGAGGCTGGCTGCGTGAGGCCGAGGACGGCGACGGCGGCTACGAGCGGGCGTGGCGGCGGATCGTCGAGACCAATCCCCTCCCCGCGGTCATGGGCCGGATCTGCTACCACCCGTGCGAGACGGCGTGCAACCGCGCGACCCTCGACGAGTCCGTCGGCATCAACTCGGTCGAGCGGTTCCTCGGCGACCAGGCGATCCGCGCGGGCTGGGCCTTCGCGGCCCCGACCACACGCAGCGGCAAGCGCGTCCTGGTCGTGGGTTCGGGACCGGCCGGCCTGTCCGCGGCGTACCACCTCGCGCGCCGGGGCCACGACGTCACGGTCCTCGAGGCGGCGCCCCAGCCGGGCGGCATGATGCGCTACGGCATCCCCGCCTACCGGCTCCCCCGCGACGTGCTGGACGCGGAGATCGACCGGATCCTGGCGCTGGGCGTCGAGCTCCGGCTCGACACGTCGGTCACCGACCTCGAGGAGGTGCTGGCCGAGGGCCGGTACGACGCCGCCTTCCTCGCCGTCGGCGCCCAGCTGGGCCGACGCACCTACCTGCCCGCGGGCTCGGCGGCCAAGGTCCTCGACGCGGTCGAGGTCCTGCACGACGTCGCCGACGGCGAGCGCCCGCTGCTCGGCCGGCGGGTCGCGGTCTACGGCGGCGGCAACACCGCCATGGACGCCGCCCGCACGGCCCGACGACTGGGCGCCGAGGACGCCGTCGTCGTCTACCGACGCACACGCGACCGGATGCCCGCGCACCCCAGCGAGGTCAGCGAGGCGGAGGCCGAAGGTGTGCGGTTCACGTGGCTGTCGACCATCACCGAGGTCGAGGCGGACGGCGTGGTCATCGAGCGGATGGAGCTCGACGAGACCGGCTTCCCGCAGCCGACCGGCGAGGTCGAGCGCCTCGCCGCCGACTCGGTCGTGCTCGCGCTCGGCCAGGACACCGACCTGGGCTTCCTGTCCCGCGTGCCCGACCTGGAGTACCGCGACGGTGTCGTGGTGGTCGACGAGAACCTGATGACCGGCCGACCGGGCCTGTTCGCCGGCGGTGACATGGTCCCCGACGTCCGCTCGGCCACGTTCGCGATCGGCCACGGCCGTCGCGCCGCGGCCGCCGTCGACGCCTGGCTGCAGGGCAGGACACCGGCTCCTCCCGCACCGACCCGCACCGCGACGTACGACCGCCTCCACACCTGGTACTACACCGACGCCGAGCGCACCCACCGGCCGCTCCTGGAGACCGCGCGCCGCGCGTCCACCTTCGACGAGGTGGTGCAGGGCCTCGATCCCGACACCGCCCTGTTCGAAGCCCGCCGCTGCCTGTCGTGCGGCACCTGCTTCTCGTGCGACAACTGCTTCGGCATGTGCCCCGACAACGCGGTCATCAAGATCGACGCCCCCAGCGAGCCGTACCTGATCGATCTCGACTACTGCAAGGGCTGCGGCATCTGCGCCGCCGAGTGCCCCGCCGGCGCGATCGACATGGTGCCGGAGGAGATCTGAGGCCGGCACCTGGTTGCGGCAACCCGTGGCCCACTGGCTCGGAGTCAGACGTGCACAACCACGTCCCGGCAGGCGCGTCCACGCTCAGCACGCTCCTGCTCGGCGGGCTTACGCACGTTCGTCTACGAGTAGGCCGAGGGGCACGAGGCGCTCGACGCCGTCGACGTCGAGTCGGTGGTCGGCGAGCGCGTCGCCCGGGTGCCCGGCTTTGGGCCGCTGCAGCCGTTCCTGGACGACCCGGCGGTCGAGGAAGTGTGGATCAATGACCCAGATCCGGTTCGCTGGGGGCTTCCTCAAGGATGCGGCGGTGGCGGCCTTCGCAGGCTCTGCTTGATGGGATGGCGCAGCGTGATGTGGCCGTGCAGTCGGCCCGGACGCGGCGGTCGGCCGTCGGTTCTTCACTTCGCCACGGTCCGCGTCATAGTTCGTGGCGAAGGGCGTCTCTGCCCTGTGAGATGCCACAGTGGCATCGCGATCCGTTTTCGGGGAATCCAACTTGTTCAAGAAGTCGCTGGTTGTCGGCCGCATGCTGCTCATTGCCCTGGCGATCATTGCCGTAACGGCCGCTGTATCGCCGCCAGCCCATGCTGCGGCTGACACGGCGCCGCCGGTGCTCTCGCAGTTCGACTTCACGCCCAAGACCGTGGACGTGGCCGGCGGCTCGACGACGGTGACCGTGACCACGCGGGTCACCGACGCCACCGGCGCCGAGGCGCCGACCATGCTGATCTCTTCTGATGCCACAACCCAGTCCGAGGGCTTCGGCACCATGACCCGCGTCTCCGGGACAGCGACCGACGGCGTCTACCAGCGCACCGTCACCATCCCGGCCACCGCCGCACCCGGCACGTGGACGGTGAAGATCTACCCCCTCCAGGACACCCTCGGCAACAGCGACGGCACCTTCCACAGCCACCCGACCAAGCTGACCGTGACCAACGGCCCGGCGGCAACTGCTCCAACTGCTCCAGCTGCGCCGACCCGAGTGTCCGCGACTCGGGGTGACCAGTCGGCGCATGTCTCCTGGGTCGCACCAGCCGCGAGCGGGTCCCCGATCACCGGCTACACCATCACCAGCTCCCCTGGTGGTGTCACCAAGACCGTGCCCGGCGACCAGACCGACGGCACGATCACCGGCCTGACCAACGGCACCGCCTATACCTTCACCGTCGCCGCGACGAACACCGCTGGCACGTCGCCGGCTTCCGCTCCGTCGGCCGCGGTGACGCCGGCGACCAAGCCCAGTCGTGTTGCGAAGCCGACCGTGAAGGTAAAGGGTCGCAAGGCGATCGTGAAGTGGGCCGCCCCCAGCGACGACGGCGGCAGCCCCATCGCCGGGTACCGGGTGGTCGTGAACGGGAAGGCCAGGACGACCGGCGCCGATGCCCGCAAGCTGGTCCTGAAGAGGCTGAAGTCGGGTCGCTACAAGGTCAAGGTCGCTGCCGTTAACGCGGTGGGCGCTGGCCCCACGAGCGGCGTCACGAAGATCCGCATCCGTGCCAGCTGATCAGCCATCGAGGTGAGGCGTCAGATCTCTACGGCAAGATCGAGGCGTACAGCGCCGGGGAGTGGCGGTGACATTGAGATCAACAGGCGATCTACGTCGGCCGCTCACTGGAGCGGTTCGGTGCCGTCGGGGGTGACGAGGTAGTGGCGGCCGTGGGGTCCGGTCCACAGGTAGGTGCCGGGGGCGAGTTGTCGGTAGCGCCATCGGCGTCGGGTCTTCGCGCGGTGGTGGCGTCTGCACAAGGGGGCGAGGTTGTCGGGGTGGGTCTGGCCGGGCGGTCCGCCGTCGTCGGGGTCGACGTACTCGGTGATGTGGTCGAGGTCGCAGGATCTGGCGTCGGTGGCGCAGTAGGGGTGGATGCAGTGCTGGTCGCGCAGGATGACCAGTTCGCGCATCCAGGCGGGCGGGTCGTGCTGGTCGACCGCCTCGGCGCGGTCGGTGCGGAGGACGGGGAGGATGGTGACGGCGGCGTGGCCGACCCAGTCCTTGATCTTGGCCATGGAGATCGGGCCGAGGCGCTCGACGGAGCCGGTGCCGATGGTGGCGTCGGACAGGTCAGCGGCGTTCGCGTGCAGGTAGAGCTTGAGCCGCGGGGGCTTGCCGGCGTTCGTCCGCCGCGCGAGTAGCCCGACCGCCAGCGCCTGGCGGACATCGAGGGTCTCGTCGGGGTGCGTCTCGGCGACCTCGCCGGTGGCGAGCTGCGTTGATCTGGTCGTACAGGTGGGTCAGGTCGACGGTGTCGCCGGTGATGACCAGGGTGGAGGTGCCCTTCCAGGCGGCGGGGCCGGTGGGTTCGGGGTGGAACAGCTGGACGCCCCACTGGCTCTTGCGGGCCTCCTCGTCGGTGACCTGCTGGTCGGGTTCGGCGTCGGCGGTGGCCTCGGCGATCGCGGCGTCGATGGCCCGGATCCCGCACTTGTGCGCCTTGGGCGCCAACGCCGCGTCCACGGCCGCGGCGGCTTCCTGGCTGAGGCCGGTGGTGTTCTGCGCGATCCGGCGGGCCCGCCAGCCGGGGACCTCCAGCGCCCTCACGCGTGCCCACGTCTTCGGGAGTCGGTAGGCCAGGTCCAGGGCGTCGGAGATCAGGGAACGGGCGGAGTGGCTGGTGGTCGCGAACACCGCCGCGAGTGGTTCGGCGGTGAATTCCTCCACGTCCGGGGTGCCCGCGCCGCCGGCGATCTCGACCCACCCGTTCGCACTCTCGACGTCGGTGGCGGGGTGCGCGAGTGCCCAGGCGAGGGCGCATTCGAGGCGTTGCAGCTCGGCCTGGCGGGCCAGCCGGTCGGCGTCCGCGGCCACCGCGAGCAGCTCGTCCGGGCCCATCCCGGCGAGCTCGTCCGCCACGTCGGACCGGTACGGCCGGGGGCCGTCCGGGGCGGGGATCGCGGTGCTGCTCATGGGTCCTACTCAAGCACTGGGCACCGACAGTCAGGGCCGAGAATCCCCTTGTTCCACAGGGGATTCGGTAACAGTCAGATCACGATCAACGACCGATTTCCACAGGCGTTCGGACCGGCCTCCCGTGGGGTTTCGAGACAGGCGCAGAGCGCCTTCCTCCACCACCGTCACGTTCGACTCCTGGGGCGGTGACCACCGGCCGTCGACCACCGGCGACCGCGAGCCGGGCGCCGGCCGCAACCAGGCACCGCGACCACAGGCTTCGGTGACCACACTGCTTCGGTTCAGACGACCGTGACCACGCAGGGCCCGCTCGGCGTACAGGGGTTTCGAGACAGGCGCCAGAGCGCCTTCCTCGACCACCGGGTCGTCAGACGTGGGCGCGGAGGAACGACAGAACACGGGCGCCGACTCCCCGGTCGCTCAGCAGGTCGATGCCGTGGCGCCGGCCGGGGATCACGACGCGCTGCTTGGACTCTGCCGGGAGCAGGGACAGGAACTGCGCGGTGGAGTCGGCGGTACCGAAGGGGTCGCGCGCCGCGGTCACCAGCAGGGTCGGGGCGTCGAGCCTGCGGGCGTACGTCGCGACCAACCGATTCCCCAGGCCGGTCTCCGGGGACAGGCTGACGACGGCGGCCGGGTCCGGATGGCCCATGGCCCCGACGATGATCGCGACCTTCGCACCTTCGGAGGCGCCGACGAGCCCGACGGACCGGGCCCCGTGAGCGTGCAGGTAGCGCACCACCGCGTGGCTGTCGGCGACCGGGTCCACCTCGTAGTCGAAGAGCGCGACCTCGAAGCCGACGGACACGAGCTCTCGGGCGAAGGGCAACCAGGCGCAGGCGTTCCGATCGCTCTGGTCGGCGAGCACGACGGCCCTGCTCGAGTTCGCCGAGCACCGCGATCGGCAGGGCCAGCCCCGCGGGGACCGTCGCATAGTGGGCATCGGTCCGACCGAAGCAGGTGTCGGAGTCCGCCAACGCCGGCGTCGTCGATGACGGTGCGGTCGAGGGCGTCCGCGAGTGCGGCGAGGCGCTGCTGCGGTGATCATCCGTCGTCCCGCAGCCACCCATCAGCACCACGAGCAGCGCCAGGAGAGCTACCGGAAAGGTATATGTCAACTTTGACATATGACTACTCTAGGACGGTGCCGTCGATGTTGGGCCATGCCTTGCTGGGCCTGCTCGCCCGAAGCCCTCAGACCGGGTATCAGCTCAGCCGGCGCATGAGCCGACCGATCGGCTACTTCTGGACGGCGCGTCACAGCCAGATCTATCCGGAGCTGGCAGCCCTGGAGGCCGACGGGCTGGTGTCACATCGCACTGTCCGCGGCCGCGGCCCGCGCGACACCAAGCGCTACCGGATCACGGCGTCGGGTCGTCGCGCCCTCGAGCGGTGGGTGGGGTCGCCGTACGAGCCGGCGCCACCCAAGGACGAGTTCATGCTGCGGGTGTCCTCGCTCTGGGCCGTCGACCCCGAAGCCGCCCGCGCGTTGGTCGAGGACGCCCGCGCGCGTCACCAGAGCGCGATCGAGGAGTACGAGCGCCTCGAGGCGGCCATGAAGGAGGACGGCGTGGGCCCCGCGAGCGAGCCCGGCACCCCGGCGTTCTGCGACTACGCGACCCTGCAGCGGGGCTTGGCGTTCGAACGCCACGCGCTCAGCTGGTGCGAATGGATGCTGACCGCGTTGGCATAGGCCGGCGGGAGACTGATCTCTAGGTCAACCGGCGGCAGAGGTCGATCTCGGCGCGGAGCTGGTAGGGCACGGGGGCGCCGAGAGCGGTGATGGCGTCGGCGTAGGCCTCGAGGGCGACCAGGAGCTCGGCGCGCAGGGGCAGCTCCTCGGTGCTGCGGGCGCCCCGGCGGCGGGCGGCGCGCAGCTGGTCGCGCGCGATCTCGACCTGTCGGACGCACTCGCTGAGCCGGTCGCGCTCGTGCGGGCTGCGCTGGGCTCCCACCTCGGACATGCGATCTCCGTCCTGCCCGCGCAAGATCCGCACGAGCGTCCGTCGACCCTACCCCGGTCGGCGCAGTCGGCGCGGGACGCCCGCATCGAGGACAGGCGCGTGGTCGAGGCGGACCTTGACGTCGACGAGGTGGCAGCCGTCCGGTCCGACGACGACCGGGTTCAGGTCCATCTCCGCGACGGCCGGTACGTCGTCGGCCAGCCGCGCCACCCGCACCAACAGGTCCTCGAGCCCCGCGACGTCCCCGGCGGCGGCGCCCCGGTAGCCGGCCAGCAGCGACCAGACGCGCAGCGACCGGACCGCCCGCGCGGCGTCACGCCGCGAGACCGGCGGGACGAGGAAGACCCGGTCGTCCCAGATCTCGGTCGCCACTCCCCCGGCACCGACCATGACCAGCGGCCCGAAGTGCGGGTCCCGCACGACCCCCAGCGCGATCTCGGTCCCCTTGACGACCGGCTGCACCAGCACGTCCGCCGGGCCACCCACGACCTCCTCGAACGCCGCCACCGCGCCGGCGACCTCGGTGTCCGTCGAGAGCCCGACCCGCACCAGGCCGCGCTCGGTGCGGTGCACGACCGACCGACCCACCGCCTTCACCACGACCGGGAACCCGACCTCGCGGGCGACCTCGACCACCGCGTCCGCCCCCGACGCGACCCGGCCGTCCGGCGCCAGCGCGTACTCCCCGAGCAGCGCCTCGCCGTCATGGACGTCCAACCAGCCGCCGTCGGGACGCGCGGCCGCCAGGTCGCGCGCCAGGTCCCGGGCGCGGAAGCCGCGGTCCGGGTCGTCCGGTGGATCGGGGCGATGGGGGTCGCGCCGCCACTCGTCGTACCGGGCGGCATGGGCCAGGGCGCGCAGGGCCGAGGCCGCCGACCGGTACGTCGTGACCCCGCTGGACCCGTTCAGGTCCGTTCGCAGGCCGCCGAGGGGAACCAGCAGGACGGGCTTCTCCGGGTGCCCCCGGCGGATGTCCGGCAGCATGTGCGCCGTGCCGGCCGCGTTGCCGACTCCGGTGGCCACCAGGATGACCAGCAGTGCGTCGACCTCGTCGGCGGCCAGCAGGTCCTCCGCGATCCGCACCATCGCCCGCGGCGCCACCCCCGCCCCCGCGTCGACCGGGTTGGTGGTTCCGGCCGTCCCGGAGACCTGGCGCGCCAGCGTGCACCGGACGCGTTCGGACAGCTCAGGGACGACCAGTCCGAGGTCCTCCGCCGCGTCCGCGGCGAGCACGCCCATGCCACCGGCATTGGTCAGGATCGCCACCCGGCGTCCGCGTGGGAGCGGCTGCCGGCCGAGGAACAGCGCCGCCTCGGCGAGCTCCTCGACCGAGTCGCAGGCGAGGACGCCGGCCTGCGCCAGCAGCGCGCGCACCCCGACGACGGGCGAGGCCGCCGCGGCCGTGTGGGAGGCGCCCGCCCGGCGGCCGCCGTCCGAGCGGCCACCGATCACGGCCAGCAGCGGCTTGCGCTCGCTGAACTCCCGCGCGACGCGAGCGAACTTCGGCGCGTTCCCGAAGGACTCCAGGTACAGCGCCGCGGCCGTCACGTGCGGGTCGTCACGCCAGGCGGCCAACAGGTCGTTGCCGGACACGTCGACCTTGTTGCCGAGCGAGACCAGCATGCTCACGCCGATCCCCAGTGCCCGGGCGAGGTCCGCGAGCACGATCCCGACGCCGCCCGACTGGGAGCCCAGGGCCAGGCCGCCCGCGGGCGGCACGAACCCGCTGAACGTGGCGTCCAGGCGGACCGCCGGGTGGTTGTTCATGACGCCCAGGCAGTTGGGGCCGACCACGCGCATGCTGCCGGCCCGGGCGAGCTCGAGGATGGCCCGCTCCAGCTGCGCGCCGGCGCCGCCGAGCTCGGCGAACCCCGACGACACCACCACGGCGGCCCGGCATCCCGCCGCGACGGCGTCCCGGAGAGCGTCGAGCACCTGCACCGCCGGCACGGCGACGACCACGAGGTCGACGCCGCCGTCGATCTCGGTGAGGCTGTGCACGGCGGGGATCCCCTGGACCGCTACCGCCTCGCGGTGCACGACGCGCACGGCGCCGGTGAAGCCGCCGGCCACGATCGAGCGGAGCACGGCTGCGCCGACGCCGCTGCCGTCGCGGCGCGCCCCGACCACGGCCACCGAGCGCGGCCGGAGCAGCGGCGCCAGGGAGCGGGCCTCGGAGCGGCACTCGCGCTCGTCGGCGGCCCGCAGGACGTCGTACGACGCGGTCGTGTCCATCTCGACGTGCACGCTGCCGGCCTCCGGGCGGCGGGTGATGGCGAACCCGGCGTCCTGCAGCACGTCGAGCATGCCGCCGTTCTCGGCCAGGACCTCGGCCAGGAACCGGCGGCACCCCCGTTCTCTCCCGGCGGCCGCCAGGTGCTCGAGGAGGAGGCTGCCGATGCCCAGACCGTGGTACTCGTCGGCCACCAGGAAGGCGACCTCGGCCGTGCCCGCCTCGACCGGCTCGGCGGTCGCGACCGCCACCAGCTCGCCGCACCGCTCGGCGACCAGGGCCAGCGTGTCCGGACTGGCGACCACGTGCTCGGCGTACGCACGCCCGGCCAGCCTGCTCGCCGAGAAGAACCGCAGCCGCAGGTTCTCGGGGCCGACGCTGTCGTGGAGCGCCACCAGGGCCGGGCCGTCGCCAACGGTGACGGGGCGGATCGTGGCGACCGTCCCGTCGGCGAGGAGGACGTCGGCTGGCGCGGGCGGCGTCCGGAGCTCCGGTGTCACGCCTCCATGCTGGGCGCCGCCGACCGCACCTCCCCAGAGGCGTTGGTCACGGGCGGGTGGGTCGTACGCCGCCGGAGCCAGCCGCCGACGGCCACCAGGAGCGCCGGCACCGCCGCGAGGGCAGCGATCGCGAGGCCGCGCTCGAGCGTGATCGCCTCGGTGTCGAGCAGCCGGCGCAACGGCTCCCACAGGACGGCCAGCACGAGCAGGAACCCGGCCGCCAGCACCGAACCCTCCAGGCCGCGGTCCCGCCATCCGGTACCGGCGCGCGGGGCCCGCAGGGCCAGGGCGAGCCACAGCTGCGCCAGGCCCAGGCAGAGGAAGACGGCCGTCTGCTCCCCGCGGGTCCCGGAGCCGGTGCTGCCGGCGAGCACCGCGACGGCCGCGATCAGGACGCCGGACACCCCGATCTGGGTGGCCAGCCCGCCGAGCACCGAGCGCTCCGGCGACGGCGAGGGCCGGTCCATGTCCGCCGGGTCGGGCGGCTCGCCGCTGAACGCCACCCCGGGCAGCCCATGGGTGACCATGTTGACCCACAGGATCTGGCCGGGGGTGAGCGGCAACGGCATGCCCAGCCAGGGCGCGACGAGGAGGACCAGCACCTCCGCCAGGCCGCCGGCGAGCCCGTAGCGCAGGAACCGGCGGATGTTGGCGATAGATCCGGCGGCCCTCCCCGACCGCGACGACCACCGTGCGCAGATCGTCGTCGGCGAGGACCAGGTCGGCCGCCTGTCGCGCCACCTCCGTGCCACGACCGCCCATCGCCACGCCGATGTCGGCGCTGCGCAGCGCCGGCGCGTCGTTCACGCCGTCACCGGTCATCGCGACGACCGCGCCGCGACGCCGCCAGGCCGACACGATGTCGACCTTCTCCTCCGGCCGGGTGCGGGCGTAGACCCCGATGCGGTCCACGCGGTCGGTGTGGTCGCCCCGGGCGACCTCGTCACCGGTGGCCAGCTCGGGGCGTGTCGCGGGTGATGGTCAGGTCGTCGGCGATCGCCCGGGCGGTGGCGGGGTGGTCACCGGTGATCATCACGATGCGGATGCCGGCGTCGCGGCAGGCCCGCACGACCTCGAGCGCCGAGGTCCGGGCGGGGTCGACGAGCGCGACGAGGCCCCGCAGCCGCAGGCCCTCGAGCGTGGGGTCGGGGCGCCGTCCGGCACGGTCGGCCACCGCGAGCACCCGGAACCCGCCCTCGGCGAGCCGGGCGGCCTCGCGCCGCGCCTCCTCCGCGACGGCCGGGTCGGCGGTCAGCGCCAGCACCGCCTCGGGCGCGCCCTTGCACACCAGCAGGTGCCCCTCGGGGCCGTCGTGCAGCGTGGTCATCAGCTTGGTCTCGCTGTCGAACGGGGTCTCGTCCACCCGCGCCCAAGTCCCGGTCAGCGCGAGCACGTCCGGGTCGCGCTTGGCCGCGGCGACCAGCAGGGCGGCCTCCATCGGGTCGCCGACCGTCTCCCACGTCCCGTCCACCGGCCCGCGCAGGTGGGCGTCGTTGCACAGCACCAGGTCGCGGACGCAGCTCGTCGGGATCGCCGGGGTCGCCGGGGTCGCCGCCACCGTCGCGGGGGTGGAAGGCGCCGGCCGCGGCGTACCCCTGCCCGTCGACCGACCAGCTGCCCTGCGGAGTCCAGATCTCCCGGACCGTCATGCGGCCCTCGGTGAGGGTGCCGGTCTTGTCGGTCGCGAGGACCGTCACCGACCCGAGGGTCTCCACCGCGGGGAGGCGTCGCACGAGCGCGTGGCGCTTGGCCATCCGGTACGCACCCAGGGCGAGGGCGATGGTGACGACCGCGGGCAGGGACTCGGGGATGGCGGCCACGGCGAGGCTGACCGCCAGCACGAGCATGTCCGTGACGGCCTCCCCTCGGAGCAGGCCCAACACCATGACCAGTGCCGCGAGGGCCAGGGTCAGCCAGACCAGCTGGACCGAGAGCCGCCCCAGTCGCTGCTGCAGCGGGGTCGGCCGCGGACCGGCGGAGGCGATGGCGGCGGCGATCGCGCCCAGGCCGCTGTCGGCGCCGGTCCGCACCACGTCCCCGAACGCGCGGCCGCGCGTGAGGACCGTGCCCGCGGCGACCTCGTCGGTGGCGTTGCGCGCGACCGGCACCGACTCGCCGGTCATCAGGGACTCGTCCAGCTCCAGTCCGGCGGCCTCGGTGAGCAGGACGTCGGCGGGCACCACGTCGCCGGCCTCGAGCCGGACCCGGTCACCGGGCACGACGTCGGCCCCGGCGACCTGCACGAGTCGGCCGTCCCGCTCGACGGTGGCGTGCGGCGCGGCCATCCGGTCGAGCGCCGCGAGAGCGTCGGCCGCGCGGAGCTCCTGGGCGACGCCGATCGTGGTGTTGAGCACCACCACGGCGAGGATGATGCCGCCGTCCGGGAGGTCGCCGACGGCCACGACCACGGCGAACGCTCCGAGCAGGAGCAGGATCATCGGGTCGCGCAGCTGGTCGAGCACGAGGCGTGCCGGGCCGCGCCGGGGCGCTCGCGGAGCGAGATTGGGGCCGTAGCGCTCCAGCCGGAGCGCCGCCTCCGCGGACGTGAGTCCGATCGGACCCGTCCCGGTCGCTCCGGCCGGAGGGTGCGCTGGCGGTCTCATCGCGTGCTCCTGTCGTGGCATGGCACGGCCCCCGCGAACTCCGCGGGGGCCGCCAACCAGCCGCGCCTACTCGGCCGGGAGCTCCCGATGCGTGATCGGGACCTTCGTGGTGGCAACGGGTGCTCGGGCGGGCATGGTGACCGTCAGCACGCCGTCGGCGTACGTCGCCTCGACGTCCTCCGGCTTCGTGCCCGCGGGCAGGGTCACGAACCGCTCGAAACTGCCGTACCGGATCTCGGTGTGGTGCTCGTCGTGCTCCTCGGCCCGGCGCTGCCCGCGCAGCCGGAGCGTCGTGCCCTCGACGATCAGCTCGATGTCCTTGTCCGGGTCCACCCCGGGGATGTCGGCCCGAATGGTCCGGCGGTCGCCCTCGATGAACTCCTCGAGGCGTACCTCGGGGGTCATCGTCGCGCCCATCCAGTTCATCAGCTCGTTGACGAGCGACTGGCCACTGCGCTGAACAGCGGTGCTCATGCTGCTCTCCTTCCGTGCCTGGTCTGCGCCTTCCCGCTCCCCCAGCACATCGCCAGCGGGCCGCCTCCCGCAGAGGAGAAGGTCCCGAGTCGGGATGGACCTATTGCGTGGCGGTGTCGTACTCGGCCGGGTAGCTCGGGCCGGCGTGCTCGACGTGGGCGTCGGCCGCGGGGAACCACAGCTCCACCTCGTCGGAGTCCGACCACCGCACCCAGTACGGCGGGTGCCCGTCGGCGTGCTCGCCGATGATCACTTCGGCGTACCGGCTGCCCGTCGCGACGGCGTCGGGCGGGTAGATCCGGTCCCCCTTGAACGCATACATCCGCTGTCCTTCTCTCTTGCCGAGCTCGGCGGGGCGCGGTCCGTCCCACCGTTTGTCGGGTCCACTCCTGGTCCGGCACACCTACCGGTGCTCGGGCTCGCGCCAGCCGGTGCGCACCAGCCACTGCTCGAAGCCCATCGGGTCCCGCCGCTGCATCTCGTCGAGCAGGCGGACGCGCTCCTGGACCAGCGTCAGGGCCTGCGCCGGCCCGGTCGAGCGGTCGAGCAGCTGGTCGGACGTGCACCGCCAGCGCCGCGCGAGGTCGCGCGTGGAGATCTTCTCGGGGTCCTCGGCGACGGGCGCCGGGCTGGCCTTGCGGTACGCCCGCAGGGCGTACTCGATGAGCTCGGGGGTGCCGACGCCGAGACCGAGCAGGAGCAGCAGGGACCAGGCGCCCAGCGCCGCCGGCAGGCCCAGGACGAGCACCGTGACGATCCCGAACCACAGCGCTCCCCGACCCATCGCCGGGACGCGCCTGCGGGAGTCCTCGACCCAGCTGAAGCCGAACATCACGCCGAGGAGGATGAAGGCGGCGGTGGTGGCGATCGTGGTCGTCCAGCCGAGGGTGGCCCCGGCCATCGCGAACGAGCCGGCGGCGAGCACGACGACCGTCGTCAGCCACAGGTTGCGATACCACCTCATGTGTCCCACGGTGCCGGTGACCGCCGTGCCCAGGCAGGGCCCATCGGACCGGATGCTCGGGACTTCGGTCCGGACGGCGCACCGCACCGGACCGTTCGGCCCTACACCCACGTGCCGGGCCGCGGCAGCGTGGCGGGCATGACGGTGGCTGAGCCGGCACCCGGCCTCCTCCTCCAGCCGCTCCCGACCGTGCTCTCCGGACTCGAGACCACGCCTGCCGGGCTGAGCGGCAGCGCCGCGGCCGCGCGGCTGGCGCAGTATGGCCCCAACGAGCTGGTCGCGCACCCCGGCCCGTCCTTCCTCACCCAGCTGGTGCGCCAGCTCGTGCACCCGCTGGCCCTGCTGCTCTGGCTGGCCGCGGCGCTCGCGCTGGTCACCGGGGCGGTCACCCTCGGCGTCGCGATCCTGCTCGTCATCGCGCTCAACGCGGCCTTCGCCCTGGTCCAGGAGCGGCACGCCGAGCACGCCGTCGCCGCCCTGAGCAGCTACCTGCCGCCGCACGCGGTCGTGCTGCGCGACGGCCGGCGCGCGAGCGTCGAGGCGCGGGAGATCGTGCCGGGCGACGTCGTGGTGGTCGAGGAGGGCGACGCGATCTGCGCCGACGCCAAGCTCGTGTCGGGTGCGGTCGAGGTGGACCTGTCCGCGGTCACCGGCGAGTCGGTGCCGGTGGTCCGCGCCGCCGGCGCCGACGACGGAGCCGCGACCCACCGGCTCGTCGACGCGCGCGACGTGGTCCTCTCCGGCACGAGCTGCACGTCGGGCGAGGGCCTGGCCGTCGTCGTCGAGACGGGCATGGCGACCGAGCTCGGCCGGATCGCCGGGCTCAGCGGACGCACGACCCAGGAGCCGAGCCCGCTGGAGACACAGGTACGTCGGGTCGCCTGGCTCATCGCCGCGGTCGCCGTCGGCGTCGGCCTGGCGTTCCTCCCACTCGGCGTGTTGTCGGGGCTGAGCGTCGCCGACGCGGCGGTGTTCGCCATCGGCCTGCTCGTCGCGAACGTGCCCGAGGGGCTGCTGCCGACGATCACCCTGGCCCTCGCCGTGGGCGTCGCCGACCTGGCCCGCCGGGGCGGCCTGGTCAAGCGGCTCAGCGCGGTGGAGACGCTGGGCTCCACCGACGTGATCTGCACCGACAAGACCGGCACCCTGACCCAGAACCGGATGCAGCTGCACAGCACCTGGGACGCCACGGCGCGACACGCCCCGGACCCGCTCGTCTCACACGCCCTGGCTCGGGTGCTCGGCTCGTGCACCACCGCCGACGCCGCGTCCGGCATCGGCGACCCGACCGAGCTGGCGTTGCTGGAGACCGCGGCGCGGATCGACGAGGGCACCCCGCCGGTCGAGCCGCGCGAGGCGACGTACCACTTCGACCCGCGGCTGCGGCTGATGTCGGTGATCGTCCCCGACCACCAGTCCGGCCACGAGTCCGGTGACCTGATCCTGACCAAGGGCGCCCCCGAGGCCGTGCTGGACCGGTCGTCGTCGGCGCTGCTCCCCGACGGCGGCACGGCGCCGTTGGCGCCGGACGCCCGCGCGGCGCTGGAGCGCCGACTGGGCGAGCTGGCCGCGCGCGGCCTGCGGCTGATCGCGTGCGCCTGGCGGGAGATCCCGCCTCCGGGTGGCGCACCCGGACGGGCGGAGGTCGAGCGCGACCTGGTGCTGCTCGGCTTCGTCGCGCTGTCCGACCCGGTCCGCGACGCCGTCCCCGACGCAGTGGCCCGGGCCCACGCGGCGGGGATCACCGTGCACGTGATCTCCGGCGACAACGGCGCGACCGCGGCCGCGGTGGCGCACAGCGCCGGCATCGGTGGTCCCGGACCGCCGGTGGTGCACACCGGCGTGGAGCTCGAGGCGATGAGCGACGATGCGCTCGGTGCCCTGCTCGACAGCGGGGCCGAGATCGTCTTCGCGCGCAGCTCGCCCGAGGACAAGCTGCGGATCGCCACCCGCCTGCAGGGCTCCGGGCACGTGGTCGCGATGACCGGCGACGGCGTCAACGACGCACCGGCGCTGCGCCGCGCCGACATCGGCGTCGCGATGGGCCGCAGCGGCACGGACGTCGCCCGGGAGGCGGCGACCATGGTGCTGACCGACGACGACTTCGCCACGATCATCCGGGCGGTCGAGTCGGGCCGCCGGGTCTACGACAACGTCCGCAAGTTCATCCTCTACATCTTCGCCCACGCGGTCCCGGAGATCGTGCCGTTCCTGCTCTTCGCGCTGTCCGGCGGCGCGGTCCCGCTCGGCCTGACCGTCGTGCAGATCCTGATGATCGACCTGGGCACCGAGACGCTGCCGGCCCTCGCGCTGGGCCGCGAGAAGGCCGAGCCGGGCCTGATGGCACGTCCGCCCCGGAGCCGGCGCGAGGGCATCATCACCTCCCGGATGCTGGTCCGGGCCTGGGCCGTCCTCGGCGTGACGTCCGCGCTGCTGGTGACGGCGGGCTTCTGGTGGGTGCTGTGGTCGGCCGGCTGGCATCCCGGTGACGACACCGGGCCGGGCAGCCCCCTGCACGACACCTGGCTGCAGGCCACGACGATGACCTTCGCCGGGATCGTCGCCTGCCAGATCGGGACCGCCCTCGCGGCGCGCACCGACCACGTCTCGCTGCTCTCGGTCGGCGTCCTCAGCAACGGCCTGCTGCTGGCCGGGATCGCCTTCGAGGTCGCGCTCACCGCGCTCGCCATCTACCTCCCCGCCGCCCAGGACGTGCTCGGCACCCGGCCGCTCTCCGGCTCCCAGGTCGCGGTGCTGGCGCTCTTCCCGGTCGTGGTGTGGGGCGTGGACGAGCTGTACCGGCTCGTCCGCCGGCGGCACGCCTGATCGCCTCCGGGCTCAGGCCTGATTCGTGGCCCAGGGCTCAGTCGAGGCGCACGCGCTCGCCGAGCCGCGGGACGACGGCGACCCAGCCGAGCTGGTCCTCGATCCGGGCCGCGAGCGCTTCGGAGGAGTGCTCCTCGCCGTGCACGACGTAGACGGTCCGCGGCGGCTCGGGAGCGGTCGACAGCCAGGCGACGACCTCGTCGGCGTCCGCGTGCACCGAGAAGTCCGGGTCGTCGACGACCTCCGCGCGCACGGGCACGTACCGGCCGTGGATCTTGACCTGTCGGGCGCCGTCGAGCAGCTGCCGCCCGCGCGTGCCGACCGCCTGGTAGCCGGTGAGCACCACGGTGTTGCGCCGGTCCGGGAGCTGGTGGGCCAGGTGGTGCACCACCCGGCCGCCGGTGGCCATGCCGGAGGCCGAGACGATCACGCAGGGACTGCCCGGACGGTTGAGTCGCATCGAGCCGGCCGCATCGGCGACCGGGCGCACCCGGAGATCGTCGAGCGCCGCCAGGAGGTCGCGCGCCTCCGGGCGCAGCTCCGGGGAACCGGACTCCACCGCACGCCGGTAGACGGCGAGCGTGGCCAGCGCCATCGGGCTGTCGAGGTAGACCGGCACCCGCGGCACCTCCCCCGACCGCATCAGCCGGTGCAGCTCCATCAGCACGAGTTCGGTGCGGTCGACGGCGAAGGCCGGGATCAGCACCGAGCCGCCGCGGGCGACCGTCCTGCGGACGGCGCCGGCGAGGACCTCCGGGCGCGCGGGCTCGTGCACGCGGTCGCCGTACGTCGACTCGACGACGACCGTGCCGACAGCGGGGAGCGGTGCCGGCGGGCGCAGCAGCGGGTGGAACTGGCGGCCCAGGTCGCCGCTGAAGACCACGCTCTCCCCGCCCGCGTCGAGCTGGACGGTGGCGGAGCCCAGGATGTGCCCGGCCGGCCGGAAGGTCGTGGTCACGGCGGCGGCGAGCCGGACCGGCTCGTCGTACGCGACCGGGTCGAGCAGCCGCAGCGCGCGCTCGACGTCCTCCAGGTCGTAGAGCGGCAGGGCGGGACGGTGCTTGGAGAACCCCTGCTGGTTGGCCAGCCGGGCGTCCTCCTCCTGCAGGTGGGCGCTGTCGCGCAGCACGATCTCGACCAGCTCCGCGGTCTCCGGCGTGCAGGCGATCCGGCCGGTGAAGCCGTCGCGCACCAGCCGCGGCAGGTAGCCGCAGTGGTCGAGGTGGGCGTGGCTGACGACCACCGCGCCGAGGTCGGCGGCCGGCACCTGCGCCGGGTCCCAGTTGCGGCGGCGCAGCGCCGCCAACCCCTGGTAGAGGCCGGCGTCGACCAGCACCGCGTCCTCGTCGACACGGACCAGGAACCGGCTGCCGGTCACCGTCCCGGTCGCTCCCAGGAAGCTCAACGTCGGACTGGCCATGCCTCGAGGCTCGTCCCGGCCGCGCGACGCGGTCAGGGCCATTGGTCCCGATCCGTTCGCGTCGATCGCCTCTGATCAGCGCGGCGCAGCCGAACGACGGTGGCTCGCATGAGACCGATCGACCACCCCAGACCGCTGAACCCGAGCTTCGGCGAGCGGCACCAGGTCGCGGGGACGCTGCTGACGCTGGTCGTCCTCGTCGGGCTCGCCGCTGCGGCCGGTGGTCTGATCGCCGCCGTCCTCGTGCATGTCGTCGGCCTCATGACCGCCACCGCCACCGGTGCCTCGTGACCGGACGCGCGATGGACGCGTGGGCGGTCGGGACGCCCGGGCCCGTCGCGAGCGGCCCGCTGGTCGCCGTCCGTCGCGCCATGCCGGAACCCGGCCGGGGCGAGGTGCGGGTGGCGGTCGAGGCCTGCGGCGTCTGCCGCACCGACCTGCACCTCGCCGAGGGCGACCTGCCACCTCGCCGGCCGGAGACCGTGCCCGGGCACCAGGTCGTGGGGACGGTCGAGGCGCTGGGAGCCGGCACCGCGCGGTTCGCGGTAGGCGACCGGGTGGGCATCGCCTGGCTGCGGGGCACGTGCGGCGAGTGTCGCTGGTGCCGGTCCGGCCGGGAGAACCTCTGCCCGTCCTCGACCTACACGGGGTGGGACGCCGACGGCGGGTTCGCCGGTCACGCCGTCGTGCCGGCCGCGTACGCCTACCCGCTGCCGACCGACGTCCCGGCCGCCGACCTGGCGCCGCTGCTGTGCGCCGGCATCATCGGCTACCGCTCCCTCGTGCGCGCACAGCTGCCGCCCGGCGGCCGGCTGGGCCTCTACGGCTTCGGCTCCAGCGCCCACCTGACCGCGCAGCTGGCCCTGGCCACGGGAGCCGAGGTGTTCGTCGCGACACGCGGGCCGGCGGACCGCGAGCTGGCGCTCGCCCTCGGCGCCACCTGGGCCGGCGCCGCCGACGAGCCGCCGCCGGTGCCGCTGGACTCGGCGATCGTCTTCGCGCCGGCCGGCGAGCTGGTGCCGGTGGCGCTGCGCGCGCTCGACCGGGGCGGGACGGTGTCACTGGCCGGCATCCACATGTCCGACGTCCCGGCGATGAGCTACGACGAGCACCTCTTCCGCGAGCGCGACCTGCGGACGGTGACCTCGAACACCCGCCGCGACGGCGAGGAGTTCCTGCGCCTGGCCATCCGACTGGGCGTCCGGGCGCGAACCACGACGTACCCGTTCGACCGCGCCGACCAGGCGCTCGCGGACCTGGCCGCCGGGCGCGTGCACGGCTCGGCTGTGCTCACCGTCGGGTGAGCACCGTCGGGTCAGGCGAGCGGCACCCACCAGTCGAGCGTGGTCCCGCGGCCCGGCACCGAGCTGATCGTCAAGGTGCCGCCGTGCTGCTCGGCGCGGCGGCGCAGGTTCGACAACCCGCTCTCGGCCACGTCGGCCCCGATCCCACGGCCGTCGTCGGTCACGCGCAGCCGCAGCCCGTCCAGGGCACTGATCTCGACCGAGACCGAGCGCGCCCCCGCATGCCGGGCGGCGTTCGAGAGCGCCTCGGTGAGCGCAGCCAGCAGGTCCGGGGCGAGCCCCTCGCTGACCCGGGCCCGCACCGGGCCCTCGAGCCGCAGGTGCGGCCGGAAGCCCAGCGTGTCCTCGGCTCGGGTCACGACATCGGTCACCGCCGCCTGGAGATCGGTGTCGGTGCCCATCGAGCCCAGCGAGTAGATGGTGCGACGGATGTCGCGGATCGTGAGGTCGAGGTCGTCGACCGCCTGCTCGATGCGCCGGTTGACCTCGTCGCGGGCGGGCTGCCGGGTCACTCCCTGGAGGGACAGCCCGATCGCGAAGAGCCGCTGGATGACCAGGTCGTGGAGGTCCCGCGCGATCCGGTCCCGGTCCTCGAAGATCGCCAGTCGCTGCTCGGCCGCCTGGGCGCGGGCCATGTGGATCGCCAGGGCGGCCTGCTGGGCGAACCGCGCCGGGAGGACCGGGTCGACGGGTCCGCGCCGGTCGGAACCGGCGAGCCACGTGAGCGCCACCACGCCGTGGATCGTGGCCGCGTCCTGCAGCGGTAGGACGATGGTCACTCCCAGCTCAGGCCAGCCCAGCTCCGTGGCGACGTTGCGGGCGCGCGGGTCGTCGACGAGGCTCTCGACCCGCATCGGCACCCCGCTGCGCACCACGCTGCGGGCCAGCGAGTGCTCGAAGCTCACGGCCGCCATCTGCTCCCGGGTGGCCGGCAGGCCGGTGACGACGCGGAGCTCGAGGTGCTCGTCGTCCGGACCGGCCACGACCCAGCCCGCGTCGGCGCCGGCGAGCTCGCGGACCCGATCGGCGAGGATCTGCAGGGCGTCCTCCTCCGACTCCTGGCGCAGCAGCCGGGTGGTGATGTCGGCCGCCGCGGCCAGCCACTGCTCGCGCAGGGCCCCCTCCTCGAGGAGCCGGGCGTTCTCGATCGCCACGCCTGCGGCCGCCGCGAGCGCGGTGACGATCCGCTCGTCCTGCTCGGTGAACGCCGCGCCGTCCAGCTTGTCGCAGAAGTACAGGTTGCCGAAGACCTTCTCCCGGATCCGCACCGGCACCCCGAGGAACGTCGTCATCGTCGGGTGCTCGGGCGGGAAGCCGCCGAAGGCGGGGTGGGACGAGAGGTCGTCCAGGCGCAGCGGCTCCGGGTGGTCGACGAGCAGTGCCAGCAGGCCCGGGTCCTCCGGGAACGGCCCCATCCGGCCGGCCTGCTCCTCGTCGATGCCGCGGGTCACGAACTTGTCCATGCTGCGATCCTCACCGCTGCCGAGCACCCCGAGGGCGGCGTACCGGGCGCCCGCGAGGTCGGCGCCGATCTCGACGATCCGCTCCAGCATCTCGTCGAGGGAGAGGTCGGTGGCCATCGTGACGACCGCGTCCAGGAGCAGCTCCCAGCGGCCCTGTTCCGTGCGCAGCTCCCGCACCCGGCCGGCGACCTCCCCGAGGAGCGCGTCGAGCGGGGCGTGGGCGAGCTCGGCCCGGATCGGATCCGAGTTCCCGGAGTGCCCCGTCATGGTGCCTCCCCTCGCCTCAGGCGAACCCGAGTCGACGGTACAACTCGGGAGCGTGGCGGCCACCGGTCGTCCTACGTCAGGCCGTGAGGCTGGCTCCGCTTGATGGCGATGATCGCAGCCTGGGTCCGGCTCTCCACCCCGAGCTTGCGCAGCATCGTCGAGACGTAGTTCTTCACCGTCTTCTCGGCCAGCCCGAGGCGCGCGGCGATCTGGCGGTTGGTCAGCCCCTCGCCGACCAGCTCGAGGATGTGCTCCTCCTTGTCGGTCAGGTCCGCGGCGTCGTCGGGGGCGCCGTGGCGGACCCGCTCGAGGACCGACGGCGTCAGGGCCGGGTCCAGCATGGACTGGCCGGCCGCGACCCGGCGGACCGCGTCGACCAGGGCGAGGCTGCGAACCTGCTTGAGCAGGTAGCCCGACGCCCCGGCCTTGATCGCGGCGAACAGCGGCTCGTCGTCGCCGTACGACGTGAGGATCAGCACCGCGGTGCCCGGGACTGCGGCGAGGACGTGCCGACAGACGTCGGTCCCCGTGCCGTCCGGGAGGCGCTCGTCGAGGATGGCCACGTCCGGGGCCAGCAACGGGATGTCGCGCACCGCCTCGGTCGCCAGGCCCGACTCGCCGATGACCCGGATGTCCTCCTGCTCCTCGAGGATCGTGCGGGTCCCCCGGCGCGCGAGCTCGTGGTCGTCGAGCAGGTACACCGTGATCTGCCGGCGGGACGTGTCCCCGGCACCGGGCTCCCTCATGGCTCTCACCGTAGGGCCGACCCGGCCGCCGCGACGCGGCCGACGGCCCCGCGCTGGCGGGACCTTCGTCACTGGCGACCGGCACCGGTCTCGCGCACTCTCTACATCGCGGGGCGCTGAGCGGGAGGGGACATGCAGCGGACACATGCCGGCGTGGCGCCGTCGGTGACGACGATGCGCGAGATCGTGGGCTTCGCGACCCGGGCGCCGAGCGTGCACAACACCCAGCCGTGGCGGTGGCGGAGTCGCGGCGACCGGCTCGAGCTCCGCGCGGACCGCGCTCGGCAGCTGCGACAGACCGATCCCGAGGGACGCAACCTGGCGATCAGCTGCGGCGCCGCGATCGAGCACGCCGTCGCGTACGCCGCGTCCGTCGGCTGGGCCGCGGACGTCGACCTGCTGCCGTCCACCGCTGACCCGGACCACCTGGCGACGCTGCGGTTCCGTCCGGGTGCGCCGGGGTCGACGGCGTCCGACGCGGTCGGCCTGCTCAGCGCCCGCCGTACCGACCGCCGGCGGTTCACGGCCTGGCCGCTGCCCGACCCCCTCGTCCGGCGGCTGGCGGCCACCGCCGTCGACGGCGCGGTGTGCGCGGTGCCGGTCGGCGGGAACACCGAGCGGGTCCGGGTGGAGCTGCTCGTCACCCGGGCGCTGTGGACCCAGGGCGCGGACGCCGACCTCGTCGCCGAGCAGGCGGTGTGGGCCGCACCGTCGGACGCCAGCGGCATCCCGGAGACGTCTCGCCCGACGATCGGCGGACGTGCGTCGGGGCGTCCATCGCGATTCGACGACCCGGGCCGGGCCGCGGCCGCCCGCGTCGACGTGGCCTCGACCGACGGCCTGCTCGTCCTGGCCGCGGCTGACGACTCTCCGCAATCCTGGCTGACCACCGGCCGCGTGCTGTGCCGGGTCTGGGTCGAGGCGATGGCCGCAGACCTCTCGGTCGTACCCCTGAGCGCGGTCGTCGAGGTTGCGGAGACCCGGGAGGCGCTGCGCCGCGAGGTCCTCGGGGGCGACGGCCACCCGATGCTGCTGCTGCGCATCGGCTGGCAGGAGGTCGCGCGAACCGCACTGCCCCCGACTCCTCGCCGGTCCGTCGACGACGTCCTCACCAGCTAGGGCGTGTCTCTAAAGGTGCTTGAGCCAGATCGTGATCGCTCGTAGGACTGCGGCTCCGCGGTAGACGATGGCGAGTTTGTCGTAGCGAGTGGCCAGGCCTCGCCACTGCTTGACGGTGTTGAAGGATCGCTCCACGACGTTGCGTCTGCGGTAGGTCTCGGCGTCGAACGCTGGTGGCCGCCCGCCTCGGGATCCTCGTCGTTTGCGGTTGCGGATCTGGTCGGACGGTTCGGGGATCACGGTCTTGATCCCGCGGGCTCGAAGGCGTTCGCGATGGGCGCGTGAGGAGTAGGCCTTGTCGCCGAGGACCGCGTCCGGTTTCGTGCGCGGCCGGCCTGAACCGCACCGCTCGATGCGAAGGTGCTCGAGGAGCACGGGGAACATCGGGGAGTCGTTGGCCTGGCCGGGGCCGACCAGTACCACCAGCGGTCGTCCGCGGCCGTCGACGAGCTGGTGGATCTTCGATGACAAGCCTCCGCGAGAACGTCCGATCCCGTGGTGGAACGGCTCGTCGTAGAGGCCTGCTCCGGTCGGTTGACCTGCGAGAACACCCAGGCCCGACGGATTCGTGTAGTTCGACTCAGCCCCCTGTGTGGCCCGCGAGCACGCTCACGACCGAGCCCGCCGGCGACTCCAGCTCAACGTCGTCGACCCCACCGCTGACGGCCTTGTGCTTGTCGCGGGGCAGGTTCGTGGCGTGCTGGTGCGCCCGGTTGATCGTGGAGTCCACGCTGACCGTCCAGTCGACCTCGCCCACATGATCGGCCTGAGCCAGGAGGGCCTGGTGGATCTTGTCCCAGGTGCCGTCCTCACTGAACCGCCGGTGCCGCTTCCAGACCGTCTGCCACGGACCGAACGAGGCAGGCAGATCCCGCCACGCGAGCCCGCACCGGTAGCGATAGATCACTCCCTCGATGACCTGTCGATGGTCACGCATCGGCCGGCCCTTGCCAGAGCGCTGCGGCGGCAGCAACGGCTCGATCAGATCCCACTGGTCATCGCTAAGAAGCGCGTCACGATCCACACCGACCAGGCTGCCCGATCGGCAACCTCACTCTTTGGAGACACGCCCTAGTCGACCTCGGTCAGTCGAGCGCGACGAGCCCGCGATAGACCAGGAACGCCGGCCAGACGAACCCCTCCAGCACCGCCAGGACGTACCACCAGAAACCGTCGGCCTGCTGCCAGAAGTAGACCCAGGCACCGAAGATGCCCAGACCGTAGATCGCCCCGCTGCCAGCGGTCGCACCATGGTTGGCGTTGGGGTTGGGGTTGTCACAGTCCACCGTTCTCTCCTCTCCTCTCGGGGTCGACACCGAGCAGGTCTGCGATCCGTTCGGGCCAACGCCGCTCCATCTCGTCGAGCAGCGCGGCCCGCTCCGCGACCAGCCGGAGGCGCACGGGCGGCGCCGTCCCGGGATGACGCAGGCGGACCGTCGACACCTGCCACCGCAGCTCCAGGTCGCGGTCGCTGAGGTCGCGCAGCCCGGCCGCCGGCGGTGTCGGCCTGCGCCGCCGCCCGGCGAGCCAGAATCTCCGGTAGCCCCGCACGACGTCAGGCGAGCAGGCCGCCCGCCTCCTCCAGCACCAGGTCGGGGATCGCGGCCGCATCCGTGGGCGGGATGACCCGGACCGGGCAGGCCGCGGAGCGCAGGACCGCGCGCGCGACCGTCCCGAGCTGGACCGCGCTCGGTGGGCCGTGCCGGAGCAGGAGCAGCAGGTCCGCGTGCTCGGCGGCATCCACCAGGGCGTGCGCGGGGTGGTCGTGCACCACCCGGGGTCGCACCGGGACGTCGGGATAGGCGCGCCGCCACCGGGCCAGGAGCATGTCGAGCTCCTGCATCGACTCGTGCTCCCAGGAGGCCGCGACCTTCGGGGAGTCGCGCAGGTCGTCGTACCCGCTCGGCAGCGCCCACGCGTGCACCACCTCGAGCTCCGCGCCCCGTGAGGCCGCCTGGGCGAAGGCGTCCGCCAGCAGCTCGTCGACGTGGCTGGGCGACTTCACCGCCGCGACCACGGCGCCGCAGGACGGCCGGTCCGGCCGCCACTCGGCGGGGACCTGCACCACGGGGACGGCCGCGCGTGCCGCCACGGCCGTGGCCGTGTCGCCCCGCAGCAGCCGCTCGACCACCGGGCGGTCGTCCCGGCCCACCACCAGGACGCCGGCCGTCTCGGCCTCGCTGCCGAGGACCTCGGCGCGCACCCCGTGCCGCAGCCGGCTCTCGACGGTCAGGTCCGGGGCGACCGCGCCGATCCGCAGCTCGACCGTGCGCAGGACGGCGCGGCCCGCGTCGCTGAGGTCGGGGGACGCGAGCCGCGCGAGCGGGGTGAAGGAGCCCTGGTCGGGCACGACGTGCACCGGCCGGAGCACCGTCTCCAGGCGCTGGGCCTCCGCCACGGCGTACAGCACGGCCCCGAGGTTGGCTTCGGAACCGTCGACGCCGACGACAACGGGACGGGCGTACTGGGACATCGCCTGCTCCCTCTCTTCGTCCTGGCCCCACTCTCCCGACACGGGTCCGGGACGGGTAGGGACCAACGGCTCCGGGGAACGGGTCCATGGCCCGTGGGCGCCGTCACGGCCACCGAGGAGGCTGAGAGCGCGAAAGGGATGATCCACGTGGACAACACTTCGAAGCCGGTCCGACACGTGCTCCTCGTCTTCGAGTCGATGTTCGGCTCCACGGCGCAGGTCGCCTCCGCGATCGCCGACGGCCTGGTCGCCGAGGGCTGCACCGTCGAGGTGCACGAGGTGACCGATGCGCCGACCGCCGCCCAGGCGGAGTTCGACGTCCTCGTCGTCGGCGCACCCACCCATGCGTTCTCGCTGAGCCGGCCCTCGACCCGGGCCGAGGCGGTGCGCCAGGGAGCACCGTCCGCCGCGGGCGCCACCGGCCTCCGGGAGTGGCTCGGCACCCTCGGCGGCCGCGACGAGGCCAGGCACCGACCGGCCGCGGCGTTCGACACCCGGGTCACCAAGGTGCGCAGCCTGCCGAAGGCCGCCTCCACGCGCGCGTCGCACCTGCTGCACCGGCACGGCTACCGCCTGGTGTCGCGGCCGACACCGTTCCTCGTCGAGGACGTCCAGGGCCCGCTCCTCCCCGGGGAGCTGGACCGTGCGCACGCCTGGGGCCGAGCACTAGCCCGGGCCGCCGTCGCGGCGACCACGCCGGGCACCATCGCGAGCTGAGAGGGAAGCACCATGCCTGACCTGTTGATCCTCGGCGCCGGCACCGCCGGCACCATGGTCGCCAACCGGCTGCGCCGTCACCTCGACGACGCCGCGTGGCGGATCACCGTCGTCGACCGCGACGACGAGCACGTCTACCAGCCCGGGCTGCTCGAGGTCGTCTTCGGCCACGCCACGCCCGACGACCTGGTCCGGCCGCGCGGCGAGCAGCTCGCCACCGGCGTCACGGTCATCACCGGCGACATCGACCGCGTCGACACCGACGCCCGGGAGGTGCACCTGGTCGACGGCACGCGCCTGCGCTACGACCAGCTGGTGATCGCCACCGGCACCAGCCCCCGGCCGGACCAGACGCCCGGCATGCTCGGGGACCTCTGGCGCGACTCGGTCCACGAGTTCTACACGCTCGACGGCGCGGTCGCGCTTCGCGACGCGCTCGCGGGCTTCCGGCACGGACGCCTGGTCATGCACGTCGCCGAGATGCCGATCAAGTGCCCGGTCGCCCCGCTGGAGTTCAGCCTGCTCGCCGAGGCGATGCTGCGCGCCCACGGGCACCGCGACGACGTGGAGATCGTCTACGTGACCCCGATGTCCGGCGCCTTCACCCGGCCGATCGCCGCGGAGCGGCTCGGCCACCTGCTGGCCGAGCGCGAGATCGAGGTCGTCTCCGACTTCGTGGTCGAGCGGATCGACGACGAGTCGCCCGCGGTGGTGTCGTACGACGAGCGGCGGGTGCCGTTCGACCTCCTGGTCACCGTCCCGGTCAACATGGGCGCCGACTACGTCGCGCGCTCGGGACTCGGCGACGACCTGCAGCACGTCCCCGTCGACGCGCAGACCTTCCTCGCCCGCGGCCACGACAACGTGTTCGCGATCGGTGACGCCTGCGACATCCCGACCTCCAAGGCCGGCTCGGTCGCACACTTCTCGGCGGACGTGTTCGTGCCGAACTTCCTCGAGCACATCGCCGGCCGCCCGATGACGCACACGTTCGACGGGCACGCCAACTGCTTCATCGAGAGCGGCGACGGCAAGGCGCTGCTCATCGACTTCAACTACGAGGTCGAGCCGCTGCCCGGCCGCTTCCCGCTGCCGTTCGTCGGCCCGATGACCCTGCTCGACGAGAGCCGGGCCAACCACCTCGGCAAGCAGGCCTTCCCGTGGATCTACTGGCACCTGCTCCTTCCCGGCCACCCGATCCCCCTGCCGTCGGCGATGTCGATGGCCGGCAAGCACCACCAGGAGGCGACACGATGACCACCACCACGATCGAGGGCCACACCCTGCACGTGGACGACGAGGGCTTCCTCACCGACCCGGCCGAGTGGGACGACGAGGTCGGTGAGGCACTTGCCCGCCAGATCGGGCTGGCGCTCGGCCCCGACCACCGGAAGGTCCTGGGCTTCGCCCGCACCGACTACGCCGAGCGCGGGGAGAGCCCGACCCTGCGCCGGGTCAGCACCGGCCTCGGCGTACCCGTCAAGCAGCTGTTCGAGCTCTTCCCCGGCAAGCCCGCCAAGAAGATCGCCTACGTCGCCGGCCTGCCGAAGCCGCGCGGCTGCGTGTGAAGGAGCACCGACCGTGACCACCGAGACCGCCCAGACCGCCCAGACCGCCACCGCTCCCCTGGTGCCCTCGTTCGACGACACCGGCAGCGACCGCAAGCTGGCCATCATCTGCTCCAAGGGCAGCCTGGACATGGCCTACCCGGGCCTGATCCTGGCCAACGCCGCGCTCGGGGAGGGCGTGGAGGTGCACATGTTCTTCACGTTCTGGGGCTTCGACATCATCAACCGCAAGCACATGGCGGACCTGAAGTTCACGATGCTGGGCAACCCTGCGACCCACATGCCGCAGGGCCTCGGTGGGCTGCCCGGGATGACCGCGATGGCCACGCACCAGCTGCGCAAGTCGATCGCCGAGCTCGACGTCCCCGACGTGCCCGAGTTCCTCGAGCAGATCGTCGGCTCCGGCGGGCACCTGTGGGCCTGCCGGATGTCGGCCGACATGCAGCACCTCGGTGAGGAAGACCTCTACGAGGCCGTCGAGGGCATCATCAGCGCCTCGGACTTCATCGAGATGACCGACGGGGCCCAGCTGCTGTTCATCTGACCAGCTCGCGCCACCAGCCCGCGACCACCGCCGGGTCGAACCCCAGCGAGGCGGCCTGGACGGCGATCTCGGTCGTGGCGAAGCCGGGCAGGTCCGCCTCGCGCCACGGGGACGACGGCACCACCGACTCGCGCTCCATGAACGCCACCAGGCGCTCGTTGATCGCGTCGGCCGACCCGCGGACGTGCACGAGGAACGTGTTGGTCTGCGGCGGGTCCGGGTCCACGACGAACCCGGCGGCGTCCAGCTCCGCCGCGAACGAGCGCGCCCACCCGGCGTACTCCCCCATCCGCGGGAGCAGGTCACGCAGGCCGGTGAGTGCGCCGACGGCGTACGGCGTCAGGCGGAACAGCGTGCCGCCCATCCGGTGCCGCCACAGCCGCAGCTCGTCGGCGTGGTCGGCAGGCCCGGCGACGACCGCCCCGGCCTGCCCGCCGAGGCCCTTGTAGAACGACACGTAGACGGAGTCGGCGAGCGCGGCGATCTCGGCCAGCGGGCGGTCGTAGTAGGGCTGCGACTCCCAGATCCTGGCCCCGTCGACGTGGAGGGGTACGCCGAGCTCGCGGGCCGCCGCGGACAGCTCGACCAGGTCGTCCCACGCCGGCAACAGGCACCCGGCGTCCCGCAGCGGCAGCTCGACCAGCGCCGCCCCGAGCCCGGCGGGCAGCGCGCGCAGGTCGGCGGCGGTCGCCGTGCGCCGGCCGGTGGTCAGGTGCTCGAACCGGAAGCCGTGGAGCAGCCGGGGACCGTCGTCCTCGTGGACGAGCAGGTGCGACCGGTCCGGGATCGCCACGCGGAACGAGCCCCGGCGGTCGCACCAGCCGCGCAGCGCAGCCTGCTGGCCCATGACTCCGCTCGGGAAGAAGACGGCGGCCGGCTTGCCGAGCAGCTCGGCCACCTCGGCCTCGAGACGGGTGACCGCCCCGCCGCTCCCGTACACGTCCCACTCGTCGAGGCCGAGCTCGTCGCACGCGGCGGCGAGCGCGGTGAACGCCTCGGCGGGGGTGCGCCTCGGGCTGCGGATCGCGGTCCGGGCACAGGCGGCAGCAGCGCTCTTCAGGCGCTCGTCCAGGTCGGTCACCCGGACACCCTAGAGATCAGTTGAGGATGCGCATCGAGGCGGGCACGCCGCCGCCCCGGTGCACCTCCTCGACGAGGTCCTGCAGCGCGGTGAGAGCGACGTTCTGCTACATCGGCCCGTAGGACACGCGGGCGACGCCGAGCTCCTCGAGCCGCGCGAGCGACGGGATGCCGGGGATGGCGATCATCGTCAGCCGCTGAGGCCCGAACGCCTCGACGAGCTCGGCGACCTCCCGCTCGTCCAGGACGCGCCGGGACGAAGACGACCGGCGCACCGGCGTCGAGGTAGGCCCGGCCCCGCTCGATCGCCTCGGCGAGGTTCTCCGCGCGGTCCCGGTCGCGGCGCAGGTGGAAGGCGTCCGTGCGGGCGTTCAGGACGAAGTCGACGCCCTCCTGCTCGGCCACCCGCATGATCTTCTCGACGTCGGCGGCGGCCTCGGCCACCGGCCTCAGCTGGTCCTCGATGTTCGCCCCGACCACGCCGATGCCGATCGCGCGCCGGATCGTCCCGGCCGGGTCGCCGTACCCGCCCTCGAGGTCGGCGGTGACGGGGAGGTCCGTGGCGGCGACGATCCGGCCGACCATGTCGAGCATGAGGTCGCGCGGGATCTGCTCGCCGTCCTCGTAGCCGAGCGTGGCGGCGATCGAGTGGCTCGCCGTCGCCAGGGCGCGGGTGCCCTCGACCGCAGCGACCGTCCGGGCGCTGACCACGTCCCAGACGTTGACCACCGTCAGCATCGCGGGATCCCTGTGCAGGTCGCAGCAGCGCCGTGGCGCGCGACGCGGTGTCGGTCATGCGGCCAACCTATCCACCGGCGGCGGCGCCGGTCACCGGATCCAGGGCAGGATCGCGGTCCCCTCGATCCGCGTCTCGGCGGCACTCCCGTCGGCCGCGGCCAGGAGCGCGGTGAGCCCGGCCGCCAGCTGGCCGCACTCGTCGATCGTGAGCTGCTGCACCAGGTCGTCGAAGATGCGGCGGCGGGCGTCCATCAGCGAGTCGACCAGCGCGCGACCGCGCGTGGTCAGCGTGACCAGGGAAGCCCGCCGGTCCGTGCGATCGGTACGCCGGCGCACCAGTCCGGCCGCGACCAGCTGGCTGCACGTGCGGGTGGCGTTGGACGGGTTGACGCCGAGCCCCTCGGCGATCGTGGTGAGGTTGAGGGAGCCGCTGCTGTGCAGGGTCACGAGCACGCGCAGCTGCGGCACGGTCACGGTGTGCTCCACGTCGGCCAGCGTGCGGGCGACGACCGCGGTCATCAGCCGGGAGACGTCCATCAGCGTCCCGGCCGCGGCGGCCCGGTCCCCGGCCTCCTCGTCCACGGTCACCGGTCCACCTCACCCCGCCAGCAGCCGCCGGACCTGTGCCGCCGCCGGATGGTCGGGCGCAGCGCGCAGGAACGCCCGCAGGGTCGGTCGGCGGCCGGTCGGCCCAGGTCCCGCTGGGCCAGTCCGAGGACCAGGAGCGCGAAGTCGTGCTGGGCGCCGTGCCACGGACCAGGGGCGTCACCCCGAACGCGGGCACCTGCTCCGCGTGGCCGGACCGCAGCAGGTCGAAGGCCAGGCGTGCCTCGACCGCGTCCGACGCCGGGTGCGCCCGACGGGCCCGGCGCCAGGCGGTCACCGCCTCGTCGTACCTCCCGGCATCGTCGAGGCGCTGGGCGACCGGGCCGGGTCCTCGTCGCCTGGCGACCCGGTGACGTCGCGTCGGTCGTCCGGGCTGCCGGAGTCGCCCTGCCCGGGCCGCGAGGACCGGGATCGCCGCACCGACGGCCACGGCCACCACCGCGGTCGCGGCGAGGGCCCGGGCGCCGAGGCGCCCGGGCGGCGTGGCAGGCGCGCGGCCGGATCACCGTCCGGGTCGGCACCGCGACGTCTCCGCCCCAGCAGCACCAGGGCCAGCCCGGCGACGAGCGCGAGCGGCGGGACCAGCCACAGCAGCCAGCCGATCCCCCGGCGCGCGGGGCTGAGCACCACGTCGTCGCCGTACCGCGAGCGGAACCAGTCGAGCATCTGGTCGGGCGTCCTCCCGGCCCGCAGCTGGGCCGCCGCCTCGCTGCGCATGCTGCGCGCCATCGGCGCGTCGGACTGCGCGACGGACTCGCCGTTGCAGGTCGGGCAGCGCAGCTCGCCGGCGACCGCCCGCACCTGCTGGTCGGTCGTGCGGGCTGGGGCCGTCGGTCGAGCAGGAGCACCGCGACCACCGCGACCACGGCCGCCAGCACCGCGATGCCGAGCACCCGCGCGCGCGTCATCGCGAGCCCCACTGGCGGGCCTGCTCCTGCAGCCACTCGAGGGTGACCGCGCCGCGGCTGCGCGCCCGCACCGTGCCGGTCGCGTCCACCACGAAGGTCTCCGGGATGCCGGTGGCGCCCCAGTCGACCGCGAGCCGACCGTCCGGGTCCTGCACCACCGGCAGGTCGGTCGCGTCGACCTCGTGCAGCAGCGAGCGGGCCGCGACCGGCCCGTCGCGGGTGTCGATCGTCAGACCCGGACCCGCGGCCCGGCGTCGCGGGCGAAGGCGGCGATGACGGGCAGCTCGTCCCGGCACGGCCCGCACCACGAGGCCCAGATGTTGACGATCGGTGACGCCGCCTGCGACCCGACGCCTGCTGGACCCGGCCGCCGTCCAGCGTGCGGTCCGCTGACCGGCCGGGGCGGGCTGGTCCACCAGCGGGTCGGGCGCGTCGGCGGGCGGCCCGGCGAACGTGCCGCGGGCGGCGGCCACGGCGAGACCCACGACGACGAGCGCGACGACGACCAGGCCGACCGCGCGCACGTCTCCAGCGGGCGGGTCATCCGGCGGCTCAGCTCGCTCGGCCGGCCCGCGGCCCCCGTCCGGCGGCGCCCGCGTCGCGCGGCAGCCGGAAGCCCAGCAGGCCGCCGAGCGACGATCAGCGCGCCGCCGGCCCAGATCCAGCCGACCAACGGGTTGACCGCGAGCCGCACCGCGCGCGCCGTAGCCGTCGGACTCGACGGAGAGCACGGTGACGTAGACGTCGCCGGTCGGGCGCTGACGATCGCCGGCACCGCGACCGTCTGTCTGGCGCGCCGGGAAGAAGCGCAGCCCCGGCTCCACGACGGCGCCGTCGGCGCCGTCGCCCGAGAGCCGCAGGCGCGCGGTGGTGTGCATCGACCGGCGCGTCGCGGTCGCGGTCGACCTGACGCAGGGTGCGCGGTCACGCCGCCCGCGACGGTCACCGAGTCGCCGGTCGCGGAGGCTGCGCTCGGCGGTCGCCGCCTAGGCCGAGGACGCCGGCGACCCCGACGACCAGCGACCGCGACGCCGAGGTGCGCGAGCCGGCCGGCCAGCACCCGCCGGCCGGGCCAGCGCGCGGTCGGCGCGCCGCGCCGACCAGCTGCGCGCACCAGGCCGGCGCACGATCGCCGCCGCCAGGCCGAAGGCCACGCAGCGCCGACCGAGCCGGCCCGGCTGAGCGCCGCACGCCGGCCGACCGTGGCCGCTCCCACGGCGACCGGTGCCGCCGCGAGCCGCGCAGCGCCAGCGGCCGGGTCGGCCCGGCGCCACGCAGGCAGCGGTCCGACGGCCATCCGCGCAGGAGCAGCAGCGGCGAGCGGCACCGCCATCCGGTTGTAGTAGGGCGGGCCGACCGACAGCTGCTGCGCCGGTGAACGCCTCGACGACCAGCGGGGCAGCGTCCCGAGCAGCACGGTGACGGCCAACGCGACCAGCAGCACGTTGTTGACCACCAGCGCCGGTCGCCCGGGCAGCAGCGGCGGCGCCGCGCGCGCGGCCGGCCGGTCGCCGCGGTGGCGCGCAGCCGCGGCGAGCACGAGGACGCCGACCGATCGCGCGGCGAGGAAGCCGAGCAGGATCGGGCCGACCCCGGAGTCGGCGAAGGAGTGCACGCTGGCGACCGCCCCGGAGCGGGTGAGGAAGACGCCCAGGCGGCGAGGAGGAAGGCGAGCGACGGCCAGCGCCAGGTTCCACGCTGGCCAGGGCCCGGCGGCGGCGCCGCGACCATCAGGAGTGCAGCAGCGCGGTCGCGGGCAGCCACGGCATCAGGGAGGCGTTCTCCACCGGGTCCCAGGCCCAGTAGCCGCCCCAGCCCAGCACCGCGTAGGACCACCAGGCGCCGAGCACGATGCCGGCGGTCAGCGCGGTCCAGGCGACCCGCAGCGGGCCGCTGACGGCGCACGACCACCCGCGCCCGACGCGGCCGGTGACCAGCGCCGCCACGGCGTACGCCGAACGGCACCACGAGCCCGACCAGGCCGAGGTAGAGCAGCGGCGGGTGGATGCCCATCGCCGGATGGTCCCGCAGCAGCGGGTTCGGGCCCGGGCCGTCGGCGGGCACCGGCGTAGACCCGGTCGAAGACGTGGCCGGTGAACAGCGCCAGCCCGAGGAAGAACGCCGTGACCACGGCGACGACCGCCACCGCCCACGGGCGCAGCGTCGGCCGGCCCGCGCGGGCGGCGTGCGGCGAGCACGGCCAGGTACGCGGCCAGCACCAGGTCCAGAGCAGCAGCGACCCGTCGTGCGCGGCCCAGAGGCTGGTGATGGTGTAGTACGAGCGGCGTGTCGCCGGCTGCCGTTGCTCGGCGACGAACCGCGACCGAGAAGTCGTGGCGCGACCAGCGCCCACTCGATGGCGCCGACGCACAGCGCGTGCGGCCAGCGTACCCAGCGACGCGGAGCGGCGCCACGGCGACGGGCAGGCCGCGCCAGCCCGCCGACGAACGCCGACCCGGCGGTCACCAGCGCGCGCGCAGAGCGCCAGGCGCCAGACCGAAGACGCCGACCAGAGCGGTCACCGCGCCGCTTCCGCCGGCGGCGGCTGGTACTCGTTGGAGTGCCGGACGATCGACCTGTCGGCGTCGAAGACGCCGTCGGCGCCCAGCGGCCCTCGACCACCGCGCCCTGGCCCTCGCGGAACGTGCTCGGCGGGTCGCCGCGGGAGACGACCGCGACGTCGCTGGCCCGTCGGTGACGGTGAAGGCACGCGGCGTCGCCGCGGACGCTGCACCGAGCCGCGCTCGACCAGCCCGCCCAGCCGCACGGTGCCCGGGTCACCGCCGCTCGACCAGCTCGGTGGGCGTGCGGTAGTAGGTGACGAGCCCTGCAGCCCGCTGGTGGCGAGAGCCGCGCGAGCACGAGCACGGCGACGGCGGCGAGCACGACGGCCGGGAGCCGCCGGCGCCGGCGGCTCACGACCGCCCCGCGCGGCGTGGCCCACAGCACGATGGCCAGCCAGACGACGGCCGCGACGGCGTACCCCGCGGCGACGACGCCCCAGCCGGTCATGCCGCGCTCCAGGGTCGCGGGTGCTGGCCCGGCACCGGCCCGACGGTCGCATCTCGGTGGAGGCGGCGCGCTCGAGCGTCGCGGCCCGGCGTACGACGAACCAGGCGCCGGCGAGCGGTCGACGCGGCGAGCGCCAGGAGCAGCGCGACCAGCATCATCGGCGCGATCGGCGGCGAGAGGCTCGGGCCGCAGGAGCGTCGGCGGCTGGTGGAGGGTGCGCCACCAGAGCACGGAGAGGTGCACGACCGGCACCTGGACGACGAGCACCACGCCCGGCGATCGCGGCCCGGCGCCGGGCACCGCGACTCCTCGCCGGGCAGCGCGCGCAGGGCGAGGTAGCCGATGTAGGCCAGCAGCAGGAACGCCGTCGTCACGAGGCGCGGGTCCCAGGCCCACCAGACGCCCCAGGCGGCGTGCCCCCAGATGCTGCCCTCGGCGATGGTGAGCGCGGTCATCGCGACGCCGAGCTCGGCGGCGGCGCGGGCGACCGCGTCCGCACGCCGGCTGCGCCGGACGAGCACCCACGCGCTCGCGACGCTGACGACGACGAAGGCGGCGTACGCCGTCCACGCGCTCGGCACGTGGACGTACATCAGGCGCTGCGCCTGGCCCTGCACCACCTCGGGCGGGGCGAGCGACGAGGCCGAAGAGCAAGGCCAGTGGAGTGAGGGCCGTGGCGACCGCGCCCAGCACGCGTCCGGGCGCAGGTCGGCGAACTGATCGGGGCATGGGCACCCTCCTGGTGCGGCGGTCCGGACGGCAGTCCGGTGCCCACTCCGCGGCGCTCCATTCCCGAATTCGTGCGTCGATGCAAACAGAACTTCGCCCGGAGGCCGTTTGAGCCGGCGCTGTCAGTGGTACCTCGCCACCGACATCGGAGGAGGTCGACACGCTCGTGAGGAGAACCCCTGCGGCGGCCGCTGCGCGCCCTCGTCGCCCTGGCGACGCTCAGCGCCTGCTCCTCGAACGGCCAGTCGACCCTGTCGCCCGCAGGACCGGGCTCGAAGGTCGTCGCCACCTCGTGGTGGATCCTGTTCGCGGTGGCGGCGTTCGTCTGCGTCCTGGTCATCAGCGCGGCGGTGCTCGCTCCGATCGTGCGCCGCCGCGCCAGACGGGTCCACGAGGGCGAGGGCCGGCGCTTCGTGATGACGTTCGGCGTCATCCTGCCCGCCTCGTCTTCGCGGCCACGTTCGCGCTCAGCGTGGTCGGCATCGCGAAGAACCCCGAGCCCGACCGCCAGACCGCGGCCACCATGGAGGTCATCGGCCACCAGTGGTGGTGGGAGGTGCGCTACACCGGCGCCGACGGGTCGCAGCAGGCAGTGACGGCGAACGAGATCCACATCCCGGTCGGCATTCCCGTCCGGCTCCAGCTGCGGTCCGCCGACGTGATCCACAGCTTCTGGGTGCCCGAGCTGATGCCCAAGACCGACCTGCTGCCCGGCCGGGTCAACAAGACCTGGCTCAACGCCGACCACGCCGGGACGTTCCGCGGTCAGTGCGCCGAGTACTGCGGGATCCAGCACGGCCACATGGCCTTCGAGGTGGTCGCCGAGTCGCAGGACGACTACGAGTCGTGGCTGGCCGACCAGTCCGCCGACGCACCCGAGCCCACGACCGAGGAGCTGCGCCGGGGCGAAGAGGTCTTCACCACCACCAGCTGCGCCACCTGCCACACCATCCGCGGCACCGAGTGCCGACGGTGACGTCGGCCCCGACCTCACCCACGTCGGCAGCCGCGCCCGCGCTGGGCGCCGGTGCGATCCCTAACGACGTCGGCCACATGTCGGGCTGGATCGCGAACTCCCAGACCGTCAAGCCGGGCAACGTGATGCCGCCCCAGCGCCTGTCCCCCGACGACCTGCACGCCGTCGTCGCCTACCTGCAGAGCCTGGAGTGAGATGACCACGACGCAGCCGAACCCAGACGAGTCGGTCACCACTCACGCCGCCGAGCGGGAGGCGCCCCCCGGCGTCCTGCCCGAGCGCTGGGCCGCCGAGCAGGCGGTCGGCGGGAAGCTGAGCGAGGTGTGGAAGGAGGAGCCCGGGGATCAAGGGCTTCCTCACCACGGTGAACCACAAGCGCATCGGCCGCCGCTACCTGTTCACCGCGGCGATCTTCTTCGCGATCGCCGGCGTTCAGGCGGTCGTGATGCGCACCCAGCTCGGCACGCCCGACAACACCCTGATCAGCCCCGAGCTCTACAACCAGCTGTTCTCGCTGCACGGCACCGCGATGATCTTCTTCTTCGCCACGCCGATGAACAACGGGTTCGGCAACTTCTTCCTGCCGCTGATGGTCGGCACCCGCGACATGGCGTTCCCCCGGCTGAACGCGCTGAGCTACTGGATCTTCCTGTTCTCCGGCATCTTCATGTTCTCCAGCCTGCCGCTCGGGATGGCGCCCGACGGCGGCTGGTTCGCCTACGTGCCGCTGACCCGCGGCCTCGACGGGCTCGGCCTGGACTTCTACACGCTCGGCCTGCTGTTCCTGGCCGTCTCGAGCACGGTCGGCGCGATCAACCTGATCGTCACGGCGCTGAAGATGCGGGCGCCCGGGCATGTCGCTGAACCGGGTCCCGGTCTTCGTGTGGGGCGTCGTCACCCAGTCGTTCATGCTGATCTTCGCGCTCCCGCCGCTGGACCTGGCGAACGTCGATGCTGTTCATGGACCGGCAACTTCGACACCAAGTTCTTCGACGCCGACAAGGGCGGCGACTCGATCCTGTGGCAGCACCTCTTCTGGCTGTTCGGCCACCCGGACGTCTACATCATCGTGCTGCCCGCGATGGGCATCATCTCCTCGGTCATCCCGACGTTCTCGCGCCGCCCGATCGCCGCCTACCCCTACGTCGTGCTGGCCACCGTCTCGACCGGGATCATCTCCTTCGGCGTCTGGGTCCACCACATGTTCGCGGTCGGCCTCTCGGAGGTCTCCCTGACCTTCTTCTCCGCGGCGACGCTGACGATCAGCATCCCGGCGGGCATCCAGATGTTGGCCTGGCTGCTGACCATGTGGCGCGGCCGGGTCGTGGTCACGACCGCGATGCTCTACGCCGTCGCGTTCATCGTCGAGTTCGTCATCGGCGGCGTCACCGGCGTCATGTTCGCGGTCGTCGCCTTCGACCAGCAGGTCACCGACACGTACTTCGTGGTCGCGCACTTCCACTACGTGCTCTTCGGCGGCGCGGTGCTGCCGATGCTGGCCGGCCTCTTCTACTGGTGGCCGAAGATGACCGGCTTCGGAGGCCAGCGAGAAGGGCGGCAAGTGGGGCTTCGCCTTCGTCATCCTCGGGATGAACCTGACCTTCTTCCCCATGCACATCGCCGGGCTGCTGGGGATGCCGCGCCGCATCTACACCTACGACGCGGACCTGGGCTGGACGTCGTACAACATGGTCGAGACGCTCGGCTCCTACGTGCTCGGCGTCGGGTTCATCATCACCGCCGGGGTGTTCGCGCAGAGCCTGCTCCGCAAGCGGCCGGCCGGCGACGACCCCTGGGGCAGCAACACGCTCGAGTGGGCGACGTCGTCGCCGCCGCAGCACTACAACTACCCGGTCATCCCGACCGTGCACAGCCTGAACCCGATGTGGGACGGCGCGACCCTGCGGTCGATGGTCGACCACCGCCACGACGAGGAACGGACGATGACCGACGAGCACGAGACCCTGCGGACGTCCGAGCTGGACGGCCGCGTGGAACGCGTGATGCCGATGCCCGACGAGACGTTCGTCCCGCTGCTCGTGGCGCTGTTCCTCGGTGGCGTGATCGTCTGCCTCCTCGTCGGCTGGTACTACGCCTCGCTGGTGCCGACGGCCGCGCTGGCCCTGGTCGTCGTCCACTGGCTCTGGAACCGTCCGGCGGTGGACGACGAGTGAGCGCCGCGAGCCAGCCCCTGGAGCGCCAGGTCCACGCCGGTCCGGGACGGGCCCACGAGGGCCCGGTCGGCCGGAGCACCGGCTGGTGGGGCATGGTCCTGTTCATCTGCACCGAGGCCGCGACGTTCGCGGCCGCGATCGCCAGCTACTTCTACCTCCGCTTCGCCGACAGCCAGCAGTGGCCGCCGCCCGCGGACAAGCTGCCCGACCTCCTCGTCCCCTCGATCGGCACCGGGATCCTCGTCGCCAGCGTGGTGCCCATGTGGCTGTCGGTCCGCACCGCGCGACGGATGGCGGGCGGCCCCACGGGGCTGACCCTGTTCCTCACCCTGCTCGGCGGCGGCGCGTTCGTGGGCCTGCAGATCGTCGACTGGGTCAGCGAGTGGCCGCCTCGACGCTGAGCAAGGACGCGTACGGCTCGCTGTTCTACTCGATCACCGGCCTGCACACCGCGCACGTCGTCATCGGCCTCGGGATGCTGATCTTCCTGGTCGTCAGCGCTGCGGTCGGCCGGATCCGGCAGGGCCACTGGGAGCCGGTCGCCCTCGTCTCCCTCTACTGGTACTTCATGGCGGTCCTGGCCGTGGCCGTCTACCTCACCGTCTACCTCACCCCCTACGCCTGAGGACTGCGCCATGAGCGACACCGTGACCACGAACACCGGGAGCCGCCGCGAGCCGCGGACCGGCCCGGTGCGGCCCGGGCTGCTCTGGTTCGCCGTGTTCGGTGGCATCACCGGGTGGGCCGTGCACATCGCGGTCGCCTGGTTCACGATGGAGGTCGCCTGCATCTCGCCGACCGACGGGCCGTGGCAGGACAACCGCGGCGGCTCGGTCGACACGCTGTCGTGGGCGATCGTGATCGCCAGCACGGCGGGTCCGTGGCTGGTCGCGGTCCTCGGCCTGGTCGCCTGCCTGGTGGTCCGCCGGCGTACGCGCCGCCTCGGTGACCGCGACGAGGTCGACTCGCTGTCCGGCGAGCGCACGTCCTTCCTGGTCGTGCTCGGCCTGTTCCTCAACGCGTTCGCGCTCGCCGCGATCACCGGCAGCGCTGTCGCCCAGCTCACCCTGGAGGCCTGCGGGTGAGCGCTCTCCACGTGACCGTGACCGGCGCCGGCCTCATGGCGGGCGTCTGGCTCGCCGCGGCCACACTGCTGCTCGCCTGGTGGTACGTCGCGGGCCTGCGCCGCGTGCTGCAGCACCCCGGGGCCCGGCGCCAGGCCTGGCGGGCCGTCGCCGTCGTGACGGGCGTGCTCTCCGTGCTGCTCATCGCCGGCCCCCTGGGGGAACCCCTCGAGGACCGGCTCGCGACCCACATGGTGCAGCACGTCGTCCTCATCATGGTGTCGGCGCCGCTGCTGGCCCTCGGCGCACCGGGGCCGGTCCTGCTGGCCGGGATGCCCGCCTCGCTGCGCCGCCCGGTGGTGCGCCGGCTGCGCCGGGTGCCGTGGCTGGCCGTGTTCACCGCGCACGTCGCGTGGGCGCTGCACATCGCGGCACTCTGGCTCTGGCACCTGCCGGCGGCCTACGACCTCGCGGTGCAGTCGAGCGTCGCTCACCTCCTCGAGCACGCCGTCTTCCTGGGCACCGCGTGGCTGTTCTGGTGGCACCTGATCCGGGCCGGCCGGTCCCGGCTGCGCGGTGCCGGCGCCGCGTTCTACGTGCTGGCCGCCGTCCCGCCCGGGGCGGCGCTCGGAGCGGTGCTGACCTTCCCCGACCACCCGATCTACCCGGCCCAGGCCGCGCGCGCGGCGGCCGCCGGTGCCGATCCGGTGCTCGACCAGCACATCGGAGGGCTGATCATGTGGATCCCGCTGGACTTCGTCTACCTCGCGATCGGGATCTGGATCCTCGGCCGCTGGCTGCGGCGGGTCGGTGCCGCCGACGACGCGAGCCTGTCCACCCTGCCGACCGATGCCCGCCCCGCCCTGGAGGTGACGCGATGACCGCCGTCCGCCCATCCCGCGTGCGCGGCTGGCGATCGGCCAGCGCGCTGCTCGCCCTCGGCGCGGCGAGCGCCCTGCTCACCGTCGCGTGCGGCGGACCCGAGGTCGGAGCCGCGCCGCCCAAGCCTGCCAAGGAGGGCACCCCCTCGCGCGGCGCCGAGCTCATCTCCACCTATGGCTGCAGCACCTGCCACACGGTGCCCGGCGTCGACGGCGCGGACGGGCAGGTCGGGCCACCGCTGACCAAGTTCGGCCTGCGCAGCTACATCGCCGGAGAGCTGCCCAACTCGGAGGTGAACCTGCAGCACTGGATCGAGGACCCCCAGGACGTCGAGCCCGGCACCGCGATGCCCGACCTGGGCGTGACCGGGCCCGACGCCGCCGACATCACCGCCTACCTGCTCTCCCTGCGCTGACATGACCAACGAACCGACCACGCACCGCCACCGGCGCCGACCGCGGCTGCTCGCCTCACTCGGCCTGCTGGTGGCGCTCCTCGTGCCCGCCGGGCTGCTGACGGCGTACGCCGGGGGCGCCACCGCCGAGACCGGGGCCGAGCCGTCCACGACGCCGGTCCCGACCGCGCCGTCCGGCAGCCCCACGGCCAGCGCCTCGGAGAGCCCGCAGTCCGACTCGAGCGCGGGGCCGGGGACGACCTCGAACCCGAGTCCCTCCGCCGACTCCTTCTCCGACACGGGCCAGGAGGTGTTCCTGCGCGACTGCGCCTGGTGCCACGGCAACGACGGCGAGGGCACGCAGAACGGCCCGTCGCTGGCCGACGACGGCGGCGAGACGGTCGACTTCTACCTGCGCACCGGCCGGATGCCGCTGAGCCAGCCCGACGCCCGCGTCGAGCGCGGACCGGTGGCCTACTCCGACGACGTGATCCGTGGCATCGAGGCGTACGTCGCCCAGCTCGGCGGCAGCGGCGACCCCGTCCCCGAGCTGGGCCCGGGCGACCCGGTCAAGGGCCGCGAGCTCTTCCTGACCAACTGCGCCGCCTGCCACTCCAGCTCCGGCACCGGGATGATCGTGCCCGGCGGCAACTGGGCACCCGAGCTCTGGGAGACCCACAACGAGCAGGTGGCCGAGGCGATCCGCATCGGCCCCGGACCGATGCCCAAGTTCAGCGACAAGCAGCTCGAGGACCAGGAGGTCGACGACATCGTCAGCTACGTCGAGCAGCTGGGCGACCCGCAGGTGAAGAGCGGCGCCGGGATCGAGCAGTACGGACCGATCATCGAGGGGCTGCTGGTGTGGCTGGTCGGCCTGCCGGCGCTGCTGCTGGTGATCCGGTTCCTCGGGAAGCGGGCCGGGTCATGAGCGACGCTCCGGCACGCACCCCGTGGGCCGCCCTGCTCGCCTTCCTCCTGGCGACGGGGTGCGCGGTCGGGTTCGCGGTCTGCTACTCGCTCCACCTCGGCACCGAGGCGCTCGGACTCACCCTGGGCGGCGCCTGCTTCGGGCTGTTCGCCGGGCTCGCCATCTGGTCGAAGACGATCGACAGCCAGGAGCCGGACTACGTCGAGGAGCGCGCGGTCGGCCCGACCCCGAAGGAGCAGTACCAGGGCTTCCGTGAGGCACTCACGACCCAGCCCGTCCGCCGGGCCGGCCTGCTGTGGGGCACCCTCGGCCTGGCGATGAGTGCGCTCGGCGTCGCGGCCCTGTTCCCGTTCCGGTCGATGCTGCCCCAGGCCGCGGGCAGCCCGGACACGATGTTCGGCAAGACCCCGATGCGCCGCGGCAAGCGACTGGTCGACGAGAGCGGCCTGCCGGTCAAGCCGGACGACCTCGACGAGGGCGGCGTGATGACCGTCTTCCCCGAGGGCCTGGACCCGCGGCACAACGTCGACACGACGACGGTGCTGGTCAAGGTCAACCCCGACGACCTCGAGCTGCCGGCGGACCGGGCCACCTGGGAGGTCGAGGGCGTGGTCGCCTACTCCAAGATCTGCACGCACGCCGGGTGCCCGGTCGGCCTGTACGCCGACACGTACCACCAGCTGATGTGCCCCTGCCACTTCTCGATCTTCGACGTGCTCCGCGCGGCGGAGCCGGTGGAAGGGCCGGCGGCACGGGCACTCCCCCAGCTCCCACTCACGCTCGACGAGGAGGGCTACCTGATGGCCGACGGCGACTTCAGCGACCCGGTCGGTCCCGGCTGGTGGGGGTACGACGCGTGATCCACAAGCCCCGTCCCCTCCGCAAGCTCGACGAGCGGCTCGGCGTCGCCGGCATCGGCAAGAAGGCGCTGGCCAAGATCTTCCCGGACCACTGGTCGTTCATGCTCGGCGAGATCGCGCTCTACAGCTTCATCATGCTGGTCGTCACCGGCGTCTTCCTGACCATCTTCTTCGACCCGAGCGAGGCGCTGACCAGGTACGACGGCTCGTACGCGCCGATGCAGGGGCGGTTCGTGTCCAAGGCCTACGCCTCGAGCGTCGGGCTCAGCTACGACGTCCCCGGCGGGCTGCTGATGCGTCAGGCGCACCACTGGGCCGCGCACATCTTCATCGGGGCGATCGTGCTGCACTGCTGCCGCATCTTCTTCACCGGCTCGTTCCGCCGCCCGCGCGAGCTGAACTGGACGATCGGGCTGACCCTCCTGGCCCTCGCGATCTTCAACGCCTACGCGGGCTACTCGCTGCCGGACGACCTGCTCTCGGGAACCGGCCTGCGGATCTTCCAGGCGATCATGATGTCGATCCCCGTGGTCGGCGGGTGGATGGCGGCGTTGATGTTCGGCGGGGAGTTCCCCGGCGACATCATCATCAGCCGGCTCTACGCGCTGCACATCCTGGTGGTGCCGGCCGTCATCGGTGCGCTCATCGCCGCGCACCTCGGCATCCTCATCAAGCAGAAGCACACCCACTTCCCGGGACCGGGGCGCCGCGACTCCAACGTCGTGGGGTCGCGGGTCTGGCCGTCGTACGCGTTGCGCTCGCTGGGCCTGCTGTTCGGCGTCGCCTCGGTGATCTTCCTCGCCGGCGGCCTCGTGCAGATCAACCCGATCTGGGTGTGGGGCGACTTCGAGCCGTGGACCGTCACGTCCCCGTCCGTCGCCGACTGGTACATCCTCTGGATCGAGGGGGCGCTGCGGCTCTTCCCGCGGGTCAACTTCCACATCTTCGGCGGCTACGTGCCGGAGCCGTTCTGGGCCGGGGTCTTCCTGCCCGCCTGCGTCTTCGGCGTGCTCTACCTGTGGCCGTGGATCGACCGGCGCCTCACCGGCGACCGGGGCACGCACCACCTGACCCAGCGCCCGCGCGAGGCCCCGGTGCGGCTCGGCATCGGGGTCGCGGCCATCGCGTTCTTCGCGGTGCTGCTCGCCTCCGGCTCCCAGGAGCTGCTGATCGAGTGGACACGCTGGCCGATCAGCCCGGTCCGCAACACCCTGCGCGGGCTGGCCCTGGGACTGCCGCTCGTGTCCGGCGTCCTGGCCTGGTGGATCGCGCGGTCGCTCCAGCGCAGTGACCGGAGCGAGGGACTCGAGATCGGCCGCCGCGAGCTGCTGCCCGTCGGTCAGCGCGAGGAGGACGACCAGTCCCACGACGCGGAGTGGGAGCACGCCCGTCGTACCCGTGAGCCCCACGACGAGGGCTACCGGCGGGCGCGCGAGGCCGCCGACGAGTTCCCGGGGCGGTCGGCATGAGCGCGCCCGACGGCGTGATCGAGGTCCGCCAGCAGCGCGACGGGCGCTGGCGCTGGCAGTGGTACGCCACGGCCGACACGGCGCAGCCGCCCCAGCCGCTGATCAGCAACGAGGCCTACGAGAGCGAGGAGCAGGCCCGGGAGTCGGCCGCAGGAGGCGTTCCCCGACGCGGAGGTGCGCACCGAGGAGGACGACGACGAGGGCCATCCCACGGCGCGGCGGCGCGGCCGCCTCCTGCTGCTGGTCGCCACCGGCGCGGTGGGCTTCCTCGCCGGACGGGCGTTCGGGACGAGGAACACACGGTCCGAAGGCGTGGGCCGTGCCCGCACGGGTACCGGATCGCACCGGGTCGACCGACCCGGCCGATCCCCCAGTACCAGGAGGTAGACATGGGTGACGCCGCCGAAGACCGCGCCAAGGCCGCCAAGCTCCCCGAGGGAGACGTGATCCGCGTCCTGCTGGAGCAGCACGCCCGCATCCGCGAGCTGTTCGCGGACGTCAAGAGCGCCGAGGGCGAGCACAAGCAGCACGCCTTCGACGAGTTGCGGGCCCTGCTCGCGGTGCACGAGACCGCCGAGGAGATGGTGCTCCGGCCGGTGACGTCCAAGACCGCCGGCCAGGACGTCGCCGACGCCCGGATGAAGGAGGAGGCCGAGGCCAACGAGGTCCTCAAGGAGCTCGAGAAGCTCGACGTCGCCTCCGCCGACTTCGACGAGAAGATCGCGTCCTTCGAGAAGGCCGTCGACGACCACGCCGAGGCCGAGGAGTCCCAGGAGTTCCCGGCGATCCTCGACCAGTGCGACGAGAAGCAGCGCGAGACGATGGGCAAGCAGCTCAAGGCCACGGAGTCGATCGCACCGACCCACCCCCACCCGTCCACGGCCGGCTCGACCGCCAAGCAGTACGCCGTGGGCCCGATGGCCTCCCTCATCGACCGCACCCGCGACGCCATCAAGTCCGTCGCATCCTGACCCCCGGTTGAATCGGGACTTCCGTCGGTCGAATCGGGAGTTCTGACCACACGAGTCCGGAGTTCTGGCCATCGCCCGGCCAGGCTCCGGACTCGACCCATGTCGGGCCGCGCCCGGCATGGGTGACGCACGTGACCTGTGTTCCTCGGTGGGGAGAGTCGCGTACGACCGAGGCCCGGGACGTCATGCGGACGGAGCAAGGGGCTACACCGTCCGCATGACGTCCTGAGGTGAGCGCTCCTCGGGCGAGCCGGTCAACGCTCGGTTCAACCGCGATCGCGGGCGTTCAGGCGTTCGCGCTGGGGCTGGACGGTGTGGCGGGGGTCCTCGGCGGAGTCGATGCCGGCGTGGAAGATGCCGAAGCGGGTCAGGGCGGACGAGGCGATCAGCAGCGCGCCACCGGTGATCCCGGCCCACCGGCGCCTGCGGCCGAGCACGGCGAGGCCGCAGCCGGCCGCGGCACAGGCCTGACCGGCCTTCATCAGCGTGCCGGCCCGGCCGCGCTTGTAGCTCTCCTCCGCGACGCCGACACTGCGCTCGAGGACCTTCGCGGCCGCGAGCTCGGTGGCCGCGCCGGCCAGCGCGACCCGCCGCGAGACACCCTGCCGGTCGGCCGGAGCGGCGACGAGGCCGAGCCCCCCGGCCGCCATGGCGCCCGAGCCGACGAAGACGAACGGCATCTCGCGGTGCCCGTCGTGCCAGGCCGGTACGGCGGTGTCGCTGATCAGCACGGCCGTGTACGACGCGACCGCGGGACCGAGCGCCGCGGCGCCGGCGGTCGCCGAGCACGCCCAGCGGGCGGGCCCGGCCGGTGACGTCGCTCGCCGCCGACACCAGCGCCGCCGGGGCGTAGGCGGACAGCAGCCAGGAACCCACGCTCATCGGCGAGGTCACCTTGAACACCCGCAGCATGTTGAGGAACCGCGACGGCTTGCCGAGGTCGTGGACGAGCGCGCCGAGGGACAGCAGCGCGGCACCGGCGGCGCCCACCTTGGCGGCGCGGGCGACCTCGTGCTCGCCGCGCACCTGCGACACGGCCGCCAGCACCGACGACGCGCCCGCGAGCCCGCCGAGGAAGAGGTAGCCGGCGATGTCGGGCGCCGACCACACCGGCTTGTTGATGATCGGCTGCCCGTAGTAGCTGCGGAACTCCGCGTCCGGGACCATCGCCTGCTCGCCGCGCCGGCCACGCCGCTTGCGGCGGGTCGTGTCGTCGACGGGTGCCTCACGTCCCGGCCGGTGGTCGGTCATCCCGTCGCGGGTGACGGCCTCGTCGCTCATGACCGCCTCCCCACGCCGGCGCGCCGCGATGCCCACCGCGAGGCTCGCCGCCGCAAGTGCGGCCTGGCGCCACATCTTCGGCAGGTCCTTGGTGGTCACCACGGGGTCCGGTGGCAGCCCGTAGGCCTCGGGCTCGTCGAGCAGCAGGAAGAACGCGCCGTCGCCGCCGACGCCGTCGCCGGGGTCGTCGCCGTAGAGCCGGGCCTCGTCGATGCCGTGCTCGTGCAGCTGCTCGACCCGCGCCTCCGCCCGCTCGCGGAGCTCGTCGAGCGGGCCGAACTGGATGCTGTCGGTGGGACACGCCTTCGCGCACGCGGGCTCCATGCCGACGCCGAGCCGGTCGTAGCACAGCGTGCACTTCCAGGCGCGCCCGTCGTCCTTGCGCTGGTCGATGACGCCGTAGGGGCACGCGGGGATGCAGTACCCGCAGCCGTTGCAGATGTCCTCCTGCACCACCACGGTGCCGAACTCGGTCCGGAACAGCGACCCGGTCGGGCACACGTCCAGGCACGCCGCATGGGTGCAGTGCTTGCACACGTCGGAGGCCATCAGCCACTGCAGCTGACCGTCCTCGCCGATCGGCACCTCCGGCCCGGCCGACGGCAGGTCAGGGCGTACGCCGGGCGCGTCGGCCGGTGCACCCACGTCGGGCATGCCGAGGTCGACGGGGGCACGCGCCTTGCGGTTCTCGATGAACGCGACGTGCCGCCAGGTGTCGGCGCCGAGTCCCTCGGTGTTGTCGTAGGACATGCCGGTGAACTTCAGCCCGTCCTCCGGGACGTGGTTCCACTCCTTGCACGCCACCTCGCAGGCCTTGCAGCCGATGCAGACCGAGGTGTCGGTGAAGAAGCCCATCCGCGGCGGCGGGTCGTCGTACCCGCTGCTCGACGCGGGGTCCTCCGACGTCTCCGGTGCGAGGCTCGTCCTGGTGCCGGTGTCCACGTGCGCGTTCACCTAGATCTCCGTCCCGGTGTTCTCGTCGATGCCGGCGCGCTGGTGGTACTCCTGGACCAGCGCGACCCGGTCGGGCCCCCGCGGCCGCCGCCCCGGGCGGATGTCGCAGGACAGCGCCTTGACCTCCTGGATGTGCACGTTCGGGTCCAGCGCCATCGAGGTCAGGTCGTTCACCGAGTCGCCGGTGGTGTAGCCGTTGGGGCCCCAGTGGTACGGCAGGCCGACCTGGTGCAGGGTGCGCCCGTCGACGGTCAGCGGCTTCATCCGCTCGGTGACGAGCACCCGCGCCTCGATGCACGCTGCGGGCGCTCACGATGGTCGCCCAGTCGCCGTGCTCGAGGCCGCGCTCCTCGGCGAGCTCCGGGGAGACCTCGCAGAACAGCTCCGGCTGGAGCTCGGCGAGGTACGGCACCCACCTGCTCATCCCGCCGGCCGTGTGGTGCTCGGTCAGTCGGTAGGTGGTCAGCGAGTAGGGGAACACGTCGGCGCCCGGCTGCCCGTCGCTGGGGCTGTAGCGGTTGTTCTCGTGCGGGTGCAGCTCGCGCGCCGGGTTCCGCTGCTGCCGGTACAGCGCGTTGCGGAACGGCGACTCCTGCGGCTCGTAGTGGGTCGGCAACGGCCCGTCGGTCAGCCCGGACGGGAGCGAACAGCCATGCCTTCCCGTCCGCCTGCATGATGAACGGGTCGATGCCGGACAGGGCCTCGGCGCCGGTGGCGCCGGCCGGTGGCCGGTAGAACGGCGACTTGTTGGCCGCGAAGTCCGGGATGTCGTGCCCCGACCACAGCGCCTTCTCCTCGTCCCACCAGACCATCGCCTTGCGCTCGCTCCAGGGCTTGCCCTCGGGGTCGGCCGAGGCGCGGTTGTAGAGCAGCCGCCGGTTCGCCGGCCAGGCCCAGCCCCACTCGAGCGCGACCCAGTTCTGCTCCCCCGCGGGCTTGCGCCGGGCGGACTGGTTGACGCCGTCGGTGTAGACGCCGCAGTAGATCCAGCAGCCACACGCGGTCGAGCCGTCGTCGTTGAGCTGCTCGTAGTTCGCGAGCGGGCTCGCCGTCGGCGTTCCAGCCGTTGATCTCGGCCAGCACCGCCTCGGCGTCCGGCTCGGCGCTCGACCCCTTCGTCGGGTAGTCCCAGGTGAGGTCGAGGATCGGCCGGTCGCGCTGGTCGGTGGAGCCGGCCAGCTTCTCGCGGATCCTGCGCCCCAGGTGGAAGGTGAACCACAGGTCGCTGCGGGCGTCCCCGGCCGGCTCGACGGCCTGGTGGTGGAACTGCAGCAGCCGCTGGGTGTTGGTGAAGCTGCCGTCCTTCTCGGTGTGCGCCGCCGCGGGCAGGAAGAACACCTCGGTGCCGATGTCCTCGGTCCGGAGCTCGCCCGACTCGATCTCGGGCCCGTCCTTCCACCAGGTCGCGCTCTCGATCAGCGAGAAGTCACGCACCACCAGCCAGTCGAGGTTCGCCATCGCCAGCCGCTGCATCTTGGCGTTGGCCGAGCCGACGGCGGGGTTCTCCCCGAGCAGGAAGTAGCCGTTGGTCTCGCCCTTGAGCTGCCACTCGACGGTCTCGTAGCTGCTGGCGCTGCCGGTCAGGCGGGGCAGGTAGTCGAAGCAGAAGTCGTTCTCCGGCGTCGCCGCGCCACCCCACCAGGCCTTGAGCAGGCTGACCATGTACGCCCGGCTCTCGGCCCAGTAGCCCTTCTCCGTCGAGTCCGCCTCGATGTAGTCGTCGAGGTCCTCGTTCTCGTGGGCGTGCGGCATCGGCAGGTAGCCGGGCAGCAGGTTGTACAGGGTCGGGATGTCGGTCGAGCCCTGGATGCTCGCGTGCCCGCGCAGCGCCTGGATGCCGCCGCCGGTGCGCCCGATGTTGCCGAGCAGGCTCTGCAGGATGGCGGCCGCCCGGATGTACTGCACACCCACGGTGTGCTGGGTCCAGCCGACGGCGTACACGAAGGCGCTGGTGCGCTCCCGGCCGGAGTTGGCGGTCAGTGCCTCGGCGACCTGGCGGAACAGGTCCTGCGGGATGCCGCAGACCTGCTCGACCATCTCCGGCGTGTAGCGCGCGTAGTGCCGCTTGAGCACCTGGAACACGCACCGCGGGTGCTGGAGCGTCGGATCGCTCTGGATGTCACCCTTGATCGACGCGCCGCCGGAGCCGTGCGACTCGCCGCGACCCGCGGAGCGTACGTCGCCGCCGCCGCCGACCCGGTCCTGGTACTGCTGGTCGCGCTTGCCCGAGGCGGCCTGGACCTCCATCCCCTCGTACTGCCAGGTGTGGAAGTCGTAGCTGCGCCCGTCGGGGTCGAAGCCGGAGAAGATCCCGTCGTTCTCCTCCGCGTCGACGTACTCCTCGTTGAGGATGGTCGAGGCGTTGGTGTAGGCGACGACGTAGTCGTGGAAGTGGGCGTCGTTCTGCAGGACGTAGTTGATCAGCCCGCCCAGGAACGCGATGTCCGAGCCCGCGCGCAGCGGCACGTGCAGGTCCGCCATCGCGCTGGTGCGGGTGAACCGCGGGTCGACGTGGATGATCGTCGCGCCGCGCGCCTTCGCCTCCATCACCCACTGGAACCCCACCGGGTGGCACTCCGCCATGTTGGAGCCCTCGATGATGATGCAGTCGGAGTTCTGCAGGTCCTGCTGGTAGGTGGTGGCCCCACCTCGGCCGAACGAGGTACCCAGACCGGGCACCGTGGCGGAGTGTCAAATACGGGCCTGGTTCTCGATCTGTATCGCGCCGAGCGCCGTGAACAGCTTCTTGATGAGGTAGTTCTCCTCGTTGTCCAGCGTCGCCCCGCCCAGGCTCGCGAAGCCCATGGTGCGGTTGACGCGCGCGCCGTTGACCTCGTCCTGCCAGTAGGCGCGCCGGCTCTCGATCACCCGGTCGGCGATCATGTCCATCGCCGTGTCCAGGGAGAGCTCCTCCCAGTCGGTGCCGTGCGGGCGCCGGTAGAGGACCTGGTGCTCGCGGGCGGACCCGGTGGTCAGCTGGAGGCTGGCCGACCCCTTGGGGCACAGCCGGCCGCGGCTGATCGGCGAGTCCGGGTCGCCCTCGATCTGGGTGACCCGCTCGCCGTCCGGGCCGTCCTCGACGTACACGTTCTGGCCGCAGCCCGACCGCGCAGTAGGGGCAGATCGACTTCACGACCTTGGTCGCCCCGGCCACCCGGGGCTGCAGCGTCGCGCTGTGCTCCGACTGGGCGGCCGCGCCCCGGCCGAACCTGTCGTCGCCGGTCAGCTGCCGGTAGACCGGCCACCCCTCGATGAAGGTCTTCACGCCCATCTCAGTCCTGCTCCTCGTCGGTCTGCTGCTCGCTCTGGCGGAGGGCCTCCGTCGACGGCTGCCCCTCCCGGTCCGCCGGCCGGCCGCCCGCCTCGTCCTGCTCCTCGGTCTCGCGGGCGCCGGCGACCTGGGCGCCGAGCTCCACCAGGTCGTCGCGGGATACCTGCTCGCGCAGGCGCAGGAAGATCGGCTCCTGGAACGACACGTGCTTGCGCGACGCGAGGCTGAGCTCCTCGACCAGGTCGTCGAACTCCTCCTCGGTGCCGTCCAGCTCGCCGAGCGCGGTCAGGACGTCCTCGCCGTGCCGGTTCATCTCCACGCCTGCTCGGCCAGGTCGTCGCCGTCGTCGAGCGTCTCCCGCACCGCGGGCCAGAAGTACCGCTCCTCGGCGCTGACGTGGGCGCTCAGCGCGACCGTGATCATGTCGACGATGGACTTGCGCGCGGACATCCGCGCGGCTGATCCGCCCTTCTTGGCCCCGGGGATGGTCGACAGCTGCTTGAGGAGGTTGGTGACCTGGTTGTGGTCGCGGGTGAGCACGTCGGCCACGTCCGGCGCCCGGTCCTCGCTCTTCTGCCGGGTGCCCGGGTCCGCCGTGCGCTTCGCGCCGGCACGGCGCATCTGCTCGTCGGCCAGCGCCCGCCGCTTGATCCATTCGTGCACCGACGACTTCGCGGTCGGGTTGTCCGCCGGCTCCGGGTTGCTCAGCTGCTGGCTGGTGCCGAGGAAGCCCGGCCGCTCGTGTGCGCGCGCCGACGGGGCGTCCGAGCCGTCGGCCGACAGCCCCGTGCCGATCAGGTACGCCAGCCCGGGGTGTACGCCGAGCCGCTCCCCGATCTCGTCGTACGACACGCCCTGCTCGGCGAGTGCCCGCACCTCCTGCCGGCGCGGGAAGCGGCGGCGCTCGCGGGTGCCACGGAATGCCATGCCGCTGGGTCCCCACTCCGCGGGGAAACATGCGCCCGCGCACCAACTTCTCGGCCGCATGCGTGCCTCCGCGGACGGATACCCGGGGTCTTTCGACCGAGGGAGAGCGACGATGACGAAGATCCAGCACCCCACCGGGCCGACGCTGCGTCCGACGCTGCGTCGGCGCCTGGCACGCGGCGCCGTCGCCGGCGCCGCAGGGACCACCGCACTCAACCTGGTGACCTACGCCGACATGGCGCTGCGCGGGCGCGGCACGAGCAGCACGCCGGAGAAGACGGTCGAGGCGGCGGCCGACGCGGCCGGAGTCCCGATCCCCGGGGACGGCGAGACCCGCAGCAACCGGCTCGCCGGGCTCGGGCCGATCATGGGCGCCGGCGTCGGGATCGCCGGCGGCACCGCGCTCGGGCTGCTGCGCGCCGTCGGGATCCGGCTGCCCGTGGTCCTCGGCGCACCGCTGGTCGCGGCGGGCGTCATGGCAGCCACCGACAGCGCGATGGCCGCGGCCGGTACGTCGGCGCCGACCGACTGGTCGTCGACCGACTGGCTCGTGGACGGGGTGCCGCACGCGGCGTACGGCCTGGTCACCGCGTGGGCGATCCGGGAGCTCGACCGTGGCTGACCTCGAGCGCGACTTCGTGACCCGCCACGTCGTCCTCGACGTGAACGGCACGCTGTCGGACCTGGGCCCCGCTCGGGACCGCCCTCGAGGCGCACGGTGCACCCGCCGAGCTGGCGCGCACCTGGTTCGCCAGCGTGCTGCGCGACGGGTTCGCGCTCTCGATCCACGGGGAGGCGCCCGGGTTCCTCGACCTGGCTCGCGAGCTCCTGCTGCGGGAGCTGAGCACCCAGACCGGGCTCGACGCGCCTCCCGAGGATGTCGTCGACGAGGTGCTCGAGCGGTTCGGCAGCCTCGACGTCCATCCCGACGTCGGGCCGGGGCTGCGCACCCTGGCCGACGCCGGCGTCGAGCTGACGGCGTTCTCCAACGGCTCCGCCGCGGGCGTGCAGGGCCTGCTCGACCGTGCCGGGCTGTCCGAGACCGTCGCGCGGGTCCTGAGCGTGGAGGACATCTCGACCTGGAAGCCGCACCCGGCGGCGTACGCGTACGCCAGCGGGCGCCTCCAGCGGCGGGCCGACGAGCTCACGCTGGTGGCGGTGCACCCCTGGGACCTCGACGGGGCCGCGCGCGCCGGGTGGCGCACCGCCTGGGTGGACCGGGAGGGCGCGCCGTGGCCGGACTCCTTCCGACGGCCGCCAGCACACGTCGCCAGCTTCGAGGAGCTGGCCGCCGGCAGCACCTGACCCGGTCGCCACGTTTGCCGCCGGCGGCCCCGGACACCGGCGGCCCATGGGTGCAGGCAAACGCGTGGTGGTCACCGGAGCGAGCGGCAACGTCGGCACGGCGGTGGTCGAGGCGCTGGCGGCCCATCCCGAGATCGGGACGGTCGTCGGGGTCTGCCGCCGCCCGCACGACTGGCGGCCGCCGCGAACCGAGTGGCACTTCCTCGACGTGTCGGCCGACGACCTCACCGCCGCCTTCGACGGTGCCGACGCCGTCGTCCACCTCGCCTGGACCTTCCAGCCGACCTGGCACCCGGACGTGACCTGGCGCAACAACGTGGAGGGCGCCCGGCGCGTCCTGCAAGCCGCCGCCGAGTGCGGCGCCGGCGCCGTCGTGGTGGCGTCCTCGGTCGGCGCGTACTCCGCCCGCCCCACCACCGAGCCGCTGGACGAGTCGTGGCCCACGACCGGTGTGCTGACCGCGGCGTACAGCCGGGAGAAGTCGTTCGTCGAGCGGCTGGTGGAGGTGCACGCGGCGCAGCACCCGGACCAGCGGGTCGTGGTGATGCGGCCGGCGTTCATCTTCCAGCACGCGAGCGCGTCGCAGCAGCGTCGGCTCTTCCTGGGCCGGCTGGTACCGGCGGCGTTGCTCCGGCGGGGCGTGCTCCCCCTGCTGCCGCTGCCGCGGGGGCTCTGCTTCCAGGCGGTGCACGCCGACGACGTCGCCGACGCCTACGTCGCCGCCGTCACGGGTACGGCGTCCGGCGCGTTCAACCTCGCGGCGGACCCGGTGCTCCGCCCGGCCGACATCGGCGCGCTGTTCGCGGCGCGGCCGCTGGAGGTGCCGGTGCGGGCGATGCGCGCGGCGCTGGCCGTCGCGCATGCGAGCCACGCCGTACCGGCCTCCCCCGGCCTGCTCGACCTGCTCCAGTCGGTGCCCGTCATGGACACCGGCCGTGCGCGAGCGGAGCTGGGCTGGACCCCGCGGCACGACGCGCACGGGGCCGTGCGGTCGTTCCTCGAGGCGGTGGGGTCCGAGCCGGGAGTGACCCCTCCCCTGTCCCGGGCCTGGCCCGGCGTCCGTCAGTCGGTGCGCACCCGGCCGTAGGCCTGCTGCAGGAAGTCCGAGCCGGCCACCATGCTGAACATCGCGGCCCAGGCGCGCGCCCACCGGGGCGCGAGCACGAGCCCGGCGATGTAGCCGGTCGCGAGCCACGGCGCCAGGCAGAACGGGCACGAGACGAGCTCGCCGACCACGTGCCGGGGCTCGGTCGACTCGTCGGGCCGCTCGTTCACCTCGCCCGACCCGGCGTGCTCCTCGAAGTGCGTGAAGGGCGCCCGGACCGGGGTCGTGACGCCGTCCTTCGAGATGAGCCGGGCGCACTTGTGCGTGGCCACGGCGCCGAGGACGAGGTCCTGGGGGCCGAAGCGCTCCGGCAGTCGCGCGCCCCGCCGCCCACCCACGAACGACACCGCCGACACGGCGGCGCCGTACGTGGTGAGGGTCGTCAGGTAGCCGAGGACGCGGTGCTTGTCGTGGGGGTTCTCGCGCGGGTTGTCGGCCATGCCGACCGGTAACCCGTCACGGTGACGCGCATGTCGCCGCAGGCGGCACGGCGAGGCAGCTCACAGCGGCACGACGAGGAACACGAGTCAGTCGAGGAACCGGTCGGCGGTGACCGGGATCGACCGGACCCGGACCCCGGTGGCGTGGTAGGCGGCGTTGACGACGGCCGCGGGCGTGCCGACGATGCCGATCTCCCCGATCCCCCGCGAGCCCATCGGCGTGAACAGCTCGTCGGACTCCTCGAGCCACTCGGCGTCGATGTCGAGGACGTCGGCGTGGCTGGCGACGTGGTAGGTCGCCAGGTCCTGGGTGACGACGTGCCCGAACCGCGGGTCCCGCCACGACTCCTCGTGCAGGGCCGCGGACAGTCCCATGGTGAGGCCGCCGATCAGCTGCGAGCGGGCCGTCACCGGGTTGACGATCCGGCCGACGGAGTAGACGCCGAGCAGTCGCGGCACCCGGAGCTCACCGGTCCACCGGTGCACGCGCACCTCGGCGAAGACGGCGCCGAACGAGTGGAAGGCGTACGCCTGGGCCTCGGGGTCGTCGGCGGGCGCGGCGGTCGTCTCCGCGCCGGCGGCCGGCTCGGGGCCGTGGTCGGCGCGGAACCGCTGGGCCGCCGCGACGATCGCGGTCCCCCATGAGCTGGTGCCGGACGATCCCCCGGCCACCGACGCGGTCGGCAGCCGGCTGTCGGCGATCTCGAGGTCGACCGCGTCCGGGGCGACGTCGAGGGCGTCGGCCGCGATCTGGGTGAGCACGGTGCGCGCTCCGGTGCCGATGTCGACGCTGCCGATCGCGACGGCGTAGCGGCCGCCGTCCAGCGCGCGGATGCGGGCCGCGTTCGCCGGCTGGCGCATCGCGGGGTACGTCGCGGCCGCGACGCCGGTGCCGACCCACCAGTCACCGTCCCGCGTGGCCCGCGGCTCGGCCGGCCGGTCCGCCCAGCCGAAGCGCTCCGCGCCCCGCCGCAGGCAGTCGGCCAGCCGGCGGTCGTGGAACGGCTTCCCGGTCTCCGGGTCGACGTCGGGGTCGTTGCGCAGGCGCAGCTCGACCGGGTCCAGGCCGCACGCCACGGCCAGCTCGTCCATCGCGACCTCGTGCGCGTACATCCCGGGCATCTCGCCGGGGGCGCGCATCCAGGACGGCACCGCGACGTCGAGCACCGCGAGCCGGTGGCTGGTCCGCCGGTTCGCACCCGCGTACATCATCCGGGCCGGAGCGCCGGTCTGCTCGGCGAACTCCCGGATCGCCGAGGTCTGCTCCTGGACCCGGTGCTCGATCGCGGTCAGCCGCCCGTCGGCCGTCGCGCCGAGCCGGAAGTGCGAGATCGTCGCGGTCCGGTAGCCGGTCAGCGCGAACATCTGCTGGCGGGTGACGGCCAGCTTCACCGGGCGTCCGCCGGTGGTGCGCGCGGCGAGCGCGGCGGCCATCACGTGCGCGTGCGCCTCACCCTTGCTGCCGAACCCACCCCCGACGTACGGCGCCCGCACCCGCAGCTGGTCGGGTTCGAGGCCGAGCATGGGAGCGAGCGCCTGGACCACACCGTGCACGCCCTGCGTCGAGTCGAACAGCGAGAGCACGTCGCGGCCGTCCTCCTCGACCCAGCGGGCGACGGTGGCGTGCGGCTCGAGCGGGTTGTTGTGCTCGTAGGCGGTCCGGTACGTCTCCTCCACCACGACGTCGGCCTCGCGGAGCGCGGCGTCGACGTCCCCCTCGTCGGTGTCGGTGTCCTGGTCCGGGTTGACCGAGTCGGGGCGGTACGTCGCGTTGTCCTCGCGGAGCTCGGCCTCGTGCGGCTCGGTGTCGTAGGCGACCTGGACCAGGGCGGCGCCCTCGCGCGCGGCCTCGATGGTCTCCGCGACGACCACCGCCACGATCTGCCCGCGGAAGCCCACCTCGGGGCCCTGCAGGATCGCGAGCTCGGCGTTGTCGGTCTGGGCGAGCCGCGGGGCGTTCGTGTGGTCGAGGACCGCGACCACGCCGTCGTGCGCGAGCGCGGCGGCCGGGTCGACACCGGTCACCCGGCCCTTCGCGACCGTCGACGTCACCAGCCACAGGTGCAGCGGGTCGACGACACCGGACTCCTCGCCGTGCTCGACCGCGTACGTCGCCCGGCCGGTGACCTTCTCCGGCCCGTCGACGCGCGCGTACCGGCTGCCGACGCTGCGCACGCGCAGCGGCGTCGTGGCCTGCTCCACCGGGTCGGCGCTCATCGGGCCTCCTCCGCGAGCTCGAGCAGGGTGTGCGTGGTGGTGTTGCGCAGCATGGGCACCTTGAACGCCGTCTCCTCGTTGGTGCTGGCGTCCGCGAGCTCGGCGTCGACGGCCGCGCGGATCCCGTCCTCGGTCAGCCGAGCTCCGATGAGCGCCGCCTCCGCCCGGCGGGCGCGCCACGGCTTGTGCGCCACCCCGCCCCAGGCGATCCGGACGTCGCGGACGGTCTCGCCCTCGAGGTGGAGGGCGGCAGCCACCGAGACGAGCGCGAAGGCGAACGAGGCGCGGTCGCGCACCTTGCGGTACGTCGAGGAGCGGGTCGCGCCCGTGGACGGGATCTCCACGGCGAGGATGAGCTCGGCCGGGCCCAGCGTCGTGTCCCGGGACGGGTCGTCCCCCGGCAGCCGGTGCAGCTCCTCGAAGGGCACCCGCCGCTCGCCCTCGGGGCCGAGGACCACGACGGTCGCCTCCAGCGCGGCCAGCGCGACGGCGAGGTCGGAGGGGTGGGTGGTGACGCACTCGGGGCTGGCGCCGAGGATCGCGTTGTAGCGGCCGTACCCCTCGAGCGCGGAGCACCCGGTGCCCGGCTCGCGCTTGTTGCACGGGGTGGTCACGTCCTGGAAGTACACGCACCGGGTGCGCTGGAGCAGGTTCCCGGCGGTGGTCGCCTGGTGCCGGATCTGTCCGGAGGCGCCGGCGAGCAGCGCCCGGGCGACCACGGGGAAGTCGGTGCGGACCAGCGGGTGCGCGGCGAGGTCGCTGTTGCGGACGTTCGCCCCGACCCGCACCCCGGTGCCGAGCGCGTCGTCGTAGGCCTCGACCTCGTCGAGCGGGAGCCGGCTGACATCGACCAGTGCCTCCGGCGCGGCGACGCCGAGCTTGAGGTGGTCGACCAGGTTGGTGCCGCCGCCCAGGAAGGCCGCGCCCGGGCGCGCGGCCAGCGCGGCGACCGCACCGGCCGGGGTCTCCGCCCGGACGTAGTCGAACGGCCTCACGCGCCGGCCGCCTGCCGGACCGCGGCGAGGATGCCCGGATAGGCACCGCAGCGGCACAGGTTGCCGCTCATCCGCTCGCGGATCTCCGCGTCGAGGTCGGGGGCGTCGAGGGTGGCCTCGTCCTCCAGGTCGGCGGTCACGGCGCTGGGGTGGCCCTGCTTCAGCTCGTCGATGACCCCGACCGCCGAGCACACCTGGCCGGGCGTGCAGTACCCGCACTGGTAGCCGTCGTGCTCGAGGAAGCCCTGCTGGACGGGGTGCAGGTCCTCACCGTCCGCGAGTCCCGCGGCGGTGACGACCCGGGCACCGTCGTACGCCACCGCCAGCGCGAGGCAGGTCAGGTGGCGCCGCCCGTCGAGCAGCACGGTGCACGAGCCGCACTGCCCGTGGTCGCACCCCTTCTTCGGTGACGTGACGTGCAGTCGTTCGCGCAGCGCGTCGAGCAACGTGGTGCGCGTGTCGACCTCCAGGGCGCGCTCGACGCCGTCGACCTCCAGCCGGATGGTGCACTCCATGGCCGGTGGGTACCCATCGGCCCGGCCGGCACGCCCACCGGGCTCGGGCCGAGGAATTGCCGTCGGCCGGGCGGGGTACCGACCTCGCACCATGGACCTGTACCGCACCGCCTGGTGGGCGACGTGGCTGGCCGTCGGGGCGACTCCGGTCGCGCTCGGCGTCCTGGTCGCGTCACCCGTCATGCTCGTCTGCCTCGGCATCACCGGCGCCGCCCTGGCGGCGGTCAGCGGGCGGCGCGATCCCCTGCTGTGGCTGGGCACCGGACTGGCCACGGCCGCGGTGACGGCCGCGCTGTCGTGGAGCGGCAGCATCACCTTCGGCCTGCTCCTCCTCGCCGCGGCGAGCTCACCGCCGGTGGTCCGGGCCGTCACCCGGGCCCTCCGCCCCCGGACGCGCCGATCCCCTGTCGAGGCGGCGCAGCCGACCGCCGAGCCGGCGGAGCCCGTCCTCGCGACGGTGCTGAGCGCCGAGCTGCTGGCCGGTCCGGTGCACTCCCTCGAGGACCAGCCGCTCTGCCTGGCCTGGTCGGACAGCTTCGTCGAGCTGAAGCGCGCCCGCACCCTGTCCGACCGTCTGGAGCTGGTGAACCTCCGGCAGGCCTACCTCGACGAGCTCGAGCAGCGCAACGGCTACGGCTTCCGCGCCTGGCTGCGCTCGGGCGCCCGGCCGCTCGGCAGCCCCGCCCGCTGGCTGTCGCTCCACGAGGCCGACGGCAGCGCCGAGGTGTGAGCGCCGCGCGGGACGTCATACGGAGGGAGCAATCGCTTGCTCCGTCCGTATGACGTCCCGCGGCTCACTCCCAGAAGACCCGGTCGACGACCGCGCGGGCCAGTCGCGTGTAGCGCAGCTGGTCGTTGACCATCGCGTCCGAGGAGCCCGGTGGGTAGCCGAGGATGGCCGCGACCGCGGCGCGCTCCCGCACGTCGCGCGGCAGCTCGTCGCCGGGCCGGCCGCGCACCAGCGTGACCGCGTTGCGCACCCGGCTCACCCGCCGCCACGCCTGCTGGAGCACCGCGGCGTCGTCCTCCTCGATGAGTCCCGCCTCGCGCGCGGCCGCCAGGGCGTCGAGGGTGCGCGAGGTGCGCAGGCCGGGTACGCCGCCGGCGTACCGCATCTGGAGCAGCTGGACCGTCCACTCGATGTCGGCCAGGCCGCCGCGGCCGAGCTTGAGGTGGGTGTGCGGATCGGCGCCGCGCGGCAGGCGCTCCTCGTCGACGCGCGCCTTGATCCGGCGCACCTCCAGGACGTCGTCGTCGCTGATCCCGCCCTCGGGGTAGCGCAGCGGATCGACCAGCTGGGCGAACCGGCGCAGCAGGTCCCGGTCCCCCACCACCGGGTCCGCCCGCAGGAGGGCCTGCGCCTCCCAGACCTTCGACCACTTCGCGTAGTAGGCGGTGTACGACTCCAGGGTGCGCACCAGCGGACCCTGCCTGCCCTCCGGGCGCAGGTCGGCGTCGACGGCCAGCGCCGGGTCCGGGCCGGCGATCGAGAGCAGGCGCCGCAGCTCGTTCGCGACCGCCTGCGCGTACGACGCCGCTGCCTGCGCGTCGGCGCCGGGCTCGGGCTCGTGGACGAACAGCACGTCGGCGTCGCTGCCGTAGGACAGCTCGAAGCCGCCGTAGCGGCCCATCGCGACGATCGCCATCCGGGTCGGCGCCTCCCCCAGGCCCCGCTGGGCGCGCACCGACCGGCCGGCGACCGCGAGCGTCGCCTCCAGGGTCGCGTCGGTGAGCCGCGACAGGCCCGCGCCGACGTCGGCGACGTCGGTCAGGCCGAGCAGGTCCCCCGCCGCGATGCGCAGCAGCTCGCGCCGGCGTACGCCGCGGACGGCCCGCACCGCCGCCTCCGGGTCGTCGTGCCGGCCGGCCGTGGCGAGCATCTCCTCGGTCAGCGTCTCGGCGCTCAGCGGCCGGAGGTCGCCACCCAGCATCCGCACGCCCTGCGGCTCGCGCTCGAGCAGGTCGGTGGCGTAGCGCGACGTGGCGAGGATGCGGGCCAGCCGCTCGGCGACCTCGCCCTCGTCGCGCAGCGTGGACAGGTACCACGGCGTTGAGCCGAGCGACTCGCTGAGCCGCCGGAACCCGAACAGGCCGGCGTCGGGGTCCGGTGCGTCGGCGAACCAGCCGAGCAGCACCGGCAGGAGGGTGCGCTGGATCTTCGCCGACCGCGAGACACCGGCGGTCAGGGCCTCGAGGTGGCGCAGGGCGCCGCGCGGATCGAGGTAGCCGAGCGCCGCGAGCCGCTTCTCCGCGGCCTCGGCCGAGAGCCGGGCGTGGTCGCCGGGGATCTTGGCGACCGCGGCCAGCAGCGGACGGTAGAAGAGCTTCTCGTGCAGCCGGCGGACCTCGCGGCGGTGCTCCTGCCAGGTCTTCTCCAGGGAGCCGACCGGGTCCTTGAGGTAGCCCATGCTGCGGCCCAGCCGGCGCAGCATGGGCTCGTCCTCGGGCACGACGTGGATCCGCCGCAGCCCGTGGAGCTGCATGCGGTGCTCGAGGGTCCGCAGGAAGGCGTAGGCGTCGTGCAGCGCCTCACCGTCCTCGCGGCCGACGTAGCCGTGCCGGGTCAGCTCGGCGAGCGCGCTCAGCGTCGTCGACGGCCGGATCCGCTCGTCGGCGCGCCCGTGCACGAGCTGGAGCAGCTGCACCGCGAACTCGACGTCGCGCAGGCCGCCCTCCCCCAGCTTGAGCTGCCGCTCGGCCTCCTTGACCGGGATGTGGTCGATCACGCGGCGGCGCATCGCCTGGGTGTCCTCGACGAACCCGTCGCGCTCGGCGGCCGCCCAGACCATCGGCCGGGTCAGCTCGACGAACTCCCGCGCGAGCGCCAGGTCGCCGGCCACCGCCCGGGCCTTGAGCAGCGCCTGGAACTCCCAGGTGTGCGCCCAGCGCTCGTAGTAGCCGGCGTGGCTCGCGATCGTCCGCACCAGCGGGCCGGCCTTGCCCTCCGGCCGCAGCGCCGCGTCGACCGGCCAGATCGTGCCCTCGCCGGTGTGGTCGGAGCAGACCCGCATCAGGTTGCTGGCCAGCTGGGTCGCGACCCGCAGCGCGTCGTGCTCGTCGGCGCCGTCCGCGGCGGCGTGCACGAAGATTACGTCGACGTCGGAGACGTAGTTGAGCTCGTGGCCGCCGCACTTGCCCATCGCGACCACGCCGAGCCGGGCCAGCCGGGCGTCCGGACCCACGCGCTGCCGGGCGATCGCGAGCGCGGCGTCCAGGGTCCCGGCCGCCAGCTCGGAGAGCTCGGCCGCGACGTCGTCGACGCCGAGGTGGTGGGCCAGGTCTCGCGCCGCGAGCCGCAGCAGGACGCGGCGGTACTCGACGCGCAGCGCGTCGACGGCCTCTCCGTCGGGTCGGCCGGCGGCGGGTGCCGGGTCCGTGGGGTCGGCCCCGACGGCCCGGAGCAGGTCCTCCCGGACCGCCCACGCGGCGGGCCGGGTGCACCCGAGCAGCGGGTCGGTGAGCTCGTGCCAGTGCGCCGGGTGGTGGACCAGGTGGTCGGCGAGTGCGGCGCTGGCGCCGAGGACGCTGAGCAGGCGCATCGCGGTGCCCTCGTCCTCGGCGAGCTCCCGCAGCAGGTCGTCGGCGTCGTCGGCGGCCTCCACCAGCCGGACCAGCGCCGCGAGCGCCTCGTCGGGGTCCGCGGTCCCGGCGAGCAGCGCGACCAACGGGTCGGCGGCCTCCCCGAGCCGGCCCAGCGCGGCCAGCGAGGTCTCCGCGTCCTGGAAGCCGAGCCGCAGCAGGAGGCCCGTGCCGGTCGCCGCCCGGCTCATCGGGCGGGGTGCTCCCCGCGCGCCGCGTGCTCGCCGGCCAGACCGGCGAAGCCGGCGGCGAGCGGCTGCCAGGCCCCGTCCAGCTCCTCGCGGGCGGCGCCGATGTCGCGCAGCAGGCCGTCGGTGTCGATCCCGCGGGTCACGTGCGAGCCCCGGTCGGACTCGGCCCAGGGCTCGAGGACGGGTACGTCGACCTCCGGGTGCAGCTGCACGCCCCACATCAGCGGCGCGTACCGGACCACCTGGACCTCGTGCCGTCCGGTCTCGGCGAGCAGCGTCGCGCCGAGCGGCAGCTCGGCGACGATGTCGTCGTTCCACTGGACGCCGCGCCGCGGGGAGGCCAACGGCGCGAAGAGACGGTCCTCGCGGGCGGCGTCGGTCCAGCCGACGCCGATGAGCCCGACCTGCTGGCCCAGCGGGTTGCGGGTGACCGTGCCGCCCAGGGCACTGGCGACCAGCTGGTGGCCCAGGCAGATCCCGAGCGTGGGCACGTGCGTGCCGCGGGCGTCGCGGACCAGCTCCTTGGCCCGGGCCAGCCAGGCGTGCCCGTCGTCGGCACCCATCGGGCCACCCAGCAGCAGGAACCCGTCGTAGCCGTCGAGCGGCGGCAGCTCGTCACCGGCGTACGGCCGCCGGACGTCGAGCGCGCAACCGGCCTCCTCCAGCCAGGTCCCGAAGAGCGCCGGCGGGCACTCGCGGTCGTGCTCGACGACGAGCACCACGGGCCGGGTCATCCGGCGTCCCGCTCGGGCGCGAAGACGGTGACGAGCAGCCCGATGCCGGCGACGACCGTGAGCAGCCCGATCCAGATCGGCATCAGCGGGATCGACAGCACGACGAGCAGGATCCCGGTGATGATGCTGAGCCGCCGGGCCCGTGGCTGCTGCTCGCGGACGGCGCGCAGCGCGAGGGAGCCCAGGGCACCGAGGACGACGGCGATGCCGAGCACGATGGCGCCGTACCTCGCGTAGTCGCCGATGACCAGCGGGATGGCGAGCGCCACCAGGACGACGGCGAACACGAGGTCGACGAGGAGCAGCCGCCGGATGCTGCGGGCGCGGTCGTCGGAGAGCGTCTCCTCGGCCATCACAGCACCGGGAGCATGCGGTCGCGCTCGAACGCCGAGACCTGGCCGCGGTACTCCTCCCACTCCGCGCGCTTGTTGCGCAGGAAGTAGTCGAAGACGTGCTCGCCCAGGGTCTCCGCGAGCAGCTCGGAGTGCTCGGCGACCACGATCGCCTCGGAGAGGCTGCGCGGCAGCGGTTCGATCCCCAGGCTCTTGCGCTCGCGCTCGGTCAGCGCCCAGACGTCGTCCTCGGCCTCCCGCGGGAGGTCGTAGTCGCCCTCGATCCCCTTCATGCCGGCGGCGAGCACGACCGCGAAGGCCAGGTAGGGGTTGCACGCGGCGTCGATGGTGCGCAGCTCGATGCGGGTCGACTGGCCCTTGTTCGGCTTGTACATCGGGACGCGGATCATCGCGGAGCGGTTGTTGTGTCCCCAGCAGATGTACGACGGGGCCTCGCCGCCGAACATCAGCCGCTTGTAGCTGTTCACCCACTGGTTGGTGACCACGCTGATCTCGCTGGCGTGCCGCAGGACGCCCGCGATGAACTGGCGACCGGTCCGCGAGAGCTGGTACTCCGCACCGGCCTCGAAGAACGCGTTGCGGTCGCCCTCGAAGAGGGACACGTGCGTGTGCATCCCCGAGCCCGGATGGGTCGTGAACGGCTTGGGCATGAACGTCGCCCAGATGTCCTGGCTGAGCGCGACCTCCCGGATCACCGTGCGGAAGGTCATGATGTTGTCGGCGGTGCTCAGCGCGTCGGCGTACCGCAGGTCGATCTCCTGCTGGCCCGGCCCGCCCTCGTGGTGGCTGAACTCGACCGAGATGCCCATCGCCTCGAGCATCGTGATCGCCTCGCGCCGGAAGTCGGCGCCGTGGGACTGCGCGGTGTGGTCGAAGTAGCCGCTGCGGTCGACCGGGATCGGGTCCGAGCCGGCGCTCGGGGTGTCCTTGAACAGGTAGAACTCGATCTCGGGGTGGGTGTAGAAGGTGAAGCCCTGGTCGGCGGCGCGCGACAGGGTCCGCTTGAGGACGTAGCGGGGGTCGGCGTACGACGCGGAGCCGTCCGGCATCACGATGTCGCAGAACATCCGGGCCGTCGACGGGCCCTCACCGCGCCACGGCAGGATCTGGAACGTCGACGGGTCGGGCATGGCCAGCATGTCGGCCTCGTACACGCGGGCGAAGCCCTCGATCGCGGAGCCGTCGAAGCCGATGCCCTCGGAGAAGGCACCCTCGAGCTCGGCGGGCGCGACGGCCACCGACTTCAAGAACCCCAGGACGTCGGTGAACCACAGCCGGACGAACCGGACGTCGCGCTCCTCGAGAGCGCGGAGCACGAAGTCCTCTTGCTTACCCATGGCCGCAGCCTATCGAGGCTGCGGCCACGGGTGACGCGAGCGGTCAGGAGGGCTGCTTGCCGCAGACGTTGACGTCCTGCGAGCCCATCACGCCCTTCCAGACGGCACGCATCGGGGGCATCCACTCCTGGGTGACCGAGGCGTAGGCGATGGAGCCGCGGACCCGGTGGCGCAGGCCCTCGACCCAGACCTTGCGGACGGTCAACGGGATCGTGACCGCGTCCGCGTCCGTGCCGGCCCAGCAGGCCGAGCCCTTGCTCTTCGACCGCGCGTCGCGGAACCCGATCTCGGTGCCGGGCTTCTCCCCGCCGTACCGGAACGCGAGCGTGGTGACGTAGCCGGTGTGGCCCTCCCACGGCGCGTCGACGGTCATCGACAGGCCCTTGGTGTGCCTGGTGAGGATCCGGAACGTGACCGAGCCGTCCGTGACCGCCTTCTCCTTCGAGCTCCAGACCTTCATGCCGTACTCCGAGCTCTTCGACCACCGGGCCTGCATCACCTGGAGCTTGCAGCCGTCGCAGTCGGGGACCTCGAACGTGAGGGTGGTCCTCGACGCCGCGCGGGCCGCCACGGTCGTGGGTGCCGCGTCGGCGGTGGGCGTCCCGGCGGCGACGGCACCGGCCAGGCCGGCGACGGCCGCGACGAGGGCGGCGGTACCGCGACGGACGGGGCTGATGCGCTTCATGGTGGTTCTCCTCATGCGGTCGTCAGGGGGTGTCACGGTGGAGACGCACGAGCAGGCCGGTGGGTTGCGTCGCCTCCGGGTCGGGTCACGCTGGCGGCCGCTCGCCCGAACCCGGCCCATCCTTCAAGAAGGTCCGGCGCCCCGGGCGGCTTCGCCCGAATTCATCCGAGCTCACCCCGCGGCGCGCCGCAGAGCGCGGTCCTGGACTGGACCGATGGTCCAATCCAGGGGGCTGTCACCCGGCCGGGACGTGGTCCTCGAGGTCGGCGAGCCAGGCCGCCGGCGAGGCGTCCGACGGCATCCGCCAGTCGCCGCGCGGCGAGAGCGTCCCGCCGTGGCTGACCTTCGGGCCGTTCGGCAAGGCGGACCGCTTGAACTGGCTGGCGAAGAACCGCCGCACGAAGACCTCCAGCCAGTGCCGGATCGTCGACAGGTCGAACTCACTCCGCCGGTCGTCGGGGAAGTTCGGCGGCCACTCCCCCGCCGTCCGGTCGCGCCAGGCGTGCCAGGCGAGGAACGCGATCCTGCTCGGCGGGTAGCCGTAGCGCAGCACGTGGAACAGCGTGAAGTCCTGCAGCGAGTACGGCCCGACGGCCTCCTCGGTCGACTGCGGCAGCTGGTCCTCGCGGGTCGGCACGAGCTCCGGGGTGATCTCCTGCGCGACGACCTCGGCGAGGACGTCGTTGGTCTCGTCGTCGAACTGGCCGCTGCTCATCACCCAGCGGATCAGGTGCTGGATCAGGGTCTTCGGTACGCCGGCGTTGACGTTGTAGTGGGACATCTGGTCGCCCACGCCGTACGTGCACCACCCCAGCGCCAGCTCGGAGAGGTCGCCGGTGCCGAGCACGATGCCGCCGCGGTGGTTCGCCAGGCGGAACAGGTAGTCGGTGCGCAGGCCGGCCTGGACGTTCTCGAACGTGACGTCGTAGACCTCCTCGCCGTGGGCGAACGGGTGGTCGAGGTCACCGAGCATCTGGCGGGCAGCCGGCTGGATGTCGATCTCCTCGAAGGTGATCCCGAGCGAGGTCGCCAGCCGCGTGGCGTACGACTTCGTGGTGTCGCCGGTCGCGAAGCCCGGCAGCGTGAAGCCGAGGATCTCGCTGCGGTCCCGGCCGAGCCGGTCCATGGCCTTGGCCGCGACGATCAGGGCGTGCGTGGAGTCCAGGCCGCCACTGATGCCGATGACGATCTTCGGCTGGCCGATCGAGGCCGAGTCGCTGCTCGAGGCCCGACACCTGGATGTTGTAGGCCTCGTAGCAGTCCCGGGCGAGCCGTTCCTCGTCGTCGGGAACGAACGGGAACCGGTCCACCTTCCGGCGCAGGCCGATGTCGCCGGCCGGCGGCGACAGCTCGAACTCGACGGTCCTGAAGTCCGGCGCGACCGTGCGACGGTTGTCGTCGAACGTCCCGGTGCGCAGGCGCTCGAGGCGGGTGCGGTCCAGGTCGAGGTCGGCGACCGACGCGCGCGGCCCGTCGGGGAACCGCTCGGTCTCCGCGAGGAGCTGGCCGTGCTCGTGGATCATCGTCTGCCCGTCCCAGGACAGGTCGGTGCTCGACTCGCCCTGGCCGGCAGCGGCGTAGACGTACGCCGCGAGGCAGCGGCTCGACGCGCTGCTGGCCAGCAGCCGGCGGTCCTCCGCGCGTCCGATCGTGATCGGGCTGCCGGAGATGTTCGCCAGGACGGTCGCGCCGGCGAGGGCGGCCTCGGCGCTCGGCGGGACCGGCACCCACATGTCCTCGCAGATCTCGACGTGCAGCACCAGCCCCCGGACGTCGGTGGCCTCGAAGAGCAGGTCGGGACCGATCGGCACCTCCTGCCCGGCCAGCACCGTGGTCCCGCGGACGTCGTCGCCGGGGGCGAACCAGCGGCGCTCGTAGAACTCGCGGTAGGTCGGCAGGTAGGACTTCGGCGCGACGCCGAGGATCCGGCCCCGGTGGATCACGACCGCGCAGTTGAGCACCCGGTTCCCGTGGGCGATCGGTGCGCCCACGACCAGCACCGGCAGCAGGGCCTCCGACGCGGCGACGATCTCGGCGACCGCGTCGAGCACCGCGTCGAGCAGCGCGTCCTGGAGGAACAGGTCGTCGACGGAGTACCCGCTCAGGCAGAGCTCGGGGAAGATCGCCACCCCGACGCCGTCCTCCGAGCACGCGCGGGCCTGCTCGAGCACGGCGCGTGCGTTGCTCGCCGGGTCGGCCACCCGGATCGGCACCGTGCAGGCAGCCACCCGGGCGAACCCCTGGTCGTAGGCGGAGTAGAAGTCCACGCCTCGCATGTTCCCATGCGGCCGGTCGGTACTCCTCAGGCCCGCGCGGTGACGGTCCAGGCCGTCGCCTCGACCTCGAACGGCCCGTCGGGCAGCAGCTCGGCGCAGTGGGCGCGCAACCGGGCCCGCGCGGCGTCGTCGAGCCGCGCGAGGTGGTCGCCGGCCGGACCGACACCGAGGGTGTAGGGCTCCCACCACTCGGCGAACGACGCGTACGGCACGGTGACCGTCAGGGTGCCCTCGACCACGTCCCGCAGGCCCGCCGCGCGGGCCAGGTTCCCGAGATCGCCCTCGCCGGCGCCCGGCAGGGCGGCCTGGTCGGCCGCGTCGGGGTCGAGGTCCTTCACGGCGCGCCAGAACGTCGAGAGCGGCCCGCCGCCGGCGGCGTGGTTCCACACGCAGGCGCCGACCACGTCGGCCACTCGGGCCATCTCGCGCAGCCCGGCGACCGGGTCGGACATGAAGTGCACGACCAGCTGGGCCAGGGCGGCGTCGAACGCGCCGTCGTCGTACGGAAGGTGCTCGGCGACGCCCTCGCGGACCTCGACACCCGGGCAGCGATCCCGGACCGCGGCGACGAACGGGGGCGACGGCTCGACGGCCGACACCTGCTCGGCGCCGAGCCGGCCCACGAGCCTGCTGGTCAGGGCGCCCGGCCCGCAGCCGACGTCCAGCGCCCGCATGCCGGGGCGCACGCCGGCGAGCTCGACGAACCTGTCCGCGAGCGGCTCGGAGTAGCGGCCCATGAACCGGCCGTACGCCTCGGCCGCGACGTCGAAGGCCATGCGCCGACTGTACGGCGATGAGTTCGCCGCTGTCACCGGGTCGACCTGGGCATGCCCGAGATCAGCACCTGCCTGTGGTTCGACGACAACCTGATGGAGGCCGTGGCCTTCTACACGTCGGTCTTCCCCGACTCCGAGGTCCGCGCGGTGTCCCACGACGGGGACGGGCGCGTCCTCGCCGCCGAGTGGACGCTGGACGGCCAGCCGTTCCGCGGCATCAACGGCGGGCCGGTGCACGCCGGGTTCACCGAGACGATCTCCCTGAGCGTGAGCTGCGCCGACCAGTCCGAGGTCGACTACTACTGGGACACGCTCGTCGCGGGTGGCACGCCCGACCGGTGCGCCTGGCTCAAGGACCGGTTCGGACTGTCCTGGCAGATCGTGCCGGTGCGGCTCTACGAGCTGATCTCCGACCCCGAGCCGGCGCGCGCCCAGGCGGCGGTCGCGGAGATGATGACGCAGCAGAAGATCGTCATCGCCGACATCGAGGCGGCCGTGGCAGCGGCCGGGTGACCAGCGACCACAGGGTCCGACCCGGGTCGCCGGGACTAGCCTGACGAGCGGTCCGTGGACTCCAGCAGGGAGCCGCGAGATGACAGTCAGGGAGCACAGCATGAGCACCGAGGAGACGCCCCCGTACGGTTCCGGGCTCGCCGACCGGCTCGACCGCCGCCGGCGCGCCGATCAAGCGGATCCGCACCCACCACCTGCGGGAGATGAAGCAGCGCGGCGAGAAGTTCGCGATGCTCACCGCCTACGAGCAGTACGCCGCGCAGACCTTCGACGAGGCCGGCATCGAGGTGCTCCTCGTCGGGGACAGGCGTCCAACAACGTCTTCGCGAACGAGACGTCGCTGCCGGTCACCGTCGACGAGCTGATCCCGCTGGCCCGCGCGGTCAGCCGCTCGGTACGCCGGGCGCTGGTCGTGGCCGACCTGCCGTTCGGCTCCTACCAGGCCTCGCCCGAGCAGGCCTACCTCACCGCGGTGCGGTTCATGAAGGAGGCGAACGCGCACGCGGTCAAGCTCGAGGGCGGCGATCGAGATGGTGCCGCAGGTCCGCAAGCTCACCGAGGGCGGCATCCCGGTGATGGCCCACATCGGCTTCACCCCCCAGTCCGAGCACCACCTCGGCGGCTACCGGGTCCAGGGCCGCGGCGACGCGGCGGCCCGGGTGGTCGAGGAGGCCCGGGCGATGGAGGACGCCGGGGCGTTCGCGGTGGTCATGGAGATGGTCCCGGGCGACGTCGCCACCGAGGTCACCAAGGCGCGTCTCGATCCCCACGATCGGCATCGGCGCCGGTGTCGACTGCGACGGCCAGGTGCTCGTCTGGCAGGACGCCTTCGGCCTCCGCACCGGCCGGATGCCGCGCTTCGTCAAGCAGTACGCCGACCTGCACGGCGTGCTGCTCGAGGCGGCCCGCGCCTACGCCGACGACGTCCGCGGCGGCACCTTCCCCGGCCTCCGAGCACACCTTCTGAGCCGGCGCGGCCGGCCCGGGCCGATCGGCGTTTGTCATGCCACCGGCCGTGACCGGATGGTGCGGGGCGACGGGGTGACACGTCGTCCACGCATGCGGTCTCATGACGCTCACGCCGCACCAGCAGAGCGCATGACCCACGACGCACTCCCCGGCCGCGCCGGCACCCACCGTGTCCCGGCCTGACCCGGGCGTGACCAAGGACTTCGGCGCCGTGCACGCCGTGCGCGGCATCGACCTGGAGCTCCAGCAGGGCGAGATCGTGGCGTTCCTCGGCCCCAACGGCGCCGGCAAGACCACGACCATCGACATGGTCCTCGGGCTCTCCCAGCCGACCACCGGCGAGGTCGAGGTCCTCGGCCACAGCCCCCGCCAGGCCATCGCGCGCGGCCTGGTCTCGCGCGGTGATGCAGACCGGCGGGCTGCTCAAGGACCTCAGGTCCGCGAGACCGTCGAGTACACCGCCGGCCTGTTCGCCGACACCAAGCCGGTCGACGAGGTGCTCGAGAACGCCGGGATCGCCGCCATCGCCGGACGGCGGGTGGCCAAGTGCTCCGGCGGCGAGCAGCAGCGGCTGCGGTTCGCGATGGCGCTGCTCCCGACCCGGCACTGCTGCTGCTCGACGAGCCGACCACCGGCATGGACGTCGAGGGCCGGCGCACGTTCTGGTCCGCGATCCGCCGCGACGCCGAGCAGGGCCGCACGGTGCTGTTCGCGACCCACTACCTCGAGGAGGCCGACCAGTACGCCGACCGGATCGTGCTGGTCAGCAACGGCCGGCTCGTCGCCGACGGCTCCGGCGCCGAGATCCGCGCGCTCGCCGCCGGCCGCACCGTCCGGGCGACGCTCCCCGGCGCCGACGCGGACCGGCTGATCGAGCGATCGGCGGCGTCGACCAGCGTCGAGGTGCGCGGCGAGACCGTGCTGGTGCACGCCCAGGACAGCGACGCCGTCGCCCGCTACCTGCTCACCGACACCGACGCCCGCGACCTCGAGATCACCAGCAAGGGGCTCGAGGACGCCTTCCTCAGCCTGACCGCCGCCAGCGACCACGACGACCAGGGATGACCGCCGAGATGACCGAGCAGACGATCGACCCGAGCGCCCGCCGGGTGCCGCCGCTGGGCGGCTTCAACCTCACCGTGCTGCGGATCGAGCTCAAGCGGATGCTGCGCAACCGGCGCACCATCTTCTTCACCCTGCTGTTCCCGGCCGCGCTGCTGCTCGCCTCGCCGGCGGCGACAGCGCGGCTGGGACGACCCGGTCGGCAGCGGCAACGTGGCCGCCTACATCCTGGTCTCGATGGCGCTGTACGGCGCCGCGCTGACCGCCGCCGCGGGCGGCAGCATGGTCGCGATGGAGCGCGCCATGGGCTGGTCGCGCCAGCTCCGGCTCACCCCGCTGAACCCGGTCGTCTACATCGTGATGAAGGCGCTCGTCGCGCTGGCGATGGGTGCGATCGCCATCCTCGCGGTGAACGTCGGTCGGCCTGGTCCAGGGCAAGGCGTCGATGCCGGCCGGGGTCTGGATCGGCGCGCGCCGTGGTCACGCTGTTCTGCACGCTGACGTTCGCGGCCCTGGGCGTCTTCGTCGGCTACGTCGTGCCCGGCGAGAACGCCATGCAGATCCTCGGTCCCGGGCTCGCGCTGCTCTCCTTCCTCGGCGGCGTGTTCATCCCCCTCGACGCAGGACGCCGGGCTCTACCGCGGTCGCCGAGTGGACGCCGATGTTCGGCGTCGCCGAGGTCAGCCGCGCGCCCCTGACCCACGACCTGCCCTGGACGCCGTGGTCAACGCGGTCGGCTGGTTCGCGCTCTTCGTGGCTCGGGGCCGCGTGGCGGATGAGCAAGGACACCGCCCGCGTCTGAGCCGGGTGACTACCCTTCGGGCCATGAGCGAGGAGCGGGTCCCGCCGCCGAACCAGGTCGGCCGGCTGGGACCGCTGTTCGCCGGGATCTGGCTCTTCTTCCTGCTCGACCCCCTGCTGGCAGGCTGGGACCACCGCGACCAGGTCACCGGCGTCGTCGGGCATGGCGGCGACCGTCGCGTTCGCCGGCGTCTACCTGACGCTGTGGCTCCGGATCCGCGTCCGACCGGCACCGGCTGCTCGACAGCCCGCCCCTGTCCTTCACCGCTCCCCTACCTCGTCGCCCTGGTCGCCCTCGGCGTGCTGATGGTCGGCTGCGTCGGCGAGACCGGCCTGGCCAGCGTCGTCTACGTCGCCGTGTCGTGCGTCATGGTGCTCCCCCTGCCCGCTGCCGTCAGCGCGGTCGCCCTCCTGGTCGTGGGCTCCCAGGGGCTGAGTGCCGCCGCCGGACTGGGGCAGCCAGCTGGGACTGGCGTTCGGCATCCTCGCCGCGTCGGTGGCGATCTTCGGCATGCGGATGGTGATTCGCCGCAACGTGAACTGCTGCGCGCCGAACAGGAGAACGCCAGCCTGGCCGTCGAGAACGAGCGGACCCGCTTCGCCCGCGACCTGCACGACATCCTCGGCCACTCCCTGACCGTCATCACCGTCAAGGCCGAGCTCGCCCAGCGGCTCGTGGACGTCGACCCCCGAGCGGGCCCGCGCCGAGATCGCCGACCTCGAGCGGCTCAGCCGCGACGCGCTGGCCGACGTACGCCGCGCCGTCGAGGGCTACCGCGAGCTCACGCTGCCCGGCGAGCTGGCTCGCGCCCGGGCGGCGCTGACCGCCGCGGAGATCGAGGCACACCTTCCCAACTCCACCGACGACGTGCCGTCGGAGCTGCGCGAGCTGTTCGCGTGGACGGTGCGCGAAGGCGTCACGAACGTGATCAGGCACTCCGGCGCCCGCCGCTGCGAGGTGCGACTCTCCCCGACCATCGCCGAGGTCCGCGACGACGGCCGCGGACCGGACGGGGCCGGGCGCGGCTCCGGACTGCCGGCCTCGCGAACGCGCCACCGCGGTCGGCGCGACGGTCGTGACCGCGACGCTGGAGCCGGGCTTCGCCCTGCGGGTGGTGCGCGCATGACGATCCGGCTGCTGCTGGCCGACGACCAGGCCCTGGTCCGCGGCGCGCTCTCCGCTCTGCTCGGCCTGGAGCCGGACCTCGAGGTGGTCGCCGAGGTCGGCGCCGGCGACGAGATCGTGGCCGCGCCGCCCTCGAGCACCGACCCGACGTCGCACTCGCTCGACGTCGAGATGCCGGGCCTCGACGGCATCACCGCCACCGCCGAGCTGCGCCGCGCCGCACCCGACGTACCGCGTCCTGATCGTCACCACGTTCGGCCGGCCCGGCTACCTGCGTCGGGCGCTGCAGGCCGGTGCGTCCGGGTTCGTGGTCAAGGACACGCCGGCACCGCAGCTCGCCGACGCCGTACGCCGGGTGCACGCCGGCCTGCGCGTCGTCGACCCGGCGCTGGCCGCCGACAGCCTGCTCGCGGGCGACTCCCCGCTCACCGCGCGCGAGACCGAGGTGCTGCTGGCCGCACGTGACGGGTCCCCCGTAGCCGTGATCGCGGCGAAGCTCTTCCTCTCCGAGGGGACGGTCCGCAACCACCTGTCCGCCGCGATCGGCAAGACCGGCGCCACCAACCGCGCCGAGGCCGTGATCACCGCCGACGACAACGGCTGGCTGTGACGACGTACCGTGACGGCATGCGCAGGATCGTCCTCGGAGCACTGGTCGCACTGGTCGCCTCGACCCTGGCCCCGGGGGCGAGCGCCCACGCGCCGGCCGCCGCACCGCGCGCAACCTTCCCGGCGCTGAAGGTCCGCACGCTGGTCCCCGGCCTCGACCACCCGTGGGACGTCCGGCCGATCGGCCACGGGCGGCTGCTCTACACCCAGCGCGACCGCGCGACCGTGTCCGTCTGGACCGGCTCGCGCAAGCGCGTCGTCAAGGACTTCCCGTCGCGGTCGGTGTGGGTCTCCGGCGAGACCGGGCTGATGGGTCTCGAGACCGACAGCCGCTTCGCGAAGACGCGCCGCTTCTGGACCTGCCAGGGCGGCTCCACCGGCGGCGGCCACGACGTACGGGTCATGGCCTGGACCCTCGACCGCGGGCTCTCCCGCATCACCTCCCGCCACCGCCTGCTCGGCGGGCTGCCGGCCACCAGCGGTCGGCACGGCGGCTGCCGGCTGCTGCAGGTCGGCCACCGGCTGTACGTCGGCACCGGCGATGCGGCCACCGGCACGAACCCGGAGGACAGGACCTCGCTGGGCGGCAAGACCCTGTGCCTGCGGCTGGACGGGAAGCCCTGCGGCACCAACCCGTTCGCGCACGCGAAGAACCGGCAGAAGCGCTACGTCCACACCTGGGGCCACCGCAACGTCCAGGGCCTCGACCGGCGCCGCGACGGCACACTGTGGTCGATCGAGCAGGGCACCTACCGCGACGACGAGGTCAACCTCCTGCACACCGGCGCCGACTACGGCTACAACCCGGTGCCCGGCTACAACGAGGACGTGCCGATGACCGACCACTCACTGCCCGGCCGGCAGCGCGGCGCCGTGTGGCGGTCGGGCGACCCGACGCTCGCGACCTCCGGCGGCGGGTTCGTGAACGGCAAGCGCTGGGGCGGGTACGACGGGACGCTCGCCGTCGCCGCGCTCAAGGCCCAGCGGGTGCTGTTCCTGTCCCTGTCCCCGACGGGGAAGCTGACCGGCGTCCACGTGCCGCCCGCCCTGCGCCAGTACGGCCGGATCCGCACCGTCGTCGACGGTCCGGGTTCGGTCGTCTACGTCACGACCGACAACGGCGGCGGGAACGACGCGATCCTCGCCGTACGCCCGCGGGGTTGAGGTGGACGGCTACACCCTCCTCAACCTCGTCCTCGTCCTCGCCTTCATCCTCGTCGGCGGCGTCTTCGCCGGCACGGAGATCGCGCTCGTGTCCCTGCGGGAGAGCCAGATCGGCGCCCTCGAGCGGCACGGCGCGCGCGGCGCCCGGGTCGCCGCCGTCGCCCGCGACCCGAACCGGTTCCTCGCCGCCGTCCAGATCGGCGTCACGCTGGCCGGGTTCTTCTCGGCCGCGTACGGCGCCTCCACGCTCGCGCCCGACTTCGCCCCGGTCCTCGAGCGGCTGGGCCTGTCCGACGCCGTCGCGGAACCCCTGGCGCTGGTCCTGCTGACGCTGTTCATCGCCTACCTGTCGCTGGTGCTCGGCGAGCTGGCGCCGAAGCGGCTGGCGCTGCAACGCGCCCAGGGCGTCGCCCTCGTGGTCGGCGCCCCGCTGGACCGGTTCGCGGTGGTGATGCGGCCCGTGGTCTGGCTGCTCTCGGTGTCGACCAACGCCGTCGTCCGCCTGTTCGGCGGCGACCCGCGGGCGACGTCCGAGCAGCTGACCGACGAGGAGCTGCGCTACCTCGTCGACCAGCACGCGGGCCTCGCCGACGACGAGCGGCAGATCCTCACCGACGTCTTCGACGCCGGCGACCGGACGCTGAACGAGGTGATGCGTCCCCGCGGCGACGTGGTGTTCCTGGGCGCGGACGTCACCGTCGCGGAGGCGACCGAGACCGCGCGGCGGCTCCCCTACTCGCGCTTCCCGGTCACCGGCGACGGGCTCGACGACGTCCGCGGCTTCCTCCACGTCCGCGACCTCCTCGGCGCCGACCCGGCGACGCGGATCCGCCGCCTGGTCCGCGAGATCGTGCACCTCCCCGCCACGAACCGCGTGCTGCCGTCGCTGTCGCGGATGCGCGCCGAGGGCAGCCACATCGCCGTGGTCGTCGACGAGTACGGCGGCACCGACGGGATCGTCACCCTCGAGGACCTGGTCGAGGAGCTGGTCGGCGACATTCGCGACGAGTACGACCTCGCCGAGCCCGAGCCGGTGCCCGGCGGCGACCTGGACGCCGGCCTGAGCATCGAGGACTTCGCCGAGCGCTCCGGCGTCGAGCTCGCGGACGGGCCCTACCAGACCGCGGCGGGGTACGTCGTGCACCGGCTCGGCCGGCTTGCCCAGCCCGGCGACCGAGTCCGGGTGGGCGCGCACGACCTGGTCGTCACCGGGGTCGACCGGCACCGCATCACCCGGCTCGCGGTCCGTCCCGCGGCCGACTGAGTCCCGCGTCACAGCCTCAAGCGCGGCGCCTGGCCGACCGATGCTCCCGGCGTGCTCCCCCGACTTCGTCCCGCTCTGGTCCCCCTGGGCCTGTTCATCCTGGGCCTGACCGCGTCGCTCCTCGTCTCGCCCCCGTCGGCGACGGCCCGGTCCGCGTCGCGCACCGACCGCTTCGTGGTCGCCTCGTTCAACGTCCTCGGCGCCGACCACACCGACGGCCGGCACCCGCGCCGCGGCTTCGACACCTCGAAGGTCCGGCTGACCCGGGCGATCAAGCTGCTCCGGCGTACCCACGTCGACCTGGTCGGCTTCCAGGAGCTCCAGGACCCGCAGTACGCCGAGTTCCTCGCCCGCGTCGGCGACACGTGGGGTGTCTACACGGGCGGCTCGTGGGACACCGACAACTCGATCGCATGGCGGCTCGACCGCTTCGAGCTGGTCGAGGGGTGGTCGGTGCCGGTGCCGTACTTCCACGGCAACACGCGGTACATGCCGGTGGTCGAGCTGCGCTCGAAGCGGACCGACCGCACCGTCTACGTGATGAACACCCACCACGCCGCCGACACCCGCGGCGACGCCAGCAAGTGGCGGCGGACGGCGATCCGCATCGAGCGCAGCATCACCCGCAAGCTGTCGAACGGCCGGCACGCGCCGGTGCTCATGACCGGTGACATGAACGGCCGCGCGGACTTCTTCTGCCCGTTCACCCGCAACGGCGTGATGCGTTCGTCCATCGGCGGTCAGCACCGCAGGGGCCAGGCCTGTCGCCCACCGTCCCCGATGGGCGTGGACTGGATCCTGGGCAACCGGCAGGTCGGGTTCGACCGGCCGCGGGTCGACCGGTCGCAGCTGGTCGCGGCCACCACGGACCACCCGCTGGTGAGCGCGACCGTCACCCTGCGCTGACGACCGCCACCACGAGCCCGGCCCACACAGCCAGCGCGGCCACGGCCACGCCCGGCACCCACCGCGGGTGCAACGTCCACCACGCGACCGCGACGACGAACAGCGCCACCCAGGCGAGCACCAGCAGCACGACCGCCCACCACGGCGCGAACAGCAGGCTGGCCAGGTCGAGGAACAGCACGCACGCCATGCCGGCCATGCCGACGAACGGCCACGGGCTGACCTCGGCCCGGCCCGGCGGCTGGGGTCGGTCAGTCATTCCAGTCGGGATCCTCGTCCCACTCCTGGTTGCGCTGCTCGGCCTTCTCCAGGGCGTGCTCGGCCTCCGCCCGGGTCGGGTACGGCCCGAGCCGGTCGATCGGCGGGCACATGTCCTCGCCCTGCTCGACGCGGTGGTGCTTCACGCAGAACCAGAAGTCGCTCACGCGGTCAACGTACCCAGTCCGGTCCCCCGCGAGCGGTCACCCGGCGCGGTTGAGCAGCCCCTCGACGCGCAGCGCGGCCAGCCCGTGGTCGGGGTCGCCGGTCATCGCGGCCGCGAGGCGCAGGTGCGGCAGCGCCTCGGCGTACCGGCTCTGCCGCTCCAGGCAGCGACCCAGCGCGTGCCGGCTCCAGTCGTCGGTCGGGTTCTCGTCGACCAGCCGCTCGAGCTCGGCCTCGGCGCGCTGCAGCTGCGCGCGCATCAGGTAGGCCCAGGCGCGCATGGTGCGCAGCCCGGTGTTGTCCGGCTCCGCCGCCAGCGCCGGATCCAGCACCTCGAGCGCCTCCTTGGGCGCCCGGCGGGCGAGGAGGTCGAAGGCGGTGCGGTACGCCGACTCGGGGGCGGCGCTCCCCGGGAAGACCACCGGCGGCGCCTGCAGCTCGTGGTTGTCGTTCACCCCCGGTCAACGCCGGTGGCTGCGTGGGGATTCCCGTCCGGCTCGTCGGCGAACACCCAGCGGTGGTAGGCCCAGAAGCGGAAGGCCGTGCCGAGCACCAGCCCCACGCCGTTGGCCGACAGGTTCTCGGCGAGGACCGACGTGAACCCCAGGAGGTAGGTGCTCACGCCCAGGCAGGCCAGGCCGATGCCCAGGCCGCCCAGGTTGGCCAGGATGAACAGCGCGTACTGCGTGCCCGTCCCGTGCCGGTGGGCACGCCCGCCGAAGGACCAGGCCCGGTTGGCCGCGAACGCGAACGTCGTCGCCACGGCCACCGACACGGTCTTGGACGTCAGCGGCCCGAGGTCCGCGAGCTGGCGGGCCAGGTTGAACACCACCACGTCGATCACGAACGCCGCGAGTCCGATCACGCCCATCCGGGCGAGCAGCTGCACTCCGGCACTCAGCCACCGCGTCGGGTCGACCCGGCGGGTGGCGTCGGCCAGCGCCGTCGGCGTCACCATGCCGGCAGCGCGCGCTCGGGCACGACATCCCCCAGGCGCGGGACGACCGGCGTCGGGCGGGGCTCCACGGAGGCACCGCCGCGCGGGTGGCGCAGGCCTCGTGCCGTGTCGAGCACCGCGACGAGGCGCTCCGGGCGATCCTGCGCGCTCGGCACGGCGACCAGCGTGTACACCGACCCCGGCCGCAGCCGGACCGCGCCGCCGGTCGTGGTCGAGGCGGACCTCAGCCGGACCGACCAGCGCCTGGCCGGGACGACGGCGTACCCGGTGGCCCGGCCGGGTGCGAGGTGATGGGCCAGGGTCCGCCCGTCGGCCGTGACGGTGACGGCGTCGTCGAGGGCGGACACCAGATTGATCCGGGCCCGGTGCCCGTGCGGCGGCGCCAGGTCGTCCTGGACCACCGCCGCCCGCACGACGCCCGGCTTGCCCGTGAGGAGGAGCGAGTAGCCGGTGTAGTCGTTGACCCGGACGTTCGCCACCGCCAGGGGGTCCGCCGGGGCGGCCGACGAGGCCGGGACGACCGCGATCGTGTAGAGCCCGGCGGGCACGTCCTGGTAGCGGGTGATGCTGTCCGCACGGACGCGGCCGAGCGCGACCGTCCGGCTCCCGTCGTACGCCGTCAGCCGGACCCGGACGGCGGGTGCGCCGGATGCGAGGTGAGCGATGCGCAGCCATCCCGTGCCGTCGGGAGCCTGCGCCGCGCTGGCGGAGCCGGCCGTCACGGGCGCCATGGCGGCGGCCACCGCGGCGACCACGGCGACGGCCAGAGCGATCCCGCGCCGGAGGCGGTGGGTCGGGGTCATGTCGTGCTCCTTGTCGGTACAGGTCGGTCGGTGGGGGCGGTCGGGACCCGGTGTCACTGGGCCGGCGGCTGGGGCAGCACGTCGCTGGGCTGAGCGACCTCGAAGCGGACCGTCAGGTGGTCGCCGTGCCGCGTGACGCTCTCGGGCCGGTAGGGGCTCGGCAGTCCGCGCAGCTGCTCGGCCAGCGCGGCCACCTGCGGGCCGCCCCGGGCGACGGGCCGGCCGGCCACCCCGGTGATCTCGATGATGCGATGGGGCACCTTGGCGGTCTCGCCCGCGACGGCGGGGAACCGCGAGACGCTCAGCCGCCAGTGGCCGAGCTCCTGCGCGAGGGCGGTGACGATGCGGCCGTCCACCTTCCCCCGTCGCAGCTGCCTCGCGGCGACGCGGTCCAGCTCCAGGCGCGGGTTGTCGAGCAGGACCCGACCGCCGAACCGTCGTCCGTGCACGGCGCGGTACTGGTCGCCGTAGAACTCGTCCACGCCGACCGGATGGACCTGGTAGACCTGCACGGCCGCCGGCCCGGAGCCGAACGCCGCGACCTGGGTCGCGTTGCCGATGGCGCGCGAGAGGATCGCGGAGTCGCCGATCCCGTGCCGCATGCCCTCGGTGACGAGGACGTAGTCGTAGTCGCGCCAGCCGTGCGGGGCGCGGGCGATGACCTCGCTGTCGGTGTCTGCCTTGTAGTACCAGACGACGTCGCGCCGGGGCAGGCCGTCGTGCACGAGGTCCAGCCAGACCGCGTCGTCGGTGAGGATGCGCTGGCCCGGGTCGACGTTCGCGGCCACCCACGACTCGGCCTGCCGCAGTGGCCGGTCGAGGTCGTAGGTCCAGAGGCTGCGCAGCTGCGGGGGCCAGATCACGCCGGCCGCACCGATCGCCAGCACGACGACCACGAGGGACAGCACGCGCACCGGCCAGCGCCACCACCGTCCGCGCCAGTGCCGGATGGCCGCGTCGGCGACCCCGGCGACGAGCAGCGCTGCGAGCGGCACCAGCCCGATGACGAACGGCACGGGCAGATATCCGGGCTTGAAGATCACGGCCAGCAGGAAGACCAGCGCCGCGCCGTACGGACGCAGTCGCCGCACCCACAGCGCGAGCACCGCGGCGATCGGCGCGGTGACCGACAGGACCGGGTCGAGCTGCAGCCAGCCACGCACGGAGCGTCCGGCCTGCGTCGCGCCGTCGAGCACGTTCCCGCTGCCGGCCCGGTTCGCCAGCTGGAAGGCGATGCCGTCCCAGAGCGAGACCCGGTCGGGCCCGGGCACCAGCTCGTTCTTCACCAGCGCGTAGACGATGTAGAACGAGACGACCAGCGCGAACAGCGCTCCGGCCACGGACACCGTGTAGCGGCGCGTCGACGGGTGCGCGGACCGCCAGAGCTGCCAGGCCAGGAACGGCAGCAGGAGCAGGAACGTCTCCTTCGTCAGCACCGCGATGCCGAAGCAGACCGCGGCCGCGGCGAACGACGCCAGCTGGTGCCGGCGCGACAGCGCGAACGCGAACGCGGCGAGTGTCCAGGCCACGGCGATGTTGTCGAGGTAGACGGTGCGGCCGAACTGCACCGCCAGCGGCGACAGCGCGAACACGAGGACCGCGGCCGCAGCCCCCGGACGCGACAGGCCCACCGACGGGCGAGCAGCCACAGCAGTCCGGCGGAGGCCGCCGCGACCACGACCATGAACTCGCGACCGGCCATCACCGCCGCCTGGGGATGGCGGTCGAACGCGTCGGTGATCGACGTCCAGCCGGCCAGCTGCAGCCAGCCGAGCGGCGGGTGGTCGTACCAGTAGGTGTAGGGAGCCAGGCTGCCGAGGTGCTCCACGGCCCAGGCCTGGGCGACGTAGGTGCCCTCGTCGTCGACACGCTGCGGTGAGCCGGCGATGTTCACCCACCGGGCGATCGCGGCGATCGCCATCAACGGGACGACGTACAGCGCGCCCACGACCAGCGGGAGGCGCCGTCGCAGCGAGAGGCGCCGGTCGAGCGAGGGGTCGGTCACGACCGGGGTGCCCGGCCTGTCGAGGACGTCGGTCATCGGGACACCTCCGAGGTCATCGCGGCGGTCGCGGGCGCGTGGTCGCCGGGCGCTCCCTGGGTCAGGTGGACGCCCTGGTGGTCGGTCTTCTCCCACGACGAGTCGCCGCGGAACTCACGCCAAGCGGCGCGCAACGCGGCGCCGGCGAGCATCACCTGGTAGGGGAAGGTGCCGAGCACCAGCCGGACGTAGTCACGCAGCCGGATCCGCACGCCGTAGCTGCGTCCGAACTCACCGAGTCCGGCGGCCTCCACGACGAGCGTCACCAGCGTCGGCACGAGCGGCAGCAACGTCACGAGCACGACCGGAACGGCCACCTTGGCCACGATCACGAGAGCGGCCGAGACCGGGATCATCAGGCCGCTGAAGGCCTGGAGGAACGGCATCGAGAGCGTGTAGCGCGCCAGCATCCGTTGCCGGGCGGTCGGGAGCTGCTTCCACTCCCCCTTGCGCAGCACCTGCAGGAACCCCTGGCTCCACCGGGTGCGCTGCTTGAACAGGGACTTGAGGGACCCCGGCGTCTCCTCCCGGGTGACCACCTCGGGGTCGTAGGCGACAGCGACCCGGGCGCCCTGGGTCGAGAGGCGTACGCCGAGCTCGCAGTCCTCCGCCAGGCAGTCGCCGTCCCAGCCACCGGCGGCACGCAGCAGGTCGGTGCGCACGAAGACGGTGTTGCCGCCGAGCGGGATGAAGCGCGCCTCGGCGTGGAAGTGCAGTCGGCTCCGGAACCAGAAGTAGTACTCCAGGCAGTTGCGCAGCGACCACCAGGACGACCCGATGTTCATCAGCTGCACGCCGCCCTGGACCAGGTCGGCACCGGTCTGGGTGAAGCGGGCATCCACGAGCCGCAGCAGGCCGGGGTCCACGTCGTCCTCGGCGTCGAAGACGCCGACCACGTCGCCGGTCACCGCGGCGAGCGCGGTGTTCATCCCGCGCGGCTTGTTCTTCGGCTCGCTGTGGTCGACGACCACCTTGATCAGGTGAGGGTGGCGCTCCTGGGCGGCGTACGCCACCTGGGTCGTCCCCGGGTCGTCGTGACCGACGATCACGATCAGCTCGAAGTCGGGATGGTCCGAGCGCGCCAGCTGGTCCAGCGTGTGACCCAGCACCGCTTCCTCGTGGCGAGCCGGCACCAGGAGGGAGAACCGCCGCCGCGGCTCGAGCGGCTCGGTCGGGAAACGGGTGGCCTCCAGGGAGGCGTCGTGGCGCCAGGCATGGAGCATCCACCACAGCGTCGTGAGGGCCACGCCGGTCAGGCCGAGCGACACCACGATCAGCGCGACGATGCCCAGCACGCGGGCCCAGCCGACACCGTTGTCGCCGGATGCCGACCCCGCGGTCGCACCCTGGCCGCCCCTCTCGGCGGGCTTCGCCGAGGGGGGCGTCGGTCGCGGCGGTGACGCCTGCCGCTGCGGTGGCGGCAGGATGGGATCCGCGGACGCGAGCGCAGGCGACGGCGCGTCGGACAGCGCGGGCCTGGGGCCGACGGGGGTGGGCTCGGCAGCGGCCGGCCCACCGACCACACAGGACGGCGGCCAGGGCTGCGAGCACGGCGAAGCAGTGGCGGGGGTGGATGCGGGGCATGGTCTCCTCGGCGCGCGGGGGCGCGGGGCAGATGGGAAGCGAGCTGAGCGGGTGCGGGGGCGGGGGCCGGCGCGGCGCGGGTCAGCGCGCGGGCGCCAGGCGACGGAGCCGGCGTTGGACGCCCCAGCCGGTGACGCGCATCAGCGCCTCGGAGATGATCGAGCCGCTCATCTTGCTGACGCCCTGCTCCCGCTCGTGGAAGTCGATCGGCACCTCGCGGACGCGCAACCCGGCCTCATCGGCGCGGCGGGTGAGGTCGACCTGGAAGCAGTAGCCCTGCGAGGACACCGAATCGAGGTCGAGGCTGGTGAGCGCCGAGGAGCGGAACACGCGGTAGCCGCCGGTCGCGTCGGCGACCGGCATCCGCAGCGCCGCCCGGATGTACCGGTTGCCGGCCTGCGACAGCACGCGGCGCGACAGCGGCCAGTTGTGGACGGACCCGCCGGGCACCCATCGCGAACCGATGACGAGGTCGGCCTCGGCGAGGGCGTCGAGCAGTCGGTGGAGCTGCTCGGGCCGGTGCGATCCGTCGGCATCCATCTCGACCACGGCGTCGTAGCCACGGTCGAGAGCCCAGCGGAAGCCGGCCCGGTAGGCGGCACCCAGGCCGTCCTTGCCCTGCCGGTGGAGCACCGACACGCGCGGGTCCTCGGCGGCCATGGTGTCGGCGAGCTCGCCCGTCCCATCGGGACTGGCGTCGTCGACGACCAGGAGGTCGACGCGCGGCTCGGCGGCGAACAGGCGCGTCGCCAGGTCCGGGAGGTTGGCGATCTCGTTGTACGTCGGGACGATCACCAGGACAGAGCGATCGTTCGGGGTCGAGGGCGCGCCGGTAGGACGGGTGTCTGGCATGCGTTCTCCATCGGGGGTTCGTGGCGGTCGGCGTGAGCGCCGGCTGCTGGGATGCCGACGAGCGATGTACGTGATCCGCGCTGCGGCCCGTCGTCCCCCCGGGCGCGTGATGCAGCCGTCGTCGCGTACGGCCGGCCGGTGACCGCCGATGCGACGACGTAAACCGGGGGGTCGTCGAGATTTCCGGGTTGCTTGCGTCACGGACGTCCCGTGGTCGCCCGTCCCACTACCGCCCCCACGGTGGTTGCGGAAGGCGCTGTGGCGCCTGTCTCGAAACCCCGTACGCCGGGCAGGGCCCTGCGTGGTCACGGTCGTCGGGAACGAAGCAGTGTGGTCACCGCAGCCTGTGGTCACGGCGCCTGGTTGCGGCCGGCGCCCGGCTCGCGGCCGCCGGTGGTCGACGGCCGGTGGTCACCGCCCCAACAAGCCCTCCGCGAGGCAGTGGTTTCGAGACGGTTGCCAGGGCAACCTCCCCACACCACCGTGGCAGGTAGTCGACCAAGCGGTCGGCCAAGCGGCGGGAAGGGCAGGCCCGAAAATAGTTTCGGAAAACGTCTCACAAGGTGAGACAGGCGGGCCCTGACCAGGCTCGACTGTCGGTGGCCGGTGCTTGAGTAGAACCCATGAGCAGCACCGCGATCCCCGTCCCGGACGGCCCCCAGCCGTACCGGGCGGACGACCTCGCCGCGGAGCTGTCCGGGATGGGCCCGGACGAGCTGCTCGCGGTGGCCGCGGACGCCGACCGGCTGGCCCGAGTGGCCGAGCTGCAGCGCCTGGAGTGCGCGCTGGCGTGGGCGCTGGCCCACCCCGCCTCGCCCGAGGAGAGTGCCAACGGGTGGGTCGAGATCGCCGGCGGGCCGGGCACCCCGGACGTGGAGGAGTTCACCGCCGAACCACTGGCGGCGGTGTTCGCGACCACCAGCCACTCCGCACGCTCCCTGATCTCCGACGCCCTGGACCTGGCCTACCGGCTGCCCAAGACCTGGGCACGGGTCCGCGCGCTCGAGGTCCCCGGGTGGCGGGCCCGCCGGATCGCGCAGAACACCACCGGCCTCTCGAAGAAGGCAGCCGCGGCCGTGGACACGGTGTTGGCGCCCAAGGCGCACAAGTGCGGCACCCGCGCCATCGACGCCGCGATCGCCGACGCCACCGCCGACGCCGAACCCGACCAACAGGTCAGCGACGAAGAGGCCCGCAAGAGCCAGTGGGGTGTGCAGCTGTTCCACCCCGAGCCCACCGGCCCCGCCGCCTGGAAGGGCACCTCCACCCTGGTCATCACCGGCGACACCGTCGACCTGACCCACCTCTACGACCAGATCACCCAGCTCGCCACCGGCGAGGTCGCCGAGACGCACCCCGACGAGACGTTGGAGGTCCGCCAGGCGCTGGCGGTCGGGCTACTCGCGCGGCGGACGAACGCCGGCAAGCCCCCGCGGCTCAAGCTCTACCTGCACGCGAACGCGTCAGACCTGTCCGACGCCACCTCGGCACCGGGTCGGTCGAACGCCTCGGCCCGATCAGCATGGCCAAGATCAAGGACTGGGTCGGCCACGCCGCCGTCACCATCCTCCCCGTCCTCCGCACCGACCGCACCGAGGCGGTCGACCAGCACGACCCGCCCGCCTGGATGCGCGAGCTCGTCATCCTGCGCGACCAGCACTGCATCCACCCCTACTGCGCCACCGACGCCCGCGCCTGCGACCTCGACCACATCATCGAGTACGTCGACCCCGACGACGGCGGACCGCCGGGTCAGACCCACCCCGACAACCTCGCGCCCTTGTGCAGACGTCACCACCGCGCCAAGACCCGACGCCGATGGCGCTACCGACAACTCGCCCCCGGCACCTACCTGTGGACCGGACCCCACGGACGCCACTACCTCGTCACCCCCGACGGCACCGAACCGGTCTAACCGCCCGGGCGCAGCGCAAGCAGCGCCCGCCGCAGCAGGAGATGCCCGCGCTCGCGAGCGCTTCACTTCCATGGCCCAGGCCGCCGAAGTACCTCGCTGCCGGGACCACTGGCCCCTTCCGGCTCCGGGACCGGCCGACAAGTCTGGAGAACGGACGAGAAGGGAGGACAGCATGCAGTGGGATCTGGGATCCGAGGGACTGGCGCTGCTCGCGGGGATCTCCTTGGGCTTCGGCGCGTTCGCCGGGCTCGCCGTCGGAGGCGGGAGCGTCCAGCGTCTCTGGGCGCTCGCGATCACGACGGCGGCCTGCTTCGGGATCGGCCTGCTCACCAGCGAGGGCCTCTTCGGCTGGGCGACAGAGGAGGACCTTCAGCCGAACGTCGACGGGCTGTCGCGCGACGAGGTGCTCCTCTCGAGCCTGCTCACCACCGCGGTCGTGGTGGTGGCGATGCGGCTCCGGGCCCGCCAGCTGCACCCAACGACGAGACCGCGCCACCGCGCCGGTCACGCGTGACGCCGCGGCGACCGGGACGGTGCCCTATCCTTGGTCGCGCGGATGGGCTGGCCGGGCGACCGCGTCACCGTCTCCGGACGGTGCCGAGGAAGGTCCGGGCTCCACAGGGCGAGGTGGTGGGTAACACCCACCCGGGGCAACCCGCGGGACAGTGCCACAGAAAACAGACCGCCTCACCCCGTCTCGACGGGGAGGGGTAAGGGTGAAACGGCGGTGCAAGAGACCACCAGCGGCCGGGGTGACCCGGCCGGCTCGGCAAACCCCACCTGGAGCAAGGTCAAGAAGTCCGGTGCTCGCACCGGACGCGCGCACGTTCGAGGGCGGCCCGCCCGAGTGCGCGGGTGGACCGCTGGAGGCGGCCGGCAACGGTCGTCGTAGATGGATGGTCGCCACGCTTCGGCGTACAGAACCCGGCCTACAGGCCAGTCCGTCCGCAAAATAGGATTTGACCTGGGAAGACTATTCTAGGGAGCGTCTACTGTGCCCGTTCTGTGCCCACGACCTTCACTCGTCGTCAGTGTTGACCGTAGATGACCGCTGCTGGTCACCACCAAGAAGCTCGTCGACGATGGCCCGGCTGCGGGTGTCCTCATCGCCCATCAGGTGGCCGTAGGTATCCCAGGTCTCGACAGCTGACTTGTGGCCGAGCAGGGCTTGGAGCACCTTGATCGACTGGCCCCCGCGGATCTGCGCCGAGGCGAAGTAGTGCCGCAGGTCGTGTGGCGTGGCATCGGTCGGGATCTTCTTGGCGCCGAGCTGCCAGGCGTTGTGGATGGTGCTGGTGCCGACGAAGTTGCCGAGGTCGGTCGTCAGCAGCAGCCCCGACTCGTGGGTGCCGTACTCCCCCACATGTTTCTTGATCGCTTGCAGAACGAGGTCGCCGACCGGAATCACTCGGGTCGAGGACGGCGTCTTGGGTGGCCCAAAGACCGGCTTGCCCGTCCGAGCCGCTCGAGAGAGCTGCCGGTCGATTCGGATCGTGCCGAAGTCGAACGCGATCCGATCGAGGGTCAGGCCGAGGATCTCACCGCGTCGCATCCCCGTGCCCGCCCCGATGGTGACGAATACCCGGTAGCGCGGATTGATCGCGTCGCGCAGCGCGAGGACGGTCTCAGTGCTGATCGGAACGAGCGAGGACTTCGGCGGGATCTTGGGCAGCTTGATGTCCAGGCACGGCGTCGTGGGCAGCACCCTGTCCTTGACGGCGGCGCGGAACATGATCGCCGTGACGAGGTAGCGGGCCGACGTCGTCGATGGTGCGGCGGTGAGCTGCCACTCGCGCACCAGCACCTGAATGTCGGCGCGGGTCACGGCGTCCATGCGCATTTCGCCCAGCGTCGGGAAGACATGGTTGGACAGCACGGTGGCGTAGGTTGCCGCGGTCGACTCGGCGAGCACTTGACGGGCCAGCCATTTCTGGCCGTAGGACCGCACGGTCTCGCGGCCGGCCCGTGGATCGGCCCACTGGCCGGTGACCAGCCCCGCGGTCTGCTCGTCGAGCCAGCGCTGGGCGTCCTTCTTGAGGTCGAACATGCGCCGGTGTCGCTTGCCCGCGCGGTCGTAGTAGTCGGCCTGATACTTGTCGACGCGCTTCGTCTGGCCGCTGTCGGTGGTCCAGGTGACGGTACGTCTGCGGATGGCGGCCATCAGCTCCTCCTCGGGCTGGGCAGGACGGGTAGCGAGGCGAGCCGCTGCTCGCGGATCCAGCGGCGCAGGTCCCCGACCGTGGTGTAGAGCCTGCGCCCGATCTTGAAGAACACCGGGCCGGTCCCGATCTGGCGCCACCAGCGCACGGTGTTGTCTGAGGTCATCAGGATCTCAGCGACCTCCGACAGAGTCAGAAGCTCGTCGTCGTGGCGCTCGTGGAACGGCGTGGTGTGGGTGGCGGTCATGACTGCCTCCTGTTGTTGGGTGCCTACATCGGGATAGCAACCGGCCGTCGGCGGAATCGGACATCTGTGGAGAACCACCGACGGAGTGCTCTCAGCGGGTAGGTGTGCAAGGGGCCGAAATTCGTGCGGCGTGTCACACCCGAACAGGTATCGTCTAAGTGTGGATGTTGCCCGGCTCATCCTCTCGGCGCGACGGGGCTGCGGCCTGACGCAAGGCGAACTCGCGCAGCGGGCTGGGACCTCGCAGGCTGCGCTGTCGGAATACGAGCGCGGCCTGAAGTCGCCGAGCCTCCGGGTGGCTGAGCGGATTATCGAAGCAACGGGGTACCACCTGGACCTGGTCACCCAGGTCCACTTCACCCAGCGCGCTGCTCCCGGAGTGAGGCCGTTCTGGGTCCCCGATCGGCTGTGGCGTGGGCGGCTGCCCGAGTGCTTCGCGACCGTCAGCCTTCAGGACCACAGCCGCTTCCGCGGCGTGTGCCGATTCGATCTGCGGCGTCGTCCCTCACGTCGACGGATGTACGAACTGCTGTTCCGCAACGGCTTCCCCGAGGAACTGCGAGACTGGATCGACGGCGCCCTCCTCGTGGACCTGTGGGACGACCTGAGGGTTCCGCGGCCGATCCGAGCGGCGTGGCAGCCCGCGGTCGACCGGGCAGCGAACGGTCCGCTGGCGTTCCCGATCTATCGCGGCCCTGACACGCCCGGCACCGCCTGACCCGCCCCCACCCCGGATCCGGGACGAACCTCGCAGGCTGACCTAAACTGGCGGTATGAGCACAAGCCGCGATGAGCTCCGCATCCTGATCGACGGGCTCCCCGACGATCAGGTCGCCGCGCTGCTCGCCGACGCGAAGAGGCGCGCGACTCCGCGTCCGGCACGCACGACGGAACCGTTCGCCTGGATCGGAATGATCACGGACGGGCCCACTGACGCATCGACGCCGGAAGCGATCGACGCGGTCCTCGCGCGGGGTTTCGGCCGCTGAGGGATGATCCTCGTCGACTCGGGCGTCATCGTCGCGGCTGCGATCAGTCGCGACCAGCACCATCACTCCTGCTCCGACCTTCTGACCGGTGCCCGGCTTGCCAACCGGCGGCTACTCCTTCCTGCAACAGTGACGGCCGAGGTCGGATACCTGATCGAGCACTATGGCAGCCCCGCGGCCGAAGCGCGTTTCCTGGCCGGAGTCGCCGACGGCGATTTCGAGGTCGTCGACCTGACTGAGGAGGACTACGCGCGGATGGCGGAGTTCGTTGAGCAGTACGACGACTACCCGCTCGGCACGACTGACGCCTCGGTGATCGCGTTGGCCGAGCGTCTCGGCGTGAGCGAGATAGCGACCACCGATCGCCGCCACTTCAGCGGTGTTCGACCGCGCCATATCGAGCACCTGGCCCTCCTGCCAGAGGTCCTCGGATAGCTGCGGACGGCCTGGCGTGGATGCTGGCTATAAGCCGATGCCCGGACCCGGTGATGTTGCCGACGGCCGGCAGCCGAAGTCGCCTTCGTGCCGGGGAGGCGTCGTGGGCGGCCGGATCGCCGGGCGGCGCCTCCTCGGCGCGTTTGGCCTATAGCGGTCGATATCTTCGGCGGCACGCCGAGCGGCGTGCGCCGGCCCGAGGTCGGCGCGGTCGCGACCGAAGACGTCGACCCACTGCCGTCGCGCATCCTCGATCGACTCGGCGACCAGATGAGCGACGTTGCGCTCCCGTCCGCGTGTCATGCCGACGTAGGCCGAGGCCGCTCCGGTGTGGTCGCCAACGAGCACGTGGGATGTGGCGACCGTCGAGCCTTGAGCGCCGTACGCCGTGGTCGCATAGGCGAGTTCGACGTGCTCATTGACGTAGGCCGGCGGCAGGACCCGCCGACCGCTCTCGCCCTTCACGTGGAGCCCGGCAGGCACAGAATCGACCACCGTCCACATCTCCCGGTTGGCGACACCGACCTCAGCGTCGTTGTGGCGGGTCGCGACAGTGTCGCCAACGCCGATCTGCTCGCCCGCAGCGGTGACGACGCCGTCACGAGCCGACCCGGTGACGACCCGGAGCCAGTGCGCGACGTGATTGATGCGCGCGACCTGTTCTCGAGTGTCGGCGACGACGAGCTGACCTCGCGACGCCTTGACGGCAAGCACGTCCTGTCGCTCGACATCACTGGCATGGACCACGACCTCGCCGCGGCGCAGCAGCTCGTCGAAGACCTCGCCGGGCCGAGCTCCCGAGCGCATCCGGAGCGACAGCTCGGCATAGGCCGGATCGGTGAAGCGGTGCACGCCGCCGTACTCGACGTGCCGGCCGGCGGCGTACCGCGCGGCGAGGTCGAGGACGCCGCCACGGCCGACGGCGGGAAGCTGGTGCCGGTCGCCGACCAGCACCACCTGGGCGCCGCCCGCATCGACGAGGGACAGCAGGCGCGGGCGCTGTCCTGGTCGAGCATGCCTGCCTCGTCGACGACAAGCAGCGTGCGGTTGTCGAGTGGCGGAGCGGCGGGCGACGGCGCGGTCCGGTCCCAGTGGCCCTCGTCGTCCCAGCGGAAGCCGTGCTCGTAGAGCAGCTTCGCGATGGCCCGCGTCTCGGTGCCGACCTCGGCGGCCGCGACCTGGGCCGCCTTGCGAGTCGGGTCACCAGACCATCCGACCGCCGCGGGCCTCGACCTGTTCGCGCGTGACGGCGAGCCGACCCGTCTTGCCCGCGCCGGCCGCACCTTCGACGACAGTGATCTTCTCGCGCTCGGCGCTATTGATGATCTGCGCCACCAGATCGAACTCGACCGCGAGCACGTCCGGCGAGCTCAGCGCCCGGACGTGCTCGGGAGCGTCGTCACGGTTCACCAACGGAAGGCACACCGCGATCGCCCGCGCGGTCAGGTCCTCGGCGAACTCACGCCGTACGGCGCCGCGGGCGACCACGCCGCAGGCAGCGATGATCTTCTCGACCTCGCCGCGGATGTCGGCCGCGTTCCAGGCGGAGTGGTGGGCGCCGAGCCGGTCGACGGCGCGATTGGCCAGGGCCTCGCGATCCAGCGAGCCGATCGGCGTCGTGCGCCGGGTGATGCGCGAGTGGGCGCGACGGGTGGGCTGGCCGAAGCCGAGCTCAATGAGCTCCTCGATCCACCGGTTGCGCAGGTCGGCCCCCGAGACCGGGACGACCTTGTCGGGCCGGGCGTCGGCCCAGGCTCGCCGGTCCCACGCCTGCCGGACGGCAGGCCCGGGCTCCTCGCCGGGGTGGTCGCGCCGCCACTGCGCCTCGTAGCGATCGACGTTCGCCTCGATCTGTCGCGACCGCGCGCTGAACGCCCCGGCATATCCGGCCAGCTGCGTGACCTCGCCGGTCTCGGGGTCCAGGGTGTAACCGTGCTCCGCGAGGGCGGCGCGAAATTCTGGGTTGGTCATCACGGCCGCGTGCCCGATCCCGTTGATCGCCTCGAGGCTGTCGCGGACCCCGACGGTGTGCAGGCCGCGCCATTCGCGAGCCCCGGTGGTTGGGCTTGTCGAAACCCGGGCGTTGATCTGGAGATGCAGATGCCGGTGCGGGTCACCGGCCCGCGAGGTGAAATGTCGGACGACTGCCGCCTCGATCTCCTCGACCGGCACCTGCACCTGCCGACCACGCGGACCGATCCGCGTCGTCGCGTGTGCCGCGAGCCAGCCGATGATCTCCTCGGCCGCCGCCATCTGGGCCGCGTCGTAGGCGGCCGCCACGTCGTCGTGCAGCGCCGCCGCGAGCGTCCAAGTCTTCGGCCCGTTCACGGTGACCTCGACGAACCGCACCGCCTGGTCGCCGTGCCGCAGCCGACCCTTCGGACGATCGCTCTCCAGGTCGATGCCGGCGGCCCACTTCTCGTAGCACTCACCATCCATGTCGTCTCGTCGCTCGACATCGACGGCCTCGACCGCGGTGTCGCGGCGTGCGACGAAGTGCATCGCCAGGCCGCTGCCCTCGGCGAGGTAGTAGTCGTCGGCTCGCGACCGGTCGGCCTCGACATAGTGCCGCGCCGCCGCGGCGGCTCCGCGATAGACCTTCATGCCGCCATGCATCAAACCGCCTCCGCCAACAACCATCGACAACCACATATCCGCAGGTCAGCGCCCACCTTCGGAGCGCTGGGTTGCCTACTTTCGTAGCATGCGTGCCGCTGATTTGCGGTAGATGAAGGCCGGCCTCCTGGTGAAGGCTGCTGAGCCATCGACGTCCGTGAACGGTCATCGGTCGAGCTCATCACCTGGGGTCTTCCGGGTCCGTCCTGTGTCGGCGGGCGCGGGCGCATCTCAAGGTCTTATCCCGGATCCACCGATGGCCATGGCAGCGGTCGCGTGATCCGGATCGGCGAGCGGTGACTGGTCGTGGGCGTGGTGAGTTCGCCGGACCTCACTGTCCGGGTGTCCCACATTGCTCCTCGGGTTGCGCAGCGGTGGCTCCTGCGTGGTCAGGCCGCGTGGGCGGACGGCGGGTCGCTGACCCGGTCGAACAGGGCGGTCCAGGCGGTCCCCCAGGGCCAGGCTTGGGGCAGGTGCAGGGTGATGCGTCGGGCTGAGGTCGCCACGCGTTCCGGCACGGTGATCAGCTTGCGGCGGATCGTTGCGGTGGTCGCCCTGGCTAGGCTAGGCCTGGTACCGCGACGGTGCCCGCCGCGCGGGTGAGGTTGAACGCGATGACCGCGAGCACCAGCCAGGCACCGTTGGCGGCGATCACCACCGATGGCAGGTGCGCCAGCGCGGAGCTTTTCAGGTCGGCGTGGACCTGCTCGATGACCGCGTGGTTGCGGTGGGTCTTTGTCGCGGCGACGGTGTCCAGGATCGCGGGATCCGGAGGCGCATCCCCGGAGGCGCTTGACGGTGTTAAACACGTGTGCTCAATATGGAGGACCTTGTTCGCACCATCTGTGGAGCCTTTAATCGGCGTTGACGATGCATCCTGGTCGGCGTCATCGCCCGACTTTCGCGGCTCACGGGAGGGACCATCGTGGCTCGACACTCGACGCCCAGCACCGGGTCGAACTTTTCACCGTCCCCATGGAACCGTCGGTCAACCAAGGGCGTCAGAAGGGGTGACGGCGAGCTTAAGCGGGATCCGAGATCCGCGACATCTCGAACGAGATGCAAAGGAGGCGGAATGAGAAGGCACCTGGCGGTCGCGTGTACATTAGTTCTACTAACCTCTCTAACTTGGCTCGGCACCTGGACCATTGCGGAGTCTGCGAGCGCGACCTGCTACTCAGGATCGGGGCATTGGTACGTTAGCGGTGGGAACTCGAACAATACAGTCAAGTCCGTGCGCACGAAGATTGAATGGAAGAATCCGCCGGACTTGTGCTCGAGTTCAACGAGTTACTCGATCTCCATCGTGCATTCGCCCGGCTGGGTGCAGGTTGGCTGGCTGAAGCGAGCTGGCTACTCGAACTCTATGGGCTACTGCGAACGGAACCCAACCGGCAACGGCTCGGGGAGTTATGACCTGGCGGAGTACTCCGTAACTCACCAAGAACAACTGTATTCTATCAAGAAGAATTCTGCGGGAGCTTTCCAGTGTCGAATTGGTGGCGACACGAGAATGACAATTGCATCTGGAGTCGTGGGGTTTGAGCACGGAGACTGGGTTCCAGTTCAGGCGGAAGCGCATCAGAGGTACCAGCAGTTGGGGCCGATTGAGCCGAATTGGCTGGAGTTTTCGGAAGCCGCAAAAATTGTTCAAGGTGGATCCGCTTGGTCGAACATGAATGTCAATAGCGTCGGCTCAAGTGACGACGACATTTGGCATTACAGCACCACCGGAGTTACGCGAGGATTCAAGGTGAATACAGATGAAGATCATTAATTCAATTTCCGCGCTTATCGTCGCGTCGACCCTGCTCCTGCTGAATTCGTGCGGAACCGTAGCCGGAGATACCGCCACACCTGCTGCATCTGACACCGCCAGTAATGAGGAAGCATGGGTTCCCCCGGACGTACAGGACCTACTCAAACAGAATGGGATAGAAATCTCTCAGCCCAAGGAAGGGTCCGGAGACAAAGACGCCGCGATGCGGTCCTTCTATTCGCTCTACGATGCCTCGATGTTCAAGACCGACCCCGAAGTCTATGATGCCCAGATTGTTAGCTCAACTGACTTGTCACTCAAGTCGGACCAGTATACCGAAGTGGTTGTTGTGACAGACTACTCGATGGATTTTCCCATTCCGACACCTGAAGCAACTGGTCAATCCGACGAGAATCCGACTGTCAACTCGGACATGGTGGCTTTCTTCGACGCGAGTTCCGGCGACCATCTCGTGACCGAATATCTTGCCACACCCAACCGAACCGACTGAGGCTGCGTTGCTCCCGCGCATTGACCGCGCCAGGGCAAACGGCGAGGCGTTCAGGACGAGAGGGCTGTGGCTTGAGGAGTGAACCGGCGCTCGTCACGAGCCGTCTGATAGTACAGACAACCGGACCAATAGCGCCTACCCAGATCCGCGGTACCAACTACGTGGACTACCGGTGCCAACCGGCGCTACGCGCCAACAACCTCCTAGGAGACTGCTGAACAAAAAGGCGCGCCTCCCGCGGTTGGTTGATGGGACTGAAATCCGGCGCTCCTGACACACCTGTGGGTCAGTTCCGGCCCGGGAGGGTCGGTCGGTGACCGCCAAGGTTGAGGAGCGCGAGGGCGATCAGGGCTTCGGCGGACTTGAACCCGAACGCGATCCGGGTGATCAGGCGGATCTTGGTGTTGGTCGACTCGATGAGTCCGTTGGACAGGTTGTGCTCGATCGCGGCCAGGATCCGGGTGCGGTGTTTGACGATGCTCTTCTGCAGCTTCACGAATGCCGGGATCCGGCAGCGGCGGGCCCAGCTGATCCACCGGTCCAATGCCTCGATGGCTTCGTCGTGGGCTAGCTGGAAGACCACTCGCAGACCCTCTTTGAGTAGGTAGGCCCGATACAGCCTCGGATCGGTGGCGGCGATCCAGGCGAGCTTGACCTGTTGGTTGTCGGTGAGGTTCTCGGGGTTCTTCCACAACGAGTAGCGGGCACCCTTGAGCGCCTTGGCGCGTTCGCTTCCCGGTCTCGGTGGCGCGTCGGCCGGTGGCCTGCCGCGGCCACGCTTGGGCTCCGTGCGGGCCAGCGCACGAGCATCGTTCCACGCCCCGCGGCGGACCTCATCGAGCGCGTCGGTGGCCCATTTCACGACATGGAACGGATCGGCCACCCGCACCGCGCCCGGACACTTCTCGGCGACGATGGTGTCGATGAAGTCGGCCCCATCAGCGCTGACGTGGGTGATCTGGGCGCACCGCTCTGGGCCGAGCAGGTCGAAGAACTCGCGCACCGTGGCGCTGGTGCGACCCGGCGCCGCCCAGACCAGGCGACGGGTGTCGTGGTCGACCACGACCATCAGATACTTGTGTCCCTTCTTGTAGCTGATCTCGTCGATCCCGATCCGTCGCAGTCCGGCGAACCGGTCGTGGGTGGCGTCGATGTCGGCCCAGACCCGGGTGATGATCGACCCCACGGTGCGCCAGGCGATCCGCATCAACTCGGCTCTTCGCAGTTGAGGGTGTAGCGCGGGTGGGCGCGTCGGTCCCGGGATAGACGTCGAGGTCTCCCGAGGATGAAGGCTCCTACACGCTCATCCCGAAAGACCTCGACGTGCCCGACGCTACCCGTTCTGCGGGCTTCGCCTGCCCTGACATGACCGCCTTCTGCCGCCTCGACGAGCTCGGCCTCGTCGTCACGGGGCAGCGCATCGAACCCGACCGAGCTGTGCTCGCGTGCCGGGTCGTCGAACCGGATCAGTGGTGCCGCCGCTGCGGCTGCGAAGGAACCCCGCGTGACACGGTGATCCGCCGGTTGGCGCACGAGCCGCTGGGCTGGCGCCCGACCATGCTCGAGGTCGTCGTGCGCCGCTACCGCTGCACCGGCTGCGGACACGTGTGGCGCCAGGACACCACCGCTGCAGCCGAGCCCCGGGCGAAGTTGTCGCGCCGCGGGCTGCGGTGGGCACTGGAAGGCATCGTGGTCGGCCACCTCACCGTGGCCCGCGTCGCCGAAGGCCTCGGGGTGGCGTGGAACACCGCCAACGATGCAGTCCTGGCCGAAGGCAGGCGTGTCCTCATCGACGACGAGCACCGGTTCGACGGCGTCAAGGTCATCGGGGTCGACGAACACGTGTGGCGCCATACCCGGCGCGGCGACAAGTACGTGACCGTGATCATCGACCTCACCCCGGTCCGCGACGGCACCGGTCCGGCGAGGCTGCTGGACATGGTCGAGGGCCGCTCCAAGCAGGCGTTCAAGACCTGGCTCGCCGCCCGCGACGAGGCGTGGCGCGACGCCGTGGAGGTGGTCGCGATGGACGGGTTCACGGGCTTCAAGACCGCCGCAGCCGAGGAGGTCCCCGACGCAGTCGCGGTGATGGATCCCTTCCACGTCGTGCGCCTGGCCGGCGACGCCCTGGACAAGTGCCGGCGACGGGTGCAGCTCGCGATCCACGGCCACCGCGGCTTCAAGGACGACCCGCTCTACAAGTCGCGGCGCACACTGCACACCGGCGCCGACCTGCTCACTGACAAGCAGGCCGACAGGCTGCGGGCCCTGTTCGCCGACGACGCCCACGTCGAGGTCGAGGCCACCTGGGGCATCTACCAGCGGATGATCGCCGCCTACCGCCACGAAGACCGGCGCCAGGGCCACGAACTGATGGTCAAGCTGATCGACTCCATCAGCAGCGGCGTGCCGGAGGCGCTGGCCGAGATCACCACGCTCGGCCGGACCCTGAAGAAGCGCGCCGCCGACGTGCTCGCCTACTTCGACCGCCCCGGCACCTCCAACGGACCCACCGAAGCGCTCAACGGCCGACTCGAGCACCTGCGCGGCTCCGCCCTCGGATTCCGCAACCTGACCAACTACATCGCACGATCACTGCTCGAGACTGGAGGGTTCAGGCCGCGACTACACCCTCGATTGTGAAGAGCCATCAACTCCGTCACCGTCGACTTCGACGCCTGGGTGGCCAACCAGGCGACCTGATCATCGAAGGCGTAGGTGTGACCCGCGTCGTGACGGGCCCAGGGCACCGAGGCGACCACAACCCCGTGCTCGGCGCACACAACCCGGGCGCGTCGGCCTCGAGCTCGGCCCGGACGGCGCCCAGATCCAGCGCCCGCCAGCGCCGCCGGCCAGGCCCCGCGTCGTAGCCCGGGCAACGACGACCACACACACCGCAGCGGCCACGCTGCCGCGACGTGGGCCGCACATGGATGACCAGCAACTCCGCGTCCTCGTCGAACTCGACCCGCTCGACCACCGTCTTCTCGACCCCGAGCAGACCCCGCCATAGGCTGACATCACGCACGCCGTTCTCCTGAGCACCAGTTTCTTTGCCTTCGACAGCTCAGAAACCTATGCAGGGAACGGCGTGCGCCTTCTTCAGGCTCGCTCAAACGCCCACAGGTGTGTCAGGAGAGCCTGAAATCCTGTGGGTATGCAGGGTGAGGCTGATCGGCAGCGTGAGCTGCTGGACGTGGAGTCGGTGGCCGGGCATCTGCTTGAGCCGGGCAGCGTGTTCGCGTTGCTGGCCGAGCATCGTGATCGGCTGTTCCCGGCGGAGTTGTTCGCCGACCTGTTCCCTTCGGGGCGGGGCCGGCCCTCGATCCCGGGCGAGGTGATCGCCTCGGTGATCGTGCTGCAGGCGCTGTACGGGCACTCGGACCGGGAAGCGGTCGACGCGCTGACCTTCGACCTGCGGTGGAAGGCCGCGTGTGGGTACGCGATCGACGCGAAGGGCTTCGATCCCTCGACGTTGACCTACTGGCGGCGCCGGCTGGCCGCCAGTGACCGCCCGCAGCGGATCTTCGAGGTGGTCCGCGAGGTCATCACCGAAACCGGCGCGGTGGCCGGGAAGAGCGTCGGGCGTTGGACTCCACCATCCTCGACGACGCGGTCGCCCGCCAGGACACCGTCACCCAGCTGATCGCCCAGATCCGCCGGGTCGGCCGCGAGGTGCCCGGCGCCAAGGACCTGATCGCCACCGAGTGCACCCGGCTGGCCGCGTTGACCGGGCAGGACTACACCACGCCGGGGAAGCCGCCGATCGCCTGGGACGACCCGGCCGCCCGCGACGAGCTGGTCTCCGCGCTGGTCGGCGACGCGCTGGCGCTGCTCGCCGCGCCCTCGACGTCGAGGCGATCAGCAAGCAGCCGGCGGCAAGCCGGCCGAGGCGGTCGCGCTGCTGGCGCTGGTCGCGGGCCAAGACGTCGAACCGGCCGAGGACTCCGATGGCACCGACGGCCGGTGGCGCATCGCCCGCAAGACCGCACCGGACCGGGTGATCTCGACCGTCGACCCCGACACCCGGCACGCCCACAAGACCCGCGAACGGCGCCAGGACGGGTTCAAGGCCCACGTCGTGGTCGAGCCCGACACCGGCCTGACCACGGCGGTGAGGCTGACCAAGACCAACGGCCCGGCCAACTCCGACGCCACCGTGGGCGCCGGCCTGGTCGTCGCCGACCCCACCATCGCCGAGGACCGAGACAGGTGCGAGGTGCTCGCCGACTCGGCCTACGCCACCGGCGACATGCTCCACGCCCTGGACAGGCAGGCCACTGGACGCCGCTGCATCAAGCCCTGGCCGCTGCGACCGGCCGTGCCGGGCGGGTTCACCCTCGACGACTTCACCCACGACACCGCCGCCGGGACGCTGACCTGCCCAGCCGGGATCACCCGGCCGTGACGGCCAGGACACGTCCCTTCGGCGCGCCTGCGCGCGGCTGCCCGCTACGAGCAGCGGTGCACCACCGCCAACGCGGCCGCAACGATCAAGCTCGGCGAGCACCACCAGCTCCAACGCGCGCACCGCCAACGCGCCACGCGACGAGGCTTCCAGGCCACCTACCGGCGGCACCGGCCGATGGTCGAACGCTCCATCGCCTGGCTCACCCGAGGCAACCGCCGCGTGCCCTACCGCGGCGTGAGAAGAACAACAACTGGCTCCACCACCGCGTCGCCGCCCTCAACCTGCGCCGACTCCTCGCCCTGGGACTGACCGTCGAGAACGGAACCTGGGCCATCGCCTGAACCACCCCGCCGGGCCGCCGGACGCCCTTGCACACCGCCATCAGCGCGCCCAGGATGGCCACAGGCGGGCGGAACGACCCCGTGTCGCACCCAGGAGTGCTGACCTCAACTGCCGCTCGACGGCCCATTGGTGGCGCTCCGCCCGCCGCCCACGCCATCAACCCCGCCCGACATGACGCCTTGTTCAGCAGTCTCCTAGGGCTTGCCCAGCTCCTCGTGGGATCCACTTGGTCGGTCGAGTGGTGGCGCAGATTTCGGTCGACGATGGTGCGGGGGCCGGGCGTTGTCGGGGTCCTTCTCCTCGACCCACGCGGACGCGGTTGCCGGCGCCCGACTGTGCCCGGACCGTGCCCGTGACTACCGTTCGTTGCTGACGGAGTCGTCACCACGGATCACGTTTGGCCAGGTCAGCCGACGCTTGTCATCGGCGATCGCGAACGGCCAACCCTGCGGGGACTCTCCCCGGCCTACAGGCCAGCCCGTCCGCGCTCCACATCCACCACGCCCGGGATGGGTCGGCGTGCGGGAAGTCGCCGCGCATCGCGTCGACGCCGCACTGTGGGTGGGCGAGCGGCAGGAATGACTGCCGGTCGGCGCGCTTGGCATCGGTGTCGATGCCCATCGCCTCGTGCGATCGCGCCTGATCGACTCGTCGCACTCGCCCTCCCGGTTGAACGACCACATCAGCTTCGGGTCCCCGAGCGGCAGCGCATGCCCGGCCGCCGCTCGTGGCGTTCGGTGTGCCAGGTGTGCCAGGTCTTGCCGTAGGAGTTGATCAGGCTGCTTCAAGAAGGCCTTCTCGGCGGCGTCGGGCAGGCCCGGCGCGACCAGTTGACCGGACAGCACCTCGTAGTTGTGCGGGTGCCAGTAGGCCTCTCCTCCTCCGGGCAGCGTGTCGAACAGCCGCCTCGGAGACGATGTACTCGATGCCGATCAGATTGGCGTCCTTGGTGTTGCCGTCGAACAGCACGCACTGCAGCAGGTCGTCGTTGACGACCCGGCAGAAGTGGTGCGCCTCCATCTGGAAATCCGGCTCGCCCTTGGCGCAGTGGAAGCCGACGACGTAGACGTCGAACCCGCGCATCGGGGCGTCGGTCTGCAGCAGGTTCGCGCCCTGCTCGAGTGCGGCGAGCCAGGCGCCCTTGCCCTCGCCCGGCGGGCCGGGGGGGGCTCTCCGGTCCTTGATCATCGGGTTGAGACTCATGGTGCACCGGTATCCACGGAAGGAGCCCGTATGAGGGCCGTGACCGTCGCGGACGACGGAGCGCTCGAGGTCACCGAGCTGCCCCTGCCCGAGCCGGGCCGGGGCCAGGTCCGGATCCGGGTGACCAGGGCGGCATTGCGGCAGCGACTTGCACGCGCGCCACCACGCGGACGCCGCCGCGGACGTGGCGGCCCAGGTCGGCTACCCGACTTCATGCGCCGGGAGCACACCGTCGTGCTCGGCACGATTCACCGGCACCGTCGACGCCTACGGGCCGGGCTGCCGGCGACGCTGGGACGTCGGGCAGCCGCTCGTGGCATTGCCGCTGGTCAGGGACGGCGACCGGATCCAGATGACCGGGCTGTCTCCGAGCGCCGGGGGCGCGTACGCCGAGTACGTCCTCGTCGACGAGGACACGGCGATGCCGGTGCCCGACGGGCTGGACCCGGACCTCGCGGCGCTCACCGAGCCGCTGGCGGTCGCCCGGCACGCCGTGAACCGCGGCGACGTCACCAGGCGCGACGTCGCCCTCGTGGTCGGGTGCGGGCCGATCGGCCTCGCGGTGGTCCTGATGCTCAAGGCCTCCGGCGTACGTGGGTGGTCGCCAGCGACTACTCAGCGGGCCGCCGGGACCTGGCCGCCGCGTGCGGCGCGGACGTGGTGGTGGACCCGGCCGAGGAGTCGCCGTGGGACGTGGTCGCGGCGGAGAAGGGCATGGTGACCTCGGCGACCGCGCTGTACGGCGACGGCCTGGCCGCGCTGCACCAGCTGCGCCGGGTGCCGCGCCTGCCCTGGTGGTCGGTGATCCGGACGGCCCAGCGGCTGGGCGTGACGCCGCGGGGACCCGTGGTGTTCGAGTGCGTCGGCGTGCCCGGCGTGATCGACGACATCGTCGACCACGCACCGTTCCTCGCCCGCGTCGTCGTGGTGGGCGTCTGCATGGAGCCGGACACGTTCCGGCCCACGATGGCGGTCAACAAGGAGCTCGACCTGCGGTTCTCCTTCGCCTACGACCCCGTCGAGTTCCGCGAGACCCTGCACCTGATGGCCGACGGCACGGTCGACCCGCGGCCGCTGGTCACCGGCGTGGTGGGCCTCGACGGGGTCGCCGAGGCGTTCGAGGTCCTCGCGGGTGCCGAGAAGCACGCGAAGGTGCTGATCGACCCTCAGCTGTAGGCACCCTGACCGGCGGGTCGTCAGTAGCCGGACGGCGCGGTCTCGAGCTCGGGTCCGGACGGAGGTGGCTCGTGGTGCAGCGGTCGGACCGGCCCGGTCTCCTCGAACCACAGCTGTGCGTCGTAGCGCTCCCCCATCACCGTCGGGACGTAGTTGGCCCTCTCGTGCTCGGGGTCGTAGACGACGCCCACGGCACGATGCCCGCCGACCCCGCCCAGCCAGGGCCCCGACCGGTCGGGGCCGAAGACCAGCACCGACGGGCGGCCCAGCACCCGGTGGAGCAGGTCCTCGTGGCTGTCGTGGCGTGCGATCGGCAGCGGCTTGACCTCCTCGGGGGCGCCCCAGGACCTGCCGGCGAGCACCCGGCCGCGGTGCGCGGCCATGCCGACCAGCCCGACCGCCGCCGTCCCGTGCCGCTGGCGCAGCAGCTGGCCCACGCTGACCATGCCCACCCGCGCCATGTCGGTGGCCCGGGCGTCGCCCACGTGGGTGTTGTGCGCCCAGATGACGCCCTTCGACGCCGGACCGTGGCGCGCTGAGAGCCGGTCGGCGGTGTCGGTCATGTGCTCGTCGCGGACGTTCCACGACGCGCCGTCGGCGCGCACCATGGTGCGGTAGTACCGCTCGGCCCCGGCCGCGACCATCGCGTTCTGGAGCGCGTCGAACGCCGCCTCCTCGCGCAGGCCGTGGGTCCGCGACCGGACCGCGGTGAGGAGGTCCACGACCTCCCGCTCGCACGACGCCGGCACCAGGCGGGTCGCCCAGGCGTAGCGGTGCGGGTCCTCCCCGAGCGGGACGAAGCACTGCCAGGCCCGGTCCGCGTCCGGCATGGCGTCGGGCGCGTGCCCGGCGAGCCACTCGCGGATGCGCCGCAGCGAGTCCCACAGGGAGTACACGTCGAGCCCGTAGAACCCGACGCGTCGCTCCGGGTCCCGCTCGAGGTTCCACCCGCGCAGCCACTCGAGGAACCCCGCGACCTCGTGGTTTGCCCACATCCACTCGGGCCAGCGCTCGAACCGGCCCAGCACCTCCACCGCGGTCGCGGCGCTGCCGTCCTGTCCGGTCACCCAGCGGTGGATGCGCCAGCAGTCCGGCCAGTCCCCTTCGACCCCGATCCAGGAGAAACCCTCCTCCGCGACCAGCCGACGGGTCAGGTCGGCACGCCAGGAGTAGAACTCGTGGGTGCCGTGCGACGCCTCACCCAGGCACGCGAACCGGACCGGCGCCAGCCGGGCGACCAGCCCGTCGAGGTCACGCGCGGTGTCCAGCGGCCGGGCGAGGGCGGCGACCTCGGTCTCGGCGGCCGCGGCGAGGCGCGCGACGCCGACGGTCATGTCCGGGCCTCCGCGGCCGGTACGGCGGCCAGGTGGTCGAGCAGCCAGCTCCGGGCCGCTCGCGCCACCATGTCGACGGCGCCGGGCTCCTCGAAGAGGTGGGTCGCCCCCGTCACCACGAGGACCTCGGGCTCGCAGGTCATCCGGCGCGCGGCCTCTGGTTCATCCCGATCACCCGGGTGTCGGCGCCGCCGACGATGAGGAGGGTGGGCGCCGTGACCCGCGAGACCGCGTCGCCCGCGAGGTCGGGCCGCCCGCCCCGGGAGACGACGGCGCCACGTCGCCGCCGCGCTCCGCCGCCGCCAGCAGCGCCGCGCCGCCCCGGTGCTCGCCCCGAAGAAGCCGACGGCGCCCGCGCGGTCTGCGGTGGCCGACCCAGTCCATGGCGCCGACGAGCCGGCGCGCCAGCAGCCCGATGTCGAAGCGCAGCTCGGCGGTCGGAGATCCGCTCCTCTCCGGCGGTCAGCAGGTCCAGCAGCACCGTCGCCAGCCCGGCCGCCGCAGCTCCCCGGCGACGAAACGGTTCCGCGGGCTGTGGCGGCTGCTGCCGCTGCCGTGCGCGAACACCACCACTCCCCGCGACGCCGTCGGCACGCTGACGGTCGCCGCCAGCCGGACCCCGTCGAGCGGGATCTCGATCTCCCGGGTCGCGGGACCGTGGCTCCCGAACGCGGCGACCAGCTGCTCGACCTCGGCGTCGGACGTCGGCATGAAGTCGCGGTAGTGGAGCCCGACCGCCTGGAAGTCGCGCGGCCGCTCGACGCAGACCATCTCGTCGGCGTCGAGGGCGTCCGCCGAGACGGTGACCGGCGCGACCGGGGTGGCGACGACCACCCGTGCGGCGCCGAGGGCGCGGGCGACCCTGCACGCAGCGTGGGCCGTCGAGCCGGTCGCGACGCCGTCGTCCACGATGATCGCCACCCGTCCGGACAGGTCGAGCGGCGGCCGGCCGCCCCGGAGCGCGGCGGCCCGGGCGTCCACCACCGCGCGCTCGCGGGCCTCGACCTCGGCGAGCTCCGCCCCGTGGACACCGGCGCGGCGGACCAGGTCCCGGTCGACCACCTCGACACCGCCCTCGCCGGCGGCGCCCATGGCCAGCTCCGGACGGTAGGGGACGCCGAGCTTGCGGACCACGATCACGTCGAGGGGCGCCGCGAGTGCCCGGGCGACCTCCGCCGCGACCGGCACGCCCCCACGCGGCAGCCCGAGCACGACCACGTGCTGCCCGCGGTACCGGTCCAGCTCCGCGGCCAGCCGCTGTCCTCCGTCCACCCGGTCCTGGAACATCACAGCCTCCTCGGGCCCCTCCGGCGGTTCCCCCACCGTCCGCCCGGAGCGCCCGGCCCACCAGAGCCCACGGGCCGCCGCCGCGCGGGCCGAACGCCCGAGCGGCGATGACCTTCGCCCCTGTCGGCCCGAGCCGACGGCGTCCCGAGAATGGGACGAGCGAAGGAGGTCGGGCGATGGAGGACCGCACACGCACGGAGCTCCCGCCGGCTCAACCGGCCGCCCGCGACTACCCGACCCTGCTCCGGACCGCGAGCTGGGGCCGGGTGCGCGCGGACCTGGCCCCGATGCCGGGCGGTCCCGGCCTGAACATCGCCCACCAGGCCGTCGACCGGCACGTCGACGAGGGCCGCGGTGACGTGGTCGCCCTGCGGTGCGTCGCCGCCGACGGATCGATGACCCCGGTGACCTACGCCGAGCTGCGCCGCGAGAGCAACCGGTTCGCCCACCTGCTCGGCGCGCTCGGCGTCGGGCGGGGCGACCGGCTCGTCTCCCTCCTCGGCCGCCAGCACGAGCAGTACGTCGTGTGCCTGGGCACCCTCAAGGCCGGTGCCGTGTTCGCGCCGCTGTTCTCGTCGTTCGGGCCCGACCCGATCCGCGAGCGGATGATGCGCAGCCGGGCCACGGTGCTGGTGACGACCGCGTCGCTCTACCGCCGCAAGATCGCCCCGATGCGCGACCGCCTGTCCTACCTGCGCCACGTCGTCGTCGTGGACGGCAGCACCGACGAGGCGGCCGGCCTGCTCGGCTTCGCCGACGAGCTCGCCCGGCACCCCGCGGAGTACGACGTGGTGCACACCGCCCCGTCCGACCCGGCGCTGCTGCACTTCACCAGCGGCACCACCGGCCGCCCGAAGGGCGCGGTCCACGTGCACGAGGCCGTCGTGGCGCACCGGCTCAGCGCCGAGCTCGCCCTGGACCTGCGCCCCGGCGACGTCTTCTGGTGCACCGCCGACCCCGGGTGGGTCACGGGCACGTCGTACGGGATCGTCGCGCCGCTGGTCATGGGCGTCACCCTGGTCAGCTTCGCCGGGGAGTTCGAGGCGCCGGTCTGGTACCGCATCCTGGCCGAGCAGCGGGTCGACGTCTGGTACACCGCCCCGACGGCGCTGCGGATGCTGATGCGCTACGGCACCGACCTGCCCCGCAGCCACGACCTGTCGGCGCTGCGCCACGTGGCGAGCGTCGGCGAGGCGCTCAACCCCGAGGTCGTGGTCTGGGGCCAGGAGGCGCTCGGGCTGCCGATCCACGACAACTGGTGGCAGACCGAGACCGGCTCGATCATGGTCAGCAACTACCCCGGCATGCCGATCCGGCCGGGCTCGATGGGCCGACCCGTCCCGGGCGTCGAGGCCGCCGTCATGGTCCTGGGCGAGGACGGTCGCGCCGACCGGTCGTCCGGCGCGGTCGTCGCCGCGGCGGTCGGCGAGACCGGTGAGCTGGCCCTGCGCGCCGGCTGGCCGTCGATGTTCCGGACCTACCTCGACGACGAGGAGCGGTACCACGCCGCCTTCGTCGGCGACTGGTACCTCAGCGGTGACCTGGCCGCCGTCGACGCCGACGGCTACCTGTGGTTCGTGGGCCGCGCCGACGACGTGATCAAGTCCGCCGGACACCTGATCGGCCCGTTCGAGGTGGAGTCCGCGCTCCTGGAGCACCCCGCCGTCGTGGAGGCCGGCGTCATCGGACTGCCCGACGAGCTCGCCGGCGAGGTGGTGCGCGCCTACGTCACCGTGCGCTCCGGGACGGCGACCGACGAGGCCCTGCGGCGGGACCTGGTCGCGTTCTCCCGGCGCCGCCTCGGCGGGCTCGCGCCGAAGGACATCGTCTTCGACGAGCACCTGCCCCACAACAGCAGCGGCAAGGTGATGCGCCGCGTGCTCAAGGCCCGTGCGCTCGGACTGCCCGAGGGCGACCTGTCGACCCTGGAGCGTCTGCCATGACCGCCGCACCGCTCGACCTGCTGCGCACGATGCTGCTGATCCGTCGCTTCGAGGAGCGCTGCGCCGAGCTGTACAGCGGCGGCCAGATCCGCGGCTTCCTCCACCTCTACGTCGGCGAGGAAGCGGTCGCGACCGGCGTCTGCGCCGAGCTCACCGAGGAGGACTCGGTCGTCTCGACGTACCGCGAGCACGGCCACGCGCTCGCCCGCGGTGTCCCGCTCGAGTCGATCATGGCCGAGATGTTCGGCAAGGCGACCGGCTGCAGCCGGGGCCGCGGCGGCTCCATGCACCTGTTCGACCGGTCCCGCCGCTTCGCGGGAGGCAACGCCATCGTCGGCGGCGGCCTGCCCCTGGCCCTCGGCCTCGCGCTCGGCGACAGGATGCAGGGCCGCAACGCGGTCACGGCGTGCTTCTTCGGCGACGGCGCGATGGCCGAGGGTGAGTTCCACGAGGTCATGAACCTCGCCGTGCTGTGGCGGCTCCCGCTGCTGCTCGTGTGCGAGAACAACCTCTACGCGATGGGGACCTCGATCGCCAAGGAGCACGGGCGCACCGAGCTGGCGCTCCGCGCCGCGTCGTACGGCGCGACCGCCTGGCCGGTCGACGGCATGGACGCGGTCGCGGTCAACCGGGCGGCGGAGCAGGCGGTGGCCGAGATCCGCGGCGGCAGCGGACCGGTCTTCCTCGAGCTGCGGACCTACCGGTTCCGCGCCCACTCGATGTACGACCCCGACCGCTACCGGGCCAAGGACGAGATCGCCGGGTGGCGCGACCGCGACCCGATCGAGCGGCTCGTGGGCCGGCTGCGCGTGGAGGGGTCGCTGAGCGACCAGGCCTTCGCCGCAATGGACGCCGAGGCGACCGACCGGGTGACCCGGGCCGTCGAGGAGGCCGATCGGGCCGAGGAGGAGCCGGTCGACCAGTTGCGGCGCTTCGTCTACTCCGACTCCTCCACCGCCGTGGGGAGCGTGCGATGACGACGCGGGCCAGGACCCGGCCGGCCTCCCGGCCGAAGGTCGCGACCGTCGAGACGACGTACCGCGAGGCGCTGCGCGAGGGCCTGCGGGAGGCGCTGCGCGACGACGAGCGGGTGTTCCTCATGGGCGAGGACGTCGGCAGCTACGGCGGCTGCTTCGCGGTCAGCCTCGGGCTGCTGGAGGAGTTCGGCCCCGAGCGGGTCCGCGACACCCCGCTGTCGGAGTCGGCGTTCGTGGGCGCCGGGATCGGCGCGGCGATCCAGGGCCTGCGGCCGATCGTCGAGGTGATGACGGTCAACTTCAGCCTGCTCGCGCTGGACCAGATCATGAACAGCGCCGCCACCCTGCTGCACATGTCCGGCGGCCAGTACGACGTCCCGCTGGTGATCCGGATGACGACCGGCGCCGGGCGGCAGCTCGCGGCCCAGCACTCCCACAGCCTCGAGGGCTGGTACGCCCACGTGCCCGGCATCCGCATCGTCGCGCCGGCGACGCTCGAGGACGCCCGCGGCATGCTCGCCACCGCACTGCGCGACCCCGACCCGGTGCTGATCTTCGAGCACGGATCGCTGTACAACCTCAAGGGCGCCCTGCCGGCCGACGCCGGCGCGGTCGACATCGACCACGCCGCGGTGCGGCGGGCCGGGGACGACGTCACCCTCATCGCGTACGGCGGGATGCTCGCCCGCGCGCTGGAGGCCGCCGACGCTCTCGAGGGCCGGGGCGTCTCGGCGGAGGTCGTGGACCTGCGCACCCTGCGCCCGCTCGACGACGCGACGATCCTCGGGTCGGTGCGCCGCACCCACCGGGCCGTCGTCGTGGACGAGGGCTGGCGCAGCGGGAGCCTGTCCGCCGAGGTCGTCGCGCGCATCCAGGAGCAGGCGTTCTACGACCTCGACGCCCCCGTCGAGCGGGTCTGCTCGGCCGAGGTGCCGATGCCGTACGCCCGCCAGCTCGAGGCGGCCGCGCTCCCGCAGGTCGACGAGATCGTCGCCGCGGCGCTGCGGACCAGGGGCTGACCGATGGTCGACTTCACGATGCCCTCCCTCGGCGCCGACATGGACGAGGGCACGCTGCTGGAGTGGCTGGTCCACCCCGGTGACAGCGTGCGCAAGGGCGACGTGCTGGCGGTCGTCGACACCTCCAAGTCCGCCGTCGAGGTGGAGTCGTTCCACAGCGGGGTCGTCGGCCCCCTGCTCGTCCAGCCGGGTACGACCGTGCCGGTCGGCACCGTGCTCGCCACGATCACCGAGGCGGGGGCAGGAGCTTCCCCAGCGCCCCCCGCCCCCGCCCCCGCCCCCGCCCCGGCATCCGTCCTGACCCCGGCCGACCACGTGCACTCGCCCCTGGTCCGGCGCGATGCCGCCCGGCTCGGGGTCGACCTCGCGACGGTCCACGGCACCGGCCCGGGCGCGACGATCACCCGCGCCGACGTACGCCGGGAGGCGGCGCCGGCCACGGCCCGGCCGCGCGTCACGCCGTACGCCCGCCGGCTGGCGGCCGAGCTCGGCGTCGACCTGGCTCGGGTGCGACCGGCCGACGGCGAGACGGTGCGGGCCGATGACGTCCGCGCCGGCGGGAGGGCGCCCGCACCCGCGCCCCCGTCGGCGCGGGCCGCTCCGTCCGCGCCAGCCGCCCCAGCCGTCCCGCCCGCGGAGGCGATGCGGGCCACGATCGCGGCCACCATGACCCGCTCCAAGCGGGAGGTGCCGCACTACTACCTGGCCAACACCGTGGACCTGTCGAGGGCGATCGCGTGGATGCGCGAGCGCAACCGCGACCTCCCGGTGGAGCGACGTCTCGTGCCGGCCGCCCTGGTCCTGCACGCCACCGCGCGGGCGGTCGCCGCCACGCCCGCCCTCAACGGGTTCTGGGTCGACGGCGGCTTCCGGCCCGGCACCGGCGTGCACGTCGGCGTCGCCATCTCGCTGCGCGGTGGCGGCCTGATGGCACCCGCGATCCTCGACGCCGACCAGCTGACCGTCGAGGAGACCATGGAGCGGCTCAAGGACCTCGTCGTGCGCACGCGCGCCGGCCGGTTGCGCAGCCGCGAGCTCAGCGAGCCCACGATCACGGTGACCAATCTCGGCGAGCAGGGCGTCGAGGCCGTGTACGGCGTCATCCACGCCCCGCAGGTGGCGCTGCTCGGGGTCGGCAAGGTCGTCGAGCGCCCCTGGGCCGTCGACGGGATGGTCGGCGCCCGCCCGGTCTCGACCATGACCCTCTCCGCCGACCACCGCGTCACCGACGGCTTCACGGGCGCCCGCTTCCTGGCGCTCATCGACGACCACCTGCAGCACCCGGAGGACCCATGACCACCCAGGACGCCCGTCGGTCCGTCGCCGACGCCCTCACCCAGATCGTCCCCGACGCCGACGTCGACGCGATCCCGGGCGACGCCGCGCTGCGCACCGAGCTGGAGCTGGACTCGCTGGACTTCCTGACCTTCGTCGAGCTGCTCAGCAGCGCCACCGGCGTCCGGATCGACGAGCTCGACTACCCCCACCTCGCGACGCTCGACTCCTCCGTCGCCTTCCTCGTCGACCGCGCTGCGTGATCGTGCGTTACCGGCGCCCCGACGGGTACCGGTCGGCATGACTGAGAATCCGGAGGAACGCCGGACCAACAAGCCGATGCGCGGTCCGGAGCGATCGAAGTGGTGGCCCCTGGCCGCGGCCGTCGGCCTGCTCGTGCTGATCTTCGCGGTCTTCCTGTTCTACGGCTTCCTCGAGACCCGGGGCTGACCGACCAGCGCGAACTCGACCGTCCGCGACTCGACGTCCGCGGCCGTCAGCCGGACGCGCGCGTCCGTGCCCAGCGGCAGCGGCGCGGCCCCGACCACGCGGGCCTCGACGGCCGGCTCGCTCAGCATGACGACGCCGCGGTGCGCGTCCCGCTCGTCGACGTCGACCACGACCGCGTCGAACTCCTCCCCGACCCGGTGCCGCAGGATGCCGGCCTCGACCAGGTTCAGCACCGCGTTCTCGTAGGTGTGGGCGCGGACCGCGGACGCCTGCAGCGTCTTCGGCAGTCCGGGAAGGGCGGTGCGCACCCAGTCGGGCACCTCGACACCGGCGCACAGCGCGACGCAGACCTCCCCGGCGTACCGGTCGCCCAGCCGGCGCAGCGGGGCGGTGACGTGGGCGTACTCCGACGCCAGGGCGGCGTGCTGCGGGTCGGCGGGGGTCTCGCCGTCGAACGCCACGTAGCCGCTGCCGCGCAGCAGCCGGGCGCAGGCGTCGACCATCGCGGCGTGCGCGGGCTTCGCGGGGTCGAGCGAGCGCATGAAGTCGGCGTACACCTGCTCGGCCGGCCAGTCGATCCCCAGCGCCCGCGCGGTGCGGTGCAGGCGCTGGACGTCGCGGGGGTCGGCGACCGGCAGCGTGCGCAGCAGTCCGACGCGCGCGTAGAGCATCAGGTCCGCCGCCGCGAAGCCGGTGAGCAGGGACATCTGCGCGTTCCAGCGCTCGACCGGGCAGCTGCTCGCGGAACTCCAGGCGCCACTCCGCGCCGTCGACGTCGACCTCCTGCTCGGGCAGCGGCAGCGACACCCCGCCGCGCGCGGCCTCGCGGTGCAGCCGCAGCTCGCCGACCTCGCGCAGCAGGGCCAGCGAGTCCGGGGCGGTGCCGTCGTCGACGGCCCGCTGGGCGTCGGCGTAGCTCCACGCGGCCCGCGACCGCACCCGGGCGCGCTCGACGTGGACGTCGGTCCGTCCCCCGTCCGGCGTCGCAGCCGGATCGTCCAGAGCAGTGCGGGGCGCACCTCGCCCGGGCAGCAGCGAGGCGGCGCCCTCGCTGAGCACCGGCGGGTGCAGCGGGACCTTGGAGTCCGCGCCGTACAGCGTCTCCCCGCGGCGGTGCGCCTCGAGGTCCACCGGGTCGCCGGGGGCCACGAACGCGGCGACGTCGGCGATCGCGTAGTGGACCACGAAGCCGTCGCCGTCGCGCTCCAGGTGCAGCGCCTGGTCGAGGTCGCGGGCGCCCTCGGGGTCGAGGGTGAGCAGCTCGAGGTCGGTGCGGTCGAGGTCCGGCAGTCGCGGCGCGGCGGCCGCCGCCTCGGCCGCGGCCCGGACCTGCGCCGGGAACTCCGGCGTCACCTCGAGCTCCGCCTGGATCCTCGTCGACCCCGGAGCGCAGCACCGACGCGGCGACCCCGTCGTCGACGGCTCGGACCCGGACGACGCGACTGCTCGGCATACCGGCACGATAGGGCACCGTGCTGATCCTGCTGCCGCCCTCAGCGAGGGCAAGACCCCCGCCCGGCGCGGCAAGCCGCTCGACCTCGCCTCCCTCGACTTCGCCGCGCTCACCGAGCCCCGCGAGCGGGTGCTCGACGCGCTGGTCGGTCTGTGCGAGGGCGACCCGGCGGTCGCCGCGGCGACCCTCGGCGTCGGGACGACCCAGCTCGACCTGGTCGACCTCAACCGGACGCCTGCGGACCGCGCCGACCGCAGCGGGCCGACCACGTGTACACCGGGGTCCTGTACGACGCGCTCGACGTCGCCACGCTCACCCCGGCCGCGAAGCGGCGGTCGGCGACGCGGGTCGCGGTCACGTCCAGCGTGTTCGGCCTGGTGCGCCCCGGCGACCGGATCCCGGCGTACCGCCTGTCCGGCGACACCACCCTGCCCGGCCTGGGCCCGGTGGCGGGCGTGTGGCGCGAGCACCTCGGCCCGGTCGTCACCGACACGGTCGGCAGCGGGCTGCTGGTCGACCTGCGCAGCGGCACCTACGTGTCGTTCTGGCGCCCGGCCGGCGTCCGGAGTCGCCACCGTGCGGGTGCTCCACGAGCACCGGGGCACCCGCAAGGTGGTCAGCCACTTCAACAAGGCGACCAAGGGCCGCATCGTCCGGGCGCTGCTCGAGTCCGGCGCCGACCCGCGGACGCCGGCCCAGCTGGCCGGCGCGCTGCGTGACCTCGGCTGGGTGGTCGAGGAGGACGGCAGGGCACCGCCTCGACGTGGTCGTCAGCGAGCTCTGAGTCCCGGGTCGTCACCAGCGGGTGGCGCCCGCCGAGAGCGCGTCCCGGCCCGGGGGCAGCGTGTTGTAGAGGCGCAGCGACGGCCGCCCGTCGTACCACGACAGCACGGTCACCGACGCCGGCGAGAGCTCCATCCGGAACACCGCCTCGAGCGGCGCGTCCAGCGCGTGCGCGACCAGGGTCTTGATCGGGGTCACGTGGCTCACGACCACCACGGTGCGTCCGGTGTGGGCGGTCAGCAGCCGCTCCAGCCCGGCGAGCACCCGCTTCTCCACGGTCCGGAACGACTCGCCGCCGCCGGGCGCGACGTCGAGCGAGCCCAGCCACGCCTTCAGCTCCTCGGGGTGCTGCTCCCCCACCTCGGCGAAGGTCTTGCCGTCCCAGGCCCCGAACTCCATCTCGGCGAAGCCCGGCTCGACCTCCACCTCGTGGCCGAGGACGTCGGCGAGGATCCCGGCCGACTCCAGCGTCCGGCGCACCGGCGAGGAGACCACGGCGTCGATGCGCTCCGCGAGCGGGGCGAGCCAGTCGGCGACCGCCCGCACCTGGTCGCGGCCCTCGTCGCTGAGGCCCGGGTTCGCGCTGTCCAGCCCGCCCGAGAACCGCTTCTCGACGGTGTGCGCGGTGACGCCGTGCCGGACCAGCAGGATCGTGGTCGGCGTCCCGGGCGGCGCCCAGCCCTGCTGCGCGGGGGACTCGACCTCCTCGGCCAGGGAGTCGGGCTCCTCCGGCTCCCCCGCCGCGACCGTGACGCCGTTGCGGAGGCCGTCGAGCGCCTCGTTGGCGAGCCGGTCGGCGTGCTTGTTCTGCTCCCGCGGCACCCAGGTGTACGTCGTGCCGAACGGCGCCAGGCGGTTCGCCTCGGTTGCCAGCGGCCGCATGTCGGGGTGCTTGATCTTCCAGCGGCCGGACATCTGCTCGACGACCAGCTTCGAGTCCATCCGGACCTCGATGTCGGCCTCCGGGGCGTAGGCCTGCGCCAGCCGGAGCCCGGCGATCAGCCCGGAGTACTCGGCGACGTTGTTGCTGGCGACGCCGATCGCCGTACCCTCCTCGGCGATCACCGCGCCGGTAGCGGCGTCCTTGAGCACCGCGCCGTACGCCGCCGGGCCGGGGTTGCCGCGCGAGCCGCCGTCGGCCTCGATGACGACGCTGGTCACCGGCGACTGGACCCGGTCGGTCACAGCCCGGACTCGGCGGTGCGCACCAGGATCCGCTGGCACTCCTCGCAGCGGACCACCTCGTCCTCGGGCAGGCCCCTGATGCGGGTCAGCTCCGCGGAGTCCAGGGTGAGCCGGCAGCCACCGCAGGCGCGGGCGCGCAGCTCGGCCGCCCCCACGCCGCCCTTCTGCCCACGGAGCCGGTCGTAGAGCGCGAGCAGCTCGTCGGGCAGCCCGTCGGCGGCCGGGCCGCGCCCGGCGGTCGCGCGGGCGAGCTCCTCGTCGAGGGCGCCGAGCTTCTCGTCGCGGGCGACTCTCAGCGCGGCGAGCTGCTCGTCGGTCTCGGCGACCAGCTGCTCGAGCTCGGCGAGCTCGCGCTGGGCCTCCTCGAGCTTCTCCATCACCTCGAGCTCGTCGTCCTCGAGGCTGGCGATCCGCCGCTCGAGCGACTCCAGCTCGTGCTGCATCCGCTCGAGGTCCTTGGGGTTGGTGACCAGCCCCTGGTCCATGCGGTCCCGGTCGCGGGTGCGCCGGGCCTTGACCGCCTCGACGTCGGCGTCGACCTTGCGCTGCTCGGCGCTCAGGTCGTCGACGACGATCCGGGCGTCGCGGGCCAGGTTCTCCACGTCGGTCCGCTTGGCCTCCAGGCTGGAGATCTCGGCGAGCTCGGGCAGCGTGGCCCGCCGGTGCCGCAGCTGGTCGGCGCGGGAGTCCAGCTCCTGCACGTCGAGGAGCTTGAGTTGGGCGGCGGGATCGGCTTTCAGCGGGGGTCTCCTCGGGTCAACGGCGGAACTGCCAGGGGTCGGTGCGCAGCGTGCTCACGCGGGTCTCCACCGTATCGCCCCCCTGACCACCGCCCTGACCGCGCAGGGCTTCGCGCAGCCGCGCCTCGACCACCGGCAGCCAGGTCCACTCGGCCGCCCAGTGGGCGATGTCGACCAGCGCCGGCCCGTCGCGCTCCACGAACTCGCTGGCCGGGTGGTGGCGCAGGTCGCTGGTGACGTACACGTCGGCGCCGGTCCCGGCCACGGTGTCGAGGAGGAAGTCCCCGGCGCCGCCGCAGACCGCCACCCGGCGTACCGGTCGGCCCGGGTCGCCGGCCACCCGCACGCCCTGCGCGGTGGCGGGCAGCGCCTGGGCGACCGCGTCGGCGAACTCCCCGAGCGTCGTCGGCGGCAGCGTCCCGATCCGCCCGGTGCCGGTCGCCGCCAGGCCCGGGTCGGCCATCTCGACGACGTCGAAGGCCGGCTCCTCGTAGGGGTGCGCGTCCAGCAGCGCCCGGACGACCGCCGCCCGGCGGCGGCGCGGCAGCACCACCTCGATCCGCTCCTCCGCGACCGCCTCGACCTCGCCGACCGAGCCGATCGTCGGGTTCGCCCCCTCCAGCGGGCGGAACCGCCCGGTCCCGGAGGAGGAGAACGACGCGTGGTCGTAGTCGCCGATCCGGCCCGCGCCGGCGTCGGCCAGGGCGGCGCGCAGCGCGTCGGCGTCGCCGACCGGGACGTACGTCGTGAGCTTGTCCATCGGCGCGGCCGGGGCGGCCACGATCGGCTCGAGGTCGGTCAGCCCGAGCGCGCGGGCCAGCGCCTCGGACACCCCGCCGTCGGCCTGGTCGGCGTTGGTGTGCGCGGTGAGCAGGCCGCAGCCCGCGGCCGCCAGGGTCGCCAGGGTGCGCCCCTTGGGCGTGGTGGCGGCGAACCCGTGGACCGGCTTGAGGAACAGCGGGTGGTGGACGACCAGCAGGTCGGCCCCCCACTCGGCGGCCTCGCGGGCGACGGGAAGCACCGGGTCGACGGCGAACATCACCTTGTCGACACGGGCGCCGGGGTCGCCGTGGACCAGGCCCACGGCGTCCCAGGAGTCGGCGGTGGCGGGCGGGTACCAGCCGTGGAGCAGGGCGACGACGTCCTCGAGGGCGGGCATGGCCGTCAGGCTACTGTCGCAGACATGTCCGTCGTGAAGATCAATGCCATCTCGGTCCCGCCCCAGGCGCACGAGGAGCTCGAGCGCCGGTTCGCCAACCGCGCGCACACGGTCGACGACACGCCGGGGTTCCTCGGGTTCCAGCTCCTGCGCCCCGTCAAGGGCGAGGACCGCTACTTCGTGGTCACCCAGTGGGAGGACGAGGAGTCGTTCGCCGCCTGGCGCGACGGCGGCGCGATCGCCGCCCACGCCGGCGAGCGGTCCAACCCGGTCGCCTCGGGCGCCGACCTGCTCGAGTTCGAGGTCGTGCTCGACTCGCGCACGGCGTAGCGCACCGCAGGACCTTCGGCCCTGATGGACCCGGGGCCTCCTCGTTAAGGTGAGGCTTGCCTTGCTAACGTGACGAGGGAAGGAGGTGCGGGATGACGCTCCAGATGATCGGCGAGCAGAGCCTGGTCGACCTGCCGGCCGGCAGCAGCGCCACCGTCGTGGGCATCGCGGGGACGGCCGCACCCCACGTCGCCCGCCGCCTCGTCGACCTGGGACTGGCCCCCGGCACCCCGGTCACGGTCGTACGCCGCGCGCCGCTGCGCGATCCCACGCTCTACCGGTTCGGTGGCACCAGCCTCTGCCTGCGGTCCGCCCAGGCGCGCCACGTGACCGTCCGCGTCGGATGAGCGTGGAGTGAGCGTGGGATGAGCTCCCACTGCGCCCCGGATGACGCCGGGGTCTCCCCCGCGGGCGACGGCGCACCGCTGGTCGCCCTGGTCGGCGCGCCCAACGCCGGCAAGACCACGATCTTCAACGCGATGACCGGCCTGCGCGCGCGGACCGGCAACTACCCCGGCGTCACGGTCGGCCGCGCCCGCGGCCGGTGCCAGGTCACCGGCGACACCGTCGTCGAGGTCGAGGACCTGCCCGGCACCTACAGCCTCGAGCCGATCAGCCTCGACGAGCAGATCACCGTCGACCTCCTCCACGGGCGCCTCGAGGGCGTCGACGGGCCCGACGCCGTGGTCGTCGTCGCGGACGCCACCACGCTCGGCACCTCGCTGCGCCTGCTCGCCCGGGTGCTCGAGCTCGGCGCACCCACGACCCTGGCCCTGACCATGCACGACGAGCTCGTGGCTCGCGGCGGCAGCCTCGACGTCGCCCGGCTGGCCCGCGCGCTCGGCGTGCCCGTCGTGGTCGCCGACGGCCGGCGCCGCTCGGGCACCGCCGAGCTCGTCGACCTCCTCGGGGCGCCGCGGGACTGGGCGACACCGCTCGTCCTGCCGCCCACCGACCCCGAGGAGTCGACCGCGTGGGCGCGGTCGGTGCTGGAGACAGCGTCGTACCGCCCGGCCGCGGAGAGCGCCCTGACCGACCGCATCGACCGGGTGCTCCTGCACCCGGTCGCCGGCGTCCTGGTCTTCCTCGGCGTCATGCTCGCGTTCTTCGAGACCATCTTCGTGCTCGCGGCGCCGCTGCAGGACCTCATCGGCCGTGGCATCACCGCGCTGGCCGGGCTGGTGACCACGGTGGCCGGCGACTCCGCCCCTGCCCGGCTGGTCTCCGAGGCGCTGTTCGGCGGCGTGGGCAGCGTGCTGGTCTTCGTGCCGCAGATCGCCCTGCTCTTCGTGCTGATCGCGGTGCTCGAGCAGGTCGGCTACCTGTCCCGGGCGGCCTTCCTCATGGATCGCGTGATGGCGACGGTGGGGCTGGAGGGCCGGGCGTTCGTGGCGCTGCTGTCCTCCTTCGCCTGCGCGATCCCGGGCATCATGGCGACCCGTACGATGCCGTCGGCGCGCGAGCGGCTCGCCACCATGCTGACCCTGCCGCTGGTCACCTGCTCGGCGCGGCTGCCGGTCTACCTCCTGCTGGTCTCGATGCTCGTGCCGGCCGACCAGCGCTGGCTCGGCGTCGGCGCCCGCGGCCTGGTGATGTTCGCGCTCTACGTGCTGGGCGCCGTGTCGATGATGGTCGCCGCCCGCGTCGCGACCCTGCTGGGCCGCTCGCGGCACGCCGTGCTGCCCTTCACGCTCGAGATGCCGCCGTACCGCCTGCCGTCGCCGCGGTCCATGGCATTCGCGGTCTGGATGCCGGTCAAGGGCTTCCTGCGCAAGGCCGGCACGATCATCCTGGTCGCGACGATCCTCATGTGGGGCCTGCTCAACCTCCCGACCCGCTCGGCCGCGGAGCTGCGGACCGCGGGCGTCGACACCGCAGACAGCGCCGCCGTGTCGGCGTACACCATGCAGCACAGCCTGGCCGCCGGCCTGGGTCGCGCCGTCGGACCGGTCTTCGAGCCGCTCGGCTTCGACTGGAAGACCGACGTCGCGGTCATCTCCTCGCTGGCCGCGCGCGAGACGTTCGTGGCCACCCTGGGCCAGATCAGCGCGGCCGAGAACCCCGACGACCCGGCGGCCGCGCTGCAGGACACGACCTACGACAGCGGCCCGCACGCAGGGCAGCCGGTCTACACGGCGCCGACCCTGGCGGCGCTCCTCGTCTTCTTCGTCTTCGCCCTCCAGTGCCTCTCGACGATCGCGGTGCTGCGTCGCGAGACGGGCCGCTGGCGGTGGCCGCTGACCGTCTTCGGCATCTACTTCGCCATCGCCTGGACGATGGCGCTGGTCGCCCACACCGTGGTCGGAGCCGTGGCATGACCGCGGTCGCGCTGCACGCCGAGTCCGGCGCCGACGCGCGCGAGGTCCGCTGGATCGCCCCCGGCACTCCCCTGCCGGAGCCCGGCACGGTCGTCCGGGCGCCCGCCGCCCTGGCCGCCCTGCTCGCCGACGGCACCCTGGACGAGGTGCGGGTGCTCCCCGGATGTATCGCCACCCGGGCCGCGGCCGGCACCGACTGGCGCCGCGCCGGTGCGGACGTACGCCGCGCGGTCGCGGCCGCCCTCGCCGAGCCGTCGGGCTGGGAGGTGCTGCCGCTCGGCCCGGCCACCGACGACGCGCGACTGGCCGAGGCCGCCCGGGACCTGCTGGCCGGCCAGGTGGGCGACTACGCCCGCTCGCACGGCGGCTCCATCGAGCTGGTCGACGTGAGCGGCGGGGTCGTCGCCGTACGCCTGCGGGGGACGTGCCACGGCTGCCCCGCCTCGACCCTCACGCTGCGCCATCAGCTGGAGGCCCGACTGCGCGAGCGCGAGCCCGGCCTCGTCGCCGTCGTCGAGCGTGGCTGACCAGTCGCCTAGTTGACCTGGCGCTCGTAGCCCTCCCAGTACTGCGCCCGCAGCTTGAACTTCTGCAGCTTGCCGGTGGCGGTGCGGGCCAGCTCGGTGCGGAACTCGACCGACGTGGGCGCCTTGTAGCCCGCGGCCCGCTCCTTGCACCAGGCGATCAGCTCCGCCTCGGTGGTCTCCTGGCCCTCGGCCAGCACGACCAGCGCCTTGATGGTCTCGCCCCACTTCTCGCTGGGCACCCCGATCACGGCGACCTCGGCCACCGCCGGGTGAGAGAACAGCACGTCCTCGACCTCGATCGAGGAGACGTTCTCGCCGCCGGTGATGATGACGTCCTTCTTGCGGTCGGAGATCGTCAGGTAGCCGTCGTCGCCGATCGTGCCGCCGTCCCCGGTGTGGAACCAGCCGCCCGCCAGCGCCTTCTCGCTCTCCTCGGGCTGGTTCCAGTAGCCCTCGAGGACCACGTTGGAGCGCGCCAGCACCTCGCCCTGGTTCTCCTCGTCCTCGGAGATCCGCAGCCGTACGCCGAGCGCCGGGGCACCCGCCCGCGTCAGCATGCCCGCCTTCTCCTCGGCGGGCAGGTCGTCCCACTCGGCCCGGGAGCGGTTGATGGTGAGCAGCGGGGAGGTCTCGGTGAGGCCGTAGATCTGGATGAACTCCCAGCCCAGCTCCTCCTGGACCCGCGCGACCGTCTTCGTCGGTGGCGGCGCGCCCGCCATCACGATCCGGACCCGGTCGCGACCGGGGATCTCGCCCTCCCAGGTCTGCGCGGCGTCCAGCACGGCCGCCGCCACCGCCGGCGCGGCGCACATGATCGTCACGCCGTGGTCGCGCACGCGGCGCAGGATCTCGGCGCCGTCGATCTTGCGCAGCACGATGTGCTGGGCGCCCACCCCGGTCATCGCGTACGGCATGCCCCACCCGTTGGCGTGGAACATCGGCAGCGTGTGCAGGTAGACGTCCCGGTCGCTCGCGGTCGTGTGCATCGCGAAGGTGACCGCGTTGACCCAGATGTTGCGGTGGGTGATCTGGACGCCCTTCGGACGCGCGGTCGTGCCGGAGGTGTAGTTGATGCACGCCGTGGCGTTCTCGTCCGGCTCCCACGGCCGCGGCTCGGCGCCCTCGGCGGCGTACAGGTGCTCGTCGTCCCCGAGGGTGAACTTGAACTCGGCGTCGACCTGCTTGAGCGACTCCTCGAGCTCCGGATCGACCAGCAGGACCCGGGCCCCGGAGTGCTGGACGATGTAGTTGACCTCCTCGGGCCGGAGGCGGAAGTTCACCGGCACCAGCACCCGGCCCCACCCGGTGACGCCGAAGAAGGAGGCCAGCAGCCGCGCGCTGTTGTGGCTGACGACCGCGACCCGGTCGCCGACCTCGAGGCCCAGCTCGTCCAGCTTCGCCGCCTGGCGACGGGCCAGCACGCCCAGCTGGGCGTAGGTGAGCCCACCCAGGGAGGGCGCGGGTTGGTCCGGCTCGTCCACCACACCGGTGCGCTCGCCGTACACCTGCACGGCCCGGTCGATGAAGTCGGAGACGCTGAACGGCACGATCATCGGGGCAACCTCCTGGTCGGTCTCCTGGTCGATGTGGCGTGAGCCACTGTAGTGACCCGTCCGTTGGCCGCCGGTTGCCCGGGTGCGACGCCGGGGCGACCCCGTTATCCGCGCTGCCGATCGGGAACAGGCAGGGCATGGACACCCAAGCCCTGACTCCTGTCTTCCAGTCCACCGGCCCGTTCGCCACGGTCTTCGTCGACGTCGGGCACGACACCGAGAGCGGCGCCCACCAGCACGAGCTGCGCGTGCGCGCGGCGTGCGACGGCCTGCGTGAGCAGGGTGCCGACGAGTCCGTCGTCGAGCGTGTCGCCGAGCGCCTGGGTGAGGTCGTCGGCCAGCCCTCGCCGGTGGCGCGCGTCGTGGTCGCGACCGCGGACGGCGTCGGGTACGACGAGGTGGCCCAGGTGCAGGTGGACCGGCCGCTCGCGACCTGGGGCCCGCTGCCGGACCTCGCGCGGTGGATCGAGCACCGGGACGCGACCACGTCGTACGTCCTGGCCGTGGTCGACCACGAGGGTGGCGACGTGTCGGTGCACCGCTCCGACCTGCCGACGCCCACGGACGTGGAGAAGGTCAGCGGCGACACCGAGAACCTGCACCAGGTCGGGTCCGACGACTGGGCCGCGCTGAAGTACCAGCACCGCACCGAGAACGTCTGGGCGCAGAACGCCGAGGAGGTGGCCGAGCACATCACCCGGCACGTCCGCGGCGGGGTCCGGCTCGTGCTGCTCGCCGGCGACCCGCGCGCGAAGTCCCTCGTGCACGAGCGGCTCAACCAGGCCGAGGCGGACGTCGTGCTGCTGGACCACGGCTCGCGGGCCGAGGACGGCGGTGACGAGGCCCTGGCGGCGGCGGTGCGCGAGGCGCTCCTGGACCGCGTCGTCCGGCGCCGCCTCGAGCGGGTGCACGAGCTGCGCCAGCGGCTGGGCCGCGGCGAGGCCGTCGCCAGCGGCATCGACGAGGTCGCCGACGCGTTCGTCCGCGGCCAGGTCGAGACACTCCTCGTCGACCCCGGCCCCGCGGCCGAGCTCGAGCTCGACGTCGCGAAGCACTCCGGGCTCACCCTCGGGCCGGCGACGCCCGACGGCCCGGTCCGCGCCGACCAGGCGCTGGTGGCGGCCGCCGTGCTCACCGACGCCGAGGTCGGCGTGGCGACCGCGGGCACGATGGGCGGCGCCCCGGTCGCGGCCCTGCTGCGCTGGGACCAGTAGGCGCCCGGGACGTCATACGGACGGTGTCACCGCTTGCTCCGTCCGTATGACGTCCCGAGGCCGCGCCGCTGCGAAGGGCGCGGTCAGCCGTGCCGCCCCGCGGGGTTGGTCTTGCCACCCTGCGTGGGCGGCGTCGGCGGGGCCTGCGTGTCCGGCGCGACCGGCGACCCGGTGCTCCGGTGCTGGACCTCCGGGGTCTGCTCGAGCGGGTTGCCGCCGGTCGGAACAGCACCCGACCCGAGCTGGTCGAGCCGGTGCTCGAGCAGCTGGACGACCGGCAGCCGGTCGGCGTGGGCGCGCTCGTAGGCCAGCACCGCCACGACGCCGTTCGCGTCCAGGGTGCGGATCCGCGACTCGATCGAGCCCAGCGGCAGGTGGTCGTAGTCGGGCAGGGGCAGCTCGTCGTGGTGCGGGACGTCGGTCACGTCGTACTCCTCCTTCGCTCGGCCCCGCCGGTACCCGGTCAGCGTCCGGGCACGCACGCCCGACCGGTCAGCGGCGCCACGCACGCAGCCGGCGCACCGGCGCGTCCGCGGCGGGCGACTCGCTCTGCTCCCACACGCGCCGCCACTGGGCGACCTCCGGCCCCGACGGGTCGGGGGTCTCCCGCGCCGCCACGCGCCGCCGGGCCTCCCACCAGGTGGTCCGGTCCTCGTCGAGCAGCGCCGCGACGGCGTCCTTGATGCGCGGCGCGAAGTCGCGCACCGGCTCGTCGGGCCCGGCGACCAGCGGTTCGCCGAAGCGGATGGTGAGCTGGCGACGGCCCGGCGAGGGCCAGCCCTGCCCCCGGGGCATCGCCGCGAACGTGCCCCGGTGCGCGACCGGGACGACGGGCACGCCGTACTCCTTGGCCAGGAACGCGGCCCCCATCCGGAACCTCCCGATCCAGCCGTCGGTCGACCGGGTGCCCTCGGGGTAGATCACCAGGCTCCAGCCCGTCGGCGAGCACCTCGCCCGGCGTGGCGGCCATCGTCCCGCCGCGGCGGTCGATCGGGAACGTGTTGAACAGCAGCGACGAGCCGACCGCCCGCCACCACGTGTCGAAGAAGTAGTCGGCCGCGGCCGCCACCGCCGTACGCCGCCGCCACTCGTCGGGCAGCGACAGCAGGATCAGCGGCGTGTCCAGGTGCGACGCGTGGTTGGCCACGAAGATGACCGGGCCCTCGACCCGGTCGAGCACGTCCAGCCCCTCGACGCGGGTGCGCACCTGGGAGCGGAACAGCGGCTCCAGGCCGACCTTCTGCGCCACCTCCCGCGCCGCCATCGCCGGCCGCCGGCGCGACCACTCGGTGCGCGAACACCGTCGAGCGGGCCGGCGGCACCCACGCCTCGGCCGAGCGCGGCACCTGCGGGCGCCGGCCCCAGCGCCAGCCGCGCGCGACGGTGCGGACGTCGTCGACCGACTCCTTCACGAAGTTGCTCATCGCACGTCCGCCAGCAGGTGCGGCGGGTTGTGCAGGTAGGTGATCGACGGCGACGTGCCGACGGTGCCGGACGCCATCTCCAGCGCGTCGGCGAGCGTCGAGGCGGCCCGGAAGCCGAGGCGCGCCGCGGCCCGCCGGTCGGCGCCGACCCAGATCACGTCGTCGACGTGGTCCATGGCGTGCGCCGCCCAGTACCACATGTAGAACGGGTGGACGCCGTGGTAGGCGTGCGAGGTCCGGTAGAGGTGGATGTACCAGGGGTCGCGGGCGAACTGCTGCTCGTACTTCTCCCCCACGACCGCCGGATCGGTCGACTCGGCGAGCACCTCCTCGTAGAAGTCGACGTACGACGGGTGGTGCAGCTGGTTGAACCCCTCGTCCAGCGGGTGGTAGAGGATGACCGCGCCGCCCTTCCGGACGACCGGCTGGCCCCGGTAGGAGTTGAAGTAGTAGCCCAGCCCCATGCAGGTCGCGAGGATCGGGTTCATCGACGAGTTCACGTTGTAGGGCCCGAGGTACGGCACCCCCATCACCAGCACGTCCGACTGCCCCTGCACCTCGACCAGGTGCTGCTGGTGCACCCTCTCCAGCGTCCGCTCGTGGACCGCCTCGACCTCGCCGGCGTTCACGCCGGTCAGACCGTAGACCGACCGCAGGTCGTGGAACATCTTGTGCCGCAGCCTCTGCGGCGCGACCGCGAGGCCGCGGCGGACGCCGAGCATCGTCGCCTGGTCGCGCACCGACCACTCCCACTCGCGCTTCTGCAGGAAGTCGAACGGCTTGGGGAAGACGTCGTTGTTGAGCGTGGTCTCGATCTGGAAGACCTGCACGTGGTCCTTGACGACCCGGCCCATCCGCCACGCGGAGTGGTGCATCGCCGAGTGCTTGTGGTCCATGAACGACCGCGAGTGCACCATCGTCCTGGCGTTGTGGTGGTGCCGCAGGGACTTGTACGACGCCAGCCCGATGCCGCACCGACTTGTGCCCGCCGTCCATCGCGACGAGGTTGACGTTGACGTAGACGAGCAGGTCGGACTCGGCGGCCCGCTTGCTGATCTCGACGTCCTCGCCCTTGTCGGTCGTGCCCAGGTGCGCGAGGTCGTCGGGGTCCTCGGCGTCGAAGTTGTAGAGGTCGCCCTGCGGGTAGAACGAGCGGAACACGCGCTCGCCCACGATGTGCTCGAGCTCGGCGGCGGTCATCCGCCGGTGCAGGGCGTTGGCGGCGATCAGCTTCACGTCGTCGACCCCGGCCTCGGCGGCCATGGTGAGGACGTGCTCGATGATCCGGCCGCGGATGTCCGGCGCCCTCATGGTGGGCAGCGGCAGCGACAGGTCGTCGAAGGCGATGGTCAGCCGCATGCCGGGCTTGAGCAGCGCCGGCAGCGGGTCCGCGTCGTGGGGGTGCAGCAGCGCGTCGCGGATCGCCGCGTCGACGTCCGGGACGGCGGGCAGCGACTCGGGCGGGTAGACCACCCGGGTGCCGAGCGGGAAGTCCTCCAGCCGGAAGCCCAGTCCCTCGTGCACGACCAGCGGCGGGGTGCGGTCGTCCACCTCGAGGACGAAACCGGGGCGACTCATGACGTGCTGCTCACTATCGGGTCGAACGCGACTTTGACCGTGCCGAGCCGGCCGGCCGAGTGGGCGTGGTCCAGGGCCTCCCGCCACCGGTGCAGCGGGTAGGAGGCGACGCCCTTGGCGAGCTGCTGCACGGCGTCGCTGCCGACCAGGTCCAGCGCCCGGCCGAAGGCGCCGTCGGCCTGCGCCGAGGCGTAGGTGCCGACCACCTCGAGCTCGCGGAACCAGGCCGCGGACAGGTCGGCGGGCGCGGGCATGCCCGACAGCACCACCCGGCCGCCGGCGCGGGTGGCGTGCAGGGCGGTCTCCAGCGACTGCTTGCTGCCGACCGCGTCGACGGCGACGTCGACGCCGCCGAGCAGGTACGGCGCGGAGAACTCGGGCTCGAGCTGGAACGCCCCGGTGGCCCGGCGTACCCGCCGCAGCACCTCCCCGGGCGCGACCACCTCGGTCGCGCCGAGCTCCCGGGCGAGCTCGCGCTGGTGGGGGTGCTTGGCGACGACGACGATCTCGCCGGCGTCGGTCAGCTCGCGCAGCGCCAGCGTGGCGAACAGGCCGACCGAGCCGGCGCCGCTGACCAGCACCCGGTCGCCGCTGCGCACGCCCGACCGCAGCGCGGTGTGCACCGCGCAGGCCACCGGCTCGACCAGGATCGCCTGCTCGTCGGAGAAGCCCTCGGGCACCGGGTGCAGCTGGCTGCGGTGCGCGGCGAGCTGCTGGCCCCACCCGCCGCCGGTGTCCTTGCAGAAGCCGGTCTGCAGGCCCGGCGAGAGGTGGCCGACGGTGATCCGCTCGCACCGGTTGGTCCGGCCCTCCGCGCAGGCGCGCACAGGCCTCGACGCCGCGCGCCGCGCAGGTCGAGCACCGGGTCGACGACGACCCGGGTGCCCTTCGGGAGGTCCTCGCAGTCGTCGAGCAGCTCGGCCACCACCTCGTGGCCGGGCACGAACGGCAGCGACACGACCGCCGAGAAGTAGAGGCTGGTGCGGCCGGACAGCGCGCCGAGGTCGGAGCCGCAGATGCCGGACAGCCGGGTGCGCAGCCGGGCCCAGCCCGGGCCGGTCCACGCGGGGCTCGGCGCGCGTGACCAGGCGCAGCGGCGCCGCGAACCCGGACAGGACGCCCGGCATCCGGCCCCCGATCGCCTTGCCCGCCATGGTGCGCGGGACCGACCGGAACATCTCCAGCGCGAGCATCATGGGCGGCCCCCCGCCGGGTCGAGGCTGCGGGCGTTGGAGCCGGAGCTGGCCCAGTCGACGACCGTCCAGCGGTTCCGGCGCGCGTGCCGGAACAGCGCGACGTCCGGCCGGACCGCCACCGGGCGGCCGACCGCCTCGAGCAGCGGGAGGTCGGAGTGCGAGTCGGCGTAGCCGTACGACGCGCTCAGGTCGATCCCGTGCTCGGCGGCGTAGCCGCGCATCCACGCCGCCCGGGACTCGCCCACGAGCGGTGAGCTGGCCAGGAAGCCGGTGCACACGCCGCGGTCGTCGACCGCGAGCTCGGCGGCCTCGATGTGGTCGAACAGCGGCGCGAGCGGGCGGGTCAGCGGCGCGATCGCGCCGGTGATCAGCACGGTGCGGTGGCCGGCCGCCCGGTGCTCGCGGATCCGCCGGACCGCGTCCGGCGAGAGCCGGGACAGCACGTGCGTCGTCAGGTGCGCGTCGGCGATCGCGTCGAGGTCGGCGAGCCGCGCGCCGGCGTACTCGCGGTAGACGGCGCGCAGGAAGGCGCTCCGCTCGCGACGCTCGGCGCGCACCAGGCCGGGCAGGCGCGCGGCCATCCGGCCGAGCTCGGCCAGCCGCTCGCCGCCGTCCTGCTCCCGCAGCCGCAGCCACAGGTAGGTCTCGATGACGTTCGAGGACAGCAGGGTGCCGTCCATGTCGAAGAACGCAGCGGTTCTGCGCTCGTCCTCGCGGACCTTGGGCAGGACGTCGGACGCAGTGCGCCGACGCGCCCTCCGCAGCTCGTCCATCCGGCGCACGGGGGCCGTGACCGCCGGACAGTGCACCTCACGGAGGTAGTGCTCCCAGTCGACCACGGCGGTGTCGAAGACGAACCGCGCGCGGTCCTCCTCGGACAGCGACCGGAAGAGGGCGAGCGTGTGCTCGTCGGAGAAGTGCAGCTCGGCCTGGGCGTACTCGTTGTAGAGGTCGAGGTAGCGGCGCAGGAACTCCAGCCGCCGCCCCTGCTGGTCCAGCTTGCGGACCAGGCCGCGAGCCCGGTCGCTGCGGGGCGCGTGGCCGAGGACGTAGTCGGCGACCTTGTACGCCCGCTCGCTGGTGGTCAGCAGGCGCTCCACCGCCTGAGCGCCGGCGAAGCGCCAGTCGGGCAACCGGGCGGCGCCCCGGTCGCCACCGGCGAAGGGGTGCTCGTCGAAGTAGGCCCGCACGTCGTCGTACAGGCGACGGAAGGTGAGCGGGTTCCGCGCCCCGGAGGAGACGTGGAAGTACTCGGGCCGACCCGGCTCCGGCGGGTGGGCGAGGACCGCGACGATGGCGGCGACGACGTGGTCGACCGGGACGATGTCGATGACCGTGTCGGCCGCGGCCGGGAACTCCGTCAGCTCGCCGCGGCCGTAGGCGAGGATCAGGGGCTCGGCCATCTTGAAGCCCTCGATCCACCCGGGATGGGGCCGCTCCAGCGCCGACTCGATGATGCTCGGCCGGACGATCGAGACGGCGTGCCCCTCCGCGGCGTACGCCTCGACCACGCGCTCGCCGAGCGCCTTGGTGAACGTGTAGCAGTCGGTCCAGCCCAGGCTGCGGGCCCGCTCGGTGCCGATCCGTACCAGCTCGGACTTCACCCACTCCTTGCGCGCCGCCTCGGTGGCCGTGGCCGCGGTCAGCAGACCGGCCCGACTGTGCGTCTTCTCGGCCTTGCGTCGCTCGCGCTCCAGCACGTCCGCGCTGCGGCTGTGGTGCTCGACGACCCGGCGTTGCGACAGGCCCCAGGCGAGCTCGGCCTCGAGGTCGACGTCGTGGTCGACCGGGCCCTCGGGGATCACGCCGCGCCGGCGGCCTGCGACGTACGCCGTCGAGATGTGCACGTAGTACGGGTCGTTGCCGGTCTCCCGCACCCGGTCGAGGAGGTCCCGCGTGCCGACCACGTTGGTGCGGAAGCCCTCGTCGACGGGCGGGTCGAAGGAGACGTCGCCCGCGCAGTGCACGACCGCGTCCAGGTCGGTGGGCAGCGGCGGTACGTCGCCCAGGTCGCCGGACAGCACCGCGACCCGCTCACCGGCGTCCTCGATGCCCTCGAACACCGGCTTGCGCAGCAGGGCGTCCACCCGGCTCTGCGCGGTCGTCGACCCCTTGGGCCGCACCAGCACCGTGATCCGCAGGTCCGGCACGTCGCTCAGGAGCAGCTGGAGCAGCGCCTCGCCCACGAACCCCGTGACGCCCGTGAGCAGGACGTGCCGCCCGCCGAGCCGTTGGGCGACGGTCTCCTGCATGCGTCCTCCTCTGGTGGTCCCGGCACCACAGAGCAGATTGTGCACCACCCGCGGCCGAGGGCCGCCCGGCGGTCAGGAGCGCCGCTCCACCACCTTCTTCTTGACGAAGATGAGCGGGAGGATCAGCACGCCGAGGAGGGAGACGAGCCAGACGATCACCGTCGCTGCGAGCCAGGTCTCCGCCCCCTCGATCGACAGGCCGCTCGAGATCCAGGAGGTGACGATCAGCCCGAGCAGCGTCGCGACCAGGGCGACGCCGCCACGGAGCGCCGTCGCCTTGCTCATCGCGAGCTGTGTCAGGAACGGCTGCGCGATGGCGTAGATGACGGTGAAGACCACGACGGCGGCGACGAACGCCGGGCCGTCGACCGTCATCTTGTCGAGCATGGCCGCCGCCACGATCAGCCCGAGCGCATTCGCGCAGAGCTGGATGACGAAGCTGATGAGCATGCGGATCATGCCGGGGACGCTAGTGACCCATCGGCTCGTGGACCTCATCCGATGCGGGCGAGAAGCGCCGGCCGCGGTTCTACCGGTGGGCGCAGAGGGGATCGAACCCCCGACCACCTCCTTGTAAGGGAGGTGCTCTACCGCTGAGCTATACGCCCGCACACCTCGGGCGCGGGGCACCCGGAGCGGGCACAGACTACGCAGGAACCGAGGCGGAAATGAAGTTGGACCGCAGGCGTCTCGGGTCACCTGCGGTCCAACACCTCAAGAATAGAGGCGTCGCCCAAGCCACGTCGCGGGATCCGGGTGAAACCGGAGGATTTTCAGCACCCCGGTCTAGACCGGAGCGCGCGGGCGGTCAGATGACGTCGGTCAGCTGCTTGAGATGTTCGTCCAGGTCGCGCCCCTCGGGCATGGCGTTGTGGACCGACCAGCGGACCAGGCCGGCCTTGTCGACGACGTACGACGACCGCCGGGGACAGCCCTTCCGCTCGTCGAAGACCTCGTAGGCGCGGGACACCTCGCCGTGCGGCCAGAAGTCGGAGAGCAGCGGGAAGTTCAGCCCGTCCTGGTCGGCGAACGCCCGCAGCGAGTAGATCGGGTCGCACGAGATGGCGAGCACCTCGGTGTCGAAGGTCAGGAACTCGGCGAGCCGGTCCCGGATCCCGGACATCTCCCCCGTGCACACCCCCGAGAACGCGTAGGGGTAGAAGAAGATCGCGACCGCCTTCCGACCCCGGTAGGACGACAGGGTGATGTCCTGGCCGAACTGGTCGCGCAGCGTGAAGTCGGGAGCGGGTCCCCCGAGCTCGAGTCCGGTCATGGGCTCATCCTGTCACCCGGCGGGGACGGTCCCTCAGTCGGTGTCGAGCTCGCGCTTGAGGACCTTGCCGGTCGCGTTGCGGGGCAGCTCGTCGAGGAAGACGATGTCGCGCGGGACCTTGTAGCGCGCCAGGCTGTCCTTGACGTGGGACTTGAGCTCGTCCTCGGAGACGTGACCCGAGCGCACCACGAACGCCCGCAGCCGCTTGCCGAAGTCGGCGTCGTCGACGCCAACCGCGGCCACCTCGACGACCGCGTCGTGGCGCATCAGGCAGTCCTCGACCTCCTTGGGGAACACGTTCTCCCCGCCGGAGACGATCATCTCGTCGTCCCGGCCGACTCACGTGGAGCCGGCCGGCCTCGTCGAAGTGCCCGACGTCGCCGGTGGACATCAGGCCGTCGACGACCTCCTTGTGCCCGCCGCCGGTGTAGCCCTCGAAGAGCAGCCCGTTGCCGACGAAGATCCGGCCGGTCTCCCCGGTCGGGAGCTCCTTCCCGTCGTCGTCGAGGATCTTCACGATCGTCGCGTACGGCGGCTTGCCGGCCGCCGACGGCGCCTCGCGCAGGTCGACCGGGGTGGCGATCGACGCGTAGGCGACCTCGGTCGAGCCGTAGATGTTGTACAGGTGGTCGCCGAAGTGGTCCATCCAGTCGGTGGCGAGGTCCCCGGGCAGCGCCGAGCCCGAGGACGCGACCACCTTCACGCGGGACAGGTCGTAGCGGGCGAGCGTCTCCTCCGGCAGCGCCATCATCCGCTGCAGCATCACCGGGATCACGACCAGCGAGTCGCAGCGCTCGTCCTGGGCGGTCCGCAGGCAGCCCTCCGGGTCGAACTTCCGCTTGAGCACGACCGTCGAACCGAGCAGCATCGCCATCGCCAGGTGGGCGAAGCCCCAGGTGTGGAAGAGCGGCGCGGCGATGTGCGTGCGCCAGCCGTAGCGCAGCGGCATCCGCGACAGCAGCGACACCGCGGCGTCGATGCCGGCCTCGCTGCGCGGTGCGCCCTTGGGCGTGCCCGTGGTGCCCGAGGTGAGGATGACGATCCGCCCGTGCCGGTCGGCGGGCGCCAGGTCGTTACCGGTCTGGGAGCCGATGAGCTTCTCCAGGGTGTGGCCCTCGGCGTCGCCGTCGGTCCACGCCAGGACGGCGGTGCCGACCTCGGCCTTCTCGAGCAGGTTGGTGAACTCCTGGTCGTGCACGACCAGCGTGGGCTGCTCCCGCTCGAGGACCTCGACCAGCTGCGGACCGGCGAACGCGGTGTTCAGGTAGAGGACGTCGGCGCCGAGCTTCGCGGTCGCGATGCTGGCTTCGACGAAGCCGCGGTGGTTGCGGCACATCAGCGCCACGCTGTCGCCCGCCGAGACGCCGAGGTCGGCGAAGGCCCGGGCGAGCGCGTTCGAGCGGTGGTGCAGTTCGGCGAACGTCAGGGCGCCGATCTCGTCCACCACGGCGGTACGCCGGGGGTCGAGCAGCGCGGCCGCCGTGAAGCCACCGGCCGGGCCGGTGCCCCAGTCCCTGAGCGCCTTGGCCGCCTTCGCGAGCGCGACCGGGTGGTGCGGGCGGATGACACCGGCCTCACCGAGCACCTTGACGGTGGTGCCGGCCGCGGTGGCGCCGGTCAGGGCCTTCTGGAGCACGTCCTGGAGCACGCGTTGCCTTTCCTCGGGGGTTTGCGCCCGGTGCAACGAGCGTGGGCCCGGTTGGTCCCGGTGACCATTCCCGTGTCGAGGTCCGGTCGAACCTCGGCACCCGGCGCAGGCTCTCCGGGGTCAGGCGACCGCCTTGGGCGCGATCAGCCGGGTCGCCGACCAGTCCTTGCTGACCGCCGCCGTCGTGGTCTGGGAGAGCCCCGCGATCGGCGCGGCCTCGGCGATGTCGGCCGGGTCCACGGCGTTCGCGTGCCCGACCTTCGGCGTGAGCAGCCAGATCGCGCCACCGCCGACCAGGTCGGTCAGCGCGTCGACCAGGCTGTCGACGAGGTCGCCGTCGTCGCCGCGGAACCACAGGACGACGGCGTCGACCACGTTGCCGTAGTCCCCGTCGACCAGGTCGGCGTCGATGGCGTCCTCGATCGCGACCCGGAGCTCGTCATCGGTGTCGGTGTCCCACCCGAGCTCCTGGACGACCATGCCGGGCTTGAAGCCCAGCCGCTCGGCCGGGCCCGCAGCGGGTCCGTCCTTCTGGGCAGGCCCACCGCCCGCGGTCGCGCTCACCTTCCGCCTCCCATCACATGCTGACCAGGTATCGACGGGGACGTCCGTACCGTCCCCGAGGTGGGGAGTAGTCCACCGGAGTTGGCGCGGGGGCGCAACCCGTGCGCTCCGGACCACCGTCCGCGGGACTACCGGTGGGTAAATTTTCTGGCCTTCTGACGCGTGCGACGATGAGGGGGTGACCGAAGACGCTGTACCCACCCCTGGCACCACTTCCGGCACGGACACCAAGCGGAGCGGCACCACCCCGACCGTCATCCACGAAGGCCTGCCCACCCAGCTGCCCGACATCGACCCGGACGAGACCCGCGACTGGCTGGAGTCCTTCGACTCCATGCTGGCCGAGCGCGGCCGCGAGCGGGCGCGCTACGTGATGCTGCGCCTGCTCGAGCGGGCCCGGGAGGCCCAGGTGGGCGTCCCCGCGCTGCGGAGCACCGACTACATCAACACCATCCCGCCCGAGCGGGAGCCGTGGTTCCCCGGCGACGAGGAGACCGAGCGCCGGATCCGTGCGTTCATCCGCTGGAACGCCGCCGTGATGGTCTCGAGCGCGAACCGCAAGGGCCTCGAGGTCGGCGGGCACATCGCGACGTACCAGTCCTCGGCCAGCCTCTACGAGGTCGGGTTCAACCACTTCTTCCGCGGCAAGGACCACCCCGGCGGCGGCGACCAGATCTACATCCAGGGCCACGCCTCCCCCGGCATCTACGCGCGCGCGTTCCTCGAGGGGCGGTTGACCGAGGAGCAGCTCTACCACTTCCGCCAGGAGGTCCAGCACGGCCCGCACGCCGGGCTGTCGTCGTACCCCCACCCCCGGCTGATGCCGGAGTTCTGGGAGTTCCCGACGGTGTCGATGGGCCTGACCGCCCTCAACTCGATCTACCAGGCGCGCTTCAACCGCTACCTGCACAACCGCGGCCTCAAGGACACCAGCCAGCAGCACGTCTGGGCGTTCCTCGGCGACGGCGAGATGGGCGAGCCGGAGTCGCTCGGCGCGATCGGCCTGGCCGCCCGCGAGGAGCTGGACAACCTCACCTTCGTCATCAACTGCAACCTGCAGCAGCTCGACGGCCCGGTCCGCGGCAACGGCAAGGTCATCCAGGAGCTGGAGTCGTTCTTCCGCGGCGCCGGCTGGAACGTCATCAAGGTCGTCTGGGGTCGCGAGTGGGACCCGCTGCTGGCCCGTGACGTGGACGGCGTCCTGGTGAACCGGATGAACACCACGCCCGACGGTGCGTTCCAGACCTACTCCGTCGAGTCCGGCGAGTACATCCGCGAGAGCTTCTTCGGCAGCGACCCGCGGCTGCGGGCGATGGTCGAGCACATGACCGACGACCAGATCCGCAAGCTCCCTCGCGGCGGCCACGACTACCGCAAGGTGTACGCCGCGTTCGACGCCGCGACCAACCACGTCGGCCAGCCGACGGTGATCCTGGCCAAGACCATCAAGGGCTGGACGATCGACGCCCTCGAGGGCCGCAACGCCACGCACCAGATGAAGAAGCTGACCCAGGACGACCTCAAGAAGTTCCGGGACCGGCTCTACCTGCCGATCTCCGACCGCGACCTCGAGCGCGCCTACGAGGAGACCGGCGCCGCACCGTTCTTCCACCCCGGTGCGGACTCCCCCGAGATCCAGTACATGCTCGAGCGCCGCAACCAGCTCGGCGGGTCGATCCCCAGGCGGGTGCTGCGGGCCAAGGACCTCGCGCTGCCGGGCGACGACATCTACGCCGACCTGAAGCAGGGCTCGGGCAAGAACAAGGTCGCCACGACGATGGCGACCGTGCGGCTGCTCCGGGACTGGATGAAGGACCCGGGGATCGGACAGCGCATCGTGCCGATCGCGCCGGACGAGTACCGGACCTTCGGCATGGACTCGATGTTCCCGAGCGCCAAGGTCTACAACCCCGGTGGTCAGCGGTACGAGTCCGTCGACCGGAAACTGTTGCTCTCCTACAAGGAGTCGGCGCAGGGCCAGATGCTGCACGAGGGCATCTCGGAGGCCGGCGCGATGGCCTCGGCGACCGCCGCGGGCTCGGCGTACTCCACGCACGGCGAGCACATGATCCCGTTCTACATCTTCTACTCGATGTTCGGGTTCCAGCGCACCGGCGACTCGATCTGGGCGATGGCCGACCAGCTGGCCCGCGGCTTCCTGATCGGCGCCACCGCCGGCCGCACCACGCTGACCGGTGAGGGTCTCCAGCACGCCGACGGCCACTCGCCGCTGCTCGCGGCGACCAACCCGGCGATCGTGCACTACGACCCGGCGTTCGCCTACGAGATCAGCCACATCATGCAGTCCGGCCTCGAGCGGATGTACGGCGCGGACGCCGAGGACGTGATCTTCTACCTCACCGTCTACAACGAGCCGGTCGAGCAGCCGGCCGAGCCGGAGGACGTCGACGCCGAGGGCATCCTCAAGGGGATGCACCACGTCGCGTCGCCCGACGGTGGCGACGGGCCGCGGGTCCAGCTGCTCGCCTCCGGCGTCGGCTTCCCGTGGATCAAGGACGCCCAGCGGATCCTCGCCGAGGACTGGGGCGTGCGGGCCGACACCTGGTCGGTGACCTCGTGGAACGAGCTGGCCCGCGACGCGATCGCGGCCGAGGAGTGGAACCTGCTGCACCCGGGCGAGAACCCGCGCACGCCGTACGTCCGCGACAAGCTCGCCGGCCACGACGGCCCGGTCGTCGCCGTGTCGGACTACATGCGTGCCGTCCCACTCCAGATCGCGCGCTGGGTCCCCGCCGACTACCGGGTGCTCGGCGCGGACGGCTTCGGCTTCGCCGACACCCGCCCGGCCGCCCGCCGCTTCTTCCACATCGACGCCCAGTCGGTGGTCGTCGAGACGCTCCAGGCGCTCGCCGACGCCGGCCAGGTCGAGCGCTCGAAGGTCGAGGAGGCGTTCGCCCGCTACCGCATCGACGACCCCACCGCGGTCGCCGACGTGAAGCAGGAGGGTGGCGACGCCTGACGCGAGTCGGCGCAGTCTCAGGCTCCCCACACGCCGAGTCGGCGCAGTCTCAGCCTGAGACTGCGCCGACTCGGCATCAAGAGCCCTACGCCGTCTCCGGGACCGCGTGCAGCGGCACCGGGGTGGCGCCGTTCCTCAGCAGCCGCCGGAAGCGGGCGCGGGAGTACGTCGCCGGCTCGGTCGTGCGGATGAACTCCTGGACGATCTTCACGAACCGGTGCGGGTGGTCCTTGTGGGGGAAGTGCCCGGCGTCCGGGATCACCTCGACCCGGGCGTTCGGGGCGACCTCGGCCGCGGCATTCGCGTGCCGGACCGGGATCACCCGGTCGTTGCGCCCCCAGACGACCCACATCGGCATCTCCTCGGTGAGGTAGGCGCGGTCGGCCATGGTCACGATCTGGCCGTGCCAGTCGACGACGGCGCGGACCACGTGCCGCACGGCGTGGCGCGCCTTCGGGTCACGGAAGCTGTCGTAGATCGTCGCGACCTCGTCGAGGTCGCGGGTCAGGCTGGACGGCAGGGACGAGAGCGCCCGGAGGCCGGCCACGCCGGCGTGGCGCACGCCCGGCAGGGTCAGCACGCTCATCACCTGGTGGAAGCCCGGCGTGCTGATCGCGCGGATGGCGGGCGTCACCTCGGGGCCCAGGCCTCCGGAGGCGACCAGCATCAGCCGCTCGGTCCGCTCGGGGTACTGGTAGGCGAACTGCATCGCCACGCCACCGCCGAAGCTGTGCCCGATCACGGTGACCTTGTCGATCCCCAGCACCGTGAGCAGGTCGCGCATGCCGTTGGCGTAGCCGCCCAGGGTGTAGTCGGCCCGGGGCTTGTCGGACTGCCCGTGGCCCAGGAGGTCAGGGGCGACGACCGTGTAGCGGCGCGCGAGCGCCTCGATCACCGGCTCCCAGGTGGTGTGGTCACACCCGAGACCGTGCAGGAGCAGGAGCGCGGGACCGGAGCCGGTCTTCACGAAGGCCCTGCGGTGTCCGTGGATCGTCACGAACTCGACGTCGTACCGGCCGGACAAGATGCCTCCCAGATGGTCGCCCGGAGCGGGCTTGTGTTGCGATTCAACCACCGGTATCCCGACTTGCGGTGACCGATTCCCTTGTTTTGCCGGGGTTTTACCCGACTGCGGGGGTCCACTAGCCTGCGCGGGTGACTCCTGGGCAGGGCGCGGTGCCCCAGCGGGCCGCCGATGCGCTCCAGCGGGCGACCGGGAAGCTCAGCACCGCCGCGATGGCGCGGATGGACGCCGACATGCCCTGGTTCCGCACGCTCAGCGCCGAGGACCGCTCGTGGGTCGGCGTGATCGTCCAGGCCGGCATCCGCGGCTTCGTCGACTGGTACCGCCGCGCCGGGGACGAGCCGGCGCCGGTCGGCACCGAGATGGTCGCGTCGGTGTTCGGCGTCGCCCCGCGCGCGCTCGCCGGGGTGATCAACCTCCAGCAGACCGTCGACCTGGTGCGGCTCTCGATCGAGGTCGTCGAGTCGGACGTCGAGGAGCTGCTCGAACCCGCCGACGCCGCGGACGTGCGGGCGGCGGTGCTCCGGTACGCCCGCGAGGTGGCGTTCGCGACCGCTGAGGTCTACGCCCGCGCGGCCGAGCTCCGCGGCGCGTGGGACGCCCGGCTCGAGGCACTGGTGGTCGACGCGGTGCTGCGCTCCGAGCCGGACGAGACGCTGCAGTCGCGGGCCAGTGCGCTCGGCTGGGCCGGGCGCGGTGACGTCACCGTGGTGCTCGGCGCGGTCCCGGCGGACCGCAGCGAGGAGGGCACCTTCGACGAGGTACGCCGGGCGGCCCGGTCGGCCGGCATGGACGCGCTGTGCGCGGTGCAGGGTGACCGGCTCGTCGTGGTGCTGGGCGGGGTGTCCGACCCCCGGGCGGCGGCGGAGAGCGTGGTGCAGATGTTCGGCGAGGGGCCCGTGGTGGTCGGTCCGACCGCGCCCGACCTCGCCCAGGCGCACGTGTCCGCCCGCGCGGCGCTGTCCGCCCTGCGGGCCGCAGCCGGGTGGCCGCAGGCGCCCCGGCCGGTGCGCAGCGCCGAGCTCCTCCCCGAGCGGGCCCTGGCCGGGGACGGCCACGCGCGCCGGCACCTGGTCGACGAGATCTACCTGCCGCTCCGGCACGCCCGGGGCACGCTCATCGAGACGATCGCGGCGTACTTCGAGCACGGGGCCTCGATCGAGGCGACCGCGCGAGCCCTGTTCGTGCACCCCAACACGGTCCGCTACCGCCTGCGCCAGGCCGCCGAGCTCACCGGATTCTCCCCCACCGACCCCCGGGACGCGTTCACCCTGGAGATCGCTCTCGTGCTCGGCCGTCAGTCCGGACGGTCTTTGTAGGAATCCCACAAAGTTTCTCCGGCGGTTTTCGTGCGCGGCGGAGGCGAGGTCCGCGCGCCGGCCCGGCAGAGTTGAGGGGTGCTCGTGATCGTCGCTCCCGGCCAGGGAGCCCAGTCCCCCGGATTCCTGCGACCGTGGCTCGAGGACCCGACGTTCGCCGCCCGCTTCGGATGGCTCTCGACCGTCGCCGGCCTCGACCTGGCCCACTACGGCACCGAGGCGGACGCCGACACCATCCGCGAGACCCAGATCGCCCAGCCGCTGCTGGTCGCCACCGGTCTGGTGGCCGCGCTCGAGCTCTTCCCGCACCCGGCCGACGCCTTCTCCCAGATCGGCGCGGTCGCCGGGCACAGCGTGGGCGAGATCGCCGCGGCCGCGGGCGCCCGCGTGATCACCGCCGAGCAGGCGATGGTGCTCGTCCGTGAGCGCGGCCGGGCGATGGCCGAGGCCGCCGCGGTGACCCCGACCGGGATGACGGCCATCCTCGGCGGCGACCGCGACGAGATCCTCGCCGCCCTCGACAAGCACGGCCTGACCCCGGCCAACGACAACGGCCCCGGCCAGATCGTCGCGGCCGGTACGACGGAGCAGCTGGCCGCCCTCGCCGCGGAGCCGCCCGCGAAGGCCCGCCTGATGCCGCTCAGCGTCGCGGGCGCCTTCCACACCCACCACATGGAGCCGGCCGTCGGCCACCTGGCCACGCTGGCCCGCTCGGTGTCGGTCCACGATCCGCGCACCCGGGTGATCTCCAACCGCGACGGCCGGGTCGTGCACGACGGCCGCGACGTGCTCGCCCGCATCGTCGGCCAGATCGCCAGCCCGGTCCGCTGGGACCTGTGCCTGGAGGCCATGGAGGACCTCGGCGTCACCGGCATCCTCGAGATGCCGCCGGCCGGCACGCTGACCGGTATCGCGAAGCGGGCGCTCAAGGGCGTCGAGACCTTCGCGCTCAAGACGCCCGACCAGCTCGACGACGCCCGCGCCTTCTGCGCCAAGCACGGCGAGGCGTCGGTCATCGAGACCACGCCGACCTGGCGGATGGTCGTCTCCCCCGCCAAGGGCACCTTCCACGTCTCGGCCGAGGTCGCCGACCTCGCCCTGCTGCCGGCCGGTACGACGATCGGCGAGGTCGCCAGCCTGCGCGACCGCACCGGCATCACGGCGCCGCACGGCGGCCAGGTGGTCGAGTGGCTGGTCGAGGACGGCGACCTCGTCTCACCGGGCCAGCCGCTGCTGCGCCTGCACCCCGAGGGCGGCATGTGATGCCGATCCTCGAGCAGCCCCGCGGCGCCCGGCACGCCGCGATCCTCGGCATCGGTGCCTACCGGCCGTCACGGGTCATCCCCAACGCCGAGGTCATCGAGGCGATCGACTCCAGCGACGAGTGGATCCAGCAGCGCTCCGGCATCAAGCAGCGCCGCTGGGCGACCCCCGAGGAGACCGTGCAGGTCATGGCGGTCGCTGCGGCACGCCGGGCGATCGAGCGAGCGGGCATCGACCCGAAGCAGATCGACTGCGTGATCGTCGCGACCGTCACCCACATGTTCCAGACCCCGGCGGTCGCCACCGCCATCGCGCACGAGCTCGGCACCGACCAGGCCGCGGCGTTCGACATCTCGGCCGCCTGCGCCGGCTTCTGCCACGGCATCGCGCTCGCGTCCGACCTGGTCCGGGGCGGCACCGCCGGCCACGCGCTCGTCATCGGCGTCGAGCGGCTCTCCGACCTCACCGACACCGGCGACCGCGGCACGGCGTTCATCTTCGCCGACGGCGCCGGCGCCGCGGTCGTGGGTCCCAGCGAGACCCCGGGCATCGGCCCGGTCGTCTGGGGCTCCGACGGCGAGCAGTTCGACCTGATCCGGCAGAAGGAGGACTGGCGCGACGTGATCGCCAGCGACAGCCCCGCCATGCCGCACCTGATCATGCAGGGCAACGCGGTCTTCCGCTGGGCGTCGTTCGCGATGGCCAAGGTCGGCCAGCAGGCGCTCGACCGCGCCGGGGTGACCATCGACGACCTCGACCTGTTCGTGCCCCACCAGGCCAACATGCGCATCACCGACGCGATGGCCCGGACCATGAAGCTGCCCGAGCGGGTCCGGATCGCCCGCGACATCGCCGAGCAGGGCAACACCTCGGCGGCGTCGATCCCGCTCGCCCTCGACCGGATGATCGAGGAGGGCGACGCCCGCAGCGGCGACACCGCGCTCCTGATCGCCTTCGGCGCCGGCCTGGCCTACGCCGCCCAGGTCGTCACCGTCCCCTGAGCTTCCACCCTTCCCAGATTTCCCCGTAGCTGACGCAACACCAACCGAAAGGAAGGGCCCGATGGCCACCACCGAAGAGATCCGCGCCGACCTCGCCGAGATCGTCAACGAGGTCGCCGGCATCGACGCCGACGACGTGCAGCTCGACAAGTCGTTCGTCGACGACCTCGACGTGGACTCGCTGTCCATGGTCGAGGTCGTCGTCGCGGCCGAGGAGAAGTTCGGCGTCTCGATCCCCGACGACGAGGTCAAGAACCTCAAGACCGTCGGCGACGCCGTCGCCTTCATCGAGCGCGCGCAGGCCTGAGACGACCCCGGTCGTCGAGCCCGTCGCGGCGCCGTCCAGCAGCTAGGAGCAGCATGTCGCAAGCGAGTCGTCGTCACCGGCCTCGGGACCACCACCCCCGTCGGCGGTGACGTGCCCAGCACCTGGGACGCCCTGGTCGCCGGACGCTCCGGTGTCCGGCGCCTGACCGACGACTGGGCCGAGGAGATGCCGGTCAAGATCGCCGGCCGCATCGCCGTCGAGCCCACCGAGGTCCTCGAACGGGTCAAGGCCCGCCGCCTGGACCGCTCCTCGCAGTTCGCGATGGTCGCGGCCATGGAGGCCTGGGCCGGACGCCGGCCTCGGCGGGCGCCGAGCTGGACTCACGACCGGCTCGGCGTCGCGATGGCCTCGGGCATCGGCGGCGTCACGACGCTGCTGGACAACTACGACGCGCTCAAGGAGAAGGGCCCCCGCCGGGTCTCCCCCCTGGCGGTGCCGATGCTGATGCCCAACGCCCCGGCGGCGCAGCATCAGCCTGTACGTCGGCGCGCGCGCCGCCGTGAACACGCCCGTCTCGGCCTGCGCCTCGGGCAACGAGGCGATCGCCCTCGCCGTCGACCAGATCCGGCTCGGCCGCGCCGACGTCGTGGTCGCCGGCGGCACCGAGGCCGCGATCCACCCGCTGCCGATGGCGGCGTTCGCCAACATGATGGCGCTGTCGAAGACGGCCAGCGGCCCGACGGCGGCGACCCGACCACGGTCTCCCGCCCGTGGGACACCGCCCGCGACGGGTTCGTCCTCGGCGAGGGCGCCGGCGTGCTGGTGCTCGAGTCCGAGGAGCACGCCCGGGCCCGCGGCGCGCGGATCTACGCCGAGGTGCTCGGCGCCGGCATCACCGCCGACGCCCACGACATCGCCCAGCCCGACCCGGAGGGCCGCGGCGGCTCCCGCGCGATCCTGCGCGCGCTGGACGAGGCGGACATCAGCCCGGCCGACGTCGCGCACGTCAACGCCCACGCCACCTCGACGCCCCAGGGCGACATCGCCGAGGGCCTGATGCTGCACGCCACGCTCGGCAAGCACGCCACCGAGGTCGTCGTCACCAGCACCAAGTCGATGACCGGCCACCTGCTCGGCGGCGCCGGGGCCTGGAGGCGGTCGCGACCGTGCTGGCGCTGCACCACCGCGTCTCCCGCCGACGATCAACCTCGACGACCAGGACCCGCAGGTCGAGCTCGACATCGCGACCAAGGCGCGCGACCTGCCCCTGGGCGACATCGCGGCGCTCAACAACTCCTTCGGCTTCGGCGGCGCCAACGTCGCCGTCGCCTTCGGGTCGTGTGTCATGACGGCCGCGCCGGCGCACGGCCAAGCCCGCGAAGCTGCCGCGCGAGGAGGACCCGCGCAACCCGGTCACCCGGCTCGCCGCCCTCCTCGACGAGGGCACGCTCGAGCTGATCACCCCCGACGACGACTCCGGCATGCTCGCCGCCGTCGGCCAGGTCGACGGCACCCGCGTCGTCGCCTTCTGCTCCGACGCCACCGTGATGGGCGGCGCGATGGGCGACCAGGGCTGCCGGGTCGTCGTCGACGCCTACCACCGCGCGATGACCGACCGCGTGCCGATCATCGGCCTCTGGCACTCCGGCGGCGCCCGGCTCGCCGAGGGCGTGCTCTCGCTGCACGCCGTGGGCCGGATCTTCCACGTGATGACCCAGGCCTCCGGCAAGATCCCGCAGATCTCGGTGGTCCTCGGCCCGGCCGCCGGCGGCGCGGCGTACGGCCCCGCGCTCACCGACGTGGTCGATCCTCGGCCCCGAGGGCCGGATCTTCGTCACCGGCCCGGACGTCGTCCGCTCGGTGACCGGCGAGGACGTCGACATGCTCCGCCTCGGCGGTCCCGAGCCGCACGGCCGCCGGTCCGGCGTCGTGCACATCCTCGCCGAGTCCGAGCGCGAGGCGCTCGACCGCGCCCGCGCGGTCGCCGCCCTGCTCGGCGCCCAGGGCAGCCTCGACGTCGCCGGCGTCGAGGACCGCGACCTGGCCGCGCTCCTGCCCGAGTCGAAGAAGCGCGCCTACGACGTGCACCCGCTCGTCGAGTCGATCCTCGACGAGGGCACCGCGCAGGAGCTGCACGCGCGCTGGGCGCCGAACATCGTCACCGCGCTCGGCCGCCTCGGCGGTCGCACCGTCGGCGTCGTCGCCAACAACCCGCTGCGCCTCGGTGGCTGCCTGGACTCGCTGTCGGCGGAGAAGGCCTCGCGGTTCGTGCGGATGTGCGACGCGTTCGGCGTCCCGCTCGTCGTGCTCGTCGACGTGCCCGGCTACCTGCCCGGCGTCGGCCAGGAGTGGGACGGCGTGGTGCGCCGCGGCGCGAAGCTGCTGCACGCCTTCGGCGAGTGCGTGGTCCCCCGGGTCACCCTGGTCACCCGCAAGACCTACGGCGGCGCCTACATCGCGATGAACGCCCGCTCGCTCGGCGCGACCAGGGTGTTCGCCTGGCCCGGCGCCGAGGTCGCGGTGATGGGCGCGGTCGCCGCGGTCCGGATCCTGCACCGGCGCAGGCTCGCCGAGGTCGCGCCCGACATCCGCCCCCAGGTCGAGGCCGAGCTCGCCGCCGAGCACGAGCGGATCGCCGGCGGGGTCGAGAAGGCCGTCGAGATCGGCGTCGTCGACGAGGTCGTGTCCCCGGACACCACCCGCACCGCGATCGCGCGCGCCATCGACGACGCCGTCCAGGGTGTCGGCGTCCGCCGCGGCGCCCACGGCAACATCCCGCTCTGAGGAGTCAGCGGGCCGTAACGAGCCCCCCGGGTCGTGCGTTGGACGTCACATGACGCCCGTCACACGATCGAGCCTCCTGGTCGTCGGCGCCGCCCTGGCCGTCGGCGTGTCGGGCGTCGTCCCAGCGGTGGCCGAGCCCCCGTCCGACCCGGTCTCGGGGCTGGTCGGCACGGTGCTCGGCCACCGGGACGGCGGACAGGCTCACCACCGCAAGCGCAGCGACCTCGGCCGCACCCACGCCCGCGACGGCGTGCTGCGGCGCGGGTGCCACAACTACCCGTACCGCTACGTGGTCAAGGTCGGCACCAACGACTGGACGCTGGAGACGTTCCTCGACGACCGCACCGGCAACACGGTCGCCTCGGGGGCGTACTCGGCCGACTCCGACCCGAAGAAGGGCGCGCTCACACTTCCGGTTCTGCCGGTACTCGACCTACGCCGGCAAGTTCAAGATCCGAGCGAAGCTGAGCTGGTACAACGACGCCGGCGACCACGAGCGCTGGTTCCTGCCGTCGTACTTCCGGCTGCGCCGCGCACTGACCTACGACCACGCTTCGCCGGTCGCTCGCCGCGAGCGCCAGCGCCTCAGACGACCTGGTGCAGCCAGCGGACCGGCGCGCCCTCGCCGGCGTGGCGGAACGTCTCGAGCTCGTCGTCCCACGGCTTGCCGAGCAGCTTGTCGATCTCGACCAGCAGCGTGGTGTCGCCGAGCGCGGCCTTGACCACGGCGGCCTTGAGCCGGTCCTCGGGGATCATGATGTCCCCGTGCAGTCCGGTGACGGCGTGGAAGACCCCGAGCTCGGGGGTGTAGGAGTAGCGGGCGCCCTCCGAGGAGCTGGTCGGCTCCTCGGTGATCTCGAAGCGCAGGTGGTTCCAGCCGCGCAGCGCGGAGGCGATCGAGGCAGCGGAGCCGGCCTCGCCGGCCCACGAGAGCTCGGCGCGGTAGGTGCCCGACTGTGCCGGCTGGGGGATCCAGTCCAGGCTCACGGGCACGCCGAGGACACCGCCGACGGCCCACTCGATGTGCGGGCACAGCGCAGACGGCGCCGAGTGGACGTACAGGACGCCCCTCGTCGCGGTGCGGGTGCAGTTGTGCGGTCACCGTGACCTCCTCCATCTCCGGCGCGAGATACGCCTTCCCCAGCGGTCTCGGTGCAGAGATGGGTCGATCAAGTGACAGCGATGTAGTTGTGACCACCATTGTGGCGCATGAGGCGCCTGTACGCCAGTGATCAGGGACGTACGGCGCCGGCGCGGCGTGGCCCGAGCGCCATCAGGGTCTCGATGACGTCCTGGGCGATCCCGAGCCCGCCGAGATGGCTCTCCCCGTCGATGACCGTCATCGTCGCGTCCGGCAGCCGGTCGACGAGGTGCTGGCCGTGCCGGAAGGGCACGATGTGGTCGGCGTCCCCGTGCCACCAGCGCACCGGGACCCGGACGTCGGCGGCCGCGAAGCCCCAGTCGCGGGTGAACAGCACCAGGTCGTTGAGGGGCGCCGAGGTCTGGAACCGGCTGCCGTTGAGCAGGTCGTCGAGGAACATCGCCTTGAACTCGGGCCGCGAGAGCAGGTTCTTGTCCCCCGGCGGCTGCACCGCGGCGTACAGGTCCAGCGCCGGCCCGGCCAGCGGCCGGACCAGCCGGATCCCCTGCGTGAGCGCGACACCCAGCGGCACGCGGGCGTGGACCAGCAGCGGCGCCAGCGCGACGGCGAGCTGGATGATGCCGCCGTCGACGGCGTCCGGACCGCGCGTGGGCGCCACCCCGCCGAGCACCCCGACGCCGTGCACCCGGTCCGGCATCGCCGCGCCGGCGGCCAGCGCGTACGGACCGCCTCCGGACAGGCCGATCATGCGCACCGTCTCGATCGCCAGGGTGTCGAGCAGGATCTCGAGGTCGTGGGTCCAGTCGAGGATGTCGGGGTAGAGGTGCGGCGTCGACGAGCCGATGCCGGGCCGGTCCAGGCCGATGATCCGCATGCCCTGCCGGTCGGCGTACTCGCGCGCCTCGAGCGGGATCTGCCGGCGCGCGCCGGGCGTGCCGTGCATCCAGACGATCGCGGGGCCGCGCGGCGAGCCGTACTCGGCGAAGCTGAGCCTCCGGCCGCCGCGCACGGCGACGGTGCCCTCGAGCGCGGGGCGTCGGACGTTGGTCACGTCCGGCAGTCTCCCACGTCAGCGGGACCGGACCGCCGCGGGATCCACGATGTTGGCCAGCTCGCGGACCGCCCCGAGGGTCTGCCCGTCCCCGACCACCAGCGGGCCGTCGACCACGTCGAGCACCACGCAGGTGACGTTGTCCTTCCCGCCCGCCGACAGCGCCGCCTGGACGAGCACGGCGGCCGCGGAGCGCGGGTCGGAGGTGCCGAGCAGGTCGGCGACCAGCGGGTCGGGCACGAGGTCGGTGAGCCCGTCGCTGCACAGCAGCAGGCGGTCGCCGGGCCGCACGGGGACCGGGACCAGGTCGAGGCCGGCGTGGACCGGGTCGCCGTCGACCGAACGGAGCACCACGTTGCGCCAGGGGTGCTGCCCCGCGGCCGCCGGGTCCAGGCGGCCGTCGTCGACGAGGCCCTGGACGTAGGTGTGGTCGCGGGAGAGCTGGGTCAGCACGCCGTCGCGCAGCAGGTACGCCCGCGAGTCGCCGACGTGGCCGAGCGCCACCCGCTCGCCGTCGGTGACGAGCGCGGTCAGGGTGGTGGCCATGCCGAGTCGACGCAGGTCGGACTGCACGCCCCGCTGCACGTTGGCCTGGGCCGCCTCCGCGCCGTCGCGCAGCACCTGGTCAGGGGAGTCACCGAAGCGGGACAGGGCGGTGGCGGCCACGGCGTACGTCGCGGTCGCGGACGCGACCTCGCCCGCCGCGGCCCCGCCGACGCCGTCGGCGACGACCGCGACGTAGGGGCCGACGAAGGCGGAGTCCTCGTTCTCCGGACGCACCAGACCGACGTCGCTGACGCCGGCACCCGAGAATCGCAGCATCGTGTCCCCCTCGCGGATTGTCTGGCAGTAGACCCCGTCGTCCGGGATCCGGTCAACCCTCAGCCGAGCCGCTGCTCGAGCGCCGCCGCCCGTGCGTCGGCATCGGTGAGCTCCTCGCCGTCGATCGCGTGCGCGCGGTGGAACCAGGCCAGCGCGTCCTGCTCACGGCCGGCCGCCTCGAGCGTGTCGGCGTAGGCGTACCGCAGCCGGACCACCCAGGGCGCCCGGCTCTTCGAGGTCAGGGGCGCGAGCTCGAGCGTGCGCAGGGCGGCGTCGAGCTGGCCGAGGTCGCGTCGGGCGCCGGCCTCGACGATCGTCATCTCGGCCTTGGCCTCGGGCGCGAAGTTGGCGACCGAGGGGCTCTTCGCCAGCTTCAGCGCCTCCTGCGGCTTGCCGAGCGCACGGTGGCAGTCGGCCATGATCGGCAGGTACGCCGTCGCGCCGTTCATCCGTTTCGCGGCACGCAGCTCGGCGAGCGCCTCCGCGTAGTGGCCCGCGGCGTACGCCGCCTCACCCGTCGCCTCGCGCACGACGGCCAGGCGGGGGGCCCGCGCGCGGGCCGCGAGGGTGTGCTGGTAGGCCGTCTCGGGGTCCTCGTCGATCAGCAGGCCGGCCGCCGCCAGGTGCCGGGCGACCCGGGCGGCCAGCTTCTCGGGCAGCCCCTTGAGCTGCGCGGCGACCGCGCGGTCGAGCTCGCGCCCGGTCACCTCGGCCGGGAGGTCGGGACCGTCGTACACGGCCTGCTCGGCCGTGCGGGTCGCCTGCTTCTCGACCGGCTTGCGCCAGTCGCCCTTGCGGGCGGGACGCTTGCCGGCCGGGGCCTTGCCCCGTGGCTTGTCGAACCCTGCCGACTTCCCCGAGGCGCGTACCGACGACTTCCCGCCGGCCTGTGGACGGCCCTTGGCCGCGGGTCGCTGCGGACGGCGCTGCTCGGCCACGGACATCTGCTCCTCGAGTCGAAATGATCGTCGAAATGCATCGTAGAGGCCACCTGATGGTGGCCCCTACGACAAAGTGTATGTCCGGCGGCGTCCTACTCTCCCACAACCTCGCGGTTGCAGTACCATCGGCGCTGAGAGGCTTAACTTCCGGGTTCGGGATGGGACCGGGTGTTTCCCTCTCGCCATGGCCGCCGTAACTCTATGCTGGAGTGCGGCGCGTCCCGGTCGGGACGGCGCACCTCCAAAGCCACTGTTCAATTGGTGGAGTCGGTGTGTCGTGGATGCGTGGACGCGAGCATTAGAAGTTGTCTTGGTTGAGGGTTTGTGGGACAAGCCCTCGGCCTATTAGTACCGGTCGGCTGGGCATTACTGCTGTACACCTCCGGCCTATCAACCCAGTGTTCTGCTGGGGGCCTTACCCCCTCGAGGGGGTGGGAAACCTCATCTTGAAACGTGCTTCCCGCTTAGATGCATTCAGCGGTTATCACTTCCGAACGTAGCTAACCAGCCGTGCCCCTGGCGGGACAACTGGCACACCAGAGGTTCGTCCATCCCGGTCCTCTCGTACTAGGGACAGCCTTTCTCAAGTTTCCTGCGCGCGCGGCGGATAGGGACCGAACTGTCTCACGACGTTCTAAACCCAGCTCGCGTGCCGCTTTAATGGGCGAACAGCCCAACCCTTGGGACCTACTCCAGCCCCAGGATGCGACGAGCCGACATCGAGGTGCCAAACCATCCCGTCGATATGGACTCTTGGGGAAGATCAGCCTGTTATCCCCGGGGTACCTTTTATCCGTTGAGCGACCACGCTTCCACATGCCGTGGCCGGATCACTAGTTCCGACTTTCGTCCCTGCTCGACATGTCTGTCTCACAGTCAAGCTCCCTTGTGCACTTACACTCGACACCTGATTGCCAACCAGGCTGAGGGAACCTTTGAGCGCCTCCGTTACACTTTAGGAGGCAACCGCCCCAGTTAAACTACCCATCAGGCACTGTCCCTGATCCGGATAACGGACCTAGGTTAGACATCTAGTACGACCAGAGTGGTATTTCAACGTTGACTCCACCCCAACTGGCGTGCGAGGTTTCACAGTCTCCCACCTATCCTACACAAGCCGAACCAAACACCAATACCAAACTATAGTAAAGGTCCCGGGGTCTTTCCGTCCTGCCGCGCGTAACGAGCATCTTTACTCGTAGTGCAATTTCGCCGAGTCCACGGTTGAGACAGCGCCCAAGTCGTTACTCCATTCGTGCAGGTCGGAACTTACCCGACAAGGAATTTCGCTACCTTAGGATGGTTATAGTTACCACCGCCGTTTACTGGGGCTTAAGTTCTCCGCTTCGGCATTGCTGCCTAACAGGTCCCCTTAACCTTCCAGCACCGGGCAGGAGTCAGTCCGTATACATCGTCTTACAACTTCGCACGGACCTGTGTTTTTAGTAAACAGTCGCTTGGGCCTGGTCTCTGCGGCCATCACCGCTACCCGCAGCAAGTGCAGTTCACGGATCCGGCCCCCCTTCTCCCGAAGTTACGGGGGCATTTTGCCGAGTTCCTTAACCATGGTTCGCTCGATCGCCTTAGTATTCTCTACCTGATCACCTGAGTCGGTTTGGGGTACGGGCGGCGCATAGCTCGCTAGAGGTTTTTCTCGACAGCATAGGATCACCCACTTCGCCCAATACGGGCTCCGCATCACATCTCAGACTCGCACATCGAAGTGCAGCGACCCGGATTTGCCTAGGCCACGTCCTACCTGCTTACCCACGGACAACCATCGCCGTGGCTGGGCTACCTTCCTGCGTCACCCCATCGCTTGACTACTACCAGCTCGGGTCCCACGCTCCACACCAGCGCCACTCCCCGAAGGGAGCAGTCTCTGAGCTTCGGATGGTTAGCATCACCAGGTTCGTCATGGGCGCTACTTTGCCGGTACGGGAATATCAACCCGTTGTCCATCGACTACGCCTGTCGGCCTCGCCTTAGGTCCCGACTTACCCAGGGCAGATTAGCTTGACCCTGGAACCCTTGATCATTCGGCGCACGGGTTTCTCACCCGTGATTCGCTACTCATGCCTGCATTCTCACTCGTGTCGCATCCACCCCTGGATCACTCCGGGAGCTTCACTCGCGACACGACGCTCCCCTACCCATCCACACACCTGAACCGCTCGAGGGCTAGATAATGTGTGAATGCCATAGCTTCGGCGGATGACTTGAGCCCCGCTACATTGTCGGCGCGGAATCACTTGACCAGTGAGCTATTACGCACTCTTTCAAGGGTGGCTGCTTCCAAGCCAACCTCCTGGTTGTCACTGCGACTCCACATCCTTTTCCACTTAGTCACCGCTTAGGGGCCTTAGCTGATGGTCTGGGCTGTTTCCCTCTCGACTACGGAGCTTATCCCCCGCAGTCTCACTGCTGCGCTCTCACTTACCGGCATTCGGAGTTTGGCTAACGTCAGTAACCTGGTAGGGCCCATCGGCTATCCAGTGCTCTACCTCCGGCAAGAAACACACAACGCTGCACCTAAATGCATTTCGGGGAGAACCAGCTATCACGGAGTTTGATTGGCCTTTCACCCCTATCCACAGGTCATCCCCTCAGTTTTCAACCTAAGTGGGTTCGGTCCTCCACGCGGTCTTACCCGCGCTTCAACCTGCCCATGGATAGATCACTCCGCTTCGGGTCTTGATCGTGCTACTCAACCGCCCTATTCGGACTCGCTTTCGCTACGGCTCCCCCACACGGGTTAACCTCGCAACACAACGCAAACTCGCAGGCTCATTCTTCAAAAGGCACGCCGTCACCCCACCACCCCAAAGGGCACCGGGCTCCGACGGATTGTAGGCACACGGTTTCAGGTACTATTTCACTCCCCGCCAGGGGTACTTTTCACCTTTCCCTCACGGTACTTGTCCGCTATCGGTCATCAAGGAGTATTTAGGCTTAACGGGTGGTCCCGCCAGATTCACACGGAATTTCAGGGGTTCCGTGTTACTTGGGAAACCACTCCGGAGGCACGCACTTACACCTACGGGGCTATCACCCTCTACGGCGCCGCTTTCCAATGGACTTCAACTTCACGCAGTTTCTGACTGCTCGCCACCGGCAGACCGACCGAATGGTCCCACAACCCCCCGTATGCAACCCCTGCCGGGTATCACACGCATGAGGTTTAGCCTCCTCCGATTTCGCTCGCCACTACTCTCGGAATCACTATTGTTTTCTCTTCCTACGGGTACTGAGATGTTTCACTTCCCGGCGTTCCCTCCACACACCCTATACATTCAGGCGCAGGTAACTGGACATGACTCCAGCTGGGTTCCCCCATTCGGACACCCCCGGATCACAGCTCGGTTGCCAACTCCCCAGGGCTTATCGCAGGCTCCAACGTCCTTCATCGGCTCTTGATGCCAAGGCATCCACCATGTGCCCTTCATAGCTTGTCTCACAAACACTCAA
>CAVXNT010000001.1:0-219230 GCA_963763225.1 uncultured Actinomycetota bacterium | reverse complement strand
CAGCCTGGTCGGTGTGGATCGTGACGCGCTTCTTAGCGATGACCAGTGGGATCTGATCGAGCCGTTGCTGCCGCCGCAGCGCTCTGGCAAGGGCCGGCCGATGCGTGACCATCGACAGGTCATCGAGGGAGTGATCTATCGCTACCGGTGCGGGCTCGCGTGGCGGGATCTGCCTGCCTCGTTCGGTCCGTGGCAGACGGTCTGGAAGCGGCACCGGCGGTTCAGTGGGACGGCACCTGGGACAAGATCCACCAGGCCCTCCTGGCTCAGGCCGATCATGTGGGCGAGGTCGACTGGACGGTCAGCGTGGACTCCACGATCAACCGGGCGCACCAGCACGCCACGAACCTGCCCCGCGACAAGCACAAGGCCGTCAGCGGTGGGGTCGACGACGTTGAGCTGGAGTCGCCGGCGGGCTCGGTCGTGAGCGTGCTCGCGGGCCACACAGGGGGCTGAGTCGAACTACACGAATCCGTCGGGCCTGGGTGTTCTCGCAGGTCAACCGACCGGAGCAGGCCTCTACGACGAGCCGTTCCACCACGGGATCGGACGTTCTCGCGGAGGCTTGTCATCGAAGATCCACCAGCTCGTCGACGGCCGCGGACGACCGCTGGTGATACTGGTCAGCCCCGGCCAGGCCAACGACTCCCCGATGTTCCCCGTGCTCCTCGAGCACCTTCGCATCGAGCGGTGCGGTTCAGGCCGGCCGCGCACGAAACCGGACGCGGTCCTCGGCGACAAGGCCTACTCCTCACGCGCCCATCGCGAACGCCTTCGAGCCCGCGGGATCAAGACCGTGATCCCCGAACCGTCCGACCAGATCCGCAACCGCAAACGACGAGGATCCCGAGGCGGGCGGCCACCAGCGTTCGACGCCGAGACCTACCGCAGACGCAACGTCGTGGAGCGATCCTTCAACACCGTCAAGCAGTGGCGAGGCCTGGCCACTCGCTACGACAAACTCGCCATCGTCTACCGCGGAGCCGCAGTCCTACGAGCGATCACGATCTGGCTCAAGCACCTTTAGAGACACGCCCTAGTTCGCCGCCCAGTGCAGGACCTTGCCGTCCGGCGGGGTGCTGCCGTCGTTCGCCAGGTCGGTCGCGGTCGCCCAGACGTCGGTGGTGGTGGCCTCGACGTCACCGGGGAAGGGAACCTCGGCGAAGACCGAAGCCTCGCCACCGAGCGGCTGCTTCATGATCAGACCGGGGAAGAGCAGCGAGATGTACGCCGTGCCGGCCTGGTCGATCGCGATTCCGACCGGGCTCATCAGCCCGCCGGCCATCCGGTGGACGGCACCGGTGCCCGGGACGACCTGGTAGACCGCGCCGACGGGCAGGTTCTCGCCGAGCGCACCGCCCAGCGTCGTGACGTACAGGTTGCCGTCGGGGCCCATCTCGACGTCGGTCGGCACCGGCTCGCCCTTGAAGGTCTTGCTGTGCGTGCAGAACGGCAGGCCCATGCCCGTGCGGAGCTTCTTGGTCACCTTCACCTTGACCGGCGGCAGGACGGCGACGGTGCTGACCCCGTCCGCGGTGACGGCCAGGATCGCGTTGGCGGCCGCGTCCGCGACGTACGTCGTGTCTCCGGCCATGTAGCTGGCGTAGGGGTGCGACTCCTTGATGCCCTTGTAGGCGACGACGCCCTCGCGCATGTCCTGCGGGATCGAACGCTTGCACGACTTGCCCAGCCCGAGGATGCCGTAGCGGGTCTTGCCGTCCGGGTTGTGGCTCTTCTCGTAGGCCCACAGGTCCGCGACCTCGGTCTGGTTGCCATCGGCGTCCAGCGTCCAGAGGCGGGCGTCGGGCGCCCCGCCCATCGCGGTGGTCGCGAAGGTGACCGTGGTGCCGCTGACCGACACGGCACCGACCTCACGCTGCGCCTCGTCGGCGAAGATCGGAGTCGGGTCCTCGCCGGGCGCTGCCTTGGTGAGCAGGCTGGCGAAGTTCTGGGAGACGTACGCCGTGCCGTCGGCGCCGATGCCAGGCTGAGGGGGCTGACCAGCCCGCCGGCGACCACGTCGGGGTCGGTGGCCGCGTTCGCGGCCGGCGCGAACGCCGTGGCGACGAGTGACATCGTGGCGAGGGCCACGGGGAGAAGGGTGAGACGACGCATGGATTCCTCCATCGGGTGAGGGTGGGGCCCGAGATCGGATCTGGATTCCCACGAGCAGACCTGGGATCCCAGACAGGCAGGAGGCTGTGGCACGGCGCGGCGACCGCGCAAGCAATGCTCCAAAGAGTGCTGCTGGTCCAGACCGGTCGGCGGCGTCAGGATCCCCCGCCACGCGCCTGGCCGACCTCCTCGGGAGGCTCAGCCGGTGCGGGCTGCTGCTCCGTGAGGTCGTCCTCGACCGCCTCCGGCGTGGCGAGCCAGTCGCGCACCCGCGAGGTGGGCACGTGCAGCACCCGCGCGACCATATGGGGCGCATAGCCGGCTTCCCGGACGGCGGCCAACGCGAACTCGCGCGCGCTAGCGAACTCGCGTTCGGCGAGCGGCACGTCCGGGTGACGGGCGTCGGGCGGCTGCTCGGCCGACGGCCCGCTCACGGCCTCCGCCCCGGCGTCCGTCCCGGCGTCCGTCCCGGCGTCCGTCCCGGCGTCCGTCCCGGCGTCCGTCCCGGCGTCCGTCCCGGCGTCCGTCACGGCGTCCGTCCCGGCGGACTCCGACCGGTAGGCCGCGATCGCGGACCGCCCCTGGGCGATCAGCGTCGCCTCGAAGATCCGGCGCAGCTCGCGCTGCTGGCGACGACGGCGCACCACGAACACCAGGCCCACGAGGGGAACGATCAGCACGAGCAACAGCGGCATGGCGGCGGAGTGTCGTTCGGCCCACAGCACGAGCTCGGGACGATAGGTCCATCGACCCGTGCTGTCCCCACCGGTGACGCTGGCCCCGTCCGCGCCGTGCACCGCGCCCGATCCGCGGCCATGGATCGTGTTGCCGCTGAGGCTCACCTCGGCGGACCGCCCGATCGCCAGCACGCCGTGCCCTGTCCCGACCGTGATCTCGTTGTCGTCGATGGTCGCGGTCGAGTCGTCGACCTCCACACCCACCGCGGAGCCGGCCACGGTGGACCCGCTGACACTGGCCTCCCGCACGCCACCCGCCAGCACGAGCCCCGTGCCGTCGACGGAGCGGAGCCGGCTGCCACTGACGGCGACGCCCGCGGATCCGCCGCGCACGACCAGCGCTGAGCGGTCGGCGGCGATCCGGCTGTCGGAGACGGCGAGGTGGTCGACGGAGAGGACACGGACGCCACCGGAGTGGTTGCCGTGGACGCGGGCGCGGTCGATCCGGACCCACGCGTAGTTGCCGATCCCGTAGCCGGCCGAGTTCGGGCCGTCCGCCAGCGGCGAGCCGTCGACATCGATCCCGTAGCCTCCGGCACCGGTCACCGTCACCGCGTCCATCCGCACGTGCGAGGAGCCGTTGGACACGCTCAGGCCGTCCTCCCCCGGATCGCGGACGACGAGGTCGCTGAGCTGGACGTCGGAGGAGCGGTTCGTCACCTCGATGCCGTGGCGCCGCGGGGACCGGACCGTCAGGTGGTCCGCCCCGGACCCGATGTGCCCCCGAGAGGTAGAGCCCGATCTCGCCTCCGGAGATCGTCACGTCGGCCAGCGTCGCTGCCGCGACCGTCTCGTCGCTCCCGGTCAGCGCGAGACCCCCGGTGCGCCCGCTCCAGAACCCCAGGTGGGAGAGCCGCGCGTGCTCGACGGTCAGGGTGCCGTCCTTGACCCGCACGTAGGCCCGGCCGTCGGTCGGATCTCGGTCGGGGTGGTCGGCGGCGGAGTCCCACGCCTCGACGACGACCGGCTTGCCGCGGGCCCCGGCCACGGTGATGTCGCCGCCCCACGACACCAGGCTCGCGAACCCATGGGCACCGCTGGCGAGGCGCAGGGTGGTGCCCGGCGCGTCGATGATGAGCGCAGCGTCGCGGCGCACCGTCACCGGAGCGGTGACCAGGACCACGGAGGCGGAGACGCGAGTCGCCGCGTGGGCCCGGACCAGGTCCGCGAGCGTGTACGGCGTCGGGCGGGCGCCGAGCACCAGCGTGCCCGCGATCCGGGTGCTGCCGCGGGCGTCGCCCAGGCTCGCCCTGCGCAGCCGGGCGTCCTCGGCGTCGAGCAGACGGACCTGCCGCGCGGCGTGCCTGAGCGGGTTCGCGGACGCGGTCCTTGCGCCACTGCTCGCCCGGGTCGACCGGGCCGACGGCGGCGCATCCGGCCCGCCGGCGTCCTCGCGACTCCGCACCAGCGCGACCGTGAGCGTCGCCCCGGCGAAGACGGCGACCGCGAGCAGCCGCACCACCCACCGAGCCCAACCCGGCACCGTGTCGCCGCGCTCGACGGCGGACGGAGCGGGGTCGCTCACGCGGTCGCCCTGGCCAGGCTCGCTTCGCTCTGGCCCTCGCCGCCGACGGAGTCAGCCGTGCGGGTCAGCCAGCCCTGCTTGTTCATGGTGAAGAACGCGTAGGTCTTGATCGGCAGCGCAACGAACATGACCGCGAAGGTCACGACCGGCAGGATCCAGATGTCCTCGGGGCGCCGCCACAGGTGGCGAGATCCCGCGGATGCCACGACCGATGACCAACCAGATCAGGGAGACCGCGAGAGCCAGCCACGGCTGGTCGGCGCGCAGGCTGAGGCCGACGTACACGAGAGCGGAGGCGCAGGTGAGCGGGGTGAGGAGGATCTGCATCACGGTGATCTGCGAGATCAGCGGGGTCCTGAAGATCCACCCGTGCCGGACGGCCGTGATGTAGCACCGGTACGAGTTGCGGCTCCAGCGGACCCGCTGCTTGCAGAACGCACGGAACGTGCCCGGGAACATCGACAACGCCCGCGCCGAGTCCTGGTGGGCCACGCGGAAGCCCTGGGAGAGCACCAGCCAGGTCAGGCGACCGTCGTCACCGGCGATGCACTCGCGACCGAAGAAGATCTCGTGCTCGAGGTCCTCGATCCGGTCCTTGATGACGGCGTACGGTAGGCGCTCGTGCGTCCCGAGGCGCAGATGACGCCACCGAAGCGGCCCATCGCCGGCGCATAGTCGTAGTAGCGCAGGTCGATGATCCAGTCGGCCACGCGCCTCCAGATGCTGGTCTTGGGCAGATAGACGTTCTGCCGCGTGCTCACCGCACCGACGACCGGATCGATGAAGGGCATCTGGATGTTCTCGTACATCCCGGGCAGCCAGACGGTGTCGGAGTCGATCAGGATGCACGAGCTCGGTGTCGACCAGCCGCATGCCGTAACCGAGCGCGGACCGCTTGCCGCGGTGGTGGAAGAGGTGCGCCTCGACGTTGGGGTGGCCGAGAGCGTCGGATGCGCTCCTTGGCCTCCGTGTCCGCCACGTCGAGCACGACGATGATGCGCTGGGGCCCCTCGGCCAGCCAGGTGCCCAGGCAGCGGGTCAGGACATCGGGGTCCTCGTGGTACGACGGCACCACGATCGTGCACGTGGTGCGGAAGTCGTTCACGACCGGGCGGGCGGTGACGGAGATCAGCTTGCGGACCAGCCAGAACCCCCACGAGATGATGCCCAGGATGCCGAACGGGAGGACCCAGGCGTAGGAGTCGGGCAGCCCGAAGCGCAGCACGTCCATACCTCCCCCACCTCCCGTCAGCGGCCCCGGTCCCAGAGCGTAGGTGCGGCGACGCGCCGACCACTGGATTTCGGGCATCTCCGGTCCGTACCAGTCCCGGGCTGTGACACTGACGGGCGTGACTGCCCGCGCCAGACTGCTGGCGACCGCGCTGGCGGCCGTGCTGCTGCTGCCGGCCTGCCGGTCGGACAACCAGCCGAGCGGCCCGGCCTCCGACGCATGCGGCGCCCAGGGCACCGTGGTCTCCAGCACCGTAGGGCTGCGCGCAGCGGTCGCGGGGGCGGAGCCCGGCGACCGGATCCTCCTCGCGGACGGCGCCTACGACGGTCCGTTCGAGATCACCCGGGCGGGGACCGCCTCCCGGCCGATCACCCTGTGCGGGTCGCCCGACGCCCGGCTGGTCGGCGGCTCCACCGCTCACGGCTACACGCTGCACCTCGACGGGGCGTCCTACTGGCGCCTGGAGGGCTTCTCGGTGACGGGGGGACAGAAGGGCGTGGTGCTCGACGGCTCCTCGCACAACCGGCTCCGGGATCTACGGATCTCGAAGGTCGGTGACGAGGCCCTGCACCTGCGGGCGGGCAGCAGCGACAATCTGGTGACCGGCACCCGGATCCGGAGCACCGGACTGCACGACCCGACGTACGGCGAGGGCATCTACATCGGCAGCGCGGCGGGGAACTGGTGCGACATCAGTGACTGCCGACCCGACCGCAGCGACCGCAACCGGATCATCGGCAACGACGTGGCCAACACGACTGCCGAGGCGATCGACGTCAAGGAGGGCACGACGGGTGGTGAGCTGCGGGACAACCTGCTCGACGGAGGGTCCGGGAGTGTCGACTCCGTGGTCGACCTCAAGGGCAACCGCTGGCTCGTGCGCGGGAACGAGCTGAGCTCTGCGGGGCCCGACGCGGTCCAGGTGCACGTCGTCCGGCGCGGGTGGGGCCGCGGCAACCGGATCCTGCAGAACGCGTTCACGCTCAGTCGGGCGGGCTATGCCGTCCACCTCGTGGGCGAGGCGGAGCGAGCCGACAACCTCGTCGGCTGCGATCAGCACACGGCGCCCGCGGGCGTGGGGGAGATGACCAATGTGCCCTGTCGATGAGGCGACGCGCCCGCTCGCGGTCGTGATCGAGGACGACGCCGAGGTCGCCGAGCTGCTCGCCCTCGTGCTGACCCACACCGGCTTCCACCCGGTGGTGACCGCCGACGGCCCCTCCGGCGTCGAGGCCGTGCGCGCCCACCAGCCGGCGATCGTCACCGTCGACGTGGCCCTGCCCGGGATCGACGGCTACGAGGTCACCCGACGGATCCGCGAGTTCAGCACGTCGTACGTCGTCATGGTCAGTGCGCTGACCGGCGAGGACGACATCCTCGGCGGATTCGCCGCCGGCGCCGACGACTACGTGGCAAAGCCGTTCCGGCCGCACGAGCTGCGGTCCCGGTTCCTCGCGGGCCTGCGCCGACCATCCCATCGCTACGCCGTCGCCCGCGCCCACCCCGAGGTGACGCCCCCGCCACCCCAGCAGCCGCCGCCGACGCGGCTGGTGGAACTCGACGGCGACTGGCTGGTGTTCCGCGGCCTGCGCCTCAACCCGGCGGAGGGACTCCTGATGCTCGACGGCGTGGCCGTCGAGCTCGGCCGGCTGGAGTTCGACCTGCTCGAGCTCCTCCTGTACGCCGGCACCACGCCGCGCAGTGCCGGCGACCTGGCTCTCGGCCTGCGCGGGGAGATCTACCCCGCTGGGAGCCAGATGCGGGAGTCGGACACGGCGGCTGTCGTTGCGGCCGTCGACCGGCTGCACGCAGCGGCTCGGGGCCGCCGGCGTCCGGATCGAGGATCTCGGCGCAGCGGGCTACCGGCTGTCGCCGTCGTAGGCCGCCAGGATCCGGTCCGCGGCCACCGGGGCGGGCAGCTCGCCGGCGAGCACGGCGTCGCGCAGCTCGGCACGGATCGCCTTGACCGCGGCCGAGTGGCGCAGCCGCTGCTCGAGCTCGTCGCGCACCAGGGCCCAGGTGAAGTCGAGCTGCTGCTCGGCGCGCTTGCGCGCCAGGCCCTCGGAGCCGAGGTGGCCGCGGTGCTCGAGCACCCGGTCCCAGACGTCGTCGACACCGCTGCCCTCGAGTGCGGAGCAGGTGACCACGGGCGGCGCCCACTCCCCCTTGCCGCGCACCAGGCGCAGCGCGCCGGCCAGGTCGCGCGCCGCGACCCGGGCCTCCTGCTGCCGGTCCCCGTCGGCCTTGTTGACCGCGATCACGTCCGCGATCTCGAGGATGCCCTTCTTGATGCCCTGGAGCTGGTCGCCGGTCCGCGCCAGCGTCAGGAAGAGGAACGTGTCGACCATGCCGGCCACGGTCACCTCGGACTGGCCGACGCCGACCGTCTCGACCAGCACCACGTCGTACGCCGCCGCCTCGAGCACGGCCATCGCCTGCACGGTGGCCCGCGCGACCCCGCCGAGGGTGCCGGCGCTCGGCGAGGGCCGGACGAAGGCGTCCGCGTCGTTGGCGAGCCTGGCCATCCGGGTCTTGTCGCCGAGGACCGAGCCGCCGGTGCGGACGCTGGACGGGTCGACCGCCAGGACGCCGACGCGGTGGCCGGCCGAGGTGAGGCGGGTGCCGAGGGCCTCGATGAAGGTCGACTTGCCGACGCCCGGCACGCCGCTGATGCCGACCCGTACGGCGTCGCGCTGCTCGAGCTGGGTGAGCAGCTCACGGGCCCGCTCGCGGTGCTTGGGGCTGGTCGACTCGACCAGGGTGATGGCCTGGGAGACCGCCGCGCGGCGGCCCGCGCGGATGCCGTCGAGGAGAGCACTCACGTCCGCCACGGCGGCGAGTCTAGGACGTCCCGGACCTACGGGCCCCAGCCGTCCGCGCCCATACCGGGGCAGTGCGACGCAGTCAGCGTCAGGGGGTCGCCGGTCTCGGTGCGGGTCGTCCGCCCGATGCGGACCACGCTGGTGCCGTCGAGTCGCCAGACCGTCCGGGTGACCTCGAGCCGGGCGTGGTCCGAGGGTGCGGGGTCACCGAGTGCTCGGACGCGGGTGACGGTGTCGCCCTCGCAGGTCACCCCGGCGAACACGTCGCCCCGGCCGCGGTCGAAGGACAGCGGGACGTCGACCTGGCGCAGGGACCCGTCCGCGACCGTGAGCACCCTCGGGGCCGAGGTGGGGAAGGCGTACGTGCCGGCGCAGCAGCCGGCGGCGGTGTACCCCACCAGGATCTCGGCTGCTCCGTCGCCGTCGAGGTCGGAGAGCGCCTGCAACCGGCCGCCGGCCGGCAGCGCCGTGACGACGGTGCCGTCGCGCAGCCGAGCCTCCACGGCGCCGTCGCGGCGGACGACGACGACATCGGGCTGCCCGTCGCCGTCGACGTCGGCGCGCCCCCAGGTGGCCGCGTTCGGGCGGACCTGAGGGCTGCCGAGCGGGTAGGCGACGTGCGCCGACGGCTGGTGGGAGCCGAGGCTCCAGGTCCCGATGCTCCCGGTGCTCACCGACGGGTCCGGGTCGTCGGCGCAGTAGGCGATGTCGGCGGTGCCGGTGACGCGGATCCCGCCCGGCAGGGTCATCCGGACCGTCGTCGCGCGTCGGGGGTTCCTGGTCCGCTCACAGCGGAACGTCGCGACCGCCACGGTGGTGAAGCGACGCGGTCCCGTCGGTGCGGGCACGATCCGTTGCGGGACCCGGCGGTCGTGTCGGTAGGCGAAGGGCAGCGGGTGACCGTCGCGCGCGAACAGGGTCAGCGTCGGCCGCCCCTGGAGCGTGCACGGCACCCGGCTGACGATCTTCCAGATGGTGAAGGTGTGGCCCCCGGCTCCGTCACCGGTCCGGCCCGAGACCCGAAGACCGTCATCGGGCGTGCACGGCCGAGGCACCAGAGCGGGCCCCCGCCCGGTCGTCGGTACCGAGCTCGGGACCGACGCGTGCGGACTGGTCGTCTGGGCGCCCTGGCTGCATCCCGCGAGGACGAGACAGAACAGCAGGGCAAGGGCGCGCACGCCCTTGGGACGTGCGCAGCGCTCCGGAAGTTGCGGCGACACGCAGGGCGTGCGCCGGTACCGCCGTCGCGGTGGGACCGGTCAGTGGTCCAGCTGCTCGCGCAGCCGGGCCAGCAGGTCGAGCGCCGACTCCGCGATGACCGTCCCCGGCAGGAACACCGCCGCCGCACCCATCTCCCGCAGCGTCGGCACGTCGTCCGGCGGGATGACACCGCCGATGACGATCATGATGTCCGGCCGGCCCTGCTCGGCCAGCGCCTGCTTGAGCGCGGGCAGCAGCGCCAGGTGACCGGCCGCGAGGGAGGACACGCCGACGATGTGCACGTCGGCGTCGACCGCCTGCTGGGCGACCTCCTCCGGGGTGGAGAACAGCGGCCCGACGTCGACGTCGAAGCCCATGTCGGCGAACGCGCTGACCACGACCTTCTGGCCGCGGTCGTGGCCGTCCTGGCCCATCTTCGCGACCAGGATCCGCGGACGCCGGCCCTCGGCCTCCTCGAACTCCGCGGTCGCGTCGAGCACCTGCTGCACGAGCGTGCTGCCGGACTCCGCCGACTCGTCCCTGAACACGCCGCTGATGGTACGGATGACCGCCTGGTGCCGGCCGTAGACCTTCTCCAGCGCGGCCGAGATCTCCCCCACCGTCGCCTTGGCTCGGGCGGCGTCCACCGCCAGCGCGAGCAGGTTGCCGTCCAGGGTGCTGGACGACCCGCGCTCGGCGGCGTTCGTGAGCGCCTCGAGGGCGCGCCGTACGTCGTCGTCGTGCCGCTCCTCGCGCAGCCGCTCGAGCTTGGCGACCTGCTGTCGGTAGACGTCGTCGTTGTCGACCTTGAGGACCTCGAGCTTGTCCTCCGCGGCGAGGCGGTGGGTGTTGACGCCGATCACCTGCTGAGCGCCGGAGTCGATCCGGGCCTGGGTGCGGGCGGCTGCCTCCTCGATGCGCATCTTCGGGATGCCCTGCTCGATCGCGGCCGCCATGCCGCCGGCCCGCTCGGCCTCGAGGATGTGCCCCCACGCGCGCTCGGCGAGGTCGTGGGTGAGCCGCTCGACGTAGTACGAGCCGGCCCAGGGGTCGATCGTGCCGGTCGTGCCGCTCTCCTGCTGGAGCAGCAGCTGGGTGTTGCGCGCGATGCGGGCCGAGAAGTCGGTCGGCAGCGCGATCGCCTCGTCGAGCGCGTTGGTGTGCAGCGACTGGGTGTGGCCCTGGGTCGCGGCCATCGCCTCGACGCAGGTGCGCCCGACGTTGTTGAAGACGTCCTGCGCGGTCAGCGACCAGCCCGAGGTCTGGCTGTGGGTGCGCAGGCTGAGCGACTTCGGGTTCTGCGGGTCGAACTGGCGAACCAGCCGCGCCCAGAGGGCGCGGGCGGCGCGCATCTTCGCGACCTCCATGAAGAAGTTCATGCCGATCGCCCAGAAGAACGACAGCCGGGGCGCGAACCTGTCGATGTCGAGGCCGGCGGCGAGGCCGGCCCGGATGTACTCGACGCCGTCCGCGAGCGTGTAGGCGACCTCGAGGTCGTTGGTCGCCCCCGCCTCCTGCATGTGGTAGCCGGAGATGGAGATCGAGTTGAAGCGCGGCATCCGCTCGGCGGTGTACTGGAAGATGTCGCTGATGATCCGCATGCTCGGCGCGGGCGGGTAGATGTAGGTGTTGCGGACCATGAACTCCTTGAGGATGTCGTTCTGGATGGTCCCCGCCAGCTGCTCCGGCTTCACCCCCTGCTCCTCCGCCGCGGCGATGTAGAGCGCCATCACCGGCAGCACCGCGCCGTTCATGGTCATCGAGACCGACATCTGGTCCAGCGGGATGCCGTCGAAGAGCGTGCGGGCGTCGTAGATCGAGTCGATCGCGACGCCGGCCATCCCGACGTCGCCGCGCACCCGCGGGTGGTCGGAGTCGTAGCCGCGGTGGGTCGCCAGGTCGAACGCGACCGACAGGCCCTTCTGGCCGGCCGCGAGGTTGCGGCGGTAGAAGGCGTTCGACTCCTCCGCGGTCGAGAACCCGGCGTACTGCCGGATCGTCCACGGCTGCGTCGTGTACATCGTGGGGTACGGGCCGCGCAGGAACGGGCTCAGCCCCGGCAGGGTGTCGAGGGCGTCGAGACCGGCCAGGTCGTCCGGGCCGTACGACGGCTTGATCGCGATGCCCTCGGGCGACATCCACTCGCCCCCGCCGGCGGCCTCGGCGGCCGCGGAGGCATCGGTGGTCAGGGGCAGGCCCTTGAAGCTCTTCGGGACGGTCACAGCTGCTCCCTCGTGCTGGTCAGGAACGCGAGCGCGTCGACACCCAGCGCGCAGGACGTCGTCGGCGTAGTCGGTCGGGCCGGCCGGCGATGATCACGTGACGGGCACCTGCGGCGCGCAGCGCGCTCGCGGCGGCCTCGCCCCACTCCTCGTAGGCCTGGTCGGAGCCGGCGAGGCAGACGACCGGCTGGCCGTCGTACGCCGCGACGAGCTCGTCGGCGTCGGCGGTCGGTCCGGCGACGTCGACCGCGATGCCGCCGGCGGCGAGGAGGTTGGTGGCGAAGGTGGCGCGGGCCGTGTGCTGGGCCACCGGGCCGAGCGTGGCGAGGAAGACGTGCGCGTCGGCGGGGTCGTCGCGCAGCGCCTCGAAGCTCGCCGCGTAGCGGCGGACCGGGTCCGGGTCACCGGACCGCTCGGGCAGCGTCTCGTCCAGGTTCGGGAACTCGGTCACGCCGGTGATCGGCCGCTTGCGCCGGGCGATCTCCTGCTCGCGCCTCGCGACCGTGTCGGCGATGGCGGCGTCCAGGTCGGCGCCGTCCTCGAGCTCGCCGAACAGCTCCCACGCGGCGACCGCGAGGTCGTCGGTGAGCTTCTCCACGGCGTACGAACCGCCGGCGGGGTCGGCCACGTGTGCGACGTGGGACTCGTCGATGAGCAGGTGGCTGGTGTTGCGGGCGATCCGGCGCCCGAAGGCGTCCGGCCGGCCGAGCGGACCGTCGAAGGGCAGCACCGTGACGCTGTCCGCTCCCCCGACGCCGGCGGCGAACGCGCGCGACGGTCGTGCGGAGCATGTTGACCCAGGGGTCGTACTTGCTCATCATCGGGCGGCTGGTGACGACGTGCTGCCGCTGGTCGCGCACCGCCGCCTCGGAGAGCTCGAGCACGCGCGCCCAGAGCCGCCGGGCGGCGCGCAGCTTGGCGATGGTCGTGAACTGCTCGTCGGTGGCGGCGTAGCGGAACTCCACCAGGCCAGCGGCGTCGTCGACGGCCACGCCGGCCTCGCCGAGGGTGCGCAGGTACGTCGCACCGGCGGCCATGGACCAGGCGAGCTCCTGGACGTCGGACGCGCCGCGGTCGTGGACGGCAGTCGCGTCGACGACGAAGGCGCGGATGCCGCGCTCGCGCGCCCGGTCCGCGACCTCGGCAGTCGCGTCGGCGGCCGGGAGGCCGAGGTTGGTGCCGGGGTGCAGCTCGCGGCCCTCGGCGTACGCCAGGAAGCCGTCGACGTCGCCGCCGTCGAGGACGACGGGAGCGAGGTCGAGCAGCACGCCGTCGAGGAGGGTCGTCCAGTCCTGCCCGCCGCGCACCCAGAGACTGGTGACGCCGCCCTCGAGGTCGACGCGCGCCTCCTCGTTGGCGAGCTTCGCGTCGGTGCCGTCGACGTACGACCGGATGTCCCAGTCGCCCTGCCGGGTCGGACGACCGGCGGTCTGCAGGCCGTCGAGGAGCCCGGGCGTACCCAGCGGGGTGACGGCGATGCCGTCGAGGGTGGTCCGGGTCAGCTTCTGCCAGACCAGGTCGTCGCCGTCGTCCTCGGCGAGCCGGCGCGCCTTGCGCAGCACGGCCGCGGCCTCCCGCTCCCAGTCCGCGACCGACCACCGGTCGTCGGGACCCGCGAGGTCGAGCGAGCCCTGCTCGGGCTCGAGCTCACCGGGCTCGTCCAGGCCGCCCTCGACGGTCCCCTGATCGGTCATGGAGCGAACCTTAGGAGGGGTGCCCGGCGACAGCCACCGAGTGTGACCTTTTTCAACCGCGCCGCTGGTGGCGACCGCCGACAGCCCGGGGCCGCCGGCCCGTGACCGAACTGCAACCTGATCGGGGCAACCGCGGAGGTCTCCCCGGGCGTCTGATGGGTATCAGCACCCACGCTCACTCGGAGGGAGCGGGCCATGGCAGTACTCGTGCATCACCCGGGAGGACGCGGGACACACCCGCGCGCGGCGACCATCCTCAAGGCGCTGCTCACCCTGCTGCTCGTCACCGCGGTCGTCGCCGCCGGAGCCGCGGTCGCGGCGTACGCCGTGTCGAAGGCGATCGTCGCGCTGTTGACCTGACTGCGTTTGTCCCCAGTGCACGGCCAACCGCGTACCCGTATCCGCGCGGATCGCGGCAGATGAGTGCGACCCTGCCTCGGAGTGATCGGGTCGTGTGCCTGGGAACGCGCTATGGCGCGCCTGCAGGCACACGACCCGCCCGGGCGGCCCGCACATCGGCTGATCCGGTAAGCGGCTCGCAGCATCGGACGACGAATAGGGACACACCCAGTGAGGGCGGGCGGCGCACAGGCGGTCAGACGGGTTCGGTGCCGTCAGGCGTGACGAGGTAGTGGCGTCCGTGGGGTCCGGTCCACAGGTAGTGCCGGGGGCGAGTTGTCGGTAGCGCCATCGGCGTCGGGTCTTGGCGCGGTGGTGGCGTCTGCACAGCGGGGCGAGGTTGCCTGGGTGGGTCTGGCCGGGCGGGCCGCCGTCGTCGGGGTCGAGGTATTCGGTGATGTGGTCGAGGTCGCAGGCGCGGGCGTCGGTGGCGCAGTAGGGGTGGATGCAGTGCTGGTCGCGCAGGATGACGAGCTCGCGCATCCAGGCGGGCGGGTCGTGCTGGTCGACCGCCTCGGTGCGGTCGGTGCGGAGGACGGGGAGGATGGTGACGGCGGCGTGGCCGACCCAGTCCTTGATCTTGGCCATGGTGATCGGGCCGAGGCGCTCGACCGACCCGGTGCCGATGGTGGCGTCGGACAGGTCAGCGGCGTTCGCGTGCAGGTAGAGCTTGAGCCGCGGGGGCTTGCCGGCGTTCATCCGCCGCGCGAGTAGCCCGACCGCCAGCGCCTGGCGGACCTCCAACGTCTCGTCGGGGTGCGTCTCGGCGACCTCGCCGGTGGCGAGAGCGTTGATCTGGTCGTAGAGGTGGGTCAGGTCGACGGTGTCACCGGTGATGACCAGGGTCGAGGTGCCCTTCCAGGCGGCGGGGCCGGTGGGCTCGGGGTGGAACAGCTGGACGCCCCACTGGTTCTTGCGGGCCTCCTCGTCGTTGAGCTGCTGGTCGGGTTCGGCGTCGGCGGTGGCCTCGGCGATCGCGGCGTCGATGGCCCGGATCCCGCACTTGTGCGCCTTCGGCGCCAGGACCGTGTCCACGGCCGCGGCCGCCTCTGTCGACAGGCCGGTGGTGTTCTGCGCGATCCGGCGGGCCCGCCAGCCGGGGACCTCCAGCGCGCGGACCCGGGCCCAGGTCTTGGGCAGCCGGTAGGCCAGGTCCAGGGCATCACTGATCAGGGAGCGCGCGGAGTGGCTGGTGGTCGCGAACACCGCGGCCAGGGGTTCGGCGGTGAACTCCTCCACGTCCGGGGTGCCCGGCCCGCCGGCGATCTCGACCCACCCGTTGGCACTCTCCTCGGGCGAGGCGGGGTGCGCCAGCGCCCAGGCCAGCGCGCACTCCAGCCGCTGCAGCTCGGCCGCTCGGGCCGGCCGGTCGGCGTCCGCGGCCACCGCGAGCAGCTCGTCCGGGCCCATCTCGGACAGCTCCGCGGCGAGGTCGTCCGCGCGGTACGGCTGGGGGCCGTCCGGGGCGGGGATCGCGGTGCTGCTCATGGGTCCTACTCAAGCACCGGGCACCGACAGTCGAGCCTGCTCAGAGCCGGTCTGTCTCACCTTATGAGACGATTTCCAAAACTTTTTTCGAGCTCGCGCCGAGCGGTGCTCGCGGGTGGTTTCGAGGCTCGGGCGCGGGACGCCCTCGCACCTCAACCACCGCCGTCCCGCCGACCTGCAAGCCGGAAGGCGCCCGCCGCCACCTGACCGCCGTACCCGCTTTGCTGCCCGTCGGCGCGCGACCACCACCGGCCCGCAGGTCTTCGTCGGCCACCGGGACCTCGGCGGTCAGACCTCGGTGCGGCCGTCGTTGTCGCGGTTGCGGATGCCGATCTTGTTGCCCAGCCAGACCAGCGGGTCGTACTTGCGGTCCACGACCCGCTCCTTCATCGGGATGATCGCGTTGTCGGTGATCTTGATGTTCTCCGGGCAGACCTCGGTGCAGCACTTGGTGATGTTGCACATCCCGAGGCCGGCCGCGTCCTGCGCCAGCTGGCGGCGGTCGTGGGTGTCCAGCGGGTGCATGTCGAGCTCGGCGTACCGCAGGAAGAACCGCGGGCCGGCGAACGCCGGCTTGTTCTCCTCGTGGTCACGGACGACGTGGCAGGTGTTCTGGCACAGGAAGCACTCGATGCACTTGCGGAACTCCTGGCCGCGCTCGACGTCGATCTGCGCCATCCGGCGCTTCCCGTCGGGGTCGCGCGGCGGGAGCTGCGCGTACGGGAGCTCCTTGGCCTTCTCGTAGTTGAACGAGACGTCGGTGACCAGGTCGCGGATCACCGGGAACGTCCGCATCGGCGTGACCGTGATCGTCTCGGTCGGCTCGAAGTCCGAGAGTCGGGTCATGCACATCAGCCGCGGCCGGCCGTTGATCTCGGCGGAGCAGGAGCCGCACTTGCCGGCCTTGCAGTTCCAGCGGATCGCGAGGTCGCCGGCCTGGGTCGCCTGGATCCGGTGGAGCGCGTCGAGGACGACCTCGCCCTCCGAGACCTCGACCTCGTAGTCGCCCAGGTCGCCGCCGGACCGGTCGCCGCGCCAGATCCGCATCTTCAGCGTGTAGCCCATCTTGCTTCCCTTCTCGGGTGGGTCTCGCCAGGCTCGACCACCGGTCAGTCGAAGTACTTCTTGAGCTCGTCCGGCATCACCGGCAACGGCTTCTCGGCCAGGTCCACGCCGGTGCCGCTGGCGTTCAGGGTGACGACGAGGTTCTTGGTGCCCCACACCTCGTTGTCCGGTCTTCGGGAAGTCGTCGCGCGTGTGCCCGCCGCGGGACTCCTCCCGCGCCAGCGCCGCCTTGGCGATCGCCTCGGAGACCAGCAGCATGTTGCGCAGGTCGATCGAGAGGTGCCAGCCGGGGTTGTACTGCCGGTGGCCCTCCACGACCATCCCCTTCGCCCGCTGCTTGAACGCCTCGATCTCGGTGAGCGACTCCTCCAGCTCCCGGCCGGTACGGATGATGCCGACCAGGTCGTTCATCGACTGCTGCAGGTCCTGCTGGATCGTGTACGGGTTCTCCCCTCCCTCGACCTCGAACGGCGCGAGCGCGCTCGCCTGCGCGGCCTTCACGTCGTCCTCGCTGACGGCGGGCCGGTGCCGACGAGGCCGGCGGAGTACGCCGCGGCGGCCTCGCCCGCGCGCTTGCCGAACACCAGCAGGTCACCCAGCGAGTTGCCGCCGAGCCGGTTCGAGCCGTGCATGCCGCCGGAGCACTCGCCCACGGCGTACAGGCCCCGGACCGCGCTCTCCTGGGTGTCCGGCGTCGACCTCGACACCGCCCATCACGTAGTGGCAGGTCGGTCCGATCTCCATCGGCTCCGCGGTGATGTCGACGTCGGCCAGCTCCTTGAACTGGTGGTACATCGACGGCAGCCGCTTGCGGATGAACTCCGGCGTCCGGCGCGACGCGATGTCGAGGAAGATGCCGCCGTGCGGTGATCCCGCGGCCGGCCTTGATCTCGGAGTTGATCGCCCGCGCCACCTCGTCACGCGGCAGCAGCTCGGGTGGCCGGCGGTTGTTCTTCTTGTCGTCGTACCAGCGGTCGGCCTCCTCCTCGGTGTCGGCCGTCTCCGCCTTGAAGAACTCCGGGATGTAGTCGAACATGAACCGCTTGCCCTCGGAGTTCTTCAGGATGCCGCCGTCGCCGCGGACCGACTCCGTGACCAGCAGCCCCTTCACCGACGGCGGCCAGACCATGCCGGTCGGGTGGAACTGCACGAACTCCATGTTGATCAGCGCCGCGCCGGCACGCAGGGCGAGCGCGTGGCCGTCGCCGGTGTACTCCCACGAGTTCGAGGTGACCTTGAACGACTTGCCGATGCCGCCGGTCGCGAGGATCACGGTCGGCGCCTCGAAGCGTCACGAACCGGCCGGACTCGCGCCAGTAGCCGAAGGCGCCGCGAGATCGCTCTCGCCGATCCTTGAGGAGCTCGGTGATCGTGCACTCCATGAAGACGTCGATGCCGAGCTGCACCGTCCGCTGCTGGAGGGTGCGGATCATCTCCAGGCCGGTGCGGTCGCCGACGTGGGCGAGCCGGGCGTACTTGTGGCCGCCGAAGTCGCGCTGCGAGATCAGCCCGTCGTCGGTGCGGTCGAACAGCGCGCCCCAGTCCTCGAGCTCCTGCACCCGCTCGGGCGCCTCCTGGGCGTGCAGCTGGGCCATCCGCCAGTTGTTGAGCATCTTCCCGCCACGCATGGTGTCGCGGAAGTGCACCTCCCAGTTGTCCTCCGGCCAGCGGTTGCCCATCGCCGCGGCGATGCCGCCCTCGGCCATCACGGTGTGCGCCTTGCCGAGCAGGGACTTGCAGACCACCGCGGTGCGGGCGCCCGCGTCGTGCGCGGCGATCGCCGCGCGCAGGCCGGCGCCGCCGGCGCCGACCACGACCACGTCGTACTCGTGGCGCTCCATGCCGCCTTCGCGCGGAGCCGGACATCTCGTTGCCCGTCATGGGGTGACGGCTCGCTCATCAGAAGAACCTCGGGTCGTCGAAGGCGCCGGTGGCCAGCAGGTAGATGTAGAAGTCGACGATCGCCACGGAGAACAGCGAGTACCACGCGTACGTGCCGTGCCGCGCGTTGAGCTTGGAGACCATGGTCCACATCCGGTAGCGGACCGGGTGCTTCGAGAAGTGCCGCAGCCGGCCGCCGGTGATGTGCCGGCAGGAGTGGCACGACAGCGTGTAGAGCCAGATCAGCACCACGTTGGCGACCATCAGCAGCGTGCCCAGGCCCATGTGGACGCCGCTCGACTCGCCCTCCGCGGGGCCGAACGCGAGGACCGCGTCGTAGGTGAGGACCAGCGCGACGAGCACCGCGGCGTACCAGAACCAGCGGTGGATGTTCTGCAGGATCAGCGGGAACCGGGTCTCCCCGGAGTAGGCGCCGTGCGGCTCGGCGACCGCGCAGGCCGGCGGCGACAGCCAGAAGGCACGGTAGTAGGCCTTGCGGTAGTAGTAGCAGGTCAGGCGGAACCCGAGCGGGAAGATCAGGATGATCAGCGCCGGCGACAGGCTCCACCAGCTGAACGGGGTGCCGAAGTCAGCGGCGCCCGCCTGCTGGCAGGAGTCGGTCAGGCACGGCGAGTAGAACGGCGAGAGGTACGGCTCGGAGTAGAAGTGGTCGCCGGCGAAGGCGCGGTACGTCGCGAACACGACGAACCCGGCGAAGACGACGAAGGTCGCCGCTGGATAGAGCCACCACCTGTCGGTGCGGAGCGTTCGGGCCCCGATGCGGGCCCGGGCGGGCCCGTGCACACCTGTCGATCCTGCTGCCGTCTCTCGCGCGTCCGTCGACGCCATCGCCACCTCCGCTGGGTCGGGTGCCAGTGCAGTCTGCACACATCGGGCCGGATGTGAAAGGGGCCACACCGTGTCGGGTTCACGCGACATCAACCTCGACGCCGTGGTCCGGACATCCGGACCATCCAGCGTGGGGGCATGCGGATCGCACTGGTGACCGAGACGTTCTTCCCGGCCGTCGACGGCACGACCACGACCGTCAAGGCGGTCCTGGACGGCCTCGTCGACCTGGGCCACCAGGTGCTCCTCGTCGCGCCCGGGCCGGGCCTCACGACGTACCGGGGCTGCCCGGATCGTGCGGGTGCGCACGCTCGACCGGCCCGGGTCGCAGGTACGCGAGGCGCTGCGCGCGTTCGGTCCGGACCTGGTGCACGTCACGTCGCCCGGCACCCTCGGCCGCAAGGCGCTCAAGCACGCCCGGCGGCTCGGGGTCCCGACCCTGGTCGTCGAGCAGTCACCGCTGCTGGACGTCACCGCGGACTACTGGCGGTCCAGGGTCGCCGACCGGGCCGATCGCGTCCTGGTGACGTCGACCTGGATGACCCAGCGGCTGGCCGAGCTCGGCGTGCCCGGCGCCGGTCGCTGGCAGCCGGGCGTCGACACCGCGGCGTTCACCCCCGCCCTGCGGGACGACTGGCTCCACGAGCGCTGGTCGCGGGCACGGTCGCGCTCCGGGCCCCTGGTCGTCGTCGGGTACGTCGGCGCGCTGCGCAAGCACCACGGCGTACGTCGGCTCGCGGCGCTCGCGAGCGTGCCGGGCATCCGCCCCGTCGTCGTCGGGGACGGCCCGCAGCGCCGCTGGCTCGAGGCCCGGTTGCCCGGCGCGAAGTTCACCGGCGCGGTGCCGACCGGTGAGCTCACCGCGATGCTGCCCTCCCTCGACGTGCTGGTGCACCCCGGCGCGCACGAGACCTGCTGCCACACGCTGCGCGAGGCGGCGGCGGCGGCGGTCCCCGTGGTCGCGCCGCGCTCGGGCGGCGCGACCGACGTGGTCCGTCACCTCGAGACCGGCCTGCTCCACGACCCGTCCGACCGGCACGGGCTGGCGCGTGCCGTGGCCTCCCTCGCGGCCGACCCGCACCGGGCCCTGCTCGGCCACCGCGCCCGCGAGCTGGCCGGGCGCACCTGGCACGAGGCCGTGGACGAGCTGGTCGAGCAGCACTACCGGGCCCTCGTCGTACCGGCGGCCGAACCCGCCGGTAACCGGACGTAAGTCACACCTGCCCAGCGTCACCGACGCGCGGGCTGCGGGGTAGCGTGGCCCCTCGTGGCAACGACGACCTTGGTGACGGGGGCGCGGGCTTCGCGTTCGACGATCACGCTCAAGCTCCTGATGGCCGCGAGCGGCATCTTGTTCATCCTCTACGTGCTGCTCCACATGTACGGCAACCTGAAGGCCTTCGCCGGTCACGACGCGTACAACGAGTACGCCGCGCACCTGCGGACGCTGGGCGAGCCGATGCTCCCGGGCTCCGGGTTCCTGTGGATCATGCGCGTGGTCCTGATCGTCGCGCTGGTGGTGCACGTGTACGCCGCGCTCGCGCTGTGGCGGCGGGCCGCGACGGCGCGGTCGACCCGGTACGTGATGAAGAAGAACCTGGCGTCGTCGTTCTCCTCCCGCTGGATGCGCTGGGGCGGGATCACGATCCTGCTGTTCCTGATCTGGCACCTGCTGAACTTCACGATCGGCAAGGTGAACGTCGCCGGTGGCGCCACCAACGACCCGTACAACCTGCTGGTCGACACCTTCGACACCTGGTGGATGACGGTCATCTACCTGCTCGCGATGGTGGCCCTCGGCCTGCACCTGCACCACGGCACGTGGAGCGCCGCGCAGACGCTGGGGCTCACCAACAACGCGCGCGCCCGCCGCAACGCCAAGACGCCTCGGCTGGATCTTCGCGGTCGTGATCGCCGGCGGCTTCTCCCTCGTCCCGATCTTCGTCCTCGCGGGCGTCATCACCAAGTAAGGGGTCTGAGCACATGACCGACATGCCTGACACCACGCTCACCGGTGATCCCTCGCACGACTCGCCCGCCGAGCACGGCGACGACGCCGCCGGCTACTACACGCCCGGCGACCCGGTCCGCGACACCAAGGCGCCCGAGCGGCCCCATCGCCGACCGCTGGCAGACGCGCAAGTTCGAGGCCAAGCTGGTCAACCCGGCCAACCGGCGCAAGCTCGACATCATCATCGTCGGCACCGGCCTGGCCGGCGCCTCCGCCGCCGCCACGCTGGGCGAGGCCGGCTACAACGTGAAGTCCTTCTGCTACCAGGACTCCCCGCGCCGGGCGCACTCGATCGCCGCCCAGGGCGGCATCAACGCCGCGAAGAACTACAAGGAGGACGGCGACTCCGTCCACCGGCTGTTCTACGACACCGTGAAGGGCGGCGACTACCGCTCCCGCGAGTCGAACGTCTACCGGCTGGCCGAGGTCAGCGCGAACATCATCGACCAGTGCGTCGCCCAGGGCGTGCCGTTCGCCCGCGAGTACGGCGGCCTGCTGGACAACCGCTCGTTCGGCGGCGTGCAGGTGTCCCGGACGTTCTACGCGCGCGGCCAGACCGGCCAGCAGCTGCTGATCGGCGCCTACCAGGCGATGGAGCGCCAGGTCGCCGCCGGCACGGTCACCCAGTACACCCGCCACGAGATGCTCGAGCTCATCGTCGTCGACGGCCGGGCCCGCGGCATCGTCGCGCGGGACCTGGTGACCGGCGAGATCGAGACGCACCTCGCCGACGTCGTCGTGCTGGCCTCGGGCGGCTACGGCAACGTCTTCTACCTGTCCACGAACGCGATGGGCTCGAACGTCACCGCCACGTGGCGCGCGCACCGCAAGGGCGCCTACATGGCGAACCCCTGCTACACCCAGATCCACCCGACCTGCATCCCGGTCACCGGCAGCCACCAGTCGAAGCTGACCCTGATGTCGGAGTCGCTGCGCAACGACGGTCGCATCTGGGTGCCGAAGAAGAAGGCGGACTGCGACAAGGACCCGCGCCAGATCCCCGAGGAGGACCGCGACTACTACCTGGAGCGGATCTACCCCTCGTTCGGCAACCTGGTCCCCCGCGACATCGCCTCCCGGGCCGCCAAGTACGTGTGCGACGAGGGCCGCGGCGTGGGACCCGAGGTCGACGGCGTACGCCGGGGTGTCTACCTCGACTTCGGTGCCGCCATCGAGCGGCTGGGCCGCGACGCGGTCGCGGAGAAGTACGGCAACCTGTTCGACATGTACGCCCGGATCACGGGCGAGAACCCGTACGAGACGCCGATGCGGATCTACCCGGCCGTCCACTACGTGATGGGCGGCCTGTGGGTGGACTACGACCTGCAGTCCTCGATCCCGGGCCTGTTCGTGACCGGCGAGGCCAACTTCTCCGACCACGGCGCGAACCGCCTCGGCGCGTCCGCGCTGATGCAGGGGCTCGCGGACGGCTACTTCGTCCTGCCGCACACCATCCGCGACTACCTCGCCGACGGCCCGTTCGAGAAGGTGCCCGAGGACCACCCGGCCGTGGTCGAGGCGCGCACGTCGGTCGAGGACCGGGTCACCCACTTCCTGTCCACCCAGGGCACCCGCAGCGTCGACTCCTACCACCGCGAGCTCGGCAACATCATGTGGGAGTACTGCGGCATGGAGCGGTCCGAGGACGGCCTGAAGAAGGCGATCGACCTGATCCGCACCCTGAAGGACGACTTCTGGCGCAACGTGAAGGTGCTCGGCACCGCCGACACCCTCAACCAGTCCCTGGAGAAGGCCGGCCGGGTGGCCGACTTCTTCGAGCTGGGCGAGCTCATGTGCATCGACGCCCTGAACCGCCGCGAGTCCTGCGGCGGCCACTTCCGGGCCGAGTCGCAGACCGAGGACGGCGAGGCCCTGCGCCACGACGACCAGTTCGCCTACGTCGCGGCGTGGGAGTTCGCCGGGGACGGCGAGCCGCCGGTCCTGCACAAGGAAGACCTCGTCTACACGGCCATCGAGATGAAGCAGCGGAGCTACAAGTGAAGGTCACTCTCAAGATCTGGCGCCAGCCGGATGCCGCGTCGCAGGGCGCGATGCACACCTACGAGCTCGACGGGGTCTCCGGGGACATGTCGTTCCTCGAGATGCTCGACGTCCTCAACGAGGACCTCATCTCCCGTGGCGAGGAGCCGGTCGCGTTCGACTCCGACTGCCGCGAGGGCATCTGCGGCATGTGCGGGCTGATGATCAACGGGCAGGCGCACGGCCCGGAGGTCACCACCACCTGCCAGTTGCACATGCGGTCGTTCAAGGACGGCGACGAGATCGTGATCGAGCCCTGGCGGGCCGACGCGTTCCCGGTCGTCAAGGACCTGTGCGTGGACCGCGGTGCGTTCGACCGGATCATCCAGGCCGGCGGCTACATCTCGGTCAACACCGGCTCCGCGCCCGAGGCCCACTCCGTCCCGGTCCCCCGCGACGACGCGGTCCGCGCGTTCAACGTGGCCACCTGCATCGGCTGCGGCGCCTGCGTCGCGGCCTGCCCGAACGGGTCGGCCTCGCTGTTCATGGGCGCCAAGGTCACCCACCTCGGCGAGCTGCCCCAGGGCCAGCCGGAGCGCGACGCCCGCGTGGTCGGCATGGTCGCCCAGCACGACGCCGAGGGCTTCGGTGGCTGCACGAACATCGGTGAGTGCGCCGCCGCCTGCCCCAAGGAGATCCCCCTCGACGTGATCTCCCGCCTCAACTGGGACCTCCACGCCGCCCTCCGGCACGGTCACTGACAATCGCCGAGTCGGCGCAGTCTCAGGCACTGAGTGCCTGAGACTGCGCCGACTCGGCATTTCAGGGTCGGTGCGGTCCGCGCAGGATGCGGGCCCCGAGGACGGCGAACACCACAGCCAGGGCGAGGTCGACGACGATGAGGACGCTGTGGGCGACCCAGTAGCCGGTCGCCCGGTCCTCGCCGTCGGCGTGGGCCTGGTAGAGGTTCTTGGCGAACGTGAGCCAGATGAAGAAGTTCCAGATCGCGACGGCGACCAGGAACCAGCCGGTACGGCGGCCGGGGGTCGTGCCTCGAGTCGTGGATCGAGTCGTGGTTTCGGTCATGGCTTCCTCCTGCTGAGCTTGCGGGCGACGGCCACCAGGCCGAGCGTGCTGACGGCGCCCGCGGCGTACGGCGCGAGCCACGTCGTACCGGCGCCGGCCGGACCGGCGGCCGCCCCGACCGTCCGGGGAACGGGCGGCGAGGGCGGTCCCTGCACCTGCGCCGGCGGGTCCTCGACGCGTCGCTCCCGTGCGGCCGGCGAGGTGTGCGCGAACGCCGCGGCGTACATCACGACCCGCGAGAAGTAGTTGATCCAGACCAGCACGATCAGCGCGAGTCCGAACGCCTGGAAGGCGGGGTTGCCCTGCGTGGACTGGATCAGCAGTCCCGAGACCTGCTTGAGGACCTCGAAGGCGATCGCGCCGAGGATCGCGCCCGACCACAGCGATCGCCGCGGCGTCGGTGGTTCGGCCAGGAGGACGAACATCGCGAAGAACAGCAGCATGTTCGCGCCGAAGCCGAGGACGACGGTCAGGAGCTTGACCAGCCAGCTGAGCTGCTCCCCACCACCGAGCCAGTGGAGCACCTGGGTCGAGAACCCACCGACGAGTCCGGCGACCGCGACCGCCACGAACAGGGTGAGACCGATGGCCGCCAGCGTCACCAGGTCCCGGAGCTTGCCGACGACGAAGTTCGGCTGCTCCTTCGACGGGACCTCGAAGACGACGACGAGCGCGTCGCGCATCGCCGCGAGCCAGCCGAGCCCGGAGTACAGCAGCGCGGCCGCACCGATGGCCCCGACGGCGCTGGCGGCGTTCTGGATGTCGCTGATCTGGACCTGGTTCTCCCGGTTGCCGACCAGGCCGGGGACGACGGCGTTCACGGCGCGGATCAGGTCGCGCTCGGCTCCGCTGTAGAGCCCCGCCAGCAGGCCCACCACGAAGAACGCGAGCGCCAGGATCGGGAAGAAGGACAGGAACGCGAAGTAGGTGACCGCACCGGCCTGCTGGCCCGCCTTGACGGCTCCGTAGTGCTCCTGCATCCGCACCAGGTGGTCGACGAGCGGTCGCCGACGGCGCACGTCCTCGACGCGCGCCCTGATGCCCTCCCCGAGCGAGGCCATCAGCGGTCCGCGGCCGCCCGGAGCGGGAAGTCGCGGGTCGGCTGCCAGCCGGCGACCGGGTCGTGCACGTAGAGGTGGAACCCCTGCACGTCGAACTCGCACTCGAAGTCGGACAGCTCCGCGAAGGCCCGGTCGAGCAGCGGGTCCTCGAGGTGGTGCGCGACGGTGACGTGCGGGTGGTAGGGGTACTGCAGGTCGACGTCCAGCGGACCCCGCCGCACGGCGATGGCCAGCTGCTCGCACTCGGAGATCCCCTCGACGAGGGTCACGAACACGACCGGCGAGACCGGCCGGAACGTCCCCGTGCCGCGCAGGTGCACGCGAAACCCGGACCGCTCGGCCGCGGTCTCCTCGAGGTGCTTCTCCACCTCGACCAGGTGTACGTCGTCGATCTCCGTCGGCGGCACCAGGGTGACATGCGAGGGGATCATCGTCGCGGTCGTGTCCCCGACGGCCGTGCGGTAGTCCTGGAGCTCGGCTCCCCCAGGGCTCGGGGATCGCGACGGCTACGCCAATGGTCGGCACCCGATCGACCCTACTGCTCCGCCGGGCGGGCGGCGGCCACGAACCCGACCCGCTCGTAGACGTCGCGGAGCGTGGCCTCCGCGACCGCTCCGGCCTGCTCGGCGCCGCGGCGCAGCACGTCGGTGAGGTAGGTCTGGTCGTCGAGCAGCTCCAGCGTGCGCTCGCGGAACGGCGTCACGACGTCCACGACGACCTCGGCCAGCTCCTTCTTCAGGTCGCCGTACCCACGGCCGTCGTACTCCTGCTCGAGGTCGGCGATCGTGCGGCCGGTGAGCGCGGAGTAGATCGTGAGCAGGTTGCTCACGCCGGGCTTGTTCTCCGGGTCGAACCGGATCTCCGAGCCCGAGTCCGTCACCGCGGAGCGGATCTTCTTCGCCGAGATCTTCGGGTCGTCGAGCATCTCGACGATCCCGGACGGCGAGGACGCCGACTTCGACATCTTCGCGGTGGGGTCCTGGAGGTCCGTGATCTTGGCGGTCGCCTTGAGGATGTACGGCTCGGGCAGCCGGAACGTCTTCTTGTAGCGGCTGTTGAAGCGCTGGGCCAGGTCGCGGGTGAGCTCGAGGTGCTGGCGCTGGTCCTCCCCCACCGGCACGAAGTGCGGGCGGTAGAGCAGGATGTCGGCCGCCTGGAGGATCGGGTAGGTGAACAGGCCCACGCTGGCCGCGCCCTCGCCGCCCTTGGCCGACTTGTCCTTGAACTGCGTCATCCGGCGCGCCTCGCCGAAGCCGGTCAGGCACTGGAGCACCCAGCCGAGCTGGGCGTGCTCGGGCACCTGGCTCTGGACGAAGATCGCCGAGCGCGCCGGGTCGATGCCCATCGCGATCAGCTGGGCCGCGGCGCGCAGGGTCCGCTCCCGCAGCAGCCCGGCGTCCTGCTCGACGGTGATGGCGTGCAGGTCGGCGATGAAGAAGAACGGCTGGTAGTCCTCCTGCAGGTCCACCCACTGCCGCAGCGCGCCCAGGTAGTTGCCGAAGTGGAACGAGTCGGCGGTCGGCTGGATGCCCGAGAGCACCCGCGGACGGGCGGTCCCGGAGCCCTGCGCAGCCGTCGCGACCTCGGGCGCGGTCGTGGTGGACATGGGCGCCATTCTGACCCATGGACGGGGCCGTCCAGACATTCGGGGTAGCCCTCGCGACACTAGGGTCGGCGCATGGTTCCCGGCCTGACCGACGGAGTCGTCACCCTCCGCGCACACCGGCCCTCCGACGTGCCCGCGATCGTCGAGCAGTCGCAGGACCCGGAGTCGCAGCGCTGGACGGTCGTCCCGGTCCCCTACGCGCGGGCCGACGCCGAGGAGTACGTCGGCGACATGGTGCCGCGCGGCTGGGCGGACGGCACCAGCTGGGGCTTCGCCATCGAGGCCGAGGGACGCTTCGCCGGGTCGGTCGACCTCCGCCCCCAGGGTGCCGACCGGGCCGACCTCGGGTTCGGCTCCCACCCCTGGGCGCGCGGGACCGGGTACGTCGAGCGCGGGGTGCGCCTCCTGCTCGAGTGGGGGTTCACCGACCGGGGCCTGCGCACCGTCTCCTGGCGGGCCCACCTCGGCAACTGGGCGTCGCGGCGGCTCGCCTGGAAGCTCGGGTTCACCATCGAGGGCACCATCCGACAGTGGTCGCCGCAGCGCGGCGAGCTCCGCGACGTCTGGGTCGGCACGCTGCTGCGCGACGACCCCCGGGAGCCCCGCACGACCTGGCTGGCCAACCCGGTCGTCGAGGGCGACGGCGTACGCCTGCGGCCGTTCACCGACGCCGACGCCGCGCGGATCGTCGAGGCGATCGGCGACCCGGTGACGCAGCACTCGCTGGCGTTCCTGCCCCGCGACCCCGGCGAGGCGGACGGTCGCCGGTTCCTCGAGCAGGTCCAGGAGCGGTTGGCCACCAACCACACCATCACCTGGGCGTTCTGCACGCCGGACGACGACCGGCTGCTCGGCGTGGTCGGCCTCTACCGGATGGCCGAGGAGCCCGAGATCGGCTACCTGACCCACCCGGACGCACGGGGGCGCGGGCTGACGACCCGGGCCGCGGCGCTCGCGGTGCGGCACGCGTTCGAGGAGCTGGGCCTCCCCCGGCTCGCGGGCTACGCGTCGGCACCGAACGTCGCGTCGCTGGCGGTCCTGGAGAAGCTCGCGATGCGGCGGACCGGGGTGCAGCGGCAGGCCGCGCGCGACGGGGCCGGCAACGCGGTCGACCTGGTCGGCTACGACCTGCTGGCCTCCGAGTTCCGCGCGCAACTCTCCTGACCGCCGGCGCGTCCCACCGGGGTGACCGTCCGCACCCTGCTCGCGTCGCTGGCCCTGGCCGGCTCCGTCGGGCTGACCTCGTGCTCCAGCGCACCCGCACCGACGCCCGCGCCCACACCCGCCGGCGCGCCGACCGCGGTGGACGTGGTCCGGCACGGCGCGCTCACCGGCGTCGCGGCCGACGACGCCGGTGACGTGATGTCGGTGTGGCAGTGGTGCCGACACGCCAGCAGCCGCTGCTGGCACGCGTGGCGGCTCGTCCCCGCCGGCGGGGGCGCCCTGACGGGTGGGTTGGACCGTGGCCTCGCGCCGACGGCGTACGCCGCGGCCGGCGCCTTCGTGCTGCGCCGCTGGGACCGCCACGGGGAGGTCGTCGCTCCGGACGGGTCGTCGACGCCGCTCACCGACGTACCGGCGGGGTCGCCGGCGGCCGGTGACGTCGTGGTGCGCACCCGCCAGGGCCTCGCCGTCGCGGACCCCGAGACCTCGTCCGAATGGCCGATCCCGCACCCGCGGGGCGTGGACGGCTGGGCCGAGGGGACGATCTCCTCGACCGGCACCGCCTGGCTCCTGGCCCACGGCGCCGGCCCGGGAGCGGTCGAGCTCTACCGCACGACCGACGGGCGGGACTGGACGCGCACGGTCGTCTCCGACGATCGCGCGGGCGGCGACGTGCCGGGCCGCGTCGTCAGCTCCGGCGACCGGGTCGCCGTGCTCGCGACGTACGACGGCGCCACGGTCGCCCCGGTCGGCACGCTCGCCGTCACCACCGACGGCGGCGCGCACTGGCGGCGGCTGGGCCGGCGGAACCTGCCGTTCGACACGGTGGACGAGCTGGCCGCGACCCGCGACGGCACCCTGTTCGTCAGCTCTGCGGAGGGTGAGCACCTCTTCCGCAGCGCGGACGACACGTGGACGCGATTCGTGCCGGTGCGCCGGGGCGACCGGGTGTCGCACCTGACGCCGCTGTCACACGGGCTCCTGGCGGCACAGGGCACCTACCGCCACTGGCGCGCGGTCACCTTCGACGACCGCGGTCAGCGGTCGCCGGCCGCCGACCTGCGGTGGAGCGTCGCCGACCAGAACAGCACCGCGATCCCGAGCACCGACAGCGCCGCGCCGACCAGCGCCGGGGCGCGGTAGCCGTAGCCCGCCGCGATCACCAGGCCGCCGAGCCACGCGCCGAGCGCGTTGGCGATGTTGAGCGAGGCGTGGTTCATCGCCGCGCCGAGGGTCTGCGCCTCGCCGGAGACGGCCATCAGCCGCAGCTGCAGGTTGACCACGAGGACCGAGCCGGTCGCGGTCACGAGGAAGACCACCGGCAGCAGCGCCCAGCCGAACGGCGCGACCGCCCAGACCAGGAACATGACGACGAAGGACGCGACCCCGGCCAGGATCAGGGTCCGGAACACCGACCACTCGGCGAGCCGGCCGGCGAGCCAGGTCCCGGCCACCATGCCCAGGCCGAACGCGGCGGTGAAGACCGGCACCGCCGACTCCGGGAGGCCGCCCACCTCGGTGACCGTGGGTGCGATGTAGGAGTACACGGCGAACAGCCCGCCGAAGCCCACGGCACCGGCCAGCAGCGTGAGCAGCGCCTGGCCGTTGCGGAAGAACAGCATCTCCCGCCGCCCGGTGGCCAGCCGGTCGCCCGGCCGCGACGGCACGAGCACCAGGACCATCAGCATGGCGGCGACCGCGATCGCCGCGGTCGCGACGTACGCCGCCCGCCAGCTCACCTGCTGGCCGAGCCAGGTCGCGGCCGGCACGCCGAGCACGTTCGCGACCGACAGGCCGAGCATCACGCTCGCGACCGCACGGCCCCGGCGCCCGGGCTCGGCCAGGCTCGCGGCGACCAGCGAGGCGACGCCGAAGTAGGCGCCGTGCGGGAGGCCGTCGAGGAAGCGCGCCAGGAAGAGCACGCCGTAGCTGCCGGCGACGGCGCTGAGCAGGTTGAACCCGGCGTACGCCGCCATCAGCCCGATGAGCAGCGGCCGGCGGGGCAGCTTCGCGCCGAACACCGCGATCACCGGCGCGCCGACGACCACCCCGAGGGCGTACGCCGAGATGACGTGCCCGGCCCGCGGGATGGACACGCCGACGCCGTCGGCGATCTGCGGCAGCAGGCCCATCGTCACGAACTCGGTCGTGCCGATCGCGAAGCCGCCCAGCGCGAGCGCCAGCACAGCGAGGGTGACGTGTGCGGCGGGACCCCGGCTCGGGGCCTGCGTCGAGGTGGGCGCGGTCGTCGTCACGGGTCGGGACAACCCTTTCCGGTCGGTGATCGAGGCGGCTGACGGCGTGCGCAGCACTCCAGTGTGCAACCCGGGGCCGGCGGGGTCCTATTCCGCGGCGCCGGGCTGCGGTCGGTCCCACAAGAGCCGCGGCTACTGCACCACCGTGACGTCGGACTGCACGACCGCGACCTGGCCGCTGTCGGGCAGGCACGGCTCGGTCGTGAACGTGCTGGCCGGGACCATGACGGTGCTCATCTGCACCCGGTCGCCGTCGACGGCGACGACCTTGCCGTCGGCGCCCACGAGGGAGAGCCGGTTGCCGTCGAGCCGGGCGTGGTAGCCCGCGGGCCAGACCGCCCACACCTTGCCCGGCTGGTCACCCTCCTGCCCGGCCTCGACGTACACGCACTTCTGGTCGTCGACGCGGAGCACGCCCGCCACGACCGCGCTGTCACCGCCGGTCTCGGCCGCACCGGCCGAGACCGGGAGCCGGACCGTGACCCCGCTCGCGGTCTCGCCGCCGGCCGAGATGAGCGAGACCACGCCGAAACCCGCGGCCGCGATCAGGACGACCACGGCCACCACGATCACGTAGCCGCGGGTGCTCAGCGCCTCCGGCAGCGACCACCGGTCGTAGGCCGGCTGCTCCGGGTCGGTCGGCTCAACCAAGGGACGCGATCGCCTCGTTGAGCGTCGCCGACGGCCGCATCACGGCCGACGCCTTGTCGTCGTCGGGCCGGTAGTAGCCGCCGATGTCGGCCGGGCGAGCCCTGGACGCCGATCAGCTCGTCGACGATCGTCTCCTCGGCGGCGGCGAGCGTCTCCGCGAGCGGCGCGAACGCCGCGGCCAGCTCGGCGTCCTCGGTCTGGTTCGGCGAGCTCCTGGGCCCAGTAGAGCGCCAGGTAGAAGTGGCAGCCGCGGTTGTCGATGCCGCCCAGCCGGCGGGTCGGGGACTTGTCCTCGTTGAGGAACGTCCCGGTCGCCCGGTCGAGGGTGTCGGCGAGCACCTTCGCGCCCGGGTTGCCGGCCTGCTCGGCGTACTGCTCGAAGCGACGGCACCAGCGCGAAGAACTCGCCCAGGCTGTCCCAGCGCAGGTAGTTCTCCTTGACCAGCTGCTGCACGTGCTTGGGCGCGGAGCCGCCGGCGCCGGTCTCGAACAGGCCGCCGCCGTTCATCAGCGGGACGACGGAGAGCATCTTCGCCGAGGTGCCGACCTCGAGGATCGGGAACAGGTCGGTGTTGTAGTCGCGCAGCACGTTGCCGGTGACCGAGATGGTGTCCTCGCCGCGGCGGATCCGCTCCAGCGAGTACGCCGTGGCCTCGGCCGGCGGCATGATCTCGATCGTCAGCCCGGACGTGTCGTGCTCGGGGAGGTACTCCTTCACCTTGGCGATGAGCTTCGCGTCGTGGGCGCGGGTCTCGTCGAGCCAGAAGACCGCCGGCGCGCCGGTCGCGCGGGCCCGCGTGACGGCGAGCTTGACCCAGTCGCGGATCGGCGCGTCCTTGGTCTGGCAGGCGCGCCAGATGTCGCCGGGCTCGACCTCGTGCTCGATCAGCACCGTCGCCGGCGGCGTTGACGACCTGGACCGTGCCGGCCGCCGGGATCTCGAAGGTCTTGTCGTGCGAGCCGTACTCCTCGGCGGCCTGGGCCATCAGGCCGACGTTGGGCACCGAGCCCATCGTGGCCGGGTCGAGGGCGCCGTGGGCGCGGCAGTCGTCGATGACGGCCTGGTAGACGCCGGCGTAGGAGGAGTCCGGGATCACCGCCAGGGTGTCGTCCTCGTCGCCGTCGGGGCCCCACATCTGGCCGCCGATGCGGATCATCGCGGGCATCGAGGCGTCGACGATCACGTCGGAGGGGACGTGCAGGTTGGTGATGCCGCGGTCGGAGTCGACCATGGCCATCCGCGGGACCCTCGGCCAGGCCGGCGTCGACGGCCGCCTTGATCGCCGTCGCCCTCGGCGCAGGTCGCCGACCGCGTTGAGGAGGGCACCGAGCCCGTCGTTCGGGGAGATGCCGGCGGCGGCCAGCTGCTCGCCGTACTGCTCGAAGAGCGTCGGGAAGAACGCCTGCACGACGTGGCCGAAGATGATCGGGTCGGAGACCTTCATCATCGTGGCCTTCAGGTGCACCGAGAACAGCACGTCCTCGGCCTTGGCGCGGGCGATCTGCTCGGTGAGGAAGCGGCGCAGCGCGGCGACGTCCATGAAGGTGCCGTCGACGACCTCGCCGGCCAGGACCGGCGAGGCCCTCCTTGAGCACGGTCGATCGGTGCCGTCGGCGGCGACGTGCTCGATGCGTCAGCGTGTCGTCGGCCGGCAGCACCACCGACTTCTCGTTGGAGAAGAAGTCGTGCTGGCCCATGGTGGCGACGTTGGTCTTCGAGTCCGGCGACCAGGCGCCCATGCGGTGCGGGTGGGCCTTGGCGTAGTTCTTGACCGACGGCGGGGGCGCGGCGGTCGGAGTTGCCCTCGCGCAGGACCGGGTTGACCGCGGAGCCCTTGACCTTGTCGTAGCGGGCCCGGATCTCCTTCTCCTCGTCGGTCTGCGGGCTCTCGGGGTAGTCGGGGACGTCGAAGCCCTTGTCCTGGAGCTCCTTGATCGCGGCCTTGAGCTGCGGCAGCGAGGCGGAGATGTTCGGCAGCTTGATGATGTTCGCCTCGGGCGTCCTGGCCAGCGCGCCGAGCTCGGCGAGGCGTCGGAGGCGCGTCGTCGGCGAGGCCGAACTGCGCGAGGATCCGGCCGGCGAGCGAGATGTCCCGGGTCTCCACGTCCACGCCGGCCCGCGGCGTACGCCTGGATGATCGGCAGGAACGAGTACGTCGCCAGCAGCGGCGCCTCGTCGGTGTGCGTGTAGATGATCGTGGCCATGCTCCGCGACTCCTGGGGCTCGTGGGAAATTCCTTGATATCAAGATACCTGACGGGGTCGGCCCATCCACCTTCGCACCCGTCCCGGGGCCGGGCAACGCGGCGCCCCACATCGCTACAGTGCTGGGGGCGCTGTGTCCGCGAGGGACGCACGGCACGAGGGGAGCATCCGCATGGCCGACTCCACCGGCCGACCCTCCCGGGGGTTCAGCAGAAGCTCGTCGCCGAGGTCGTCGGGACTTCGTCCTGGTCCTGTTCGGCTGCGGCGCCGTCCGTACGCGACCGAGACCCGCGCGGCGTCCACCATCACCACGGTCGGGCTGACGTTCGGCATCGCGGTGATCGCCATGGTCTACGCCTTCGGCCGGGTCTCCGGTGGCCACTTCAACCCCGCCGTCTCGATCGGCGCGGCCGTCGGTGGCCGGATCTCGTGGAGCGACGCGCGGCCTGTATGTCGTCGCCCAGGTCGTCGGCGCGTTCCTCGGCGCCCTGGTGCTGTTCCTGCTCATGCACGGCTATCGACGGCTACGACTCGAGCAACATGGGCCAGAACACCTTCGGCGACCAGGGCAGCGGGTACGCCGGCTGGGCGGCGTTCCTCGTCGAGGTGGTGATGACCGCGGTGTTCGTGATGGTGATCCTCGCCGTGACCGACGAGCGGTTCGAGCACCCGGGGCTGGCCCCGCTCGCCATCGGCCTCACCCTGGCGGCGATCCACTTCGTCACCATCCCGGCGACCGGCACCTCGGTGAACCCGGCCCGGTCGTTCGGGCCGGCGCTGTTCGCCGGGCCGGACGCGCTCCTCCAGCTGTGGGTGTTCGTCCCCGCCCCGTTGCTCGGTGGCATCATCGCCGGCCTGGGCCACCCGCTGCTGTTCGGCCGCTCGGGCGAGACGGTCGCCGGCTCCGGCCTGGGCTTCCTGCGCGCCCGGCCGGCCGTCGTGGTCGGCCCGGACCAGTACCAGCAGCAGTGGAACCAGGAGACCGGCACCACGGCGTACACGGGGGCCTACGGCCAGCACGCCCAGGAGCCGATCGTCCAGGACGGCTGGCAGTGGGACCCGGTCGGTCAGCAGTGGCACCCGGTGGGGCAGACGCCCGAGCAGTGGCGCGCCCAACAGGCCCTCCAGGAGCAGCAGGCCGCGCCGGGCGGCTGCCGAGCCGGCGCCCGAGGACGAGGACCCCGGCGAGCAGACGCAGATCCGCCCGCCGCAGTAGCGGCCCGGGCGCGGTCCTAACGAAGCCGCAGGACGCGGTAGTTGCCGGCGACCGTGCTCGCCAGCACCAGGCCGGTGCCGCGCCGGTAGGTCAGGTCGGTCCGGGTCCCGGTGTCGACGGCGGAGCGCTGCTCCACGACGACCTGGTCGTCCGCGACCGAGACGACCGTCGCGACGTCCTCGGCCACGCCCGGTGCGTACCCGAGCCGGTAGCCGTCGCCGACCCGCGGGTCGGCGGGCATGGCGAGGCCCGCCTCCGCAGCGCCGGAGCCGGCGCGCCACTCCCCCTCGCGGCCGAACCACCAGACGTTGCCGCGGTCGTCCTGGGCGTACCAGTCGACGGTGTCGGTCCCCGCCTCGCGCGCCACCCGCGCGGTGGTGTGGACGCCGGCGATGACCGGCCCGGGGGTCGCGGTGACGACCAGGGTGTGGTTGCCGCGGAGGTCGGCGACGTCGTACCGCCACGTGGTCCCGGGCTTCAGCGGGAACCACGGGTTGTCGACCACCGCCACGAAGTCGGCGGGGTCCGGGCTCGGCGTCGGGACGGTCAGCTCGTCGACCCCCGTCGGCGGGCTCGGGTCGGAGGCGCTGCCGCAGGCCGTGCCGAGGGCGGCGAGAAGGAGGAGGGACGCCGCGACCCGCACCGCCCGCACCCTCATGGACCCCAGCATCGCAGGGTACGTTCGCCGCTGCTAGCGTCGGGAGCCGAAGTGTCCCGGACCGTGATCGAGGAGTCGTCGTGAGCTCTACCCCGTTGAAGGTCGCCGTCACCGGCGCCGCCGGCCAGATCGGCTACAGCCTGCTGTTCCGTCTCGCGAGTGGAGCACTGGGCGACCGCCCGATCGAGCTCCGCCTGCTGGAGATCACCCCGGCGCTCAAGGCGCTGGAGGGTGTGGTCATGGAGCTCGACGACTGCGCGTTCCCGAACCTCGCCGGCGTCGAGATCGGCGACGACGCCGAGAGGATCTTCGACGGCGCCAACCTCGCGCTGCTGGTCGGCGCCCGTCCGCGCACCGCGGGCATGGAGCGCGGCGACCTGCTGTCCGCGAACGGCGCGATCTTCACCGCGCAGGGCAAGGCGCTCAACAAGGTCGCGGCCGACGACATCCGCATCGGCGTCACCGGCAACCCGGCCAACACCAACGCGCTGATCGCGATGACGAACGCGCCCGACATCCCGCAGGAGCGGTTCTCGGCGCTGACCCGCCTCGACCACAACCGCGCGATCTCGCAGCTGGCCGCGAAGACCGGCGCCGCGGTCACCGACATCGCGAAGATGACGATCTGGGGCAACCACTCCGCGACCCAGTACCCCGACGTCTTCCACGCCGAGATCGCCGGCAAGAACGCCGCCGAGGTCGTGAACGACCAGGCCTGGATCGAGGACACCTTCATCCCGACCGTCGCCAAGCGCGGCGCCGCGATCATCGAGGCCCGCGGCTCGTCGTCGGCCGCCTCCGCCGCGTCGGCCACCATCGACGCCGCGCGCGACTGGCTGACCGGCTCCCCCGCGGGCGACTGGGTGTCGATGGCGGTCGTCTCCGACGGCTCCTACGGCGTCCCCGAGGGCCTGATCTCCTCCTTCCCGGTCACCACGAAGGACGGGAACTGGGAGATCGTCCAGGGCCTGGAGATCGACGACTTCTCCCGCGGCAAGATCGACGCCTCCACCGCCGAGCTCGCCGACGAGCGCGAGGCGGTCAAGGAGCTCGGCCTGATCTGACTTCTACGCCGAGTCGGCGTGAGTTGCTCCAACTCACGCCGACTCGGCGTCATTTCGGCGGTAACTCACGCCGACTCGGCGCTCAGAGGGGTTGGTCGGGGATGGAGCCGGCGAGGAAGATCAGCGCGGCTCCGGTCCCGGCGAGCAGCAGGCAGTCCCACCAGCGGTGGCGTACGGCGAGCATGCCGGCGTCCTTCGCGGGCAGCACCGCCCGCACGAGGGCTGCCAAGACGAGCGCACCGCCGAACCAGCGGATCCCGACGCGCCAGTTGCCGGTGGTGACGATCCCGATCGAGACCGCGACGACCGCGAGCACGACCAGGTAGAACGCGCCCCCGATCGTCGACGGGTAGCGGCGGCCCTCCTCCTCGACCGGCTCTGCCGACAGCGGCTCCGGCTCCTCCTCGGTCACGCCAGGGACTGCTCGGCCGCGCCGACGATGTTCGACAGCAGCATGGCTCGCGTCATCGGGCCGACACCGCCGGGGTTGGGCGAGACCCACGCCGGCGACGTCCCAGACGTCGTCGGCGACGTCGCCGGCGATCTTGCCGTCCACGCGCGAGACGCCGACGTCCAGGACGGCGGCGCCCGGCTTGACCATGTCCGCCGTCACGATGCCCGGGACGCCCGCGGCCGCGACGATCACGTCGGCGGTCCGGGTGTGCGCGGCGAGGTCGCGGGTCCCGGTGTGGCACAGCGTCACGGTGGAGTTCTCGCTGCGCCGGGTCAGCAGCAGCCCCATCGGCCGGCCGACGGTGATCCCGCGGCCGATGACGACCACCTCCGCGCCGTTCAGCTCGACGCCGTGGCGGCGCAGCAGCTCGATGCAGCCGATCGGCGTGCACGGCAGCGGTCCGCTCTCCCCGAGCACCAGCTTGCCGAGGTTCGTGGGGTGCAGCCCGTCGACGTCCTTCTCGGGCGCGACCCGGGACAGCAGGCGGAACTCGTCGAGCCCGGTCGGCTGCTGGACGATGAAGCCGGTGCAGGCGGGGTCGTCGTTGAGCCGGTCGATCTCCGACTCGACCTCGCCCTGGGTCGCGGTCGCCGGCAGGTCCACGCGGATCGACGCGATCCCGATCTCGGCGCAGTCCTTGTGCTTGGCGCCGACGTACCAGTGCGAACCGGGGTCGTCGCCGACCAGCACGGTGCCGAGGCCGGGGACGACGCCCCGCTCGCGGAGCTTGGCCACCCGCTCGGTGAGGTCGGCCTTGATCGCCTTGAGCGTCGCGGTGCCGTCCAGCTTCTGTGCAGTCATGAGTCCCTCTCGTCGCGGGACGTCATACGGAAGGTGCACCCGCTTGCTCCGACCGTATGACGTCCGCGGGCCGTCAGTGGAAGAAGTGTCGCGTGCCGGTGAAGTACATGGTCACGCCGGCCGCCCTGCAGGCCTCGACGGTGAGCTCGTCGCGCACCGAGCCGCCGGGCTGGACGATCGCGGTCACGCCGGCGTCGATGAGGATCTGCGGGCCGTCCTCGAAGGGGAAGAACGCGTCGGAGGCCGCGACCGCGCCGCGGGCGCGCTCCGCGCCCTCGGCCAGCGTGTTGGCGCGCTCGACCGCGAGCCGGCAGGAGTCGACCCGGTTGACCTGGCCCATGCCGATGCCGACCGAGGCTCCGTCGCGGGCCAGCAGGATCGCGTTGGACTTCGCCGAGCGGCAGGCCCGCCACGCGAACGCGAGATCGGCCAGCACCTCGTCGGAGGCCGCCTCGCCGGTGGCCAGCGTCCAGCCGGACGGGTCGTCACCCTCGGCCTGGAACGCGTCGCGCTCCTGCATCAGCAGCCCGCCCGAGATCGGACGGGTCTCGGTCCCCCCGCGCTCGAGCGGCTCACACACCAGGATGCGGATGTTCTTCTTGCCCTGGAGCACCTCCACGGCGCCGTCCTCGTAGCCCGGCGCCACGATCACCTCGGTGAACACCTCGGCCACCTGGCGGGCCATCTCCACCGACACCGGCCGGTTCGCCGCGATCACGCCGCCGAACGCGGACACCGGGTCGCACGCGTGCGCCCTGCGGTGCGCCTCCGCGACGTCCGCGCCGACGGCGATGCCGCACGGGTTCGCGTGCTTGATGATCGCGACCGCGGGCTCGTCGAAGTCGTACGCCGCCCGTCGGGCCGCGTCGGTGTCGACGTAGTTGTTGTAGGACATCTCCTTGCCGTGCAGCTGCTCCGCGCCGGCGAGGCCGGCAGGACCGTGGCCGGTGCGGTAGAGCGCCGCGGACTGGTGCGGGTTCTCGCCGTACCGCAGCACCGCGGAGCGCTCCCAGGTGGCGCCGGCCCAGGCCGGGTAACCCGCCCCGTCGGAGCTGTCGACCAGGACGCTGCCCATCCAGGACGCGACGTGCACGTCGTACGTCGCGGTGTGCACGAACGCCTCGGCGGCCAGCCGCTTGCGCTCCTCGAGCGTGAAGCCGCCGGCGGCGACCGCGGCCAGCACGTCGGCGTACCGCTCCGGGGACGTCACGATGGCGACCGAGGGGTGGTTCTTGGCCGCGGCGCGCACCATCGACGGCCCGCCGATGTCGATCTGCTCGACGCACTCGTCGGGCGACGCGCCCGAGGCGACGGTCCGGGTGAACGGGTAGAGGTTCGACACCACCAGGTCGAACGGCTCGACGCCGAGGTCGGCCAGCTGCTGCACGTGGGAGTCGAGGCGGCGGTCGGCGAGGATCCCGGCATGCACGCGGGGGTGCAGGGTCTTCACCCGGCCGTCGAGGCACTCGGGGAAGCCGGTGAGGTCCTCGACCCTGGTGACGGGCAGGCCGAGCCCGGCGATGAGGGCCGCGGACCCCCCGGTGGAGACCAGCTCGACGCCGGCGTCGTGCAGACCCCGGACGAGGTCCTCCAGGCCGCTCTTGTCGTAGACGGAGACGAGCGCGCGCTTGATCGGGATGCGGTTGTCGGACACAGACACTCCTGCTGGGGCGGTTCGGACTCGTGGGGGCACCCAGGCGGTCGATGCACCCCGGCGTCACTCCCTGGTGGTCACCCACCTGCGCCAGTCGTGTACGACGCAGCCTAGCGGCCCAGCAGCACCCGGCGCCCCTCGACCCGGAAGCCCTCGCGCGCCATCCGGCCCACGGCCTCGACCAGCATCGCGCGCTCGGCGACCTTGATCCGGTCGTGCAGCGACTCCGCGGTGTCGTCGTCCTCGACCGGGACCGCCGCCTGCGCCACGATCGGCCCGGTGTCGACGCCGGCGTCGACGACGAACAGCGTGCAGCCGGTCACCTTGACGCCGTGCTCGAGCGCGTCCCGCGGGCCGTGCATGCCGGGGAACGACGGCGACAGCGCCGGGTGGGTGTTCACGACCCGGCCGCCGAACCGGCCCAGGAAGCCGTCGCCGACCAGCTTCATGAACCCCGCCAGCACCACCAGGTCCGGCTCGTAGCCGCCGACCGTCTCGGCCAGCGCGGCGTCCCACTCCTCCCGGCTCGCGAAGTCCGGGACCCGCAGGACGAACGTCGGTACGCCGGACCGCTCGGCGCGGGCGAGGCCCTCGATGCCGTCACGGTCGGCACCGACGGCGACCACGGAGGCGCCGTACGACGGATCGGCGCACGCGTCGAGGAGCGCCTGCAGGTTGGTCCCCGAGCCCGACACGAGGACGACGAGGCGGGCGGGGGTGCGGGTCACGCCGGGGAGTCTAGAGAGGCCCGGCGCGCCGCGCGGCGCTGCCACCAGGTCATCAGCAGCCCGCCGACGAGGCCCCCGATGCCGAAGGCGGTGATCGCGTGGACGAGCACGTCGAACGCGACCGGCCCGACGTCCCGCATCCGCCCGGGCCCGACGGCGCCGCCGGACACGCCGGCCAGCAGCCCGAGCAGGACGCCGGCGAGCACGCCGCCGGCGCACCCGCGCAGCGCGCCCTCGTCCCAGCGCAGGGTCGGGTCGCGGCGCTGCGAACGGGCCGCCGCGAGCGCGGCGACCACCGGCGCGACACCCATCAGGTACGCCGTCCACGCCGGCGTCGGTCCCGCGTCGGGCAGCGCGGCGAGCAGCGGGAACATCGGCAGGGGGCCGAGCTGGACCAGCGTCGGCGTCACCAGCGTGCCCGCGCCGACGGCGAACCCGGGCCCGAGCAGGTAGCTGCTCGCGAAGAGCGCGGCGTTCGGCACCACGGTGAGGGTCGCCCCGACGTAGACCGCGGTGTCCCCGGCCGCCAGGTGCAGCCGGGACATGACGTTGACGGCGGTGCCGGCGTCGACCACGAGCGCGACCACGAACACCAGCGCGGAGACACCGAGGTAGGCGCCGAGCACGCGCAGGCAGGTGGCCCCGGCGGCGCGCGCGGCGGGCGGCAGCACCGCCGCCCAGATCGCGGCCCGCCCGGAGCCGATCGCGATCGCGGCGAGGCCGAAGGAGAGGCAGAGCAGCAGCGACCAGCCGACGACGTGCGAGCCCGACGGCGCGGTCTGCGGCGTGGCGGCCAGGCGGAGCGTGACGAGCGCCACGACGACGTACCCGGCGGCGAACGCGGCGGCGGCGACCGGGACCGTCCAGTCCCGCTCGCCGTCGGCGATCCGCTCCGCGTCGGGGCCGTGGCCGGAGACCGAGTCGCCGACGCGGTGCCCGAGCCGCCAGATCGCCCACGCCGCGAGCGCGGTGATCCCGAGCGGCACCACGGTCACCGCGGTGCCGTTCACGTGGAGTCCGGAGCCGTGGGCCAGGAGCCAGCCGAGCGCCCCCACGCGAAGGCCGTCGCTTGGGGTTCCGTGCGCGCCCGCATCGGCGAGGAACCAGCCCACGACCCCGACCGCCAGGCAGACCAGGAGCGTCGCCAGCGCAGCCGCCGCGCCGCCGAGCACGGCGACGAGGACGAGGGGCCGGCGGTGGCGCGCGTCGAACCTCGCCCCCGCAGTGGAGGCCGGGCCCGGGAGCAGCGAAGTCATGACGCGGCCATCATCACCGCCGCGTCGTGCCGATCCGGGCTCCCACGCCGGTTCGATCCCGATGTCACGGTCGCGTTACGGTGGACGCTGCCATGAAGGACCCCGAGGAGTTCGACCGCTTCTACAAGGACGTCCGCGACCGCCTGCTGTTGCTGACGTACTGCCTGACCGGCGACCTCCCGTCCTCGCGGGCAGCGGTCCGCGACGCCTTCGTGGTCGCGTGGCACCACTGGCGCAAGGTGTCGCGGATCGAGGATCCCGAGGCCTGGGTCCGGGTCCGCGCGTCCGCGAACGCGCAGCGCCGGCACACCGCGAAGCTCTGGCACCGGGAGAAGGGCCTCGACCCCGAGGTGAAGGCCACCCTGGACGCGCTCGGCAAGCTCACGTTCGCGCAGCGCCGGATGCTCCTGCTCACCGAGCTGAGCACGGCGACGATGCCCGAGATCGCCCGCGAGGTCGGGCTGCCGCGCACGGACAGCGAGCGGGAGCTGCAGACCGCGACCTCGCGGTTCGCGATGGCCCGGGAGGTCCCGACGACCGGGCTGCGGGCGGTGTTCGAGCCCGTGCGCGCCCACGTCGAGGGCGGCCGGTGGCCGCGGGCGACCATCGTGCGCCGGGCGGGCGCGACCCGCCGGCGTACCCACACCGTGATCGGGGTCGCCGCCACGGTGGCGGCGCTGGTCGTCGCCGGCACGCTGGTGAGCGACTCCGGCGGCGTCCGGCCGACCCTCGCCCGCGAGCGGGTCGCGGGCACCGCGGCCCAGGCGCGGCCCACGGCCACGCCCACGCCGGACCCGCCGGACCTCCCGCCCGACGCCCTGCTCGCGGCCAAGGACGTGCGCCAGGCGACGCCCGGCACGGCGTGGACCGAGGTCCGCACCGACGACAACTCGACCGGCGACGGGCTGGTGATCCCCTGCCAGGCCGAGCGGTACGCCGACCCGAAGGGCACCGCCGCACTCGTGCGGACCTTCGCGCCCGCCACCAAGAAGGGCACGCCGGTCCCCCACGCCGCCGCCACCGCGGTGCAGGCCGCGCAGGCGTCGCGGTCGGAGAAGGCCGCGGGACGCGGGTACGCCGCTGCGCTCGACTGGTTCGCCGACTGCCGCGACGAGCGCGCGCAGCTCCTGGCGACCCGCGCCGTGGCGGGCGTGGGCGACGAGGCGATGCTGCTCGTGCTGCGCACCTGGAACGGTGACGGGTCGACCGTGGTGGCCGGCGTCGCACGCACCGGCGAGCTGGTCACCACCATGGTGACGCGGACACCGGTCGGCCGGACGCCGTCGGCGTCCCGGTCGGCGGGGCTGCTCGCCGACGCCGTCTCGGGGCTGTGCCACCTCGACGGCGCCGGGTCGTGCGCCGGTGCGCCCCGGCTGCGCCTGGCCGCACCCGTGCCGGCGGCGCCCGTGCCGGGCATGCTCGCCGAGGTCGACCTGCCGCCGGCGCACGGGGTGCGCAAGCCGTGGGTCGGCACCGAGCCGCGCCAGGCCCGCACCAACGCCGCGGCAACCCACTGCGACCAGACCGACTTCTCGGCCAAGCCGATCACCAACAACGTGACCCGGACGTTCCTCGTGCCCGGGGCCAGGCTGCCCGCCCAGTTCGGCCTCACCGAGACCGTCGGCTCGCTGCCGAAGAAGAAGGCCGCGGCGTTCGTCGACCACGTCCGCGGCCGCCTCGCCTCCTGCTCGACGAAGCAGATGGGGACCGACGTGACCGCGGTGAAGAAGGTCGCGACCAAGGACCGCGACCTCTCGGTCTGGCACGTCTCGGTGGAGATCAACGACCACCAGACCGTCGACTACCTCATGGGCGTGGTCCGCGACGGCACGTCGGTCGCGCAGATCGGCTTCGTCCCGGCCGGGAAGGTCGGGTTCTCCCCCGCGGCCTTCGTCGGCATCGTCGAGCGGGCGCTGGCGCGGCTGTCGGCGATGCCGCCGCCGAAGCACTGACCCGGGCGAGCCGGAGCAGCTTCCACGAAAATTCCTGCGCGCACGTGCAACCGTGTGCGCGGGTGCGGCGTATCCCTCCCGACTCAGCAACCGCTGAGCCACCAGACGAGACGGGAAGGGTCGATGGACGAACGCGAGTTCGACGACTTCTACACCGCGTCGTTCCAGCGGATCACGGCCCAGGTGTACGCCATGATCGGCAACCGCGACGAGGCGCAGGAGTGCGTCCAGGAGGCGTTCGCCCGTGCCTGGGCCCACCGCCGCAAGCTGGACCGGGCCGAGCACCCCGAAGCCTGGGTACGCACGACGGCGTACCGCCTGGCAGTGAGCCGCTGGCGGCGCACGATGCGCGGCCGCCGGCCGGCCGACCGCGCGGTCGGCGCACCGACCGAGACGGTCGCGCCCAGCGAGAGCCACGTCGCTCTCGTCGCCGCGCTCAAGCAGCTGCCCGAGGCGCAGCGACAGGCCCTCGTGCTCCACCACATCGCCGACCTGTCCGTGCACGACGTCGCCCGCGAGGTCGGCGTCCCCGAAGGAACCATCAAGGCCCGGCTCAGTCGGGGGCGTGCGGCGCTGGCCGCGCTGCTCACCGACGAGGAAGGACTCAGCCATGCCTGACCCGATCGACGAGCTCGAAGGCTTCACCATGTCCCCGCTGACCCCGCCCCCGGCCTCGGAGGTACGCCGTCGCGGCGACCGGATCCGCCGGCGCAACCGGGCGCTCTCGGCTGCCGGCGGCCTCGCCGTGGTCGCCGCCATCGTGGCGCCGATCGCGATCGCGACGGCCCACAACCCGACGCTCCCAGGGGCCGGTCCAGCCCGCGGACCAGCCGCCGGGCGGCTGGGTGCGGACCGTCCCGGCCGGCTTCGACATCACGGCGCTGCCGGACACGGCGCGATTCCGGTTCACGGTGAACGAGAACGGCGCGGTCGTCGACGACTTCACCCTGTGCGGTGTGCCGGCCTTCTCCACCGCCTCCAACGACCCGGGACCGGCTGCCCTCGACACCGCGGGCGCCAGCTGGAGCGAGGGCAACAGCGAGGGTTCCGAGGGCCGCACCCTGGCGGTGTACGCCGACGACCACGCCGCGACCGACGCGCTGGACCACCTTCGGCAGGGCGTCGACCGCTGCCCCGAGGACACGTCCGGGGCGAAGGGGCCCGCGCGGCAGTGGGCCGTCGTCGACGGCAACGTGCCCGGGGCCGACCAGTCCTTCTACGTCACGCAGGCCATCCCCTACGACGCCACCACGGGGGCGACCTTCGTCTTCGAGGTCGCCCGGGTCGGGAACGCGCTCTACCTCGGACAGGCCTACCAGAACATGCTCGGCGACGTGTCCCGCACCGTCCAGCTGCTCACCGAGCACTCCGACCCGGTGGTGGCCCAGATGTGCGTGTTCTCGCTCGACCCCTGCTGAAATGCCGAGTCGGCGCAGTCTCAGGCAGGTTCAGCCTGAGACTGCGCCGACTCGGCGATGAGGATCAGAGGCCCTGCAGGATGTCCCGCATGAGCGCGGCGGTCTCGGACGGCGTCTTGCCGACCTTGACGCCGACGGCCTCGAGGGCCTCCTTCTTCGCCTGGGCGGTGCCGGACGAGCCGGAGACGATGGCACCGGCGTGGCCCATCGTCTTGCCCTCGGGAGCGGTGAAGCCGGCGACGTACCCGACGACCGGCTTGGTCACGTGCTCCTTGATGTACGCCGCGGCGCGCTCCTCGGCGTCGCCGCCGATCTCGCCGATCATCACGATCGCCTTGGTCTCGGGGTCGTTCTCGAACGCCTCGAGCGCGTCGATGTGCGTGGTGCCGATGATCGGGTCGCCACCGATGCCGATCGCGGTCGAGAAACCGTGGTCCCGCAGCTCGTACATCATCTGGTAGGTCAGCGTGCCGGACTTCGAGACCAGGCCGACCGGGCCCTTGCCCGCGATCGTGGCCGGGGTGATGCCGGCCAGCGACTCGCCGGGGGTGATGACGCCCGGGCAGTTCGGGCCGATCATCCGGGTGCCTGCGTGGTTGGTCGGGCCCTGCAGGTAGGACCACACCTCGGCGGTGTCCTGGACGGGCACGCCCTCGGTGATGACCACGAGCAGGCCGATGCCGGCGTCGATGGCCTCGATGCAGGCGTCCTTGGTGAACGCCGGCGGCACGAAGACCACCGACACGTCGGCGCCGGTCTCGGCCATGGCCTCCTTGACCGTGCCGTACACCGGCAGGTCACGGCCGCCCAGCTCGACGCTGGTGCCGGCCTTGCGGGCGTTGACGCCGCCCACGATGTTGGAGCCGGCCTCGACCATCAGCGTGGTGTGCTTGGACCCCATGCCGCCCGTCATGCCCTGGACGATGATCTTGGAGTCCTTGTTGAGGTAGATCGACATAGCGTGTGCGTTCTCCGGTCTCAGGCGTTGGCCAGCTCGGCGGCCTTGTCGGCCGCCCCGTCCATGGTGTCGACCATGGTCACGAGCGGGTGGTTGGCAACGGTCAGGATGCGGCGACCCTCGTCGACGTTGTTGCCGTCGAGCCGGACCACCAGCGGCTTCGTGGCCTCGTCGCCCAGGATGTCGAGCGCGCCGACGATGCCGTTCGCGACCTCGTCGCAGGCGGTGATGCCGCCGAAGACGTTGACGAACACGCTCTTGACCTGCGGGTCGCCGAGGATCACGTGCAGGCCGTCGGCCATCACCTGGGCGTTCGCGCCGCCGCCGATGTCGAGGAAGTTCGCCGGCTTGACGTTGCCGTGCTTCTCGCCGGCGTACGCCACGACGTCGAGGGTGGACATGACCAGCCCCGCACCGTTGCCGATGATCCCGACCTCGCCGTCGAGCTTGACGTAGTTGAGGCCCTTGTCCTTGGCCTGCGCCTCGAGGGGGTCCTCCTCCTCGCGGATCACGAACCCCTCGTGGTCGGGGTGGCGGACCTCGGAGGCGTTGTCGTCGAGGGTGATCTTGCCGTCGAGCGCCTCGAGCTTGTCCCCGGCCAGCCGGGCCAGCGGGTTGACCTCGACCAGGGTCGCGTCCTCGTCGGTGAAGACCCGGTAGAGCGCCTGGATCATCTCGACGGCCTGGTCGAACACGGCCTCGGGGAACTTGGCGTCGGTCGCGATCTCGCGTGCCTTGTCCTCGTCGACTCCGGCGCCCGGGTCGATCGGGATCTGCCGCACCGCGTCGGGATTGGTCCGGGCGACCTCCTCGATCTCGACGCCGCCCTCGACGGAGGCGATGCACAGGTAGCGCCGGTTCGCACGGTCCAGCAGGAAGGAGAAGTAGTACTCCTCCTCGGGCGGGGTCGCCGGGACGACCAGGACCCGGTTCACCTTCAGGCCCTTGATCTCCATGCCCAGGATGTTCGACGCGTGCTCGAACGCCTCGTCGGCGGTCTTCGCGATCTTCACGCCGCCCGCCTTGCCGCGGCCGCCGGCCTTGACCTGCGCCTTGACGACGGTCACGCCGCCCATCTCCTCGGCGGCCGCCTTCGCGGCCTCAGCGGTCTCGACGACGGCCCCGAGGGTCGTCGTCACGCCGTGCTTGGCGAAGAGCTCCTTCGCCTGGTACTCCATCAGGTCCACTGATCCACCAAGTCCTCGTGTCGGAGCGGGCAGGCGCGCAGCTGCGAGCTGAGCAGGTCGCGCCACCACGGCTTCGCGGGGTGTCCCTCGGCACCCTAGACCGGCGCCCCGGCGTACGACGAGGGTGGGTGGGCGCGACGTGAGGAACGCCACGACGCGGCGGTGGACCGGCCGGCACCGGCCGATCAGGCGTGGGCGTCGGAGAAGTGCGACGCCACCCAGCCGGTGATCTCGGTGGTGGGCGCGCCGGGCGTGAACACCTTCGCGACGCCGATCTCCTCCAGCAGCGGGATGTCCTCGTCGGGGATGATGCCGCCCCCGAAGACGACGATGTCGGAGGCGTCGCGCTCGGCGAGCAGCTCGACCAGGCGCTTGAACAGCGTCATGTGGGCACCGGACAGCACCGACAGCCCGATCAGGTCGGCGTCCTCCTGGATCGCGGTCTCGACGATCTGCTCGGGCGTCTGGTGCAGGCCGGTGTAGACCACCTCGTGGCCGGCGTCCCGCAGCGCCCGGGCCACGATCTTGGCGCCGCGGTCGTGGCCGTCGAGTCCGGGCTTGCCGACCACGATCCTGACCCGCGAGGAGCGCTTCGGCCGATGCGGGCGGTCGTCGGATCATGCGCAGGCTAGCCGACGCGTGATCACTCGCCACGTCGGGGCTGTCGGCGGCCGATGCAGCGAAACCGCTCAAGTCGCCCGCCCGTTGTGCCGATGTGCACCGGGAGCCCCACAGAACCACGGGGATTTCCACCGATTCCGGACCAGGTTTCTCCACGACCGTGACCTGTCCGTTACAGTCGGGCCTCGCCGTCTGATCCCCGAACAGCGGAGTACACATTCATGGGCAACCACCGAGCGGACCGCCGCGGCCACAGCCGCCGTCCCTCGGACCCCCGACCCCGAGCGCCGCCCCGGCGCCCGGGGAAGCGCCGAAGGCCGTCAATCCGAAGCCGGCCAGGTCCGTCCCGGCCATCCGGCTCGAGCGCGCGTCCGACGACCCCGACTCCGTACCGCGAGCCGCGCCGAGAACCGCAAGTCCCGGTCGAGCCAACCGACGCCCGGCCGGCGTGCCGCGAGCCGCCGGGCGCCGCTGGTCCGCGGCGCTGCCCTCCCCGCCGATCCTGCTCGGCGTCGCCGCGCTCGCGATCTCCGCGGGCGGCGCGGTGACCGCCGCGGGCGGTGGGCTCGGGACGACGACGCCCGGTTCAGCCAGGCCAGCGCCCTCAGCGGCGCCAGCGACGTGTCGCGCGTCAGCCTGCTCGACCGCCGTACCGTCTCGCCGTGACTCCCGTCGCGACGCTCTCGCCGACAAGGCCGACGCCAAGCTGGTCGCCGCGGCCGAGGACCAGCTCAAGCAGCGCGACGCCGCGCTGGCCAAGTTCGCCCACCAGGCCGAGCAGCAGGCCGCCAAGCTGCGCCTGAACCAGTGGCAGCTCCCGGTCGACCCGGGTGCCTATCACCTCACCGCCGGCTTCGGCGAGTACAGCGGCCTGTGGTCGCACTTCCACACCGGCCTGGACTTCGCCGCCCCGACCGGTACGCCGATCCACGCGGTCGCGGGCGGCGTCGTCACGTCCGTCGGCTACGACGGCGCGTACGGCAACAAGACGGTGATCACGCTCGACGACGGCACCGAGCTCTGGTACTGCCACCAGAACTCCTACTCGGTCAACGTCGGCGACGAGGTGCACGCCGGTGACCTGATCGGCTACGTCGGCTCGACCGGCAACACGACCGGTCCGCACCTGCACCTCGAGGTCCGGCCCGGCGCCGGCGACCCGGTCGACCCGTACCAGGCGCTGGTGGTCCACGGGCTGCAGCCCTGATCTGACCGGCGGAGCCGGTCAGATCGTCGGTGGTCGAGTAGCACGGCGCGACTGAGGAACGAAGTCGCGGCGGGCGTATCGAGACCCGGTGCCGTGCTCGGCGACCAGGACCACTGACAGTGGCCGGGGCTGCCTGTCGCCTCACCGGGTCTCGACACGCCGGTTCGCCGCCTCGCAGGCTCGGCGACGACGGCTCGCTCGACCACCTTCAGCGAGTCCGCTGACGCGTCCTCGCTCAGAGCTTCTCGACGGGCGCGTACCGCAGCAGCAGGCGCTTGACGCCCTCGGAGCCGAAGTCGATGGAGGCGACGGCCTTCTCGGCGACGCCCTCGAGCGCGACGACGGTGCCGAGGCCGAAGGAGTCGTGCAGCACCCGGTCGCCGGGCTCCAGGCTGGGGACGTCGCGGGCGGGCTTGGCGCGGGCCGCGGCGTCGGCGCGCACCGCGGCGGCGGAGAAGTTGCGGCGGCCGGCGGCGGTGGGGCTGCCCAGCCGAGCGCTGGCCACCCGCCAGCAGGTCCGGGCGGCCCCATCGGGTCTGCGCCGCCTCGGTGCGCCGCCAGTCGACGAGGTCGACCGGCATCTCGTCCAGGAACCGCGAGCCCGGGGTTGTGCGACGGCGCGCCCCAGGCCGAGCGGACCACGGCGCGGGACAGGTAGAGGCGCTCGCGGGCGCGGGTGACGCCGACGTACGCCAGGCGCCGCTCCTCCTCGAGCTCGGGCTGGTCGCCCAGTGCGCGCGCGTGCGGGAAGACGCCGTCCTCGAGGCCGGTGAGGAAGACGACCGGGAACTCCAGTCCCTTGGCGGTGTGCAGGGTCATCAGCGTCACCACGCCGCTGCTCGTCGGGGTCGTCGTCGGGGATCTGGTCCGCGTCGGCGACCAGCGCCACCCGCTCGAGGAAGTCGGCCAGCCCGGGCGCGACCGTGCCCGCGTCGACGTCTGCCGGGTCGGCCGACGGCCCGGCCACCGGGTCGTCGGCGAACTCCCGGGCGACCGCCACGAGCTCGGCGAGGTTCTCCAGCCGGGTCTCGTCCTGCGGGTCGTCGCTCTCCTCCAGCCAGGTCAGGTAGCCCGACCGCGCGAGCGTGGTCTCCAGCACGACGTCGGGACGCTCGCCGCCGTCCACCATGGACTGGAGCTCCTCGACCATCGCCACGAAGCCCTGGATCTGGGTCAGCGAGCGCGTGGCGAGCCCGGGGGCGTCCTCGGCCCGGCGCAGCGCCTCCCAGAACGTGGTCCGCTCGCGGTCGGCCAGCGCCTGCACGCACGCGACCGCCCGGTCGCCGATGCCGCGCTTGGGGGTGTTGAGGATCCGGCGCAGCGAGACCTGGTCGGCCGGGTTGACCAGCATCCGCAGGTACGCCAGCGCGTCGCGGACCTCGCGCCGCTCGTAGAACCGGACGCCGCCGACGACCTTGTACGGCATGCCGACCCGGATGAATACCTCCTCGAAGACACGGGACTGGGCGTTGGTCCGGTAGAAGACGGCGACGTCGCCGGGCCGGTACGTCGCCTCGTCGGTGAGCCGGTCGATCTCCTCGGAGACGAACCGGGCCTCGTCGTGCTCGTCGTCGGCGACGTACCCGACGATCCGCTCCCCCTCGCCCGCGTCGGACCACAGGCGCTTGTCCTTGCGGCCCTTGTTGTGGCCGATCACCGAGTTGGCGGCGTTGAGGATGGTCTGCGTCGAGCGGTAGTTCTGCTCGAGCATGATCGAGGTCGCGTCCGGGAAGTCCTCCTCGAAGTCGAGGATGTTGCGGATGTTGGCGCCGCGGAACGCGTAGATCGACTGGTCCGCGTCGCCGACGACCATCAGCTCGGCCGGCCCGACCCGCTCCCCCTCGGTCAGCTCCGTGCGCTCCTCCATCGGGTCCGCGCACAGCTCGTGGATGAGGGCGTACTGGGCGTGGTTGGTGTCCTGGTACTCGTCGACGAGGACGTGCCGGAACCGCCGGCGATAGGTCTCGCGCACCTCCGGGAAGGCCCGGAACAGGTGCACCGCGAGCATGATCAGGTCGTCGAAGTCGAGGGCGTTGGCCTCGCGCAGCCGGCGTTGGTACGTCGTGTAGACGGCCGCGTAGGTCTCCTCGAGGTGGTTGCGGGCGTCCCTGGTGGCGTCCTCGGGGTCGCGGAGCTCGTTCTTCTGGTTCGAGACCCAGTGCAGCAGTGCGCCGGACTGGTAGCGCCGCGGATCGAGGTCCAGGTCGTTGCAGACCAGCGTCATCAACCGCTTCTGGTCGGCGGCGTCGTAGATCGAGAAGTTCGACTTGAATCCGAGCCTCTCCACCTCCTTGCGCAGGATCCGGACGCAGGCCGAGTGGAACGTCGAGACCCACATGATGCGGGCCCGCTTGCCGACCAGGTCCTCGACCCGCTCCTTCATCTCGGCCGCGGCCTTGTTGGTGAAGGTGATCGCCAGGATCGAGCCGGGGTGGGCCCGCCGCTCGGAGATCAGCCAGGCGATCCGCCGGGTCAGCACCCGGGTCTTGCCCGATCCGGCACCCGCGACGACCAGCAGCGGCGTCCCCTCGTGGACCACCGCCGCGCGCTGCGGCTCGTTGAGCCCCTCGAGGAGCTCCTCGCGTGTGGGCCCGCGCCGCGGCGTACGGGACTCCTCGGACGCAACGGACTCCAGGCCGGGAAGCGGGATCGAGGTGCTCATCGTGGCACCCAGCCTACGGCGGGCGACCGACGCCGCTGCGGCCGCCGGGACCACCGCCGGGACCACCGCCGGTTCAGCCTCCGGATCAGCTGCCGGCGGTCTCCCAGAACACCGCGACGCAGATGTTGCCGATCGTCAGCAGGAGGAGCAGCGCCCACAGGCCCTGCGAGATGCGCGGCTTGCGGAGGTTGGCCATCACCAGCACGAGCACGATCAGGGCGACGACGCCCTTGACGGCGATCTTGGCGTTGTTGATCTCGCCGTCGTCGGCCTCGATCACGCCCACCATCAGCAGCCCGGCCACGAACGCGGTGCCGATGCCGTCGCGCATCAGCGAGTTGACGGACTTCTCCGGGCTGCGCGCCTGGACGAGCAGGCCGCCCAGCAGGCTGGCGAAGCCGAGGATGTGGATGACGAGCAGCAGGTGCCGGAGGAACTCCATGCGGAGATCCTAGTGATCAGAGAAGTCGGCGGTCCGAGGCCCATCGGGTCAGCTCGTGGCGGGAGGACAGCTGGAGCTTGCGCAGCACGCTCGACATGTGGGTCTCGACGGTCTTGATGGAGATGAACAGCTCCTTGGCCACCTCCTTGTACGCGTAACCGCGGGCGATCAGCCGCATCACCTCACGCTCCCGCTCGGTCAGCCGGTCGAGGTCCTCGTCGACCGCGGCGACGTCGATCGCCCCCGAGAAGGCGTCCAGGACGAAGCCGGCCAGCCGCGGCGAGAACACCGCGTCACCCTCGGCGACCCGCTGGATGGCCTGCACCAGCTCGGGCCCGGTGATCGTCTTGGTGACGTACCCCCGCGCCCCGCCGCGGATGGTGCCGATCACGTCCTCGGCGGCGTCGCTGACCGACAGCGCGAGGTAGCGGGTCTCCGGGGCGGCACCGGACGCGGACACCCGCCTCATCACCTCGACACCGCCGCCGCCGGGCAGGTGGACGTCGAGGAGGACGACCGTCGGGCCGCTGCGCGGACACGGCGGCGACCGCCTCGTCGACGTCGGCGGCCTCCGCCTGCACCGCCACCAGGCCCCGCCCGACGCTCTCGAGCTCCGCGCGGACCCCGCGCCGGAACATCGCGTGGTCGTCGACGATCACGACACTGACGACGCTGACCGGGTCACTCATGGCTCTCCTCCTGCTTCCGGGACAGGTGCAGCCGCACCTCGGTCCCCTCGCCGGGGGCCGACCGGACCTCGGCCGTCCCCCCGTGCCGCTGCATGCGGTCGACGATGCTGTGGCGTACGCCGTACCGGTCGGCCGGCACCGCAGCCGGGTCGAACCCGCGGCCGCGGTCGCGGACGAAGACGTCCACCGCGGCCGGCGTGACCTCGGCGTACACGTCGACCCGGCCCGTGCCGGCGTGCTTCGCCGCGTTGGTCACCGCCTCGCCGGCGGCCCGGACGATCGGCTGCAGCCGCTCGTCGAGCTCGTCGTCGCCGACGGCCACCACGTCGACGGACACGGCGTACTCGTCCTCCACCCGGGCCGCGACACCGCGCAGAGCGCTCGCGATCGTGCGCTCGTCGGCGGACTCCCCGGCGTACAGCCAGGCCCGCAGGTCGCGCTCCTGGGCCCGGGCGAGGCGGGCGACCGCGGGACCGTCGTCGGCGTTCTTCTGGATCAGCGCGAGCGTCTGCAGCACCGAGTCGTGCAGGTGCGCGGCGACGTCGGCCCGCTCCTGGGTGCGCACCCGCTCGGCCCGCTCGTCGCTGAGGTCGGAGGCGAGGCGGTAGACCCACGGGCCGATCACGATCGCCAGGCCGACGACGGCCGAGCACCGCGGCGACGGTGACGTCGCGGGCCATGGCGAGCGAGCCGCCGTGCACCGAGTAGAGCACCAGCGCGAGGATGATCAGCAGCGACGCCCGCAGCGACCCGGGCGTACGACGCCCAGCCGCCGCGGCCGAACACCACCCGCACCGGGTCGACCCGGCCGGTGCTGTCGAGCCAGCGCTCGCGCTGCGCCTCGTCGGCCTGCCGCCAGAGCAGCCCGATGCCGACCGTGCCGATCAGCAGCGGCCAGAAGATCGCGCCGCGTCCGAGCACCGCCTCGAGCAGCAGGATCGCGCCGAGGCCGAGCGCCGCGAGCGCGATCGCCGGGCCCAGGTCGCCCAGTCGGCGGATCCGGCCCGGGGCGGCGGCCGCCGCGGGTGGCGCTCTCGATCCCCGGTGCTCCGGTCTCGAAGTGGGCGTCGGAGGGCAGCATCCACCACAGGCCGGCGTAGAGGACGACCCCGAACCCGCCCAGGAACGCGGCCGAGGACGAACCCGGCCCGCACCCAGAGCACGGGCAGCCCCAGGTGCCGCGCGAGGCCCGCCGACACGCCACCGAAGATCGGCTCCTGCGTGTCCCGGGTGGCGCGCCGGCCGCCGAGCGGGACCGGGACGTCGGCGGTGGCGTGGCTGCTGCTCATCTCGGCTCAATCGTCACACAGCGCGGGCCCCCGAACCATGAGGGCAGACCCCGACCCGACCCTGAGGAGGGCGCCTCCGGACCCGCCCAGGATCAGGGCCGTCCCCGATGGTCCGACGCCCCGGCGAGCGTCAGGCTTGGAGCATGACCACCACCCCGCCCGAAGCACCCCCACCGCCGCACGACCGCGACCGGAGCCACCGGCCCCCGCGTCACCAGCGACGAGGTCCGCGACCTGGGCCGGCTGCGCCGCGTCCCGCTCCGACCGCAAGGTCGCCGGCGTCGCCGGCGGCCTCGCGCGCCACCTCGACATCGACCCGCTGATCCTGCGGGTCGCGTTCGTGGTGCTGGTCTTCTTCGGCGGTGCCGGCCTGATCCTGTACGGCGCGGGCTGGCTGCTCGTGCCCGAGGACGGCGCCGAGCGGCGCCACCGTCAACCTCGACGAGCGCACGCGCACCGTCGCACTGGTCGTGGTCGGCGTGCTCGCGGTGCTCGCGCTGGTCGGCGACTCCTGGGGCGCGCTTCTGGTTCCCGTGGCCGATCGCGCTGATCGCACTGGTCGCGCTGTGGCTGCTGACCCGCAACAACCCCCAGCCGGCCCCGCCGACGGTTCCGCCGACCGGCTCCGCCGACTCCCCGCCGCTGCCCGGCGACGCACCGGCGGCACCGGCGGCACCGCGCACCCGCGACGCCGCAGTCGAGCTGGGCGTCCCCGGCGTACACCGCGGCGTACCGGCGCCCGGCGTACACCCCGCCGCCGGCGTACACCCCGCCCGCCTACGCCACGCGCGTGCCGACCCGCGCAAGCGCGGACCGATCCTGTTCTGGCCCACCCTCGCGCTGCTCGCCCTCGGCGAGGGCGTCCTCGGGATGGTCGACCTGGCCGGCGTGGACGTCGCGCCCCGGCGTACCCGGCGCTCGCCGTGGCGATCAGCGGCGCGGTGCTCGCTGCTCGGCGCCTACTTCGGCCGGGCCGGTGGCGTCATCCTGCTCGGGCTGCTCAGCGCGGTCGCCCTGGCCGGCACGACCGCGGCCGACCACTGGGACGGCAACCACGTGCGGGTCGAGCCCACGTCGGCCTCCGCGCTCGACCACCGCTACTGGCTCGGTGCCGGCGAGCAGGTCATCGACCTGACCGGCATCACGGATCCGCAGGCGCTCGACGGGCGCACGCTCGTGGTCGAGGGCGGCGCCGGCCGCATCGAGGTGATCGTCCCCGACGGCATGACCGTCGACGTGGACGCCGACATCGACGGCCCCGGCCACATCGCGCTGTTCGGCGAGGAGACCGGCGGGATCGACGTGCAGGAGAGCAACGTCGCGAGCTCCCCCGGGGACCCGCGGCTCAGCATCGACGCCCACCTGGGCGTCGGCGAGATCGAGGTGACCCAGCGATGAGCACGAGCACCGACCCCACCGTCCGCCGGGAGTCCGGCTGGCACCCCGTGAACGTCGGCCACCTGGTCATGGGGATCGCCTTCCTCGCCATGGTCGGCGTGTGGGCCCTGATCCAGACCGACACGGTCGGCAACGGCGACGTCCGCTGGCTGCTGCCGGTGCCCTGGGTCCTCGCCGGCCTGGGCGGGCTGATCGCCCTGGGCGCCTCCGGCAGCCGCCGCTGGTCCACCCGGCAGACCGGCTGGGTCGGCACCGCCGCCAGCACCCCCGACACGCCCGACACGCCCGACGAGAACGACACCTTCGAGGAGCACCGATGAACGACGTACGCATGAAGAACCTGGTCCGCGGCCGCGACGACCGGATGGTCGCCGGCGTGTGCTCCGGCCTGGCCGACTACCTCGGCGTCGACGTGACGCTGGTCCGGCTGGCCGCCGTGCTCGCCGCGGTCTTCACCGGCGGCACGGCGATCGTCGCCTACGTGGCGGCGTGGATCCTGATGCCGGAGGTGTGACGCCGGGCGCTTGTCGGCTTGCCCGGTGAGCGGTGAGCCGGGGATTCCGGCACCACCCGCCGCCCCGGCCCCACCTGCCGACCGGATGTCAGGATGGCCGCATGACGAGCACCCCGAGCCTCGGCCGCCTCGAGTCCGTGCCCGCCCTGGACCGGCCCGACCTGCTCGCCGCCCCGGTCGCCGACGCGCTGCGCGCGTGGTCGCACGCCGACCGGGTGGGCGTCGTCGAGATCGACCCGGCCATCGCCGACACCGCGGCGCTCTCCGAGGCCTACGACCTCGGCCTGCACACCGGCGCCAACTGCGTGGTCGTGGCGGGACGGCGCGACGGCGCCGAGCGGGTCGCCGCGTGCCTGGTCCGCGCCGACACGCGCGCCGACGTCAACAACCTGGTCAAGCGCACCATCGACGTCCGCAAGGCGTCCTTCCTGCCGATGGACCGGGCCGTCGAGGAGTCCGGGATGGAGTACGGCGGCATCACGCCGGTCGGCCTGCCGGGCGACTGGCGGCTGCTGGTGGACCCACGCGTGCTGGACATCGAGGTGGCCGTGATCGGGTCCGGCGTCCGCCGCTCCAAGCTCCTCATCCCCGGCCCGTTCGCCGCCGACCTGCCCCGCGCGGAAGTCGTCGAGGGACTCGCGGGCTGATCTGGTCCACACTGACGCCATGGTGCACACCGGGCGCGACGAGACGGAGGAGGAGCGGGCCGACCGCAAGTGGGAGGACCTGCTCCAGGAGCTGCGCGTCATGCAGACCGGGGCGCAGCTGCTCGCGGGTTTCCTCCTGACGCTGCCGTTCCAGAGCTCCTTCGCCGACCTCGACCCCTTCCAGAAGGACCTCTACCTCGTCCTGGTGGTGCTGGCGACGGTCACCACGGCGCTGGTGATGGGCCCGGTCGCGATCCACCGGCGGCTGTCCGGACGGCACGTCAAGGACAAGCTGGTCAAGGCCGCCCACCGCCTGGTGTGGGGCGTCATCACCTGCATCTCGCTCCTGGTGGCGGGGATCCTGCTGTTCATCTTCGACGTGGTGGTCAGCCGGACCGCCGGGTTCGCGGCCGCCGCCGCGATGCTCGCCCTCCTCGGCACGCTGATCATCGTCCTGCCGATGCGGCTGGTCGGGCGTGTGGACAACTAGAGCGCTGGCCGCCGCCCTGCTGCTCCCCGCCCTGCTGCTCGCCGGCTGCTCGAACGCCGGCGAACCGGTCGCCGGCGGCCCGGAGCCGTCGCCGTCCCGGTCGATCCGGACGCTGACCCCGGTCCCGCTGCCTCCGCCGCCACCGCCCAGCGGGCGGCTGAGGGCCGACATGCGCCAGTCGTCGCGCGACGCCGCGGCCGGCCGCATGGAGGTGTGGATCGACAACGACACCGACCGCGAGATCCGGCCGCGCCGCATCGTCTACACCGACGCCCGCTTCCGGACCGCCCTGCACGGCACCCGGCTGCGCCCGATCCCGTCGCAGTCCGAGCGGGGCTTCCCGATCTACCTTCCGGACCGGCCCGCCTGCGGCCACCCGGCGGGGCGCGGCACGGTCAGGGTGACGTACGGCGGTACGACGCGCACCGTCCGCGTCGCCGATCCGACCGACGTCGCCGGTCGCTTCACGACCGCCCGCTGCCTCGAGCTGGCGATCGCGCGCGTGGCGGGCCTGCGCTGGGCCGACCGGGTGCCCTGGGACGGCGTCGAGGGATCGACCAGCGTCCTCACCCTGGTGATCACCCCGACCGGGAACCCCGGCCCGCCGCTGCGGATCGACACCGTCACGGGCACACCGGTGCTCTCCCCCGTCGGCGCCGACGTGTGGCGGCCGCACGTCACCGTGCGCGGGACGGACGCACCCCGGCGGGTCGAGCTGCCGCTGAAACCGACCCGCTGCGACGCCCACGCGTTCGCCGAGTCCGGCGGGGCGACGGCGTTCCAGGTCGGCCTGCACCTCGGCGCCCGGGCGGGCCAGATCACCCTGCGGATGAGCACCGCGGGGGCCGCGCGGGCCATCGCCTACGCCAAGAACTCCTGCGGAGACCTGCTGACGATGAGCTGAGTCCCCTCAGGTGACGACGGTCACCGCGTAATTGATTCGCTCCCGAAACGTCGCCCTGCTGTAGCGTGGGCGGGTGCGCCACGCTGCCCCTCGACCACCCCGGCACCGCCGACCACCGGTCGCCGGGACGGTTCCTGTGGTGGATGGCCCGGCAGCAGTGCGCCGACGCTGCTGGGCGGCATGGTGTTCGGCATCGTCTGGATGAGCGCCCAGGCCGTGATCCCGGCCGTCATCGGCCGCGCCATCGACCGCGGCGTGGCCGCCCAGGACACCGGAGCCCTGCTGACGTGGGCGCTGGTGCTGCTGGGCGGTCGGCCTGCGTCCAGGCCGCCAGCGGCATCATGCGGCACCGGTTCGCGGTCACGAACTGGCTGATCGCGGCCTACCGCACCGTCCAGCTGGTGACCCGCCAGACGGTCCGCCTCGGCGGCACCCTGCCCCGCAAGGTCTCCACCGGCGAGGTGGTCGCGATCGGCACCAGCGACCTCTCCCACCTCGGGCAGGTGATGGACGTGTCCGCGCGGTTCGCCGGCGCCTCGTGTCGTTCCTGCTGGTCGCGGTGATCCTGCTGCAGCACCTCGGTGACGCTCGGCCTGGTCGTGCTGGTCGGCGTGCCGCTGCTGATGCTCGGCATGACCCCGCTCCTCGGCCCGCTGCAGCGCCGCAGCGCCCACCAGCGGCACCTGATGGGCAGCCTGGCCAACACCGCCAGCGACATCGTCGGCGGCCTGCGGGTGCTGCGCGGCATCGGCGGCGAGCAGGTCTTCCACGAGCGCTACGTGCGCGAGTCCCAGACGACGCGCCGCGCCGGCGTCCAGGTGGCGAAGCTGCAGTCGGTGCTCGACGCGCTCCAGGTCTTCCTGCCCGGGCTGTTCGTGGTGATCGTCGTCTGGCTCGGCGCCCGGTACGCCGTCGAGGGGCACGATCTCGCCCGGCGAGCTGGTCGCGTTCTACGGCTACTCCGCGTTCCTGATGATCCCGCTGCGCACCGCGACGGAGTACGCCAACAAGCTGATCCGCGGCCGGGTCGCGGCCGGCCGCGTCTGCCGCGTCCTGGCGCTCGAGCCCGAGGTCGCCGACCCCGGCCGATCCCGCGCCGTCGCCGCCGCAGGGCGCCGAGCTGGCGGACGGCCGCACCGGGCTGCGGGTCGCGCGCCGGGCTCGCTCACCGCGATCGTCAGCGAGCAGCCGGACGAGTCGGCCGAGCTCGCCGACCGGCTCGGCATGGCCGCGCGCCCCGGTCGACGACGAGGTCACGCCTCGGCGGCGTCCCGCTCACCGCCCTGAGCCCGCCGAGGTACGCCGCCGGATCGTGGTCTCGGACACCGGTGCCCTGTTCTTCTCGGGCCGCCTCGGCGACCGGCTCGACGTCACCGGACGGGGCGACGTCGAGCGCGCCCTCGAGACCGCGTCGGCCGCCGACATCCTCGACGCGCTGCCCGACGGGCTCGACACCCTGGTCGCCGAGCGCGGCCGCACCTTCTCCGGCGGCCAGCGCCAGCGGCTGGTGCTGGCCCGCGCCCTCGCCGCCGACCCCGAGGTCCTGGTGCTCGTCGAGCCCACCTCGGCGGTGGACGCGCACACCGAGGCCCGGATCGCCGCCCGGCTGCGCCGGCACCGCGCGGGCCGGACGACGGTGGTGACGACCAGCAGCCCGCTGATGCTCGACGCCGCCGACGTGGTCGCGTTCCTGCGCGCCGGCCGGGTGGTGGCCACCGGCACGCACGCCGAGCTGCTGGACGCGCGACCCGGCGTACCGGCGCCGTGGTCACCCGCGAGAGCCGAGCCGGCGACCGTGATGCCCAGCGAGGCGGCCCGGTGAGCACCACGACCGCCCTGCCCGTGGCCGACGGACACGGCCGTGCGCAGGTACGCCGTGTCGCTCGCGCGCCGGCACCCGCGGATGCTGTGGGGGGCGGTGCCCCTGCACGTGCTCGCCGCGCTCGCCGGCGCTGGCCGCGCCCCGGCTGCTCGGCGAGCTCGTGCAGGCGGTCCAGGAGGGCACCACCGTCGGCCACGTCGACCGGGTCGTCGCCGTCCTCGCGGCGCTTCCTGCTCGCCCAGACGGTGCTGACCCGCTACGCGCGCTACCTCAGCCAGGTGCTCGGCGAGCAGGTGCTCGCCGAGCTGCGCGAGGACTTCGTCGGCAACACGCTCGCCCTGCCCGTCGGCGTGGTCGAGTCCGCCGGCTCCGGCGACCTGCTGACCCGCACCGAGCCGCGACGTCGACCAGCTCGGCTGGTCGGTGCGGATGGCGCTGCCGGAGTGGACGATCGCGGTGATCACGGCAGTGGTCACGTTCGTCGCCGCGATCAGCGTGGGCTGGTGGGTGCGCGCTGCCGTGCCTGCTCGGCGTGCCCCCGCTGGTGATCGGCCTGCGGTGGTACCTCGCCCGCGCCAAGGACGGCTACCTGCGCGAGAGCGCGACGTACTCGCGCATCAACGCGACGCTCACCGAGACCGTCGAGGGCGCGCGCACCGTCGAGGCGCTCGGCCTGGGCCGGGAGCGGATCCGCGACGATCGACGACGACATCGCGGCGTCGTACCGCGCCGAGCGCTACACGCTGCTTCCTGCGCACCGTGTTCTTCCCGAGCATGGAGACCGCCTACCTGGTGCCGACCGTGGCCACGCTGCTGTTCGGCGGCTGGCTCTACACGCAGGGGCAGGTCTCGCTCGGCGACGTGACCACGGCCACGCTGTACGTGCAGATGCTCATCGACCCGGTGGACCGGATCGTGTCCATCCTCGACGAGCTCCAGCTCGGCGCCGCCTCGCTGGCTCGGCTGCTCGGCGTCGCGCAGGTGCCCGACGACCGCGAGGCCAGCGGCCGCGAGCCCGGCGGCGAGCAGCTCGAGGCGAGCGACGTCCGGTTCTCCTACGTCGAGGGCCGCGACGTGCTGCACGGCGTCGACCTCGTCGTCGGCGTCGGCGAGCGGATCGCGATGGTCGGGCCGTCCGGCGCCGGCAAGTCCACGCTCGGCCGGCTGCTCGCCGGGATCCACCCGCCGCGCACCGGCGTCGGTCACCGTCGGCGGCGTGGGGCTGACCGAGCTGCCGCTGGACGACCTGCGCGGCCACGTCGCGCTGGTGACCCAGGAGCACCACGTCTTCGTCGGCACGCGTCCGCGAGAACCTCGCGCTGGCCCGCCCCGGCGCCGCCGACGACGACAGTCCGCGCGGCGCTCGACGGCGTCGACGCCCTGGAGTGGGTCGACGCGCTGCCCGACGGGCTCGACACCGTCGTCGGCTCCGGCGGCCGGGCCGCTGACGCGCGGCCCAGGCCCAGCAGGTCGCGCTCGCCCGGCTGGTGCTGGCCGACCCGCACACGCTGGTGCTCGACGAGGCCACCTCGCTGATCGACCCCCGCGCCGCCCGCCACCTCGAGCGGTCGCTGGCCGCGGTGCTCGAGGGCCGCACGGTGATCGCGATCGCGCACCGGCTCTTCTCCGCCCACGACGCCGACCGGGTCGCGGTCGTCGAGGACGGCCGGATCTCCGAGCTCGGCTCCCACGACGAGCTGGTCGCCGCCGGCGGCTCCTACGCCGCCCTCTGGGACTCCTGGCACGGCCGCTCCTGAGGGGCGACACGCCGGCGGGTTCCCCGGCTGACCGGTGAAACCCGACCGACACGCCGTTGCGCAACGGCGTGTCGGTCGGGTTCGGCGGACAAGTCCCCGGTCGGACCGTTCCGCACGTCACCTCCGACGTCGGCCACACGCCGCCCGACGCCGACCCCACGGCCGCTCCCGACGCCGAGTCGGCGCAGCTCAGTCGCCACAGCCTGAGACTGCGCCGACTCGGCCTTGCGACCGGCACGATCGTGACAGTTATGCTGTCACGATGAAGCTCTCGATGCCGCTGATGTACGCGGGGAACCCGCGCGAGGCCGCCGACCAGGTGGCCGGCCTGGAGAAGGCGGGGCTGGACACCGTCTGGGTGGCCGAGGCCTACGGCTTCGACTCCCCCACGCTGATGGGCTACCTGGCCGCCAAGACCGAGACGGTCGAGATCGGCGCCGGCATCCTCAACGTCTTCTCGCGCACCCCCGGCGCGCTGCTGCAGACCGCGGCCGGGCTCGACAACGTCTCCGGCGGGCGCGCGGTGATCGGCCTCGGCGCCTCCGGCCCGCAGGTGATCGAGGGCTTCCACGGCCTGCCCTACGACAAGCCGCTCGGCCGCACCCGCGAGGTCGTCCGATCCTCCGCCAGGGCCTGCGCCGCGAGACGCTGTCACAACGGCAAGATCTTCACCCTCCCGCTCCCGGCCGACCAGGGCCTCGGCCTGGGCAAGCCGCTGAAGCTGCTCAACAAGCCCGAGCGCACCGCGATCCCGATCTGGGTCGCCGCGCTCGGCGACAAGAACGTCGCGATGACCGCGGAGGTCGCCGACGGCTGGCTGCCCTTCCTGTTCCACCCCGAGAAGGCCCAGCGAGGTCTGGGGCGACTCGCTCGCCGAGGGGCACGCCAAGCGCGACGCCGACCTCGGCCCGCTGGAGATCACCGCCGGCGGCATGCTCGCGATCGGCGAGGGCGAGGAGACCAAGGCGCTCCTGGACCTCGATGCGGCCGCTCTACGCGCTCTACGTCGGCGGCATGGGCGCGCGGGGCAAGAACTTCTACAACGACCTCGCCTGCCACTACGGCTACGAGAAGGAGGCCAAGGAGATCCAGGACCTCTACCTCGACGGCAACAAGCGTGACGCCGAGGCGCTCGTGCCCGCGGAGTGGCTCGAGGCGGGCAACCTGGTCGGCCCCGCGTCGTACGTCCGGGAGCGGATCGCGGCCTTCCGCGAGGCCGGCGTGACCAACCTCCAGGTCTCCCCCGTCACCGACGACCCCGCCGCGGCCGTCGCCCAGGTCAAGGAGTGGGTGTCCTGATGACCGACCGTCCCAGCATCTACGAGCAGGAGCACGAGGACTTCCGCGCCACGGTGCGCGCGTTCCTCGAGAAGGAGGTCGTGCCCCACCACGACGAGTGGGAGCACGAGGGCCAGGTCAGCCGCGAGGTCTGGCGCAAGGCCGGCGAGGCGGGCCTGCTCTGCTTCGACGTCGACGAGGAGTACGGCGGCGCCGGGGTCAAGGACTTCCGCTACAACATCGTCGTTGCCGAGGAGATGGCCCGGGCGGGTGCTAGCGGCCCGGGCTTCCCCGTGCACAGCGACATCATCGTCCCCTACATCTCCCAGCTCGGAACGCCGGAGCAGAAGCAGCGCTGGCTGCCGGGGCTGGTCAGCGGCGAGATCATCTCGGCGATCGCGATGACCGAGCCGGGTGCGGGCAGCGACCTGCAGGGCGTCCGCACCACCGCGGTCGACAAGGGCGACCACTACGTGCTGAACGGGTCGAAGACCTTCATCAGCAACGGCATCCTGTCCGACCTCGTGATCGTCGTGTGCCGCACCGACCCCGACGCCGGCCACAAGGGCATCAGCCTGCTGGTCGTCGAGCGCGGCATGACGGGCTTCGAGCGCGGCCGCAACCTCGACAAGATCGGCATGAAGGCCCAGGACACCGCCGAGCTGTTCTTCGACGACGTCGAGGTGCCGAAGGAGAACCTCCTCGGCGAGGAGGGCTCCGGCTTCATCTCGCTGATGATGAACCTGCCCCAGGAGCGGATCTCGATCGCAGCCATGGCGGTCGCCGCGATCGAGCAGGTCCTCGACCTGTCGCTGGCCTACGCCAAGGAGCGCACGGCGTTCGGCAAGCCGATCGGCAGCTTCCAGCACAACCGGTTCCTGCTCGCGGAGATGGCCACCGAGGCCCACATCGCCCGGGTCTTCGTCAACGACTGCATCCTCAAGCTCAACGCCGGCGAGGTCGACACGACCCTGGCGTCGATGGCCAAGTGGTGGACCACCGAGCTGCAGAAGAAGATCGTCGACGCCGGAGTCCAGCTGCACGGCGGCTACGGCTACATGATGGAGTACCCGATCGCGAAGGCCTACGTCGACAGCCGGATCCAGACCATCTACGGCGGGACCACCGAGATCCAGAAGGAGATCATCGGACGCAGCCTGGGGATATGACGTGCCGGGCTAGGGTGTGATCCACGCCACGCGACCCGCGTTCCAGCCCCGAGGAGCAGCCGATGTCCGACGTACTCGCCGAGCGATCCCGCATCCAGCAGCAGGTCGAGGGCCGGACCCTCGTCGACGCACTGGCCGACACCGCCCGCGAGCACGCCGGGCGGCCGGCGTACTCCGACCGGCACCACGTCCCGGAGGGTGGGTCCTGGCGCACCCTGACCTGGGAGGAGACCCGCGAGCGCGCGCTCGACGTGGCCGCGGCCCTGGTCGAGATCGGTGTCGCGCCCGGCGACACGGTCGCGATCATGGCGACCAACCGGGTCGAGCACTTCCTGGCCGACATGGGTGCCGTGCACGCCGCGGCCACCCCGATGTCGATCTACAACACGCTGTCGACCGAGCAGGTGGCGTACGTCGCGGGGCACGCGCGCCCCACGGTCGTCTTCCTCGAGACCGACGACCACCGGGCGCGGTGGGCCAAGGCGCTCGAGGAGGTCGACAGCATCCGGCGGGTCGTCATGATCGACGAGGACTGGGCCGGACTGGTGGCCGCCGGAGCGGCGTACCGGTCCCAGCAGGGTGACGAGCTCGACGCTCGCGCCCGCGAGCTGACCCCGGACTCCCCGGCGACGATCCTCTACACGTCCGGCACGACCGGGAACCCCAAGGGCGTCGTGCTGACCCACCACAACGTGCTCTACGAGACGATCTCCACCCAGGAGAAGGCCGGGCTGGTCGACCCGCAGGTCTCGGTGAGCTACCTGCCGCTGGCCCACATCGCCGAGCGGGTGCTCGGGCTCTACGGGCCGCAGCTGACCGGCACCCACACGCACGCGATCGGTGACCCGGCCGAGCTGCTCGGCGCGCTCGGCGAGGTGCACCCCACGGCGTTCTTCGGCGTCCCGCGGGTGTGGGAGAAGATCAAGACCGGCCTCTCCGCCAAGCTGGCCGCCGACCCCGACCCGGCCAACCGCGAGATGGTCGAGAAGGCGATGGCCGCCGGGCTGGCCTGGGTCCAGGCCCAGGAGGTCGGCGGCACCATGACGCCCGAGATCGAGACCGCCTACCGCGAGGCCGAGGAGCAGATCCTCGGCCTGCTCAAGCTGCTGCTCGGGCTGGACCAGGTCACCTGGGCGGGCTCGGCGGCCGCCCCGATGCCGCTGGACGTCGCGCAGTTCATGGCCGGCCTGGGCCTCATGGTCTTCGACGTCTACGGCATGACCGAGACCTGCGGCGCCGTCACGGCGAACGGCCCCGACGCGTTCAAGCTCGGCACCGTCGGCCGGGCGACCCCCGGCATGGAGGTCACCCTCGGCGAGGACGGCGAGATCCTGGTCCGCGGCCCGGTCATCACCCCGGGCTACCACCGCCAGGAGGACGCGACCCGCGCGCTCATCGACGACGACGGCTGGGTGCACACCGGCGACATCGGCACGCTCGACGACGACGGCTTCTTCTCGGTGATCGACCGCAAGAAGGAGCTGATCATCACCTCGGCCGGCAAGAACGTCGCGCCGTCGAACATCGAGAACTACCTCAAGGAGTCCCCGATCATCGGCCACGCGATGGCGATCGGCGACAACCGCCCGTACGTCGTCGCGGTCCTCACGCTCGACGGCGAGATCGCCCCGCTGATGGCCCAGCAGATGGGCATCGAGTTCACCGACCTCGCCGACCTCGCGGCCAAGCCGGAGATCCGCGCGATGGCCCAGCAGGCGGTCGACGCGGCCAACGAGCGGCTCTCGCGGCCCGAGCAGGTCAAGTCGTTCGAGCTGCTCCCGGTCGAGTGGACCGCGGAGTCCGAGGAGCTGACCCCGACGCTGAAGCTGAAGCGGCGGGTGGTGCACCACAAGTACGCCGACGTGGTGGACCGCCTCTACGGCTGAGCCGGCTACCCGGCGTACTCCTCGCGCAGCCGGCCCTTGACCATCTTGCCGGTCGGCGTGCGGGGCAGCTCGCTGCGGAAGTGGAACTCCCGCGGCACCTTGAAGTCGGCGCCGTGCTGCGGGCGTAGCCCTCATGCATCGTCAGATCGCCGGGCGTCGACCGGCCGCATCACCAAGTGGATCGTCGTCGGCCTCTCGTTGGTCGTCCCTGGTCGCCTCGGCTCGTCGGCTCCAAGCTCGCCGACGTCCAGAACAACGAGGCCTCCTCGTGGCTGCCCGCCAGCGCCGAGTCGACCCGGGCCCTGGAGAAGCTGCGAGCCGTTCCAGGACCCCAACGACATCCCGACGATCGTCGTCTACGAACGCGCCTGCGGGCTCACCGAGCGCGGACCTCGCGGCCGCCCAGGCCGACGTGGCCGACTATCCAGGCGATGGACGGCGTCGAGGGCGAGGTCGTCGGGCCGATGCCCTCCGACGACGGCGAGGTCGCCCAGACCGTCGTCACCTACAACTTCGGCAAGAACGGCTGGAACGCGATGCCCGACACCGCCGACCGCCCTGCGCGACATCGCCGCGATCCGACGGCGTCGACGTACATCGCCGGCTCAGGGCGGTCAGGCGGCCGACTCCGCCGAGGCGTTCGCCGGCATCGACGGCACGCTGCTGCTCGCCACCCTCGGCGTGGTCATCGTGATCCTGCTGTTCACCTACCGCAGCCCGCTGCTGTGGATCCTGCCGATCTTCTCGGCGGTCGCGCCCTGGACACCTGCCCAGGGCCTGGTCTACCTCCTGGCCAAGTACGCCGGCCTGACGGTCAACGGCCAGAGCCAGGCCATCCTCAGCGTGCTGGTGATCGGCGCCGGCACCGACTACGCCCTGCTGCTCGTCGCGCGCTACCGCGAGGAGCTCCGCCGCCACGAGGACCGGCACGAGGCGATGGCGTTCGCGCTGCACCGCGCCGCGCCGGCGATCATCGCCAGCGCGGCGACCGTCGCCGTCGGCATGCTCTGCCTGTCCCTGCGCCGAGATGAACTCCACGGCCGGCCTCGGCCCGGTCCTCGCCATCGGCGTCGGCGTGACCCTGCTGGTCATGGTCACCCTGCTGCCGGCGCTGCTGGTGATCTTCGGCCGCTGGATCTTCTGGCCCAAGCGGCCCGGCTTCGGCTCCGCCGAGCCCACGGCGTCCGGCCTGTGGGCGAAGGTCGGCCGGAGCATCGCGCGCCGGCCGCGGGCGATCTGGGTCGGCACCGCGCTGGTGCTGCTGGTCGCGTGCCTCGGCCTGTTCAGGCTCGACACCGACGGCCTGACCACCGACGAGCAGTACACCAAGGAGTTCGAGCTCGGTGAAGGGCCAGCAGGCTGCTCGACGGCGCACGGCCTGGTCGACACCTCCAACCCGATCATGATCGTGGCCAACGCCGACCAGGCCCAGCAGGTCGCCGACGCCGTGTCGACGCGTCCCGGGAGCGCCCCAGCCCGACACCGACATCCCCCCGCAGGACGGCACCGCACTCATCACGGTGCCGATCAACGGCGACGTCGCCGACCGGGCCGCCTTCGACACGGTGAGTGCGATCCGCGACGCGGTCCACGCGGTGCCGGGGGCCGACGCGCAGGTCGGCGGTACGTCGGCGATCTACCTCGACATCCAGGACGCCTCGCACCGCGACAACAAGGTGATCATCCCGATCGTGCTGCTGGTCGTGATGCTGATCCTGATGGTGCTCCTGCGGGCGCTGCTGTCGCCGGTGATCCTGATCCGCACCGTGGTCGCTGTCCTTCGGCGCGGCGCTGGGCCTCTCGACGCTGCTGTTCCACGGCCGTCTTCCCGCACCTGTTCGCCGAGGGTGGGGGTTCGAGCACGCCGACGCGTCGTTCCCGCTCTTCGTCTTCGTGTTCCTGGTCGCGCTGGGCATCGACTACAACATCTTCCTGATGACCCGGGTCCGCGAGGAGACGCAGACGCGCGGCACCCGCCAGGGCACCCTGGTGGCGCTGCGCGCCGACCGGCGGCGTGATCACCTCGGCCGGCCTGGTGCTCGCGGCCACGTTCCGGTGCTCGGCTCGCTGCCGCTGGTGTTCCTCGCCGAGCTCGGCACGGCGGTCGCGCTCGGCGTCATGCTGGACACCATGTCGTCCGCTCCGTGCTGGTCACGGCGATCAACCTCGACCTCGGCGGCCGATCTGGTGGCCGAGCAAGCTCGACCGGCGACCGGCCGCGGCCCGTCCGAGCGCGTGCCGGAGCGAGCCGTCGCGGACGACGAGACGGAACCGGTCCGCGGGCTACGCCTCTAGGGTGTGAGCGAGGCAGCCCACCCCCCAGCAGGTACGCCGGGCACTGGCGCGCGCCGAGCGCGGCGCCGCGCTGGACGTCGGCCGAGGCGGCGGCCCTGCTGGCCGCCACCGGCGAGGACCTCGACCGGCTGACGGCCGCGGCGGCCCGGGTCCGCGACGCCGGCCTGGTCGCCGCCGGCCGCCGACGGGCGGGGTCGTCACCTACTCGCCGAAGGTGTTCATCCCGGTCACCCGGCTGTGCCGCGACCGGTGCCACTACTGCACGTTCGTGGAGACGCCGGGCCAGGCGGCGCGCGAGGGCCGGGCGCCGTACCTCTCCCCCGACGAGATCCTCGGCGATCGCGCCGCAGGGTGCGGAGCTGGGCTGCCTCGAGGCGCTGTTCACCCTCGGCGACCGGCCCGAGGACCGCTGGCCCGAGGCCCGGGCCTGGCTGGACGAGCAGGGCTACGACTCGACGCTGGCCTACGTCCGCGCGATGGCGGTCCGGGTGCTGGAGGAGACCGGCCTGCTGCCGCACCTGAACCCCGGCGTCATGTCGTGGGAGGAGATGAACCGGCTCAAGCCGGTCTCGCCCTCGATGGGGATGATGCTGGAGACGACGTCTCGGCGGCTGTACGAGACGAGGGGCGAGGCGCACTTCGGCTCCCCCGACAAGGACCCGGCGGTCCGGCTGCGGGTGCTCGAGGACGCCGGCCGGCTGTCGATCCCGTTCACGACCGGCCTGCTGGTCGGCATCGGCGAGACGCTGGCCGAGCGGGCGGAGACGATCTTCGCGCTGCGCACCACGACGAAGGCGTACGGCGCGGTCCAGGAGGTGATCGTCCAGAACTTCCGGGCCAAGCCGGACACCGCGATGCGGCACGCCGACGACCTCGGGCTGGACGAGTACCGCGCCGCGATCGCGGTCACCCGGATCGTCCTCGGCCCGAAGGCGCGGGTGCAGGCCCCGCCGAACCTGGTCGACACCGAGCTCGGTTCCGGGGAGTGCCGGGCGCTGCTCGGGGCCGGTGTCGACGACTGGGGCGGCGTCTCGCCGCTCACCCCCGACCACGTGAACCCGGAGCGGCCCTGGCCGACGCCTGGAGCGGCTGCGCGAGATCACGCAGAGTGCGGGTTCGAGCTGCGGCCGCGGCTGACCGTGCACCCGGAGTACGTCCGCGCCGGCGAGCCGTGGCTGGACCCGCGGGTCTCGGCGCACGTCGCCGCGCTGGCCATCGACTCCGGCCCGCTGGCAGGGCTGGCGAAGCCCGGCGTACGGCCCACCGGCCTGCCGTGGCAGGAGCCGGACGGCGGGTTCGCGCAGCGTCGGCCGCACCGACCTGTTCTCCGCCGTCGACACCGAGGGCCGCACCGACGACCGGCGCTCGGACTTCGCGGACGTGTACGGCGACTGGGACGCGGTGAGGGACGCCGCCGACCGGATAGTCCCGGACGAACGGCCGGTCGGGAGCGCTCCCACCCCGGCGGATCGTCAGGGACTATCCGCCTTGCGCGCCGCGGAGAAGGACCCCGGGCGACCTGTCCGACGAGCACGCGCTGACGCTGATGACCGCCGAGGGGCCGCTGCTGGAGCAGGTGTGCCGGTTGGCCGACGACCTGCGCCGCGACGCGGTCGGCGACGACGTCACCTACGTCGTGAACCGCAACATCAACTTCACCAACGTCTGCTACGTCGGCTGCCGGTTCTGCGCGTTCGCGCAGCGCCGCACCGATGCCGACGCCTACTCCCTGTCCATGGACGAGGTCGCCGACCGCGCCGCCGAGGCGTGGGACCTGGGCGCGACCGAGGTGTGCATGCAGGGCGGGATCGACCCGGAGCTGCCCGCCACCGCGTACTTCGACCTGGTCTCGGCGGTCAAGCAGCGGGTGCCGGACATGCACGTGCACGCGTTCTCCCCGATGGAGGTCGTCAACGGCGTCGCCCGCACCGGGCTGTCGATCGAGGACTTCCTGATCAAGGCCCGCGAGGCGGGACTCGGCTCGCTGCCCGGCACCGCCGCGGAGATCCTCGACGACGAGGTCCGCTGGGTCCTCACCAAGGGCAAGCTGCCCACGCGGACCTGGATCGAGGTCGTCACCACCGCCCACCGCGTCGGCATCCCGACCACCAGCACGATGATGTACGGCCACGTCGACAACCCGCGCCACTGGGTCGGCCACCTCCGGGTCCTCAGCAGGATCCAGGACGAGACACGGTGGGTTCACCGAGTTCGTGCCGCTGCCGTTCGTGCACACCAGCGCCCCGATCTACCTCGCCGGCGTCGCCCGCCCCGGCCCGACGCTGCGCGACAACCTCGCCGTCCACGCGCTGGCCCGGATCCTGCTGCACGGCCGGATCCGCAACATCCAGACCTCCTGGGTCAAGCTCGGCGTCGACGGCACGCGCGCGATGCTCCGGGCCGGCGCCAACGACCTCGGCGGCACGCTGATGGAGGAGACCATCTCGCGCATGGCCGGCTCCGAGCACGGCTCGGCCAAGACCGTCGCCGAGCTGGTCGACATCGGCGCCGGCATCGGCCGCCCGGTGGTCGAGCGGACCACGACGTACGAGCGCCGGTAGCCGTCAGCGCAGGCCGGCCCGCGCGCAGTCCCGCTGCAGGCGCCGGGTGCAGATCTCGCCGACCGTCCAGAAGCCGTCGGCGACCACCGTCCGGGCCAGGTTGTCGACGGTCACCGGCACGGGCTCGAGGAGGTACGCCGGTACGCCGTTGAGCGTCGTCGTCGGCTGTCCCGGGTCGTCCCCGGCGAGGGCGGCGACGGCGATCCGGGCGGCCGTGTCCGCCGCCGGCCGCACGGGCCGGTAGACGGTCATCAGCTGCCGGCCCGCGACCAGCCGCTTCACGCCGGCCAGCGTGGCCCCGGCGCCGGTGACCGGCACCGGCGGGGCGTCCGCGGGCAGCGCGTGGACGACCGTCCCGGCGACCGCGTCGTCGGCGGCGTACACCGCGGACAGCACGCCCGGCGGGAAGAACGTGAGCATCGTCGAGAGCCAGTCGCGGGTGGCCCGCGGCTCGTCGGGCAGCGCGTCGTACTCGCCGACGACCGTCATCCCGCTGTGGTCGACGACCCGATGGGCCGCGCTCTTCACCTGGAGCGCGCCGGGGTCCGCCGGCGACCCGTTGACCATCAGCACGGTGCCGGACCGGCCGACCGCGCGCACCAGCGCCCGGGCCTGCAGCTCCCCGGTCCGGTCGCGGTCGTAGGCGACGTAGTAGTCGAGGCCCTCGAGGAGGGTGTCGTAGCCGATGACCTTGACGCCGCGCTCCTGGGCGACGGCCACCTGGTTGACCATGGTGAGCGGCTCCACCGCGTCGATGACCACGACCCGCGCGCCGCCGCTGACGGCCTGCGCCAGCTGCTCGGACTGGGTGCCCGCGTCACCGTGGGCGTCGTAGAAGTCGACCCGGCACCCGGAGCACTGGTCGCCGACCGCGGCGACGAACGTGTGCCGGTCGAACGCCTCGCTGCGCATCCGCGGCGGCCCGGGCATCAGGAGCGCGATCGCTCCGCCCGGCTGACCGGTGGCCGACGCGGCGGACGGACGGGCCGCGGGCTCAGCCGGTCCGCCCCCACTGCAGGCCGCCACGCCGAGCAGCAACGCGGCGGCGAGGGTCAGGCGAGTGAGCACGAGAGGCACGTTAGGCCAGAACGGCACGCACCTGTCGCTCGATCTCCAGATCCTCCCGCGCCTCGACCACGGCGACGCCGTCCCCGACGAGGGCGTCCCCGTCGGCCGCCTCGTTGCGGACGCCGTCGAGGTCGATGCCCAGGTGGGCGAGCCCGGCCGCGACGGCGCTGCGCAGCTGCGGGGCGTGCTCGCCGATCCCGCCGGTGAACACCAGCAGGTCCAGGCCCCCGGCGGCCGCCGCCATCCCGCCGGCCTCCCGGACCAGGCGGTGCACGTACACGTCGAAGGCGAGGGCGGCGGCCTCGTCGCCGGCGTCCCGTGCCCGGGACACCTCCTGGAAGTCGCCGGAGGTGCCCGACAGCCCCTTGAGGCCCGACTCGCGGTCGAGGACGTCGTACAGCTCGTCGGCCGAGACGCCCTCGCGGCGCAGCAGGTGCAGCATCAGTCCCGGGTCGATCGAGCCGCTGCGCGTCTGCATCACCAGTCCCTCGAGCGGCGTGAAACCCATCGTCGTGTCGACCGACCGGCCGCCGCGCACCGCGCACAGCGACGCGCCGCCACCGAGGTGGCAGGTGACCATCCGCAGCTCCTCCGCGGGCCGGCCGGCCAGCTCCGCCCCGCGCCGGGCCGCCCACGCGTGCGACAGGCCGTGGAAGCCGAAGCGGCGCAGCCGCCATCGCTCGTTCCACTCCCGGGGCAGGGCGTACGTCGCCGCCGCGGCCGGGATCGTGGTGTGGAACGCCGTGTCGAAGCAGGCCACCACCGGTACGTCGGGTCGCTCCTCGAGCAGCCGCCGCGCCGCGCGCAGCGCGGGCGGGTTGTGCAGCGGGGCGAGGTCGGCGGCGCCGTCGAGGTCCCGGAGCAGGGCGTCGTCGACCCGGGCGGCGACGGTGTGGTCGGGGCCGCCGTGCACGAACCGCACGCCGGCGGCGTCGTACGGCCCGGGCCGGTCCAGCGCGACGTCGGCGACCCGGCGCCCGTCCGCGACGACGTGGACCTTGAGGCTGCTGGAGCCCGGGTTGACCACCAGCGTCCGCATCAGCCCTCCGGGCTGGTCTGCTCGGCGTGCGCGGTGCGGACCCGCGGCCCGGGCTCGGCGCTCCACTGCCAGTCCCGGACCTCCGGCAGGTCCTCGCCGTGGGTCCGGACGTACTGCCGGTGCCGGATCAGGTCGTTCTTGAACTGCTCCCGGGCCGCGCCCGAGGTGGACCGCAGCCGCGGCACCCGGTCGATGACGTCCATCGCGAGGTCGTACCGGTCGATGCGGTTCATGACCGCCATGTCGAACGGCGTGGTGGTGGTCCCCTCCTCGATGTAGCCGCGCACGTGGATGTTCTGGTGGTTGGTGCGCCGGTAGGTCAGCCGGTGGATCAGCCACGGGTAGCCGTGGTAGGCGAAGATGACCGGACGGTCCGCGGTGAAGATGGCGTCGAAGTCCGCGTCCGACAGGCCGTGCGGGTGCTCCGACTCCGGCTGCAGGCGCATCAGGTCGACGACGTTGACGACCCGCACGCGCAGGTCGGGCAGGTGCTCGCGCAGCAGCGAGACGGCAGCCAGGGTCTCCATGGTCGGGACGTCGCCGGCGCAGGCCATCACCACGTCCGGACCCTCGTCGCCGTCGTTGGACGCCCAGTCCCAGATGCCGATCCCCTTGGTGCAGTGGATGATCGCGTCGTCCATGGACAGGTACTGCCGGGCCGGCTGCTTGCCGGCCACGATCACGTTCACGTAGTGCCGGCTGCGCAGGCAGTGGTCGGCGACCGAGAGCAGGGTGTTGGCGTCCGGCGGCAGGTAGACGCGCACGACGTTGGCCTTCTTGTTCACCACGTGGTCGATGAAGCCCGGGTCCTGGTGCGAGAAGCCGTTGTGGTCCTGGCGCCACACGTGCGAGGTGAGCAGGTAGTTCAGCGACGCGACCGGCCGGCGCCACTCGATCCTGCGGGTCGACTCGAGCCACTTCGCGTGCTGGTTGAACATCGAGTCGACCAGGTGGATGAACGCCTCGTAGCAGGAGAAGAAGCCGTGCCGGCCGGTGAGCAGGTAACCCTCCAGCCACCCCTGGCAGGTGTGCTCGGACAGGATCTCCATGATCCGCCCGTCGGGCGCGAGGTGGTCGTCGTACTCGAGGATCTCGGCGTTCCAGGTCCGGTCGGTCACGTCCATGACGTCCTGGAGCCGGTTCGAGGAGTTCTCGTCGGGGGCGAACATCCGGAAGTTGTCCATGTTCTGCGCCATCACGTCGCGCAGGAACCCGCCGAGCACGCGGGTGGCCTCGACCGCGCCGGTCCCCGGAGCGTCGACGTCGACGGCGTAGTCGCGGAAGTCCGGCATCCGCAGCGCGCGCAGCAGGATGCCGCCGTTCGCGTGCGGCGAGGCGCTCATCCGCAGCTCACCGGCCGGGTGCAGCGCGGCGATGTCCTCGGCGGGCGCCCCGGACTCGTCGAACAGCGACTCCGGGTCGTAGCTGCGCATCCAGTCCTCGAGCACCTGGCGGTGCGCGTCGTCGGATCGGGCGTTCGCGAACGGCACCTGGTGCGAGCGCCAGAAGCCCTCCATCCGCTTGCCGTCGACCTCCTTCGGGCCGGTCCAGCCCTTCGGGGAGCGCAGCACGATCATCGGCCACGGCCGGCGCGGCACCGGCCCGGACGCGGCGCGCGCCTCGCCCTGGATGTCGGCGATCTCGTCGAGGCAGCGGTCCAGGGTGCCCGCGAAGTCGGCGTGCATCTGGGCCGGGTCCGAGCCGGCCACGACGTACGGCGCGTGGCCGTACCCGCGCAGCAGCGCCAGCAGCTCCTCCTCGGGGATCCGCGCCAGCACGGTCGGGTTGGCGATCTTGTAGCCGTTGAGGTGCAGCACCGGGAGCACGGCCCCGTCGCGGCGCGGGTCGACGAACTTGGTCGAGTGCCAGCTGGTCGCCAGCGGACCGGTCTCCGCCTCGCCGTCGCCGACCACGGCGGCGACCACGAGGTCCGGATTGTCGAACGCCGCGCCGTACGCGTGCGACAGGGCGTAGCCGAGCTCGCCGCCCTCGTGGATCGAGCCCGGCGTCTCGGGCGCCGCGTGGCTGGGGATGCCGCCCGGGAAGGAGAACTGGGTGAACAGCCGGCGCAGCCCGGCCTCGTCCAGGCCGATCTCCGGGTAGATCTCGGAGTACGTGCCCTCGAGGTACGACGAGGCCACCACACCCGGACCGCCGTGCCCCGGCCCGGTCACGAAGATCATCTTCTGCTCGCGCGCCATGATCGCCCGGTTGAGGTGGGCGTAGACGAAGTTCAGGCCCGGCGTCGTGCCCCAGTGGCCGAGCAGCCGTGGTTTGACGTGCTCGGGCGCCAGCGGCTCGCGCAGCAGCGGGTTGTCCATCAGGTAGATCTGGCCGACGGACAGGTAGTTGGCGGCGCGCCACCAGCGGTCGAGGGTCGCGAACGTGGAGTCCATGTCCTCACCGTTGCGAACCTCACGCGCCCGCGACAAGGGACGATGGTCTCGTTTTGCGCGCGCCCTCGGGGGTACGGGCGGATCGTCCCCACGCACCGGCAGTAGCGTGGACGAACCCCGACGAAGGAGGACGCGTGAGCAGTCACAGCGAAGGTGAGTCCGAGGTCTACGGCGACTACAGCGTCGACGACGAGGACCAGCCGTCGAACCTGGAGGACCTCGGCGACCCCGACGTCGAGGACCAGCTCGACCGCGGCTACTCCCCGCCGGAGAAGTGGTCCGCCGCCCAGGGCTACGGCAACACGCCCTGGGAGGAGGAGCACCGCGAGACCATCGACCAGCGGGTCGGCCAGGAGCAGCCGGACCAGGACCCCTACGACGTGCAGGACGAGGAGTTCGTCGACGACGGCGAGGTCGGCGACCGCCGCGCCGGGCGCCTCGTCGACCCCGACCAGGGCCTCGGGGAGGACACCGAGAAGGACCTGGTCGGCGACGACGTCGGGATCGACGGCGCCGCCGCGTCCGCCGAGGAGGCCGCGGTCCACGTCGTCGAGGACATCCCGGACGAGTGAACCGGTGGTGGACCGGGTAACCCTCCTACGAAATCGAGAGGGAGGTACCGAGACATGGCATTCCTGCTGTGGATCCTCGCCGTCATCCTGGTGATTGCCGGCATCGTCCAGCTGTTCAAGGGTTCCTGGCTCTGGGGCATCGTGCTGATCATCGTCGGCTTCGCCGTCGGTCCCGGCGGCTACAGCATCTTCAAGTAGCCCGCTCGCCCGGCGCGATCCCTTGGCGCGGTCAGCCCGCAGCCAGCTGCTCCGCGGCGACCCGCAGGTCGGCGACGAGACCGTCGTACGCCGACCTGCGGTCGTCCGCGCGGAGCACCGCCGACGGGTGGGTCGTGGGCAGCACCCAGGCCGGCGGGTGGGCGGCGGCGAGCTCCTCGGGCCAGTCGAGCAGCCGGCCCCGGGACTCCCCGACCCGGAACGACGACCCGTACACCGCCTTCCCGGCGGTGCCGCCGAGCAGCACGACGCCGGTCGGCCGGACCACCTGCAGCTCGGCAGCGAGCCACGGCGCGCAGGCGGCGACGTGCGCACGGGTCGGCGACTTGTGCAGGCGCCGCTTCCCGCGCGTGCCCGCCCACCGGAAGTGCTTGACCACGTTGGTCCGGAACGCGTCGTCGGGGTCGACCCCCGCATCGGCCAGCGCGTCGTCGAGGACCCGTCCGGCGGGCCCGACGAACGGCTCGCCCTCCCGGTCCTCGTGGTCGCCCGGCTGCTCACCGAGCAGCATCAGTGGCGCGTCGCGGCGCCCATCGCCCATGACGCCCTGGGTGGCGTCCCGGTACAGCTCGCAGCCGCGGCACTGCTGCACCGCCTCGCGGAGGGCCGACAGGCTCGGTCGTGCGGGCACCCACGCGGCAGCGCCCGGTCGCTCCTCGGACATGACCGACCCGTACCCCGGTTACCGGTGCAGGAAGCAGTCCGACAGCCGATCAGGAGGAGACACCGTGGCGGAGAGCATCGTCGACGACGACCTGTGGGACGACTTCCACCGGGTCGTGAACATGACCTCGCGGGAGCTGCGCGACTGGCTGGCCGTCCAGGGGGCGGGCGAGGTGACCGAGGAGGTCCCCGACCAGGCCGGCAGCCACCTGGGCCACCGGGTGCTGGAGATCCTGGGCAAGCGGCGCTCCGACCTGACCCGGGACGACGCCGACGTCATGGAGCAGGTCGTCGAGCGGGTGACCTCGCAGCGGCGCGAGGACCTCGAGCCGACGGCGGGCGAGGCGGCCTGGCGGCGGCGCCTGATGAACGTGGGCCACGACCCGCTGCAGCCGCCGCGCGACGAGCGATCCTGACCGGGACGCACCGAGCGGCGGGTCCGGCGCCTGCGTGAGTCGCCGGGGTCCCGCCGCCGGACGGGAAGTACCCCGCGCGGGAGGGCCCTGACCTCATGCCTTCGGGTGAAAGTTCGACCGAGAACACGTTCTAGTTCCGGCTAGGCTGACGTCGTGCGCTTCTCGATCAGCACCGCGTTCCAACCGGTCGGCCACCTGCCCGCCCTGGCCCGGGCGGCCGACGAGCTCGGGTACCACTCGATGGCGGTGCCCGACCACGTGGTCGACCTCGAGGAGCTGGCGACGCCGTACCCCTACACCGCCGACGGTGGCCGGCGCTGGCAGCACGACGCGCCCTGGCCGGACCCCTGGGTGCTGATCGGCGCCCTCGCGGCGGTCACCACCCGGCTGCGGTTCCTGACGTCGGTGTACGTGCCGGCGATCCGCAACCCGTTCCAGGTGGCCAAGAGCGTCGGCACCGCCGCGGTGCTGTCCGGCAACCGGGTGAGCCTGGGCGTCGGGATCGGCTGGTGCCGCGAGGAGTTCGAGCTGCTCGGCCAGGACTTCCACACGCGCGGCCGCCGCACCGACGAGGCGCTCGCACTGATGACCGAGCTCTGGAAGCCCGGCTGGACCGAGTTCGAGGGCGAGTTCTACACCGCGCCCCGGCTGGTCATGGAGCCCACGCCGACCGAGCGGGTCCCGGTGCTGGTGGGCGGCCTCTCGGAGGTCGCCTTCCGCCGGGCCGCCCGGCACGACGGCTGGGTCGGCGACATCTACTCGACCGACGAGGCGATCGCGCACGCGACCCGGCTGGCCGACGTACGCCGTGAGCTCGGCGCCGACGGCGACTTCTCGGTGATCACCGCCCTCACCGACGCGTTCCTGCCCGAGCACTTCGAGCGCGCCGCCGCGGGTGGCGTCACGGACTGCTGGACGATGCCGTGGGCGTACTTCCACGGCACCGACTGCACGCTGGATCAGAAGCTCGACGGGATGGCGCGCTTCGCGAAGGACGTGCTGGTGCCTCTCCAGGCATGAGCATGTCCGCTCCCGCAGGCGGGTACCCGCCGGGCATCAGCAGCTGACGGCACCCGGAGGTGGCCATGCCGAGCAAGTCCGCGAACGTGAAGAACGAGAAGCAGTACGAGGCCCTCAAGGACAAGGGCATGTCCAAGGAGCGTGCGGCGAAGATCGCGAACGCCGAGGACTCCTCCAAGCACGGCGGCGAGCAGTCCGGCAAGGGCGGCTCCAGCAAGCAGGGAGGCACCACCGCCCAGAAGAAGGAGGCCGGCCGCAAGGGCGGCAAGGCCGCGGCGAGGAAGGACTGACGTGAAGGTCGGCTACTTCCTGTCCTGCGAGGAGCACCCGCCCGAGGAGCTGGTCCGACAGGCGCGGCTCGCCGCCGACGCCGGATTCGACGGCCTGTGGATCTCCGACCACTTCCACCCCTGGAACGACCGGCAGGGGCAGAGCCCGTTCGTGTGGAGCGTGATCGGCGCGGTCTCGCAGGTCTGCGACCTGCCGGTGATGACCGCGGTCACCTGCCCCACCGTCCGCATCCACCCGGCGATCATCGCCCAGGCGGCCGCGACCAGTGCGCGCCTGTGCTCGGGCGGCTTCCGGCTCGGCGTCGGGTCGGGGGAGGCCCTCAACGAGCACGTCACCGGTGCACGCTGGCCGACCGCCGACGTGCGGCTCGAGATGCTCGACGAGGCGGTGGAGGTCATCCGGCGGCTGCTCACCGGCGAGCGGGTCACCCACCACGGCAAGCACTACACCGTGGAGGACGCCCGGATCTACACGCTGCCCGAGCAGCCGGTGGAGATCGGGGTGTCCGCGTTCGGCCCGGAGGCGTTGTCGCTCGCCGCACGGATCGGCGACGCCTTCGTCACCACCCAGCCGGACGCCGACGCCGTGGCGTCGTACCGCGAGCAGGGCGGCCGCGGGCCGGCCCTGGCCGGCGCGAAGGCCTGCTACGGACCGGACCGGGAGAAGGCACTGGCGCTCGCGCACGACCTCTGGTCGAACGCCGGGATCCCGGGCGAGCTCGCCCAGGTCCTGCCCAGCCCCGCCCACTTCGAGCAGGCGGCCGATCTGGTGACCCCCGAGGCGATCGGGCACGCCATCGTGTGCGGACCCGACCGCGACGAGCACGTGCAGCAGATGAGCCAGTACGCCGACGCCGGGTTCGACGAGCTCTACATCGCCCAGGTGGGCCCGGACCAGGAGGCCTTCTTCGACTTCTACGCCTCGGAGGTCCTGCCGGCGCTGCGCCGCTCGGCCAGGTAGGCGAGCCGGCGCAGGCTCTCCCGGTTGCGCCAGGCGAGCTGGACGTCGCGCAGCGGCTTCGGGAGCAGCGCCCCGGGGCCGGCGACGACGTCCTCCTCGAGGGTCACCTCGGTCTCGCCACCGACCGGCTCCAGCCGGACCACGACCTCGGCCATGCCGGTGGGCCAGGCATGCGCGTGCAGGCGCAGCGTCGACCCGGGCACCGAGCCGACGACCTCGGTCTTGTCGTCCAGCAGCAGCGGCCAGGTGCCCACCGAGTGGTGCAGCCGGGCGCCGACCGCGGGCCACGTGTCGTCGACCTCGCGCATGCGGCACGCTCCGACCACCCACAGCGGGTACAGCCAGCCGTCGGCGAGCACGGCCCAGACCTCGTCGGGTGTCGCACGGAAGCGGCGCGTGTTGGTCGACATGGCCGACCCGTACCCGTCCCGGAAATGGATGAACCGCTGGCGTCTCGGGTCGCCAGCGGTTCACGGAACAGGCTACTCACCCGAACGGGTGAGGCCCAGCCTTTCCGGCGGATCGGCGTGAGACGTCCGTCACTCCCACTCGATGGTGCCGGGCGGCTTGGACGTGATGTCGACGGTGACCCGGTTGACCTCGTGGACCTCGTTGGTGATGCGCGTCGAGATCCGCTCGAGCACGTCGTACGGCAGCCGCGCCCAGTCGGCGGTCATGGCGTCCTCGGAGGTCACCGGACGCAGCACGACGGGGTGGCCGTAGGTGCGGTGGTCGCCCTGGACGCCCACACTGCGGACGTCGGCGAGCAGCACGACCGGGAACTGCCAGATGTCGCGGTCCAGGCCCGCCCGGGTCAGCTCCTCGCGCGCGATCGCGTCGGCCTCGCGCAGGATGTCGAGGCGCTCGCGGGTCACCTCGCCGATGATGCGGATGCCGAGCCCGGGGCCGGGGAACGGGTGGCGCCAGACGATCTCGGCGGGCAGGCCGAGCTGCTCGCCGACCAGCCGCACCTCGTCCTTGAACAGCGTGCGCAGCGGCTCGACGAGCTCGAACTCGAGGTCGTCGGGGAGCCCGCCGACGTTGTGGTGGGACTTGATGTTGGAGGTGCCCGCTCCCCCGCCGGACTCGACGACGTCCGGATAGAGCGTGCCCTGGACCAGGAAGGCGACCTTGTCACCGTCGTCGCCGGCGACCGCACCCTGCTCGATCAACGGGCCGAGCACGTCGGCCTCGGCCGCCTCGAAGACCCGGATGAACTCGCGGCCGATGATCTTGCGCTTCTCCTCGGGGTCGGACACCCCGGCGAGCGCGTCGAGGAACTGCTTCTCCGCGTCCACCACCTTCAGGTCCACGCCGGTGGCCGCGACGAAGTCACGCTCGACCTGCTCGGTCTCCCCCTTGCGCATCAGCCCGTGGTCGACGTACACGCAGGTCAGCCGGTCGCCGATCGCGCGCTGCACGATCGCGGCGGCGACCGCGGAGTCGACCCCGCCGGACAGGCCGCAGATGGCCCGACCGCGGTCGCCGATCTGGGCGCGGATGGCCTCGATCTTCTCCTCGACGATGTTGACCATCGTCCAGGTCTGCCGGCAGTGCGCGATCTGGACCAGGAAGTGCTCGAGCACCTTCTGGCCGTGCTCGGTGTGCAGCACCTCCGGGTGCCACTGGACGCCGGCCAGCCCCCGGCCGACGTCCTCGAAGGCCGCGACCGGGGTCTTCTCGGTGGACGCGAGCACGTCGAAGCCGTCCGGCGCCGCGGTCACCGAGTCGCCGTGCGACATCCAGACCGTGTGCTGGGCCGGGATGTCGGCGAGCAGGGTGCCGGCGGCGCTCACGCTGACCGCCGTGCGGCCGTACTCCCGCGACCCGGTGTGCGCGACCTCGCCGCCGAGGCCGCGGGCCATCAGCTGGAAGCCGTAGCACATCCCGAACACCGGCGTACCCGCCGTGAACAGGTGCGGGTCGATGCTCGGCGCGCCCTCCTCGTACACCGAGGACGGACCGCCGGACAGGATGATCGCCTTCGGCTCCCGGGCCAGCATCTCGGCCACCGGCATCGTGTGCGGGACGATCTCGGAGTACACCCGCGCCTCGCGCACCCGCCGGGCGATCAGCTGGGCGTACTGCGCCCCGAAGTCGACCACCAGGACCAGATCGTGCTCGCGCCAGCCGGAGTTCATGCGGCGAGCCTATCGGCGCGCTCCCGGCCCGGTTCGACTCGGCAGCGCCAGGAACTCGGTTTCGACGCGGCCGTCACGCCCGTCGCATGCTCGGGCGTCGGGCTCCTCAACCCGTTTCGCCGACGCAGGACGCGGGCTCCGCCCGCGCCCGGCTGGCGAAACGCATCAGGGCCCGGCCGGGGAGGGAGGGATGGCCGGGCCCTGACCGTCCACGCTGCTGCTGGACAGAGCCTGGACAGGGGACCCGGCGGTGGGAGGGAGCGTTATGACCGGGTCCGCTGGCTCAACGACCCGCTCGGGGGCCGGTTACGGGGTGGGACACGGTCTCCGTGGACTTTTTTCAGACGATCTCCGACCGACTCCGTCCGGGGGTCAGCTGACCCCGACGATCGGCAGCCGGAGAGCACCGGGAGCGTCCTCGGGGACCACCGGCGCGACCGGCCGGACCGGGGCGACCCGGCGGTACGTCGTACCCAGCTCCGGGCGCGGATCCGCCTCGCCCTTGTTGGGCCAGAACGACATGGCCCGCTCGGCCTGGGCGGTGATCGTCAGGGACGGGTTGACGCCCAGGTTGGCGGTGACCGCCGACCCGTCGGCGATGTGCAACCCGGGGTGACCGAAGACCCGCTGGTACGGATCCACCACGCCGGTCTCCGGCGACTCGCCGATCGCACAGCCGCCGATGAAGTGCGCGGTGAGCGGCATGTTGAACGCGTCACCGACCGCCCCGCCCGGGAAGCCGTTCATGATCTCGGCCATCGTGCGGATCGCCTCGTTGCCGGCCGGGATCCACGTCGGGTTCGGCACGCCGTGGCCCTGCCGCGAGCTGAGGTAGCGGCGGCGGGTGCCCGGGATCCGCTTGGTGTAGGTCGTGATCGAGTTGTCGAGGCTCTGCATCACCAGCGCGATGACGGTGCGCTCCGACCAGTGCTTCATGTCGTAGAGGTTGCGGACGTCGCGCCGCTGCCGCCACATCTCGCGCAGCCAGGTGCGCCAGCGCGGCTCGTCACCGTCGCCGTCGGTCAGCACCGACTGCAGCAGGGACATCAGGTTGCTGCCCGGCCCGTAGCGCACCGGCTCGATGTGGGTGTTCGCGTCGGGGTGGAAGCTCGACGTGATCGCGATGCCCTGGCTGTAGTCGACGGCGTCGTCGAACGCGATCGCGCCGCCGATCGACTCCGAGTTGGTGCGGGCCAGGTGACCGAGGCGCTCGGACAGCTGCGGCAGGTGCCCCTCGTCGCGCATCCGGTGCAGCAGCCGCTGGGTGCCCAGGGCCGAGGCCGCGAACACCACCTGCTCGGCGGTGAGGACCCGCCGGGCGATGCGCCGGTTGACCTTGGCCTTCGTGTAGCGGACGTGCACGTCGTACCCGCCACCGGCACGCGGCCGCACCCGCGTCACCGTGGTCAGCGGCATGACGCGCGCGCCGTTCTGCTCGGCCAGGTACAGGTAGTTCTTGACCAGGGTGTTCTTGGCGTTGTGCCGGCAGCCGGTCATGCAGGAGCCGCACGCGGTGCAGGTACGGCGCGCCGGGCCGGCCCCGCCGAAGAAGGGGTCGTCGACCTCCTGCCCCATGCCGGCCCCGGGGCCGCCGAAGAAGACGCCCACCGGGGTCGGGTGGAACGTCTCGCTCACCCCCATCTCGGTCGCGACCTTCTCCATCACGTCGTCCGACGGGGTGCGCAGCGGGTTCTCGACCACGCCGAGCATCCGCTTGGCCTGGTCGTAGTACGGCGCCAGCTCGTCGCGCCAGTCGGTGATGTGGCTCCACTGCGGGTCGTTGTAGAAGGCCGGCAGCGGCTCGTAGAGCGTGTTCGCGTAGACCAGCGACCCGCCGCCGACCCCTGCCCCCGACACGATGAGGCAGTCCTTGAGCGCGTCGATGCGCTGGATGCCGTAGCAGCCGAGCTCGGGCCGGAAGAGGTACTTGGAGACCTCGAAGGACGTCTCGGGGAGGTCGTCGTCCTCGAACCGGGCGCCCGCCTCGAGCACGCCGACCCGGTAGCCCTTCTCGGTGAGGCGCAGCGCGGTGACCGAGCCGCCGAAGCCGGACCCGACGACGAGGACGTCGTAGTCGAAGCCACTCGTGGCCCTGCTCATGCCCGACCGAGCTTCTTCATCAGGCGCAGGTTGGCCGTCATCACCTTGGCGTAGGCCTCGTCCGACATGCCGAACTGCGGGGCGAACCGGATCAGCCGCTGGGTCGCGACCGACTGGGTCTCGGTGTACCGCAGGATGCCCTCGTTGCCCTGGCGGCGACCCATGCCGGACTCGCGCATGCCGCCCATCGGGGCGTCGAGGCTGGCGAACGTCGCGGCGAACGCCTCGTTGATGTTGACCGTGCCGCACTTGACGGACCGGGCGATCGCGCGGGCCCGGTCACCGTCCTGGCTGTAGATGGAGGCGTTGAGCCCGTACTCGCCCTCGTTGGCGCGGGCCACCGCGTCGGCCTCGTCGTGGAAGCGGTACAGGGAGACGACCGGCCCGAACGTCTCCTTGCCGAAGCAGGTCATGTCCGGGGAGACGCCCTCGAGGATGGTCGGCTCGAAGAAGTACGGGCCGAGGTCCGGGCGCGCCTTGCCACCGGTGAGCACCCGGGCACCCTTGGCGACGGCGTCCTCCACGTGGGCGGTCACCGTGTCCAGCTGCTGCTGGGAGATCAGCGGCCCCATGTCGTTGCCCCACTCGAGGGTCGCGCCGAGCGTCATCGCCTCGGTGCGGGCCACGAACCGCTCCACGAACCGGTCGTAGACCTGGTCGGCGACGAAGATCCGCTCCATCGAGACGCACAGCTGGCCCGCGTTGGAGAAGGACGCGCGCACGGCGCCCTCGGCGGCCTTCTCCAGGTCGGCGTCGCGCAGCACCAGCAGCGGGTTCTTGCCGCCCAGCTCCAGGGAGCAGCCGATCAGCCGCTCGGCGCAGCCCCGGGCGATGATCCGGCCGGTGGCGGTGGAGCCGGTGAAGCAGACGTAGTCCGCGGACTGCACGATCGCACCACCGATCTCGGCACCCGGGCCGGCCACGACCTGCCAGAGGTCCGCCGGGAAGCCGGCCTCCTCGAGCAGCTCCTTGGCGAGCAGGGCCGAGAGCATGGTCTGGTGGTCGGGCTTGGCGACCACGGCGTTGCCGGCCAGGAGCGCCGGCAACCCGTCGCACAGCGCCAGCGTGAACGGGTAGTTCCACGGCGAGATGATGCCGACGACGCCCTTGGGGACCCGGTTGACCTCGACCCGGGTCAGGCCCGGTACGACGCCGAGCCTGCGCCGGGTGTCGAGGTGCTGGTGCGCCGTACGCGCGTAGTAGCGGGCGGTGAGCGCCACGTGCATCGGCTCGTCGAAGGCGTGCTTGCGGGCCTTGCCGGACTCGAGCTGGATCAGGTCGATGATCTCGTCCTGCCGGTCCAGGATGAGGTCGTGCAGGCGCAGCAGCGCGGCGGCGCGCTGGTCGATCGGGGTCCGCGCCCAGGCCGCCTGGGCCTTGGCGGCCCGGGCGAACGCCTCGGCGACGTCGCTCTCGGTGGACTGCGGGATGTGCGCGAGCGGCGCGTCGTCCAGCGGCGACCGGACCTCCGCGGTGCTCCCCGACGTGGCGACCACGCGCGCGGTCAGCGCGGCGGTGTAGTCGGGCTCGAGCGCATACGACGCGCGCGGGTCGTGCTCCGGGTCGTGCGGGCCTTCGACGACCGGGCCGCCGGACGGAGTGGGGTTCTGGGCGCTCATGTACCGAGGGTATGTGACCGGCGTCTCGCACACTACCTCTGAGTAGGTTTGTGTGTGTTTTTACACAGAGGGCCCGAATGTCAAGGCGCGACACGTCGGGTTTCACCGGCTGACCGGTGAAACCCGACCGACACGCCGAGCGGCCCCGGCGTGTCGGTCGGGTTTCCCACGACAGGTTCGCTCCCTACGGCTTGTAGATCGACTTCAGCTCGGTGTAGTGCGGCCAGGCCCTCGGGGCCGAACTCGCGGCCGATGCCGGAGTCCTTGAAGCCGCCGAACGGCGCCGCGAAGTCCATCGTGTAGGTGTTCACGCCGTACGTGCCGGTGCGGACCCGGCGGGCGACGTCGAGGCCGGCGTCGACGTCGCCGGTCCACACGGTGCCGGCCAGGCCGTACTCGGAGTCGTTGGCGATCCGCACGGCGTCGTCGACGTCGTCGAACGGGATCACCGACGAGCACCGGGCCGAAGATCTCCTCCTGGGCGATCCGCATCCGGTTGTCGACGTCGGCGAAGACCGTCGGCCGGACGTACCAGCCCTGATCGACAGCCCGTCGGGCATGCCGTTGCCGCCGACGACGACGCGCGCGCCCTCCTCCTGCCCGAGGGCGATGTACTTCTCGACCCGCTCCTGCTGGCGCTGGGCGACCATCGGGCCGATCTCGGTGGCCGGGTCCAGCGGGTCGCCGACCGGCATGCGCCGACACCGTCTCGGCGAGCGCGTCGACGACCTCGTCGTACCTGGACCGCGGCGGCGAGGATGCGGGTCTGCGCCACGCACGCCTGGCCGGAGTTCATCAGCGCGGTGAACTTCAGGCCCTCCATGGTCGCGGCCAGGTCGGCGTCGTCGAGCACGATCGCGGCCGACTTGCCGCCGAGCTCGAGCGAGACCCGCTTGAGCTGCTCGCCGCAGACCGCCGCGATCTTGCGGCCGGCCGCGGTCGAGCCGGTGAACGCGACCTTGTCGACGCCGGGGTGCGCCACCAGGTGCTCGCCGACCTCCCGGCCGGCGGCGACGATGTTGACCACGCCGTTCGGGACGCCGGCCTCGGCGAGCAGCTCGGCCATCAGGTAGGCGTCCAGCGGCGTCTCCGGCGCCGGCTTCACCACGATCGTGCAGCCGGCGAGCAGCGCCGGCACCAGCTTGGACATGATCGTGAACTGCGGGACGTTCCACGGCGGGATCGCCGCGACCACGCCGACCGGCTCCCGACGTACGACGACGTCGCGTGCCGAGCGCGCCGGTGCGCGTCTCCTCCCACGGGTAGTCGCGGGCGATGCCGAGGAACGCCTCGATCTGCATCCACGGCGCGGGGGACTGCGCCAGGTTCGAGAACGACATCGGGCGAGCCCATCTCGGTCGATGATCACCTCGGCCATCTCGCCGAGCTTCCCGGCGTAGAGGTTGGAGAACTTCTGGACGACCTCGATCCGCTCCTCAGGACGTCATCCGCGGCCAGGGGCCCTGGTCGAAGGCGCGCCGCGCCGCGGCGACGGCCGCGTCGATGTCGGCGGCGCGTGCCCTCGGGCACGGTGGCGACGACCTCCTCGGAGTGCGGCGAGACGACCTCGATCGTGTCGCCGGTGGCCGGCGCGGCCCAGTCGCCGTCGATGAAGAACGCGGTGCGGTCGAGGGTCATGGGGTCTCCTGGTTCGATGACGGGATCAGGGAGCGAGGGTGAAGAAGTCGGTGAAGCCGGACGGGTCGTGCCGGCCGATGCAGAAGTGCTCGAAGAGGCCGAAGCCCTCCTGGCCGTCGACGGTGGCCCGGCCCGACGTGGTCGACGCAGCCGAACATGAACCGGCCGCGGACGGCGTCGTCGGCCATGTCGTAGGTGACCCGCTCGGCGAAGCCCTCGCCCCTTCCACATGCCGTGGATCCAGTCGGGGTCGCCGCCGTACCCGCCGCCGACGTGGAGGGGTACGGCGAGCGCGCGACTCGACCTCGAGGACGACCGGCTTGCCCTCGGGCGTGGTGCAGCGGATGGTCGCGCCGGTCGGCGTACGCGTGCCCGAGGCGTAGTGGACGTCGATCAGCGGCCAGCCGAGCTGCTCGACCCGGCCGTCCTTCCACACGCGCGTGCAGTCGTTGAGGGTGCGGTAGCCGTCCGGGCCCTCCTGGATGATGATCACGACCGCGAAGTCGTCGAACTGCATGGGTACGTAGAGCCACCACATGCCCTCGAACGGCGGGTCGCTCGGCGCGCCGGGCGGCTCGGCCTCGCCGACGGGGCGGATCCCCCAGGAGCGGTCCCGGCTGCCCACCCAGGCGGCCGGGTCGACGGCGATGCTCCTCCCCGTCGACGGCGATGGCGCCGCTCCAGGTGCCGAGCTGGGCGAACCGCTGGGCGTCGAGGGTGACCCGGCTGCCCGAGCGCAGCACGTGCGGCTGCTCCTGGACCACGTCGCAGGTGGCCTCCCACGTCAGGTCGAGCGCCATGCCCTCGGTCTCCTCCATGACGACGCGGACCTTGCGCAGCGGGTCCGGGACCTCGATGCGGTAGCCACCGACCCGTGGGTTCATCCGGTCCTGGTCGATCAGGTCCGACAGGTGCACCGCGGTCTGCTTGCCGTCGCGGGCGACGAGGACGAACGCGTCCTTGGTGCCCAGGTTCGGGTAGTAGCCCATCCCGGTGATCAGCATGATGTCGCCGGTGCGGTCGTGGGCGTTGAAGTACCAGCGGTCGTAGAAGTTCCGGTCGCTGCTGTTGGCGTAGGCCAGCGGCAGCGGGGCCTGGTGGAGCGGGAACTCGTCGAGCGGGCTGATGTCGTTCACGCACCGACCTCCTCGAGGAGCCGGTCGAGCAGGGGCTTGTGGTGGAAGAGTGACTCGAGGTCGTCGGGCTTCTCGATCTCGCCGAAGTGGATCTGCCGGGCGCCGGTGCGCATGAAGACGATCGCCCACTGGACGCCGTTGTAGACGTGGTACCAGCGCAGGTCGCCCAGGGTCACCCCCGTGAGCCGCTCGTACGTCGGCCTTGACGTCCTCCTCGCGCAGGAAGTGGGGCATGCCGGGCATCGCCAGCATCCCGGTGATCGCCTCGAACACCTGGTGGGCGAACACGATCCACGACAGGTCCAGCTCGCGCGGGCCGATCGCGGCCATCTCCCAGTCCAGGACGGCGACCGGCTCGAAGTCGCGGTACATCACGTTGCCGATCCGCGAGTCGCCCCAGCACAGCACGGCCTCGTCGGTCTGCGGGAGGTTCGCCTCGAGCCAGGCCAGCGCACGCTCGACCATCGGCGAGCGGCCGATGTCGGGAACGGCGAACTCGTACCACGCGCGGGTGCGCGCGAGGTTGCGCGCGAGCGAGCGTGCCGCCCTCGTGAGCCGGCGTCGAGGAAGCCGAAGACGCCGGTCCGCGTCGGGAATGCCGTGCAGCTTCGCGAGGACGGCGACGCTGTGGTCCTGCAGCCGTCGCTGGTCGTCCGGGCTGGCGTCGTGCAGCCAGTTGTCGCCGAAGTTGTAGGGCAGCACGTCCTGGGGCACCACGCCGTCGACGCGGTCCATGAGGAAGAACGGCGTCCCCAGCACCTCGCCGGTCGGTTCCATCCACCGCACCGCCGGCACCGGTACGTCGGTGAGCTCGCCGACGAGCCGCATCGCGTCGTACTGGTCCTGGAGGGCGTAGCTCGGGAAGACCGGGAGGTCCTCGGCGGCGGGCGCCACCCGGGCGACGAACTCACCGGTCCGGCGCTCGCCGCCCTCGGTCCAGGCCGCGTCGAGGAGCAGCGTCTCCGACGACATCCCGTTGGTGTCGATCCCGCTGTGCAGCGTGACGACCGGGTCGGCTCCGGGCGGGAGGACGGTGGCCAGCCACGCGGCCAGCCGGGTGGGCACGGTGCTCGGGTCCCTGCTCGAGCGCTGCAGTCTGGTGTCGGCCGGCGGGGGCGCCTGGGTCACGGGTCCCTCCTGGTGCTGTGACGTGGGTCTCAGCATCGGTGGAACGTGTTCTAGTTGTCAACGGCGGGTTCGCGGCCACCGCCTCACACGATGTCGCCGACCTGCACCCGCGCCTCGTCGGCCTCCTGGTCGGTGGGCATCAGCTGGGAGTGGCGCTCGGCCTCGACGCGGCGCAGGTAGTGGTCGACCTCGTCGGCGGTGCGGGCGTCGTCCCAGCCGAGCTCGGCGGCCATCAGCGCCGCGACGCCGGGGGCGGCGCGGACGCCACGGTCGAAGGTCTCGATCGAGATCCGGGTGCGCCGGGTCAGCACGTCGTCGAGGTGGCGCGCGGCCTCGTGGGTGACCGCATACACGACCTCCGCGGCAAGGTAGTCCTCGGCGCCCTCGAGGGGTACACCGAGCGTCGGCCTCGACTCGACCAGCGCGAGCAGGTCGTCGATCAACCCGCCGTACCGCCCGAGGAGGTGGTCGATCCGCGCGACGTGCAGACCGGAGCGCCGGGCCAGCAACACCCGCTGGTTGGCGCGCGTCTCATGGTCGGCCGCACCCAGCAGCGGCACGCGGTCGGTGATGGAGGGACGGACGGTGGACCCCAGCGTGGAGGAGAGTGAGGGCGCGGCGGCGTCGACGGCGTCGCGACCCATCACGCGGTACGTCGTCAGCTTGCCGCCGGCGATCATCACCAGTCCCGGCACCGGTGTCACGACCGTGTGCTCGCGCGAGATCCGCGAGGTCGGTTCGGACTCGCCCGACAGCAGCGGCCGGAGCCCGGCGTACACGCCCTCGACGTCGTCGTGGTCGAGTGGCTCGCGCAGGATCGCGTTGACGTGCGCGAGCACGTAGTCGATGTCGGCCTTCGACGCCGCCGGGTGCGCCTTGTCCAGGTTCCACGGCGTGTCGGTGGTGCCGATGATCCAGTGCCGGCCCCACGGGATGACGAACAGCACCGACGTCGCGGTGCGCACGATGAATCCCGCCTCGGACCGGATCCGGTCGCGCGGCACGACCAGGTGGATCCCCTTGGACGCCTGCACGTGCAGTGCGCCGCGGCCGCCGACCATCTCCTGGATCTCGTCGGTCCACACGCCGGCGGCGTTGACGACCACCCGGGCGCGGATCTCGAGGTCGCGCTGCTCCTCCAGGTCCCGGGCCCGTACGCCGACGACCCGCTCGCCCTCGCGCAGGAACCCGGTGACCCTGACCCGGGTCGCGACGTGCGCGCCGTGGGCGGCCGCCGTGCGCGCGAGGGTCAGGACCAGCCGGGCGTCGTCGACCTGGCAGTCCCAGTACTGGATCGCACCGGTGAGCGATCCGGGGTCGAAGTCGGGGGCGATGCGCTGCGACCCCCTTGCGCGAGAGGTGCCGGTGCTGCGGCAGGCCCATCTCGTGCTTGCCCACCATCGCCATCCCGTCGTAGAGGCTCAGCCCGGCGCCGACGTACGCGCGCTCCCACCCGCGGTGGGTGAGCGGGTACAGGAACGGCACCGGCCGGACCAGGTGGGGCGCGAGCCGGGTCAGCAGCAGGCCGCGCTCCTGGAGCGCCTCGCGGACCAGGCCGAAGTCGAGCATCTCCAGGTAGCGCAGGCCGCCGTGGACGAGCTTGCTGCTCCGGCTGCGACGTGCCGCTGGCCAGGTCGCGCTGCTCGACCAGTCCCGTGCTCAGCCCCCGGGTGACCGCGTCCAGGGCGGTCCCGGCCCCGACGACCCCGCCGCCGACCACCAGCACGTCGAGCTCGGGCTGCCCGGCGTCCGCCGCCAGGGCTGCGAGCGCGTGCTCCCGTGCGGAGGGACCGAGGGCACTGGGCTGGACCATGGGTCCAGTCTGGCAAACACCGGTGTGGGCGAAGCGCACGGATGGGGACTCCGCGCGAGGTCCCATGGAGGGGCGAGGAGGGCCGTCGCGCTCCTCGTGGTCCTGACGGCCGTGCTGGCCGGCGGGTGCGAGGCGCAACGGGGGACGGTCGCGGTCGAGCGGACGACGCCGACGACCGCAGCACCGTCGAGGTCGACCGCGTCCACGAGCACGCCCACCGCACCGCCCCGCCCCGCGCCGTCGCGAGCACCCGCGCGGCGCACGGTGTCGATCGTCATGGGCGGCGACCTGCTGTGGCACAACACGGTCTGGGCCAGCGCCGCCGCCGACCACGCCCGCACCGGCGTCGGCGACACCTACGACTTCGACCCGATGTTCGCGTGGCTGCGACCGGTCGTCGCGGCCGCCGACGTGGCGATCTGCCAGGAGGAGGTGCCGTTCGCCGCGCCGGGCGAGCCGCTGCGCAGCTACCCGGTGTTCGCGGCCCCGCCCCAGATCGCCTCCTGGATCGCCAGCATGGGGTGGGACGCCTGCACCACCGCCTCGAACCACAGCCTCGACGGCGGCACCAGCGGGATCGACGAGACCGCCGACCTGCTCGAGCAGGCCGGCGTGGCCCACGTCGGCACGTTCCGCAGCCCGGCCGAGCGCCGGCGCCCCGTGATCCTCACGACCGACCAGGGCGTCCGCGTCGGCATCGTGGCGGCGACGTACGGCCTCAACGGCTTCGTGCTGCCGGCCGGCCACGAGTACGCCGTGTCCCAGCTCGGCGACGCCGACGACCTCCTCGCCCAGGCCCGCCGGGCGCGCGAGGCCGGCGCGGACCTCGTGGTCGCGCACGTGCACTGGGGCATCGAGTACGACCACCGCCCGGACCCGGCGCAGGTCGCCCTCGCCCGCCGCCTGGCCGCCTCCCCGGACGTCGATCTGGTGCTCGGCGACCATGCGCACGTGGTGCAGCCGATCACCCGGATGAACGGCACCTGGGTCGTGTACGGCCTGGGCAACATGGTCGCCCAGGGCGAGACGGACCGGCCCGACACCTACGAGGGCATCACCGTGACGTTCGGCTTCACCGAGCGGCCGGACGGCACCTGGCGGATCTCGCAGGCGTCGTACCTCCCCACGCAGTGGAACCACTTCTCCGCCGGCCACCCGATCCGCATCACCCGCGCCACGGGTGCCCACCTGGCCTCGATCCGGGCCGCCGTGCACGGCGGCGGGAGCGACGGGCTCACGGAGGCTAGCGGCTGACCAGCGACACCCGCTTGCGGGCGTAGTCGACCGCCAGGCCGCGTGCCTTGACCTTCGCGAACCGGCCGCTGCAGGCCGGCGCCGTGACCACCGTCAGTCGCGCGTGCGCGGCCGGCTTCCCGGACACGGTGAGCCGTCCGCCGAGGGTCGCGCTGGACGACAGCACGAGCCGGTCCGCGCGCTTGCCCTTCACGTCGAGGGCGAGCGTGCCGCGCCGGGACTGCTGGTAGGAGTCCAGCCGGAGCACCGCCGGTGTTCGCGAGGTGCCGGGTGCGACCACGCCGCCGGTGTTGACCGTCGCGCCCGCCACCCGGCCCGACCCGCGCAGCGTCCCGCCCCGCAGGGTGAAGGAGCCGTTGCTGACGTCCAGCAGGGCCTTCGGCGCGACGGTCGTCACCCCGGCCCGTTGGACCAGCGTCGTCGAGCCGAGCGTCACGGTGCTCCCCCGCACCACTGGGACGGATCCCGACGACTCGATCGTCACGTCGTCCAGCGTCGTCGGGAGCTCACCGCCACCGAGGCGCATCGTGGCCCCGGCGCCGACGACCAGCTCCGGCACGTCCGTGCAGCAGGTGCGCGAGACGATGCCGGCACCGCCCGGGAGCGTGAGGCTCGCCCCTCGGGCCAGGGTGGTCGTGGTGCCCTGGTCGAGCTCGAGGTCGGTGCCGTTCGCGACCGCGGCCGCGCCCGCCACGGAGATCTGCCCGTGGTAGCCGGCGAGGTCGCGGTCCCAGACGCTGACGCGGGTGGTGCGCCCGCCCAGGACCCCGACTGCCACGCCAGGGTCGGTGGTCAGGTCGGCGTAGACGATCGCGCCGTCCAGGTCGAGTGCGCCGTCACCGGCCACGGTGCCGGTGCCGGTCAGCGGGGTGCCGGACGACGCGACCAGGCGGGTGCCGTCCTCCAGCGTGGTCGTTCCGGACAGCAGGACGCCGCCCTGCTGCAGGTCGGGATGCTCCGGGTCGGGGCTCGGGTCGGGCGCGTCGTCGATCGCCACGGTGCCGCCGCCGGAGTACGTCGCAGCCGGGCCCAGCCGCACCGGCGAGGCGGTGACCACCGCGGTCGCCCCGACCGCGGTCCGCCAGGTCCCGGTGTGGTCGACCTCGACGCCGTCGACGGTGAACGTCCCGTCGGCGACCTCCACGGTGCCCTGGTTGACGAGCCGGTCGGGATCGGTGCAGCAGCGGTCGTGGGTCAACCCGCTGGTCCCCGTCGACCGCAGGGTGCCGGTGGGCGTGACCGTCAGGGCGTGGGACCACCGCAGCGTCACCCCGCCGACCCCCATGTCGTCGAGCGTCAGCGTGCCGGCGTCGGTCAGGTCGCCGGACATCGACTTGGGCTCGCTGCCGGAGATCGTCCCGGTCGCGTCGGGCCCGAGGGTGACGTCGGTGACGATCTCGCCGCCGGTCCAGCTGAAGGTGCCGTCGACGGTCAACGCGTCACCGTCCTCGCCGAGGTGCACCGCGTTGCCCGTGGTCCCCGCGACGGTGAGCCCGGCCAGGGTGACGGCGGGCACCGCCCGGACGTAGGTGGCGCCCTGGCCCGCGACGCCCGGGACGACGACGGTGTCGCCGTCGCCCGGTACACCCTGCGGGTACCAGTTGAGCGGGTCGCTCCAGCTGTGGTGGTCGGCGCCGGGTACGTCGTAGCCGCCCGTCCAGGTGTAGCTGGTGGCGGCCTGCGCAAGAGCAGTGGAGGCGAGCAGCGTCCCGGCGACGACCGCGACGACGGTGGCGGCGGCGAGCGCGGTGGACGACCGGCGGCGGGTGGACATGGCGGATCCTTCCTGACGGGCGGAGTGACGGTGGCGGCGCGCGGTCATCGGACCCGGACCACTCGGCTGACGACCGTGCCCGGCATACTGCCGGGGCGCGTGCCGGTGACGCGGACCGCGAGCCGGTGGTGGCGGTCCTTGCGGGTGATCCGGTACGTCGCACCGGTCGCGCCGCGCACCCGGTGACCGTCCCGCAGCCAGGTGTAGGAGACGTGGGCGGCGGCCGGCGAGAAGCCCTGCTCGAGCTGGGCGGCGCGCAGCGACGGGCGCAGCCGGTGCCCGGGCACGGGACGACCGCGCAGGTCGACCGGGCCGCCGGCCCACGCGAGCTGGGCGCCGGATCCCTGGTCGGACCCGGCGTCGGTGAGCGCGGCCGGGCTCCAGAACGGCTGCGAGGCGCCGTCGAGGACCGCTCCGCCGGTCACGGTCGTGCAGTCGCCGAGGTCCGCGGCGTCGACCAGGTAGACCGCCCACCCGGTGTCGGGGTCCCGGAGCGCCACGACCAGGGACCGGCCGTCGGGGCTCCATGACGGCATGTACGCCAGGTGATCCTCCGGTGCGGGGTCGCGGGCGGCGAGTGGCCAGGGACCGAAGGCGCACCCGTCGTGCGGGGTCGCGGGCGGGTCGTCCGTGGCCGCGCCGGCCGTGGGTTGGAGCACCAGGTACTCCTGGGCGTCGCCCGACCAGGGCGCGGCCTCGACCACGCTGGCGTACCGGTCGCCCTGGCGCGAGACGGCCGGCGTGAAGTGCGAGACGTCGGTGTCGTTGCAGCCGTCCTGGTAGTTCACGCAGTCGTCGAACCAGACCTGCGCACTCCCGCTGGCCAGGTCGTGGTAGCGCACCTCGTTGCGGGCGGTGGTCGCCAGGATGGTCCGGTCGTTGCTGGCCCACGAGGCGAAGTCCACGTCGGCCTGGGCGGTGGAGACGGCCGTGCTCTGCGTGGCCTTCGTGTACTCGACGGAGTGGTCGAAGAGCGTGTGGCACGGCGTGAAGCTGCAGTCGGTGTAGGCGCTCATCGCGCCGTAGGCCACCCGCTGCCCGTCCGGGGAGACCCGTGCGAACCCCACCGCGAGCGACGGCACCGGGGGCTCGAACCGCTGCAGCACCCGGCCGGCCTGGTCCATGCGGACCAGCTCCGTGGACGTGCCGGATCCGTGCGCTGCCACGACGTGGCCGGCGTCGTCCTCGGACGGCGAGAACCACGGCTCGTCGGCGGTGCCGTCCCGGGTGAGCCGGCGGGCGTCACTGCCGTCGGGCCGCGAGATCCAGACGTCGTACCCCTGGATGTACACGATCGTCCCCGCGACCGTCGCCCGGCCAGCGCGGTGCGCGCCAGCGCGGCTGGTGCGACCACGGCGGGACCGGACGGGGTGTCGCCCGCGGCACGCGCGGACAGGGTGGTCGGCAGCAGGCCGAGGGCGACCACCACGACGAGCCGGCGGGTGACCGAGCGGGTCCGACCGCGCGGACGTGGACCTCTGGGCATGGAGCGGCTCCTCGAGAAGCGGCGTGGCGAGGGAGCCAAGGGTGGCCGCGCCCGGCGGGGGTGACATCCGCAAAGTGCGCCACGTCGGCGCGGGTTCAGCCTGGAGCCACCGATGGCCGGCGTCGCGAGCGTCACCAGACGGGTGCGCTGGCAAGGCGCCGGCGCGACGGCATACCGGTGCGTCTTCCGAGCGTCGGCAACGCCGCCATGGTGCCCGGATGGTGGCGCGCAGCAGGCGGCGATCGGCGGATCCAGGCTCTCAGCGCGCGGGAGGGAGGACGCGGGCGCGGCGACTGCGGCGCGCTGCCACGGCGGCGGCGACGGTCGGTACGCCGAGGCGCTCGCGCACGGCGGCCAGGCGCCGGTCGGCGGAGCGGCGGGAGAGGTGGAGGCGACCGGCGGCCTCACCGAGGGTCGCCCCGCCGGCGAGCAGGTCCAGGAGCCGTCGTTCGTCCGCGGTCAGGGGCACCCAGCCGGTCTCGGGGGACCGGCGCTCGACCCGACCCAGGCGGCGCAGGTCGTCGCAGAGTCCCTCGACGACGGGGCGGTCGGCGCGGGCGTCGACCACCAGCGCCGCGCCGCCGACGGCGGCGAGCACCGCGGCCGGCACGTCGGAGGGTGCTGCGACGATCCCCGTCGCCACGACCGGGCCGGTGGATCCACGCCCGGCGGACCAGCCGGCGACGACGTGCCAGCCGGCGTCGGCCAGGTCGGCGCACACCTCGGCGACCAGGTCGGCCCGGGCCCCCGGGTCGACGGCGTGCACGACCACCATCGGCCGGTCGCTCACGCGTCGCCCGTGCGGCCGAGCAGCTCGACGGCCTGGCGCCGGTTCGTCGCGCCCAGCTTGCGGCGGGCCGAAGCGACGTGGGACTGGACCGTCCGGGGGGACAGCCCGAGCCGTCCGGCGATCGTCGCGTCCGACAGTCCCTCGGCGACGAGCGCGAGGACCTCCCGCTCACGCCCGGTCAGCAGGCCGGCGCGCGGCCCGCGCGGCGCGTCCCGGCGCACGCCGAGGGCGCGCAGCGTCCTGCGGGTGCGTCCGACCAGCGGGCGCCAGCCGCCGGCCTCCGCGTCCGACTCCAGCTCGAGGAGCTCGGCCAGGGCGAGGTCTCGCGCCCCGGCCACGCGCAGCGCCTCCCCGCGCGCCCACCGGCAGCGGAGCTCGCCACGGCGGTGGTACGGCGCCCACCGGGAGGCGGCGTCCGCGAAGCCGGCGGCGGCCGCCTCGGCATCGCCGGCGCGCAGGGCCGCCATCGCGTCCAGCTCCGGCCGCACCCCCGCGAGCATCCCCCAGCCCGGCAGGTCCGGGTCCTCGACGGGCGCGGCCCGGTCGGCGTCGTACGCGGCCAGTGCGAACACCGGCGCCATCAGGGCGACCATCGACGAGACGGGCTGCGCGGCGAGGAACGCCTCGCGCTCGCGGAGGGCCTCGATCGGGCGGCCGTCGGCGAGGAGGACCTGGGCGCGGGCGGCGTGCCGGTCGCTGGGCCGGACCCGCGCCGACTCGAGCTCGTCGCAGATCGTCAGGGCGTCGGTGATCCGCCCGACGTCGGCGTACGACCCGGCGAGCGCGACCAGGATCTCCTCGCGGGTCCGCGGCAGCAGCGGCTGCGCGAGCATCTCGGTGGCCAACGCGGCGACCCGGGTGTGGTCACCCGCGTGCAGCGCGAGACTCAGCCGCCGGGTCAGGAAGTGCCGCTCCCACCGGCCGAAGCCGAGCCGCCGGGCCGTCTCGGCCATCTCGTCGGCCAACGCGATGCCGAGCATCGGATCGCCCGCGCTCTCGTGCGCGCTGACCAGGTTGTTGGCCGAGCGGAAGGCACCGGCCTGGTCGCGCTCCTCCCGGGCGCGATCGATCGCCCGCTCGAGGCTGGCCCGCCAGGTCGGATCGCCCAGCAGGTACTGGGCGGTGCCCAGCATGCGCAGCGCCGCCGACCTCGGCAGGCCCGCCTGCTCGGCCTCGGCTGACCGCCGTCGCGGCCACCTGCGCTGCGCGGCCGGGGTCGCCGTCCAGGAAGTAGGCGACCGCAGCCTCCTCGACGAGGAAGTCCACCGCCGCGGGTGTGCCCGTCGCCAGCCGGCCTCCCTCCACCACCGTCTGCCGCCACCCGTCGGTGTCGCCGAGCTCGAAGAGCGCCCGGCCCCGCTCCGCGACCACGCGTACGGCGAGGTCGTCCGCGGCAGCGTCCTCCGGCGCCAGCGAGTCGAGCAGCTCGAGCGCCGCCGTCGGCTCGCCGGCGTCGTTCGCCGCGGCCGCGGCGCGGACCGCGAGCTCGACCCTCGCCGGTCCGGACGCGCAGGCTGCTGCGGTGCGCAGGTGCACCGCGCGCTCGCCCGGCGTACCGGCGGCCTCGACCGCAGCCATGGCCTCGCGGTAGGCGTCGTCCCGGTCGCCCGCCGCCAGCAGGTGCCGGGACCGGTCCCCGGGGTGCGGCAGGATCGATCCGAGGACGCGGTGGCACCGGGTGCGGCGCCGATCGTCGGCCAGCTCGACGACCACCTCGCCGATCAGCGCGTGGCGGACACCGACCCCGTCCTCCGGCTCGCTCCCAACCTCGCGCACCAGACCCGCGGCCCGCAGCTCGGAGAGCCCGGCAACCCGTTCCGCGGGCAGGACGCGATCGGCCAGGGACAGCAGCGTCAGCCCGTCCAGCGCGTCCTCGGAGAGCGGTCGCAGTCGGACGCCGACGGCCAGGGCGAGGGTGTCGGGCCGCCCGTCGACCCGGACCAGCTCCTCGATCAGCAGCGGGTTCCCGCCCGAGCGGTCGACGACGTCGGACACCCGGGCCTTGCTGAGGCCGGGACGGAGCCGCTCGACCAGCTCGGCCGCTTCCGCCGGTGCCATCGGCTCGACGTCGATCCTGCTGAAGCCCGACTCGTCGAGGCGCTCGAGCGTGGTCGGGGCGGCCGGGTCGCCGCGACGGACCGCGGCCACGATGCGGCTGCGGCCGGCGAGCAGCTCCACGACCTCGAGCGTCGCGGCGTCGGCCCAGTGCAGGTCGTCGAGGAACAGCAGGTCGTCGCCGACGGCGGTCTCCACCCGGCCGGCCACGTCCTCGGGGTCGCCCTGCCAGGCCTCCTCGCCGAGGCGGCCGGCGAGCCCTCGGCGCAGCGGCAGGTACGGCAGCCAGGCCAGCGACGCGAGGGCCCCGGCCTCGACGAGCTGGTCCGGCCCGGTCGCGGCCCGCACCGTCGCGGTCTTGCCGACGCCGGGCTCACCGTGGACCACCACGGCGCACGGCCGCACGGCGACCGCTCGTGCGAGCGCCCCGAGGTCGTCCTCACGTCCGATCAGGCCTGTCGACATCTCGCCGCCACTGTAGTGACCGCGGCGCCCCGCGGACGGGAGCTCGACTCGATTCCGGACGCGGGAACCCGCGATTTCCCGCTGTAACGCCGTGTTACCCCTTCTTCCCACCAGGTTGCAGCATGGTGGGAGGAAGGGGTAACCGGGCGTTACATCCAGAGGGCCGGCGTCACACCGTCACTCGACGACGACCTCGACGCGCTGGAACTCCTTGAGCTCGGTGTAGCCGGTGGTCGCCATCGAGCGGCGCAGCGCGCCCATCAGGTTCATGGTGCCCTCGGCGACCCGCGACGGACCGAAGAGGATCTCCTCGATGGTGCCGACCGTGTCGAACTGGACACGCTGGCCGCGCGGCAGGTCGTGGTGGTGCGCCTCGGTGCCCCAGTGGAAGCCGCGGCCGGGCGCGTCGCTGGCCCGGGCGAACGGCGAGCCGACCATGACCGCGTCCGCGCCGCACGCGATCGCCTTGGCGATGTCGCCGGACTTGCCGATCGAGCCGTCAGCGATGACGTGCACGTAGCGGCCGCCGGACTCGTCGAGGTAGTCGCGCCGGGCCGCGGCGACGTCGGCGACCGCCGACGCCATCGGTACGGCGATCCCGAGCACCGTCCGCGTGGTGTGCGCCGCTCCCCCGCCGAAGCCGACCAGCACGCCGGCCGCGCCGGTGCGCATCAGGTGCAGCGCGGCCTGATGGGTGGCGCAGCCGCCGACGATCACCGGCACGTCGAGCTCGTAGATGAACTCCTTGAGGTTCAGCGGCTCGGCCTGCGACGACACGTGCTCGGCGGAGACGGTGGTGCCGCGGATGACGAACATGTCGACGCCGGCGTCGACGACGGTCTTGGCGAACTCCTTGGTGCGCTGCGGCGACAGCGACCCGGCGACGGTCACGCCCGCCTCACGGACCTCGCGCAGGCGCTCCGCGATCAGCTCGGCCCGGACCGGCTCGGCGTAGATCTGCTGGAGCCGGCGGGTCGCCTCGGTGCCCTGGAGCACCGCGACCTCCTCGAGGAGCGGCTCGGGGTCCTCGTACCGGGTCCACAGCCCCTCGAGGTTGAGCACCCCGAGCCCGCCGTACCGGCCGAGCGCGATCGCGGTCGCCGGCGACATCACCGAGTCCATCGGCGCGGCGAGGACCGGGATGTCGAAGCGGTAGGCGTCGATCTGCCAGGCCGTGCTCACCTCTTCCGGGTCGCGGGTGCGCCGCGAGGGCACGATCGCGATGTCGTCGAAGGAGTACGCGCGGCGTGCGCGCTTCGCCCGGCCGATGTCGATGTCCGTCACCCGAGGATTCTGGCATCGAGCCCGGCCGGGCGGTAAGCCGCGGGGTCAGACCGGGCGGGCGGCCACGCGCCGGCGCAGCACCAGGCCGAAGCCGACCAGGAACACCGCGAGCAGGCCCGGCACCGGGCCCTGACCACCCCAGGAGCCGAGGAGCATCAGCGGGCGGCCAGACGCCGAGCATCCAGCGCGGCACCAGGCCCACCCGCCACGAGCCGGCGGCCAGGAGCGCCAGGCCGACGAAGGCGCCGAACGCACAGGCCGGGTAGGACGGCCCCCAGCGCACCTCGGCGCCGACCGCGACCGAGACCATGCACTGGACGATCAGCTCGACCGAGCAGAGCACGAAGATCCAGGTGCCGACCGTGCCGAGCCGACCGTCGCGGCCGTGCTGCAGCGACGTGCACGCCGAGGGTGTGCAGGATCAGGCCGACACCGAGCGGCAGGGCCGGCGCGGTGAGCCAGTAGTCGGCGTCGTAGCGGAAGTCGCCGCCGTCGACGGTCGTGGTGAAATTCAGCGTCGCGCCGAGGATGAGCAGCCCGACGATGGCGACGCCGATGCCGATGCCGGTCAACCGAAGCCAGGTGGCGTCGTCGTGCGTGGTGGGTTCGAGCGTGGTCGTGGTCATGGTCGGTTCCTTCCGTGCTGGGTGTCGGCGAGACGCTAGGTCCGCGCCACCGGGTGGGTCGTCGGCCCACGGGGCGACTGCGGTCGTCCTCGCGACGTCCTCCTCGAGGAGGACCCGGACGCCCGCTCCGGCTCCTACGCTGGGCGGGTGCGCGTCGCCGGCAGGGTCTTCGGGCTGGACGCGGCCCTGGCCGCGTGCTTCGTGCTCGCCGCGGCAGCGGAGGCGGTCGCCGTCCACCGGGACACGCCGGGGTTGATGGTCTTCGCGCTCGGCGGAGTACCGGTGCTGGCCGTGCTCGCGGTACGTCGGAGCCGGCCCGCCGTCACGGTCGTCGCGATCGCGACGTCCGCCGTGCTGGGCACGATGGTGCAGGTGGCCGTCTGGCCGGGCACCGACGACAGCGGCGGTGTGTGGGTGTTCGCCCTGATGCTGGCCTGCTACTCGCTGGGGGCCCACGCCCGCGGCCGGGTTCTAGTCCTGGGCGGCGTCCTGCCGCTGCTGATCGTGCTCGTCGCCGACCTGCCGACGATGCACAGCTGGGAGCTGGTCAGCGGCATCGTCTTCGTGACGACGTTCATCGGCGTGTTCCCCACGGCGGTCGGGCGGGTCGTGCAGGCCCGGCACGACAAGCTGGACGAGCTCGCCGGCCAGCGCGACCGGATCGTGCTCGCCCGTCAGGCCGAGCGCGAGTCGGCGGTGCTGGCCGAGAGACTGCGCACGACCGAGCGGCTGCGGCCGGCGCTGCTGGACGGCCTCGGCGACCTCGCGCGGCGCGCCGAGGCGGGCGCCGACCCGGGCCAGCTCGAGGCGTCCGCCCGTCGGCTGCTCAGCCGCACGCGCGAGGAGGTGGTGGCCCTGACCGCTCCGGTCGAGGTGGCCGAGGTTGTGTCGTCGCCGGTCACCGATCACCCGCGGGCACTCCGGACGGCGGCACAGCCGTGGGCCGCGGTCGCCGCTGGCGCGGTCGGGGTCGGCCTGGCCGTGGAGACGACCGCGACCCTGTCGCTCGCCGCGCCGGCGTGGGTCACCGCCGTGGCAGCGGTCGCGGTCGGCGCCCCACTGGCACTCGTCTGGTGGCGACCGCTGGCCGCGATCGCCGCGACCTGGTGCGCCGCCGCCGCCTTCTCGCGGCTGGTCGCACCCCTGGACGGGACGTTGAGCGAGACCGCCCTCGCCCTCGCCGCAGCGTTCGCGGTCGGCGCGCTGGCGTCGCGGAGGACCGCCGTCGTCGGGCTGGCGGCGTGCTGGCTCGGGCAGATCGGCGGCGTCGGCACCGACGATCCCGTCGGCGAAGGGGCGGTGCTGATCGCGTGCTGGGCGGGCGGCCTGGCCCTGAACGAGGTCAGCCGCCTGGTCGAGCAGAGCCGGGCGAACAACCAGCTGCTCGCCGAGCAGGAGGCCGCAGCCGCCCGGCGGGCCGTCGTCGACGAGCGCCTCCGACTGGCCCGCGAGCTGCACGACCAGGTGGGGCACACCCTCACCGTCGTCGCGCTCCAGGCGGGCGCCGCACGACGCCTCGCCGGCACCGATCCGGCACGCGCCGCCGAGGTGCTGCGGACGATCGCCGCAGTCGCTCGCGACGGCGCCACCGGGATGGGAGCGGCCCCGCAGCCCACCGACCTCGCGGCGCTGCTCGACCGCACCCGCGGCGCCGGCCTGGCCGTCGACGCCGACCTGGACACCGCCGGCCCGCTCGACGCCGCCGAGCGGACCCTGGTCTACCGGGTGGTCCAGGAGGCGCTGACCAACGTGCTCCGACACGCGCCCGGGGCGCGCGCGACGGTGTCCGTACGCCGTACCAGCGACACGGTCGTCGTCGAGGTCGCCAACTCGGCGCCCACCGGTCGCGGACCCGGCCCGGGGACCGGTCGCGGCCTGGTCGGGATCCGCGAGCGCGTCGCCGCCGCGGCGGGCTCGGTGCGCTGGGCGCCCCGGGCCGACGGCGGGTTCGAGGTGCGGGCCGAGCTCCCCACCACCAGCCTGGAGGGGGCGACGCCGTGATCACGGTCGCGATCGCCGACGACCAGCCGCTGGTGCGCAGCGGCCTGCGGATGATCCTCGAGGCCGAGCCGGACCTCGAGGTCGTCGGGGAGGCCGGGGACGGCGACCAGGCGGTGTCGCTGGTGAGCTCCGCGGCGCCCGACGTACTCCTGCTCGACGTCCAGATGCCCGGCACCGACGGCCTCACCGCGATGGCCGACCTGGCCGCGTCCGGGGCCAGCACCCGCGTGCTGATGCTGACGACCTTCGACCTCGACGAGTACGTCTACCGCGCGATGCGCGCCGGGGCGTCCGGGTTCCTGCTCAAGGACATGGCCGGCGAGGACATCGCGAGCGCGGTGCGCCAGGTCGCGCACGGCGCGGACGCGCTCCTCGCCCCCGCGGTGACCCGCCGGCTCGTGGACCGGTACACCCGCGGGACGTCGGTGCCGGTCACCCCCGAGCTGGAACGGTTGACCCCGCGCGAGCGCGAGGTGCTGCGGCTGGTGGCCGGCGGGCTGTCCAACGCCGAGATCGCCGCGGAGCTGTTCATCGGCGAGACGACCGTGAAGACCCACGTCGCCCGGGTGCTGATGAAGCTCGGCCTCCGCGACCGCGTGCAGGCGGTCGTGGTCGCCTACGAGTCAGGACTGGTGGGGCAGCCGGGTCAGCGGCCCGAGTAGTTCGGCGCCTCGACGGTCATCTGCACCCCGTGCGGGTGGCTCTCGGACAGCGACGCCGGGGTGATCCGGACGAACCGGCCCTTCTCCTGCAGCTCGGGAACGGTGCGGGCGCCGACGTAGAACATCGACTGGTTGAGCCCACCGATGAGCTGGTGCGCGACCGCGGCGAGCGGACCGCGGTAGGCGACCTGGCCCTCGATGCCCTCGGGCACGATCTTGTCGTCGCTCTCGACCTCGGCCTGGAAGTAGCGGTCCTTGGAGTACGACTTCTTGCCGCGGCTCGACATCGCGCCGAGCGACCCCATGCCCCGGTAGGACTTGAACTGCTTGCCGTTGACGAAGACCAGCTCGCCCGGCGACTCCTCGCAGCCGGCGAGGAGCGAGCCGATCATCACGGTGTCGGCGCCGGCGACGATGGCCTTGGCGATCTCCCCGGAGTGCTTGAGCCCGCCGTCCGCGATCACGGGCACGCCGGCCGGCTTGCAGGCCAGCGCCGCCTCGTACACCGCGGTCACCTGGGGTACGCCGACGCCGGTGACCACGCGGGTCGTGCAGATCGAGCCCGGGCCGACGCCGACCTTGACGGCGTCCGCGCCCGCGTCGACGAACGCCTGGGCGCCCTCCCGGGTGGCCACGTTGCCGCCGACGACCTGCACGTGCCGGGTCGCCGGGTCGGTCTTGAGCCGCTGGACCATGTCGAGCAGCATCCGGACGTTGCCGTGCGCGGTGTCGGCGACGAGCACGTCGACACCGGCGTCGATGAGGGTGGTGGCGCGCTGCCAGGCGTCGCCGAAGTAGCCGATCGCGGCGCCCACGAGCAGGCGCCCGGCGTCGTCGTACGACGCGTGCGGGAACTGCTCGCCCTTGACGAAGTCCTTCACCGTGATCAGGCCGGCCAGGTGGCCCTCGGCGTCGATCAGCGGGAGGCGCTCGCGCTTGTGCTGGCGCAGCAGCATCGTCGCCTCGTCGCGGCCGATGTCCGCCGGGCCGGTGATCAACGGCATCGGCGTCATCACCTCGTCGACCTTCGTGGTCGCCCACTCGGCAACCGGGGTGAAGCGCAGGTCGCGGTTGGTGATGATGCCGAGCAGCCGGTTCTCGGCGTCGACGACGGGGAAGCCGGAGATGCGGTACTCGCCGGCGAGCTGGTCGAGCTGCTCCAGCGTCGCGTCGGGGCCGATCGTGACCGGGTTGGGGATGATGCCGGTCTGGGTCCGCTTGACCAGGTCGACCTGGTAGGCCTGGTCCTCGATCGAGAGGTTGCGGTGCAGCACGCCGAGGCCACCCTGGCGGGCCATCGCGATCGCCATCCGCGCCTCGGTCACGGTGTCCATCGCGGCACTGACGAGCGGGACGTTCAGCGAGATCTCGCGGGTGAGCCGCGTGGTCATGTCGATGTCCGCCGGGGCCAGATCGGAGTGACCCGGCAGCAGGAGGACGTCGTCGTACGTCAGGCCCAGGGTGGCGAACTTCTCGGGAACCTCCACTCCCCCAGCCTAGCGAGGGCCCGCCGCAACAGCCGAGTCGGCGCAGTCTCAGGCCCCGACGCGCCGAGTCGGCGCAGTCTCAGCCTGAGACTGCGCCGACTCGGCGTTGGGGTGGGTTCCCCGGGGTGGGGGTCAGGCGGCGGGCTTGAGGAGGACCTTGGTCCAACCGTCCTCGCGCTTGTCGAAGTGCCGGTAGGCGTCCGGCGCCTCGTCGAGGCCGACCTCGTGGGACACGATGAACGACGGGGTCGCCCGGCCCTCGATGATGAGGTCGCGCAGCTCGGCGTTGTAGCGCTTCACCGGCGCCTGGCCGGTGCCCATGTGCTGGCCCTTGGTGAAGAACGTGCCGTAGTCGAACGCGATCCGGCCGTCGGCGGCCAGGTCGCTCGGCGCACCCGGGTCCTGGGGCACGTACACGCCCACGACACCGAGGCCGCCGTGCGCCTTCACGCTCAGCACCAGGTTGTCGAGGATGCGGTCGGGGTGCTCGTCACCGGCCGGGTCGTGCGCCTGCCAGCCCACGGCGTCGACGCCGCAGTCGGCGCCCTGGCCACCGGTGCCCTCGAGGATCTGCTCGACCGGGTCGCCCTGGCGGGTGTCCACGGTCTTGGCACCGATCTCGCCGGCGAGCCGGAGCCGGTCGTCGTGGAAGTCGACGACGTACACCTCGGACGCGCCGCGGAGCATCGCGCTGTGCGCCGCCATCAGGCCGACCGGCCCGGCGCCGTAGACCGCGACCGCGTCGCCCGGGCGCATCCCGGCCAGCTCGGTGCCGTGCCACCCGGTCGGGAAGATGTCGGAGAGCATGGTGAAGTCGTTCTCGTGCTCGGTGCCCTCGGGCAGCTGGAGCAGGTTGAAGTCGGCGTACGGCACCCGGAGGTACTCGGCCTGCCCGCCGTCGTACGGGCCCATGTTGGCGTAGCCGTAGGCCGCGCCCTGCATGCCCTCGATGGGGTTGGTGCGCTCGCAGAACGACGTCCAGCCCTGGTTGCAGCTGCGGCAGGTGCCGCAGGCGATGTTGAACGGGACGGAGACGCGGTCGCCCTTGCGGATCCGGTTCACCGCGGACCCGACCTCCTCGACGATGCCCATGTTCTCGTGCCCGAGGACGGTGCCCTTCTCGACGTTCGTGCGGCCCTCGTACATGTGCAGGTCCGACCCGCAGATGTTCGTGGTGGTGATCTTGATGATCGCGTCCGTCGGCGCCTGGATCTGCGGCTCGGGGACGTCCTCGACGGAGACGTCGTACGCACCCTGGTAGACGATGCCCTTCACGGTGGACTCCTTCCTGAAGCCTTCGAAAGCCTGGAAGGAACCCGGTAACCGGGCAGCGCCCGCGGAAACGGGCCCCGAATGCCGAGTCGGCGCAGTCTCAGGCTGAGACTGCGCCGACTCGGCGTCGAGAGGGGTCGGGTCAGTGGCCGTGGCCGTGCCCGTGGCCGTGGCCGGCGGCGTCGGGCTCCTCCTCCTCGGGCTTCTCGACGACCAGCGTCTCGGTGGTGAGCAGCATGGCCGCGATCGAGGTGGCGTTGACCAGCGCGGAGCGGGTCACCTTGACCGGGTCCAGGACGCCCTGGGCGACCAGGTCGCCGTACTCGCTCGGTGGCGGCGTTGTAGCCGTTGCCGACGCCGAGCTCGCGGACCTTGGTGGTGACGACGTAGCCGTTCACGCCGCCGTTCTCGGCGATCCAGCGCAGCGGCTCGTCGGCGGCCTTGCGGACGACGCGGACGCCGACGGCCTCGTCACCGGTCAGGCCGAGGTCGTCGGAGAGCACCGAGACGGCGTGGATCAGCGCGGAGCCACCGCCGGCGACGATGCCCTCCTCGATCGCGGCGCGCGTCGCGGAGACGGCGTCCTCGATGCGGTGCTTCTTCTCCTTCAGCTCCACCTCGGTGGCGGCGCCGACCTTGATCACGCACACGCCGCCGGCCAGCTTCGCGAGGCGCTCCTGGAGCTTCTCGCGGTCCCAGTCGGAGTCGGTGGACTCGATCTCGGCCTTGATCTGGTTGACCCGGCCCTCGACCTCGGCGGCGTCACCGGCGCCGTCGACGATGGTGGTGTTGTCCTTGGTGACCACGACGCGGCGGGCCTGGCCGAGCACCTCGAGGCCGACCTGGTCGAGCTTGAGGCCGACCTCGGGGGCCACGACCTGACCGCCGGTCAGGGTCGCGATGTCCTGCATCATCGCCTTGCGGCGGTCGCCGAACGCCGGGCTCTTCACCGCGACGGCGTTGAACGTGCCGCGGATCTTGTTCACGACCAGGGTCGAGAGCGCCTCGCCCTCGACGTCCTCGGCGAGGATGAACAGCGGCTTGCCGGCCTGGATGACCTTCTCCAGCAGCGGCAGCAGCTCCGCGACGGCCGAGATCTTGCCCTGGTGCAGCAGGATGTACGGGTCGTCGAGGACGGCCTCCATCCGCTCGGGGTCGGTGACGAAGTACTGGCTGATGTAGCCCTTGTCGAACTGCATGCCCTCGGTGAACTCGAGCTCGGTGCCCATGGTGTTGGACTCCTCGACGGTGATCACGCCGTCCTTGCCGACCTTGTCGAAGGCCTGCGGCGAGCAGGTCGCCGATCACGGCTGTCGCGGCTGGAGATCGTGGCGACCGACGCCATGTCCTCCTCGCGAGTCGACCTCGCGGGCGGCCTCGCGCAGCGCGTCGCCGACGGCCTCGGCCGCGGCGTCCATGCCCCGCTTGAGACCCATCGGGTTCGCGCCGGCGGCGACCGCGCGCAGGCCCTCGTGGACCATCGCCTGGGCCAGCACGGTGGCGGTGGTGGTGCCGTCACCCGCGATGTCGTTGGTCTTGGTGGCGACCTCCTTGGTCAGCTGCGCGCCCGAGGTTCTCGAACGGGTCGTCCAGCTCGATCTCACGGGCGACGGTGACACCGTCGTTGGTGATGGTCGGGGCGCCCCACTTCTTGTCCAGGACGACGTAGCGGCCCTTGGGGCCCAGCGTCACCTTGACGGCGTTGGCGAGGGCGTCGACGCCGCGCTCGAGCGCGCGGCGGGCGTTCTCGTCGAACTCCAGGATCTTCGGCATGACTCTCCTCTAACGAGTTCGGGTCGTGTGCCTGCGCACGCGCGATGGCGCGCGCGTCAGGCACACGACCCGTCAGTGGTTCAGGAAACGACCGCGAGGACGTCGCGAGCGCGAGAGGATCAGGTACTCCTCGCCGGCGTACTTGACCTCGGTGCCGCCGTACTTGCTGTAGATGACCTTGTCGCCGACGTTGACGTCGAGCGGGACGCGGTTGCCGTTGTCGTCGATGCGACCGGGACCGATCGCCAGGACCTCGCCCTCCTGGGGCTTCTCCTTGGCGGTGTCCGGGATGACCAGGCCGGAGGCCGTGGTCTGCTCGGCGTCGAGCGGCTTGACGACGATGCGGTCCTCGAGGGGCTTGATGTTGACCGACACGATGTCGACCTCCACTTTCTGGCACTTCGAATTGAGTTGGGTGGTGCACGTCTGGCGCTTGCGGGTCGGGTACGCCGTCGCGGGGGTCGCACCGTGTCGCAAGCGCTGGCACACTCGCAGGGAGAGTGCCAACTCAGAAACTAGCACTCTCCCCAACTGAGTGCCAGAGTGCCCCACTGCGGGAGGATCCGGGGATGGACCTCGACGCCTTCCGCTGGCTGCTGACCGACGACGGGCAGCGGCTGCTCGGCGAGGCGCTCACGGCCGTGGAGGCCGGCGAGGACGCGCTCGCCACCCAGACCCGGCTGCGGCGTACGGCGGCGCCGGGGCAGGTCGCCGCCGCGCTGACCCAGGCCACGCTGCGGGTCCGCGCCCGGGACAAGTTCGGCGACGTCGCCGACCGGATGTACTTCACGCCCGACGGCCTCGAGCAGGCCACCCGCCCCCGGTCGCCGAGCACCGGGCGGCCCGACTGGTCGCCGCCTCGGCTCGGACCCTGGTCGACCTGGGCTGCGGCATCGGCGGCGACCTGCTGGCGGCCTCCCGCGCCGGGCTGGCCTGCGCGGGCGTCGACCTCGACCCGGTCCGCGTGGCGGTCGCCGAGGCCAACCTCGCCGCGCTGGGGCTCCCGGGCGCCGTGACGGTCGCCGACGCGACCACGGTCGACACCACGCCGTTCGACGTCGCGTTCGCCGACCCGGCCCGGCGTACCGGCGCGGGGCCGCACCTTCGACGTCGACGACTGGACCCCGCCGTGGTCCGTTCGTCGAGTCGGCTGCTCACCCGCGACGCCTGCGTCAAGGTGGCCCCGGGCATCCCGCACGACCTGGTCCCGGACGGCGTCGAGGCGGAGTGGGTCAGCGACCACGGCGAGGTCAAGGAGGCAGCGCTGTGGTCCGGGCGGCTCGCGACGACCGCCCGCCGGGCGACGGTGATCGGGAGCGGCGGCCTGGCGACGCTCACGGACGAGGACGACCCCGGTGCGCCGCGTCCGCGCGGTCGGCGGGTTCCTCTACGAGCCCGACGGCGCGGTGATCCGGGCCGGCCTGGTCACCGCGGTCGCCGCGGGCGTCGGCGGCGGCCTGGTCGACGAGCACATCGCCTACGTCACCTCCGACGAGTCGTTCCGCACGCCGTTCGCCCGCGGGCTACGTCGTGCTCGAGCACCTGCCCTACCGGGAGAAGGCGCTGCGCGCCGCCCTGCGCGAGCGCGGGGTCGGGCGGCTCACCATCAAGAAGCGCGGCGTGGACGTGGTGCCCGACCAGCTGCGCAAGCGGCTCGACCTCCGCGGCGACGAGCGAGGCGACGATCGTGCTCACCCGCGCCGCGGGCCACGGCGTCGCGCTGCTGGTCCGGCCCTTCTGACCTCGCGGACGCGGCCAGCAGCAAAGAACATCTCCCGGAGGTCGGGGACCTCCGGGAGATGCGGTCGGTGCGGGTCACGCGGTGTGCGGCATCGCACCCTTGCAGCGAGACCTTCTCGGTCTCCTCGACCCGGCGGGCGTGCCAGATGCCGAGGCCGAAGAGCAGCAGCAGGACGAACGCTCCGGCGAAGGAGACGATCGCGGCGATGCCGGCGATGGTGCCCATGGTCGCGAACGCGTAGCCGTAGAGGAGCAGGCCGCGCAGGGTGTTGCCGTCCAGCAGCGTCTGCTTGCAGGCCGGACCAGGCGGCGGCCTCGTCCTGCTGCGCCTGGGTCGGGTTCGGGTTCTCCGCCAGGGCCGCGGCCAGCTCGCGGGCCTTGCCGCTCGCGCTCGGTGTAGGTCACGGGCTCGCCGGTGAGCTCGACGCCCGCGGCGTTCATGTGGGCCAGGATGTAGTGGTCCGCGAAGGCCTTGGCCTCGGGGCCGGTGTCCATCGGGCTGCCGGCGTAGGGCTTCAGGGCGTCGGCGTCAGCCTTCGGCAGCGCGGCCAGCGCGTCGCCCTCGGGCATCGTGATGCCCTGCATGGTGAGCTGGGTGTGGACCTGGTCGCCGATGAAGCTGTTCGCCCACCACAGCAGGCCACCGGCCATGATGAGGACGGCCGCCATGGCCAGCCCCGTCCACGAGATCAACTTGTCGAATGCCGAGCGCATCGTGCGCCTCCCTCTTCTGGCGGGAACCTCTTCTTGTCTCCGCTTCGACACCCACGTTAGGGACGACGTCCCGGTCGGCCGCAGAGGCGGATGGCCGCGACCGGCGGGCGTAAGGTCCTGACCTCGTGGGACCTTCGTGGCTTGGGTCCGGGGGGGTCGCAGGTCCTGGGAAATCAGCCCTCGAGCGCGGCCCGCTCGGCACCGATCGTGGTGTCGTCGCCGTGGCCGGTGTGCACGACGGTCTCGTCGGGCAGCGCGAGCAGCTTCGAGCGGATCGAGGCGACGATCAGGTCGGCGTCGGAGTACGACCGGCCGGTCGCCCCGGGCCCGCCCTGGAACAGGGTGTCGCCGGTGAACACGCAGCCCAGGTCGGGCGCGTACAGGCAGACCGCCCCCGGCGCGTGACCGGGCGTGTGCAGCACCTGCAGGGTCGTGCCGGCCACGTCGATCGTCTGGCCGTCGGCGAGGTCGAGGTCCCACAGGTAGTGCTGGTGGGTCAGCTCCCACAGGGGCCGGTCGTCGGGGTGCAGCATGATCGGCGCGACGACCTCCTCCCGCAGCCCCGGCGCGACGCGGACGTGGTCGTCGTGGGCGTGGGTGCACACGATCGCCTTGACCGTGCGGTCACCGACGACGGCGAGGATGTCGGCGACGTCGTGCGGCGCATCGATGACGACGCACTCGCGGTCGTCGCCGACGACCCAGATGTTGTTCTCGACGTCGAAGGTCTCGCCGTCGAGGGTGAAGGTGCCGCTGCTGGTGCCGCGGTCGACGCGGGCGCTCACAGGATCACCACGCTCCTGAGGACGTCCCCGTGGTGCATCTTCGCGAAGGCCGCCTCCACGTCGCCGAGGCCGATCTCCTCCGACACGAACGCGTCGAGGTCGAGCCGGCCCTGGCGGTACAGGTCGACGAGCATCGGGAAGTCGCGGCTCGGCAGGCAGTCGCCGTACCAGCTCGACTTCAGTGCACCGCCGCGCCCGAAGACGTCGATGAGCGGCAGGTCGGGGACCTTCATGTCCGGAGTCGGTACGCCGACGAGCACCACCGTCCCGGCGAGATCCCGGGCGTAGAAGGCCTGCTGCCAGGTCTCCGGCCGGCCCACCGCCTCGATCACGACGTCGGCACCCTCGGCACCCTCGTGGAACTCCGCGCAGATCCGCTTGACCTCCTCGACCGGGTCGGCCTGGGAGGAGTCGACCGTGTGGGTGGCACCCATCCTCGTGGCGGCCTGGAGCTTCTTGGCGTCGATGTCCACAGCGATGATCGGGCTCGCGCCGGCCAGCGCGGCGCCGGCGATCGCGGCGACCCCGACACCGCCGCACCCGATCACCGCGACGGACTTCCCGCGCGTGACCGCGCCGGTGTTGATGGCCGCACCCAGCCCGGCCATCACCCCGCAGCCGAGCAGGCCGACCGCGGCGGGCCGGGCGGACGGGTCGACCTTCGTGCACTGGCCCGCGGCCACCAGCGTCTTCTCGGCGAACGCGCCGATGCCCAGGGCGGGCGAGAGCTCGGTCCCGTCCTCGAGTGTCATCTTCTGCGTGGCGTTGTGGGTGGCGAAGCAGTACCACGGCTCGCCGCGCCGGCAGGCCCGGCAGTCGCCGCACACCGCGCGCCAGTTGAGCACGACGAAGTCACCGGGCGCGACCGTGGTCACGTCCGGGCCGACGGCCTCGACCACGCCCGCCGCCTCGTGACCGAGCAGGAAGGGGAAGTCGTCGTTGATCCCACCCTCCCGGTAGTGCAGGTCGGTGTGGCAGACACCGCAGGCCTGGACCTGCACCAGCGCCTCGCCCGGGCCGGGGTCCGGCACGTTGATCGTCGTCAGCTCGACCGGTTGTCCCTTGCCGCGGGCGACCACGCCCTTCACCTGATGCATGCGCCCAGCCAACCCGATCACGCAAGAATTGCAACCATCTCGCCCGGGGCCGCGTCTGGGGGGTGTGTTGACGGAGCAGACGGGGGTGACGGCGGTGGACCGGGACACCGACTTCACGGCGTACCTGGAGGCGCGGCAGGCGCGCCTGCTGCGCACGGCGTACCTGCTGACCGGCGACCTGCACCAGGCCGAGGACCTGCTGCAGACGTCGCTGGCGAAGCTCTACCTGGCCTGGGACCGCGTGCGCGACCGGGACTCGGTGGACGCCTACGTGCGCCGGATCATGGTGAACGAGAACAACTCGCTGTGGCGGCGCGGGTGGCGGCGGCGCGAGGTCGCCTCCGACACTCTGCCCGACACGGTCGGTGCACCGGACGCGTACGACGAGGGCCTCGGTGCCGAGGTGTGGGCGGTCGTGCAGACGCTGCCCCGTCGGGCCCGGGCGGTCGTCGTGCTGCGGTACTACGAGCAGCTGTCCGAGGCCGAGACCGCCGACGTGCTCGGGATCTCCGTCGGCACCGTGAAGTCCCAGGCCAGCCGGGCGCTGGCGGCCCTGCGCGAGCGCACGCCCGCGGGGCTGAACCCCGCCCATCGACCGACCGACGGGGAGGAGGAGCGATGACCGAGGAGACCTTCGTCCGGGAGCTGGGGCGCCGCGCGGACCACGTCCACGGCGCGCCGCTCTCCCTCGACGACGTGCGCGGGAAGGCGCACGCGATCCGGCGCCGCCGGCGTACGACGGCAGCCGCCGCCGTGGCCGCTGCGGTCGCGGTGGTGGTGCTCGTGCCGACCGTGCTGTCCGGCGGGCACACGAAGCGGTCCGAGGCCCCCGAGCCCGCCCCCTCTCCCCCGGCACACGCCGCGGTGCTGCACGACGGCGAGCTCACCCTGCCCTCCGGCGGGACCGTCGAGCTCGGCGTCGACACCGCGGACGTCACCGACCTCGGCGTGCTGACCGACGGCCGGATCGTGGTGGCGCTGCAGAAGCCGTACGCCGTGCGGGTGTACGCCGCCGACGGCACGCTGTCCGAGCAGTACGCCGTGCAGTCGAACGCGATCACGATGAGCCCCGACGACACGCTGGCGGCCTGGGTCGACGAGAACTTCCGCATCTCGGTCATCGAGAGCGGCGTCGCCGCGCCGACAACCCTGAAGGGGATCCCGATGGCCGGCGAGAGCGCCGGCAGCATCGACGCGATCCTCGGCGCCGACTGCGCCCAGGGGGGCTGCAAGGCGCTGGTCGGCGACTGGTCCACGACGACGGGCGAGTCGACCGTGACCTCGCACGCCGACCTCGCCACCTCCGAGTCGCTGCGGGTCACCGACGTCAGCCCCGACGGGTCACTGTGGGCGGTCACGCTGCCCCGGCCGGACGCCGACCCCCAGTTCGGCTGCTCGGGCCTCTACGACCCGGCGTCGCACCGCGTGGTCGCCGAGAACTGCGACACCTCGCTGCTGCGCTTCGCCCCCGACGGCGCGCACCTGGTCGGCATGCGGGGTGACAACGCCATGTTCCCGAGCGTCGAGGTCTTCGACACCGACCTCCGGCTGGTCCGCAGCTGGTCGCCCGGCGAGGGCGCGGTCGTCAAGGACGCGACCTGGGACGACGCGTCGCACCTGCTCGTCGTCACGGCGGGACTCGGCGACCGACCCGAGTCGTCGCTGCTCCGGGTCCCGATCGACGGCGGCGACCCCGAGGTGGTCGCCGGGCCGGAGCCGGGACCGAACGCGGAGCAGCCCGCGACTTTCTTCCTGGCCGAGTAGACGAAAGTCGGAGGCACGGAGGCGGCCGACGTCACTAGAGTCGACCGTCGTGTTCGCTGCCCTCGGCCGTCTCGCCTCCCGTCGCCCCTGGTTCGTCATCGCCGCGTGGGTGGTGCTCGCCGTCCTGGTCGTCGCCTTCGCCCCGAAGCTCCAGACCACCCAGGAGGAGCAGGAGTTCCTCCCCGACCACTACGAGTCGGTGCAGGCGTACAAGATCCAGGAGGAGAAGTTCCCGGGCGCCACGACCCCGGCCGCGCTCATCGTCTTCGAGCGTGAGGACGGCGCGGCGCTCACCCAGGACGACCAGGCGCAGGTCGACCGGATCGCCGGGGAACTGGGGCCGGAGCTGGGCAAGGACACCTTTGTCCAGCAGGTCGTGACCGTCAGCCCCGACGGCAAGCCCAACGTCTCGGCCGACGGCAAGGTGCAGATCGGCATCGTCGGCCTGGCCGAGGGCGCCACGGGCTACGACCCGCAGGCGTTCGACGACGCCAAGTCGATGCGCGACGACCTCGCCCAGCTGACCGAGGGCACCGACATCACCGCGCAGACGACCGGGTCGGTCCCGCAGGGCCTGGACTCCCAGGAGTCCGGCGACCGGGCGCTGGCGATCGTCGGCATCGCCACGGTCGTGCTCATCGTCGGCCTGCTCGCGATCATCTTCCGCAGCGTGATCATCTGCCTGATGCCGGTGGTCGTCGTCACGCTCGTATCCATGGTCGCGACCGGCCTGATCGGCTGGGCCAACGAGGCATTCGACCTCAAAGCCGACTCGTCGATCGAGACGATCCTGGTCGTCGTGCTGTACGGCATCGGCACCGACTACATCCTGTTCTTCCTCTTCCGCTACCGCGAGCGGCTGCGGCAGGGCGAGGACACCCGGGCCTCGGTCGTGCACGCGCTCGAGCGCGCCGGCGAGGCGATCGCGTCCGCCGGTGGCGCGGTGATCGTCGCGTTCCTCGCGCTGGTGCTGAGCTCGCTGGGCATCTTCCAGGCGATCGGCCCCGCGCTCGCGATCGCCGTCGGCGTCACGCTGCTCGCCGCCCTGACGCTCGTGCCGGCGGTCGTGACCGTGCTCGGCCGGGCGCTGTTCTGGCCGTCGAAGAAGTGGCGCGAGGAGCCGAAGGGCGCCCGCTTCGCGAAGATCGGCGACGCCCTGGGGCGGCGCCCCGGCACCTTCGCCGCGGCCTCGGGCGGCGTCCTCGCCGTGCTCGCGGTGTTCGCGTTCGGCTTCAACCCGTCCTTCGACTTCAACTCCAGCCTCCCGGACGACGTCGAGTCGACCGAGGCGCTGCAGACCTTCCAGGCCCACTTCGCGGCCGGTGCGGCCGAGCCGGTGCCGGTCCTCCTGCAGTCCGACGGCGGCACCCTGGACAAAGCCGCGCTCGAGCAGTTCCGCACCGACCTCGAGGGCGCGGACGGCGTCGACCAGGTCTACCCCGCTCAGCCGTCGAAGGACGGGGAGACCGCGCTCTTCAACGTCGTCCTCGACAGTGACCCGGCGTCCGACCAGGCGCTCGACGACGTCAAGGGCCCGATCCGCGACACCGCCCACGACGCGGCGCCGGCCGGCACCGAGGCGTACGTCGGCGGCACGCCCGGCATCTTCGCCGACCTCCAGTCGGCGATGGTCCGCGACTACAAGGTCGTGTTCCCGGCAGCCGCGCTGGTGATCATGCTGATCCTGGCCCTGCTGCTCCGCAGCCTGGTGGCGCCGCTGTACCTGATGGCCGCGGTGGGCCTGAGCTTCGCGGCCACCCTCGGGGCCACGGTGATCGCCTTCCAGCACATCGGCGGCGACAACGGCCTGATCTTCATGCTGCCGATCTACATCTACCTGTTCGTGACGGCGCTGGGCACCGACTACAACATCCTGATGATCGCCCGGCTCCGGGAGGAGGCGCGCGAGGGCAAGGAGCCGCGGCCGGCGGCGGCGGAGGCCGTCAAGCACGCCGGTCCCGACGATCGCGGCGGCCGGCGTGATCCTGGCCGGCACGTTCGCATCGCTGATGCTGAGCGGCAACAGCCTGATGATGTCGATGGGCTTCGCCCTGTCGTTCGGCATCTTCATCGCGGCGTTCGTGATGGCGATGTTCTTCACCCCGGGTCTGACCGCGATCATCGGGCACGCCGCCTGGTGGCCCGGCCACCAGGACCAGAAGGCACCGAAGGAGCTGTCCGAGGTCCCGGCCTCAGACGAGAACGTCGGTCACCGGGAGCGATGAATCGGCGGGGAGGTCCAGCGCGGACGGCCTACGCCCCCGGCTGACCATCTCCGCCCCGAGCGCAGCGACCATCGCACCGTTGTCCGTGCAGAGGCCGGGGCGCGGGACCCGCACGCGGATCCCCTTCGCGGCGGCCCGCTCCTCGGCCATGGCACGCAGCCGCGAGTTCGCCGCGACGCCGCCGCCGATCAGGATGTCCTCGATGCCCTCGGTCACGGCCGCGTCGATCGCCTTGCGGGTCAGCACGTCGCAGACGGCCTCCTGGAACGACGCGGCGACGTCGTTGACCGGCAGCGGCTCGCCCGACCGCTCGCGCGCCTCCACCCACCGGGCGACGGCGGTCTTGAGCCCGGAGAACGAGAAGTCGAAGCGGTGCCGCTCCAGGTCCCGCCGCGAGGTCAGCCCGCGCGGGAAGTCGACGTACACGCTGTCCCCCTCGCGGGCCGCGCGGTCGATGTGCGGGCCGCCCGGGAACGGCAGCCCGAGCAGCCGGGCGACCTTGTCGAAGGCCTCGCCCGCGGCGTCGTCGATGGTGGCGCCCAGCGGGTCGACGCCCGTGGTGACGTCCTCGACCCGCAGCAGCGACGAGTGGCCGCCGCTGACCAGCAGCGCCAGGCACGGCTCGGGCAACGGCCCGTGCTCGAGCTGGTCGACCGCGACGTGGGCCGCGAGGTGGTTGACGCCGTAGATCGGCTTGCCGAGCCCGATCGCCAGCGCCTTGGCGGCGGCGACCCCGACCATCAGGGTGCCGGCCAGGCCCGGCCCGCTGGTCACCGCGACCGCGTCGACGTCGATCAGCCGGACGCCGGCGGTCTCGCAGGCCCGCTCGATGGTCGGCACCATCGCCTCGAGGTGGGCACGGCTCGCGACCTCCGGCACGACGCCACCGAACCGCGCGTGCTCGTCCACGCTGCTCGCGACCGCGTCGGCGAGCAGGGTGCGCCCGCGCACGATCCCGACGCCGGTCTCGTCGCACGACGTCTCGATGCCCAGGATGAGGGGTTCGTCGCTCACCCGCTCATGGTGCCCGACCGCCGGCGAGCGACCGGAACAGACCCCGCCGTCAAGAGCCGCGCGCCTCTATCGGCGGGACCATCGGCGGACATAGGTTGACCGCGCTCAATCCACCTCCAGAAGAATTCGGAGCCACTCCATGCACACACGGGGACTCTCTCGGACGAGTGCCGCCGTCGCCGCCTCGGCGGCGGTCGCGCTCGTGCTCACGGCGCCGGCATCCGCCGGCGCTCGCACGGTCAACGACTCGACCCTCACGCCGCGCACCCACTTCGTGCTGCAGCCGCTCAACCCGGACGGCAGCACCCCGACGCCCAACGCCAACGGCGAGAAGATCCCGAACATCGACTCGGTCAAGTCGACGATCCGCGCCTACTACAACGCGAGCAAGGCCGGCATCGCCGACAAGACGAGCTCGCCGTACATCACCCAGATCGAGGGCATCGAGCAGGCGATCCTCAGCCAGCTCCCCGACCCGGCACCGGCCGACAACCTGGCCGTCGTCTTCGACGCCGACGACACCACGCTCTGGACCTACGACATGGAGGACGGGGCGATGCACTTCAACTTCGACCCCAAGGTCCAGAACGACGAGTGGGTGATCCCGGGCAAGTTCCCGGCGACCCCCGGCATGGTCGACTTCGTCAACGAGGTCCAGTCCCGCGGGTACGACGTCTACGGCATCACCGGCCGCGGCGAGAGCCAGGAGCAGGCGACCCTCGACAACCTGACCAAGGTGGGCTACGACGAGTTCGACGCCGACAACTTCTTCACCAAGCCGGCCACGATCCCGGCCTACCTCGACTGCCACAGCAGCGTCGACCCCAACGACGACCCGGCCAAGTGCACGACGGTCGAGTACAAGGCCGGCACCCGCGCCCACATCGAGTCCACGGGCGAGACGATCGTCCTCAACATCGGCGACCAGTACTCCGACCTGCAGGGCGGCCACGCGCTGAACAACGTCAAGCTCCCCAACCCGACGTACTACCTGCCCAGCCCGGACGTGCAGGGCGCGCCGGCGAGCGACTCCGACCTCACGCTGCCGACCGAGTTCGACATGGCCGCCGACGGCTCCAGCGGGCTCACCACGCCCGGTGAGAGATCCCGAACATCGACAACGTCAAGGCCGAGATCCGCGCGTACTACGGCGCCACCGCCGGCATCGCCGACAAGCACACGTCGCCGTACATCACCCAGATGACCAACATCGCCAAGCGCTGGCAGCACAAGCTCACCAACGCCTGCCGCCACGGCGTGCGGCACCACCAGCGCCCGGCCGTGGTCTTCGACGCTGACGACACGACGCTGATGACCTACGACATGGAGGACGGGGCGATGAAGTTCAACTTCGACCCGGCGCTCCAGAACGTCTGGGTCCAGGAGGAGCGGTTCCCCGCCACGCCGCGCATGCCCGGTGTCGTGACGCGCCGCCGCCAAGGCCGGCTGCACGATCGTGGGCCTGACCGGGCGCAACAACGGCCAGCGGGTGGCCACGCTCGACAACCTGGCGAAGTACTACCACGACGGCGACGGCAACCCGTACTTCAAGTCGGCGTACTACTTCACCAAGTGGACCAGCAGCGACACGCCGCCGGCGTACGTCGACCCGACGATCGACGGCAAGGACGGCTACTCGACGATCGACTACAAGGCGTCGACCCGCAAGTACGTCCAGGACGAGATGGGCCTGCACATCGTGGCCAACTTCGGTGACCAGTTCAGCGACCTGATCGGCGGCTCGTCCGACCGGGCCGTGAAGCTGCCGAACCCGACGTACTACCTGCCGTGAGCCGCAGGCTGGCTCCCGCCGCAGGCGGGGGCCAGCCCCCGGCGGAGGACGACCGCGGTGGCGCCGTCGCGGTAGTAGCGACGGCGCCGGTCGACCTCCACGAAGTCCCGAGCCGCGTAGAAGGCCAACGCCCCGGCGTTGTCCTCGCGCACCTCGAGCAGCAACCGATCGGCGCCGCCCTCGCGGGCGGCGCCGATCACGGCATCCAGCAGCAGGGTCGCGAGACCGGTACGCCGGTGCGCCGGGTCGACCGCGATGCGCTGGAGCTCCGCGACGTCGGCGACGATGCTCGCCACGGCGTGACCCACCACCCTGCCGTCGACCTCGGCCACGAGGTACCCGACCGTCGGCAGCCGGCCGCTCACGCCCTCCTCGACCAGTGCCGGCGACCAGGCGTCCGCGCCCAGGTTGTCCCGCTCGAGCGCGGCGATCGCCGGCGCGTCGTCGGCCGCGGCCGGGCGGATGGTCACGACACGCGCTTCGGCGCGTGCGGCGCGTCGGCGTCCGGGCGCCGCAGGTAGAGCGGCTCGGGGTCGCGCAGCTCGGCCCGCTCCTCGGCCACCGCACGCGCGAGCCAGCCCGGCGCTCGGGGCAGTCGGTCCGACCCGGTTCGGGAAGGCCTCGGGGTAGAGCTCGGCGCCGGGTCCGACGGCCGGAGCCGTCCGTGGCGAGGTCGGCCGGCTTGCCGACGACCGGCCCGTCGAGGCGCTCTGCCTGCCCGTCGTACGAGGCCAGGTAGACCTCCTTGCGGCGCGCGTCGGTCGCGACCACGAAGTCGCCGGTCACCACACCGGTTGCGGTCGCCTCGACCGCGAGCACGTCGAGGGAGCAGACGCCGTACACGGGGATCTCGAGCACGTGCCCGAGCGTGCGCGCGGTCACCAGGCCGACCCGCAGGCCCGTGAACGGCCCCGGACCGACGCCGACGGCGATCGCGGTCAGGTCCTGGCGCACGATGCCGGCCTGCGTCATCGCCTGCTCGATGAGCGGCGCCAGCTGCTCGGCGTGCTTCATGGCGCGCTCGGCGGTGAGCTCCACGACGACGTCCTCGCCGTCGTGGAGGGCGACGGTGACCAGTGGCGTTGCCGTGTCGAAGGCGAGGAGCACGCGCTGAGGCTAACGCGTTGCCGTCTTCTTCCCGACTTGTGGATCTCGCGTGGGCCGGATGTTGACCGACCCGCCCTAGTGTTCGAGATGTCGGTGGGGGGAACACATCGGCACCGGAAGGCCCGGGACCTCAGGGGGGAGGAAGGGCCGGACGGTTACTACATGGACGGACCGATCGTCGCGGAGCGTGGGGATCCGCGGGCGCGCTGGGGGGAGCGTCATCGGCAGGTCCGGGAGGCCCGTTCCGCGCGCTCGTTCGTCGAGAAGGCGGGACGGGCCTCCTCCATGTGTGCCCTACTCCCCCGCGAGCTCGACCACGATGTCGAGGTGGCCCGCGTGCCGCGCGTACTCGGCGAGCACGTGGAAACAGATCCACTCCAGCGTCGGCGGGTCGGCGGCGAACCGCCCGCCCGGCGACGCGGTCGCGTCGAGCGGGAAGTCCCGCAGCACGGCGCGCGTCCGCTCGCCGATCGCGGCCAGCCGCTCGGCCAGCTCCTCCGCCGTCGTCGTCTCGGGGACGAACCAGCGCCCGTCGTTCTCCTCGTCCCACGGTTCGTCGACCGTCCAGTCGCCCCACGGCTCGGCGACGGGCTCGCCGAGGAACCCCCAGACGAACCACCGCTGCTCCATGTGCAGGACGTGGCTGAGCAGCTCGATCGGCGTCCAGCCCGACGCCAGCCGGGTGGTGCGCCGCTGCTCCTCGCTCAGCCGGAGCACCCCGCCGGCGATCTCGTCCCGCACCCAGTCCAGGTACGCCGACCAGCGCGCTCCACCCGCCGGTCCGTGCTTGCTCGGCTCGCCCTCGGCCCGGGCGACTCGGTTGTCCTCGGTCACGGGTCGATTGTGCCGCTCGTGGGGAATCCGTGCTCGACTCCCCACGCCACCGCCTGCGAGCGGCTGGTGACGCCGATCTTGCGGTAGATCGACCGGATGACGCTCTTGACCGTGTTGATGCTCAGGAAGAGCTCGTCGGCGAGGTCGTCGTTGGACCGTCCGGCGACGATCAGACCCAGGACGTCGACCTCGCGGGGCGTGAGACTGACGTCGCGGCCCTGCTGGCGGCGCCGCTCCGCCCGGTTGTCGAGGTCCGCCTGCGAGCCGTCCTCGAGATGGCCGGCCGCGAAGTCCTCCAGCGCCTCGACCAGCCTGTCCGCGCTGATGCCCAGGGACACCGACGCGACGGCGCCCACGCCGAGAGCCCGCGCCGCGAGGCCCGGCTGGAGTTCACGCGAGAGCGCGAGCACCCGGCCGGGGTGCGCCTTGATCGCCAGCTCCAGGTCGCGCCCGTCGCCGTCCTGGAGGCCGAGCACGTCGTACAGGACCACGTCGGCGTCACCCAGGTCGGCCTCGGGACCGATCTCGACGACCGTGACCCGGTCGGCGTACCCCGCGAGCAGCGTCCGCAGACCGGCGCACACAATGGGCTGCTCGGTCACCAACCCGACCCGGAGCACCGCGCATCACCTCCACGAACGTCCTCCATCTGAGGAGATCCCCGTTCGCGGGGCGCGTGAAACGCGGTCCAGATCACCCCTACGGGTGAGCCGACCTAGATTTCGATGCGGTTGCCGTGCTCGTCCCAGTGCGCAGCGACCTTCTTGCTCGGCTGCACCCGCGGCGGCTCGCCGGGCATCTTGGGGTAGTCCGGGGGGAAGTTCAGCTCGCCGCCGGGCAGCTCCTCCCACAGGCGCAGCAGCGGCGTCGAGGGAGTACGCCGTGTCGTCGATGGTCGCCCACGGGTCGCCGTCGCCCACCCGGTCCGGGACCGTGAACAGGTTGTAGTCGGCCGGGTCGGTGATGCCGGCGAGCTCGGCCCACGTCACCGGAGTCGAGACGGGCGCGCCCGGCAGCGGCCGGAGCGAGTACGCCGAGGCGATGGTGCGGTCGCGGTTGTTCTGGTTGAAGTCGACGAAGATCCGCGCCCCGCGCTCCTCCTTCCACCACTCGACGGTGACCTGGTCGTCGCGGCGGGCCAGCTCACGGCCGAAGCCGATGGCGGCGTGCCGGACATCGGTGAACTCCCACCGCGGCTCGATCCGCACGTAGACGTGGACGCCGCGGTTGCCCGAGGTCTTGGCGTAGCCGGTGATGTCCAGCTCCTCGAGCAGCTCCCGCGCGACGCCGGCGACCCGGACGGCGTCGGTGAACGTGGTGCCGGGCTGCGGGTCGAGGTCGATGCGCAGCTCATCGGGGTGGTCGACGTCCGTGCGCCGCACCGGCCAGGGGTGGAAGACCAGCGTGCCCATGTGGGCGCACCACACCGGCACCGCGATCTCGGTCGGGCAGACCTCGTCGGCGGTCCGGCCGGAGGGGAAGGTGACCCGCACGGTCTCGACGTACTCCGGAGCGCCCTTGGGCACCCGCTTCTGGTAGAACGCGTCGGCGTCGCGGTCCTGGGGGCCGGTGGCCAGGCGCATGCCCGCACGGACCCCGGCGGTCCACCGCTCGAGCGCGGTCGGCCGGTCGCGCAGCGCCCGCATCAGGCCGTCGCCCACGCTGGCGAAGTACTGGGCCACCATCAGCTTGGTGACCTCGGGCGTGCGCCCGGTCGCCTCGTAGATCACCCGGTCCGGGCTCGACACCCGGACCGCCCGACCCCCGGCGTCGACCTCCGCTGCGGCTGGCTTGGCCATGCAGCGACCCTAGGCCACCGGCCGCCCGGAAAGATTCATCGGCCGGCCGACGTTTCTCACGCCTGGACGACAAAGGTTCATCGTCCAGGCGTGAGTTTCATCGGCCGGCCGATGAAACTTGCACCGGTCGAGACGATCCCGCGGGGGCTACCGCGGCTCCGGGTCGACCTCGGGAGCGACGGGTACGTCGGGGTCGCGCTCCGGCTCGGGATCAGGTGTCGACGCGGGACCGGGGTCGCCGCTCGGTACGACGGTGGGTTCGGGACTGGGTTCGCTCGGTGTCGTGGTCATGGCCGGCGGTACCCGATCGGGCCGGCGTCCAGACCGCCTGCCTCAGCCGCGCGGCGAGAGGACGACGACCGCCGTCTCGTGCGGTCGGCGTGCGGCGTACCCGTCGAGGTTCTTGTCGACCAGCGCCCACCGGGCCCAGAGCCGGGTGCGCTCCTCGCCCACGGCCCGGTGCGCCAGCACCGGACGCTCGCCGTCCCGGGTCCGGACCGTGGCCTCCGGGTGCGCCTGGAGGTTCAGCCACCACGCGGGCTCGGGGGCGCCCCAGCCGTTCATCGCCATCGTGACCAGGTCCGGTCCGTCCTCGAGGTAGCCGACCACGACGCGACGCGGGGCTCCGGAGCGCCGCCCGGTCGTGGTGAGCCAGAGCGCGCCCCAGCCGCCGGGCTTCGGACGCCAGAGCCCGACCCGGCCGCGGGTCAGGCGCAGCAGCCTCCGGTGCGCATGCCAGAAGGCCACGACGAACCAGCGCGGCGGAAGCACGCCCCCACCGTGGAGCCGCAGGGCCCGGCGCTGCCAGAGGAGAAGGTCACCTCAGAGCAGCGAGTTCGGCTGGAACGTCGGGCGCCGGTCCTCGTCGTATGCCGTGGGCCGCACGAACTCGAAGCCGGCCGTGGTCACCAGCTCGGTCTCCGGGCGCTCGCGCAGCGTGGCGGCACACGCGACGTGCATCGGCGGGAGGTGGAAGGCGTTGCGGCCCACCTCCTGCTCGGTGCCCAGGAACGCGATCGGCCGGCCCAGCGACTCGCCGCACACGCCGCAGATCCGGCTCAGCGCGCACTGGGTCACCCAGCGGCGGGTCATCAGGCGCTGCGCATCCATCCACCCAGCTCCTTGCGACGCGGCGGGCGCTCGGAATCGGTACGCCGCTTGCGGTCGCGCTGCGGCGACGGCGGCTCGGGCTGGTCGCTGCTGGTGAAGCGGTTGGGCAGCGACAGCTTCATGATCGTGCGCAGCGCCTGGCCGTACTGCTGGTACAGCGGCCCGGTGGTGTACGGGATGTCGTACTTCTCGCACAGCTCCCGCACGCGCACCGAGATCTCGGCGTACCGGTTGCTCGGCAGGTCGGGGTAGAGGTGGTGCTCGATCTGGAAGCCCAGGTTGCCGCTGAGGATGTGCAGCAGCGGACCGCCCTTGAAGTTCGCGGCGCCGAGGATCTGGCGCAGGTACCACTCGGCGCGGGTCTCGTCCTCGATCTCCTCCTCGGTGAAGTGCATCGCGCCGTCGGGGAAGTGGCCGCAGAAGATGATCACGTAGGACCACAGGTTGCGCACGACGTTGGCGGTCAGGTTCGCGGTGAGCGTGGTCCTCCAGTTGCGGCCGGACAGCGCCGGGTAGACGACGTAGTCCTTGAGCACCTGGTTGCGGCCCTTGCGCCAGATCTGCTTGAGCTGGCGCTTCATCTCCTTCGGGTCCTTCTCGCCCTTGCGGATCCGCTCGATGTCGAGGTCGTGCAGCGCGACGCCCCACTCGAAGAGCGTCGCCAGCGCCGCGTTGTAGATCGGCTGGCCGAGGTTGGCCGGGTGCCACTTCTGCTCGCGGGCCATCCGGAGCACGCCGTAGCCGATGTCGTTGTCGTAGCCGAGGACGTTGGTGAACTGGTGGTGGATGTAGTTGTGGCTGTGCTTCCACTGCTCGGCCGGCTGCGCGGTGTCCCACTCCCAGTTCGAGGAGTGGATCTCGGGATCGTTCATCCAGTCCCACTGGCCGTGCATGACGTTGTGGCCGATCTCCATGTTCTCGAGGATCTTGGCCAACGCCAGCATGGCCGCACCCGCAGCCCAGGCCGGCTTCTTGTTGGAGGCGAAGAGCGCCACCCGCCCGGCGGCCGCCAGGGACCGCTGGATGGTGATGATCCGGTTGATGTACGCCGCGTCGCCGGCGCCCCGCGACTCCTCGATCTCTGCGCGGATCGCGTCGAGCTCGCGGCCGATCTGCTCCACCTCCTCGTCGGTGAGGTGGGTGTACTCCCGGACGTCCGAGATCGCCATGGGGTCAGTCCTTCCTGTCGGGTGGTTCCGAGACCGGCGCCAGAGCGCCTTCCTCGACCACCGCTAGATGTCGAGCGTGCAGGCGCCCACCGCAGCGGTGACGCAGGTCTGCACCTGCTCGTTGGGCTGGTCGAACTCCTCGCCGTTGCGCAGGTCGCGGACCTTGCCGCTGACGAGGGTGAGCGTGCAGGTGTGGCAGATGCCCATCCGGCAGCCGTAGGGCATGCCGACGCCGGCCTCCTCGCCGGCCTCGAGCACCGTGGTGGCACCGTCGACCTCGATGCTCTTGCCCGAGGTGCGGAACGTGATCGTGCCGCCCTCGCCGCCTTCGCCGCCGAGCTCGAGGGTGAACCGCTCGAGGTGGAGCCGGTCCTCGAGACCGGCGTCCTCGAAGTGGGCCGAGATCGCGTCGAGCATCGGGCCGGGCCCGCAGGCCCAGGTCTCCCGGTCGCGCCAGCTCGGGCAGATGTGGTCGAGGTCGGCGAGGTCGAGCATCCCGTCGGTGTCGGTGTGCAGCCGGTGGATCGTGAGGCTGTCGTGCTTCTCCTCGAGGCGGTCGAGCTCGTCGCGGAAGATCATCCGCTCGGGCGTCGGGGAGGAGTAGTGCAGGACGATGTCGGGCATCGCTCCGCTGTTCCTCTCGGAACGCCGGTCCAGCGTGCGCAGCATCGCCATCACCGGGGTGATGCCGCTGCCGCCCACCAGGAAGAGCATCCGCGCAGGCGGCGGCTCGGGCAGCACGAAGTCGCCCTCGGGCAGCGCGAGCCGGACGATGGTGCCCGGCTCGAGGCCGTTGACCAGGTGCGAGGAGAGCTTGCCCTCGGGCATCGCGCGCACCGTGATCGTGATGGTGCGGCCGTCGCGCACCGGCGGCGAGCTGACCGAGTACGAGCGCCACTGGAAGCGCCCCTCGACCTGCACGCCGATCCCGACGTACTGCCCCGGCCGGTGGTCGTAGCGCCAGCCCCAGCCGGGCCGGATCACCAGCGTCGCGGCATCGTCGGTCTCGCGCACCACCTTCTCGACGCGCCCGCGCAGCTCCCGCTCGCTCCAGAGGGGGTTGAGCAGGCGCAGGTAGTCGTCGGGATGCAGCGGCGTGGTGAGCTTCGCACCGGCGCCGCGGAGTCGGTCCCACGGGATCGTGACGGCCATACCACCTGAGTGAACACATGTTCTCCGAGTGCGTCAACGCCCCTTCGGGGTGACCTCGGGCACGCGCCTAGAATGTGGCCATGGCCTACGACGTGGACAAGACCGACGAGGAGTGGCGTGAGCAGCTCTCACCCGAGGAGTACGCCGTCCTCCGCCAGGCCGGCACCGAGCGCGCGTTCACCGGCGAGTACACCGACACCGAGACCACGGGCATCTACTCGTGCAAGGCCTGCGGCGCCAAGCTGTTCGAGTCCGACACCAAGTTCCACTCCGGCTGCGGCTGGCCGTCGTTCTACCAGCCGATCAGTGACACCGTCGAGTACCTCGAGGACAACTCCCACGGGATGAAGCGCGTCGAGGTCCGGTGCGCCAACTGCGGCTCGCACCTCGGCCACGTCTTCCCCGACGGCTACGGCACGCCCACCGGCGACCGCTACTGCATCAACTCGATCAGCCTCACGCTCGAGGCAGGCGATCAGCAGTAGTCAGGCGAACCAGCCCGACGGGCTGAGCTCGGAGCCCATCCGCGGGACGTACTGGTCGAAGTAGATCCGCGCGATCAGCTCCCGACGCGACCGCACGTCGGCCTTGTCGAAGACCGCCTTGAGGTGGTCCTGGACGGTGTACGCCGAGACGTGCAGCGTCGCCGCGATCTCCTTGGTGTCCACGCCCTGCAGGACCAGTTGGGTGACGTCGCGCTCGCGGGGCGTCAGGCCGAACGCGGCCACCACCAGCGCCACGATCTCGGGCGGCCGGGCCTCCTCGATGGTGACCACGACCTCGCCGGACCGGTCACCGACGCCGGTGAGCGTCGAGGCGTGCAGCACCAGCCACATGCCGTCGGCCGCGCGCAGCCGGGCGCGCGGCTGGATCGAGGTGTCGCCGCGGGCGTAGCGCCGGGCGGCGCCGACGAGCGCGGACACCGGGCTGAGCGGGTCGGCGTACCCCGCGCCGCGCGGCAGGCGGGCGATCCGGTGCTCGGCGCCGGTGCTCATCTGCACGATCCGGTCGTCGGCGTCGACGATGACCACCGCGGGACCGGTCTGCTCGTGGGACGGCGGCATCTCGGCCAGCCGGGTGAGCATGCCGGCGCGCACGCCGCGGGCGAACTGCGCGCTCAGGGAGGCCAGGAACTCGACGTCGCCGGCGGAGAACGGCGTGTCGTCCGGGCCGCGGAAGAGCGCCATCGCGCCCCAGGCCTGGCCGTTCTCGCGGAACACCAGCCGGGCCTCGTCGCCGAACCCGAAGTTCGGCCGCATGAAGCTCTGCATCCGCAGCGAGCGGTCGACCTGCCCCTCGTGGACGAGGTGGACGCCGGCCGCCGGCACCGGCGCGACGGCGAGCGCGGTGAACGCGGTCGGCTCGATGCCGCCGTACTCCACCAGCCCGAACTCGTGGTCGTGGCTGTTCACCTCGCGCAGGTGGCCGTACTTGCGGGCGCTGGTCAGCAGGTGGGTGCCGGGGTCGTGGGTGGCCAGGCAGGCCGCGACCCAGGGCACCGCGCGGCCGACGGACTCGGTCGCCTCGGCCAGGAACGACTCGAGATCCAGGCCGGCGCGGGCGAGCACGTCGACATCGCCACGCACCCGGTCAGCCGTCAGTCCTGTCGCCACGACACCAGATGATCCCGGCCGGGCGGCGCCCGGCCCATCCCAGAAATGTGGGTGGTCCAGACCACCCACACCGACCGGCCGGAAACTTCCCCGGTCCTCGGGATGGGCGGAGCAGTCTTCCGGCGGAAGGGTGAGCGCCATGACCACGATCCCTGAGCACGGACCGGTCGACGAGCTCGGCCGCCTCCTCCACGACGACGACTACCCGGCCCAGCTCGCGCTCGCCCTCGCCCGGCTCGAGGCCACCCTGGCCCGCACCGGCCGCAGCCCGCGCGACCTGGTCGAGCTCCGCGTCACCACCACCGACCGGCACGCCTTCTCCGCCGCAGCCGACGTGCTCGAGGAGCGGCTCGCCGTCGTCCACGCCCGCCCCGTCACCACCGTCGTCGAGGTGGCCGAGCTGCCGCCGCCCGGCACGCTCGTCGCCCTCGGCGCCACCCTCACCCCGAAGGAAGAACGCCCATGACCACCACTCCCGTCTCCCCCGCCGCCGCCCTGCGCGGCCTCTGCGGCGACCGCGTGCACCTGCCCGGCGACCCCGGGTACGACGCCGCCCGCACGCCCTGGAACCTGGCGGTCGACCAGCGGCCCGCCGCCGTCGCCGTCCCGCACTCCGCCGACGAGGTCGCCGAGGTCGTCCGCGCCGCCGCGGCGGCCGGCCTGCGGGTCGCCCCGCAGAGCAGCGGCCACGGCGCCGCACCGCTCGGCGACCGGGCGCTCGACGACGTCGTGCTGGTCCGCGTCCACGAGCTGACCGGCGTGACCGTCGACCCCGACGCCCGCACCGCGCGGGTGCTCGGCGGCACCCTGTGGCAGGACGTGGTCGGCGCCGCCGCGCCGCACGGCCTGACCGCCATGCACGGCAGCTCTCCGGACGTCTCCGTCGCCGGCTACGTCCTCGGCGGCGGGCTGTCGTTCTACGGCCGCCGGCACGGCCTGGCCGCGAACAGCCTGCGCGCGGTCGAGCTGGTCACCGCCGACGGCTCGCTGGTGCGCGCCAGCGCCGACGAGAACCCCGAGCTGTTCTGGGCGGTCCGCGGCGGGGGTGGCAACTTCGGCGTCGCGGTCGCCTTCGAGATCGAGCTGCTGCCGTACGCCGAGGTGTACGCCGGCATGCTCCTCTGGGACCGCGAGCGCGCCCCCGAGGTGGTCCGGGCCTGGGCGGCGTGGACCCGCGACGTCCCCGAGTCGGTCACCACGTCGCTGCGCGTGATGAGCTTCCCGCCGCTGCCCGAGCTCCCGCCGTTCCTCAGCGGCCGCCAGCTCGTGGTGATCGACGGCGCGGTGCTCGAGGACGACGACCGCGCCGCCGAGCTGCTCGCGCCGCTGCGCGCCCTGGGACCGGAGATGGACACGTTCGGCCGCATCCCGGCCGCCGGCCTGACGCTCGTGCACATGGACCCGCCGGCGCCGGCACCGGCGGTCAGCGACCACGCGGTCCTCGCCGGACTGCCCGAGGAGGCGATCGCGGCGTACCTCGCCGAGGTCGGCCCGGGCTCGACCACCTCGCTGCTGTTCGCCGAGCTGCGGCACCTCGGCGGCGCGCTGGGCCGGCCGGCCGAGGGCGGTGGCGCGGCCTCCCACCTCGACGGCGAGTACGCGCTGTTCTGCGTGGCGATCGCGCCGTTCCCCGAGGCGGCGGCCCAGGGCCGGGCGGACGCGCTGGCCACCTGCACGGCGCTGGCGCCGTGGGCGACCGGCACCCGGGTGCTGAACTTCACCGACAACGTCGTGGACGCCGCGTCGATGTACGGCGACCGCTGGGAGCGGCTGCGCGCGGCCCGGGCGGCCGTCGACCCGCACGGGCTCTTCGTCGGCCACCACGTCGTCGACTGACCCGCGGGACGTCATACGGAGGGAGCAACCGCTTGCTCCCTCCGTATGACGTCCGCGGGGTCGTCTGGGCGGCTACGGCAGCCGGTCGACGAGCTCGGCGATCCCGACGCGGGCCCCGGTGTAGAACGGGATCTCCTCGCGCACGTGGCGGCGGGTCTCGGAGCCGCGCAGGTGCCGCATCAGGTCGACGATTCGGTGACAGGTCGTCGGCCTCGAAGGCCAGCAGCCACTCGTAGTCGCCGAGCGCGAAGCTGGCGACGGTGTTGGCGCGCACGTCCGGGTAGTCGCGGGCCATCCGGCCGTGCTCGGCGAGCAGGCGGCGGCGCTCCTCGTCCTCGAGCAGGTACCACTCGTAGGAGCGCACGAACGGGTAGACGCACACGTGCGCCTTGGGCTCCTCGTCGGCGAGGAACGCCGGGCACGTGGCTCTTGTTGAACTCCGCCGGCCGGTGCAACGCCATCTGCGACCAGACCGGCTCGAGCCGGCAGCCGAACGCGGTGCGCCGGAACCGGTTGTAGGCGTCCTGCAGCTCCTCGGAGGTGGCGGCGTGCCACCACACCATCAGGTCGGCGTCGGCGCGCAGCCCGGCGACGTCGTAGACCCCGCGGACCACCACGTCGGCCTCGGCGAGCTCGGCGAACAGCTTCTCGACCTCGGCGCCCTCCGCCGCGCGGTCGGCGTCGCTGCAGCGGATCGGCGAGCGCGGAAGACCGACCACATGGTGTAGCGGATGGTGTCGTTGATCTCGCGGGTCCTCTGCGCCTTGCTCATGCGTCCATTGTCAACCCGCGCTCAATCCCGCCCGTACCCGGCCTCCCGCGCCTTGATGATCGCCTCGGCCCGCCCGGCGGCGTGCAGCTTGGCGTAGATCGCCGGACACCGCGTTGCGCACCGTCTTGTTGGACACGTAGAGCTCGGCGGCGATGGCGTCGTTGGAGCGCCCGGCCGCCAGCAGCCGGAGCACCGTCGCGCTCCCGCTCGGTGAGCTCGGGGAAGGGCTCCTCGGCCGGGCGCGCCGCGCGCCGGCGAAGTACGCCGCCACCCGCGCGGCCAGCGACGCCCCGAACACCATGCCGCCCGGCGCGCGGCCGCGCGGATCGCGTGCTGCACCTCCTCGGCGCCGGACCCCTTGAGCAGGTAGCCGCTAGGCGCCCGCGCGGATCGCGGCGAGCACGGTCTCGTCGTCCTCGTTCATCGTCAGCATCACCACGCGGACGCCCGGGCTGGCGGCCGGTGATCATCCGGGTCGCCTCGATGCCGTCCAGGTGCGGCATCTGGATGTCCATGACGACGACGTCGGGCGCGGTCTCGGCGACCACGTGCACCGCGTCGCGGCCGTCGGCGGCGGTGCCGACCACGTCGATGCCGTCGAGGGCGCCGAGCAGGGCTGGCGAGCCCCTCGCGCACGATCTGGTGGTCGTCGACCACGACGACGCGGATCGGGCTCGCTCACGGGGCCTCCTCAGCGGTAGCCAGGCGCGCACGACCGTGCCGCCGTGGGTGGGCAGGTGACCTCGCTCGCGGCCGCCGAGCTCGGCGGCCCGCTCGCGCAGCGCCACCAGCCCGACCCCGGCCTGCGACGTCGGCGGGCGATGCCGGCGCCGTCGTCGGCGACCTCGACCACCAGCGCGCCGTCGACGAGCCTCGAGGCGGACCGTGCAGGTGCTGGCGCGCGCGTGCCGGGCGACGTTGGTCATCGCCTCGCCGACGATGCGGTACGCCGCCACCTCGACCGCGGCGGGCAGCGCTGCCGAGGTCGCCGGCCTCGACGCGTGGCCGGCGGCGATCGAGCCGCTCGGCCTGCTGGCGGAGCGCGCCGACCAGGCCGCGGTCGTCGAGCGCGGGCGGGCGCAGGTCGTGCACGAGGCGGCGTACGTCGGCGACGACCTCCTGCACGTGGCGGCTGGTGGCTGCCGAGCTGGTCCTTGGCGGCCGCGGGGTCCTTGTCGACCAGCAGCCGGGCCGACTCGAGCTGGAACACCACGCCGCTCAGCGCGGGCCCCAGCCCGTCGTGGAGGTCGCGGCGGATCCGCCGCCGCTCCTCCTCGCGGGCGGTGACCAGCCGCTCGCGGCTGTCCTGGAGCTCCTCGGCCAGCCGGCTGGTGCGGGCCGCGGTCGCGGCCTGGCGGACCAGGTCGCCGAGCAGCTCCTCGTCGCGGCGGGAGAGCCGGCTGCGCAGCCCGCGCGCCGGCAGCACCAGCCGACCGACCTCGCTCGCCGCGGTAGGTGATCGGCAGGGTGCGGGTCTCGGCGGGCCGGTCGCCGTGGGTGGCGACCAGCCGCTCGCCCGCCGCTGCGGTCGACCTCGACGCTGACGAACCCGACCCCGAACGCGTCGGCGACCGCGCGGGCGACGGCCGCGAGCTGCTCGGGTCCCTCGTCGGTGGTCTCGAGGGTGGAGGCCAGGCCGGCGACGGCGTCGTACGGCGTCGGCGCGCTCGCCGAGGACACCAGCCGGCGCACGCCGCGGGCCAGCCGCTGGCGCAGCGGCCCGTAGACCAGGACCGTGGTCAGCAGCACGACCGTCACGACCTGGGCTGCGCCAGCGCGTCGCCGAGCAGCGCGGTGAGCAGGGCGACCACGGCGAGGTCGATCGCGACCAGGACGAGCGGCGAGCGCGGCAGAGCACGAGCGTGCGGGCCGAGCAGGTCCTCGATGGACACCACGCTCGGGTTGACGACCGCGACCGTCATCGCGAGCGGGGTCAGCGTGATGCAGAGGAAGAACACGGCGTCATCGAGCGGCGCCGAGGTCGACGCAGCAGCGTGAGGACGATGGTGGTCGCGGTGACCAGCGCGCCCCACAGCAGCCAGCGCATCTGGTCGCGCTCGGCGCCGCGGGAGCGGCGGAAGCGGGCCACGACCACGCCGACCGGGCACGACCACGCCGAGCACGGTGAGCAGCTGGAGGCTGTTCACGAGCAGGCCGGCGGCGCCCTCGAGCGGCCAGACCGTGGTCGGGTCGACGTCCACGCCGGGGCGGCACGTGCGCACCGCGCCGGTCGTACGGCGCGATCGTGACCGCCGCCGAGCGCCAGCACGAGCACGCCCATGCAGGCCCAGCTCGCGACGCCCCAGGCGCCGGGCAGGAACCGGCCCTCGGGGAACAGCAGCGGCAGCACGACGATCGTGGCGGGCAGCAGCGACGGTGAACCGCGCGAGGAACCAGACCGCGAAGGTCATGCCCGGCAGCGCGTCGGTCGGTGACGACGCCGAGCCGCACGTAGGCCTCGGAGAGCCCGTCGAGCGCCCAGAACAGCCCGACGCCGCCCAGCGTCCAGCCGATCATGCGGTGGCCGGGGTGGCGCAGCACCACGGTCGAGAGCGCGGCGAGGACGACGCCGACCAGGCCGGTCCCGATGCCGTGCCCGATCACGACGTCGGTGCCGTACGACCAGAGCACCGGCTCGCGCGTGCGACGCGCTGCTCGAGCAGGCCGATGCCGACCACGACAGCGCCGAGCGCGAGCGCAGGGCCGCACGGCCGCCGACCGGGCCAGGAGCGCCGGCTCGCCGCGACGTCGCTGCGCCGCGGTGGTTCACGCGCAGGCATCATCACGCGGCGCGGACGCGGTCGCCGAAGCGGAAACCGGCCGCGATGACCAGCAGCCAGCAGCGGACCGGTCATGCCGGCCATGTACTGCAGCGGCGAGACGCCGAGCAGCACGGTGAGGCCGCCGAGCACCAGGCCGACCCGGCCGATCCAGCGCGGACGGCGCCGGCGCGGCCGGCGACGTGCAGGGCGAGCCCGGTGAGACCGGCGAGCACCCAGCACCACGGCATGGTGCCGATCCAGTGGTTGTACATGGCGGCGTTGACCGGCTCGATGATCTGCTCGTCGGAGCCGACGCCGAACATGAACTCGGTGTCCAGGCCGCTGCCGAGCACCGCGACGACCGCGGTGCCGAGCAGGCCGGCGAAGGCGACGAGCGGGCGCGGCCGACCGGTCGCCGAGGCGGTCCCGCAGCCGCACCAGCAGCCCGGCGCCGAAGACGACCAGAGCAGGACGGCCGACAGCAGCGCGCTGGTGTGGAACGACGCAGCATCTGCACGGTCTGGTCGGCCAGCTTGTCGGTGACGCCCTGGGGGTCGCCGGCGAGGTCCGGGTCGTAGACGGCGTTGACCATGCTGGAGCCGACGATGGTGCCGATGCCGGCGAGGCCGGCGCCGATGCCGGCGAGCGGCCCAGCCGGCGGGTGGGACGCGGGGTCGTGACTCGGGGTGAGGTCCGTGCGGACCGGGTTGTGCGTGGTGACGTGGGTGGTCATCGAGGTCGCTTTCTGTTCAGTGGGGTGTTCTCGATGACCCGAACGGTGGCGGGCCGGTTGTCCCGGCGGACAGGGACAACGGGGCACGTCTGCGGGCGGCGCCGGGAGGTCGACCTAGGGCTAGGGTGCCGGGATCTCCCGGGCCGCGCGGCGCGCGGAGGCGATCACCGCGGGGATGCCGACGCCGTCGTACGCCGCCCCGCAGACCGCCAGGCCGGGCACGTCGTCGACCGCGGCGCGGATGCGGGCGACCCGGTCGAGGTGGCCGACGGCGTACTGCGGCAGCCCGCCGCCCCAGCGCTGCACGTGGGTGTCCACGGGCCGCGCCGAGACCCCGACCGCCTCGCGCAGGTCCGCGAGGGACCAGGCGACCAGCTCGTCGTCGGTCGCCTGGAGCGCCTGCTCCTCGCGGTGGCGGCCGAGCGAGGTGCGCAGCAGGAGCTGCCCGGCGCCGGCGGCGCGGACCCAGCCCCACTTGGCGAAGGAGAACGTCGAGGCCTTGATCCGCCGGCCGTCGACGGGCGGCACCAGGAAGCCGGACGAGTCGGTGTCCGCGAGCTCGGGCACCTCGGACTCGCGGAAGGCCAACGTCACCACGACCATCGACGCGTACTCGATCGCGGCCAGCTCCGCCGCGGCCCGCGGGGCGGCGTCGGTGAGCAGCCGGGCAGCCGGTGCGGCCGGCACCGCGAGCACCACCGCGTCGGCCTCACCTCCTGCGGCGCGGTCGGCCGAGCCGACCGTGAGCGCCCAGCCCGACGGCGTACGCCGCAACTCGCGCACGGTCGCATCGGTGCGCACGGGGACGCCGGCGGCGAGCATCTCCACGAGCCGGCCCATGCCGCCGGCGATGCCGGCGAAGACCGGGACGTCGGGCGATACGTCGCGGGCAGCCCCGCGGCATGGCTCGTCAGCGAGCCGCGAGCCGCGAGCGCGAGCAGCTGCGGCACCGACGCGCGGGCCGAGATCTCGCCGGGCGTGCCCGGCGTACACCCCGCCGAGCAGCGGCTCGACGAGCCGGTCGGTGACCTCTGGCCCGAAGCGCTGGTCGACCAGGTCGCCGACCGAGATGTCGCCCTCGACCGCGGTCGGCGGCGAGGCCGGCGCTCCTCGCGGACCCGGGCCAGGCCCTCCGGGGAGAGCACGCCGGACGCCTCGAGGCCGGGCAGGTCGAGCGGCACCCCCATCAGCGAGCGCGGCAGCGGGCGCAGGGCGCCGCGGGTCCAGATCCGGGACGAGGCGAGTCGCCGGGTGCTCGATCGGCAGGCCGAGCTCGCGCGGCCAGGTCGACGCCCTCGGGGCGCCGGTTGAGCATCGCCTCCGCGCCCACGTCGACCGTGACACCGGCGACCTCGGCGCGGCGCAGCTTGCCGCCGACGCTCGGACGAGGCCTCGAGCACGAGCACGTCGTGCCCGGCGGCGACCAGGTCGCGGCGCCGCGGTCAGCCCGGCCACCCCGGCGCCGACCACCACGACCCTGCTCACCCTCGGCAGTCTCCCAGAGCGCCCGCGGAACCGGTACGCCGGGGGCCGCGTCCCACCGCACATGAACCACGCGCGCCGCCGTCCCCGCCCTCGCCGCTCCTGCTCGGTCGCGCTCGCCGGCTGCCCTGGTGGCGTGCAGCGGCTCGGACCGGAGCGCGTCCGTGGCGCGACCTCCAGCGACCACGCGGAGGCACCCGCACCCGCCGCGCCCGGCGCGAGGTCGCCTCCCGCGGCCGTGGCCGACTCCATCGGCGCCAAGAACCGGGTCGAGCCCGACCTGGTCGCCCGCGCAGCGTGATCCGCAAGGGCAGCGTGGAGCTCCGCTCCGACGACGTCGGGAAGGCGCAGCTGGCGGTGCACACGGTCGCCGACCGGTACGCCGGGGAGGTCACCGACGAGAAGACCGCGACGAACGACGACGGGAAGCCGTCGTACACGCGCATGGTGCTGCGGATCCCGACCGCGCGGTTCGGCGACGCGATGGACGACCTCAAGGGCGTCGCCGAGCTGCAGGCGGCGAACGCGAGCGAGCAGGACGTCACCACCAAGCTGATCGACACCCGGACCCGGCTCAAGGCCCAGAAGCGCAGCATCGCGCGGATCACCGTGCTGTTCGACCGGGCGCAGAGCATCCGCGACATCATGGCCATCGAGGCCGAGCTGTCCCGCCGCCAGGCGGACCTGGACTCGCTGGAGCGGCAGGCCGCCTACCTGAAGGGGCAGACGTCGATGTCCACGATCGTGGTGAGCATCGACCAGACGCCGGCGAAGATCGCCCCCGCGAAGGACTCCTCAGGGTTCCTCGCCGGCCTCGAGGCGGGCTGGAACGCGCTGGTGGCGTTCGCCGTCGCGCTCGCGACCGGGCTCGGGGCGCTGCTGCCGTGGCTGGTCGTGCTGCTGGTCGTCGGGCCGCCGGCGTACCTGGTGCTCCGCGCCCTGCGGCGGCGGATCAGCGCTCGTAGCTCTGGACGAACTCCGTCAGCCGCTTGAGCTGGTCGGGGTCGGTCGACGGGATGACCCCGTGGCCGAGGTTGAAGATGTGGCCGCGGGCGGCCTTCCCGGCCTCGATGATCTCGGCGGCGCGGGCGGTCATCACGTCGGTCGGCGCGAACACCAGGGTCGGGTCGAGGTTGCCCTGGACGCCGCGGTCGCCGACCTTGTCGATCGCCTCGCCGAGCGGCGTCCGCCAGTCGACGCCGACGATGTCCGCGCCGGCCTCTCCCATCAGGCCCAGGAGGTTCGACGTGCCGACGCCGAAGTGGATGCGCGGCACGCCCAGCGCACCCGCGCGCTCCAGCACGTGCGCCGAGTGCGGCATCACGAAGTCGCGGTAGTCCGCGGGGCGTCAGCGCACCGGCCCAGGAGTCGAAGAGCTGGACCGCGGCGGCGCCGGCACCGACCTGGACCTCGAGGTACGCCGCAGAGATGCCGGCGATCTTGCGCATCAGCTCGTCCCAGACGTCCGGAGCGCCGAACATCATCGCCTTGGTGCGGGCGTGGTCCTTCGACGGGCCGCCCTCGACGAGGTACGACGCGACGGTGAACGGCGCGCCCGCGAACCCGATCAGCGGCGTCCCGCCGAGCTCCCCGACCAGGCCGCGGACCGCCTCGGTGATGAAGGGCACGTGCTCGGGGGTCAGGTCCGGGATCGCCGCCACGTCGGCCAGCGTCTCGACCGGGTGCGCGACCACCGGGCCGACACCCGGCTTGATGTCGAGGTCGACGCCGACCGCCTTGAGCGGCAGCACGATGTCGGAGAAGAAGATGGCCGCGTCCACGCCGTACCGGCGCACCGGCTGCAGGGTGATCTCCACCACGAGCTCGGGGTCCATGCAGGACTCGAGCATGCCGACGCCCTCGCGGACCCGGAGGTATTCGGGGAGCGAACGGCCCGCCTGACGCATGAACCACACCGGCGTGTGCGGCACCGGCTCGCCTCGTGCCGCCTTCAGGAAGGCGCTCTCCACACGGTGAAGCCTCGCAGGTCGACCGGCGTGTTCGCACATCGGGAGCGCGGGGATCGACCTACTGTGACCTCATGGTCGTCGGTCAGGAGACGCACCCCGGGACGGGTGCGGACGCCGTGCCCCCGGAGTTCCGGGACGCGGTGGCGACCATGCACGCCGCCCGGCTGCGTCCGGAGATCTTCTGCGAGGAGATGCCGGCGCCGCAGCGGATCGCGCCGTACGCCGCTGCCCTGTCGGCCGACGTCACCGTCGACGACACCGACGTCGGGACCGGGCGGATCATCCTGCTGCACGACCCGGCCGGCAACGACGCGTGGGAGGGCACCTTCCGCTGCGTGGCGTACGCGCGGGCCGAGGTCGACGTCGAGCAGGCGGCCGACCCGATGCTCGCCGCCGTCGGCTGGTCCTGGCTGACCGAGGCGCTGGACGCGCACGGCGCGGCGTACACCGCGATCTCCGGCACCGTCACCCGGGTCTCCACCGAGAGCTTCGGCGGGATGGCCGACGAGGGCGGCACCGCCCAGATCGAGATCCGCGCGTCGTGGACGCCGCTGGTCCCCGACGACGCTCCCGCCCTCGCCCCGCTCGACATCGCGCCGCACGTCGAGGCGTGGGGCGAGCTGCTCTGCACCGCCGTCGGCCTGCCGCCGGTGCCCGACGGGCGTCGCCGTGATCCCGAGCCGCCGCGGCCAGCGGGGCTCGGGACGCTGACATGACCTCCGAGGACACCCCCGAGCCCCCTCTCCTCAGCCTGCGCGACGGCCTGCCCAGGATCGTGGACACCGACGCCGGGCTCGCCGACGTGTGCGCGCGCCTGGCCGCCGGGACCGGCCCGGTCGCCATCGACGCCGAGCGCGCGTCCGGCTACCGCTACTCGTCCCGCGCCTACCTGATCCAGCTGCGCCGGGAGGGGTCCGGCACGTTCCTGGTGGACCCGATCCCGTTCGGCTCCCTCCCCTCGCTGCAGGAGGCGCTCGGCGACACCGAGTGGATCCTGCACGCGGCGACCCAGGACCTGCCGTGCCTGGCCGAGGTGGGGCTGCGGCCGGCAGCGCTGTTCGACACCGAGCTGGCCGGACGGCTGCTGGGCTACCCGCGGGTCGGCCTCGCGACGCTCGTCGAGAGCCTGCTGGGCTCGCGGCTGGCCAAGGAGCACTCCGCGGTCGACTGGTCGACCCGGCCGCTGCCCGAGCCGTGGCTGGAGTACGCCGCGCTCGACGTCGAGGTGCTCGTCGAGCTGCGCGCCCTGCTCGAGGCAGAGCTGGTCGCGGCCGGCAAGGACGAGTGGGCGCGGCAGGAGTTCGAGTACCTGCGGGGCTTCGAGCCGACACCCCGGGTCGACGCGTGGCGGCGTACGTCAGGCGTGCACCGGGTGCGCGGGCGGCGTGGACTCGCGGCGGTCCGGGCGATGTGGGAGCTCCGCGACCAGCTCGCCGAGCAGCGCGACGTCACCCCCGGCCGGATCATCCCGGACGCGGCGATCGTCGCGGCCGCGCAGGCGATGCCCACCGACCGGGCGGCCCTGCTGTCGACCAAGGGTTTCCACGGCCGTGGTGCGGAGCGGTACGCCTCCCGCTGGGTCGCCGCGCTGCGGACGGCTGCGGAGATGCCGGAGTCGGAGCTGCCGAGCCGCTCACCGCGCGGCGACGGTCCCCCGCTCCCGCGGGCCTGGGCCGAGAAGGACCCGGTCGCGGCCCGACGGCTCGCGCTCGCCCGGGACGCGATGACCGCGCGCGCCGAGGAGCTCGACCTGCCGGTCGAGAACCTGCTGACCCCCGACTACCTGCGCCGCACGCTCTGGACGCCGCCGTCCACCCGCGACGAGGCGGAGCTCGGCCCGGCGGTGGCGGAGCAGCTGAGCGGCTACGGCGCCCGCCCATGGCAGATCGACATCGCCGGCCCGATCCTCGTCGAGGCGATCATGGAGGCCGAGAAGCCTGCCGAAGAGACGACTGAGACGCCGCCGAGGACTCCTGAGCGCTGGCGGGCCCACGGCTGGGCACTTCTCGGGACGTCATCCGGACAGAGCAAGGGGTCACACCCTCCGTATGAGTTCCTGGTCCTAGGTGGCCGGCCCCTGAGGTGTGACGCACGGGACCGGTACAGAGCGGGCATGGGTGTGGCCCCGCCGGCGGTGGTCGGCGGGGTCGTGGTCAGCCGATATGTCGGTGGCCGAGGGGGCTGGTCCAGACCCAGCCGATGCCGGGGGCTCGGGTGTAGGTCCAGGCGGTGAAGGTCTTGAGGCGGTGGTGCCCGCGGCAGGGCGGGGCCATGTTCGACGACGCGGTCGGCCCTGTGGGGTACTCGACGATGTGGTCGTGGTCGGCGTGCTCCGCGGACCCCTGTCCGGACCCCTGTTCGGCCTCGCGTTCGGATGGCCCCTCGGGTGTCTGGCGGGGTCGCCAGGACGGCCGGTTGCACAGCGGGAAGGGGCATTCGGGGTAGCGCAGCCGGGTCTGCTCCTTCAACGCGGCGGTGGGCCGGTAGGTCTCGGTGGAGCAGCTCCTCGTTGAGGTCGATGACCGGCTTGATGGTCACCTTCGTGCCGGCCTGGGCGCACCAGTCCTTGAGGTGCTCGGGGGTGATGAACGACCGGGTGTTGTCGAGGTCGACCATGGTCTGGTCGGGGCGGGTGTGGGTGTAGATCACCAACTCACGCTGCGCCCCTGGACCCTGGTGCTCACCGCCTGACTGGCCGAGCATGCCCAGGACCATGGAGCGGCGCACCTGCAGCGGGATCGACGCGTCGAGCTTGGCGGCTTGGGTGGCGAGGTAGTCCTCGAAGGCGACGGCGTCGCCGATGTCGGCCATCGCGGTGATCGGGACCTGCCCGTCGTGGGTCATCGCACCCAGGTGCACCTTCACGTGGCGGCGTTCGGCGGCCTCCAGGCGGCGGCGCTCGGCCTCGGTGGGGTCGTACTCGGCGCGGGCCTTGTCGACCTGCCGGTCGATCTCGGCGTAGGAGCACTTGTGGGCCACGAAGTACAGCGCCCGGTCCACGAACGCCGCGCCCTCGGCGGGGAGGGAGCGGGTGGCGTCGGCGATCTTGCGGGCCTTCCACACCGGCAACCGGCCATCCAGCACCCGCTTCCAGATCCCGGGCAGCCGGTACTTCAGCTCGACCGCATCCCCCAGGTACAGCCGCCCCGAGTCGGTGGACACCCCGATCGCCAGGCTGAATTCGGCGATCGCGCCTTCGTCGATGGTGGGCGCGCCGTCGCCGGCGATCTCCAGGTCCCGCATCGCCCACGGGACCGTGGTGTCGACCTCCTCGCCCGGGTGCAGGAGCACCCACTCCACGGCGAGCTCGAGCTTGTCGATCTCGGCCTGGTTGATGGTGGCCTGGCGGTCGCGGGCAGCATCGATCACCAGGGCATCCCGGCTGTCCGGGCTGGTGATCGGGGTGTGCTGCCATGGGATCCAGCCAAGCAGGGGCCACCGACATCGAGGCCTGGCTCAGGGCCGGTCTGTCTCGCTTTGCGAGACACTTTCCAAAAGTATTTTCCCGTCCGATTCTCGGGCGCCTGCCTGTCGCTGGGGGGTGGTGGTTCTCGAGGCTCGTCGCTGGCGCTCCTCGCACCTCAACCACCGTGTGCTCCCGGTGGCTGAGGAGGGTGCGCAGCAACCGTCTCGAACCCCCGGGAGCCGGGAAGCGACGGCGACCGCCCGCCCGGCGTACCCGCATCGCTGCCTGTCGGCGCGCGACCACCCGCGGCCCGCAGGCCGCCGGCAATCGGCCGACTACTGCGCGGGCGTGTCCGAGGGGCTGGCGGACTCCGTGGGCGGACTGAGGATCGGCTTGGAGGTGTCGTCGATCTGCTGGGTGATGCCGTCGAGGTTGATGCTGCCGACCCCGTAGATCAGCTCCTCGAGCTCGGGCCGGACGGCTGCCTGGAGGTCGTTGAGGCCGTCGACGAGCGGCGCCTCCTGCATGAACCGCACGCTGGAGTTGAACACGCCGGCGTGCTCGGGCTGGCGGCCCGGCTGGAGGAAGGCGTCGGACAGCGCCACCTCGAGGTTCGACGGTGCGAGGTACCCCGTGGACGTGACCTTGTCGACCGAGGGCACCGACAGCTCGTGGACCATGAAGTCCGCGGCCGCGGGCGTCGAGGCCGCCTTGCGCGACAGGCACAGGCCACTGATGTCGCCGACCGTCGCGGAGTGCTCGAGCGTCGGCATCGAGATCACGTCGAACTCGAGGCCCGGCACCTGCCGCAGCTCGGGCACCAGCGACCGGTAGCCGGTGATCATGCCGAGCTTGCCGCGCTCGAACCACGTCAGTGGCTTGGCCCGGTCGAGCTGCTGCTCGCTCAGCGTCACCTTCGGATCGCGCAGCAGCTGCAGGGTGCGCAGCAGCGCCGCCCGGGAGGCGTCGCTGGAGAGGGTGAGCGTGGTCGGGGTGGTGTCGTCGTCGAAGATCGAGCCGCCGCCGGACAGGATGAACGGGGACAGGCTCGACAGGGTCGGCGCCACGTGCACGCCCTTGGTCCCGCGCGCCGGGCGGCTGGCGAACTGCGCGGCGGCCGCGAACTGGTCGAACGACCAGCCGGTCGCGTCGGGCTCCGGGGCATCCAGGCCGCGCCGCTGCATCCGGGCGAAGTTGACCAGCTTCTTGTTGTAGTAGACGACCATCGCCGAGGTGCCGTACGGCATGCACTGCAGCCGGTCGTTGGCGCTGAACGCCTGGAGGGCGTCCCGCGCGTAACCGTCACCGAAGTTCACGCCGCGCTCGTCGAGCAGCTCGTCGACCGGCTGGGTCAGGTGGTTGTCCAACAGCCACTGCAGGTCCGAACGGGACGTCAGGAAGACGTCGGGGAGGTCCGTGCCGCCCTCGACCGCGTTGCGGAACGCCTCGTGCGTCTCCCAGGCGTGCAACCTGACCTGGGGGCCGTCGGTGGTGGCGTTCCAGTCGTCGACCGTCGACCGGAACGCCGCGGTCTGCGGCGCCGGTCCGTACACACCGAACGTCAGGTGGCTGGGCGGCGTGGGCGTCGAGGACGCCGGAGGCCCGGGAGCCGGCTTGTCGGAGCCGTCGGTGCACCCGACCGCCGCCAGGGCCAGGCCCACGACGGCGAGCGCCCCGACCGCCGTACGCCGAACCCGACTCCCCCGCACCTGTCCTCCTCGTCCCGACCGACACCAGACCGACACCATGGCACCCGCCTACCAGTCGGGCCGCGCCAACCCTACCGAGTGTCGCGCCCGCCGTCCGGGCCCACGGTCCCTACGATGGCGGGGTGTCTCGGATCCCCCTCGCCGCCGTGAGCATCGCCACGCTGCTGGCGCTCGGTGGCTGCGGATCCGACGCGGGTACGCCGGAGCGCGCGACGTCGGCGCGACCGCCGGCCACCTCCCCCGCTGCGACGACCACCCCCGCGCCCGTCACCAGCTCGAGCGCCACCGCAGACGCCCCCAGTGCCACGCCCACCCGCCACGGCGGCCGGCACAAGGTCGGCACGCTCGCGCCGCGCACCCGGGCCGCGGCCGATCCGCACCTGCTGGACGCGGAGCACCTGCCGAGGATCGGCGGTCGCAGCTGGACGGCCAGCACCGGGCAGCCGACCGGGGCGGTCGGCGCCTGCCAGAAGACGGCGCTGGAGACGATCGGGGCGCTCGAGGCGACCGGCCGCTCCTACACCGCGGACGGACGGCATCACCGCCATCCAGGTCGTCGCCCGCTTCGCCGACTCCCGCTCCGCGTGGCGCGCCCACCGGGTCCTGACCGCGTGGCGCGACGACTGCGAGTCGCGGGTCCAGCGTGCGACGGTCGGCCCGCTCGAGCCCGTCACGGTGCACGCCGGCACCGCCGACACCTACCGCGGCTCCTTCCGGTCGCGGTCGACCGGGCTCGGGATCCTGCGCAGCGGCCGCTTCCTGACGGTGGTCGAGGTCGCCGCCGGCGAGTCCCGCTACCCGACGTCCTGGGACCCCGCCCGGGTCGCCGTCCGGCGGATCGCCCGCACCTTCTAGCAGCCGTCAGATCGCGTGGAAGCGGCGCGCCTGCGCCACCACCCGGTCGAACAGGGCGCGGTCGAGGGCGGCGCCCTCCCGCCGCACCCCGTCCACCGGCAGCTCGATCAGCCGGTCCAGGCGGACCTCGCTCGGCCGTCGCGAGCGGTCCCAGCCACCGGTGCCGACGTCCATCCAGTGCCGGCCCCAGTGCGCCTCCTGCGCGGCGTCGCGGTCGTGGTCCTTGCTGGTGAGCATCAGCCCGAGCAGCCGGCTGCCCCTCGCGCGCGAGCAGCAGGACCGGGCGGTCCTTGCCCTGGCGCGGGTCGTCCTCGTACGGCACCCACCCCCACACGACCTCGCCCGGGTCGGGGCGGCCGTCGGCGCGGGGCGCGTAGGTGACCTTCGGGGGCCGCCGGAGCAGTCGTCGCAGGGCTCGCACGCGGCTCAACCTAGCGGGACGACGAGCGAGAACGATGACGGAGTACGCCGGACCGGGAGCGCCTCACGGCGCGTGGCCGCTCGTAGCGGCTTATTTTGGGACCCGGGGCTGCCGCAGCCCGACGTACTCCGGGGCAGAGTCTAACGGGGTCAGGCCAACCCGTGGCCCATCTCCACATGTCCGGCGGCCTCGAGCTGCTCGGAGAGCACCAGCATCCGCTGCACCTCGGCGTTGCTCGGGCCGCCCAGCGAGGCCCGGCCGGTCGCCACGACGCGCGCGAACGCCGCCGCACGCAGGAGCACGTCGGCGAAGTCGCTGCCGGCGATGCCGAGCAGCACCTGGTCGACCATGGCCTTGAGCTGGTCGGGACCCGGCGGGTCGGCGACACCGGCGACGACGCGGGCGACCTGGGCGCTGCGCCGGCCGGCCTCGAACTCGCGCGCGACGCCCGCCGGGTCGGCGTACACCCACGAACGCAGGAGGTAGAGCCGCCACAGGCAGCCGGCAAGCGAGTCGGCGGGCGAGCCCGACCACACCTCGGCGATCGTCTCGATGCCCTCGGTGTCGGCGAGGTGCAGCAGCCGGTCGGCGACCGCGGCGTCGTCGGAGTCGTGGGCGCCGCGCACCAGCACGCTCGCGGCCCGGTCGGCCGCCTCGCTGACCAGCGCCGGGTCGGTCCCGCCGACCAGCGCCTCGAAGAACTGGCCTCCCGGCGCCATCGGCCGGTGGTGCTGGCGGTCGGTCACAGCGACATCACCCGGCGAGCGTACGTCGGATCCGCTGGTCGCTGACCGGGTAGGGGGTGCCGAGCTGCTGGGCCCACAGCGAGACCCGGTACTCCTCGAGCATCCAGCGCACCTGCCGCAGCCGCTCCCCCGGCGGCCGCCCCTCGGGCAGCGCCGCGAGCTGGTGGAGGTAGGCGTCCTGGACGTCGGCCACCTGGTCCATCAGCTGCCGGTCGCGGTTCACCTGGGCGGCGAGCTTCTCCCGGCGCTGCTCGAGGGCGGTCAGGTACGCCGGGTAGCGGCGCAGCTGGGCCGGCCCCGCCTCGCCGACGAAGCCGCGGTGCACGAGCCGCCCGAGCTGGCCGCGCATGTCGGTCAGCGCCGGCAGCAGCGGCAGGTCGGCGCGCCCGCTGAGGGCCTTCTCGGCGCGCCGCCAGGCGTCGAGGACCCGGATCACGTCGCCCATCACCGCGCGCAGGTGGGCCTCGAGGTCGCGACCGGCCTCCACGCGCAGCGCGGCGTACGCCGCCTCGTCGCGGACCGGCGGGCGCGCGTCGACCACGGCCCCCACGACGGCGGCGCGGCAGTCCTCGAGGAGCTCGGCGACGCTGGGGTACGGCGAGCCGGCCAGGCCGAGCTTCTCGGCGTTGGTGAGTCCGTCGAGGACGCTCCGGACCGGCGAGGGCAGCTCGAGGAGGAGCAGCCGCCGGACCCCGAGCCGGTGCCGCGCCGCGGCCTCGTCGGCCGACCCGTACACCTCGAGCCCGACCGTCTCCCCCTCGTCGACCAGCGCGGGGAACACCTGGACCTCGTGGCCGGCGCGGGCCTTCGTGAACGACGCCTCGATGGTGCCGAACGTCCAGCTCGTCTCGCCGCTGCGCGCCAGGCCGCTCTCGGTCGCGACCTCGCGCATCGCCTGGGCGAACTTCGGCCGCAGCGGCTCCTTGAGCGCCTCGAGGTCCTTGCCGCGCGCCTGCTCGCGGCCGTCCTCGTCGACGACGCGGTACGTCGGGCGCAGGTGCTCGGGCACCTTGGACCAGTCCCAGGCCTCGCGCGGCACGACCACGCCGGTCGTCGACCGGCACCAGCGCTCGAGCGCGTCGAGCAGCGGCTCCTCGCCCGGCGGCACCGCGGCGAGGAACTCGCGGGCCTTGTTCGGCGCGGGCACGAAGCTGACGCGCAGGTTCTTGGGCAGGCTGCGGATCAGGCTGGTCACCAGCTCCTCGCGCAGGCCGGGGACGTTCCAGGAGAAGTCGTCGGCCTCGACCCGGTTCAGGGTCGCGACCGGCACGTCGATGGTCAGCCCGTCGTCGGCCGCGCCCGGCTCGAAGTGGTAGCTGATGGGGAACGTCAGGCCCTCGGCCGCCCACTCCTCGGGGTAGTCGCTCTCGCTGATCTCCTCGGCGGTGTCGTGGGTGAGCATCGCCGGGTCGAACGTCAGCAGCCGGCCGTTGCGCTGCCGCTCGCGCTTCCACCAGCTGTCGAAGTGCGCGCCGCTGACCACGTCGGCGGGGATCCGCCGCGTCGTAGAAGTCGAACAGCGTGTGCTCGTCGACGACGATGTCGCGGCGGCGGGCCCGGTGCTCGAGCTCCTCGGCCTCCTCCAGCAGCCGCCGGTTGGTCTCGAGGAACCGGTGGCGGCTGTTCCACTCGCCGTAGACGAGCGCGTGCCGGATGAACAGCTCGCGCGCCAGCGGGGCGTCGACCTTGCCGTACGAGACGAGGCGGTCGGCGACCAGCGGCACGCCGTACAGCGTCACCCGCTCGTACGCCATCACGGCCGCGCGCTTCTTGCTCCAGTGCGGCTCGCTGTAGCTGCGCTTGACCAGGTGCGCGCCGAGGCGCTCGGCCCACTCGGGCTTGATCGCGGCGTTCTGGCGGGCCCACAGGCGGCTGGTCTCGACGAGCTCGCCGGCCATCAGGAACTGCGGGTTCTTCCGGTGCAGCCCGCTGCCCGGGAAGATCGCGAACCGGGCGCCGCGGGCGCCGAGGTACTCGCGCGGGCCGCGCCGGCGCTCGCCGGGCGCGCCCTTCTCGCGCTCCTCGAGCAGCCCGATGTGGCTGAGCAGGCCGGACAGCAGCGCCTGGTGGATGCCGTCCGCGTCGGGGTTGTCGGCGGGCCGGCCGACCTGGATGTCCATCTCCTTGCAGACCTGGCGCAGCTGGGACTCGAAGTCCTGCCACTCGCGCACCCGCAGGTAGTTGAGGAACTCCCGCTTGCACATCCGGCGGAACGCCGAGGAGGACAGCTCGCGCTGCTGGTCCTTGAGGTAGCGCCACAGGTTGAGCCAGGTGAGGAAGTCGCTGCCCTCGGCCTTGAAGCGGGCGTGCAGCTGGTCGGCCTGCGCCTGCTCCTTGGGACGGTCGGCGCCCGGCCGCTCGCGCGGGTCCTGCAGCGACAGCGCGGCCGCGATCACGATCACCTCGCGCACGCAGCCGAGCCGCTCGGCCTCGAGGATCATCCGCGCCAGCCGCGGGTCGATCGGCAGCCGCGCCAGCCGGCGCCCGATCTTGGTGAGCCGAGGACTCGGTGGTCGAGTAGCCGCCGAGGAACGAGGCGGCGTATCGAGACCCAGGGCACCGAGCTCCTCGAGGCAGCTGGGTGCCGGCGGTGACGTTGCGCCGGTCCGGCGGCTCGACGAACGGGAACCTCGCCATGTCGCCCAGGCCGAGCGACGCCATCTGCAGGATGACGCTGGCCAGGTTGGTGCGCAGGATCTCCGGGTCGGTGAACTCCGGGCGCCCCTCGAAGTCCTCTTCGGAGTACAGCCGGATCGCGATGCCGGCCTCGACCCGGCCACAGCGGCCCGAGCGCTGGTTGGCCGACGCCTGGCTGATCGGCTCGATCGGCAGCCGCTGGACCTTCGTGCGCACGGAGTAGCGGCTGATGCGCGCGACGCCGGTGTCGACGACGTACCGGATCCCCGGCACGGTCAGCGACGTCTCGGCGACGTTGGTGGCCAGCACCACGCGGCGGGTGGCGTTGCCGTGCGAGGAGAAGACGCGGTGCTGCTCGGCGGCGGTCAGGCGCGAGTAGAGCGGCAGGATCTCCGTCCGGGGCAGGTCGCCGAGGGCGTCCGCGGTGTCGCGGATCTCGCGCTCGCCGGGCAGGAACACCAGGACGTCGCCCGGGCCCTCGGCGGAGAGCTCCTTGACCGCGTCGACGATCGCCTCGGTCTGGTCGCGGACGACCGGCTCGCCCTCCTCGTCCTCCTCGGGCAGCTCCATCAGCGGGCGGTAGCGGATCTCGACCGGGTACGTCCGCCCCGACACCTCGACGACCGGCGCGTCGAAGTGCCTGGCGAAGCGCTCCACATCGATCGTCGCGGAGGTGATGACCAGCTTGAGGTCGGGCCGCTTCGGGAGCAGCCGCTTGAGGTAGCCGAGCAGGAAGTCGATGTTGAGGCTGCGCTCGTGGGCCTCGTCGATGATGATCGTGTCGTACTTGCGCAGCTGCCGGTCGCGCTGCAGCTCGGCGAGCAGGATGCCGTCGGTCATCAGCTTCACCCGGCTCCGCTTCGAGGTGCGGTCGGTGAAGCGGACCTGGTAGCCGACCAGGTCACCCAGCTCGGTCCCCAGCTCGCTGGCGATCCGCTCCGCGACCGAGCGCGCCGCGATCCGGCGCGGCTGGGTGTGCCCGATCAGGCCCTTGCGACCGCGGCCGAGCTCGAGGCAGATCTTGGGCAGCTGCGTCGTCTTCCCCGACCCGGTCTCGCCCGCGACGATCACCACCTGGTGGTCGCGGATCGCGGCCGCGATGTCGTCGCGGCGCTGGGTGACCGGCAGCTCCGGCGGATAGGCGATCTGGAGCTGGGACATGACCGGCCCATTGTGCCGGGTACGCCACAACCTCCGCTCCCCGAATACCCCCGGCGCCCGTGCTGGCCCTCCCATTCGTTGGTCGAGTAGCCCGTCGCGAGGAACGAGCGACGGGCGTATCGAGACCTACCGCTCGAAGCGCTTCTTCGCCAGTGACGGCAAGGCCGCGTAGTCCTGGTCGATCAGTGCCAGGCGCTTGGCGCGACTCCAGTTCTGTATCTGCTTCTCGCGGGCGAACGCGTCGCCGACGTTCTCGTGTTCCTCGTGCCAGACCAGCTCCACCGGACGTCGACGACGGGTGTACTCGGCGCCCTCGCCGGTCTGATGCTGATAGATGCGGAGCTCGAGGTCGCGGGTGCTCCCGACGTAGAAGGATCCGTCGGAGCACCGCACCATGTATGTGTACGCAGCCATCGCTCCACGGTGCCGGCCCCTGTGTCCAACCGCCAGCGCTCGAGCGTCGCCTGTGGATACGGGTCTCGATACGCTCGCTGGCGCTCGCTACTCGACCACCGAGATCCAGGTTCGTTGGTCGAGTAGCCCGTCGCGAGGAACGAGCGACGGGCGTATCGAGACCACCCGTACGCCGCGCGGGGTCTCGATACGCTCGCTGGCGCTCGCTACTCGACCAACGAACGGGGGCTCGCTGGCGCTCGCTACTCGACCAACGAACGGGGCTCGCTGGCGCTCGCTACTCGACCAACGAACGAGGGGTCCGCTGGCCCTCGCGAGTGAGACCAACGAAGCGAGCGTCAGCGGACGGTGAGGGGGATCTGTCCGACGGGGCCGGCCCAGTGCCGCTTGCTGGTCTGCCGGCCGTCGAGGTCGACGGACAACGCGTCGTGGTCGGCGGTCGAGAACGCGAAGCGCCACCGACCGTCGGCGCCGATCGGGGCCTCGTCCTGGGTGACGAGCTGGCGGGGGTCGCCGGCGTAGACCCACAGGTGGATCCGGCCCGACCCGCCCGGTTCGGCGCGACCGGACACCACCACCCGGCCGGCGGGCACGGTCACCCGGGCGCAGTCCCAGGGCTGCTCCTCGGAGCGCGGGGTGCACGGCGTGCCGTTCACCGCCGGGCGGGAGTAGACGACGTCGGAGCCCTGGTAGGCCTCGTCGCTGGGCACCGGCTGCGGCGAGCGCTGCCAGACGGCACGCCAGTACGCCGCGCGCTCGGACAGCTGCGGCAGCACCACCCGGCCGGTGCGGCCGGTGCGCTCCCGGGCGACCGTGGTCCACCGGTGCGTGCCCGCCCAGCGCCGCTGGAAGGCGAGGCGCGCGTCCGCGACCGGGTGCCCGTGGCCGGCCTCCTGGTCCCACCGGTTCGCGCGGGCGATCACGCGGAACGGCTCGCCGTACCTGACCGTGCCCCACTGGGTGCCGTCCTTGTTGACCACCTTCAGCGTCACCCAGCTGCGCGCCTCGAAGTCGTAGGTGAACTGCCGGGTGCCGATCTCGTCCAGGCGGACCTGGGGGCTCCCGAGGCAGTCGCCGGTGAGCAGTCCGACCTTCCAGTGCCGGCCCTTGTGGAACTGGGCGATGTAGTCGGCGATGGTCCCGGACCAGTCGCCGTCGTGGAGGGTGGCGTCGGGCAGGTAGAGGTGGTTCCACGAGTTCGGCGTCAGCGCGATCGGGTCGCTGGTGAGGACGTCGCCGTTCATCTCCACCCGCCACGTCGCCTGCGGATCGGCACCCTCGAACGGCCACGCGTTCCACGCGACCTTGCCCGGCTTGCGCGGGTCGACCAGCATCGGTGCACCCACGGTGTCCCGCGCGCTGCGCACCAGCATGCTGCCCTGGCCGCTCAGGTGGACCTCCGAGACCCCGATGCGGGCGGTCGGCGCGGCGGCGGGCTCGCCGGCGCAGGTGTACCCGGCCACGTCGAACCGGTCGTCGAGGGCGCGCACCACGTGGTAGTAGGTCTCGCCGGCGGCCGGGGGCGCCAGCACGGGAGCCAGTCCGATGATCGGGACGGCCAGCAGCAGGGCCAGCGCGCGGCGCATGCCTGGGACGCTACGCCGCGGACCCGCCTGCCGACAGTGTCCCTTCGGGCAGGCGTCACATGTCGCGGACCGCGAGGGACGCGAACACCATCGCCGAGCCCAGCGGGGCCCCGGGACCGGGATAGACGGCGCCGAACACGGACGCGGCCGAGTTGCTCGACGCGTACAGCCCGGCGATCGGCGTACCGTCCTCGCGCAGCACGCGGCCGCACTCGTCGGTGACGAGGCCGCCCTTGGTGCCGAGGTCGGACAGCACGAAGCGCGCGGCGTAGTACGGCGGCTCGGTCACCGGCGTCAGCGCCTTGTTGGGCCCGTCGCCGCCGGCGAAGAACGTGTCGTACTCGTCGTCGCCGCGACCGAAGTCCTCGTCGACGCCGGACTCGCAGAAGCCGTTGAACCGCTCGACGGTGCGGACCAGCTCGTCGGCCGGTACGCCGAGGGCGTCGGCCAGGTCGGGCAGCGAGTCCGCCCGCACCCAGGTGCCGGCCGCGAGGTGCTCGGCCGGGTCGCCCTCGGGCATCGCGATCGCCGGCAGCCGGCCGCCCTCGCGGGAGTCGAAGACGTACCAGGACGGGATCCGCTCGGGCGCTGCGGCCATGAGCCGGCCGAACTGGTCGTAGGGCCGCGACTCGTTGCCGTAGCGCCGGCCGTGCTGGTCGACCATCAGCCCGGACCGGAAGCCGAGCGTGAAGGACCCACCGCCGTCCGGCTGGGCCAGGCCGGGGCAGAACCAGCCGACGCCGCGGTAGTCGGTCGCCGCGCCGACGGCCGCGCCCGCCGCGATCGGCTCGCCGGTGTTGGTGCCCGCCGGCGCCATCGTCCAGGCGACGTCGCCGGGTACGCCGTGCTCGGCGCGCAGGTCGGCGCTCCCCTCGAAGCCGCCCGCGGCGATCAGGACGCCGCGGCGGGCACGGACCTCGACCGGGCCCTCCGGCGTCATGCCGGCGACGCCCGCCACCCGGTCGCCGTCGAGGACCAGGCCGGTCACCGGCAGCTCGGTGAGCACGTGGCCGCCCTCGCGCAGGAACCCGTCGAGCAGCCGCGCGATCAGCGCTTGACCTCCGCTGAGCGTGTTCCGCCCGCCCTGGCCGGCGCGGTCCCGCTCGACCGGCGGGCGCACCAGCTCGCCGACGCGCGCCGGCAGGTCGCCACGCTTGACGTTGGTCGGCTGGATCGACCGGCCGAACGGCACCCGGCCGGGCGCGTCGTAGTACTCGGGGAACGGAAGCCACTCGAAGTCGATCGCGTCGTCGGCCTCGAGCTCGGCGACCAGCTCCGGCGCATGTGCGAGGAACGCCTCGACCTTGCCCCGGTCGGCGCCCTCCAGGATCGCGCCGAGGTACTCGCGCGCCGACCCGGTCGAGTCGGGGATGCCCGCCCGCTGCTGCACCTGGCTGCCGGGCAGCCAGCAGGCGCCGCCGGAGTACGCCGACGTCCCGCCGAGCAGCGCGGTCTTCTCGACCACGACCGTGGCGAGGCCGGCCTTCTGGGCGAGGAACGCGCCGGTCAGCGCCCCGCCGCCCGAGCCGACCACGACGACGTCGTACTCCTGCGTCTCCATGGCGCGATAGTAGAACAGGTTCTACGCCGACGCCGCCTGCCGGCGTACCCCTGGTCGAGCTGCCGCCAAACCTCATCCGTCACAGGAATCACCGGTTGACCGGGGAAACCCGACCGACACGCCGGTCGGCCCCGGCGTGTCGCGCGGGTTTCACCGGCTGACCGGTGAAACCCGACGTGTCACGCTCGACACAGAGACCTCACAGGAAGGTCACAGGCACCGGCGCGAGGATGGGCGGCATGGAGCTGACGCGACCCGACGGATCCGCGTTGCGGGTGCTCGTCGTCGACGACGAGGTGAACATCGCCGAGCTGGTGTCGATGGCGCTGCGGTACGAGGGGTGGGAGGTCGCGGCGGCGCACACGGGGGCGAAGGCCGTGTCGACCGCGAAGGACTTCCGGCCGGACGCGGTCGTGCTCGATATGATGCTGCCCGACTTCGACGGGCTCGAGGTGCTGCGGCGGATGCGCTCGTCGGACCCGGACCTGCCGGTGGTGTTCCTGACCGCACGCGACGCCGTCGAGGACCGGATCGCCGGGTTGACCGCCGGCGGCGACGACTACGTGACCAAGCCGTTCTCGCTCGAGGAGCTCGTCGCCCGCCTGCGCGGACTGATGCGGCGCGCCGGGGCCCAGCAGGCAGCCTCGTCCTCCGTGCTCACCGTCGGCGACCTCCAGCTCGACGAGGACAGCCACGAGGTGTTCCGCGGCGGCGAGGAGATCAGCCTGACCGCCACCGAGTTCGAGCTGTTGAGGTTCCTGATGCGCAACCCGCGTCGGGTGCTCAGCAAGGCGCAGATCCTCGACCGGGTCTGGAACTACGACTTCGGCGGCCAGGCCAACGTCGTCGAGCTCTACATCTCCTACCTGCGCAAGAAGATCGACGCCGGCCGCGAGCCGATGATCCACACCATGCGCGGCGCCGGCTACGTGCTGAAGCCGGTGACGTGAACGCGCTGCGGTCCCTCACCGCGCGGCTCGTGGTCACCACCGTCGCCCTGGTGCTGGGCGTCTCGCTGCTGCTCGGCACGGCCACGGCGCTCGCCATGCGCGCCTACCTCAACGACCAGCTCGACGGGCTGGTCCGGCAGAACCTCGACCACTCCGCCGAGGCGATCGCGCACAACCAGCCGCCCGGCCTCGGCGCCGCGCTCGGCACGCTCATCGTCGCCGCCCCGGACCGCGGCGCGGCCAGCGGCATCGTGGTCGGCGGGGACGACGATGACGACCGGGTCAGCCGCAAGACCCTGGAGCCGGAGGCGGTCGCGGCGCTGGCCGCGGTCCCGCTGGACCGCTCGTCCCACAGCATCTCCGTCCCCGGGTACGGCGAGGTGCGGGCGACGGCCCGGCCGATCCCCGGCGGGACCGTCGTGGTCGCCATGCCCGAGGGCCAGGTCGACGACACGCTGTCGCAGCTGATCTGGTGGGAGCTGCTGTTCGCGCTGCTGGCGATCCTGGTCGGCCGCCGGCGCGGCCCTGGTCGTCGTACGTCGCCAGCTGCGTCCCCTGCGCCAGGTGGCCGCGACCGCGCACACGGTCGCCACCCTGCCGCTGGAGTCCGGCCACATCGACATCGAGGAGCGGGTTCCCGAGCACCTCACCGACGAGCGCACCGAGGTCGGCCAGGTCGGCTCCGCACTGAACACCCTGCTCGCGCACGTGGAGACCTCGCTCGCGGCGCGGCACCGCAGCGAGCAGCAGGTGCGGCAGTTCGTCGCCGACGCCTCCCACGAGCTCCGGTCGCCGCTGGCCACGATCGCCGGCTACACCGAGCTCGCCCGGCGCCGCCCCGGCGACCCCGGCGCCGTCGGGACCGCGCTCGACAAGGTCGAGGAGGAGTCGGGCCGGATGACGTCGCTGGTCGAGGACCTGCTGCTGCTGGCCCGGCTGGACTCCGGCCGGCCGCTGGACATGGCGCCCGTCGACCTGACCCGCCTGCTGGTCGAGGCGGTCTCGGACGCCCGCGTCGTCTCGCCCGACCACCGCTGGCGCGTCGACGTGCCCGACGACGCGGTCGACGCGCCGTACGAGGTGGTGGGCGACGCGCTGCGCCTCCACCAGGTGGTCAGCAACCTGCTGACCAACGCCCGCAAGTACACCCCCGCCGGCACCACGATCACGGTCACCGTCCGTCGCGACGGCTTCTCGGTGCACGACGACGGGCCCGGGTTCCCGCCGGACCTGGCCGACCGGGCGTTCGAGCGGTTCGTCCGCGGCGACGCCGCGCGCACGCGCGGCGCAGGAGGTCGGGGTGGGCCTCGGCCTGGCCCTGGTGGAAGCGATCGTGGCGGCCCACGGCGGCACCGTCCGGCTGACGTCGGTGCCCGGCGACACCACCGTCGAAGTCACGCTGCCGCCGGCCGGGCCGGTCAGCGGACCGGCGTGACCTCCACGATCGCCGGGAGCGACGCCGCCATCGTGGCGATCAGCTCGTCGCGACTGATGCCGCTCGGGTCGTCGATCCACGACAGCACGAGCTCCTCGATCATCGCCGACCAGCCGCGCACCACCAGCCGGGTGGCGGGCGTGTCCGGGATGATGTCGCCCTGCGCGTCCTCGCGGAAGATCCGGCTGTTCAGCGCCGACCGCGCCTCGTCGTAGATCTCGCGCAGCGTCTCGTTGCCGCCGGCCGCCGCCTTGACGAGGGACAGGTAGCCCTGGTGATTCGCCTCGACGTAGTCCAGGTACGCCGTGAGCGAGGTGATCATCCGCTCCAGCGGCTCACCGTCGGCGGGCGGCGCCGTCTGCGCGATCAGGTCGTCGGCCGCCCGGCGGACCACGGCCTCGTGGAAGGCGTGCTTGTTGCCGAAGTAGTGGTACAGCAGCCCGCGCGAGATCCCGGCCTCCTCGGCCAGCAGGTCGATGGACAGCTCGTCGAGCGAGCGGTCGGCAAGCAGCCGGACGCCCAGGTCGAGCAGCTGCTCGCGCCGCTGCTCCGGGGACAGCCGGGTCCGGTTCGTCGTACTCTGGCTCACACCCCACACTCTATTGACACTTTTTCAATAGCGCCAGTACGGTCGGCGACATGCATGTGGAGCATCTGGTCGTCGGCGCCGGCTTCGCGGGCCTGTGCACCGCGATCAAGCTGCAGGAGTCCGGGGAGACCGACTTCCTCGTCGTCGAGAAGGCCGGCGACGTGGGCGGCACCTGGCGCGACAACACCTACCCGGGCGCGGCGTGCGACGTCCCGAGCCAGCTGTACTCGTTCTCGTTCGCACCCAACCCGGACTGGTCGATGTCCTACTCGCCCCAGCCCGAGATCCAGGCCTACCTGCGGCGAGTCGCCCGCGAGTCCGGGACGCTGGACCGGTTCTCGTTCCACACCCGGCTCGAGCACACGGCCTGGGACGAGGACGCCGCACTGTGGCGCAGCCGGCTGAGCGGCCCCGACGGCGAGCGCGACGTGACGTCCCGCTTCCTGGTCGTGGGCGCCGGCGGGCTCTCCGAGCCCAAGCTGCCGGACATCGAGGGCATCGAGACCTTCCAGGGCGAGCTCTTCCACTCCGCGCGGTGGGACCACGACGTCGACCTGGCCGGCAAGCGGGTCGCGGTCATCGGCACCGGCGCGTCGGCGATCCAGATCATCCCCGAGGTCCAGCAGACCCTGGAGTCCACCGGCGGTCACCTGGACGTCTACCAGCGCACCGCCCCGTGGGTGATCCCCCGCAACGACCGGCGCTACCCCGCGATCGAGCGCCTCGCGCTGCGCCACGTGCCCGGCCTGCAACGGCTCTACCGCACCGGCATCTACTGGGCCCGCGAGACCTACGTGCCGGCGTTCACCATCCAGCCGAAGATCGCGCTGCCGGCCAGGAAGGCCGCGCTGCACAACATCAGCCGGTCGATCGACGACCCGGAGCTGCGGGCGAAGGTGACGCCGTCGTACGAGATCGGCTGCAAGCGGATCCTGATCTCCAACACCTACTACCCCGCGCTGGCCGCCGGGAACGTCGACGTGGTGACCGACCGGATCGCGAAGGTCACCGGCGACGCGGTCGTGACGGCGGACGGGACCGAGCGCCCCGTCGACGTGATCATCGTCGCGACCGGCTTCCACACCACCGACCTGCCCATCACCGAGCACGTCACCGGCCGCGACGGCCGCACGCTGGCCGAGGTGTGGCGCGAGAGCGGCATGGCGGCGTACAAGGGCACCACGGTGCCGGGCTTCCCGAACTACTTCATGCTCGTCGGCCCGAACACGGGCCTGGGCCACTCCAGCATGGTCTTCGTCATCGAGTCCCAGGTGCAGTACCTGTGCGACGCGGTGGCCACGATGCGCCGCGAGGGCTGGAGCACGGCCGAGCCCATGCCGGCCGCCCACGACGCGTGGAACCGCGACCTCCAGCGGCGGATGCGGCGCACCGTGTGGAGCACCGGCGGCTGCTCGAGCTGGTACCTCGACGAGCACGGCAACAACACCACGCTGTGGCCCAAGGCCACGTTCACCTTCCGGCGCCAGCTGGCGCACTTCGACCCCGATGCCTACCGGACGACGCCGCTGCGCACCGCAGCGCGAGAGGAGCAGCCCGCATGAAGTCCTTCGACGACAAGGTGGTCGTGATCACCGGAGCGGGGTCCGGCATCGGCCGGGCACTCGCACTCAACCTGGCCCGGCAGGGCGCGCTGCTGGCGATCTCCGACATCGACGACGCCGGGCTCGCCGAGACCGTCGACCTGGTCAAGGGGGCCGGCGTGCGCGAGGTGCGCTCCGACCACCTCGACGTGGCCGACCGCGACGCGTTCGCGGCGTACGCGACCTCGGTCGTCGAGCAGTTCGGGCGGGCCAACGTGGTCGTGAACAACGCCGGCGTCGCGCTGGCGGGCAACTTCGAGGACCTCGAGTACGCCGACATGCAGTGGATCATGGGCATCAACTTCTGGGGCGTGCTGCACGGCACCCAGGAGTTCCTCCCGCACCTGATCGCCTCCGGCGACGGGCACGTCGTGAACATCTCGTCGCTGTTCGGCCTGATCTCGATGCCCGGCCAGAGCATGTACAACGCCGCGAAGTACGCCGTGCGCGGCATGTCCGAGGCGCTCCGCGAGGAGATGCTGGTCGCCGGTCACCCGGTCGGCGTCACCGTCGTGCACCCCGGCGGCATCAAGACCGCGATCGCCCGCAACGCCCGGGTCTCGGCGAACGAGGACAAGGAGCAGACCGCGAAGCTCTTCGACGAGAAGCTCGCGCGGATGACGCCCGAGCGCGCGGCCGAGATCATCGTCAAGGGGGTGCAGGGCAACAAGGCCCGCGTCCTCGTCGGCCTCGACGCCCACGCGATCCACCACTTCGCCAAGCTCACCGGGTCGCGCTACCAGGACATCGTGGCGAAGGCGGCTAGTCGCGCGCTTCCCGAGCGGACGAGCGCCGTCTGACCCGCTGGGGCTTCACCTTCAACGGCCCGACCAGGCGCGGTCCGGCGAGCCGGCTCTCCAGCCGGACCGCCTCCCGCTTGAGCGGCTGCGCGAGGTACTCGCCCAGGATCACGCCGGCGGCCAGGGCGGTGGCGACCGACGCGGCGGTGGCGAGCGCCAGCAGGCCGTGGGAGGTGAACCGGCCGCCCTCGGTGATCAGGCTCAGCCCGCGGTAGATCGACAGGCCGGGCAGCATCGGCACGATCGCCGACACCACCACGACCAGCGGCGGGATCCGGAGCCGGCCGGCCACCGTGTAGCTGACCAGGCCGACGAAGAACGCCGCGACACCGGCCGACCACGCGCGGCCGATGCCGCCGATCGAGATGGACTGGGAGATGGCCATCGCGATCGCCGCGACCACGCCGATCCACGGCAGCGCCCGGCGGGGGGCGTAGGAGGCGAAGCCGAACGCCGCGGCGCAGATCGCGGCTCCGATCACTCCGACCGACACGGCCTGGAGATTCGCCGCGGCGCCGGGGTTGAGGCGCCCGACCTTGACGCCCAGCACGTCCGCGACGCTGAGGCCGCCGCTGACGCCCGCGATGATGCCGCCCGTGGCCAGCAGCGCCTCGGTGAGCCGGGCCCCGGCCGTGACGTAGAACCCGGACAGCGCGTCCTGGATCGCACCCATGAAGCCGATCCCGGCCAGCAGCATGATCACGTTCGCGGTGACCACGAGCGAGGGGTCCAGGTCCAGCCAGCTCGCCGCGGCCAGCACCGCGATCAGTGTGGCGACCCCGGCGCCGGCGACCTGGCGGTAGAAGAACGGCAGGCGCCGCCGGGCCATCACCAGCTGGAGTCGGTCGATGACGACCGCGGCCACGAACGCGATCGCGACCACGGACAGGTCGCCGCCGAGCTGGAGGCCGACGCCGGCGCACATGACGCCCCACCCGATCGTGACCGCCCACCGCGGCAGCACGTGGCCCGACGACACGATGCGCGCCAGCCGCGTCCGCGCGTCGCGGAGCTCCACCTCGCCGCGGAGGATCTCGCGGACCAGGTGGTCGACCATGGTCAGGTCCTCGTAGTCGATCTCGCGCTGCTTGACCTGGCGCATCAGCACCAGGGACGGCTCCTCGGGGTCGTCCTGGTAGCTCATCGACAGCGACGTGAAGGTCACGTCGACGTCCGGGTAGCGCACGCCGTACTGCCACGCCAGCGCCTGCATGGTCGCGGTGACGTCCGCGGCGCCGGCGCCGGAGGACAGCAACAGCTCGCCCACCCGGAGGCAGAAGTCCAGCGTCAGGTTGATCTCGCGGGCGCGGGCTTCGGGCATGGCCGTCATGGTGGCAGCCGGCTGGTACACAGGTCACGTGAGGTTGGCCGCCGGCGACGCCGTACGCGTGGAGATGACCAAGTGGGGTGATCGACCTCACTGGGCGTTCGACGCGACGTACCTCGGCAGCGACGAGCACGGCGACTGGCTGGGCATCGTGCAGGGCACCACGATGACGCGCCCGGGCGCGACGTACGTCGCCCCGACCCACCAGGTCGGCCTGGCCCCCGCCCCGGGCCCGGAGACCGGCCGCGGGTGGCTGGCGACGTTCCACGACGTGCGGCGGGCCGGTGCGCGTGTACGTCGACATCACCACGCCGCCGCTGTGGGACGGAACCGTCCTGCGCGCGGTGGACCTCGACCTGGACGTCGTGCGCGGGAACACCGGCCGGGTGTGGGTCGACGACGAGGACGAGTTCGCCGAGCACCGGGTGCGGTACCGGTACCCGGACGACGTGGTCGCGGCCGCGATGGCGTCCTGCGATCTCGTGCAGGCGGCGGTCGCCGGCCAGCGGGCGCCCTTCGACGGGGTCGCGTCGGGCTGGTTCGCGCGCGTGGCCGAGATCGCCGCGCGGTGACCTGACCCCCACTGTGGAACGCTGGTCGGCGTGCGCATCGACTTCCACGGCTCCCCCGAGCCGACGCTCGGCGTGGAGTGGGAGTTCGCGCTCGTCGACCGGCGACTCCCGCGACCTGCGCAACGACGCCGCGGAGCTGTTCGCCCGCGCCACGCCGGGGCTGAGCGACCCGAGCCGGCTGCACAAGGAGCTGCTGCGCAACACGGTCGAGGCCGTGAGCGGCGTGTGCCACACGGTCGGCGAGGCGATGGCCGACCTGCGCCGGACGCTGGAGGTCGTCGTACCGGCCGCGGACGCCATGGGCGTGGACCTGTTCGGCGCCGGCACCCACCCGTTCGCGTCGTGGACGGTGCAGCAGCTCACCGAGGGACACCGGTACGAGGAGCTGATCAACCGCACCCAGTGGTGGGGCCGGCAGATGCTGATCTGGGGCGTCCACGTGCACGTCGGGCTGCCCGAGCGCCAGCGGGTGATGCCGGTGCTGTCCGCGCTGCTCAACCACTACCCGCACCTGCAGGCGCTGTCCGCGTCGTCGCCGATCTGGGCGGGCATGGACACCGGCTACGCGTCCAACCGGGCGCTGATGTTCCAGCAGCTGCCGACGGCCGGGCTGCCGTTCCAGTTCGAGCGGTGGGAGGAGTACGAGGCGTTCGTCCACGACCAGCTGGTCACCGGCGTCGTCGACGAGCTGACCGAGATCCGCTGGGACGTCCGGCCGGCCGCGGACAAGGGCACGCTGGAGAACCGCGTGTGCGACGGGGTCTCGAACTTCGCCGAGCTCGAGGCGCTGGTCGCGCTCATGCACTGCCTGGTCGTCGACCTCGACACCCGGCTGGCGGCCGGCGAGACGCTGCCGACGATGCCGCCGTGGCACGTGCAGGAGAACAAGTGGCGGGCGGCGCGCTACGGCCTGGACGCGATCGTGATCACCGACGCCGCGTCCCACGAGCGCCTGGTCACCGACGACCTCGCCGACCTCCTGGCCCGGCTCGAACCGGTCGCCGACCGCCTCGGCTGCGCCGCCGAGCTCGCCTCCGTCGCGGACATCCCCCGCCGCGGTGCGTCGTACCAGCGCCAGCGCGCCGTCGCCGAGCGCACCGGCGGCGACCTGGTCGCGGTCGTCGACTCGGTCGTCGGCGAGCTGCGCGCGAGCCTGGGCTCGTAGCTCCCGCGGACGTCATACGGACGGAGCAAGCGGTTGCTCCGTCCGTATGACGTCCCGGGGAGCGCGCGGGCCGGCTGCTGTCCACCGTGCCGCCGGCGACCGCGTGCTCCACAGGCGGCCGATCACGCGGCACCCGGAAGGCCGCCCTGCAACGACCGTGGAGGTCATGCCACGACGTACACCCACCGACGATCCGCGCCTCGCCGAGCTCCGCCAGCTCGCCCGTGACCAGGGCGGCGTGGTCTCGCGCAAGCAGGCCTACGCCCTCGGCGTCACCCGCTGGGAGGTGCGGGGCGAGGTGCGCGCGGGACGCTGGCAGCTGGTCGGGGACCAGTCCGTGTGCGTGCACAACGCCGCGCTGAGCGAGATCGGCGAGTGGTGGGCCGCCGTGTTCCAGGGCGGACCGCGCGCGCAGCTCGACGGCGCGTCGGCGCTCCTCGCCTGGGGGCTGCAGCGCTTCAGTGCGGAGCGGGTGCGGGTCTCCGTGCCGCGGGGCGGGCGGGTACGCCGCAACCGCCGCTTCGACATCCGGCAGACGCGCCGCTGGTCGAGCGACGACCTGGTCGAGACCGGTGTCCCGCGCACCCCGGTGGCGGTCGCCGCGGTGCGCGCCGCCCTGTGGGCGCACACCGACAAGGAGGCGACGTACGTCCTCACCCTCGTCGTGCAGCAGGGCCTGGCTCCGGTGGAGGCGCTCGGTCACGAGCTGCTGCGCGTCCGCCGCGACAAGCGGCGCCTGCTGCTCCACGCGGTGGTCAACGACCTCCTCGACGGTGCCCGCAGCCTCGGCGAGCTGGACGTCGGACGCGAGCTGCGCCGGCGCGGCCTGCCCGAGCCCGAGCGCCAGGTGCTCCGACGCGACCGGGCCAACCGCTACTTCCTCGACCTGTACTGGCCCGACCTCCACCTCGTCGTCGAGATCGACGGTATCCACCACGCCTGGGCCGAGAACGTCGTCGGCGACGCACTCCGCCAGAACGCACTCGCCATCGACGGCGACACGGTCCTGCGGCTCCCGCTGCTCGGGCTCCGGCTCGAGCCGGCCGCGTTCTTCGAGCAGATCGAGGAGGCGATGCGGGCCGCCGGTTGGGCGCCCGCCGCCGCCTGACCACCGACCCCTCGCAACGTCATACGGACAGAGCAAGTGGTTGCTCCGTCCGCATGACGTCCCGGGGCACTCAGTAGCCGCCCTCGGGGGGCACCATCTCGAGGCGGACGCCGAGGAGGCGGACGGGGCGGGAGCGGTCGCGGTCGTCGAGGCGGTCGAGCAGGGACACCGCGGCCTCCTCGATGACGGCGGGGTCGTTGGTCGGCGACGGCAGGGTGAGGCTGCGGCTGACGGTGACGAACGGGCGCAGCCGGACCTTCAGGCCGACCCGGGCGGCCGGGCGGCCCTCGGCGTCGATGTCCTCGACCACGCGGCGGACCAGCGTGCGGACGGCGGCGGCGACCGCGTCGCGGTCCTCGAGGTCCTGCTGGAAGGTCTCCTCGCGGCCGTGCGCGCGCGGCACCCAGGGCGTCGCGTCGACCGGGCCGGTGTCGGCGCCGCGGCCGAGCCGGTGGTACCACGGCCCCATGGTCGGCCCGAGCTCGGCGGCCAGCACCCGGGCGTCGGAGGCGGCGAGCTGGGCGACCGTGTCGATCCCCAGCGCGGCCAGCTTCTTGCCGGTCTTCGACCCGATGCCCCACAGCGCCGTCGTCGACCGGTCCCCCATCACCTCGAACCAGTTCTCCTCGGTCAGCTGCCAGACGCCCCGGGGTTTCCCGAAGTCGGTGGCGATCTTCGCGCGGAGCTTGTTGTCCCCGACGCCGACCGAGCAGTGCAGCCCGGTGGCGTCCAGCACGGCGGCCCGGATCTCCTCGGCGAACGCCCGTGGGTCGCCGAGGTCGCCGTGCCCCTCGCCGGCGGCCAGGAACGCCTCGTCCCAGCCGAGCACCTCGACCACCACCGGTACGCCGCCCCAGCGCAGGCCGCGCAGCGACGCCATGACCTCGGCGGAGGCGGCGTCGTACGCCTCCCGGTCGACGGGCAGGAACACGGCGTCCGGGCACTTGCGCGCGGCGATCCGCAACGGCATGCCCGAGCCGACGCCGAAGGCGCGGGCCTCGTACGACGCGGTCGCCACCACCCCGCGCTCGGTCGGGTCCCCGCGACCGCCGACCACGACCGGCAGCCCGGCCAGCTCCGGGCGGCGCAGCACCTCGACCGCGGCGATGAACTGGTCGAGGTCGACGTGCAGCACCCAGGTCCGGCTCATCGCGGTGGCGGCGGCAGCGCGTCGGTCGCCTCGAGCTGTCCCATGCCCGAGACCATCAGCAGGTCCACGGCCACCGAGCGCAGCTGGGCCAGGATCGCCTCGGCCGACAGCGCCTCGGTCCGCTCGACCCGCCCGCTCGCGTCCGCGACCGCCAGCAGGGCAGGTCGCGCCTCCACGGGCATCCGGTTACGCGCGAGCTCCTCGGCGACCACGTCGGTGGCGTCGGCGAGGTCGAGGGCGATCAGGGCGTACGCCCGCGGCACCGGCCGCCGGCGGTACGCAGCGACCGCGGTCTGCCGCACGAGGACCCGGGTGCTGCGCAGCGCCCGGTCCAGCGGCTCGACCAGCTCCGCCATCTTGCGCACGTCGGCGCGGTGCCGCACCCGGAACGGCGACGACTCGACGACCGAGAGCCCCTCGTCGGCCGCGGACCGGAGCTCACCGATCAGCCCGTCGGTGGCCCGGGCGTCGGCGAGCAGGTCCATGCTGCGCTCGACCTCCCCGTCGGTCATCACCTCGCCGGCGGCCCGCAGCAGCGCGGCGATCTTGCGCGCGACGACGGCCGCCTGCTCCCGGGGGCGGCGCAGCGGCGCGGCCGGGACGACCGTGGCCGCGACCAGCGCGACCAGACCGCCGATGACGGCGTCGGTCCACCGCGTGAACGCCGCGCTCGGCCCGGGCACGAACGACGCGACCACGATCGACTGCACCGCCGCCTGGGTGACGAACAACGGTCCGCCGGCGAGCAGGAACGCCGCCGACATGGCCAGCGCCACGATCAGGGCGATCTGCCAGGCGCCCGAGCCCAGCAGCACGACGAGGAGGTCGGCCAGGAACACGCCGACCGCCACGCCCACGGTCACCTCGGCCACTCGCCGCAACCGCTGCCCGTACGACGTGCCGAGCGCGACCACGGCCGCGACCGGGGCGAAGAACGGCGTGGGGTGCCCGACGAGGTCGGCGGCCACGAACCATGCCACCCCGGCGGCGACGGCGCACTGCCCGATCTGCCAGGTCTTCGACTGCAGCCGCCGCACCCGGGCCCGCATCGACAGCCGGCTGCGGTCCCACGCCCGGTCGAGCGGTCCCGCCTCCATGGCGCGATCCTGCCACGGCCGGCCGCCGGTCAGCGCGGCCCGGCGCGCACCCCACGGGGTGAGGTTCCCGACGCGAGGCACTGGGTACGGGGATCGGCGTGGTGGAGCAGAGGACCGACGAACAGCGCCTGCTGGACGGGCGCTACCGGCTGTCCGAGCGCATCGGCTCGGGCGGCATGGGGACGGTCCACCGCGCCCACGACACCCGCCTGGACCGGACCGTCGCCGTCAAGGTCCTGCGCCGCACCCACGAGCCCGAGGACGCCGTGCGCCACGCCCGGCTGCGCGCCGAGGCCCGATTCGCCGGGGGGTTGCACCATCCGGGCATCGTGCGGGTCTACGACTACGGCGAGGAGCGCGCACCGGACGGCGCGACGCCGTACGTCGTCATGCAGCTCGTCGACGGCGTACCCCTGTCCGAGCGGCTGCGCGACGGCGAGCCGCTGCCGGCCGAGGAGGTCGTCGACCTGGTCGCCGGGGTCGCCGAGGCGCTGACCGCCGCGCACGAGGCGGGCGTCGTCCACCGCGACCTCAAGCCGTCCAACATCATGGTCACCGACGAGGGCCCGGTCCTGGTCGACTTCGGTGTCGCCCGCTCCGATGACGCCGAGCCGCTCACCGAGACCGGCTTCGTGGTGGGCACCGCGGACTACTTCAGCCCGGAGCAGGCCGAGGGCCGGCGCGCGACGCCGGCCTCGGACATCTATTCGCTCGGCGTCGTCGCACACCACTGCCTGACGGGGCGATCGCCGTTCCACCGGCAGACGCCCATCGCGACCGCCCTCGCCCACCTGCGCGAAGGACCACCCGAGCTGCCCAGCGGACTCCCCGCCGGCCTGCGGACGCTGGTGCGGGACATGCTCGCCCGTGCCCCCGAGGACCGGCCGACCGCGGCCGAGGTCGCCGAGCGCGCGGTCGCCGCCCCCGAGACACGGATGGTGGTGCTGCCGCCGCCGCTGGACGAACCGCCGCCGGCGCCGGCGCTGGTCAGCCGGTGGCCGCGGCGACGGCTCGGCTTCATCGCGGCCGCGGCCGTGGTGCTGCTCGCGATCGGCCTGTTCGCCGCCGTCCAGGGCCGCGGCGGCACGGCTCCCACGGCGGAGGCGGCCGACGTTTCCCACCCACGCGAAGTGAAGAGCGCCGACCCGATCACGCTCGCGACCCCGGTGAGCCACGCGACCACGCCGGCGCCGCGGGCCGCGCCGGCGCGGCCGCCCGCGAAGCACCACGCGGTGAAGCACCATCCGCGGAAGAAGCACGTCCCGACGAAGCACCACAAGAAGAAGCACCACAAGAAGAAGCACCACGCGGACAAGCACCACCCGACGAAGCACGGCAAGGGGCATCCGAAACCGAAGAAGCACCACGGCCCCCATCACTGACGGTTGTGGTGGTGGTCGTGACCGGTCACACTCGGACGCCACGGCAGCGGACCAACGAGCCAGGGGGAACAGCGTGGTCACTCCGATCGACCCGACCGGGACGGCGTTCCTGTTGGCCGAGAACCGCAGCATGCCGATGCACGTCGGTGGCCTGCAGCTGTTCGAGAAGCCCGAGGGCGCCGGTCGCAACTACGCACGCCAGATGTACGAGGCGATGCGGGACGTCCAGGGGATCGCGCCGCTGTTCCTGAAGCGGCCGCACCGGTCGATCGCGACCGCCGGACAGTTCGTCTGGGTCGACGACGAGCAGTTCGACATCGAGCACCACGTGCGGCACAGCGCGTTGCCGAAGCCGGGCCGGGTCCGCGAGCTGCTGGAGCTGTCCGGTCGGCTGCACAGCACCCGGCTCGGCCGGGAGCGGCCGCTGTGGGAGGCCCACATCATCGAGGGCCTGCGCGACGGGCGCGTCGCGATGTACACCAAGACCCACCACGCGCTGGTCGACGGCGTCTCCGCGATGCGGCTGCTGCAGGGCGTGCTGTCCACCGACCCGGACAAGCGGGACATGCCGGCCCCCTGGGACGCCCGGACCCGGCGCACCCGGCGCGAGGCCGACCACAGCCCGCCCGGTGAGACCAACCTCCTCGACCTCCCCGCCGCCGCCCTGCGCTCCGCGCTCGGCATCGCGGCCGAGGCGGCCGGCCTGCCGGGCGCCCTGGTCAAGACGCTCACCAGGGGTGTGAAGAACGAGACGTCCTCGATCTCCCTGTACGCCCCGCGGACCATCTTCAACCAGAAGATCACCGGCTCGCGCCGGTTCGCCGCCCAGGACTGGCCGGTGGAGCGGCTCCGGGCGATCGGCAAGGCGACCGACACCACGATCAACGACGTGGTCCTCGCGATGTGCAGCGGCGCGGTGCGCGCCTACCTCGACGAGCTCGGCGCGCTCCCCGACTCGCCGCTGGTCGCGATGGTGCCCGTCGGGCTCAAGGCCAAGGAGTCGAACCTGCCCTCGGTCGACGGGGGCAACGCGGTCGGCGCGGTGATGTGCCAGCTCGGCACCGACCGCGACGACCCGGCCGACCGGCTCCAGGGGATCCACCGGTCCATGAAGGACGGCAAGGCCGGCCTGTCGAGCATGACACCCACCCAGATCCTGGCCATGACCGCGCTGGGCCAGGCCCCGGCGATCGTCGCGCCGATGCTGCGGATGCAGGGCATCGTGCGGCCGCCGTACAACCTGATCATCAGCAACGTCCCCGGGCCGCGCACGACGCACTACTGGAACGGCGCCAGGATGGTCGGCACCTACCCGCTGTCGATCCCGATCAACGGGATGGCGCTCAACATCACCTGCACGTCGTACGACGGCAACATGGCCTTCGGGCTCATCGGCTGCCGCCGCTCCGTACCGAGCCTGCAGCGGCTCCTCACGCACCTCGACGATGAGGTGGCGGCCCTCGAGAAGGCCGCCGGGATCTGAGTCGCACGGTCGGGCGAGCGAACCGAGTGCGTCCGCAACTCGCACGTGACGTGCGAAGATGCGGCACATGTCTGGGGTTGCCGGCCTCACGGGGAGCCCACGTGGCTTCCGGCGTCCGACGCTGACGCCGCCCGTCCTCGGCGCCCTTGCCCTCGCCGTCGTCACGGCGTCCGCAGTGGCGGTGGGCCTGGACCTCGCGCCGCTGCACAGCTCCGCCGACGTGGTCAACGGCTTGTGGCCGCTGCCGTTCGTCGCGTCCGCGATCGTCGGGGTACTCCTCGCGGCCCGGGCTCCGGCCCACCCCGCGGGTTGGTTGTTCGCCGGTGGGGCGGCGGCCATGACGGTGTCGCTCGCTGCCCAGCAGTACGCCGCCGCACCGCGTCCCGGTCGGGTCGGTGTCGCCGTCGTGTGCGGACCCGGGTTCGTCGCCGGATGGCTCCTGCTCGGCGTCTTCGCACTCCTCCTGTTCCCGACCGGTCGCCCGCCGTCGCGGCGGTGGTGGTGGGTGGGCCGGGTCGCGGTCCTGGCCGCCGCCGCAGCCGCTGCGGCCCGCACGGTGATGCCGTCCACCGCCACCACCCCACCGCTGCCGAACCCCCTGGCCATCGAGCCCGTGGCGGAGCCGGCTCGTGCCGTGGCCGGCGTCGGCATGGCCATCGTGGTGGTCCTGGCCCTCGCGAGTGCACTGTCGCTGGTCGTCCGGTACCGCCGGGCCGCGCACGAGGAGCGCGCCCAGGTGCGGTGGCTCGCCGCCGCGGTGGGCCTCCTCCTGCTCTCGCTCCCCGCGGGCGCGGTCGACGGACGAGCAGCGACGGTCATGTTCGCCGTAGGTGGGTCGGCCATCCCGGCAGCCGTGGCGGTTGCCGTGACGCGCTACCGGCTCTACGAGCTCAACTACCTCGTCGGCCGCTGGCTGGTCTACGCGTTGCTGTCGACCATCGTGGTCGTGGCCTACATCGCGGTGGTCATCACCCCGATAGCGGTGTGGCCCGGACGGGCCGTCGGTGCGCTCGCGGTGGCCGCGCCAGCGGCCGCCGTCGTCGCGGCCCCATTGCGGTCGGCGGCCCAGCGCGCCGTGAACCGCGCCCTGTTCGGCGCGGTCGACCAACCGCACCGGGTCGTCAGCGCGCTTGCCGAGCGGCTCGAGCAGTCGGCCCACGTCGACGACGTGCTCCCGACCGTGGTGGAGACGCTGGGTTCGCAGCTGCGGCTGCCCTACGTCGCCGTCCGGTACGGCGACGGCGAGCTTCTCGCGGAGCACGGGGACCCGAGCCCCGTGATCGAGGAGGTGCCGCTCCGTCACCGCGGCGAGGACGTCGGAACCCTGCTCGTCGCCCCGCGCAGCGGTACCGACGGCCTCGATGTGCGAGCCCGGGCCGCGCTCGCGGACATCGCCCGGCACGCAGGAGCAGCGGTGCACGCCGTCGGCCTCACCGACGCGCTCCGACGCTCCAGGGACGCGGTGGTCGAAGCGCGCGAGCAGGAGCGCCGACGGTTGCGTCGCGAGCTCCACGACCAGGCAGGCTCCACCCTCGCCGCCGTGCTGCTCGGCCTCGAGCGGCTCCGCACCGACCCGGAGCCGGAGCTGGTGGACAGCCTCCACCGCGAGACCGCGGCCGTGCTCGCGTTGGTGCGACGCTTCATGGACGACCTGCGACCGACCGCGCTCGACGACCTCGGTCTTGCGGGTGCGGTCCGCGCCCGCGCAGCCGACCTCGAGGCGGTCACCGACCTCGACGTCGTCGTGGCCCTGCCCACCTCGCCGGCCGAGCTGCCGGCTGCGGTGGAGGTCGCGACGTACTGGGTCGTGGCCGAGGGGCTGCGGAACGTGCATCGGCATGCGGACGCCCGAATCTGTCGGGTCGTCGTCGAGCACACGGAGGCCGAGCTGGTGGTCACGGTTGCCGACGACGGACGCGGCCCCGAGCGGATCGTGCCTAGCGTCGGCCTCCGGTCGCTCGACGAACGGGTGGCCGAGGCCGGCGGCTCCCTGACCCTCGGATGGTCCACGGACGGCGGGTCGCGCCTCACCGCACGGTTCCCGGTGGCTCGGTGACCGCCCCCGTCCGGGTCGTCATCGCCGACGACCACCCGCTGTTCCGCGAGGGTCTGGCCGCGGCCCTCGGCCGAGCGGGCGCCGTCGTCACCGGCCAGTCCGCCAGCGTGGACGAGCTGCTCGCTCCGGGACTGCTGGACGACGCCGACGTGCTGCTGCTCGATGTGTCCTTCCCCGACGGCAACGGCATCAACACGCTGCCGCGACTGCTGGAGACGCATCCGACTCTCGCCGTGCTGGTCCTGACCTCCTCCGACAGCCCGGAGACCGTCCGCGCGGCCCTGCGCGCCGGCGCCCGCGGCTACCTGGTGAAGGGCACGGGCGGCGACGACGTCGCGCGCGCCGTGGCCGCCGCAGCGGCCGGGCAGACGGTGCTCGGCGGTGCGGTGGCGGCCGCCGTCATCGGCGCCCTCGACCCGGCCGGACGTGGCGACCCCAGGCTCGAGCCTCTCGCAGCCCGAGACCGCGAGCTGCTCGAGCTGGTCGCCCAGGGGCTGGGTACCGACGCGATGGCGAGACGCCTCTCGGTCACGCCGAAGACCGTGCGCAACCAGCTGGTGCGCATCTACTCGGCGCTCGGTGTCGACAACCGCGCCGCGGCCGTGGCGGCGGCGCGCGACCTCGGGCTCGGCGGCCGCGCGGACCGGTCCGGCCGCGGGGACGGGACGGACGTCCCGCAGAACCGGTGACACCAGCCGTCTGGTGCCCGGGACATCCCGGGCCCGACGGTGGATCCGACCGCGATCAGCGGCACCCACACACCATCGGGAGGAATCGTGCTGTCGACCGCACGCCGCATCGCCTTCGTCCTCGTCATCGCCCTCCTCGCCCTCTACCCCACTCTGCTCTTCGGCGTACGGCTCGCCGTCGGCGTGGTCATCGGCGACGGGAACGGCGACCACGGCGGCCGCCCGGTCGCCGCCCTGGGTGCCGTGGTGTTCCTCGGGCTGGTCGCCTGCATGGTCCGCCTGCTCCGCCGACCCGACAGCGTGGCGGACGTGCACGCGATCACCGGCTACGCCCTGGCCGCGCTCGTCGCCCAGCTCGTCCCCGGATACGCGGATGGCGCGGGCAGCATCGCGCTGTTCGCCGCAGTGGCGATCCTGCTCCTGCCGGCCCGCCGCAGACTGCTCGACGTACATCCGCGACCCGCGCCGCTGCTGGTGTCGCTGGCCGCCGCGGCTCCCCTGGTCATCGTGGGTCTCGTCCGTGCGCACGAGATCGGCGGACTCAGCGGAGACGCCGCCGAGACCCGGTACGACGCGGCGTGGATGATGCTGACCATCGCGCTCCTCCTGCTGGGCGGCGCGCTCGACGCGCCCGGTGCCCGGCTGGTCCGGCTCGTGGCGACGGGCGCGCTCGCGATCCTCGGCGCGGACTCCCTGCTCTCGTCATCCGTGCCTCTGCTCGGCCGGCCCCTCGGCCTCTACGCGCTGGCTACCGCCGCGGTCCTCGCCACCATCGAGTGGCGGCAGCAGGTGTCGCGCGACGCCACGACGGAGACGCCCGCCGGGGCCCCGGGCTCCAGCTCCGAGATCGCCGTCTGAGCGACCGGACGGCCGTCAGCGGAAGTACGCCCGGGAGAGGATCGCGTCGAAGGCCCGGTCCGGCAGCAGTCGGCGGGTGGCGGGGACGAGGCGGGCCCCGCGGCCGGAGGGGTACAGGCTGCGCGGCCGGGACGCGGTGGCGGCCTTGACGATGCTGCGCGCTACGGCCTTCGGCCCGCTGGAGAGCAGTCGGTTGTCCACGCTCGCCAGGCGGCGGGCCGCGCTGTCGGCGTACTGCTCGTAGGCGCCCCCGCGGCTGGACTCGACGAGGGCGTCGCGGGAGATCGTGTTCCACTCGGTGAGGATGCCGGCCGGCCGCACGATGACGACGTCGATGCCGAACGGCGCGAGCTCCACGCGCAGGCTGTCGCTGAAGCCCTCGACCGCGAACTTGGTGGCGTGGTACCAGGCGCCGAACGGCTCGTAGATGACCGCGCCGATCGAGGAGATGTTGATGATCCGGCCGCTGCCCTGGCGGCGCATGCCCGGGGTGACCAGCTGGGTGAGGCGGGCCAGGCCGAACAGGTTCACCTCGAACTGCCGGCGGGCCTCGTCGATCGGGACGTCCTCGACCGCGCCGTACGCGCCGTAGCCGGCGTTGTTGACGAGTACGTCGATCCGCCCGGTGTCGGCGAGGATCCGCTCGATCCCGGAGGTCATCGACTCGTCGTCGGTGACGTCCATGCCGAAGACGCGCACGCCGTCGGCCTCCAGGGCGGCCAACCGGTCGACGCGGCGGGCCACGGCGTACACCTCGAACCCGGCCCGTCGGAGCCGGCGCGCCGCCTCCTCCCCGATCCCGCTGGAGCCACCGGTGACGAGCGCGACGCGCGAGGAGGTCATGCGTCGATCCTGCCCCGCACCTCCTCGAAGCCGCCACCCACCGTCTCGGCGACCGCCCGGAGCCGGGCGCGGGTGATGTCGGCGACGGTGAGCAGGCCGGCGGCGTGGGCGTTGGAGCCGGGCCGGGTCTGCTCGGCGGAGTTGACGCTGACGCAGTGCCGGGTGCCGCCGTCGGCGGCGTTCTGCAGCGCCACCGCGTGGCCGGTGGTCCCGCTGCCGGCGAAGAAGTCGAGCACGAGGGCGTCGTCGGGCATGGTGCCGAGGATCCGTCGCACCAGCCCGGTCGGCTTGGGCGACTCGAAGACGTGGCCGACGAGCTCCTTGAGCTCCTGCACCGCGGTGTCGGTGGAGCCGACCTCCTCGGCGAGCCAGATCGTCCGCAGCTTCTTGCGCCGCCCTCCGGGGGTGTCGCGGTGCAGCCAGTCGCGCTGGAACACGTCGACCCGCTCGCCCAGCCTGCCCCGGACGCGCCGGCACACCAGGTCGTCGGGGCGCTCGTCGATCAGCGGCCGGCTCCACCGCCAGACCGCCGGCCGTCCGTCCCCGAAGACCGGTGCGATCTCGACGGCGCCCGCGAACGGCGACGTGCTGACCCGGCCGCTGTCCGGGTCACCCCACACGGTGAAGTGCAGGGTCCGCGCGGTGACCGGGTTGAACTTCTTGTTGGTGTTGCGCAGCGGCAGGTGCCGGTACCGCCGCCCGTCCGGTGCGGTCAGCGGGAAGTCGCGCTCGTCGACGGTCTCGGCCGACGTCGCGTCGAGGACGGTACGCCGGGCGTCGCGGGCGTAGACGAGCAGGTACTCGTGGCTGGTCGCGAACCCCCGGCCGAGCTGGCGGCCCTTCGGGTTCAGGTTGACCACGACCTGGGCGAGGAACTGGTCCTCGCCGAACACCTCGTCCATCAGCAGCCGCAGGTGCGCGACCTCGTGGTCGTCGATGCTGACGAAGATCGCGCCGGTGCCGGCCAGCACCTCGCGTGCGGCGGCCAGCCGCGGCCGCATCATCGCGGTCCAGCGCGGCGTGCCCGCGGAAGTCGTCGTGGTAGGCGAACTCGTTGCCCGTGTTGTAGGGCGGGTCGATGTAGACCAGGTCGACCGGCCGCCCCAGGAGGGCGGGCAGCGTGGGCAGGACGTCGAGGTTGTCGCCCGCGACGAAGGTGTTCCACGGCCCCGCCACGCGCCTGACCCTAACCGGGGGCGTCGACCTCGGGACGTCATACGGACAGAGCAAGTGGTTGCACCGTCCGGATGACGTCTCGGGGTGGGCGGAGACGACCAGCCGCAGCCGGTGCCGGTGACTCACGAGTAACCACGGCGGGCGACGCCCGTTGACCCCGTTACCCGACCACCGAGCCCGAGGTCCACCGATGCTCTCCCGCACCCTGCTCGCCACGTCGCTGTCACCGCGGCCGCCCTGGCCGCCGTCCCGGCGGCCGCGCCCGCCACCGGCGGCCGCCCGGTGCCCGGACGACCACGACGACCACGACGACGAACGGCTGCCTCACCAGCGTCCCCGACCCGGGCACCACCGAGCCGGTCCAGATCTGCTACTCGCTCTTCCGCCCGCGCCGGCGCCACCCGGCCGCCACCCGGTGCCGATGGTGCTGCACAGCCACGGCTGGGGCGGCTCGCGCAGACCGACCCCGCCGGCGTTCACGCCGTTCCTCGACGACGGGTACGCCGTCCTCTCCTTCGACCAGCGCGGCTTCGGCGAGAGCGGCGGCCACGCCTACGTCGAGAACCCGCGGGTCGAGGGCCACGACGTCCGCAAGCTGGTGCGAGCTGGTCAGCCGGCTGCCGCTGGGTGCAGCAGGACGGCCCCGGCGACCCGCGGATGGGCGCGATCGGCGGCAGCTACGGCGGCGGCTACCAGTTCCTCACCGCCTTCGAGGAGCATGCGCGCGCACCGGCAAGCCGGTCCTCGACGCGATGGCGCCGGAGATCACCTGGAACGACCTCAGCGACAGCCTCGCCCCGCTGGGCGTGGTGCGCACCGAGTGGGCGGCCGCGCTCAGCGCCGGCGCGCGTCCCGTCCGACGCGCTCCCGCCGAACGTCTACAAGGCGCTGGCCGAGGGCGTCGCGACCGGCACCTGGCCGGACGGGTCGGTGCCCGGCACCGAGGACATGGTGTCGTTCTTCCGCGCCAACGGCCCGAAGTGGCAGCGTGGCCCACGGGCGCCGGCTCGACATCCCGATGCTGTTCGGCCAGGGCACCACCGACACGCTCTTCCCGCTCCAGCAGGGCCTGACCAACTGGCGCACCGCCCTCACCCGGCGCGCCCGCCGGCACAGCATCTTCGTCGGCTACAACGGCGGCCACGTGCTCCCCGCGGTCCTGCCCAGCGGCACGGACGTCGCCTCCGACCCGTGCAGCAGGCAGCTCGCCGGCGGCACCTTCACCGACCTGACCCTGCGGTTCCTCGACGAGCAGCTCAGGGGCGAGCACACCGGCCTGCGCGGCTACGGCCGCCTGCACCTGGCGACCCCCGACAGCACCTGCACCACGGTGCGCAGCCCGCCGCGCGAACACGACGTACGACGTCGGCACGGTCGCCACCACCGAGACCGGCGGCGCCCCGCTCGCCTACGCCGTGGCCGAGGGCCCCGTCCGGGTCGCCGGCACGCCGTACCTCACCGGCACGCTCACCGCCCTCGGCGCCACCAACCGCGCCTTCTACGGGCTCGCGGTCGGCACCAGCCCCGCGGACGCCCACCTGGTGCAGAACAACGTGCTGCCGATCGACGAGACCCAGCCGGTCGTCGGCGAGCCGCGCCGCATCGACGCTCCCGTCGGTCGCGGTCGACGTGCCGGCCGGGCAGACGCTCTACGTGCTCGCCTCGCCGGTCAGCGACACGTTCGTCGGCATGGGCAGCCGGACGCCGGGCGCCGTGCTCCTCGAGGACACGGTCGTCCACCTCCCCGTGGCGGGCAGGTGAACGACCTAGCCTTGGAGAGGTGCGCCTTCGCCTGACCATCTCGGCCGGCCTGGTCGCGTGCGCCCTCACCGCCGGAGCGCCCGCCCTCGCCGGGATCCCCGACCCACCCCACGGGACACGCGTCCGGGCACTCTTCCGGGCACTCCGCGGCCCGCGACGGGAGCCATGCCCCGGACGTGCCCCGCAAGCTCCACCCCAAGCACAGCTCCGGGGGCGAGCCGGGTGCGATCGCGGCGCCGCGCGCCACGACGTACTCGCGGACGGCCCCGGACAGCAAGGTCAGCTGGCGGGTCGCGCCCGGCGTGAAGTACACGCGCTGGAGCCAGACCGAGCGCCCGGGGCCCGATCGTCGCGCACCTGCTGACCGTCGACCCGAGCACCCGGGGCTGAAGATCGACTACGCCAGCATGGGCTCGGTACGCCGGGTCGCCCCCGTGACCAGCATCCTCGCCGCCGACGGCGCGATCGCCGGGGTCAACGGCGACTTCTACGACATCGGCCACACCGGCGCCCCGCTCGGGCTCGGCAAGGACCGGCAGCGCGGCCTGCTGCACGCCCGCCAGGACGGCTGGAACAACGCGTTCTACATCAACCACAACGGGCGGGCCGCGATCGGCGACCTGCCGATGACCGCGAGGTGCTGTTCCACCCGCGGCTGAAGGTCACCAACCTCAACTCGTCCTTCGTCACCCCCGGCGGGCTCGGCGTCTACACCCCGAAGTTCGGTCGCACCGCCGGCTACCAGGTCACCCAGGGCCAGCGGAAGCGGATCCGCGAGGTCACGGTCGAGAACGGCCGGGTGGTCCGCAACCGCAGCAAGCTCAGCGACGGCGAGGTCGATCCACGGCATGATCCTGGTCGGCCGCGGCGACAGCGCCGTCCTGCTGCGCAAGCAGCTGCCCAAGGGCACCCGGGTCCGGATGCAGTGGTCGCTGGCGCACCACCCGCAGATGGCGATCAGCGGCAACCACTTCCTGGTCCACGACGGGATCATCCGAGCCGTCGACGACCGCGAGATGCACCCGCGCACCGCGGTCGGCGTCGACGCCGACACCGGCGAGGTCCTGCTGCTGGTGGTCGACGGCCGCAGCAGGCGCAGCCGCGGCTACACGATGGTCGAGCTGGCCGAACCTGATGGTCGAACCTCGGCGCCGACGAGGCGGTCAACCTCGACGGCGGCGGGTCCTCGACGATGGTCGGCAGCAACCGCCAGCGGCGCGGACCGCGGTGCTCAACACGCCCTCCGACGGCTTCCAGCGCTGGGTGTCGAACGCGATCGCGATCTAGCCACCACCGACCTGGCTGACCGGCACCGCGGCGAGAGCCGACGGTGGTGACCGGCGCGAAGCACTCCATCCGCGGCGTCGGCACCGGCGTGGGGACCAGCTCGACGCCCGCGTCGGACGGACGCACCCGGACGTCCCGGGGCTCGTCGCAGCCGATCATCACGACCTGCGCGACCAGGGCCTCGCCGCTGCCGACCTCGACGCGGCCGGCCGCCGCACGGATCCGGTGGGCGAACGAGGCGCTGAACTGCTCGACGTACGACGTGAGTGCGGCGTTGTCGCCGCAGCTCGGTCGCCCGGTCGGCCGGCTCTCCGCGGCCGGCCGTCGCCGACACGAGGTGGACCGGGATGGGTTCCGACGGTCGGCCGGTCGGCGCGTCGGTCGGTCGCCGTGGGGCCGTCGGCACCGCAGCCGGCGAGTGCGAGCAGGACCGCGAACGTTCCGAGAAGTCGTCGCATGACCATGGGACGGTAGCCGCGCCGGGCAGGTTCCGCCGTCGTGGCAGGCTTCGGGCGTGCCCCGCTTCACCCGCGCCGAGCTCGAGTCGTTCCGCGACGCCGGAGGTGCCCGACCTGGTCGGGCCGGACCTGAGGCTGCTGTTCGTCGGGATCAACCCGGGGCTGTGGACCGCCGCGACCCAGACCCACTTCGCCCACCCGGGCAACCGCTTCTACCCGGCCCTGCTGCTCGCCGGGATCATCACCGAGCCGGTCAGCCCGTCAGCGGGGATGACCGACGAGGACCGCGACCGGCTGCGGGCCCGCGGCATCGGCATCACCAACCTCGTCCGCCGCGCGACCGCGCGGGCCTCCGAGCTCACCGACGACGAGCTGCGCGCCGGCGGCGCGGAGCTGGTCGAGACCGTCGCGGCGGAGCCGGCCGCGGGTCGTCGCGATCGCCGGGATCACGGCGTACCGGACCGCGTTCGGCCGGCGCGCGCGCCGTACTCGGTCGTCAGCCCGGAGCCGCTCGCCGGGCGCCGAGCTGTGGGTGGTGCCCAACCCCAGCGGGCTCAACGCCCACGAGACCGTAGCGACGCTGGCCGCGGCGTACGCCGAGGCGGCGCGGGCTGCGGGGGTGCTGTAGGCCCGACCGGGCAGGCGACGATGCCGACCTCGAGGAGGTCGCGCAGCCGCCGGTCGCGCTGCGCGCCGCCGGCGGTCGCGATGCCCTCGACCGCGGTCGCGGACCAGCGTGGGCGCGCAGCGCTCGGCGTACGTACGCCGGGTGACCTCGCCGTGCACGCCGAGCCCCTCGACCCACGCGACGGCGCCGGGCACCAGGTCGAGCGCCGCGCGGGCCTGGCGGGCGACGTCGGTCAGGTCGGGGTCCGTCTGCCCGAGCTCCTCGGCCTTGATCAGGCCGGCGGCCAGCACCCGCTGGGCCCCCTCGGGCTGGTCGAGGATCAGCCGGGCGGCGACCGCGACCGAGACCGCGAGCCAGGTCCGGTCGTCACCCCGGCGACCCACCACGGACGGGATCAGCGGGGTGAGCTCCCGTCGGCCGTCGTCGCTGGTCAGGTCGTTGACCTGGCGCGCGAGCTGGCCGAGCAACGGGTGCGTGCACGCCGGATGGTCGCTCCAGCGTTCGCCGGCCAGCAGCGACGCGAGCTCCATGAAGCACGCCCCGCGCTTCGGCGTCCGGTGCCGGCCACGGGACAGGACCGGCAGGCCATCGGGAACAGTCGACGTCTTCATCGCGACCTCCTCCATTCGAGGATGCGCCTGCGGTACCCCGTGGCAGCAATACCCTTAACTTGGGAATGCCTGGTCCTTGCCGAGCACGGTGAGCCCGTCCTCCACCATGAAGCCGCGGGCGCGGTCGGCCTCGCGGGTCGACCCCGAGCAGCGCGCCCGGCGGGACCACGACGTTCTTGTCCACGATCGCGTTGCGCACCACGGCGCCCGCGCCGACGCGCACGCCGTTCATCAGCACCGAGCCGACCACCTCGGCCCCGGAGTCGACGCGCACCGCCGGCGAGAGCACCGAGCGGCGTACCGGTCCCGCCGGTGACCACGACGCCGGGCGAGAGCACCGCCTCGTCGGCGAGCACGGTGGCGCCGCCGGCGCCCTGCACCAGCTTGGCCGGCGGCTGCGGGCCGTAGGAGGTGTAGATCGGCCAGTCGAAGTTGTAGAGGTTGAAGATCGGCAGCGGCGAGACGACGTCCATGTGGGCGGCGTAGTACGAGCCGAGCGTCCCGACGTCGCGCCAGTAGCCGCGGTCCCGGTCGGTGGAGCCCGCGACGTCGTTGTCCTTGTAGTCGTAGACGCCGGCCTGCTGGCGGCGCACGAACGCCGGGACGATGTCGCCGCCCATGTCGTGCTTGGAGCCGATCTCGGTGGCGTCGCGGGTGACCGCCTCGACGCAGCGCGTCGGCGTCGAAGACGTAGTTGCCCATCGAGGCGAGCACCTCGCTCGGGCTGTCGGGCAGGCCGACCGGGTCGGTGGGCTTCTCGAGGAAGTCGCGGATCCTCGTCGGGTCGTCGGGGTGGACGTCGATGACGCCGAACTGGTCGGCGAGCCCGATCGGCTGCCGGATCGCGGCCACCGTGCAGGCCGCGCCGCTCTCGCCGTGCGCCTGCACCATCTGGGAGAAGTCCATCCGGTACACGTGGTCGGCGCCGACGACGATCGACGATGTCGGGCTTCTCGTCGCGGATCAGGTTCAGGGACTGGTAGATCGCGTCGGCGCTGCCGAGGTACCAGTGCTTGCCGACCCGCTGCTGCGCCGGCACCGGCGTCACGTAGTTGCCGAGCATGGTCGACATCCGCCAGGTCTGGGTGACGTGCCGGTCCAGGCTGTGCGACTTGTACTGGGTGAGCACGACGACCTTGAGGTAGCCGGAGTTCACGACGTTCGACAGCGCGAAGTCGATCAGCCGGTAGATGCCGGCGAACGGCACCGCCGGCTTGGCGCGGTCGGCGGTCAGCGGCATCAGCCGCTTCCCCTCCCCTCCCGCCAGGACGATGGCGAGGACCTTCGTTCGGCGCGAGCTCGAGCGCCATGGGTGTCAACGTAGCGGGCCGGCGAGTAGGTTCGGCCCTGCGAGTCGACGTGCTGTCCCGCGAGTACCCGCCCGAGGTCTACGGCGGCGCCGGCGTCCACGTGGCCGAGCTGGTCCGCGCGCTGCGGGCCCGCGCCGACCTGTCCGCCCACGTGCACGCGTTCGGCGCCGCCGCGCGACGAGGCCGCTGACCGCGTCGTACGCCGACCTCCCCGAGCTGTCCGGCGCCAACGCCGCGCTGCGCACGCTCGGCGTCGACCTCGCGATCGCCGTCGGCTGCGCCGGCACCGACCTGGTGCACTCCCACACCTGGTACGCCAACCTCGGCCGGCCACCTCGCCGGCGCTGCTGTACGGCGTGCCGCACGTCGTCACCGCGCACTCGCTCGAGCCGCTGCGGCCGTGGAAGGCCGAGCAGCTCGGCGGCGGCTACGCGATCTCGTCGTGGGCCGAGCGCACGTCCTACGAGGCGCGCGGCCGGCGGTGATCGCGGTCGTCGGCCGCGATGCGCGACGACGTGCTGCGCGTCCTACCCCGCGATCGACCCCGCGCCGGGTGCACGTGGTGCACAACGGCATCGACACCGCGGACTGGGCGCCGCGCGCCGACCCCGACCGCGTGCGCGAGCTGGGCGTCGACCCGGACCGGCCCGTCGGTGGTGTTCGTCGGGCGGATCACCCGGCAGAAGGGGCTGCCGCTGTTCCTGCGCGCGTGCCGCGGCGCTGCCCGCCCGACGTGCAGATCGTGCTGTGCGCCGGCGCGCCGGACACCCCGGAGATCATGGCCGAGGTCGAGGGGCTGGTCGCCGCCTCGCTGCGGCGCCGCGATCGGGGTCGTGTGGATCCCCGAGATGCTGCCGCGCGCCGACGTGGTCGCGCTGCTGACCGCCGCGACGGTGTTCGCCTGCCCGTCGATCTACGAGCCGCTGGGCATCGTGAACCTCGAGGCGATGGCGTGCGAGACCGCGGTCGTCGCCACCGCGACCGGCGGCATCCCCGAGGTGGTGGTGCCCGGCGAGACCGGCGTGCTGGTGCCGATCGAGCAGGCCGACCGACGGCACCGGCACGCCGCTGGACCCCGACCGGTACGTCGCCGACTTCGCCGACGCCCTCGCCGTCGGTCGTCTCCGACCCCGAGCGGGCGGCCGCGATGGGCCGCGCCGGCCGGGAGCGGGCGATCGCGTCGTTCAGCTGGGCGGCGATCGCCGAGCGCACCGTGGAGGTCTACCGCTCGGTGCTCTGAGCCTCGTCCTCGGGCCTGTGGATGAGCTCCGACGGCCGGCGCCGATCGGTGCCATCGCTCGGGCCATGGACGAGCCGTACCGACCCACCGTGCACTCCCAGGCCGACCTCGACGAGGTCTGGTCGCGACTGATGGGGCCGCTGGGCTTCGGCGCCGCAGCGTCTGGCTGCTGCGCATCGACGCGGACCGCCGGGCGATCCCGGCGCTCGCCGAGATCACCGAGTGCGACGACGACCCCGACCCCACGACGACCGAGGACTTCGCCGGCTTCCTGCGGATGCTGGACGAGGACGACCCGGGCACCAGCTTCGCGTTCCTCGTGTCCCGGCCCGGCCCCGCCTGCATCGACGACGCCGACCGGGCCTGGGGACGGTTCCTGGTCGACGCCGGCCGGGCCGCCGGCGTACCCCTCGAGATGCCGCACCTGGCCACCGACGACGGCGTCCTCGCCCTCCCACCCGACGAGCTCCTGCTCCGGCGTACCGCCTGATCGTCGGCCGTCGCGGCCGGCGCCGCCCCGCGGCCAGCCGTCGAGAGTCGACGGGCTAGCGTCACCCCGTGACCAAGAACGTGTTCTTGTTGCGAGATGTGCGCGGGTCGGTGCACGCACCAGGACCTGCACGCGGCGCTGCGAGCCGCGGGTGTGAGCCGCCTGCAGGTCAACGTCGACGACGAGCCCGTGGCGGGTGCGATGCGGATCCCGCAGCTCGAGCCGCCGGTGACCGCGGTGGTGAGCACCTGGGACGGCCGCCCCGACCACGTGGCCGCCGCGCTGCGCGAGGTGGCGGGCCTGGCGCACGGGTACGCCGTGGACGAGCGCCGCCGGCTCGACCCACCCGAGCACTGGGACGGCAGCCGGGCCGACGCGCTCGCCAACGTCGCGATCCTGCGGCGACCGGCGGAGCTCGACCACGCGGAGTGGCTGCGGCGCTGGATGGTCGAGCACACGCCGGTCGCGATCCGGACGCAGGCGACCTTCGGCTACGTCCAGAACGTCGTCACCGGCACGCTCACCGACGACGCCCCACCGGTGGACGCGGTCGTCGAGGAGCTGTTCCCCAGCGCGGGCATGACCGACATGCACGCGTTCTACGGCAGCGGCGGGAACGACGCCGAGCTGCAGCGGCGGATCGGCGAGCTGATGGCCAGCGTCGCCCGGATCGGCGCCGACCGGGACCTCGACCTGGTGCCGACCAGCCGCTACCTCTACGCGCTCTAGATGCGGGCGTCGACGTACGCCTGCACGATCGCGTCGACGCTCTGGTCGACGTCGAGCACGAGCCCCCGCTCGTCGGGCTGGAGCGGCTCGAGCGTCGCGAACTGCGAGGTCAGCAGCGAGGACGGCATGAAGTGCCCGGCGCGGCTGGCCTGCCGTCGGGCGATCGTCTCGCGGGTCCCGGCGAGCTCGAGGAACTCCAGGTCCGGGCGCATGGTGGCGCAGCTGGTCGCGGTACCTGCGACGCAGGGCCGAGCAGCTCATCACTCCGCCGTCGGCGTGCTCGGCGAGCCACCCACCGACCGCCTCCAGCCACGGGTACCGGTCCTCGTCGTCGAGCGGGTGCCCGGCCGCCATCTTGGCGACGTTCGCGGGCGGGTGCAGGTCGTCGGCGTCCTCGAACGGCACGCGGAGGCGCTGCGCGAGCGCCGCCCCGACCGTCGACTTGCCCGAGCCCGAGACGCCCATCACCACCAGCGGATGCATGTCCTCACGCTAACGGCAGGTGCCTGATCACATGGTCGGCCGCGGCGTCCTCGAAGGCGCGGCGGCCGCGCAGCATCGAGTGGTTCCCGCCGGGGACCTCGACCAGGGTGACGTCCGCGCGCCGGCGCAGCGTCGCCACCACCGTGCGGGTGCGCCCGATCCCGGCCACCCGGTCGTCGGTCCCGTGCACCACGAGCACCGAGCGTCCCGACAGGTCCGCGTCGTCGTCCGGGTACACCCAGGGGTTCAGCGCCACGACGGCCCGTACGCCGGGGGCGCCGCCCGCCAGCAGGGCGGCCCGGCCGCCGAGCGAGTGCCCGACCAGCGCGACCGGCAGCTCGCCGTACCGCTCCCGGAGCTGGCCGAGCGCCCAGGCCGCGTCGTCGACGGGCGTGGGCGGGGCCTGCCAGCCGCGCGAGGAGTTCAGCAGCCGGTGCACCGCGAGCCGGCCGCGGCCGGCGGCGGCGATGCGGCGCGCGACCGGCACCATCCGCAGCACCGACAGCTGGGCGGCGCTGACGTCGGTGCGGCCGGGGCGCGCCGCGCCGCCGTGCAGCACCAGCACCGCCCCGGCGGGGCGACGCGGGACGCGGACGTCGAGGAGCCTGGCCGACCCCACGTCAGGGCACGAGGACGGTGAAGGCCACCAGGTTCGACAGCGCGTTGGCCTTGCCGGCCTTGAAGGAGTACGTCCGGACACCCAGGTCGGTGCCCTCGGGACAGTCGTGGGCCGACTTGGAGAGGAACGCCGACAGGTTGTTGCCCGAGGAGTTGTCCCAGTCGACGGTGACCACCGGCGCGGTGGCGGACGCGTCGATCTTGTCGTCGTCGAGCACCAGGCAGTAGACGCCGGTCTTCGGCCGGGTCACCGACGCGAAGCCCCGCGTGCGGGTGTCGTCGATGGCGACGTCCGGGCTCACGACCACGCTGGTGTAGGCGCGGACCTGGAGGGTGCGGACCGTGGCCGGGCCGAGGTCCTGGGGCTGGACGGCGTGGTCGCGGATCTTCGCGCTGGTGATCGCGTTCCGGGCGATGTCCCGGGTGCCGATCTTCGAGGCGGCGTAGCTCACGCCGCCCAGGGAGAGGACCAGCGCCAGGCAGGCCACGAGCAGGGCGGGGGAAGGGATGAGGCGGCGCACCCCAGCACGATAGGCACCCGGGCGGTCCGATCGGTGGAGCCGCCCCGCGCGCCTCCTCGTACCGGCCGGTAACGTGGCCCGCGACACCGAACCAGGGAGGCCCACCCATGCAGCTGGCGCTGTCGGCCGAGGACGCCGAGTTCCGCGACGAGATGCGGGAGTTCTTCACCACGAAGATCCCCCAGGAGATCCGCGACGCCGTGCGTGACCGGCGCGAGCTCACCCGCGAGCAGATCGTGGAGAGCATGCAGATCATGAACGCGGCCGGGCTCGCCGTACCCAACTGGCCGACCGAGTGGGGCGGCCAGGACTGGTCGCCGCTGCGCCGCCACATCTGGCACGAGGAGATGCAGCGTGCCTACGTGCCGGTGCCGCTGGCGTTCAACGCCTCGATGATCGGCCCGGTGATCGCGCAGTTCGGCTCGCAGGAGATGAAGGAGCAGCTTCCTGCCGCCGACCGCGAACCTCGACATCTGGTGGTCGCAGGGCTTCTCCGAGCCCGACGCCGGCTCCGACCTGGCCTCGCTCAAGTGCCGCGCGGTGCGCGACGGCGACGAGTACGTCGTGAACGGCCAGAAGACGTGGACCACGCTCGGCCAGTACGGCGACTGGATCTTCACCCTCGTCCGCACCAACCCGGACGTGAAGAAGCAGGCCGGCATCTCCATGCTGCTGATCGACATGAAGACCGAGGGCGTCGAGGTGCGGCCGATCGAGCTCATCGACGGCGGCCACGAGGTCAACGAGGTGTGGTTCACCGATGTCCGCGTGCCCGCCGAGAACCTGGTCGGCGAGGAGAACCGGGCCTGGGACTACGCCAAGTTCCTGCTCGGCAACGAGCGCGTCGGCGTCGCGCCCGTGGGCGCCACCAAGCGGGTGCTCGCCCAGGCCAAGGAGTGGGCCGGCCCGCTGCTCGAGGAGGACCCGCTGCTCGCCGCGCGCATCGCCGAGCTCGAGAACGAGCTGCTCGCCCTCGAGCTCACCGCGCTGCGCGTGGTCGCGCACTCGGCCGACGGCAAGCCGCACCCGGCGTCCTCGGTGCTCAAGCTCAAGGGCACCGAGCTGCAGCAGGCGGTGACCGAGCTCGTCGTCGACCTGGCCGGTCCGGCGTCGCTGGCCTCCGGCGCCGCCGACGACGCGACCGACCTGCCGTGGTGGACCCGGCGCTCGACGCCGGTCTACCTGAACTTCCGCAAGGCCTCGATCTACGGCGGCTCCAACGAGGTGCAGCGCCAGATCATCGCCCGCACGATCCTGGGACTCTGAGGGGACGACGATGGACTTCACGTACGACGAGGAGCAGCAGGCACTGCGCGAGGCCGTCCGCGGGCTCGTGGGCAGGGCGTACGCCGACTTCGAGAACCGGCGCCAGACGGTCGCCGAGGACCCGGGCTTCAGCGAGAAGGTCTGGTCGCAGCTGGCCGAGATGGGCGTGCTGGGGCTGCCGTTCGACGAGCAGTACGGCGGCATGGGCGCCGGCGCGATCGAGGTGGGCATCGTGGCCCAGGAGCTGGGCCGGGTGCTCGCGCCCGAGCCGTTCCTGACCTCGGTGGTGCTGGCCGGCGGCCTGGTCGCCGCGGCCGGCTCGGACGAGCAGAAGACCGAGCTGCTCGGTGGGCTGTCCTCCGGCGAGACCCTGCTCGCCTTCGCGCACACCGAGCCGGGCGCGCGCTGGCAGCCGACCGCGTCCGCCGTACGCGCCTCGTCGTCGGGTGACGCGTGGACGCTGAGCGGCGTCAAGGAGCCGGTGGTCCAGGGCGCCCGCGCCGACGTGCTGGTCGTGAGCGCGGCGCTGGAGGACGGCGGGACCGGCCTGTTCGTGGTCGCCGGGATCCGACGCGGCGCGCGAGGGCTACGCCACCCACGACGGCGGACGGGCCGCGCGGGTGACCTTCGACGGCGACCGCCGCGACGCCGCTGGGCGCCGGCGGCGACGCCACCGGGATCATCGCCCGGGTGCTCGACATCGCGCGGATCGCCGCCTGCGAACGAGGCGGTCGGCCTGATGGAGGTCGCGCTCGAGTCGACCACGTCGTACCTCACCAGCCGCAAGCAGTTCGGCGTCACGCTCAACACGTTCCAGGCGCTGAACTTCCGCGCCGCGGACATGTACGTGTCGCTCGAGCTCGCGCGCAGCATGGCGCTCTGGGCGTCGATGGTGCTCGACGGCGAGAGCGGCGAGGAGGCCTCGGTGGCCGCGTCCCGCGCCGCGCTGCAGGTCAGCCGCGCCGGCCGGCACATCGGCCAGGAGGCGATCCAGCTGCACGGCGGCATCGGCATGACCGCGGAGTACTCGATCGGCAGCTACACCAGCCGGCTCACCGCGCTCGACCACCTGCTGGGCGACGGCGACCACCACCTGCGGCTGCTCGCCGCCGGCGTCGGCGGGTACGACGAGGTCGACCCGCTGCCGTAGGGCGGCGGTTGAGGCAGGCGCGCCGGGACGTCATACGGACGGAGCAAGTGGTTGCTCCGTCCGTACGACGTCCCGCGGCCCACCACCGCGCCGCCCGAGTTATCCACAGGCTGACGATGCGGCGGTGTCGGCCAGGGCCGGCTCCGGGCATCGTCGGGGCATGGACGAGCTCACCGCTGACCACGAGGCCTTCCGGGACACGGTCACGGCGCTGCGGGAGGCCGCCGACCTGCTGGCCGAGGACCGCGCCCGCGCCGAGCGTTCGGTCGACGCCCTGCTCGCCGGCTGGACCGGCACCGTCGCCACGGCGTACGCCGAGGGCTGGGACGCCTGGCGCGACGGCGCCGCCCGGGTGCTGGCCGGGTTGACCACGATGACCCGGCTGCTCGAGGCCGTCGACGCCGACCTGGTCGCGACCGACGCCGGCGCCGGCGCGGGGCTGGATCGGCTGACGGCGAGGCTGGGCTGATGTCCGGCCTGTACACGGTCGACCTCGACGAGCTGCTCGCCACCGTCGAGGACCTGCGACGCTGCGGCGCGGCGCTCGACCAGCGGCTGGCGGACATCTCCGCACGGGTCGCCACGCTGCACGGCACCTGGCACGGCCGCGCCGCGTTCGCCCAGCAGGCGGTCCAGGCCGAGTGGGAGGCCGGGTTCCGCGAGATGCGCGACGGGCTGGCGGCGATGCGCCGGGCGGCAGCCGTGGCGCACGACCAGTACGAGGCCGCGGCCGGCACCAACCTGCGCATGTGGGAGCAGGTGTCGTGAGGATCGCGGTCGCCGGCAGCGGGTACCAGTCCGCGGTCCGCGCGTTCGTCACCGGCAACGACCTCGCCGCCCGGACCGCCGCCACGCTGTCCGACGACCTGGCCGGGTACGCCGGCATGGCCGGCGACGATGCCACCGCGGCCGACTTCGCCGCGATGTACGACGAGGCCGCCGGCGAGGCCGTGGCCGCGCTCGGCGAGCTGACGTTCGCCCTGGCGTCGCTGGGACACCTGACCGAGCAGACGCTGCACAACCACGCGTGGGCCGACACGGTCTCGGCCCCGCCGACGCTCGCCGACCGGGCCGTCGGCGTACGCCCCGCGGGGCCGCCGTCGTCCCTGGGCGCCGACCCCGGCTCGCTCCCCCACTGGGCGACGGTCGTGCTGGACGCCCTCGAGGGCGTCTTCTGGCCGAACGCCGACACCGACCGGCTGCGGTCCGCGGCCGCCCGGTGGCGGGCGGCGACGACCTCGACCGGGCTGCTGGCGGCCCACTGCTCCACCGCGCTGGCCGCGCTCGAGGAGGAGGTGTCGCCCGAGGTGCCGCTCGCGATGGCGGCCACCGCGGACCTGCGCGCCCGCTGCGAGGCGCTCGCCGACCAGCTCGGTGCGATCGGCACGGCGTGCGAGTCGTACGCCGACCAGGTCGACGCCAAGCGCGCCGAGATCCTCGACTTCCTCGAGGAGATCGCCTGGGAGCTCGGCATCGGCGCCGTCGTCTCCGGGGTGCTGATCGCCGTGACCGGCGGTGGAGCCACCCCGGTCGCCGGCAGCGCCGGGGCGGCCCGGGTCGCCGCAGCGTCGGCCCGCGTCCGCGGCATCCTCGAGTCGCTCGGCGTCCTCACCCGCGGCACCGCCACCACGCTGCGCCCCATCGCCGCCACCGCCCGCGACACCCGCGCGTACCTCGCGCAGGTCGCCCGCGCGCGCCGGATGGCCATGACCGAGCGCGGCAGCATGGACTTCAGCGCCTACGTGCGCGGCCCGGAAGGGGTTGCTCGAGGCCTTTAATTGCACGAAAGGCCGGCGGCCATATCTTGGAGCGAACGTCGGCTTGAGCCGACTCCTCGATGAGCGGCTGGCACGGGACGCCAAGCTCGATCTCGTGTCCACCTTCAAGACACCCGCGGACGCCGCAGGCGCGATCAGGAAGCTCATCGCTCTACGCCCACTCGAGGTCAATGCGAGGCTGGCGGGCGAAGGACGAAGTCTGGCGATCCAGGCCCACCTGCGAGACGCCACCGGCGTCACCCTGGACAGGACCGGGACAATATCCGAGGTCAACGGAGTCCGGGCATTTCACCGCGCCCCGGAGTTGCCCGACGGCTTCCGGATTCACACCTCCTACCCGCAACCGTGAGCAGCCTGATGACATATCCAGCACTTCGCGAACTGATGCAGGCATACCTGCACCAGGACTATGACCTCGTCGGAACCGTCGACGACAACCTCGATGCCTTCGTCTCCGAATGCCCGGAGCTGGCCCACCGTCTGCCGGGTGAGGTGGTGGAGCTCCTCGCAACGACGCCCGAGGACGGCGACCTTCGTGACGCCGTTCGGGAGATGGGTTGCCAGCTGCGACCCGACCAAGGCACCTACCGCCACTGGCTCCAGCAGATTGCCGACCATGTCCGCGCCGCCACGACATGAGCCGCGCGGCATGCAGAGGCCAGAAGCGCTCAACCACCTGATGGGTGCGTACTTCCACCAGGACTGGGCTCTCGAGCACGAGGACGAGTGGATGGTGTTGGAGGCGTTCGAACGGAACGAGCCGGACCTTGCGGAGATGCTTCCCGGTGAGATCGATGCCCTCTTGGAGACGCTGACGACCGAGGAAGACCTCGAGCGCTACGTGGTGCGGGTTCTCGGCGGGGACTTCAACGCCTGCTACAACGGTGGCACCTACCGCGCCTGGCTCCAGCAGATCGCCGACCGCGTCCGCGCCGCCACGAGCTGAGCCGCGCGGCATGGTGAGGCTCGAAGCGCTCGACCAGCTCATGGGGGCGTACTTCCACCAGGACTGGGAGGAAGACGCCGACGACCCGATGGAGGTCGTTGACCTTTTCGTGCAGGAAACCCAACCCTCGACTCGGCCCTGCCGCGGAGATTGCCGGAGTGCTGGCCGCGTCACCGTCCGAGTGAAGCCGATACCTCAAAGCTGCTCATCGACGATCTTGGCATCGGATTTGTCGCTGGCTGGACGGCGGCACCTACCGCGCCTGGCTCCAGCAGATCGCCGACCGCGTCCGCGCCGCTACGAGCTGACCCCTCCGGACGTCATGCGGTCGGAGCAACTGGTTGCTCCGTCCGCATGACGTCCGGAGGGGGTGCGGGTGTGTCACCGGTGCTGCTGCAGTCGCAGGATCTCGAACTCCACCTGCCGCTGATGGCGGCGGCGCAGGCTGTCCAGCCGCTGCTGCTTGTCCTGGTGCGGCAGCGCACGCCAGGCGTTGCGCCGCTCGATCATCGTGCTCTTCATGTCGGTTCCTCTCGGATGTGGACGCCCGCCTCCCTGGCGGGCACGCCCATCGTGCACGCGCCCGCTTGGAGTCCACTGGGACCCGACTGGGAGTGGCTACTCCGGCGGCTCCGACGAACCCTCGAGCCGCTCGCGGAGCCGGTCGCGCACCTGCTCCGGCGTGAGCTGCGCCCGTTGGCGCTGGTCGCGCGCGATGATGACCCCGGTGGCGGCCACCCCGGCCACGCCCGCGAGCCCGAGCCACTTCCACAGCTTCACGAGGACCTCCCAGGGAATCCATGACCGACAGCCAGCTCACCCTCGACGACGCGGTCGACCTGACCCGCACCGGCGACCTGTGGCTGTTCCGCGGCCGCTCGACCGCGGACCACGCTATCCGGGTCCTCACCAACGCGCCGGTCAACCACGTCGGCATGGCGGTGGTCCTCGACGACCTGCCACCGCTGATGTGGCACGCCGAGCTCGGCAAGGGGCTGCTCGACGTGTGGACCCACAGCCACCACCGCGGCGTCCAGCTGCACGACCTGCGCGCCGCCGTCGAGCAGTGGACCGGCCGCTACGAGCAGCGCGCCTGGCTGCGCCAGCTCGACGCGAGCATCACGGCCGAGATGGAGGACGCCGTCCTGCGCACGATCGCCCGGCTGGACGGCACACCGTTCCCGCCGACCGCGGCGCTCATCGGCCGCTGGGCCCGCGGCCGGGTACGCCGGGCGGCGCCGGCCGAGCTCACCTACTGCGCCGAGGTGGTCGCCGCGACGTACACCGCGATGGGCCTCCTCGACGGCGTGCGGCCGACGAACTACTACGACCCGGGCAAGTTCTGGTCCGGTGACGACCTGGAGCTGCTGCGCGGAGCCCGGCTGGGCGAGGAGATCCGAGTCCTCGCCTGACGTCTCCACCCTGGGGTGGAGATCGGCGGATCAACCCGTGCGCCGACGCGGCCGACCCCGGGTGATTCCTAGGTTCTTCCTCGTCAGCGGCGACCAACGGTGGTCGCCCGGAGAGGAAGAAATGTCTGCCGGTCAGTACGCCCTCAACCTCGGGCTGCTCGCCTACATCCTGATCTCGAACGTCGGCACCCACGAGGTCACCCGGCGTCGACTGCTGCTGCCCGTCGCGCTCGTCGCCGTCGCCGGGGCGGTCTTCCTGAGCGACCCGCCGACCGCGGGCAACGACCTGGTCCTCGAGCTCGTCGGGGTCGGCGCCGGAGTCGCGTTCGGGCTGGTCGCCGGACTCCTGGTCCGGGTACGCCGGCTCGGGGGCCGCGTGGTGATGAGCGCCGGTGCGACGTACGCCGCCCTCTGGGTCTTCGTCATCGGTGGCCGGATGCTGTTCGCGTACGGCGCGGACCACTGGTTCACCCAGCGCATCGGGCTGTTCTCGTACCACCACCAGATCACCGGCGCCGACGCCTGGACCGCCGCGTTCGTGGCAATGGCGCTCGCGATGGTGCTCACCCGCGTGCTGGTCACCGGCACCCGGTCGGCGCTCGCGGAGCGCGGTGCCGTGGCGGTGCCGGCGTGAAGGCGCTCGCACTCTGGGCCGCGGTCATGGTGGTGACGGCCGGGGGCGGGCTCCTCACCCGCGCCTACCTGCCCGAGGTCGACGGGACCACGCGGGCGCTGCTCGTGGTCGAGGTGCTGTTCGCGCTCACCCTGGTGGCGGCGCCGTTCCTGGGATCCTGGCGCGAGCTCGGTGTCACCCGCCCGGCGACCTGGCGGCAGCCGTCGCTGCTGGCGCTGCCCCTGGTCGTGGCCGTCAGTCCACTCGTGCTCGGCGTCCGTCCGGTCGGGTCCGACCTGCTCCTCGTGCTCGTCGTCGGGTACGCGCTCACGGGCGTGACCGAGGAGCTGATCTGGCGCGGCTTCGCCCTGCGGCTGCTCGCCCCGCTCGGCACCGCCCGGGCGGTCCTCATCGGCGCCGCGCTCTTCGGCGCCGCCCACCTGGCCAACGTCTTCTTCCGCGACAGCTCCGGGCTCGTGCTGGCGCAGGCCTGGGGCGCCTTCTGCTTCGGCGTCGCGTACGGCGCGCTGCGCTGCCGCACCGGCACCCTGGTCCCGCTGATGGCGCTGCACGCGCTGACCGACCTCGCCGCCGCCGTCGGCAACGTTCCCAAGGTCCCGGTCCTGGTCGCGGAGGACGTCGTCCTGCTGGCGTACGGGCTCCTGCTGCTGGTCCGCGCGCCGAGTCGTGCACCCGTCGCGGTCCCCGCGTGAGTAGGTTGCCCGCGTGAGCGACGAACAGCAGTGGCGCCGCGGCGTGCGGGCGCTCGGCCTGGTGGCCGCCGTGGTCGCCGTGGTGGGCACCGTCCGCGACCTGGACGATCCGGCCGCCACCGCGCTGCTGCTGGGCGGCGTGGCGCTGTGGCTGGTCGAGCTGCTCGCGACGCCGCGCTCCCCGCTGGTCGAGGCGGCGCTGCTCACCGTCATCGGGGCGTGCGGCGGACTGCTCAACGAGGTCGCTCCGGACTCGGCGGGGTTCCTCCTCACCTACTTCGCGGCAGCCGGGTTGGGCCTGCGGTTCACGACCCGGTACGCCGCCCCGGCGATCGGCGTCGTCCTGCTGGTGCTGGCGGGCGGCATCGTGCTCGGCGGCCGGCCGGACACGGTCACCCGGCTGACGACCAGCCTGCTCGGCGTCGCGTTCGCGTTCGCGGTCGCCGCGGCCGCGCGCAACGCCCGGCTCGCCCACGCCCGCTCGGAGGCGCTGGTCGCCGAGCTGGAGGCGACGCGGGCGGCCCAGGCCGAGGCGTCGGCGCTCGCCGAGCGGGCCCGACTGGCCCGCGAGATGCACGACATCCTCGCCCACGCCCTGTCGGGGCAGGTGATGTCGCTGGAGGCGGTGAAGATGCTCGCCGAGCGCACCGGCGCGGACCCGCGCGTGGTCGCCGAGGTCGACCGCGCGCACCGGCTGGCGCGCAGCGGCCTCACCGACGCGCGCGGCGCCATCGCCGCGCTGCGGGGGGACGCGCTCCCCGGCCCCGAGCGGCTGCCCGACCTCGTCGAGGAGGCCGGCGCGGCGTACGGCCTCCGCGCGACACTGGCCCTCCACGGCACCCCTCGCCCGCTGCCGGCCGAGGCCGGGCTGGCGGTCTACCGGACCGCCCAGGAGGCGCTCACCAACACCGCGAAGCACGCGGGCCGCGGCGCCGCGATCGCCTTCACGCTCGCGTGGGGCGACCACGAGGTCATCCTCACCGCGACCGACGTCCGCGGCGGCGCTGCGCCGGCCGCCCTCCCCGGCGGCGGCTACGGGATCACCGGCCTGCGTGAGCGGGCCGAGCTCGCCGGCGGATCCCTCGAGTCCGGCCCCACCGAGGACGGGTACGCCGTCCGCCTGGCCCTCCCCTACGAGCACGAGACGAGCACCCGATGAGCGACGCCCCGGTCCGCGTCCTGATCGTCGACGACCTGCGGGTCGTCCGCGAAGGGCTCCAGCTGCTCCTCGGCCTGCTCGACACCGTCGAGGTGGTCGGTGCGGCCGCCGACGGCGAGGAGGCGATCGCACGCGTCGAGCAGGACCCGCCGGACGTGGTGCTGATGGACCTGAACATGCCCCGACTCGACGGCATCGAGGCCACCCGGCGGCTCGCCGGCTCGCACCCGCACGTGCCCGTGGTCGTGCTCACCACCCTGACCGACGACCCGCAGGTGTTCGCGGCGCTCCAGGCCGGCGCCCGCGGCTTCCTGACCAAGGACGCCGGCGCCGCGGAGATCGAGCACGCGATCCTGACCGCGGCCCGCGGCCAGGCGATGCTCGACCCGGACGTGCAGCGCCGGCTGCTCGACGCGCTGCGATCGGGCGGCCCGGTCAGCGCGCCCGGTCCGACACCGCTGCCCGGCGAGCTTCCCGACGGGCTGACCGCCCGGGAGGCCGAGGTGGTGCAGCTGATCGCGGCCGGCCGGTCGAACACCGAGATCGCGGCCGACCTGTTCGTGTCGGCGGCGACGGTCAAGACCCACGTCAACCACATCTTCGCCAAGACCGGTCTGCGCGACCGGGCACAGCTCGTGGCGTACGCCTTCCGCACGGGCCTCGCCGATCCGCGAGGATGAGCCCCGTGCAGACCCGCGCCACCTTCGACGCCGCCGCCGCGGCCTTCCTCGACCTCACTGCCCGGGTCCCCCTCGACCGGTACGCCGAACCCGGCCTCGGCGAGTGGGACCTCCGGGCGCTCATCGGGCACACCAGCCGCTCGCTGGTGACGGTGACGACCTACCTCGGCACCCGCGCCGACGGGGTCGCGATCGGGTCGCCGGCGGCGTACTACGTCGCCGTCAACCGCTTCGTCGCCACCGAGGCCGGCGACGCCATCCGGCAGCGGGGCGTGGATGCCGGCGCCGCCTTGGGCGACGACCCGGTCGCCACGCTCCGGCGGCAACAGGCCGACGCCCACGCGGCCCTCGACGCGCTCGACGGCGACCCGGTCATCGAGACGATCGCCGGCGGGATGCGCGTCAGCGACTACCTGCCGACGCGGACCTTCGAGCTCACCGTGCACAGCCTCGACATCGCCCGCGCGACCGGTCTCGACTTCGAGGCTCCGCGCCCCGCGCTCGCCGAGGCGCTCGCCCTCGCGAGCGAGAGCGCTGTGGAGCTCGGCCTGGGCGCCGACGTACTCCTCGCGCTCACCGGCCGGCAGCCGCTGCCGCCCGGCTGCTCGGTCGTGCCGTAACCGTCCCCGGGACGTCATACGGACGGTGTCACCCCTTGCTCTGTCCGCATGACATCCCGAGGCCGCGTCGCGCCAGAGGGACACAGGCAGTCAGAGCAGCGAGCTCGGGTCGCCCGGTACGTCGACGGAGTGCTCCTGCAGCGCCGATAGCGGGACGATCTCGAGCGCCCGTTCGCTGGTCGCGGCGAGCACGACGGGCGCCGCGAAGCCGTGCTGGTAGGCCTGCAGCCAGCGCGCGGCGACCACGCACCAGCGGTCGCCGGGCTGGAGCCCGGGGAAGTGATGCTCCGGCACCGGCGTGGACAGGTCGTTCCCGACCGCCTTCTGGTGGGCGAGGAACTCCTCGGTCATCACCGCGCAGACGGCGTGCAGGCCGAGGTCGTCGGGCCCGCAGGAGCACGAGCCGTCGCGGTAGAACCCGGTCACCGGGTCGGTGCCGCAGGGCTCGAGCGGCCCGCCGAGGACGTTGCGCTCGCCGGGCCGGTCGGTCACGAGAGCGCCCAGATGCCGGGACGGCCCTTGGTCATCTCGCCCTCGGCGATGAGCGCCTGGCGGGCCCGCCGCGCGGCGTACCGCCACCGCAGCTCGCCCTCCGGCGTGGTCTCGTGGTCGGCGGCGGTGAGCCGCTCTCCCATCCGCTCCTCGAGCACCCGGAACAGGTCCTCCTGCTCGAGCTCGCCACCCGCCTCACCGAGCACGGCGAGGATGGCGGGCTTGAACACGTCCGGCGGCGTCCACCTGCGCGGCACGCTGCGGGCCGGTGCGGCCTTCGTCACGACCGGCGCCGACGCACGCGTCGAGGTGCGCGACGACGTGCGCGCCGTGCGCGGCGTCGAGGTGCGCGCGGAGGCCCGCGGCGGGGGCGGCGGCGGTGGGTTCCCGTGGATGCAGGTGGACTTCGGCAGGTCGCACAGCTCGCAGTAGTCCTCGGCGCTCATCGGGGCCCAGCCTAATCGCCCGCACCAGCGCGCCTACCAGCGGTCGTGGACGGCCGCGCGGAAGTGGCGGTCGTAGAGGTCGCGCACCCCGGCGAGGAACTCCGGCGACAGCGGGTCGGCGTCACCGGCGGCCGCGTTCGCGCGCGCCTGGCGGGCGTTGCGGGCGCCCGGGATGACGGTGGTGACGCCGGGCTGCTGCCACACCCACGCGAGCGCGACCTCGGCCGGGCTGAGCCCGGTCGGCCCGACCGAGCCGATCAGGTCGGAGAACTCCCGGGCGGCGCGCACGCCGGTCTCGAAGTCGACGCCGGAGAACGTCTCCCCCACGTCGAAGGCGCTGCCGTCGCGGTTGAAGGTCCGGTGGTCGTTCGCGGCGAACGTCGTGGACTCGTCGTACTTCCCGGACAGCAGGCCCGATGCCAGCGGCACCCGCGCGATGATCCCGACGCCGGCCTCCGCAGCCGCGGGCAGCACCTCGTCGAGCGGCTTGAGCCGGAACGCGTTGAGGATGATCTGGATCGACGCGACGTGCGGCCGGGCGATCGCGGAGAGCGCCTGGTCGGCGGTCTCGACGCTGACGCCGTACGCCGCGATCGCGCCGGCCTCGACCAGGGTGTCGAGGTCGTCGTACGTGCGGTCGGCGTCGATCACCGCGCTCGGCGGGCAGTGCAGCTGCACCAGGTCGAGGGTGTCGACGCCGAGGTTGCGCCGGGAGCGGTCGGTCCAGGCGCGGAAGTTGTCGAGGGTGTAGTTCTCGGGGACCTGGTCCATCCGCCGGCCCATCTTGGTCGCGACCGTGATCCCGGGGTGGTCCCGCAGGAACCCGCCGATCACCTGCTCGCTGCGGCCGTCGCCGTAGACGTCGGCGGTGTCGAAGAAGGTGACGCCGGCGTCGGCCGACGCCTCCAGCACGGTGCGGGCGTCCGCCTCGGACACGTCGCCCCAGTCCGCGCCGAGCTGCCAGGTGCCGAGCCCGACGACGGAGACCTCACGTCCAGTACGTCCCAGAGTGCGCTGTTCCATGCCGTCAGTCTGGCAGTCGGGCGGTCGGTCAATCGGTGGGCCCCAGCGGCGGGACGGGAACGTCGATCGCCGGCCTCTCGACCCCGCCGTCGATGTGGAAGATCTTGCCGGTCACCCACGACGAGGCGGGCGAGGCGAGGAACAGCGCGGCGTTCGCGATGTCCTCCGGGGTCCCCGCCCGGCGCATCGGGGTGTTGCCCTCGTAGACGCGCCGCAGGTTGTCGTCGGTGAGGACCACGTCGAGGCCCCGGGTGGCGACGCCGCCCACCCCGATGGCGTTGACGCGCACGGTCGGCGCCCATTCGGCGGCCAGGTCCTGGGTCATCCGGTTGAGGGCGGCCTTGCCCGCGCCGTACGCCGCCATCGCGGTCATCGTCATGTCCGCCGACCGCGAGGAGATGTTGACGATGGAGCCCGAGCCGGCGGTGTCGACCATCGCCCGCGCGGCGAGCTGGCTGAGCAGGAACGGCACGGTCGCGTTGAACTTCAGCGCGGTCTCGAAGTACCGCTCCGAGGTGTCCATCGCCGCCCGTGGACCGCTGCCACCGGCGTTGTTGACCAGCACGTCGAGCCGCCCGAACGCGTCGACGGTGGTGGCGACGAGCGCCTGCCGGGCGTCGGCGTCCATGACGTCGGTCGGTACGGCGAGGCCGCGGCGCCCCCGCGCCTCGATCTCGCCCACGACCTCGTCGAGGTCGGTGGCGGTCCGCGCCGCGACGACGACGTCGGCGCCCGCCTCGGCGAACCCGATCGCGATCCCGCGGCCGATGCCCTGGCCCGCTCCGGTGACGATGGCGACCCGGTCGGTGAGCCGGAAGTTGTCGAGGATCACCGGGTCAGTCTGGCAGTCGCGGGCAGTTACTGTCGGCCGCCTGCGGGCCGTGGGTGGTTGCGCGCCGACAAGGCAGCGAAGCGGGTACGCCGGGCGGGTGGTTGCGGTCGCCTCCCGGCTCCCCGGAGACCGGCCGGCGGAACACCCGATCGCACCCGCGCTCCGCAGGGAAAATCGGACGCGAAAATATTTTTGAAAAGCGTCCCATCATGTGAGACGGACCGGCCCTGAGCAGGGGTGACTGTCGGTGCCCCCTGATTGGGTTGATCCATGGCCCAGACCACGACACCCCGGCACCCGGTGGCTGTGGCGACCGCGCACTTGCACGCCGAGCTCGACACCGTTGCGGATGCGTCGGTGTGGTCGATGGACGCCGACGAGACCGGGCAGACGCTGGTGTCGCTGGAGCGTGCGGCGTCCCGTCTGGCTGAGTTGAAGGCACGGGTGGCCGCGCATGCGGAGTTCGTCGGGGTCGGGGACGACGTGGCCGCGTCCAGTACCGCCGCGTGGCTGGCCCACACCACCCGGCAGACCCGGGGCGCGGCGGCGGCGACCATGAAGCTGGGCCGGAGCCTGGAAGCCCACCCCGCCACCCGCGACGCGCTCGCGGCCGGCCGGATCCTGGTCGAGCAGGCACGGGTGATCCTCCGCGCGATCGACCGGCTCCCCGACACCCTGGACCCCGCGCTGATCACGAAGGCCGAACGACACCTGCTCGACCTCGCCGGTGACCACGACGCCCGCGCCCTCACCCGGCTCGGCAAGCGCCTGTTCGAGGTGATCGCCCCCGACGAGGCCGACGCCCGCGAAGCCGCCCTGCTCGAGGCCGAGGAAGCAGCCGCCGCGAAGGCGTGTCACCTGACCATGGTCGACGACGGCCACGGCAAGACCAGCGGCACCTTCACCCTGCCCACCGTCCACGGGGCCGCGCTGCGGAAGATGCTGGCCGCGATCGCCGCACCCAAGCACCAGCACGCCACCAAGGGCGCCGGGAACAGCGACGGATTCGGTGCCCGCCCCACCCCCGAAGCACTCGGACACGCCCTGTGCGAGCTGATCGAGCGGTACCCCGCCGACGATCTCCCCGACACCGGCGGCGTGTCCGCGACCATGGTGGTCCTCATCGACGTCGACACGCTGATGGGCCGGCTGGAGAAGGCCGGGGTGCTCGACACCGGGGAGAAGATCTCCCCCGCCATGGCCCGCCGCCTCGCGTGCGAGGCCGGCCTCATCCCCGTCGTCCTCGACGGGCCCTCCCAACCCATCGACGTCGGCCGCAAGAGCCGCAACTTCACCGAGCCCCAGCGGGTCGTCATGCTGGTCCGCGACGGCGGCTGCAAGGCCGAAGGGTGCGACCGCACCACGGGCCTGCACGCCCACCACATGGTCCGTTGGGTCGACGGCGGCCGCACCGACCTCGCCAACGGCATCCTGCTGTGCGGCTGGCACCACCAACGCGCCCACGACACCCGCTACACCACCACCTACCACGCCAACGGCGACGTCACCTTCCACCGACGAACGTAAGCCGACCGCGAATCGCGCTCATCGCGCCTAGATCCGGACGATTCGCTGGTCCGGCGCGGCCTCGGGACGTCATACGGACGGAGCAAGGGGTGGCACCGTCCGCATGACGTCCCGGGTGAGCGCGCACGCGGCGGGCCGGCTGGTCCGGGTCGTGTGCCTGGGACCGCGCTATAGGTCGGTCTCAGGCACACGACCCGACATCGATCGGCGGGTGAACGCTCATCGGCACGAGCGGGCGCTCGAACCACGGACTGCGGTCGTTCGCAGCGGAACTCGATCGGGGCGGCGCTCGCCGGCTCCGCCCGGCTGTCAGGACGCGACGTACGACAGGACCTTCTTGGTCAGCCGGTGCCGTCCGGGGACGTAGTCGTCGGTGCGCGACGGCTGCTCCTCGATGTAGGACCGCACCGACACCGAGAAGCGCTTCGACGGCGCGAGGCAGCCGGGGTCGAACCGGATGACCGTCCTCTTCCACTGCATCCGCATCGTCGCGCACCCGAGGTCGGTGATGTCGCGGTGGTGGCTCTCCCAGCCGCGCGCCTTGTAGACGGCGTACTCGCTGTAGGACAGGCCGGTGATGAACAGGTCCGGCACACGGTCGTCGTCGGTGTCGATCCATACGTCGACGTTGTCGCCGACCTGCACCCGGCGGTCGTGCACGACGGTGACCTGGGCCTTGCGGTCGGGGGCGGGTGCGGCCTGCAGCGTCACCGAGACGATGTCGTAGGCCCTGCCGGGCTCGACGGGGTCGGTGATGGAGCGCTCGGTGGGCGGGACGGCGGCGGCGGGCGCGACCAGGGCCGCGGTCAAGGACGTGGCGACGGCGAGCGTGAATGCCGAGACGAAGGTACGCATGGGGTGAGTGTCGTCCCGTCGGGCCGCCGCGACGAGCCCCGAACGGCCCGCGTTCGGAGGACAATCGGCCCATGGCGTACGACGAGGAGCTCGCGGACCGCATCCGCGACATCGTGTCCGGCGAGCCCGGGCTCACCGAGAAGGCGATGTTCGGGGGCCTGGCGTTCCTGGTCAGCGGGAACATGGCGGTCGCGGCGAGCAGCGAGGGCGGCCTGCTGCTGCGGGTCGACCCGGACGACGCCGAGCAGCACCTCGCGCAACCCCACGTCGATCCGTTCGTGATGCGCGGGCGCCGGATGAACGGCTGGATGCGGGTGGTCCCCGACGGCCTCGGCACCGACGTCGAGCTGCGGCGCTGGGTCGACGTCGGCCTCACCCACGCCCGGTCGCTCCCGCCGAAGTAGCGCAGACGACGCAGGCGGTGGCCGTCGGCCTCACCTCGAGCCGCTCGGCCGGGATCGGCCGGCCACACCGCTCGCACACGCCGTACGTCCCGTCGTCGAGCCGGCCGAGCGCGGCGTCGACCGCGGCCAGGTGCTCCTCGGCCTGGCGCACCAGGGCGCCGACCTGCGAGCGCTCGAACGCGATCGTCGCGCCCTCGGGGTCGTGCTCGTCGTCGGCGTTGGTGTCGCGCGAGGCGTCGACGAAGCCGCGGTAGTCGCCGCGCAGCTGCGCCAGCCGCGCCGTCGTACGCCGTCGCTCCTCCTCGAGCAGCGTCCGCGGGTCGCTCACGACCGCTCCAGCAGGGCGAGCACCTCGTAGTGGGCGGTGTTGCGGGAACATGTCGAGCAGCTGCGCGCGCACCGGTCGCAGCGACGGCATCGCGGCCAGGTCGCGCCGCGAGCGTCGCGGCGTTGCAGCTGGAGTAGAGGACGTGCCGCACGCCGGACTGCTCCAGCCAGCCGGCGAGCTCGGCGCCGATCCCGCGCCGGGGCGGGTTCACCACGACCAGGTCGGGCGCGGCCCCGGCGGCCAGGGCGTACGCCGTCGCGTCGCCGGCCTCGAACCGCACGTCGGCCAGCCCGGCCTCGGCCGCAGTCAGCGTCGCGCTCGCCACCGCCTCGCCGCTGATCTCGATGCCGGTGACCGCGACGCCGGGCCCGGCCGACGCTGCAGCGCGAAGCCGCCCACGCCGCAGTAGAGGTCCCAGACCGTCCGGGGCGCGGCCTCGGCGACCCACGCCCGGCCCCGGCGGTAGAGCTCGGCGGCCAGCGCGGTGTTGGTCTGGAAGAAGCTCTGCGGCCGCAGGTGCAGGGCGAGGCCGTCGACCCGCATGCGTGAGCGTCTCCTGCTCGGTCAGCGGCGATCTCGCGCTCGCCCTCGAGCACCGCCTTGTGCTCGGGCTGGAGGTTGACGGTCGCGACCGCCAGCGCCGGCAGCGCCGCCCGCAGCCACGGCAGGTGCTTGCGGATCCGCGCCACCGGCTCCTGCGAGCGCAGCACGAACCGCACCATCAGCTCGCCGTCCGGCGACTCGGTCACCAGGAGGTACTTCAGCTCCCCGCGCCGCGCCGCCACGTCGTACGGCGTGAGCCGGGCTCGCGTCACGAACTCCGCGAGCACCGGGAGCCCCGCCACGATGCCCGGCGTGTGCAGCGGGCAGTCGCCGCAGGTCGACCCCCGACCCGGTCGGGCCGAGGATGCCGAGCGTCGGGTCGTCGGCCGTGCCGTGCACCACCATCTTCGCCTTGTTGCGGAAGCCCAGCTCGGGCGCTCGGCACCGGCGGCAGCCAGGCGGGCCGGTGCCCGGCCAGCAGCTCCGCGACCTGCCCCTGCTTGGCGGCGAGCTGCTCGTCGTACGGCGTGCCCAGCCACGTGCACGACCGGCAGCGGCCGGCGTCGAAGTGGTGGCAGAGCTGGCTGGACTGGTGGCTGGGCATGACCGCCCAAGATTACGGGCCGGTCTGGTCCGCACCACCCCGTCGGGTGATTTGCCGGCGGGACCGACCCAGCCTCGCTACGGTGGCGAGGTCGCGCCTGGGGGTCGCGCACCGGGGGGCGGTGCGCACGGTGCGCGACGAGGGGGGATCGGTCGTGCACCAGCATGCCGGTGCGGCGCTGCGCCGCGGAGCATTCCACATCGTCCACAGCGCCGCCGTCGTCGCGCTGCTCGCCACCGCGCTGGTGACGATGACGCCGTCGTCGAGCCCGGCCGATGCCGCCAGGGGTGGCAACCCGCCGGGCAACAACGGCACCGTCAAGGTCGCCGAGCTCGGCGACATGGACGCGCCACCGGACAACCATCCGCACGTGGGGTGCACCTTCACCGTGGAGTGGTACGGCTTCGACGAGGGGCCGGACATCATCTCCGACGTCACCTTCGAGATGCAGGCGCCGACCGCCGACGTCGTCCTCGACGTCGACGGGCCGCCGCAGGTCTTCGTCGGCGCCGACCCGGCCTCGGGCGCCGGGACTGCCACCGGCCTCGACGGCCGCCAGGCGTACACGCTCACCTTCCACGGCGACCCGCAGCCCCAGCAGGGCTACCACGTCAAGCTCACCGTCCACACGCCCGGCTCGCAGGGCGCGGACAAGAAGAGCAAGGTCTTCTGGGTCGAGGGATGCCAGGCGCCGCCGGCGAGCGAGCCGGCGATCCACCTGGAGAAGTCCGTCGCCGACTCCGACGATCCCGGCACCGACGGCACCCTCGGGGAGCTGCTCACCTACGGCTTCACCGTCACCAACATCGGCAACACCGACCTGACCGACGTCACCATCTCCGACCCGATGCTCGGGCTGGTCGCGGCGCCGTGCGTCGACAGCCTGGCCCCGAACGCATCGACGACCTGCCCGCTGCTGCCGACCCAGACGCACACGGTCACCGCCGCGGACGTCGCGGCCGGCTCCGTCTCGAACGTCGCGACCGCGACGGGTACGCCGCCGTCCGGGCCCGACGTGTCCGACGCCGACGACGCCACGGTCCCCACCGTGGGCAGCACGCCGGAGCCGGCGACGCTGGCGCTGGAGAAGACCGCCGACGTCTCGATCACCGCCCCGGGAGACCAGGTCACCTACACCCTGCACGCCACGAACTCCGGCGCCGGGCGTCGCCCGCGACGTCGTCGTCACCGACGTGCTGCCGACCGGCCTGACCTACCTCTCGGGCAGCTCGGGGTGCAGCGCCAGCGGCCAGACGGTCACCTGCCAGCTCGGCGACATCCCCGCCGGGGACGACGCCAGCGCACACATCACCGTCCGGGTGGACGCGCTGCCGAGCGCGATCACGAACCACGACCACCAGCTCGACGTGACGAAGATCGAGAGCCACCTCTCCGTCCAGGGCGGCGACACGGCCGGCGCGACGACGACCTGCCCCACGGGCTACCTCGCCACCGACGGCAGCGTCCGCCTCGACCACGTCGACCAGGGCACGGGGACCTTCGACGACGCGATGGTGCTGCGCTCGGAGACCACGCCCGACGGCCTCGGCTGGACCGGGACCGTGCGCAACGACACGACCGGCCAGCTCCAGGCGAAGGTCAACGTCGTCTGCATGAGCGACCACACGGTCTCCGGCGAGGACCACTCGCACCCGGTGGTCATCTCGGACTCGTTGACGACCACGCAGGCCTTCGCGGCCGGCGAGCACACCGCCGAGCTCGCCTGCGGCACGGGCAGCGTGGCGATCACGCCGGGCTTCTCGTTCCTGTCCGGCGACGGCGTGGTGACCAGCACCCCGATCGCGCACGGCCGGCACTTCCGCGTCCGGATGGCGCACGACGGCCAGGTCACGCTGACCGCCCGGTGCCTGCGCACCACGCTCGGCGTCGTCCGCGGCCACACGCACCAGCTGGCGATCACCGAGCTGTCCGGCCACGCGGTGGTCGCGCCGCACGGGATCGAGGAGCGCAGCCTGACCTGCCGCGACGGCGCCAAGGGCATCGTCGCCTGGGTGGACTACGACGGGCAGCCGCTCGGGACCGACCCGATGCCGATCACCCGCCTGTTCCGCTTCTACAACCCGACCGACGCCCCGCTCGACGTCGACTACGGCCTGATGTGCGTCGACGTGCGCACGGCGTCGGGCCAGGAGGGGACGCGCGACATCGAGAACACCGCGCACGTCACCACCACCAGCGATGACACCACGGCGTACGACGACACCTCGACCGCCACCATCACGGTCAGCCCGACCGGGGTGAGCACCGGCTCGTCGGCGACGGTCAGCAACGGCAGCCGGCCCACGGTGAGGCTGCGGGTCAGCGCCGACCAGGGACGCACCGTCCGGCTGTCGCTGGTCGCGACCAAGCGGGTCGCCGGCACGAAGGTGCGGCCCGGCACGGTGCTGGCCGGCGGCAAGGCGCGGATCCACGGCACCGGCAAGGTCGTGCGGCTGCGCGCGACCGAGCGCGGGCGTGCGGCGCTGCGCGCCGGCAAGGTCGACCGCGCCCGGCTGGTGCTGGTCGGTGCGCACGGCGCCCGGGAGGCGAGGACCATCCGGTTGCGCTGACGGCCGGCCGCGGGTTCTGGCCGGACGCGCCTGGACGGTCCGGTCAGGACCCCGTGCCGTGCCGCGCTGCCTGACCGAGCCGCCGCAGCAGCTCGTCGACCTCCTGTCGCTCCACGCGGCGACGAGAGAGCTCGGTGGACGCCTCCCGCGCGTTGCGTACGGCGCCGGGAGAGCCGAGCTTGTCGAAGAGCCGGGCGAGACGGACAGGGACGGCGCGAAGGTGCGGACGCACCTGGTCGACGCTAGGCCGCTTTACCTGCGACGGGCATGGCCCGTCTGAGCCATCCCGGCCGGGCCCGCCCTCATCGCGGGCCGGGCGACGCCGGCGATCCCGCAGGTGCTGCGGCAGCCGCGGGTGTCCGCCTCCACCACGTCGACAGCACCAGCCCGGTCGTGACGTCCCAGAGGCCCCACAGCGCGGCGACGAACGCGACGCCGCCGAGGTCGGCGAAGAAGCCCAGGGCCAGGACGAGGGCGAGGCCGGTGTTGCGCACGCCGAGCTCGAACGTCATCGCCCGCAGCCCCGGCTCCCCCAGCCGCAGGCTCCGGCCGGTGCCGTAGCCGACGAGCAGCGAGATCGCGTTCTGCAGCACGATGGCGAGCGCGACGGCGCCGACGTAGCTGCGGAACGCCTCGAACTGGCCGGCCAGGCCGCCGACCACGATCAGGAGCAGCAGCACCAGGGCGCCCGGCTCGACCCAGCGACGGGCCCGCGCCGCGAACCGCGGGAAGCGCCACGCGACGAGCAGCCCGGCCGCGAACGGCAGGCCGATCAGCATCGCCACCTCGACGACCATGGCGGCGGTGTCGAGCGAGACGTCGCGCAGCAGGCCGTCGGCGGCCGGGTTCAGCCCGCACCAGAACGCGACGGCGACCGGGGTGACCAGCACCGCCACGACGTTCGAGGCGGTGGTCAGCGAGATCGACAGGGCGACGTCACCGCGGGCGCGGTGGGTGAGGATGTTCGACAGGTTCCCGGCCGGGCAGCAGACCACCAGGATCATGCCGATCGCGACCGAGCCGCGGACGTCGAGCGCGAGGGTCAGCAGGAGCGTGAGCGCCGGCATCACGGCGTACTGCGCGACCAGCCCGGCCCCGATCGGCAGCGGTCGGCGGACGACGTCGCGCAGGTCCCGGGGGTGCACGTCGAGGGCGACGCCGATGAGGAAGACCGCGATGACCGCCTTGGTCGCCAGCTGGAAGCCGTCGCTGAGGTCGATCTGGAGCCGGTCGATGTCCCCCGTCAGGGCCGTGATCCCCACCACGGGCCCATCATTGGCCACGGTCAAGCGTCTTGGCTACCGGATCCGGACCCGTCGTGTCGTCGTGGCCGCGCTCCAGCCGAGCTCGTTGTGCGCCCGGACCGTGACGCGGATCTTCGCACCGCTCGGCAGGCCGCGGACCACCCGCCGGTGGGCGTCCGGGCCGGTCGTCACGGTGCGGCCGCGGACGCGGAGCTCGTAGCCGGTGACCGGACGGCCGCGGCCGTCGGAGGGTCGCCACACGACGACGACCCGGTGCCGGCCCGGCTTGATCCGCCGCAGCTCGGGCGCGGTCGGGACGGTGCCCGGCACGACCTGCGTCGCGACGGTGTCCGACTGCCCGTCGGCGCCAACGGTGCGGACGGTGTAGGCGTAGGGCTGGCCGTTGACCAGGCCGGAATCGTCGAACGACCGGTCGCTGACGCCGACGGTCCACGACTGCCCGTCGGTCGTCCGGGTGACCTCGAAGCCGGTCACCTTCGCCGACGTCGCCGGAAGCGTCCAGGCGAGCGTGGCGCTGCCGTCGCCGGGCGTCGCGGTCACGTCGGTCGGCGCGGGCGGGTCGGTCGGGTCGATGGTGACCGCGGTGACCTCCCCGTCGAGCGAGACCGGGACGGACCGGCCGACCCGCTCGGTGACCGGGTCGGCGCCGTCGGAGGGGCGGTAGACCGTGAGGTCGTACGGCGCGTCGAGCCGGACGGTGACGTCGGCGGCGGTCACCGGTGTCGCCTGCTGCTGCTCGGGGTCCCAGATGGAGGCGTCGCGCCAGAGCAGGAGCACGAACCGGCCGTCGCGCTTCTGGGTCAGCAGGTAGTGGGCGTCGCTCGGCAGCCCGTCGGCGGTGATCGCCAGCGACCCGGGGGTGAACGCCGGGCCGGGGTCGGCCAGCAGCCCGAGCAGGTTCTGCATGGCGGTGTACGCCGGCTTCGGCGAGAAGTCGTGGCGCAGGAGCCCGAAGTGCGCCTCGGGGTTGTCGAGCTGGGGGTTGTCGAAGGAGTCGAGGAGCTCGTACTGGTACATCCGCTGCTCGCCGCGCGCGACGTGCTCGAGCAGCAGGCGGGGGGCGTAGACGCCCCCGACGTACTCCGGCACCGGTCGGTGTCCGTTGCTGGTGTTCATCGCGTTGTGGTAGCCGGCCTCGGTCGTCACCAGCGGCTCGGACGGCACCGCCTGGCGCACCGCCTGGGTGATCTGGCCGATCTGGTTCGACGGCTGGTAGCCGCCCGGGTACATGTGGGCGTTGGCGAGGTCGGACCAGGCCGAGACCGCGCCGAGGTCGTCGTAGTTCCACTTGAACGCCAGCGCCGGCGAGAGCACCGGCAGGTCGGCGGTCGCCGGCTCGGCCCTGGCCGCCCGGTACAGCTGCTGCTGCCAGTCGCGGACCTCCTGGACCCAGTTGTCGCCGCCGTTCAGGTCCCACTCGTTCGCGCCCTCGAGGCTCTCGACGGCGCCGGTCGGCAGCTCGTCGGCGACCGTGCGCACGTAGTCGTCCGGCGTGGCGGAGCCGCCGGGCCGGCCCATGATCAGGTCGAAGCCGATGCCGCGGTCGGCGACCTGGGCGATCGCGCGGTACTCGCGCGGCGCGTCGAGGTAGAGGTCGTCGCGCACGTGCCGCACCCCGAGCGCGGACAGCGCGTCGGCGACCGCGGTGGTGTCCCGGTACGGCGTGTCCAGGAAGTTCAGGTGGATGCCGACGCCGTAGCTGTCCACGACGGTGTCGGCCGGGCTGGCCGGCAGCGGCGCGATGTCCCGGCGCTGGTGGTGCTGCGGCGCGGCAGCGCCCGCCGTGGCGGGCACGAGGACGCCGGCCACCGCCGTCGCCAGGACCGCAGCGCGCAGCGCCGCTCGGAAGCTCCCCACGGATGTATCCCCTCACCGGTTCGTCCTGCTCGACCATGGTGGTCCGTACCGCCCCGCGCCCGCATAACGGGCGGAGTGTGTCCTTCGTTACGTGCCCATGGAGGGGACGGGCCGGTACGCCTACCTTGACGGCATTCGGGCAGTCGCGATCGCGGTCGTCCTCGCCCTGCACTGGGTCGAGCTGGTACTCCCCGTTCTTCCACGGCGGCTCGATCGGCGTCGACGTCTTCTTCGTGCTCAGCGGGTTCGTCATCACCACGCTGCTGTGGCGCACCAACGGGGGGTACGCCGCGTTCCTCCGCCGCCGGGTGGTCCGCCTCTACCCGGCGCTGCTCGGCCTGGTGGCCGGCGCGCTCGTGCTGTACGCCGTGGTGCCGTGGGCCCCGGACGCGCCCGGCGACGTCGCCCGCCGCGGCGTGCTGGTGGTGGCCCAGGCGTCGTCGGGGTGGGCCGCCGCCCAGGACGGCAACCTCTGGCTGCCCGGCCTCCAGCCGTTCGGCCAGGCCTGGTCGCTCGCGGTCGAGTGGTACTTCTACCTGCTCTGGCCGGTGGTCGTGCTCGCCGCCCGGCGGCACGGCTGGAGCGCCGCACGGCTGGCCCGGATGAGCCTGGCGACCGCCGCGGCGGCGTACCTGCTGTCGCTGCCGCTGCCGGCGTTCCCGTTCTACTTCGGCCCGTCCGCGCGGTTCGGGGAGCTGCTGGTCGGGGCCGCCCTGGCCCTGCGCTTCCAGGCGTACGGGCGCCCGCCGCGCGCCGCCGGTCCGGTGCTGCCGGCGCTGGCGCTGGCCGGCATCGGCGGCTACGCGCTGCTCGGCCCCGACGGGCACAGCCCGGTCTACCGCCTGGTCGGCCTGCCGGTGGGCGTGGCGGCCGCCGTGGTGCTGATCCACGGCGGGTACGGCGTGGCCGCCGGTCCCGTGCACCGGCTGCTCGGCCACCCGTGGCCGGCCGCGGTCGGCCGCGCCAGCTACAGCCTCTACCTGTGGCACGTCGTGCCGTTCCTGCTGCTCCAGGACGCGCCGGCGTCGAAGCTGGTCCTCGGCCCGGCCGCGGTGCTCGCCGCGCTGCTGCTGACCTGGCTCAGCTACCGCTTCCTCGAGCGGCCGTTCCTGCGCGGCCGCAGCGACGTGCTCAGCCCCGGACGCGGGTCGGGATCAGCCCGACCCCAGCACCCCGAGCTTGACCAGTGCGGTGACCAGGTCGTCGGCGACGGTCGCCGACATGGTCAGGCCGATCCGTTCCGCGACCGCCCGGCGGCGCTCGGCGCCGAGCTCGCCGTCGGCGGCGACGTCGGCGAGGAACTCCTCGAACGGCCCGTCCGCGAGGTCGACGACCTCGCCGGGCACCCAGTCGAGCACGTCGGCGGGGTGCAGCGCCCGGTCGTAGGTGTCGCGGTCGGGTGCCAGGAACGCCAGCGGCCGGTCCAGCAGCAGGTAGTCGACCCAGACGCTGGAGTAGTCGGTGACCAGACCGGACGACGCACCGAGCAGCCCGTAGAGCGTGACCCCGGCGGCCACCAGGTCGGACTCCTCGACGGTGACCGCGCCGGGCCAGCGGCGCCGGTCGGCGTCCATCGGGTGCGGCTTGACGACCACCTGGAGGCCGCGCGCAGCGGCGCCGGCGAGCAGCTCCGCGAGGCCCTCGCGGCCGTCGCCGGCCGTGACGTCGGCGGGGCCGTCGTCGTACACCCGGACCGCGCCGACCGCCCGCGGCCGGCGGAAGGTCGGCATCCACACCACGAAGTCGCGGTCGATGCCCAGGCGCGCCAGCCCGTCCCGGCCGGGCGGGCGCCACAGCTGGTCGGTCCGCGGGTTGCCGGTGAGCAGGACCCGGTCGCCGGGCACGCCGAACAGCGCGGCCTGCCAGGGCGAGAAGAGCGTGGTGCTGCCGACGAACCACGTGCTGGCGATGCGAGCGCCGACGCCCCGGCCGGGCGTGATGTCCTTGGGGCCGTCGCCGTGCCAGAGGTTGACGACCGGCTTGCGCGCGACCGGCCGCGGGCTGCCGTAGAGCCCGTGCGTGAACAGCACGGCCTCCGCGCGCAGGTAGGCCCACAGCCCGGCGAGGCTGGCCTTCGGCACCAGCACCATCCCCTGCTCCGCGAGCCCGGCCACCTCGGCCGGGAGCGGGCCGCGGTCGCGCAGCCACACCACGCGCCCGCCGTACCGGCGCACCAGCGCGCGGGCGGTCTCGACGCCGTTGCCCTCGGTCTCCGGGCAGGCGGTGACCACGACCGACCGGGTCTGCGGGACCACGCGGGACAGCACGCGCAGCACCACCCGCAGCGTCCCGAGCACCACGCCGAGCGCGAGGTTCCTCATGCCGGGTCGCCCGCGGGCTCGAGCGCGGCGTCCTCGGCCGCGGGGGCGTCGTCGGCGAACCGCGCGAGCGTCACGGTGACCACCAGGCCGAGGAGGCCGCCGACGGCGTGGCCGATGCCCCAGGCGGCGGCGACCCAGACGGTGCCGTGCGACGCGAGCGCGACCGCCAGGACCAGCATCACGGCGGTGCTGACGACCTGCACCACGATCATCGCGACCAGGTTGCTGGCCAGCCGCAGCCGGATCATCGCCCCAGTAGTTGAACGCGGCGCCGACCGTGGCCAGCGCCAGCACCCGCAGCGTCGTGGTCCCGGCGTCGGCGTAGTGGGCGCCGAAGATGCGCAGGAAGTACCGGCGCCAGCAGCGACCATCGCCAGCGCGCCCGCCAGCGAGCAGGCCGAGCAACGTCAGGCCGCCCTTGCGGACCACGGCGTGCCGGCGGTGGGCGGCGCGCTCGCTCTCGGCGTACGCCGAGTTGGCGACCGCGAGCACGACCGCGTTGCAGCAGCGTGACGACCTGGAAGCTGATGAAGTAGGCGCCGCCCTGGGCCGACCCGAGCGCGTTGATGACGATCAGCGGGAAGACCAGCAGCGGCAGCACGGTCAGCACGTAGGTCACGTAGCCGGCCGCCGCGAACCCGCGGTTGGCGAGCAGCTCCGGCGACGGGCGCAGCGACCGGCGGCCGGGGACGGCCCGCAGGATCACCCACACGCTGGCGACCGCGCAGCACAGCGATCGCCACGCCGACCGACCAGTAGAGCCCGAACGCGCCTGCGCCGGCGAGGACGAACGGCAGCACGCACTTGACCACGCCCAGCAGCACGCCGTTGAGCCGCAGGTAGGACCAGCACCCGGTTGATGCCGAGGAACACGCTGTCGGACAGCACGTTGAGCCCGGTCATCGCGACGAGCAGTGCGTACGCCGCGATCGCGCCACGGCGAGCCGAGCACCTCGGCCAGCCGCGGCGAGGTCGACCGGCAGCAGCAGCGCGTAGCCGACGGCGAACGCGACGCCCGCGGTGACCACGACCAGCGAAGCGGTGAGCACGTCCCCCGCCGGCCGGGTGCTGATCGGCATCGTGCGCAGCACCGCGATGTTCAGGCCCAGTTGGGCGAACAGCGCCAGCGAGTCGCCGGCGGCGACCAGCGAGCCGGCCAGGCCGACCTCGGCCGGGCGTGGACAGCCGCGCGGCGATCACCCAGAACACCGCGCCGCCGCCGGCCATCAGCACGGTGGTCGCGAAGATCAGGACGAGTTGGTCAGCAGCTGGTCCTGCCGCGCCGCGCGGACCCGGCCGACGACCGCCGCGACGGGACTCATCGGTAGACCCTCGCCTGGGGCGAGTCGTAGAGCAGGTCCAGGTGCTGGTCGACGTCGTCCAGCGGGTAGCGGTAGGTCAGCAGGTCGCCGGTGTAGAAGACCGTCGACTCCCCCTGGTCGAGGATCTGCTCGTCGACGAACACGTAGGCGTCGCGCGACAGCAGCGTCGGGTAGAGCCGGTCCGACGACCGGCGCGCGGTTGTCGCTGAGCGCGAGCAGCCGCACGTTGAGCGTTGCGGCTGGCGATGATCCGCTCGTTGGTGCGGTCGGCGTGGTCGACCGCGCCGAGCCAGGTCAGCCCCTGCATCTCGGCGTCGGAGGCGTAGAACCGGTCGTAGTAGGTGCCGGCGTTGGCCAGCGCCATCCGCTGCTGCTGGCTGCCGAGGGCGGCGAAGCACGCCGGTGAGCCCAGAGCAGCGCGACGGGACGACGGCCGCGAGCGACGACGCAGCCGCGGCGGTCTGCCGGCGAGCAGGCGCAGCACGCTCCGCAGCCCGAGCGCCATCACCGGCGCCACCACGAGCAGCGTCTGCTGGAACGCCCGCAGCACGCCGTAGTCGACCGACAGGTTGGGCACCAGACGATCAGGCCGAGGGCGGCCATCGCGCCCCAGATCGAGGAAGGTGACCTCGCGCGGGTGGCCCACCGGCGCGTCCGGCGCCGGGGCGGCGGCGCAACAGCCACACCAGGCCGGCCAGCAGGAACAGCTCCATACCAGCGCGGCCGACCGATCTTCACCGGCGTGGCCGGCGTGTCGGTGTCGCCATCGCTCGGGCGGCGACAGCTCGGCGGGCCCCGGGTCGGGCGATCGCCCGCAGGTCCGGCCGGGATCTCGGCGCGGCGGTAGTCGAGGGTGTCCTGACGAACATGTGCATCCGCTGCTCGGGCGAGGTCTGCTCGCCGGACGGCATGGCGTAGGAGGTGTCCGAGGAGCTCGGGCCCGCCGGACCCGTGCCCGGTGATCGCCCGCACCGTGTCGCTGGACGACCTCGCCGGGCGTGGCCGCCGGTGTGGGTGACCGGCCCGGCCCAGGCGAGGGTGGCCGCGAGGAGCGCGGCGACCATCGCCGGGTGCAGCAGCACCAGGGAGGCGGTCCCGCGGACGCGGGTGGCCGCGCCGCCGGCGTACCAGCGCGATGACGCCCAGCCCGGCCAGCGCCGCGACCAGCGCCATCAGCAGCACGTACGTCGTCGAGTAGTGCGAGAGCACCACGCCGATGCCGAACGCCAGCGCGAGCCCGCGGGTGCGCCACGGGTGGGTACGGGCCGCGTCGCGACCAGCAGCGCCAGCGCGAGGAAGAAGAACGCGACCTCCTGGCGCACGAGGTACGGCATGTCGGTGAAGAAGGTCGGGAACGCGACCGTGAACACCGCGGCGAGCAGCGCCAGGCGCCGGTCGACGAACCGTCGGGCGAACAGGTAGGTCAGGACCGGCACCAGGGCGAACACCAGCTGCAGCAGGAGCTTGAAGACCAGCGCCCCGAGAAACCCGTGGTCTGCGCCAGCACCGTCGGCAGGATCGTGACGCGACAGGCAGGCGTTGTAGGCGCTCGGCAGCGCGCTCATGTCCCAGTTCTGCGCGTGGTCGGTCAGCCCGAACGCGAGGAACTCGGCCTGGATGTCGTGGCCGGTGATGTTCCAGCCGCGCAGCGAGGTGCCAGCAGCAGCGCGGCGGAGACCAGCCAGACGACCGCGCCGTCGTACGCCGGGGGGCGGTCGCGGCGTGCGACGAGCAGGGCCAGCAGTGCGCCGGCCGAGACGACGACCGCGGCGACCGCGACCGCGCCGCCGGCGCCGTTGTTGAGCCGGATCGCGCCGGCGACCGAGAGCAGCAGGCCGAGCGCGGCCAGGGTGGGCGGCAGCTCGAACCGCGCGTCGAGCACCGCGCGCGCGATCCCCCGCGCCCGGCGGGGCGTCGAGCAGCGGGATCGAGCGGCGCCACAGCAGCAGCGCGACGTCGACGGCACCCCCGGCGACGGCGAGGGGCAGCGGCGCCAGCGGGTGGTCGACCCCGACCGCGCCGAGGCCGGCGTCGAGCAGCAGGCCGCCGGTCAGCAGGCCCAGCAGCGTGAGGCCGAAGGCGTACGCCGCGCCGGTCGCGCGGCGCCAGAGCACGAGCGTCGGCAGGGCCACGAACGTGGTCAGCGCGACCGCGGGCCGCAGCACCGGCACGTCGACGTCGAGCGCGACGAGCAGCTGCGCGGCGACGACGAGCAGCACGCGGCACCACCGGCCACCCCGGCCGCGTCGGGACCGGGGTGATCTCGACGTACGTCGTCGTCTCGGGCGGCTCGAGCAGGTCGAGCCCTCCGGGGTCACGCATGGCTGGCCTCCAGGGCGCCCCAGCGCGAGAGGGGCAGGTCGGTGGCCTCCGGCCAGCGCAGGATGACGTTCTCGTGGATGGCGAGCATCCGCTCGAGCAGCGCCCGGGGCGACTCGAACCCGGTCGGCTCGAGCGGACCGTGCAGGCAGATGACCGGGCCCTCGGCGTCCTCCTCGGAGGTCATCACGACCACCGGGGCCCCGGCGTCCGCGGCGAGCCGGGCGGCGCCGAAGGAGCCGAGCACCTGCCGGCCGACGAACTGCAGCGGGGTGCGGCCGGGGACGTCGGAGGCGATCGCGAGCACCTCGCCGCGACGCAGCAGGTCCAGCAGGCCGTCGGCGCCCACGTCGTTGCTCACCGCGGTGCCGCCGTTGGCGGTGCCGATCTTCACGTGCTGGCGCAGCCACAACGGCGCGTCCGGCCCGAGCATGTACGGGTAGACGACCATGTGCGCGGGCACCCCCTGCGCCGCGATGGAGGGGAACCCGCCGTCGTAGTAGCCGTGGTGGACGAAGTTCAGGATCACCCCGCGGCCCCGGGCCCGGGCCTCGAGGAGATGCTCGATGCCGCGCACCCGCAGGCCGGTCAGCAGCTCGGGGTGCCAGCGCAGCTCGCCGCGGCGGGCCTGGTAGCGGACGTAGGCGCGGGCGACCTCGTCGAGGTCGAGGTCGGGCCGCGTGTGCTCGAGCAGGAACCGCATCTGGGCGCGCGCGTCCTCGCGCACCCCGGCCGCGGGTCCAGGCCAGGCGGGTACGGGTGGCCACCAGGGCCGGGATCAGCGCGGCTGGGCACGCGCGCCCGCAGGCGAGCGACCGTCTCGTCGGCGTTCATGCGGCCACCTCCTCGACCAGGCCCTCCATCAGCCGCACCGTGCGCTCGGCCTGCTGCTGCCAGCCCCACCGGGACTCGCCGACCGTCCGGCGGGTCGGTGAGCACGGCGGCCAGCGCGTCGGCGAGGGCGACCGGGTCGCCGGGCGGCACCAGGCGGCCGTCGACGCCGTCGCGGACGACGTACGGGATCCCGCCGACCGCGCGACCCCACCACCGGGCAGCCGCAGGCCATCGCCTCGGCGAGCGTCATGCCGAACGACTCCGACTCCGTCAGCGAGGGCAGCACCGTGACGCCCGCGCGCCGGTAGTACGCCGGCAGCTCGTCGTGGTCGACGGGGCCGCGCCAGTCGACCAGGTCGGCGACGCCGAGGTCGGCGGCCCGCTTCTGCAGGGCCGCGAGGTCGTCACCGTCGCCGACGACCTCCAGCCGGGCGTCGGGGACGAGGTCGCGCAGCCGCGGCAGCGCGTCGACGAGCACGTGCAGGCCCTTCCACCGGGACGTGCGCTCGACCCGGCCGACGTAGAGGACCGCGCCGGTCGCGTGGCCTCGTCGGTGGGGGTGAACAGGTCGGTGTCCACGCCGGGCGGGATCAGGTGCGCGCGGCCGGTCGCGTGCGCCATCGAGACCGGCGAGACGGCGACGAGCTCGGCGCAGCGGCGGAACACCCGCGGCAGCACGCGCCGCTCGTAGGCCCGCAGCAACGGGTCGACCGGGCTGCCGCCCTTGACCAGCGAGCCGGCGTGGTAGGTCAGCACGACCGGCGCCGGCGAGGTGTACGCCGCGAGGTCGGCCAGCCCCGGCACGGGGCGTGCGGCGTTGACCACGTCGGCGTCGAGCCGGCGCAGGAGCCGGCGCAGCTGCCGCCCCACAGCGGGTTGAGGGGGGTGTTCGAGAGCGTGACCCAGGTGCCGAGCCGCATCGACCGGGATGCCGTCGTACGTCGTGTGCGTGGTCGCCGCCCGGCGGCCGGTGGTGACCACGGCCACCTCGTGGCCGGCGGCGCGCAGGGCGCGGGCCACCCACGCGGCGTACTGCTCCACGCCCCCGGGGTCGGGTGGGAAGCGCGGAGTGACGATCGCGACCCTCACGGCCGTGCTCCGCGGGCACCGGGCGTGCAGCTCGCGGTCCTCGCCGGGCAGCTCGACCGACACGGTGTAGTGACCCGCCCTGGGGCGCGGGACGAGCTGGCTGACCTCGACGGTCCGCCCCGGGTCGACCGTCGCAGCTCCGGTGCGACGGTCGCCGTGCACGGTGACCACCCAGGGCACGTCGCGGGGCCGGTCGAGGCGGCTGACGACGTCGAAGGCGACGCGCACCTGGTGCGCGTCGCCGCCGCAGGTCACCACGTTTCCGGTGTGGTCGCGGGCGAACGCGAGCGCGACATAGGGCTGGGTCCGGTGGGTCGCCGAGAGAGCGAGCTGCTCGCGCACCCCGGGGAAGAGCAGGGCGAGCAGCGCCACCAGTCCGACCGCGAGCGCGGTGACCGGGACGGCGCGACGAAACCAGTGCTCCCCCACCATGTCCGGACAACGCAGGGGCGAGGGGGTGGTTACGGACGGCATACTGCGCGGGTGCCCCGGTCTGAACCACCTCGTCCGCCTCGCGTGGTGCACGTCGCACACCACGTGCTCCCGCACGTCGGCGGGCTGGAGACGGTGGTCGCGGCCGAGACGCAGCGGCTTGGCCGCTCGCGGCTGGCGGGTGGCCGTGGTCAGCAGCGCCGAGTCGGTCGGCCCGGGCGTGCGCGACGAGGACGGGGTGCGGACCGTGCGGGTGCGGGCCTGGAACGGGCTCGAGGAGCGGTACGGCGTGCCGTTCCCCGTCTTCTCACCCCGGCTGGTCACCCGCCTGTTCGGCGAGGTCCGGCGCGCCGACGTGGTCCACGTCCACGACGTGCTCTACGTCAGCAGCTGGGTGGCCGCGCTGTGGTGCCTGGCGCTGCGCACGCCGTACGTCGTGCACCGCCACGTCGGCTTCGTGCACCACTCCTCGGCGCTGGTGCGGCTGGTGCAGCGGGTGGTGCTGGGCACGCTGGGCCGCGCGGTGCTCGCCGGCGCGCGGGCCGTGCTCGCCATCGACGAGCACGTCGCGACCGGGCTGCCGCGCGCCGAGGTGCTCGGCAACGGCGTGGACACGAACCGCTTCCGCCCGCCCGGACAAGTTTCCGACCCCACGACCCGGCCACCCGGCCGGTCGCGCTGTTCGTGGGACGGTTCGTCCCGAAGAAGGGCTTCGACATCGTCGCGGCGGCCGCCGGTGACGAGTACGAGATCGCGTTCGCCGGCGGCGACCGGCCGCCCGGCGTCGACGACCCGCGGCTGCGGTTCCTCGGGCCGGTGCCGGCCGCCCGGATGCCCGAGGTGTACCGCGACGCCGACATCATGGTCGTCGCCTCGGTCGGCGAGTGCCCGCTGACCGTCCTCGAGGCGATGGCCTCGGGGCTGCCGGTGCTGTTGCGCGAGGACCCCGCACTCCACTCACCCTGGACCGTCGGCCCCGGTGTGCGCTTCGTCGACATGGCCGCGGGCGACCTCCCCGCCGCGCTCCGCGAGCTCGCCGCCGACCCCGACACCCGCCGCCGGATGGGCGCCGAGGGCCGCGCGCACGTCGAGGCGGCGTACTCCTGGGACGCGCACGTCGACCGGCTGGTGGAGATCTACGGGCGGCTGGGCGGCTGAGCTGGGCCGCCCGGGAACGCGCGTCCACATCGTGGCTACCCACACGTAACCCGCTGTGCACTCGCCCGTTGGGGTGACGTTGGCGATCTCGGGACCCCCGACGACGAGAGGCCACCCATGTCCTGGGCTGAGCGTTACCGCATCGCCGCCATCGTCCCGTGCCACAACGAGGAGGCCGCCGATCGCGGCAAGGTCGTCGCCGACCTGCGCGCCGCCGTGCCCGGGCATGGAGGTCTACGTCTACGACAACGTCAGCACCGATCGCACCGTCGAGCGGGCCCGCGACGCGGGGGCGGTCGTCCGCTCGGAGCCCCGCAAGGGCAAGGGCAACGTCGTACGCCGGGCGTTCGCCGACATCGACGCCGACATCTACCTGCTCATCGACGGCGACGACACCTACGACGCCGCCGCCGCGCCCGAGATGATCGAGCGGCTCGTCAGCGACAACCTCGACCAGGTCGTCGGCGTACGCCGTGAGTCGAGGGCGGCCAGCGCCTACCGCGCCGGCGCACGCGGCCGGCAACCGGCTGCTCAACCGGATCGTCTGCGCGCATCTTCGGCGACACGCATGGGCGACATGCTCAGCGGCTACCGGGTGTTCTCGCGCCGGTTCGTGAAGAGCTTCCCCGCGGTGTCGCGGGAGTTCGAGATCGAGACCGAGCTGACCGTCCACTCGCTCGCGCTCCGGGTCCCGTCCGCGACCGTCGACGGTCGGACTTCAAGGACCGCGCCGAGGGCTCGCGAGTCGAAGCTGCGCACCTACCGCGACGGCTGGAAGATCCTCAGCGTGATCCTGAACCTCACCCGGCACGAGCGGCCGATGGAGTTCTTCGGGCTGATCTCGCTGCTGCTGGTGCTGGCGTCGGTCGCGCTCGGCGCGCCGGTGCTCCTGGAGTACCTCCACACCGGCCAGGTGCCGCGGCTCCCCACGCTCGTGGTGGCGTCCTTCGGCGTCCTGATGGCCGGCGTGCTGTTCGTCGCGGGCCTGGTCATCGACGGCACCCGCAAGGCGCGCCACGAGATGAGCCGGCTCACCTACCTGCGCTACCCCGCCGTGCGCGGCACCTACGTCACGGACCCGGCGTACTACGAGGACGCGGCCCGCATCGCGGTCGTGCCGGCGCCGCGGGCCGGCTGACCGCGACGCTCACCGCGGTACGGCGCTGCGTCGCACCGCCAGCAGTGCGACCCAGGCGGTGCCGGCCGTGAGTACGGCCAGGAAGAACATGGCCATGATCCAGTGGCCGGCGCCGTGCAGCCCGATCCAGTCCAGCGACGCGAACTGCTGGCGCCGGGGGCGTTGCAGCGACGTGATCGAGGAGCAGGCGGCGTAGGCCCAGCGGGCCGGCGCCAGCCAGGAGAGCTGCGCGAGCAGCGGCCGCCCGGCGACCTCGACGAGCGACCCGGAGAGCACCAGCTGGACCATCACCATGCCGACCAGCGCGGGCATGGACTGCTCGGTGCTGGTGACCACCGCCGAGAGCAGCAGGCCGAGCACCGCCATCGAGAACGCGAGCGCCGCGATGACCATCGCGACCTCGATCCGCCCCAGCCGCAGGTCGCCGCCGAAGTCCGGGCCGGGCAGCAGGGCGGTCGCGATCACGGTCACCACGACGCCCTGGACCGCGGCGGCCGCACCGAGCACGAGGATCTTGCTGAGCAGGTACACGTCCGGCGAGAGCCCGACCGCCGCCTCGCGCTGGAAGATGGGCCGCTCCCCGACCAGCTCCCGGATCGCCATCGCCAGGCCCATCAGGACACCGGCGATGATCAGGATCGTGAGCTTCTTGGTGGCCTGCTCCGGGTTGAGGTAGCCGCCGGGCCCCAGCGGCGCGCGGAGCAGCGACAGGCCGGATCCGCCGGGCACCACCCGGCTCAGCACGCCGAGCGCGACCGGCATCAGCACCAGCATCGACAACAGCAGCCGGTCGGCCGCGACCACGGCGACGTTGCGCCGCAGCAGCGTGCGCAACTGCGAGGTGCGGACCTGCGCCGACGTCCCGTCGAAGGGCGGCACCTTCGCCGACGCGGTCCAGGACCGGCCGGCGGCGTCGGCGGTGCTCGCGGGCGCCGGCGGCGCCGGGGGTACGCCGGAGGGGGCCGGCGTCTCGGCGGCACCCCGCTCGAGCGCGGCGAACACCTCGGGGTAGCTGGCGCACCCGAAGTGCGCGAGCACGCCCGACGGCGGTCCGGCGTACGCCACCCGGCCACCGGGCGCGAGCACCACGACCTCGTCACAGGTGTCGAGGGCGAGCACGGAGTGCGTGACGACGACGATGACCCGCCCGTCGTCGGCCAGGCCGCGCAGCTGGCGCATCACCTCCACGTCGAGCCCCGGGTCGAGGCCCGAGGTCGGCTCGTCGAGGAACAGCAGCGGCGGGGCGGTGAGCAGCTCGGTGGCGATGGAGACGCGCTTGCGCTGCCCGCCGGAGAGCTGGGAGCCGATGCGGTTGCCCATCCGCTCGGTCAGGCCGAGGCGCGCGGCCACGGCGTCCACGCGCGCCTGCCGCTCGGCGGCGGTGGTGTCGGGCGGCAGCCGCAGCTCGGCCGCGAAGCCGAGGGCCTGGCGGACGGTCAGCTGGCCGTGCTGGATGTCCTGCTGCGGCACCAGGCCGAACTTGTACTTCAGCTCGTCGTAGCTGGCGTACAGGTCCTCACCGAGGTACCGCACCCCGCCGTGCGTCGCCGGCCGCAGGCCGGTCAGCGCGCCGAGCAGGGTCGACTTGCCGGCGCCGGACGGGCCGATGATCGCGGTCAGGGATCCGGCGCGCAGCCGCAGCGAGACGTCGCGGAGGAGCTGCTTGCCGTCCCGGGTGACGGTGCCGAGCCGGTCGGTGACCAGGACGGCGTCGGCGTCGGCCGGCGCGGGCTCGAGCGCGGACCCCGACCAGCGCAGCCGCTGGTTGCCGACCGTCACGACGTCGCCCGGTGCCAGCGCCACCGGACCGCGCACCGAGCGGGCGTTGACCTGGGTGCCGCGGAAGCTGTCCAGGTCGGCGAGGACCGCGGCGTCCGGCCGCAGCTCCACGCGGGCGTGCCAGCGCGAGACCAGCGGGTCGTCGAGCGGCACGTCGTTCCCGCCGTCGCGCCCGATGGTGATCGTCGGGACCGCGGCGACCGGCGCCGGCGGCTGGGCAGGGTGCTGGGCAGGGTGCTGGGGGGTGCTGGCAGGGTGCTGGGCAGGGTGCTGCTCGTCAGGCACCGCAGTTCTCCGAGATGTAGTCGCCGAGGCGCTGCCAGGAGCCGTTCGAGGACGCCGAGAGCAGCATCCCCTTCACCATCGCGCCGAGCATGCCGCTGGGGTTGAAGGCGTTCTTCGCCTCGTCGCCCAGGGTGTCCATCATCTGGTCCCAGCTCTTCTGCACCGCGGCGACGTCGGGCTCGATGTCGTCGGGGGCGACCTTGTCGAGCCGGTCGAAGATCACCGACACGTCGCCGAGCGACTGGATGCCCAGGATGAGGCGGTCAGCGCGGCCATCCCGTCGGTGGGATGGGGGTCGATCGCGGAGTACCGGTCGAGGAACTCCTTCTTCTGCTGGTCGTAGGTCGCGCAGAACTTCTCCGTCGACCGCTCCTCACCGCCGCTCGAGCAGCCGGGCAGGAGCAGCGTCGCGAGCACCGCGGCCGCGGTCGCGGCCGCGACCCGGCGTGCGGCCAGGTGCCGTCCGGCGTACGTCGTGCCCATCGCCTCAGACCTCCAACGACAACGGGCGCTCGCCGAACCAGGTGCGTGCGCTCGGCGCCACCCACAGCGGTACGGCGATGCCGCCGAGCAGCCCGAGGGCGATCAGGACCGCTGGCGTTGGCCCCGCCGGAGAACAGCGCGACGAGCCGGATGCCGCAGGCGATCGTGACCAGCAGCCGCGCGGTCCGGTCCGGGCCGGTCGCGAGCCGGCGGCCGCCGACCAGGGCCAACGCACTGGCGGCCAGCATGAACAGCACGGTGACCACGAGGTCGGCGCCGAGGTCGCCCGCCCAGCGCAGGCCGGGCAGGAGTGCGACGCCGAGGACGCCGACGAGCGCGAAGTACGAGATCAGCAGGGTCTGGCCGAGCACCACCGGCCACGGCCGGCCGTGCCGGCGGCCGCTCGCGTCGAGCGCCCGACGGGCCCACGGCGACAGGAACAGCGCGGCGGTGCAGGCGGCCGAGATCGGAAGATCACGACCATGCTGCCGGCGCGGGCGTCGCTGAACAGCAGCAGGAAGAGGGTGACGGTGATGACCGCCAGAGGCCGCGGCCGACCGGGTCGGCGCGCAGCATCGAGAACGCGTCCACGCCAGCAGGCCATCGACGTAGCCCAGGAAGGCGAGCACCATTAGGATCAGCCAGGAGAAGGCGAACTCGAACTCGCTGCCGAACAGCCCGGACAGCAGGTCGGGCAGACGCTGACGACGTTGTGGATCGACCAGAGCAGCCACACCGCGGCCAGCCCTAGAGCCGCCGGCGACCGCGATCTCGAGGCTCATCGCCCGGCCGCCGACGGTCACGGTCCGGTCCGGGACCGGCCACTCGAACGTCGTCCCGGCGACGCTCACCGTCGCCGGGCCGGCGGCCGGGGTCCGGCGGGTGCGGTCGGCGGGGCGGTCGGCGGTGGCGGTCGGCGGGACGGTCGCCTCCCCGATCTCCGCGCCACAGCCGGCGCAGAACGCGCCGGCCGCCGTTCGTTGGGCCCCGCACCTCGACAGAAACCGCCCGGACCGGTCGTCTCCTCGCGTCCCCCGACGTCGTGATCGACTGCGTACGGGATGAGCGCCCTTCCGCCCGGGACCGACCCTCTACGAGTCCCGCACTTCGGGCAGATTTCGTTCGTTCGTGCCGGAGGGCGAGACGGCCGCCCAGATCCTACCCCCGGGACGTCATACCGGACGGTGTCACCCCTTGCTCCGGCCGTATGACGTCCCGCGGCCGCGCGGGAGCCC